>NZ_JAHLMF010000001.1 GCF_018919385.1 Geomonas diazotrophica
CCTCCGGGCTCTTATACTGTTTCAGTAGGTCATCGATTACAGCAAGGTCAATGGTCATGGCAACTCCTTGGGGTAAGTGGATTTACCCCGAAATGACCATTTACACAAACCTTTTTACACCCCCAACCTGCACCGGACACAATTCTTGTTGCCTCCAGGCACTGGACCAAACTTTTGGTTTTTCTTTTCTTTTTTGTGTCCTATTTCCGGCCCGCCCTCGTAGCACCGTGTCCCGGCGTTTGGGCAGAAACCAAACCCCACATTGTGCCAAGAAGGATACATTTGTTCTTCGATGGTGGAGCGGAAAGTATTTTCGTCATTATAGACAGCTAAGCGTTTAGCGTCCTCCCACGCCTTATTTTCTAAACAGCGCCTCAATTCAGACTCTGCATTTTCGGCGACAACCAATGACTTTTCCGTTAGCAAGCTGGAGATTGCGGCCTCATTGAACTTCATGTAGTACAGCGTCATGATAATTGTTGAGTGCCCAGCTACGAGCTTACTCAAGACCTCGATCGGGACACCTGCCTCCGCAAACGCTGTAAGGGTGGCAACCCTGAGTCCATGGATGTTGTAAAACGGGGTCTGCGGCCGTCCATCAGGCTTCCTTTTTATGATGATCTGGACATCCTCCCCCTCTTCTCGCAGTTCCGCCTCGAGTTTTTCCATCAATTCAACCCAAAAGTCGTAACGCTGCCTATAGGTCGGTGGATGTTGACGACTCCCAGGGGAAGTAGGAGACCTGAAAAGATAAAAACGGTCAGGGACTTCCCGCAGCACGCGCTCAGTTGCCCTATACCCGAAGACTGGCTCTGCTACAGCGGAAAAAGGTAAAGGTGCATCTACTGGGTTGTAAACACCCTGCCAAGCACGTAACTCGGAAAATAGCGCGATTACTTGTTCGTTTTCCCAAGGAATGTCGTATCCTGCGTACTCACCATAGCGCTCCGTGTTACCTGATGTCTTGTTGGTGTTGATGTAAAAACCGACTAGTGGCCTCACAGGTGTCCCCATGGCCTTCAGCACACCTTTGTTGTTCACTTTTATTGCAGGATCTTTTGTCCAATGACAAGCGCAGGAGTGGTCGTTTGGCTCCCAGCATTTCAGCTGGTGATTATACCTTTTGATGTCACCCTCTCCACTGTCTAACATCATGACTTGAATCATCCTAACAGGAAGCTCCAACATGCTTAAAAAGGCGTAACTAAGCACTGGAACCCATTTTTTTTCAAGTATCCCCGTTTCAGGGTTCAACCAAAGAAAGTATTGATCATCAATACTTTTCGGAAATTCAAAGTCATCGCGGGTAATAATTTCCCTAAGCTTTATCCTCCAGGCAGTGGGCAGGGGTCGTGATTGAGTCTCTGTTAAGCCATGATTAACCCAAGCCCCATCTAGTACACTCATTTCCTTTGGAAGTATAAGTGGCTGCCCGAGAATAACAGCACCATCTTCAGATGTATCAGTTAAATAATTTGCTCTTATCCACTCAGTGAATTTCAACATTGTTAATACGATCTTTGCAGGCTCCTTTGCAAATTCTTGTTTTTTCCCTTTCATAAAATCTACAAATGAAGGATCCGTTTTTGTCGCCAACATAAATTGCTCGGGTGTACTGATTATGTCTATTGGATAGAGGATCAACCACTTCAGCAAATTAGCAAAAGACGTTTTCTGAAGGCGTGTATTGGACAATTGCTGTCCGTGCAACCACTCATTGAAATACAAAGCCCATTTTTCCGTCCCTTTTGGTGGATGGGAAAGCAAGAAGTTGGCGCCAGCCGATATTCCATCGTTCCTAGTTCTCGGCTGCTTGGTAGCAGCTTTATAAGCAGTGGTCTGTTGCAATCTATTAAAAGAATCAGCGACTTTATTTAAAGTTGATGTTTGTGTATCCGTAGCAAGAAGTTCTTTACGCCAGAACCCCAAATCATCTTTCCACGGCCGTATAGCCGAGTGAAACAATTCAGGTGTCATATTTTTAAAATCCGAAATTTCCATACAATAATAAAGAGATATAATGATACGCGCGAAGAATGATTGAATTAAATTAATACGAGTCGTTTTTGGCCAATGCTCTTTCATATTCAGCCAAATTGGTTCAACACCTGGGATATCAGTAACACACTCGAATGACGGTGCTTTGTAGTTATTACGTTTCCGCCCGAGCTCGAGCATGAATGAACTCGGGAGCAGTACGCCAAGACTTTTAAATACTGAGAGCCGTCCGATGAGTGCATCATGGTCTTTGGTGTTGGATACAACATCTAACTTTTGCAGGACGTCCGCAATTTCCGCGTCGATCCCGTTACAGAAGGCGGACATTGTGCCGATATTTACTCGCACGCCGTTTATTTCGACAATCTGCGCCTCACCAAACATTATCACTCCCACCTAAACACGAATTTATTCCACTAAGGTCGAAATCAGAGACGTCTCCATTTTGAACCTTGTCTCTTGCTACAGTCAGGGCGTTGTTGACGCGTTTGAAATCGGCTGCAGTGTATGGCCCCTGGCTTAATACGGTGCGATGGCGCAAAGACTTTCGAATGACCTGTGGGTGCTGTGAGCTACGACTCAGGACCTGGCCAAAAAAGTGCCGGAGCCCGTGAGGAGTCGTACCGTCGTCTTTCTTCTTCAGGATCTCGATTCCCAGATCCTTGGATACCCTCCGCAGAGCCTTATCCCAAGCTTTATTGAACGCTGTCATGGAATACGGCTCGCCAATTTTGCTGATTCCTGCGTTACGGTCTTCTCCGTTGGATACAAATAGAAAAGGATGGTCCGGCAGACCACGCTTACGCCTCTCCTGCATCAAGCATTCGCGATAGGCCAGGTACCGGGTGTACAAGGTTGCAAACAAGGCTTCGGCGCCAGGATGGAGCCAAAAGACGGGGGCTGTGAACGATTTGTCGACGTCGAGATGCTTCCAACCGGCATGATAGGATCCGGAGGTATCGTCCTCGTTCCTGGGCAGTAGGCCCACACAGGCAAGGTATTCTCTCCTTGACATTTTCTGGCCTATAAAGTGTGTGTCAGCGTTGGCAGGATGCCGCAAAAACACCTTGCAAGAAAATCTACCTTCCGGGACGACGTCGTTGAACCAAAGGTGGTAAGGTTCGCTAATCCGGCACCCACCGAAGGCTTGCAGAAGGAAGATCATCTTCGCAGTAATATCTTCAAACTCTTCCGGTACTGTGGCTTTGGGCTTTTTGATAAAACCAACTCGCATCATGGAGGCAACAATTTCGGGGTCTGTGAATTTATAGGATTCCTTACTGAAGGGACTCGTTCCCATTGAATCGCCAAAGCAATAGAGTTCCTGGCTCTTAATCTGTTCAAACCTTCTCGCATCTTGTTGAATGTCTTTAAGGTGATGCATGAGGCTGATGTTCTTCATTGCACAAGCCACGATGAGAAAACGTGTGGCTGCCTTCGGGTTTGTCGGGAAATTCAGCAGGGTGTTGTCGGCTACCGTGACGAGTGTACTTGAAGCGAATTCGTTGCCTGTCCCTTGGGAATTGTTGTAAATCCACTGTAGAAATGACGTCAAAGATTCTACATAATTTTTTGCCTGTCTTGTGCTGGTTGAAAGCCAATATAGGTTGAGATGGTCAAGCTTGGTTTTAGGGTTAATCGTCCCGAACTGCAATGCCTCGCACCACAGCCTAAAAAGCGCTCTGTGGATGTTCGTCGGCGACCAATTCTGGGCCTCTGTTTCAGCTTGCACAACAAAATCCCAAAATAAACCAAGTGACCTGGCGGTGGTCCGCCTCCACTGCAATGACATGTTTCTATGCGCGAGAAAATATTCATGGAGCTGAACGTGAGCCGCAATCTGACCGTCCTTTTGCCTCAGATACAAAACAGGTACGGCAAAACCAGGTGCAGTAGCCACCTCCTGAACTAAAATCGTGTGATGTAAACCATGTTGCCTATACTGCATTCATCACCCTTTTAAGAATTGATGACATGGCAATCATTTTGGACATGCGATCTTCAATAACTGCCCAATATCCTTAAAGTTAGCTGGTCCAATCGCTACATACAAATTCGGATTATTCATCTCCAACCTCGCAGTACCCTTGTTGTACAAACTCCAGTCGTTAACTCCCAAAAGGTTCATAAATTGAATGATGTCATCGAGTGATGAATCAGAGACTATTCTTGCTTCCCCTGATTCCGGCTTTGATATGACTATAGACAATCTCGTAAAACCTCCATTGCGCAGAAATCCTTTTAGATTGATAAAGTGGTTCGCGAAGCACCCGTCCGAATCATAGTGGACAGGCAAGGGACGACCGGGGAAGACTCTGACACAGTGACAGAAAGAAAGTGGTAGTCCCCTTGACTGGGAATAGCGGAATTGAGGCAGAAAGTGTTCGCAGTCAAATTACCAAAAACAGTTCTGGGTCGAAGCCTGGGTTTAATGCATTGGGGTAATAACCAAGGGGATTGCAGATGACCGCAGTCTGGTCTATGTGGTAACTCTGGCTGTCGTGCATATGCCCGTGAGCCCAGGCAACGGGCTGATATGCCAGAATTAGACTCGAGAGGTCGGTAAAGAACGCTGGGTTGAGGCTATCACCTTGGTACTGTTGAGGAACGCTACGTGGACTCGGCGCGTGATGAGTGACAATAAAGCACTTCTTGTTGCGGTTCTCATCGAGAGCTCCACGAATGAAGGCAATAGACTTCAGGTGGCGTTCGACAGTCATCTCAGGCGAAAGTTTGCGGAGAACGCCATCGGTCTCTGCATAGATCAGGCGGAAGTCGTTCATTTGAGACGAGGCTAGGGCCATGGCCTTCGGGTCGCTGTCGTGAAAATCAGTCCACGCACAAGAGCAGATGAAGGTGACCTCGTCGATGGTGATGGCCTGATTGTCCAGATAGGCGATGTTCTCTGGTAAGTAGTGGCTACGCCAGAACTTCTCTTCCTGCCCCCAGATCCCTTTGGAACGGTAATACGAATGGTTCCCTGGGACTACGACAACCTGCCTGAAGCGTGGTGAAAGGAACGCAAACAGTAGGTGATAGGTGGTCTCCCACCTGCTGAATGTACCCATATCGCCGGCGCACACTAATACCGTATCCTTGTCGTCAGGGTGTATGGGTAAATAATGAAACAGGTGATCGCGAAAAAACGAAAGACCGCCGTCATTGGACCAAAACTCAGTGTGTAAATCGCTAATTATTCTAACTTTCATCCATTGTCCGCCTTTCAAGACGCAACGAAGTAGACTCAATATTACTGCTCGTCACCTCATGTCTTAGATGAAGTGGTGGTGAACACTTACTAAATCTGAGATAATGTCGAGCCATCTGCTCATTGACATGACCCAACAAAACACACGCTAAAATCCATTTTGGCTGTATCATCGTTATAACTCCCAATGATCCATAGTTTGACCATTCCCTAAGCTCTTTAGCACCAGAAGGCAGGAAAAAAACTTCACCGTAGCCTCGGGGGGTAACTTCCGCTAAGACAAAACAAGGCGGTTTTTTTGCGCGAGTAGTGCTCATAATGTCATCCGCAACAGGGTAGATTGCCCCCTTCATTAATCCTGTGGTTATCGGCATGCCCCGAGTCCGTTTACCATTTTGGTAAACATGCGTGACATGATAAAATACGTATACCATTTTGGCAAGCGAAATGTTATAAAAAAAAGACGGGGGTGGACGTGACAAACTGGATTGAAGAGTCGGCACACGATTGGTCAGCATTGCTGGATGAGCTAAAAAAGAGAGAGGAAATTTCAAGCGACGCTAAACTGGCAGACACCCTAGGGGTTACTCGAGGGTATCTTTGCTCTGTGCGGAAAGGAAGGAAAAATATATCCGTGGAGCTTGCTGAAACAATACTGGTTCGTTTGGGGGAAACACCTGATATTTCTACCATTAGACAACTGTTCCTACCGACCAAGGTGCGAAAGCGTGTGCCCATGCATGAAAATCAAAGTTGCTTTCAAGATTATGCTAAACAGAGGTCCGCGGGACACTGCGAATTATGTGGCATGAAAGCCCCATTCAACCACCCTGACGGTTCTCCGTACCTTGAGGCCCACTTTATTGTCCCTTTTACCGATGGTGGTACCGATACGCTTGAAAATTGTGTTGCGCTCTGTCCCAACTGCCATCGAAAACTACACGTGTGTCCGACGAAGGATGATATACAAAAATTACAACGGATAGCAACCAGAAGAGATTAGCAGGATGTTGAAAAACAATTTTGAGGCCTCAAAAATGGATATTCGAGGGGTTCTGTCTCCCCCCATCAAGGCTTAAAAACTGCTTACAGCCATTTACGAGAACCGGGCCCGTCAGCATTTCCACTCAGCGAGAGATTTTCAGCAGCCTGTTTGAGTAAGTGATTGAGGAGTGGCAATGCCGTACAAGGACAGTGACAAACAGCGCATTTTTTGCAGAGACCACTTACGGCAAAAAAAACTTCAGAACCCAAAGTGGCACCAAGAGTTGAAAAGAAGGTGCAAAATGAAACGTGATACAATTATTGACATCATTAACCACATAAAAAGCAACAGAGGTTGTCTTCTCTGTGAAGAAGATGATCCTGCAAAATTGCAATTTCATCACGTTATACCACAAATGAAAGTAGCATCTGTAGCAAACCTGGTTTCACGTCGGAGCAAACTTATCGTAGTGTTGAAAGAGATAGACAAATGTGTATGTGTATGTACTGGGTGTCACCGTACACTTCAGTCACACGTTGAATTCATACTTGACAATGTAAGAGCTGAAAAGTGGTGTAAAGATTGGGGGGTAAGCGAAGCACTTGAATGGGCACAACGCCACCCTCAGGACCGAATAGTAAAAAGAAACTTCTTCGAAATAATTAAAGCGGTAATAAGGAATTCTCAGATGCAGGATGTGGAAAAATTCACCACATTGCCTTTTAATAAAAAATAAGAGGACGGCATCATTCACCTTTGAGTACGGGGAAGTTCTGTCAGCTTTAAATCGCGGAAAAACGAGAGGAGGCCCTGTGAATGCCAGAGTATTTTTATCAAGAAGGAATCTTCTCACGCTCTTGTCAAAGCTTGATCGGAGGATCGCTGGGCAGCAGACCGCATGCACGATAATTAAAAACGACAAGACCCATCCCGTCTACCCTCAAACTATGCGGTCAATTGAGGTGGTGGCCGTGGAGGATGAGGATTACTACTTTGAACGGACTCCTGGCCCTGTCCATGATTCAGACACCCCCAATCGGGAATTGGCACAGGCCATTTTGAAGCTCAAGGGTCGTGAGTATCTTAACGAAAAAGAGTTCTCAATAGTGAATGAGTTCCTCTCAAAGTACGACTTGTGCTGAACGGTATTAGGTTGCTAAATGGCCTAATTCTTACCAATCTTATTGAAGTAGCTCTATCTTTATTTGGGGTTTTGAGTGCGAATTTAAATACGCTAAAGATAATGTTGAGGGGAAAGATATGAAGGACGTAATCGAGACCACAACCTTCACGGCAAACGAACTTGAAAAGATGATAAATGATTATGTTGATTACTGGGAGGACCCATTTGGTAAGGGTGATAATGATATTACTGCAGCTAATGCCTTGCCAAAGTCCGCTCTTCCAATTGCGAAGCAGTTGTTAACGATTCTCAGGAATTCAGAAGTGAAAGGTGAACGAATCGCGGCTGTAAAAAAAAGCTGATCCTGAGAATCGGGGATAGACGCTATCGACGCGGTAACAGTCGGTAACTTTTTTTAGGGTATGAAAAGATCAGCGGACTGTTAATCCGTGTGTCGTAGGTTCGAGTCCTACCTCGGGAGCCAAAAATCAATAGGGTTACGACATTGTCGTGACCCTTTTTCATTTCCCCCCCTTCTTTCGCTCCTCACCGTGCAAGGCTCGGCCAGACACAACCGACCACATCGCGCTGCCAAAGAATATAATAATTTTCCTACACATCGCGCCCCCCTCTCCTTAAGTTCCTGCAACTCCATGTTATAGTATGTCGGGTCCTTCTCCTTAACCCAAAGAGAGCAGCCGCCATGCCCGTACGAGTCCTGATAGCCATCGACGACACGGATAATTCTGTCAGCAGGGGAACCGGTGAAATAGCCTCGCTCATCGCCGACGCCATCGATCAGAACGGCTGGGGGGTTGCCGGCTTCATCAGCCGACACCAGTTGCTGGTACACCCCGACATACCCTACACCTCGCACAACAGCGCCATGTGCTTCCCGGTCGATATGCCGCAAGAATACCTGGAGCCGTTGGTATCTTTCGCCTGCGGCTTCCTGGAGCGGGAATGCGCCGAGGGGTCCGATCCGGGACTCTGCGTCGCGGTCCCGGAGCAGGTTCCGGTCGCCGCCGATCTGATTGCATTCGGGAGACGGGCAAAGCAGGAGGTGATCACCAAGGGTGAGGCCCTGGCGCTGGCGGGCAGGCTCGGCGTGCACCTGTCCGAGCATGGCGGGACCGGCCACGGCGTGATAGGCGCCCTTGCCGGCGTTGGCCTGCGGTTGTGGGGAAGTGACGGCCGCATGAGGGGAAGCCTCGCCGGGGTGCGCCCCGGGCAGTTGCTCACCGTGCGCGAGCTCCTTGCGCAGCCGGACGTCGATGCCGTGAGCTGCGCCGACGGGAGTACCGCGGGCCTTGAAGAGCTGGTCTCCATAGGGGACAAGCCGAAGACGGTGCTGCGCGACGGGGCATCGGTGCTGCTGGTGCGCCCCGCGGACCCGTCAATCGGCACCGCATGGGAGACCCTGCCCCGTAGGCTGCTGCGCGAATATTAGTGAACCAAACTCCTGGAGGCTGAATCAATGAATGCACGACATGAAATCGAATCGCACCTGAAGGGGGAGACACTGGTCCGCAAGGGGCTCAAACGCGGGGCAGGTGCAGCGACGCTCCGACTCGTCCCGGATCTGAACGTGGTCAAGATCGGCGGACATGGGATCATCGACTACGGCCGCGAGGTGGTCCTGCCCCTTTTGGAGGAGATCGGCGAGCTTTCCCGGGAGAACCAGGTCATGGTGGTTACCGGCGGCGGGGTCAGGGTGCGCCACATCCTGGATATCGGCATCGACCTGGGCATGCCGACCGGCGTCCTTGCCGAACTCGCCGGCAAAATAAGCGAGCAGAACGCCGAGATCGTGACCCTGCTTCTCTCCAAATGGGGGGGGAGCCGGGTCAAGACCGGCGACCTCCTCGACCTCCCCACCATGCTGCACCTGAAGCTGCTGCCGGTGATCCACGGCACCCCGCCCTACGGGCTCTACGAGCACCCGCCCGAGACGGGGCTGATCCCTCCGCACCGCACCGACACGGGCGCGCTGCTCATGGCGGAGGTGCTGGGCGCTAAGAGCTGCATCCTGGTGAAAAACGTCGACGGTCTCTTCACCGAGGATCCCCGCGTGAACCCCAAGGCGGAGCTGATCGAGGAGATCACGGTGGACGAGCTGATCAAGCTGGACATGGAGGACATGGTCCTGGAGCGGAAGATGCTTTACCTCCTGCGGGACATGGCCAACGTGAAGGAGATTCGCATCGTCAACGGCCACAAGCGCGGCACCGTGGGGATGGCGATCCGCAAGGAAAAGGTTGGCACCCTGATCCGCGTGTGATGGGTGTAGACGGCGGACGAGGTCGGCACTCTCATGTGATGCATCGACTAGCCGCACACATGGTCAACCTGTATAATGAAGGTGTATCCCCTCCTCATGGAGGAAAAAAAGGAAAGGAGGCACCCTTTCATGGCGGGTAAAATCTTTTATCGGCACAGGACCAAGATGCAGGACGGAGCCCATCAGCCGCGCCACGTGCTGGTGGCGGTAGCGGACCTCGATCTCAAGGTGTACGGCCAGCACATGCGCATGTGCGAACTGAAGTTCATCGCGGAGTCGCTGGGCGCAGAGCTGCTTGAGCTGCCGCGCGGACCGAAGCACCAGGGTGAAGAGGAAGACTAGGACGGTTCGAAGCAGAAACGGTGAAGGGGGCTGTCGCCATGGCGGCCCCCTTTACTTTTCAAGGCTGGAATTTCGTGTCAGTACCTGCGCTCGCCGTAACCGCCGCGGTCGTCGTAACGCCCGCCGTCGTGGCGGCCGTAGTCGTAATCCCGGTCATGCCACCAGCACGGGCAACACCCCGACAGCACGGTGGCAAGAAGCAGCAACCCGATGGATATTCTCATCTTTCTCATGATGATCTCTCCTCTATGCGGCAGCATCTGCCATCTTCATTGTAATCCAAGCGACAGCGTTCTTGACAACCTTCTTCCCTCCCCTTTCCGTCCCCTGCCCCGCCAGCGTTCAAACTGCCTTGAGGCGCTTGACATCCGCTCTACAGTGACCTATAGTCAAATCTGACCGTTGGTCACTTTTCCCAGGAGAACCACGATGACAACCATCGAGACCGAGAACCCCGCCGGCCGCCAGTCAGGCCGCAGGGCGAAGAGGAGCGAGGAAACCAGGGAGCGGATCTTCCGCGCCGCGCTTAACCTCTTCGCGGAGAAGGGCTTCAACGCCACCACAATAGAGGCGATCACCGCAGCAGCCGACGTCGGCAAGGGCACCTTCTTCAACTACTTCGACAACAAGGAAAGCGTCCTTTTGGAGTACCGGGAACTGCAGATGGCGCGGGTGGCCGACTTCGTGGCGGCGCACCGGGATTCGGACCGGCCGCTCGCGCCGCTTTTGTTGCAACTGGCGCTGACGCTGACCATGGAGCAGGAAAAGGGTCCCGGCCTGATCCAGAGCCTCATGACCGCCGTTTTCGGCAGCGAGACGGTCCAAAAGCGGATGGCGGAGGCCATGGAGGGGAACATCCGGCAGCTCTCCGCCCTGATTGCACGGCGCCAGCAGTCGGGGGAGATCCGCAGCGACCTGGACGCGTTCAGCGTTGCGCAGAGCTTTCAGCGCATCATTTTCGGCACCATGATCACCTGGTCGCTCAGCCCGATCGACCCCCTGGAAGAGAACTTGAAGAAGAGCATCCAGATCTTCGTCGACGGAGCCCGCTCGAAATAGCAACAGGCAACAAAGGACACGCCATGATCGCAAAGACCTTGAAACTGTTGGCCGTTTCACTGCTGCTCGGGATGGCCGGCAGACAGGCCGCCGCCCAGGACTCCCCACCCCTTGCGCTGTCGCTGGACCAGGCCATCACCCGGGGGCTGGACAACAACCTGAACGCGCTTCTGGCCAGGGCGCGGGTGGACGAGGCGGAAGGGACGCGGGAGCGCAGGCTCTCGAGCTACCTGCCGCACCTGCGCATCGAGACCCCCTTCGCCTGGCAGACCCGCAACCTGCGCGCCCAGGGGATCAGCCTCCCCAACTCCCCCGCCGTCGTGGGCCCCTTCACCAGCTACGACTTCCGCATCTACGGCGAACAGAGCATCCTCGACCTGCAGAGCTACCATGCCATCAAGGCGAGCGAAAAGGAAAAGCAGGCGCGGCAGGAGGATTACCGGGACGCCCGGGGGGGGGTGATCCGCCTGGTCACCGTGCAGTACCTGAACGCGGCCTACGCGGAGGCCCGGGTGGCGACGGCGCGGAGCCGGGTGCAGACCTCGGAGGCGCTGGAGAAGCTCGCCCGCGACCAGCGCGCCGTCGGGGTGGCCGACGGCCTGGACGTACTGCGCGCCCAGGTGCAGCTCGCCAACGACCGCCAGAACCTCCTGGTGACCGCCAACAACGCGCAGCTCGCCCTGCTCGCCCTGGCGCGCAGCGTCGGCATCGATCTCGGCACTCCCATCACCCTCACCGACAAGCTCTCCTTCCGAAAGCTGGAGCCACCGCAGATCGAGCAGGGGATCCAGGCCGCGCTGGAGAGCCGCCCCGACTATCGTTCGCTCTTCTCCCAGCGCGCCTCCCTCGAGGAACAGGTGAAGGCCTCGCGCTCGCGCTACCTCCCGAGGATCGTGCTGAGCGGCAACTACGGCACCAGCGGCCAGGAGATGAGCAACCTGGACCCCACCGGGATGCTCCAGGTGAACCTGGTGCTGAACCTGTTCGACTACGACAGAAAGGGTGAGCGCCTGGAGCTGGACAGCCGCCTGGAGCGCAACCGGCTGCAGATCGCCGACCTGAAGCTCGGCGTGGAGCAGGACATCCGGGAGGCGCTCCTGAACCTGAACTCCGCCACGGACCAGGTGGCCACCGCGCGGGAGGGGGCGCAGCTCGCCGAGCGCGAACTGCAGTATGCCGGCGACCGCTTCAGAAACGGGATCGCCAACAACATCGAGGTGGTCACGGCCCAGGACGCGCTGGCGCGGGCCCGAGACAACGAGCTGAACGCCCTGGCGCAGCACGCCGAGGCGAAGATAGCGCTCGCCCGCGCCTTGGGCGACACGGAGAAGGTGTACCGGCTCTTCCTGGGCATCGAATAACTGCGAGGTCATGCACGCCATGAAAAGAAAACTGATCCCGATCCTCCTGCTGGTCGCCGTGCTTGTCGGCGCCGGATACTTCTTCACCCACCGCGCCAAGAGCGACGCCGAGGCCACCTCGATCGTCCTCTCGGGGAACATCGAGGCACACGAGAGCGTGGTCGGCTTCAAGGTCCCCGGGCGGCTCGCGGAACTCCCGGTCGAGGAGGGACAGCTGGTCAAGGCGGGCGACGTCCTGGCCAGGCTGGACCAGGGCGACTACCGGCAGCAGATGCAGATCGACGAGGCGGCCGTCGGCACCCGGGAGGCCGAGCTGGGGCTGGCCACGGCGGGGAGCCGTCCGCAGGAGAAGAAGGCGGCGCACCAGTCGGTGCTGGACGCCCAGGCGGACTACGAGCTGAAAAAGCACGACCTGCAGCGCTACCAGTCCCTCTACGAGAAGGACGAGGTCTCGGCACAGGTGCGGGACACGGCCGCGGCGGCCCTGAAGCGGAGCCAGGCGGCACTTGAGCGGGTCAAGCAGAACTACGACCAGGTGCTGGAGGGGGTGCGCAAGGAGCAGGTGGACGTCAACCGCGCCGCGGTCCGCTCGGCGCGCCAGGCGCTGGAACTCTCAAAGATCAAGCTCTCCTACACGACCCTCCAGGCACCCATCACCGGCGTGGTGCTGGTGCGCCAGGCCGAACTGGGCGAGGTGCTGACCGCAGGGACGCCGGTTGCGACCATCGCGGACCTGGACCACCTCTGGATGCGCGGATACCTGGGCGAGACCGACCTCGGCCGGGTGAAACTGGGCCAAGTAGCCACGGTGAAGACGGACAGCTACCCGGGCAGGACCTACCGGGGGCGGGTCTCCTTCATCTCCTCCCAGGCCGAGTTCACCCCGAAGTCGGTGGAGACCCACAAGGAGCGGGTGACCCTGGTGTACCGCATCAAGATCGAGCTGGAGAACCCCGCTCACGAGCTGAAGCCGGGGATGCCCGCGGACGCGACCCTCGCCGTGGCGCCGGCCAGGTGACATGAGCGGCTCCGAGAACGCCATAGAGCTCAATGGGCTCACCAAGTCGTTCCCCGGCGTGCGCGCCGTGGACGGGCTGAGCTTTGCCGTGCGGCGCGGCGAGATCTTCGGACTGGTCGGCCCCGACGGTGCCGGCAAGACCACCACCATGCGCATGCTGGCCGGCGTACTGGCCCCGGACGAGGGAAGCGCCACGGTCGCCGGCTTCGACCTGGCGCGGGACGCCGAGCGGGCCAAGCACCGCATCAGCTACATGCCGCAGCGTTTCGGGCTCTACGAGGAGTTGACCGTGGACGAGAACATCCGCTTCTACGCGGACCTCTTCGGCGTGCCGCGCCGGGAACGGGAAGAGCGCTCGGCGGAACTGCTCAAGGCGGCAGGGATGGCGGAATTCCGTTCCCGCCTGGCCGGGAAGCTCTCCGGCGGCATGAAGCAGAAACTGGGGCTCGTCTGCGCGCTGATCCACACCCCGGAGGTGATGCTGCTGGACGAGCCGACCAACGGGGTCGACCCGGTCTCGCGGCGCGACTTCTGGCGCATCCTCTACACCCTCTTGGACCAGGGGGTGACCATCCTCACCACCACCGCCTACCTGGACGAGGCGGAGCGCTGCCACCGCGTGGCGCTCTTGCACGAGGGGCGCATGCTCTTTTGCGACACCCCGGCCAACCTTAAGGCTTCCCTTCCCGGCGCCGTCCTCTCCATCGTCTGCGCCGACCCGCGCCCGGTCCGGGACCTCCTCGCCGGGACGGAGGGGATCTCCACCGTCATGATCGTGGGAGACGGTCTGCACCTGGTGGTCCGCGACCCGCAGCGCATGATCCCGGAACTGCGCAGCCGGATCGCCGCTGCCGGGCTCTCCTGCGACGCCATCGAGCAGGTGGCCCCGTCCATCGAGGATCTGTTCGTCGAAGCGGTACAGGGTGACTGGGGTGACAATGGCCACGAACGTGACAGAGGGGGCGAGCGATGAACGGCGCAGCCCCGGCAGTCGTGGTGCGAGACCTCGTCAAGCGCTTCGGCGACTTCGTCGCGGTGGACAACATCTCGCTCGAGGCTAGCCCCGGCGAGATCTTCGGTTTCCTGGGGCCCAACGGCGCCGGCAAGTCCACCACCATCAGGATGCTCTGCGGGCTGCTGCGGCCGACCTCGGGGGAGGCGCTGGTGGCCGGGCTGGACGTGGCGCGCGAGCCGGAGCGGGTGCGGCAGAACATCGGCTACATGTCGCAGAAGTTCTCCCTGTACAACGACCTCAAGGTGATCGAGAACCTGCGCTTCTTCGCCGGGATGTACAGCGTCTCGGCGGCCAACCTGAAGGAGCGCATCGACTGGGCCATCGACATGGCCGGGCTCTCCGGGCGGGAGCAGCTCCTCACCGGAACCCTCGCCGCGGGGTGGAAACAGCGCCTCGCCCTGGGGTGCGCCGTGCTGCACCGCCCCCCCATCGTCTTCCTCGACGAGCCGACCTCGGGGGTCGATCCCATCTCCAGGCGGCTCTTCTGGGAGCTGATCCACCGCATGGCCGACGACGGGGTGACCGTCTTCGTGACCACCCATTACATGGACGAGGCCGAGTACTGCAACCGCCTGGTGCTGATCGACCGGGGCAAGATCGTCGCCTCGGGTTCCCCGCTGGAGCTGAAGCAAAAGAGCATGGAGGGAAACCTGCTGCTGCTCGAGTGCGACCAGGTGGGGAAGGCCCTGGAGGAGTTGCAGGAGGCGCCGGGGGTGACCGACGCCGCCATCTTCGGAAGCGCGCTGCACCTGGTGGTGCCCTCCGCGCAAGAGGCCATCCCGCAGGTCAAGGCGTACCTCGCCGGCCGCGGCATCACCACGACCCGCATCGAACAGATCCGCCCCTCCCTCGAGGACGTCTTCGTCTCGCTCACCGGCTTGAACAGGGATGAAGGGGATGAAAGGGATAGAAGGGATAAAGCGGAGACAAGAGTAGATAACGACAAGGAGAAGGCGCAACCATGAACTGGAACCGGCTCTGCGCCATGGCGCGCAAGGAAATGATCCAGATCCGGCGCGACGCCCGCAGCATCGGCATCGTCATCGCCATGCCCATCGTGATGATGTTCGCCTTCGGCTACGGCGTGAGCTTCGACACCAAGCACATCCCGGTCTACGTCTACGACCAGGAGAAAAGCCAGCAAAGCCAGGACTTCCTGAAACGCTTCCAGGCGTCGGTCTACTTCAAGGTGGTAAAAACGGTGGCAAGCTACCCGGAACTGGTGCGGGCCATCGACACGGGGGATTGCCAGATCGGACTCGTGGTCCCTCCCGATTTCTCCAGGAAACTCCGCTCCGGCCGGAAGGTGAGCGTGCAGGCGATCTTCGACGGCACCGACAGCAACAGCGCGAGCCTCGGCATGAGCTACACCGAGGCGGTGGCACTGGCGCACTCGCAACAGCTCCAGCTCGAATGGCTGCAGGCACGCGGGCAGGGAGCGGCGCGGCTCCCCTTGAGCGTCGACGCCCGGACCTGGTTCAATGAGAACCTCGAGAGCATGGTCACCATCGTCCCCGGGGTGGTGGCCATGGTGATGGCGGTGGTCGGAACCTTCCTCACCTCGCTCACCGTCGCGCGGGAATGGGAGCGGGGCACCATGGAGCAGCTCATCTCGACCCCAGTGACGCCGCTGGAGATCATGCTGGGCAAACTCGTCCCCTACGTCGTGATCGGGCTCGCCGACACCAGCCTCTGCGCCGTCATGGGGGTGTGGTGGTTCGGCGTCCCCTTCCGGGGGGAGATCTGGGTCTTCCTGCTGAGCACCTTTTTGTTCCTCACCGTGGTCCTTTCGCTTGGCTACTTCTTCTCGGTGGTCGCCAAGACCCAGCTCGCGGCAAGCCAGATCTCCCTGATCGCCACCTTCCTGCCGGCCTTCCTATTGTCCGGCTTCGTGTACCCGATCGACCAGATGCCGCCACTGGTGCAGGGGATCACCCACGCGGTGCCGGCCCGGTACTACATGGCGATCCTGCGCAACGTCTTTTTGAAGGGATCGTCCGTCGTTACCATGTGGCAGGATTTCCTGGGACTCGCCATCTTCGCCGCCCTGCTCGGGCTGGCGGCAACGCGGGTCTTCCGCAAGAAGCTCGCCTGAGGGGGGAAACATGCTGGGCCGCCTGCGCCAGATGCTGATCAAGGAGTTCCTGCACGTAATCCGCGACAAGAGGGCGAGATTCTTCCTGTTCGCCCCTCCCGTCATCCAGACGCTGGTTTTCGGCTACGCCGCCACGCTGGAGATCAAGCACGTCCCGGTCGCCATCGTCGACTACGACAACAGCCAGGTGAGCCGCGACCTCGTCTCCCGCTTCCAGGCGAGCCGCTACTTCGAGGTGCGCCGCCTGGCCGACCGGCGCGAGATCCCGGACCTGATCGACCGGGACCAGGTGATCATGGCGCTGCAGATCAACTCGGGGTTCGCACGCGACCTGCGCAAGGGGGAGACCGCCCACCTGCAGGTGATAGTGGACGCCAGCAACTCGAACACGGCGCTGGTGGGGCTTGGGTACGTGAACCAGGTGGCCCAGGGTTTTGCGCGGCAGTACCGCATCGAGGCGCTGAACCGGCAGGCTCCCGGTGTCGCCGCCTCCCTCCCCGAGATCGTCGTGGAGCGCCGCCCCTGGTACAACCCGGACATGACCAGCCAGTGGTTCTTCGTGCCGGGAGTGATCGGCAACCTGGTGCTGGTGATCGTGGTCACCCTGACCGCCTTCGCCGTGGTGCGCGAGCGCGAGATCGGCACCCTGGAGCAGATCATGGTGACGCCGATACGGCGCACCGAGTTCATCCTGGGCAAGACCATCCCCTTCTTCCTGATCGGGCTTTTGGACACGGCGCTGATCAGCCTGGCGGGCACGCTCTGGTTCCGGGTGCCGCTCACCGGGAGCCTGCTGGTGCTGACCGCCGGGACCGTCTGCTTCATCCTGTGCATGCTCGGCGTCGGCCTCTTCATCTCCACCGTCTCGGCGACCCAGCAGCAGGCCATGGTCACGAGCTTCTTCTTCATCATGCCCGCCGTCATCTTCTCCGGCTTCGGCTCCCCCATCTCCAGCATGCCGCTGTTGCTGCAACGGCTCACCTACCTGAACCCGCTGCGCTACCAGGAGGTGGTGCTGAGAAGCGTCTACCTGAAAGGGGTCGGTTTCGACGTGCTCTGGCCCCAGATGGCCGCCATGGCGCTCATCGCGGTCGTCATGCTCACCGTGAGCGTGCTCCGCTTCCGCAAGTCGCTGGAATGAGTCTCGACTCCCCGTGCGCCCCCGGAACACAACCCCTTCTTTAAATTCAAATATTGTGATATACCTACCTCCCGCGACAACTCACTACGAACGCCGGCGGAGGGACCTCTCCCGGTTGATGCGGAGGCTGCCATGAAAGACGAATGCAAAAAGGAACTGATCAGCAGGCGCGAGCTGCTCAAGGGTTCGCTCTGCCTGGGGGTCTGCCTCGCGGCGGGGGGCTCCTTCCAGGAGGCGGAGGGGGCGGCGACGCCCCAGACGGCGGCGGGGCGCCCCGAGGCGGCCCGGAAACAGTTCGTGAAGACGATGAACTGCTCCCAGTCCATCCTCGAGAACTACGCGCCTGCCTACGGCGTGCAGCCGGAAACCGCCTGCAAACTGGCCACCGGCTTTGCCGGCGGCATGGCAGCCGGGCACGAGTGCGGCGCCGTCACCGCCGCCTACATGGTGCTCGGCCTCGCCCACGGCCCCAAGGAAAGAAAGGTCTTCGCCAAGATCGAGACCTTCAACGAGCGGTTCAAGGCGCGCCACAAGGAACTCGCCTGTTCGCGGCTCCTCGGCGTGGACATGGGGACCAAGGAGGGGATGAGGGAAGCGCAGCGCAAGGGGCTGATAGCAGCCCGCTGCCCCGGCTACGTGAAAAGCGCCGCCGAGATCCTGGAGACGATGATCTGATCCCAGCCCCCGGCGTCGCCGTGACGAGCGGCGGCGCCCCTTTCTCGTGGTCTATGATCCGCCGTTTGATCGAGCGTCCCCGATTCCCCACCTTTCGATGCACAAAAGCCCTCTAAATCATTGACGTGGCGTAAACATAATGTATAGAATGCGCCCCTAAGAATTTTCCCTACGCCGCGGTCATCCATTCCGACGCCCGCGGAGCCGTCCCGCCTGTCGTTGCAGGAGACCGATGCAGATGGCGCAGCTGAGATACCACTCGAAAACGCGGGCGGAGTACCTGATCGCTACCGGGCGCGTCATCCTGGCGGCCTTCTTCCTGCTGGCGGTTGGGCTGGATCCTTCCGAACCCTCCCGCTACGCCCACATCACCTACGGCATCCTTTCCGCGTATCTCGGCTACTCCGTGGTGATGGCGGCGTTGACCTGGCGCCGGGGCTTTGCCTGGGGCATGCTGCACCTGATCACCCACAGCGTCGACCTGCTGGTCTTCGCCTGCCTCATGTTCCTCACCACCGGCCCCAACAGTCCCTTTTTCGTCTACTTCATCTTCATCCTGGTCTGCGCCACCTTCCGCTGGCAATGGCACGGCACCCTCTGGACCGCCGCGGCGGCCATGTCGGTCACCCTCCTGCTCGCCTGGTACCCCTCGAACCTGCTCATGGACCAGAACTTCGAGCTCAACCGCTTCATCATCCGCATCGCCTACCTGACGGTGGTGGCGGGCCTGCTGGGGTACCTGGGCGCCTATGAGGAGTCCATGCGGGAGATACTCGCCATGCTCTCCCAGTGGCCCAGTGAAACGCTGCCAGAAGAGCCGGGCGAGGAGGGGCACGGGATGCTCGGCCATGCCGCAGCCATACTGAGGGCGCCGAGGGTCGTGCTTTTATGGGAGGAAGAAGAGGAGCCCTGGCTGCACCTGCTCTGCTGGACGGCGGAGGGAAGCCGCTACGAATGGAAGGAACCGGGCGTCTTCGGCGACATCGTGGCGGAGGGACTGGAGCAGGCGAGCTTCTTCACCCGCGAGGCCGGTTCGGCACAGGCGCTGGTCGTCTGCAATACGGTCGCTGGCTTGCAGCAGCGCCGCTGCGCCCCGCTGCATCCGGAGTTCGTGCGGCGCTTCGACGTCACCTCCGCGTGCGTCTCTCCCCTTGACGGCGAGAAGATCTCGGGGTACCTGGTCGCCCTGGACCGGAGTCACCTCACGCCGGACGACCTGGTCCTGGGCGGCATCGTCGCCCATGAGATCGCCGCCCGGCTCGACCACGCCCTGCTCTTGAAACAGCTGCAGCAGGGTGCCGCGGCGGACGAGCGCCTGCGGCTCGCCCACGACCTGCACGACGGCCTGCTCCAGTCACTGGCGGGAGCGGGACTGCAACTGGCGACGGTGAGCCGGCTGATCGAGACGGACCCGGCCGCGGCCAGGGAGAACATACAGCAGGTGCAACAACTGCTCGCCTCGGAGCAGCGGGACCTGAGAACCCAGATCAACGACATGAAGCCGCTCTTTTACCGGCGCAAGACCGAGGAGTACGGGCTGGCCAAGCGCCTGGACGAGCTGGCCGGCCGCATCAGGCGGCAATGGGAGATCGCCTGCTCCGTGACCTGCCACACGCCGGCGCCGCGGCTGCAGCGCAGCGTGGCGCGCGAGATCTACTTCGTGGTGCACGAGGCGCTGATCAACGCGGTGCGCCACGCCGAGGCTACCACCCTGCGGGCGGAAATCAGCTTCGACGCGCAGTGGGCGCACATCAGCGTGACCGACGACGGGCGGGGTTTCGGCTTCCAGGGGTGCTACGACCAGGACCAGTTGAGCGACCTCAAGCGCGGCCCGGTGACCCTCCGGGAGCGGATCGACGCCCTGAACGGGAAGCTCACGATCGACTCCGGCGAGCGGGGTGCCCGCCTCGACATCACCCTGCCACTCATGGAACTAGGAGGCTGACATGATACGACTGGTCATAGCCGATGACCACCCCCTGATCCTGAACGGGCTGACGGGCCTCTTCAACTTCGAGGAGGACTTCGAGGTGCTGGCAAGCTGCAGCAACGGGCCGGACGCCCTCGAGGAGATCCGCCGGCAGCGCCCGGACGTGGCCGTGCTCGACATCCGCATGCCGGGGCTGAGCGGCATCGAGGTGGCCCGCAGGGTGACCGAGGAAAGGCTCGGCGCACGACTGGTCCTGCTCACCGCGGCCCTGGAGGACGCGGACATGCTCGAGGCGGTGATGCTCGGCATCCAGGGGGTGGTCCTGAAGGAGATGGCGCCGCAGTTCCTGGTGCAGTGCATCCGCAAGGTGCACGCGGGCGAGCAGTGGCTGGAGCGCCGCTCGGCCAAGCAGGCCCTGGAAAAGCTCCTGAAACGCGAGGCGGGGGGACGCGAGGTCTCCGGGCTCCTCACCCAGCGCGAGATCGAACTGGTACGCATGGTGGCAGGCGGCCTGCGCAACAGGGAGATCGCCGACAGGCTCTGCATCAGCGAGGGGACGGTGAAGGTCCACCTGCACAACATCTACCAGAAGATACACGTGGACGGCCGCGTGGCGCTTCTGCGCTACGCCCAGGATAAGGGGCTCGTGTAGCCGCCACCATTGATCTCCCGCCACATACATCCACATCCCCTCTCCCTTTGGGAGAGGGTCAGGGTGAGGGAGGCGTCAAGGGCAAGATGCCAGCAGCCGGCGGCGCCCTCACCCGCCCTCTGGCACCCTCACCCCCTCTTCGGGCGCCCTCCCCCCCCCTTCGGTCACCCTCTCCCGAAGAGGGAGGGGACTAGCGCGAGATCATCGCAGCAGGCCACCCACCAACAGACACAATACGCGTTCTACTGTCAAAGCCCCTAAACGTTGTGATTTTTTTCTCACCCGTTTCACTTTCCCCTATTGCAATAAAACAACTTTCTACTAAAATCATAATTCAGCCAGTTCAGGTTCGCGCTCCAAAGAGCCCTATCGTTTCTCTGTGAGCAAAGGGGAGGCCGGGATGAGCAAGACGAGAACAGAAGCAAGGGATGACAGTGAACTTTCCATCGGCCAGATACTGAAGGAACGGGGCGTCTCCCGACGCGACTTCCTCAAGTTCTGCTCCACCGTCACGGCGGCCCTGGCGCTACCCCCATCCTTCGCCCCGTCCGTGGCCCGGGCCCTGGACGAGGTCAAGCGGCCGCCGTTAGTCTGGCTGGAATTCCAGGGGTGTACCGGCGACAGCGAGGCGCTCCTGCGCTCTGCGAACCCGACCGTCGCCGAGATCATCCTCGACATCCTCTCGGTCGACTACCACGAGACCATCATGGCCGCCGCCGGGCACCAGGCCGAGGCGGCGCTGGACAAGACCATCACCGACTACAAGGGGAAGTACTTCGCCGTCATCGAGGGCTCCATCCCGATGAAGGACGGCGGCGTCTACGGCTGCGTGGGGGGCAAGTCGCACCTGGAGCGCGCCCGCCAGGTCTGCGGCGGCGCCGCGGCCACCATCGCCATCGGCACCTGCGCCTCGTACGGCGGCATTCCCGCGGCGGCCCCCAACCCGACCGGCGCGGTGGGGGTCAAGGAGGCGGTCCCGGGTGCCACGGTGATCAACCTCCCCGGCTGCCCCTGCAACGCCGACAACCTGACCGCCACCATCGTGCACTACCTGGTCTTCAACAAGATCCCCGCCCTCGACGGACACGGCCGGCCGCTCTTCGCTTACGGCAAGCGCATCCACGACAACTGCGAACGACGCCCGCACTTCGACGCCGGGCAGTACGTGGAGCACTGGGGGGACGAGGGGCACCGCAAGGGGTACTGCCTCTACAAGATGGGGTGCAAGGGACCCGCCACCTTCCACAACTGCCCCACCCAGCGCTACAACGAGAAGACCGCCTGGCCCATCGGCTCGGGACACCCCTGCGTCGGCTGCGCCGAGCCCCAATTCTGGGACGTCATGTCCCCCATGTACCGCCGCCTTCCCAACGTGCCGGGCTTCGGCATCGAGCACACCGCCGACGCCATCGGCCTCGGGCTCGCCGCGGGCGCTGCGGGCGCCTTCGTGGTGCACGGCGCGCTTTCCGCCATGAGAAAGGACAAGGAACCGGGCGAGGACGCCAAGGAGGACTAAGATGAGCAAGATCGTTGTCGACCCGATCACCAGGATCGAAGGGCACCTGCGCGTCGAGGCGGAAGTCTCCGGCGGCAGGATCAGCAACGCCTGGGTCTCCGGCACCATGTTCCGCGGCATCGAGAAGATCCTGAAGGATCGCGACCCGCGCGACGCCTGGTACTGGACCCAGCGCTTCTGCGGGGTCTGCACCACGGTGCACTCGATCGCCTCCATCCGAGCCGTCGAGGACGCCCTGAAGATCCCGGTGCCCCCCAACGCGCAGCTGATCCGCAACATCATCATCGCCATCCAGAACACCCAGGACCACGTGATCCACTTCTACCACCTGCACGCCCTGGACTGGGTGGACATCACCTCGGGGCTCAAGGCCGACCCGGTGAAGACCGCGCAGCTGGCCGCCTCCATCTCGGACTGGCCCAACAACTCCCCCACCTACTTCAAGTCCGTGCAGGACAAGGTGAAGGCCTTCGTCGGCTCGGGGCGCCTCGGCCCCTTCGCCAACGCCTACTGGGGGCATCCCGCCTACAAGCTCCCGCCGGAGGCGAACCTCATGGCCACCGCCCACTACCTGGAGGCCCTGGAGTGGCAAAAGGACATCATCAAGATCCACGCGATTCTCGGGAGCAAGAACCCGCACCCGCAGACCTTCCTGGTGGGGGGGATGTCGATCCCCATCGACCCGGACTCCCAGAACGCCTTGAACGCCGACAAGCTGATCGAGATCAAGCGCCTGCTGCACAAGGCCCAGGAATTCGTGGAGAAGGTCTACATCCCGGACCTGTTGGCGGTAGCCTCCTTCTACAAGGATTGGGCGGCGATCGGCGCCGGGGTCGGCAACTACATGTGCTATCCGGAGTTCCCGGACGCGGCGGGCAACACCTGGCTCCCCGGAGGGGCCATCCTGAACCGGGACATCTCGAAGGTGGTGCCGCTGGACCAGAAGAAGATCACCGAGCACGTGGAGCACTCCTGGTACCAGGATGCGGGGGGGGACGGCAAGGGGCTGCACCCCTGGGAGGGGGCGACCGAGCCGAACTACACCGGTCCGAAGCCCCCCTACCAGTACCTCGACACGGACAAGAAGTACTCCTGGGTCAAGGCGCCGCGCTACGAGGAGAAACCGATGGAGGTCGGGCCGCTCTCCCGCGTGCTGGTCGCCTACGTCTCCGGTCACAAGGAGACCAAGGCTGCGGTGGACATGGTGCTGAAGAAACTGGGGGTCGGCCCGGAAGCGCTCTTTTCCACCCTGGGGCGGACCGGCGCCCGCGGCATCGACTGCCTGGTGATCGCGCAGCAGGCCCCGAAGTGGCTGGACGAGCTGATCGGCAACATCGCCAAGGGTGACCTGAGGATCCACTCCAACGAGAAGTGGGACCCGGCGACCTGGCCGGCGGAGGCGCACGGCTACGGCTGGCACGAGGCGCCCCGCGGGGGGCTGGGGCACTGGATCAAGATCAAGGACCAGAAGATACTCAACTACCAGGCGGTGGTCCCCTCCACCTGGAACGCGTCGCCGCGCGACGCCAAGGGGCAGGCGGGTCCCTACGAGGCGGCCCTCCTCGGCACCCCGGTCGCGGACCCGGAAAAGCCGCTGGAGATCCTGCGCACCATCCACTCCTTCGACCCCTGCCTGGCCTGCGCAGTGCACGTCCTCGACGCCACCGGCAGGGAGATGGTCAGGGTGAAAGCATCCTAGGGGAGGTGGGCCATGTCGGATCGTTGCAAGTTCAAGCAGTACGTCTGGGAACTGCCGCTGCGCTGGTTTCACTGGATCAACGTGCTCGCCATCGTGCTCCTGTCGGGAACCGGCTTCCTGATCGGGCACCCGGTCACGCTCGGGAGCACCCCCAGCGACTACGCCATGGGGTGGATCCGCCTGATTCACTTCGTCGCGGCCTACGCCTTCACCGTGAGCGTCGCCTCGCGCGTGGTCTGGTCTTTCATCGGCAACGAGCACGCCAGCTGGCGCGCCTTCTTCCCCATGTTCAGCGCCAAGGGGAGGGAAAAGCTGCGGCACATGATACGCTACTACACGCTGCAAACGCACCAGGTGCCGGAAACGGTGGGGCACAACCCGCTGGCGACCACGGCCTATTTCGCGCTCTTTCTGGTCTACCTGGGCATGATCCTCACCGGCTTCGCCATGTACGCCACCCATGCACCCGGGGGGGTGATGTTCAGGTCGCTTGGTTTCATGTACTCCCACTTCTCCCTGCAGGGGATGCGCCTTGCCCACCATTTCGGGATGTGGCTCATTTTCGGCTTCGTCATCAACCACATCTACAGCGCTTGGCTGATGGACATCAAGGAGCACGGCGGCGAAATCTCCAGCATGTTCAGCGGTTACAAGTTCACCGTGAAAAAAGGAGAATAACCTCCTGGATTCCCTCTCCAAAAACCCGACGCCAAAATCCCCTCACCCTAGCCCTCTCCCAGAGGGAGAGGGGATTGTAAGAGCCGGGGGGGGCGGAAGATCGCACAAGCCTCTCCCCGGAGGGAGAGGGAATTGTAAGAGTCGGGAGGCGGAGATCATACCTAATAAAAGGAGAACGAACACGTGGCGGCTAACTCCGTGAAGAACGCACCGAAGGTCCTGGTGCTTGGCGTAGGAAACGTGGTGATGGGCGACGACGGCGTCGGCATACGGGTGGTGCAGCAGCTGCAGCGGGAGTACCGCTTCCCCAAGGGCGTCGAGATCGTCGACGGCGGGACCCTGGGGCTCGACCTCCTCCCGGTGCTGGAGGGGAGGAGCCACCTGATCATGGTCGACGCCGTGGAAACGGGAAAGGAGCCGGGGACCTGCGTGCGGCTCTCCGGGGAGGAGCTCCCGATCGCCCTGGAGACCAAGATCTCGCCGCACCAGATGGGGCTCAAGGACCTCCTTTCGGTGGCGCGGCTCATGGGGCAGGCCCCGGGCAAGATGGTGCTGATCGGCGTGCAGCCGGGAAACATCGAGATGGGGACCGAGCTTACCCACGAGGTATCGCTGCAGGTGGAGAGCATGAAGGGGGCGGTGCTGAAGGAGCTTACCGCCTACGGCGTCCAGTGCCGTCCGGTCTCCCGCGCGGTCAACGACGAGTACAGGGACTAGCACCGTGACGGTAAGGCCTGCAGCTCCTGCACCGCGCGGTTGCGATCACCACCGTTGCCTGCTCATCCCCGCGGAGGGGGGAGGCAGGGAGGGGGGCTCGATCCTCGGGCCTCCCGCGCTTGCTCTTTTCGCCATGCTCGCGCTGCTCTCCGGCTGCACCGACTCCCCGCCCCCGGGGCCGCCCCCCGCGGCCAGCGCACGCGGCGAACAGCTCTTCAAGGAGCGCTGCGCCCCCTGTCACCCCGACGGCGGCAACGTCATCAATCCCAGGAAGACCCTGCACGGCGGCGTGCTGGCCGACAACGGCATCACCACGTCCGCCGGCATCATAGCCAGGATGCGCAACCCCGGCCCCGGGATGGCCCGCTTCGACCGAGGCACCATCCCGGACGCCGACGCCCGCCTCATCGCCGAATACATCCTCGCCACCTACCGCTGACCGCAGTCCGCGCGACAGGGCCGCCCCACCGGCCACCGGATTAGAGCCCCCTCGTTTTTGCTTATTTACTTTATGCGAACTGTGGCATATATTCCGTCCGCCATTACTTCAGCGGGGAGTGCCATGGGCCTTTTCGAAAAGTTCGAGTTCGAGCAGATGGACGGCCAGCAGGACCAGCCGGAGCGCTCCCTGCGCGGCTGGCAGGAGGGGGAGACCCTCACCATCAGGTACCGGCTCTGGCCCAAGCTCACCACGCTCATCACGCCGTTCATCCTGTTCCCCTTCTTCCAGCTCTTCCTGGAGGAGGGCTTCTTCGTCTTCCAGATCATCTGCGTCATCGCCCTGGTGGCCTGCCTGGAGATCGGCTCGGACTGCCTGCTCACCCAGGAGGTCATGCTCACCCCGGACCGGATCTACAAGAAGGGGATCCTGGGCATCCAGGAGATACCCGTCTACGACCTGAAGCTGCACGTGAACAAGCAGCAGGACCTGAAACTCTGCCACGGTTCGGAAAAGAACCCGCGCGAGTCGATCAAGGTGTACCGGTACCTGATCAGCGAGGATGATTTTGCCGACGCTTTGGGCTACCTGCAGGACGTCCACCATGTCAGCTTCACCGGCCGGACCTCCGGCGCCACCGAATCCCGCTGCAGCAAGATCGCCCTGGACCAGTTCATGAAGGCCGCGGGGAGCTACCGTCTCATGGCCGGTTTTTTCCTGCTGTTCGCCCTCATCGCCATATTCACCGTCGGGCTCTCCAACGTCTTCATGGGGATGGCCCTTTCCCTCCCCGCCTACCCGATCCGGGTCTCCGGCATCGCCCTCGCCGTCTCCGGCTTCTTCCTGATCAGGCACTGGAGCGCCCCCTCCCGCCGCAGCGGCGAGGCAGGGGTGGCACCGGTCATGGACCGGCTGGAGCGCGCGGATCTGAACGCCTTCTACTGCGCCACGGTTGCCGTGGTCGTCGCGGCTTTGGGCCTGACGCTCTTCGCCCTGTTCGGCAACGCCCTCGACCTGTACCTCTTCATGATCGTGGCATGGTTCTACTTCCGGGACGGCTACCCGCGCCTTTCCACCTGGGAGCGGCTCTCGGCCGGAAAGACCGCTCCGGAGAGCGCCGCCGTCCCGGCGCAGCTACTGCCGCGGCGCTCCCTGCAGATCTCCCTGGTGCTCATGGGGGCACTGGCCGTCGTGAGCTATGGCGAGGAGAACCACTACCTCTACGCCAACAAGAAGGACTGCCAGGACGACTGGGGCGACGCGGCCTGCCGTGAACTCCCCGGTGACGCCAATGCTTCGGGCGGCGGCAGCTATGGAGGCGGGGCGCACTACTACGGGCCGCGCTACGGCAGCGGTACCGGCAGGGCCACCCGCGCCATGGGGGTGACCAGCGTGAGCCGCGGGGGCTTCGGCTCGCTGGGCGGCTTCCACGCCGGCTTCGGGGGGTAGCCGGTGCAAAGGATCGCGGTGACGCCGCGCGACAATTGGCAGGAACGGGTGGAGTCGGTGGGCATGCTCTACCACACCATCGACGGCGCGCCGTACTGGGACGAGTCCGCCTGCTACCGGTTCACGCGCGCCGAGATCGACACGATCGACGTCGCCACCGCCGAGCTGCACTCGCTCTGCCTGCAGGCCGTGGAGGAGGTGATCCGGCGCGACCTCTTCGCAAAGCTCCGTATCCCGAAGGAGTTCGCCGCGAAGGTGATCGACTCCTGGGAGAACGACGAGCCCACCCTCTACGGCCGCTTCGACCTGGTCTGGGACGGCAACGGCGCACCCAAGATGTACGAGTACAACGCGGACACCCCCACCTCGCTCCTGGAGGCGAGCGTGGTGCAGTGGTTCTGGCTTCGGGAGACCCGCCCCGACCACGACCAGTTCAATTCCATCCACGAAAAGCTGATCCGCTTCTGGCAGCGCTGGCCCGGCCTGGAACGGACGCCGGTCCACTTCGCCTGCGCCGGCGACGCGATCGAGGACCTGGGCAACCTGGAATACCTGCGCGACACCGCACTGCAGGGGGGAGCGCGCACGCGCAGGCTCTTCATCGAGGAGATCGGCTGGGACAGCGCCAGGATGGACTTCGTCGACCTGGACGAGGCGCCCATCAGGGTCCTGTTCAAGCTCTACCCGTGGGAGTGGATGATCCGCGAGGAGTTCGGCCGCCACCTCACCCGGGCGAGGATCCGTCTGCTGGAGCCCGCCTGGAAGATGGTGCTCAGCAACAAGGGGATTCTCCCCATCCTGTGGGATCTGTTCGAAGGGCACCCGAACCTTTTGCAGGCAAGCTTCGAGGAGCGCCCCATGCAGGGGGAGTTTGTCCGTAAGCCGCTCTTCTCCCGGGAAGGCAGCAACATCGAGATCCACCGGGAAGGGGGCGTGCTCAGCACCCCCGGCAGCTACGG
This sequence comes from Geomonas diazotrophica, assembly GCF_018919385.1. Classification (GTDB taxonomy): domain Bacteria; phylum Desulfobacterota; class Desulfuromonadia; order Geobacterales; family Geobacteraceae; genus Geomonas; species Geomonas diazotrophica. The sequence continues at coordinate 28,341 of NZ_JAHLMF010000001.1, forward strand.
CGGCGACGGCTGCATCCTGCAGCGCTACCAGCCGCTCCCCTGTTTCGGCGGCAACTACCCGGTGATCGGCTCCTGGGTGATCGACGGCGACCCCGCCGGGATCGGCATCCGCGAGGACGCAACGGAGATCACCACCAACGGCAGCAGGTTCCTGCCGCACTACTTCGTGGAGGGGTGAGATGAATTCGGTAACGGTGGTGGAGTCCCTGGGGGGAGTGAACGGCTACTTCCTGAATTTGCTGGCTGCAGCACTGCTGGTGGCCCTTTTCTGCGTGATCTACGTGCGCATCACCCCCTACCCGGAGTTCAAACTGATAGCCGAGGGCAAGGTGGCGCCTGCCGTCAGCTTCGCAGGCGCGCTGCTTGGATTCGTCATATCCCTCGCCAGCGCCATCTCCCACAGCGTCTCGTTTCTGGACATGCTGGTCTGGGCCGCCGTTGCCCTCCTGGTCCAGCTGCTGGTGTTCCTCGTACTGCGCCTGCTCTTCGCCGACTTGAGCCGCGCCATCGCCGGCAACGTGCTGGCCCCGGCCATCCTGCTCGGAGCACTCTCCCTGGCCGCCGGCATCCTGAGCGCCGCCTGCATGACCTACTAGAACCGCCCCCGCGGCAACGAGACCGGGGGGAACGTCGCACCGGCGCCCCCACGCCTTCTCTCCTGCCTTCTCTCCACGCCTTCTCTCCTGCCTTCTCTCCTGCCTTCTCTCCTGCCTTCTCTCCTGCCTTCTCCTTCTCCCGTCGCCCCCTCCGCTCCCGCTCCCTGCCGGATCACTTGGCAACTGCCCCTTTTTCCGGCAGCCCCACCTCGCCGACCACCCTGTTCTTCCTTCCAAACACCCTTCATCATTGAGGATGAGGCTGCACCGGCAACGATGGCACACGTTATGTAACCGGGGCAACGACGGCCAACACCGCGGACATTCCCGCACCCGTCCCATTTCGACAACAAAGGAGCACGCCATGAGAAAACTGTTGATCCAGGTAGCCTCGTCCCTCTTCGTCCTGTTGCTGCTCTCCGCTCCTGCCCTGGCTGGAGAGGTCGCTGTTTCTGCCGCCGCCAGTCTCAAGGAGGCGGTGAACGAGCTCGCCGAGCGCTTCGCGAAAGCGCACCCCGGCGTCAGGATCGTGCCGAACTACGGGGCTTCCGGCACCCTCGCGAAGCAGATCGAGAGCGGCGCCCCGGCCGACATCTTCATCGCGGCCAACGAGGAGTGGATGACCTACCTGAAGCAAAGGAGACTGGTTTCCGCCAGCGACACACTTGCCTGCAACACCCTCGTCTTCGCCGGCAGCACCGAGAAAAAGGTAACCGGCATGCACGACCTCGCCGCGCTGGGGAGGATCGCCATGGGAAGCCCCAAGAGCGTCCCCGCCGGCGAGTACGCAACCGAGGCCATCAGCAAAGCCGGCCTGACGCAGCAACTGAGCGGGAAGCTGGTGTTCGCCAAGGACGTCAGGGAAAGCATGATGTACGCCGAGCGAGGCGAAGTCGAAGGGGCCTTCGTCTACCGCACCGACGCCCTGCTGGGAAGGCGTGCCCGGATCCTCTTCACCGTGCCGCAGCAGCTCTATCCGCGCATCAGCTACCCCATGGCGCTCACGACGTCTGCTGCGGGAAAGAGCGAGGCGGCCGCTTTTATCCGGTACCTCAAAGGGCCCGAGGCTGTGTCTGTCTTGAGAAAGTACGGGTTCAGTTTTTAACCATAAATTAATTGAAGAATTGAAATAGCGCACTGGCATCACCGAGACGTTGGTCACTATAAACCTCTTTTTTTGCGCTACAATATATGAATTAGGGGGCTGGCAAGAAATCTATTTGAGAGCGACAAATTATCTGATAATAATGCCCATCGACTCAAGCAAGAGATCTAGACCCGAGCATGGATGCGCAGAGGTTCAAGATGCCAACTAAAGACAATATTCCTTCCAACACACACCCGTCCTCGGGCGGCAACGCGGCCGGTTCCGACGGTCGCCGTCCCGTCCTGGAGCAGATGCTGGCAGACCACTACCTCAAAATCCTGGCGCAGGCACCGGTGCTGATATGGCGCGCCAACACAAAGGCGGAGTGCGACTGGTTCAACAACACCTGGCTCTCGTTCACCGGCCGGACCATGGAACAGGAATACGGCAGCGGGTGGGCCGAGGGGGTGCACCAGGAGGACCTGAAGCGTTGCGTCGACATCTGGCTGGGGGCCTTCGAGAAGCGGGAGAGCTTCGAGATGGAATACCGTCTGCGCCGTCATGACGGGGAGTTCCGCTGGATCCTGGACATCGGCCGCCCCATCGACGCGGTGGACGGCTGCTTCGCCGGCTACATCGGCTACTGTTTCGACATCACCGATCGCAAAAAGGCCGAGATGGACCTGGTGCTGGCCCGGGAGAGCGCCGAGGCGGCGAACCGGGCCAAGAGCGACTTCCTGGCCAACATGAGCCACGAGATCCGCACCCCGATGAACAGCATCATGGGGATGTCCCAGCTGCTCGCCTTCACCGACCTCACCGCGGAGCAGAAGGAGTACGTGGACGGCATCCTCTCCTCCTCCGAAGGGCTGCTCGCCATCATCAACGACATCCTCGACCTTTCCAAGGTGGAAGCAGGCAAGATCGACCTGGAGCTGCACGGCTTCAGCATCAGGCGCAGCATCTACGAGGTCATCAAGGCCCAGATGAGCTCCGTCATGGAGAAGGGTCTTTTCCTCAGGCCGGAAATAGCCGAGGACGTGCCCGAAACCCTGGTGGGGGACCAGCTGAGGCTGAAGCAGGTGCTCTTGAACATCGTGGGCAACGCCATCAAGTTCACCAGGGAGGGAGGGATCACCATCTCCGTCTCCGTACAGGAATATCGCGAACAGGTCGCCGTCCTCGGGATCAGCGTTACCGACACCGGCATCGGCATCACAAACGAGGCCATCGAGCGCATCTTCTCCCCTTTCGGCCAGGAGGACAGCTCCACCACGCGGAAGTACGGCGGCACCGGGCTTGGGCTTTCCATCAGCAGCAAGCTCGTCGAGCTCATGGGGGGACGGATCTGGGCCGAGAGCCGCAAGGACGCGGGGAGCAGCTTCCACATGGTGATCCCGTTTCGGCGCTCCGACGAGCGGCAGGACCCGCGCACGCCGGCCAGGAGCGACATCAGGCGGCTATGGGAGGGGGAGAAGCTGCACATCCTGCTGGCCGACGACCAGGAAACCAACCGCAACATCATGTCCCGGCTGCTGGAACGCTTCGGGCACGAGCTCGACACCGCGGTCAACGGGGAAGATGTGCTGCGGAAATGGCGTGAGAAACGGTTCGATGTCATCCTCATGGACGTGGAGATGCCGACCATGGACGGCAACGAGGCGATGCGCCGCATCAGGGAAATGGAGCAGACCTCCGGTGGTCGGACTGCCATCATCGCCCTCACGGCCCACGCCCTCAAGAACCAGCAGGAGCAGTTCCTGAACCTCGGGTACGACGGCTACGTCCCCAAGCCGGTTGAAATTGCGTCTTTGCTGCAGGAGTTGAAGCGCTGCCTGCAGTTGTCTCCCGTGCACCACGAAGCCCCGCCCGGCGCCGCCGCGCCCCAAGCGGCAGGGAGTGTTGACATCACAAAACTTGCCGACATACTTACTTCCGTGATCCCGCTGTTAAAGCAGAGAAACATGGGAGTGTTGGACAAGGTGAACGACCTCGCCTCTGCAGTTCCCGAATTTCCCCTGCTGTCTCAGCTGAACCAGCAAATCAGACAGTTCGACTGCACCGGAGCCCTGCAGACAGTGCAAAGGCTGTGCGAGGAGTTGGACATCCAGATTGACCAGCGTCTGTAAGCAGACTTCCTGGTCGCATCGAGGGCCCGGTGGGTAAAAAAACCGTTCTTGTCGTAGATGACACCATCGACAATCTCATCATCCTCTACAAGGTGCTTCGATCCGAGTACGAAGTCATCGGCGCCAACAGCGGCGCCGAGGCGCTGCGACTGGTCCAATCCACCCCTCCCGACCTGATCCTTTTGGACATCATGATGCCGGAAATGGACGGCTACGAGGTGTGCCGCCTGCTCAAACAGGACCCGCTGCTGCGGGACATTCCGGTCATGTTCATCACAGCGCTCAACGAGGAGGTCGATGAGACGCGCGGGTTCGAGGCGGGTGCGGTCGATTTCATCAACAAACCGATCAAGCCGGCCATCCTCGCCCGCCGGGTGGCGGTGCACCTCGAGCTGCGGTCCCAGAAAGAGGCACTGCAGCGCCGGAACCAGGAATTGCAGGCTGCCCTCTCCAGGGTCAAGGAACTTTCCGGACTCCTCCCCATCTGCATGACATGCAAGAAGATCCGCGACGACCAGGGGTACTGGAACCAGTTGGAGTCGTACATCTCGGAACACTCCGAGGTTCTCTTCAGCCACAGTTACTGCCCCGAGTGTGCCGAGGTCGCCATGACGGACTTTCTCAAGTAAAGGGCTTACTCTTCTCGGACGACATCTTTACGAAGTTTCCCTTTGTCCACTTCCTTTTCCCTCATTGACACTTTTCCCGGATACTCTATTAAGTAATAAAGGCTAACGCCGTGACGGCTCTTACATAGCGGACTTGAATGACATTGCGGATAACGCGAGACCAGATGAAATACTCCATCGCCGAGCTTCTCGACATCCCCAAGCTGCAAGCGATCCTCGACAGTCTCTACGAGGTGTCCGGGATCCCGTCCGCCATCATCGACCTGGAGGGGAAGATCCTGACCGGCTCCGGATGGCAGGACATCTGTACAAGGTACCACCGCGTTAACCCCACCACCGAGCGGTTCTGCATCGAAAGCGACCGGAAAATCACCAGCGGCCTGCAGGACCAGCAGCGCCACGTCCAGATCACCTGCCCCCTGGGGCTCACCGACACAGCCACCCCGCTCATCATCGAGGGGGATCATCTCGCCAACATCTTCACCGGTCAGCTCTTCCTGAAACCTCCCGATCGCGGCCGCTTCCGCCTTCAGGCCGAGCGGTACGGCTTCGAGGAAGCCTCGTACCTGCTTGCCATGGATCGCGTCCCGGTCATCAGCCAGGAGAGGCTGGACCAGAACCTTTTCTTCATCGCCAACCTGACCGAACTCCTCGCGATGCAGGGGCTGACCCAACTGAGGAGTCTCGAGGTCCAGGAGTGCCTGCGCGAGAGCGAGGAGCGCGTGCAGCAGATCATCGCCAGCGCGCAGGAAGGGATCATCGTCTACGACCGCGGGCTGCGCTTCCAGGTCTGGAACCGTTACATGGAAGAGTTGTCCGGCTTTAGCGCGGAGCAGGTCATCGGCAGGCTTCCCGAAGAGGTCTTTCCGATGCTGGAGCGGGCGGGGGTGGTCCAGAGGCTGCGGCGGGTCCTCTCCGGCGACGGCGTCGAATCCGACGAGGTGGAATTGAAGTTCCCCGATTCGGGCCGTACGGTTTGGCATTCGGACACACTGGCCCCCCTCAGAAACGCCGCAGGCGAAATCGTCGGCGTCATCGCCACCGTGCGTGACATAACCGAACGCAAACAGACCGAGGAACAGCTGCGGCAGGCACTGAAAATGGAATCGGTGGGGAGGCTGGCGGGAGGGGTGGCCCACGACTTCAACAACATGCTCACCGTGATCATGGGACAGGCACAACTGGCACAGATGAAGATCACCCCGGGGCATGAGCTGTGGCAGCCGCTGGAGCAGATCGCCACCGCGGCGCAGCGCTCCAGCCAGATCACCCGCCAGTTGCTCGCCTTCTCCCGCAAGGAGATCATCGACCCGCGGCCGATCGACCTGAACCAGCTCGTCGCCGTGACGCAGAAGACGCTACTGAGGCTCATCGAGGAGAGCATCATACTGAACTTCCGCCCGGGGGCCGACCTTTGGAGCGTCAAGATGGATCCGTCCCAGGTCGACCAGATCCTGGTGAACCTCGCCGTCAACGCCCGCGACGCCATGCCCGACGGGGGCGTCCTCTCCATCCACACGGACAACGTGCACCTGAGCCAGAAAAGCTGCCAGTACCTGCGCGACTCGGTCCCTGGCGATTACGTGCAGCTGGTCGTGAGCGACACGGGGGTAGGGATGGGAGAAGAGGTGCTGGAGCACGTCTTCGAACCGTTCTACACGACCAAGGGGATAGGCAAGGGGACCGGGCTGGGGCTCGCCACCGTGTACGGCATCGTCCGGCAAAACGGCGGCTTCATCAACGTCTATTCGGAGGCGGGGCACGGCACCTCCTTCAAGATCTACCTCCCCCGCAGCAGCGGCGCCGCCCCGGCGGAAGCCCCGAAGAGGTGCACCGATGTCCGGATCGGCACAGGAACCGTGCTGCTCGTCGAGGACAACGACATGGTGCGCACGGTTACCCGGTCCTACCTGGAGGAGCTGGGATATCACGTCATAGTTGCCGACACCCCCCAGGCGGGGATCGACATCTGCACCGGGAGGGAGAACAGGATCGACCTGGTGCTGACCGACGTCATCATGCCCGGGATGAGCGGCAACGACATGGTCCAAGAGATCAAGGCGTCCTTTCCCGAGGTGAAGGTGCTGTTCATGTCCGGCTACACGGCCGACCTCGTGGCAAGGAGCGGCGTGGTCGAAGAGGGGATGCACTTCATCCAGAAACCGTTCGACATCAGCACCCTTTCCGTCAAGATCGAGGACACCTTCCTCTCCGACGACTGACCCTGCTTCGCCTGAGGCTTTCCCAACCGGCAGGGCGCAGTTTGAACCGGCCGGTTTTTTTTCTTGACTTTAGTTTGCCGTCAAACTAAGTTCCCGTCTCATGGAAACCAGGAACATCGCCGCCATCATCAGCGACACCCGCGCCGGGATCAACCGGTACCTGCTCCAGGAGCTCAAGCGCCTGGGGATCGAGGGACTCGCCCCTTCGCACGGAGCCATCCTGTACCACCTCTTCAACAACGAGCAGGTCACCATGAAGGACCTGGCCAAGGCGGTGCGCCGGGACAAGTCGACGGTGACCGCCCTGGTGGGGAAACTGGTCGCCAACGGCTACGTGGACAAGGTGAGCAGCACCCTGGACCAAAGGACCGTGTACGTCAGGCTGTCGCAGCGGGGACAGGCGCTGCAGCCCGTCTTCGAGGAGGTGTCGCGCAACCTGATCGACCAGATGTGGCGCGGCGTCGACGAGGCGGAGCAACGGGAGCTGGTCCGCCTGTTGAAGAAGATCCGCGCCAACCTTCCCTGACCCCCTCCCCCCGCCCGCTCCCGTAAGCGGGCCATCTGCACCTCCCGACGGAGAAGGGCGAATGATTATTCGCCCCTACAAGATGTCCGCTCCCCTCCTTTGACGGGAGGGTAATCCATCGTCCGCCCCACCTGTTGCCAACCGGCCAAACTCCGCTACTGTTCTAACTTGTTTGCCCAAAAGACAACTCTGCCGGTGGCGCGGCCGCCGGCTAGGGAGGTGCGCGATGGCATACAGTCCCTGGATCGGCAACCTCAAGGTGAACGGGCGCTGGGGGAACTACGGCACGGTAAAGCTCCTGCTGGACGAGACGATGAGCGGCGCGAACCCGGGCCGGCTCCAGGTAACGGTGGAGATCGCGGCCCAGGATATTCCACCGGAAGGGTTCGAGGTGGAGCTCTTCAGCAACCTGAACCGCCGCGACTTCGTCAAGACCCACGAGCCGCTCGCGGACTCCGGAGGCCCCACGTCGTACTGGATGCCCTACCGGATGTCGTACCAGGGGAGATCCTTCGACAACCTGGTCTTCACCCTGGAACTGCCGGTCGTGAAGTGCGGCGCCTACCGTATCACCGCCCGCTACCGCGGCGCGGGCTCCGACACCTGGTGGTGGCACAACGATTTCGCCCCCTGGCCGGGGCAACAGTTGCAGCGCGACTGCGCCGTGGTCGTCTCTCCCCAGAAGGCCGCCCAAGCCCGCCTTTACGAGGCCAACGCCCTCACCGTCGAGGCGCTGGCCGGCGGCTCGTACGAGAACCGCAGCACCCTGGACGACTTCCTCTCCACCCACGACTTCGACGGCTTCAACCCCTTCCAGCTCACCTACATCACCAAGGACCTCGGCTTCAACACGCTCTGGCTCATGCCGGTCTTCCCCAACACGCAGTGGCGCTGGGACCGCCAGAAGTGGGATTGGGCGTCCAACGACAGCCCGGGGAGCCCCTACTCGTCGCGGGACTACTGGAGCATCAACCGGTGGCTCGCCGACAACGCCGCGCCGGCCCGTGCCCTCGAGCTGTTCCAGATCCTGTTCCGGGAGGCAAGCGACGTCGACCTGGACGTCTTCATAGACCTGGCCTTCAACCACGCCGGCCGCGACGTCATCTACGGGGAAGGGGGCGTCGACCTCGGCTTTTGCACCATGCAGCAGGAGGAAGAGTGGATCCGCCAGCACCGCCCTTCCTGGTGCACCCGCGGCACGGCCTTCGTCGACGGGCACAGCGTCCCCTACTATCGCGAGGCTGCCCGCTCCGACTTCGAGTGCGCGGTCTGGGCACCTGCCGATCGCCTCAACGAGCACATCTGGGACGACGCCAACGTGGACTGGTTCTTCGGGGACTACTCCGCCCTGGGTCCCAAACCAGGCCGCGCCACCGACTACTGGGGCAACCCGGTGACGCACTGGGACCCGAAGGGGAACGCCGAGGACGAGCGGGACATCCTCTACAGCGACCTCGCCTCGGACAACGAGACGGAAAGGCTCTGGCAGTACTTCGGCTACATCCTCCCCTACTGGATCGAGAAGACGGGCGGGAAGCTGGCCGGGATCCGCGCAGACTTCGCCCAGGGCCTTCCCAACCACCTCTGGGAGTACATCGTGAACCGCACCAGGAAAGCGCGCTGGGACTTCATCTTCCTGGCCGAGGTGCTCGACCCGGACGTGATCCAGTACCGGCTGAACCGCGTCTTCGACGTCCTGACCACCAAGGACCACCACCTGTACCGGATGAACGCGGTGCGGATGACCGACCTCTTCCACTCGCTGGAGGCGGAAAGCGCCCTTTTCGGCGGGGAGGCGCTGGTGATGCACAACGGCTCCAGCCACGACGAGGTCGGCAACGACGACAAGTGGGCCATGATGGCGCGCTACGCCGTGACCGCCTCCAGCTACGGTCTCCCCATGGTCTTCATGGGGCAGCCGCTGGGACTGCCGGACAAGCTCCCCTTTAGGGACAGCTGGGCGAACATGTACAAGGCATGGACCGAAGATATCCCGGATCGGGAGGCCGTGGGTAGGATGTACCTGAAGATCAACCAGGCGCGCGACGCGGCGCCGGAACTGCGGGAGCCGAACCGCTACTTCCTGAGCCTGGTCGAAGGCGGGTTCCACGAGGAGATCTATTCGGTGGCGCGCTGGCGCGGGGAGGATGGAGAACGGGACGCGGTGACGCTGGTCTTCGTCAACCTGGACATCTCTCACGGCAACGCGGGCACCTTCCGGTTGCCGGGGAACATCAGGCTTTCCGGGCAATACCAGGCGAGGAACCTGGTGGCGGACGACCCGAACCGTCGGCTGTGGCCGGCGGCGCGCAGTGCCCAGGAGATCCATGAAAACGGCATCTACGTCGTCTTCACCCTCCCCAACGAGGTGCAGTACCTGAAGCTGGAGCCGGTCTGATCATCTGGTTCAGGCCGCCCTTCCCAGCACGAAGTCGGCGATGGTGTGGGCGATCCGGTCGGAGGAGCAGCGGTCGTTGTTGAAGAGCATGTCGTAGAGGGCGGGATCACGGCCGTCCTGGTTCAGGAAGTCCTTGGTGAAGCGGTCGCGCACCTTTTGCTGCCGGTGCATGAGCTTCTCGGCCTCTTCCTCCTCGATGCTTAGGCGGCGGGCCAGCGTCGCGATCTTGAACGGCTCGGAGCCGAAGATCCTGAAGTGGTAGGAATGCTCCAGGTGCCTGGCCACGATGGCGCCGCCAAGGTCCAGGATCAGGACGTTTCCCTGCTCGGCGAGCGCCACCACGTGCTGGGAGAGGGGGAGAAAGTAGTCGTAGTTGCTTTTCCAGCGTGAGGAGAAGGTGGCCAGGATCTCGGAAAGGAGCCGGTTGTTTTCGCCCAGCGTCTGCAGGATCTCCTGGGACAGGTTGTGGCGCTTGGCGACCTCCTCGACGATGGCCCGGTCGATCATGACCCATTCCTCGCCGGTCCTCTGCATGAGGATGTCGCGCAAAAGTTCGGCGGTCGGGTAACCGGTACAGCCGTACTCCCGGGAGATGGTGATGCAGGGGCGGGCTTTGGGCTTGGCGTGCCTGGACGCCGCCTTCTCCTTCTGCCTGCGGTTGTACTCCTCCAGGCTCCCGATCCTCAGGTCCACCGACGGTATGAACAGGTTGTCTGGCATGCTTTCTCCTTCGGGGGCGGCTTCACGCTAGCCGCTCATCTCCTTGAGTTCCCGGATCAGGTCGACTTGGCGCTGAAAGATGAACCTGGAGAGCACTCCCTCGGCCTGGCTGTCCGAGCTGATGGAAAACCGGCAGAGTTCGCCCGCGTCACAGCCTGCCACGTCCACCACGGTCGCCGGCACTTCCAGCGGTGCCACCGTGTTGTGCAGCAGGTTCGGCATCATCACCTTGAGCAGCACCTCGTCACCCTTCGCCAGTTGGGTCGGCTGGAGAGTCAGCGCCGAGAAGCCCCCGAGCGACACGTCCAGCGCCTGCGCTGCCACCTTGCGCCCCGAGACGGTGATCTCCGCCTCGCAGGGGGGATCGAGCTCGAGCCGCAGCGAGGCGCGCTGCTCCACCATCAGGTCCACGTAGCTGAAGTTGTGCAGTGACGCTATCATGCGCCGCACGTCCGCGTCCTTGACGTCGGCCAGCAAGGTGTGACTGAAGGTGCCGCACTTGATGCAGGTCCGCCCGGAGAGCCCCAGGGCCACCGCCTGCTGCGGGTGCACGTCCAGCTCCAGGACCTGCCCGCTCACTTCCACCAGGGTGGCCGGGTAGCTGATCGGCAGCCCCTTGTAGTAGTTCACCAGTTTCACCCTGGTCCCCGAGCCGCTCTTGATGATCGCCCTGAAGTTTGCGAGTATCTCCGCGGAGTCCTGCTCGAGGGAGGTTTGCACCGTGGGGCGGTAGAAATTAGGTTCCATGGTCGATCCCTTCCCGGCTTCAGAGCAGGCCGTGACGCTGCAGCATGGCCATCAGGTCGGAACGGGAAACAGGCTTCACCAGGTAGTCGGAACAGTCGCCGTCCCACATCGCCTCTTCCATGTTGGCTGGGGAGTTCAGGGCCGTGGTCATGATGATCACGCTCTTTGGTCCGACACCCCCATCTGCCTTTTCCGCCTGGCGCATCAGCTTGAGGGCCTGCTGCCCATCCATCTCCGGCATGACGATGTCGAGCAGTACCAGGTCGAAGGGGTGCCCCTGCTGCAGGGCCGAGGTGAAGCGATCCACCCCTTCCCGGCCGTTGCCGGCGGTCTCGATCTCCGCCACCCCCTGCAGAAACATGATGAGCCCCTCGCGCAGGAACTCGTTGTCCTCAATGATCAAGCACTTCATGCCTCTCCCCCGCCGCCTCCGGCGCCCGATGCCGGTGCAGCTTCGACTCGTAATCACCGCTGGTTCTGACAACCTTATCGGCGCTTGTTAATTAATCTTGAAGGGGAACACGCCGTTTTTTCATGTGAGTTTTCCCTCCCCCTCCCCGGCTGCCTCCTCGAGTGCCCGGCGCACCGCCTCCTCGAACCCGGTAAGGGGGATGGGAAGGATCTTCCTGATCTCCTGGTCGTGGCAGATGACCTCGTTTCCCAGCCCCTCGATGAGCGGCATGGAAATGGACGGCTTTACCGGCGTGATAAGCCAGACCCAGTAAGACGAGAGCTTCGGGGTCAGGAAAGGAACGGGGATGATCTTGATGAACTTCTTTTCCACCTCCGCGAAGCGCTCCATCATGTCCCGGTAGGAGAGTAGTTCCGGACCGCCGATATCGTAGGTGCGCCCGGCCGTGCGCGTGTCCTTCAGGCACCCCACCAGGTAGGCGATCACGTCCTGAACCGCGATGAACTGGCACCTGGTCGAGACCCAGCGAGGCGTGATCATGACCGGAAGCCTCTCCACGAGGTAACGGATCATCTCGAAGGAGGCGCCCCCCGCGCCGATGATGACGGCGGCCCTCAGGTAGGTGGTCTTGAAAGCACCGCTCTGCAGGATCCTGGCCACCTCCAGGCGGCTCGCCAGGTGCTCGGAGAGCTGGTCCCCCTCCTCCCCCAGCCCCCCCAGGTAGATGACACGCTTCACCCCCTGCATCTCCGCCGCCGCCACGAAGTTCTCCGCCGCCTGGCGGTCGCGCTGCTCGAATCCCGCGCGCTCGCCGGCCATGGCGTGCACCAGGTAGTACGCAGTCTCGATCCCCCGCAGCGGTGCGAGCAGCGAGTTGCGCTGCAAGAGGTCCCCCTGCGCCACCTCCACCTGCGGCGGGAAGACGACGTCCGACCGGCGCACCAGGCACCGGACCGGGATCCCCTCCGCCGCCAGGGCGTCCACCAGCCTCCTCCCGATAAAACCGGTGGCTCCGGTGACAAGTACCTTGGCCTTTACTTCCTCATTTCCACTCACAGTTTCTCCGCTGTTACAGTGCCATGATGCCTGCGAATTGCTTCAGTTTATGTCCTGGACACTCAAAGTCAACACCAGCCGGCACTGTGTAGCGGCGTGTGCGTTGAGCCAGACATCGGTTCGAGTTGAGTTTGCAGCTTTAAAACCGGCTCACCATCTATTATCATTGGTACTCGGATCCGGCTCAGCCGCGGGTCCTCAATGAACTGTCACTCAAGGAGAGAACGTGATGAAAGTTATGGTTGATCTGTGCATAGTGCCGCTGGGTGTCGGCGTCTCCCTTTCCAGCTACATCGCTGCCTGCGAAAAGGTGCTGAACGAGGCCGGTCTGAAGATCGCACTGCATTCCTACGGAACCAACATCGAAGGGGAGTGGGACGAAGTGTTCGCCGCCATCAAGCGCTGTCACGAGACCGTTCACGCCATGGGCGCCCCGCGCATCACCACCACGGTGAAGCTCGGCACCCGCACCGACCGGGAACAGACCATGGAGGACAAGATCAGGAGCGTGAAGGAGAAGATGTAAATAAAGAAAAAGGAAAAGGCCCTGCGAAGGGCCTTTCTCGTGGCGGTAACGGTGGCTTGGCCGGTCACGCGGCCTCAACCGACAGCATTTCGATCTCGAAGAAGACGTCCTGGTCCGCGGGGAGCGGTTCGCGGTAGTCGCGCCTCCCCATGGAAAGGGAGACGTCCCCCCCGGCCCCGGGGCCGAAGTCGTAGGCGACTCCGGGGGCCCGGTTCGTCGAGAAGGCGAAGTGGGACCCAAGCGGAAAGGGGAAGAGGTCGGCCTCGCCGGCAGGCACGCGTATCACGCGATGGTCTCCCCGGGCCATGCCCATAAGCCCCTGCTCCAGGGCGGGAGGAACACGCCCCGCTCCGACGACGAACTCGAGGGTGTTGTGCTCGCCCACGAGGTAGACCCTGCCGTCATCGAGCCTGCACTTGTACCTGATGTTGATCCTTTTGCCGGGTTCGGTTTCCATGCGGCACCGCCTTTTTGGGGAATGGGCCTGAAACCAAACTATAGTAGCAAAGACATTAATTATTTCAAACGTAGCATAGTGCTCAGATTCCGATCCAGGCTGCCCCGAAGACACCGGCGGAATCCCCCAGCCTGTGCTTGAGGATCGGCGTGCGCAGGTCGTTGTGAAAGGCGTAGTGCCGCACCCGCTCGACGCCGGCATGGTACAACTCCTCGATGTTGGAAAGACCTCCCCCAAGGACCACCGCATCGGGGTCGAGGACGGAGATGAGGCCGCCCAGGCTGCGGCCGAAATCGTCGAGGAAGGCGTTGAACGCGAGGAGGGCGCGCGCATCGCCGCGGCGGGCACCGGCCACGATCTCCTCCATGGTGAGACTCACGCCGTTGCGCGCGAGGTACGCCGCCTCGACGCCGGACCCGCTGATCTTGGTCTCGATGCAGCCGCGGTTGCCGCAGTAGCAGGGCGCCCCGGCGGGATCGACGGAGACATGACCCCACTCGCCGCAGATCCGGTGCGGTCCCTCGCGGACCACGCCATGCAGGCAGATCCCGCCCCCGCAGCCGGTCCCCATGATGACCCCGAACACCACCTGGTGCCCGACGCCCGCCCCCATGCGGCACTCGGCCAGGGTGAAGCAGTCCGCATCGTTGCGCACCCCCACCCTTCGCCCCAAAAGCCTCTCCAGGTCAGCCTGGAAGGGGCGGCCGATGAGACAGACCGAGTTGGCGTTGCGCACCAGTCCCGTGACCGCATCCACCGAACCCGGAATGCCCACGCCGATGCGATAGTTGGCCCCCTCCGGCAGCCGTGCCGCGAGGTCGCGCACCAGTTGCACCACCGACTCCAGGATGGCCTGGTACCCCTCGGCCAGGGGGGTGAAGCGGCGCTCCCGCTCCAGGACCGCGTCGCGGGGGTCGAGGAGCACCCCTTCCGTCTTGGTCCCCCCGAGATCGATGCCGATGCGAAACATGTCAGCTGCGGTCATTTGTGCTCCCGAAACAGACCAGCCCCCGCAAGCGGAGGCTGCCCGGATCTTCGAAATGCAGGTGTGAGCTCTCATCCGGAGGCTGCAAGAGACCTAAGCGTTGGGGGTGCCCGGTCCAGCCCCCGGCCCCCTAGCTTTTAGCTACTTCCTCTTCCGGCTCCACCTTTTTCTCCTTGAAGAACACCACGAAGGCACCGCTCCCACCCATGTCGCTGGGTGCCTGCACGAACTCGGCGACCATCCCCTTGCCGTGCTCCCTGAGCCAGTTGGCGACGGCAACCTTCACCACCGGCTCGCCCGGGGAATTGTTCCCCTTTCCGGTGATCACCAGCACCCCCTTCTGCCCTCGGTTGTAGGCGGCTTTCACGAAGCGGTCCAGGTTTTCCAGCGCCTCGTCCCTGGTCAGTCCGTGCAGGTCGAGCTGCAGGTCGATCCTGATGCCGCCACGGCGGACCTGGCGCAGCCGGTTTACCGCCGCAGGTCGCGGGGCCGGCTCATCGTCCTGGATCTGGTCGGAAAAACGGACGTCGAGCCGCAGGGCCTCAAGGGCTTTGAAGAAAACCTCGTGGTCCTCCTCGTCGCGCCGGGCCTTCACCGTCTGCTGGGCTTTCACCTGCGCCGGAGCGGGGCTCCCCGACAGGCGCCTTACCCCTGCCACGGCTTCGAAGAACAGCAGCTCGTCCGACAGCTCCTGCACCGCCTTCGCCGGCTTCTCCTCCTTCTTTTTCGGGGGAGCCGAGGCAACCGGTGCGCCGTGCAGCTCGAGGGAAGCACCCTTGAGCGCCTTGAACGGTGAGGCGCTGAACTCTTTCTGCTTTGTTTTTTGTTTCTCTTTGTCCTTGTTTTTCATGGGGCGGGCCCTTTCTTTCGCTTCTGCTCTGCCTGCGGCCCGATCCTGCGGAGTGACAGATGCGCGCTAGCACAAGCTGCTGTTTTTACAGACATTGAAGGTGGAAGGTGTGCGATTTCGACAGAGGAGATAAATTAGCCTGCTCCAATCGGCATGGTATACTACCAAGGTTTTGGGGCGTATGTCAACGAAGAGTGTCGCGACCGAGCGGCACTCACGCGGGGGAAGGTGCATGGAAAGCTACGGCAACTACCCGAACCAAGCGGTCCGCAAAGACGGGATGGACGACTCCGGCCTGGAAATAGCCTCCCTGCTGGTGAAATCCGGGTACCTGGCGGAGAACCAGCTTGCCTACGCCCAGCGGGTGAAGACCAAGCTGGTGACGCCGAGGACGCTGATCGCGGTGCTGCTCGAACTCGGTTTTTTCAGCCGTGAGCAGTTGCGCGAGACCCTGCGCAGCAACATCGTTTCGGTGAAGCTGGGCGCCCTGCTGGTGGAGCTTGGCTACCTGAAACCGGCCGAGTTGCAAGCGGCGCTCGGCATCCAGCGCGACGGTGACAACTGCAAGATGCTCGGCGAGATCCTTGTGGAGCAGCGCTTCATCGAGGAGTACACGCTGGCTGAGGTGCTGGCATTCCAGTTGGGCTACCCGTTCATCGATCTGCAGGCCTCCGACATCGACCGATCGCTTTTGGCCAAGGTCCCGCAACACTGGCTCGCGCAGCACAACTTCGTCCCGGTCCGGGAGGAGAACGGGCAGATACTGGTGGCGATAGCGGACCCTTTGAACCTGGAGGGAAGACGAACCGCCGAAAAGCTTTTCGGCCAGGGGAACACCATCTTCACCATCTGCACCATGAAGGCGATCCGCGAGGCCTTCACCCTCCTGAAGCGGGGGATGATCCAGGGTGACGGCACAGCGACCGACGAGCACACCGTCACCGGCATCGTCAACACCATCTTCGAAGAGGCGCTCAAGGAGGGGGCCAGCGACATCCACATCGAGCCGATGCGCAGCGTGCTCCGGGTACGCTTCCGCCGGGACGGGATGCTGGTGCTCTACAAGGACCTCGCCAAGGAGCTGGCGCTGCCGGTGAGCAGCAGGATCAAGGTGATGGCCGAGGCCGACATCGCCGAGCGAAGGAGGCACCAGGACGGCAGGATCTGCTACGAAAGCCCCAAAACCGGCGCCACCCTCGACATGAGGGTCTCCTTCTACATCACCATCCACGGCGAAAAGATCGTGCTGCGCCTTTTGAGCATGAAGGGTGAGCTTTTGGACCTCAAGGAGATCGGGATGCCCGGGCGCATGCTGGAGCGCTTCATCGACGACGCCCTCGACACCCCAAGCGGCGTCCTCATCGTCACCGGCCCCACCGGCAGCGGCAAGACCTCGACCCTGTACAGCTGCGTGCAGCACCTGAACGAGCTCTCGACCAGCATCGACCATCACACCGAACTCGCCGACACCGGCAACGTGCTGTTGAGCCTGGTGCGGCTGGTGGATCACGCCTGCCGGAAGCTGGGGCTTGGAGGGGCGCCGGAGCCGAACCTGATGCTGGCGGCGACCTTCGAGGCGCAAAGCATGGGGATCAAGGAGATCATGCTCGCGGAGCTGGAGATCATGATCGAGGACGCCATGGAGATGGTCACCGCTGCCGCTTGAGGAACTCCACGAATCCCTCGTCGAAAATCCGCTGCACCTCCCATTTTTCGCCCCGGTCCTTGGCCATGCGGATGGCCCGCACCTGGCACCCTATGAAGGCGACCAGGAGGATGAAGGCCAGGGCGATCTGCAGGCGCCAGGCGAAGGGGGACAGACCCGGCTCCGGGGACGGCAGCACCCTCGGGGTTTGCTGGGAAAGTTGCAGCAGTTGCTGCGCCGATATGTAGCCGATCAGGCGGTCACGGTCGGCCTCATCGATCATGCGGTAGCGCACCGCGGTGCTGAAACGGACCTGATCGGTCAGGTCCCGCACCTCGACCACCTCCCCCACGATCTCGACCGGGTGCTTGGCGTTGGGGATGTAGATGCTGAGCTCGATCAGCTGCCCCGCGATCAACTTCTCGTTGATGTTGATGCGCAGGCCGCCCCCCGAGATGTTGGCCGCCACCGGCGGGGTTTCCCTGCGTTTTTCCAGCCTGGCCCGGATCTCCTCCCTGCTGTCCTCGAGTTCCTCCGGTTCGCCCGGTTCCGGGGTCTGCGCCGCGAACTCCATCTCCCGGCGCCGTTCCAGCCAGCGCAGCCTCACGTCCGCCTCGATCTGGGACAGGGGAAGCCGGTAGTCCAGGGGGAGATAGACGTCCTGGCGATAGTACTCCCTGGGCTCGAAGGGGTAGACGTCTTCGATCAGCCGCAGCGCCAGGCGGTGCTCCGCGGCGTCGATGCGGACCAGTACCGCGCGGCAGGTGAGCGCCTGTTCCTGGTCGGGTAGCCCCACGTTCAGGGTATGGCCGGTCTCGAGCCTCGCTTCCTCGGGGAGCTGGTCCCGCGAGAGATCGACCAGCAGCAGGTCGTCGTCCAGCGTGGCGACCATCCCCCATTCCGGGAACCAGCCGCCTCCTTCCAGCGGTATCCCCACGCGGACCCTGAGTCCTTCATGGAAGTATCTCGCGTACTGTTCCAGCTCCTCAGCCATGACGCCTCCGTCCCTCAAGCTCCTCTTCGGCGGCTGCCGCCGAAAACGTTAGTGGGCCTCGGCCCAGTTCAGGCCGAAGTTGAGGTCTACCTTGAGCGGGACGGAGAGGGGAAGCGCCCCCTCCATCTCGCTGCGCACCAGCTCAGCCATCAGCTCCCGCTCGTTTTCAGGCACCTCGAACACCAGTTCGTCGTGCACCTGCATGATCAGGCGGCTGGCCACCCGCTCGTCGCGCATGCGGCGGGAGACCTTGATCATGGCCGCCTTGATGATGTCCGCTGCCGAGCCCTGGATCGGGTAGTTGGTGGCGTTTCTCTGGGCGAAGGCGCGCACGTTGCCGTTTTTGCTGGCGATCTCCGGGATCTGCAGCCTCCTCCCCAGGATGGTGGTGACGAAGCCGCAGGTCTCGGCCTCGGAGATGCAGCTGTCCAAGAAGCTCCTGGCACCGGCGTGGCGTTCGAAATAGTTGTCGATGAAGGCCTTGGCCTGCTTGGCGGTGACTCCCAGTTCCTTGGCCAGCGAAAAAGCCCCCTGGCCGTAGATGATGCCGAAGTTGATCACCTTGGCCTGGCGCCGCATCTCGGGGGTGACCAGTTCCGGGAACATGCCGAAGACCTCGGCGGCGGTGCGACGGTGGACGTCCTCGCCGGAGGCGAACGCTTCGCAGAGGACACGGTCGCCGGAGAGGTGCGCCAGCACCCGCAGCTCGATCTGGGAATAGTCGGCCGAAAGGATCAGGCTTCCCGGCTCGGCCACGAAGGCGCGCCTGATGTCGCGCCCCTCCGCTCCGCGCACCGGGATGTTCTGCAGGTTCGGATCGGACGAGGAGAGCCTGCCGGTGTTGGTGACCGCCTGGTTGTAGGAGGTGTGCACCCGCCCGGTCCTGGGATCGACCAGCTTGGGGAGGGCGTCGGTGTAGGTCGACTTAAGCTTCGAGATGCTCCGGTACTGCAGCAGCAGCCGCGCCACCTCGTGCTGCTCGGCCAGCCGCTCCAGCTCCTCGACGTTGGTGGACCAGCCGGTCTTACCCTTGGTCTTCTTGCCGACCGCGAGCCCCATCCGCTCGAAAAGCATCTCCCCCAGCTGTTTGGGCGAGTTTATGTTGAAGGGGCCGCCGCAGTGGTCGTGGATCTTCGCCTCCAGCTCGATGAGCTGCTTGCCGAACCCGGTGGAAAGCTCCTTCATGAGCTCCGGGTCGAGCTTCACGCCGCACAGCTCCATGTCCGCCAGGATCTCCAGGAGCGGCATCTCGAGGTCGAAGAGGAGCTCCTCCATCCCCTGCTCGCGCACCTTGGGGAGCAGGATCTCGTGCAGCAGGAAGGTGGCGTCGGCGTCCTCGCAGGAGTAGGGGCCGGCGCGGTCCAGGTCCACCTCGGAGAAGTTCAGCTCGCACTTGCCGCTGCCCGCCACCTCTGCGTAGGAGATCATGCGGTGGTCCAGGTACTCAAGCGCCAGGGCGTCGAGCCCCTGGCTGTTGCGCGACGGGTTGACCAGGTACGCCGCCAGCATGGTGTCGCACCAGATGCCGGCCAGTTTCACGCCGGAAAGTTGCAGCACCTGGTAGTCGTACTTCAGGTTCTGGCCGATCTTCTTGCGGGCGGGGTCGGTGAGAAGCGGTCCCAGGAGTTCCAGCACCAGCTTTTCGGGGAGCTGTTCCGGGGCGCCCAGGTAGCGGTGCCCGACCGGGATGTAGTAGGCCTCGTGGGAATGGCAGCTGACCGCGTAGCCGACGATGCAGGCCTCGAACGGGTTGAGGCTCGTCGTCTCCAGGTCGATGGCGAAGGCAGGCGCCTTTTCCAGCTTCGCCACGAGCTCGCGCAGCTCGGCCTCGGTCAGCACCAGCGCGTAGCGGTCGCAGGAAAGGGTGGGCGAGCTGGTCAGGTCCTTCAACAAGGTGGCGAAACCGTACTCGCGGAACAGCGCTGCCAGCCGGCGGTTGTCCGGAGGGGTCACCGCGAAATCGTCGATGTCGTACTCGATGGGGACGTTGCAGTCGATGGTGGCCAGGGTGCGGCACAGGCGGGCCTGGTCGGCGAACTCGACCAGCCGCTCCCCGGTCTTCCCCTTCACCTCGGAGGCCCTCGCGAGCAGCTCGTCCAGCGAGCCGAACTCCTGCAGGAGCTTCTTGGCCGTCACCTCCCCGACCCCCGGGACGCCGGGTATGTTGTCGGAGGTGTCCCCCCAAAGCGCCAGCACGTCTACCACCCGTCCCGGCTCCACGCCGAACTTCTCGATGACGTCGGGGATGCCGAAGCTCTTGTCCTTCATGGTGTCCAAAAGCGTCACGTGCTCGGTGACGACCTGCATCAGGTCCTTGTCGCCGGTGACCACCACGCAGTCGAGCCCCGCCGCCTCGGCCTTCTTGGCGATGGTCCCGATGATGTCGTCCGCCTCCCAGCCGGGAAGCTCCAGCGCCGGGATGTTGAAGGCCCGCACCATCTGCTTGATCGGCTCGATCTGCTGGGCCAGATCCTCGGGCATGGCGCTCCTGGTCGCCTTGTAGGCGGGGAAGAGCTCGTTTCTGAAGGTGATCTTGCCGGCGTCGAAGACCACGGCGACGTGCGCGGGAGCCCGGTCCTTCATGACCTTCAGGAGCATCTGGGTGAAACCGTAGAGCGCGTTGGTGGGGAAGCCGTTGGGGGAGCTCAGGTGGCGGATGGCGAAATAGGCCCGGTAGATATAGGAGGAGCCGTCCAAAAGGTACAGGGTTTCTCTCTCGGCCGTCACCTAGTTCTCCTCTTTGGTGAAGACCACGAAGGCCATGGCCGGGCGCTTGCTGGCGTCACGCATGGCGAACTGCATGGCGTCGAATTTCCATCCCTTCCGGGTCCATTCGTTGAGCGCCTCCTCGATGGCGTCCTCGGAAACGTGGCTTAACTCGACCACCTTGTACTGCAGCATAAATACTCCTCACGACTGGGATTTTCCCGGCCATATTATCCGATAAACCCTTATGCTTCAAGGCGAAATGTTCTGTTGCAAAAAAGATCCAAACTGCTATGATTCACAAAAATAAAAAAAGGGGGTGCAGCAAGTTCAGGCAGTTAGGCGTCGGCGTTAACAACCAGGTAAAAGGGGAGCCAGCATGGCACGAGACGAAGAAAAAACCATCGACGAATTGGCACAGCGGATGGAAATCAACCTGGCAATGGACTACGAGAAAAAGGACTTGAAGGCACAAAGGGAGTTGGTCAAACAACACCTCTACGACGGCTCCAAAAAATTGAAGCACACCGTACCCAAAGGGAAGCGGATTTAAACCAGAAGAAGGAAACAACGGGGAGGGGGCTTGAGGAAACGGCTCCCTCCCCTTAAATTTTGCCTACCATACGCGCCCGGTGGCGCACCTTGCGGAGGGAGAAGATGGCGATCGTCAGGTACAACCCGCTCAGCGAACTCAGAAGCATGCAGGACAAGATGAACCGGCTGCTGGACCTGGCCTGGACCCGCGAGATCGGGGAGGAGATCAGGGAGGGGGTCTGGCACCCGCCGGCCGACGTCTACGAGAGCAACGCGGCGGTGACCATCAAGGTGGAGCTTCCGGACCTGGAGCTGGACGACATCGACATCAGGGCGGAAGACCACACCCTCACCATCAAGGGGGAAAGAAAGCACAGCGAGGAGATACGGAAGGAAAACTTTCACCGGATCGAGCGTTTCTTCGGCCCCTTCCAAAGGAGCTTCGCCGTCCCTCCCGACTTCGACACCACGGGCTTCAGCGCGAGCTGCGACTGCGGCGTCCTCACCATCGTCATCCCCAAGACCATCACGGTGGAGATCACCTGAGGGCTCACCCCTCGTTCATGCTGCCGGTGCGGTACCCCTGCAGGTCGAGCGACACGTAGGTGAAGCCGGCCTGCCGGAAGAAGTCGAGGGTGCGCTGCCGAAGCGCCGGCTCCAGCATGCGCCCAAGTTCCGCCTCGGAGAGTTCGATGCGCGCGCTCTCCAGGTGGAACCTCACCCGGTACACCTTGAACCCCTCCCCCTTCAGAAACTCCTCGCAGCGCTCCACCTGGTTCAGCCTCTGTTCGGTGATCTCGGTGCCGTAGGGGAAACGGCTGGCCAGGCAGGCGTAGGCCTGCTTGTCCCAGGTGGGGAGGCCCAGCCCCCGGGAAAGCTCCCGTATGTCGGCCTTGGAGAGTCCCGCCTCGAGCAGCGGCGAGCGCACCTTGAGCTCGCAGGCGGCGACGCGCCCGGGGCGGTAGTCCCCAAGGTCGTCGGTGTTGCTGCCGTCGGCGACAAAGGCGAAGCCGAGTTCGCGCGCCTTGTCGCTGCAGATCCGAAACAACTCGCTCTTGCAGTGGTAGCAGCGGTCCTTTGGGTTATGGCTGAAACCGGGGATCTCCAGCTCGTTGGATTCGACCAAAAGCTGCGTGGCGCCGACGGACGCCGCCAGGCGCTTCGCCTCGCTGAGTTCCGATTCGGGGTAGGTGGGTGAGGTTGCGGTGACGGCCAGGACGCTCCCGGTTCCGAGCGTGTCTATGGCCGCCTTGAGCAGAAAGGTGGAGTCGACCCCGCCCGAGAAGGCAACCAGGACGGTTCCCATCTCGCGCAGGGCCTCTTGCAGTTTCGTGTATTTTTCCTGGGGTGATGCCATGGTGCCTCGCAGGACCGCCGCCCCGGGGACACGCCGCGTAACTCACAGCCGTTGGTGCCGCCGCGGCTGCAGTCATTTTGTGATGGGAGCTGCCCGCCGTCTAGATGAAGTACATGAAGCGATGATCCTGCTCCCGCTTGATCCCCAGCGCCTCCCCCCGTTCGCACAGGGTCTTCAGGGTGACCGACTCGAAGAACTCGTTGAGCCTGGAGTTGGATTCCTCCCAGACGGTCTGGGTCACGCAGCTTCCGTCGAAGCCGCACTCCCCTTTTCGCCTGCCGGCGCAATCGACGATGAGGGTGTCCCCCTCGGTCGCCTCGATCACGGCGCGCACCGTGATGTCCTCGGGACTCTTGGCTAGGCAGTATCCACCCTGCGGGCCGCGCTTGCTCTTCAGGATGCCGTGCTTTTTCAGCCCCTGGAAGATCTGCTCGAGGTAACGAGGCGAGATGTCCTGACGCCGCGAGATATCCTGGATCTGCGCCGGCTGGCTCCCGGCGTTGTAGGCGATGTCGAAAAGAGCCCTCAAGCCGTAACGGCTCTTGGTGGAAAGTCTCATGTCTGTATCTCCCGCTGTTTAATGGTTAAGCGAGGATACAATACCACATTTTTCATGTCAACAATATAAAGAATTGTATGTCCGAATTTACCACTGCAGGCCTGGGCCATATCACCAGTACCGCTGGGGCGGCTCGACACGCTCCACCAGGGTGATGTAGCCGTCGACTACCTGGAAGACGTCGCCGTAGATGTTGGTCCACTTGTCACCCTCTTCCAACGGCACCGGGACCTCGCGGCTGCCCAGGAATACCTCGGCGTCGCCGATGTAGGCGTACCACTCCAGGCTGCCGTTCATCCAGAGCTTGTTCTTGATTTCCATTAAACCTCCCCGCCTTTTTTTCTCATGATCTTACTGAAAAGTATACGCGTCGGTCAAGCAACTCCGGTTTTCGCTTGTTGCCGCAGGCCGTTTTTGTTATTAGAGAATGACATTTTCCTTGGGGGTCTTTTCCATGAAATTCACAAAGATGCAGGGTGCCGGCAACGACTACGTCTACGTCAACTGTTTCGAAGAAACCGTGCAGGACCCCGCCGCCGTGGCCGTCAAGGTATCCAACCGCAACTTCGGAATCGGCTCCGACGGCCTCATCCTGATCATGCCCAGCGAGGTGGCCGACGTCAGGATGCGCATGTTCAACTCCGACGGTTCCGAGAGCGAGATGTGCGGCAACGGCATCCGCTGCGTCGCCAAATACGCCTACGACCACGGCATCGTGGCCAAGAAGGAGATCACCGCCGAGACCGGCGCCGGGATCCTGACCCTGCAGCTCTTCACCGGCGCGGGGAACAAGGTGGAGAAGGTACGCGTCAACATGGGGCCGCCCCGGCTAACCCGGAAGGAGATCCCGATGCAGGGTGATCCCGACGCGAAGGTGATCGGCGAGCCGCTCAACATCCTGCACTCCACCTTCAACATCACCTGCGCCTCCATGGGGAACCCGCACTGCGTCATCTTCGTGAACGACGTGGACGGCTTCGAGGTGGCGAAGTACGGGCCGCTCATCGAGAATCACGAGCTGTTCCCGCGCCGCACCAACGTCGAGTTCGTGCAGGTGATCTCGCGCACCGAAATACGCCAGCGCACCTGGGAACGCGGGGCCGGCGAGACCCTTGCCTGCGGCACCGGCTCCAGCGCCGTCACCGCGGCCTGCGTCCTGAACGGCCTGACCGAGAAAAAGATCCTGAACCACCTGACCGGCGGCGACCTCGAAATGGAGTGGAGCGAGGACGGCAACATCTACATGACCGGTCCGGCGGTCGAGGTCTTCAGCGGCGAGATAAACATAGGTTAAGATTGAGATTAAGATTAAGGAGAAGCGAGATAAACATAGGTTAAGATAGAGATTGAGATTAAGGAGAAGCTCAATCTTTGTCTTAATCTCAATCTGCCTTTAATCTGCCTTTAGGAGCTTTTTGTGAACTCATGCCCCATCTGCACCAAATGGGAAGACGACGTAGACCAGCGGGTCATCGAACTGGAACACACCATGGTTTCGCTGAACCGGGACCAGTTCTTCGCCGGTTACTGCTTCGTCTACACCAAGGACCACGTCACCGAACTGTTCCATCTCTCCGAAGCGGTGCGAAACGGTGTGATGGCCGAGGTCTGTGCCGTCGCCGAGGCGCTTTACAACGCCTTCAGCCCGGATAAGATCAACTACGAACTGCTCGGGAACATGGCGCCGCACATGCACTGGCATGTGGTGCCGCGCCGCTCGGGGGACCCGCTCTGGCCCCGCCCGCACTGGAGCGAGCCGCACCGGGAACTGATCCTCAAAAGCGAGGAGTACCTGGCAAGGGCCGAGCTGATCAGGACCCACCTCGGGAAACTGGGCGTCAAGGGGAGGGCGTAATGGACCTATTGGGCGCTCACGTCTCCATCTCGGGCGGCATCCACAACGCCGTCGACCGCGGGGTCGCCTCCGGCTGCGGCGTGATCCAGCTCTTCACCCAGAACGCCAACCAGTGGCGCGGCAAGGCCGTCTCCGACGCCGACGCCCAGCTCTTCCGGGACAAGTTCGCTGCCAGCGGCATGAAAAGCGTCATGAGCCACGACATCTACCTGATCAACCTGGCCGCGGCACCCGGCGAGGTGAAAGACAAGAGCCTCGTCGCCTTCCGGGAGGAGCTGGAGCGCTGCGCCAAGCTCGGCATCGACAAGGTGGTCATGCACCCCGGCTCGCACAACGGCGACGGCGAGGAGGTCGGCATCAGACGCGTCTGCGAGGCCTTCGACCAGCTCTTCGCCGAGGTGCCGCAGTTCACCGGCAAGGTACTCTTGGAGAACACCGCGGGCCAGGGGAGCAACCTGGGCTACAAGTTCGAACACCTGAAGGCGATCGTGGGGGGCTGTTCCGACCCGACCCGTTTCGGCGTCTGCTTCGACACCTGCCACGCCTTCGCCTCGGGCTACGCCATCGCCGACAGGGAAGGTTATCGCAGGACCTTTGACGAGTTCGACGCCCTGCTCGGCATCGACCGGCTGATGGCCTTCCACCTGAACGACTCCAAGAAGGGGCTGGGGTGCAGGGTGGACCGTCACGACCACATCGGCGCCGGGACGCTCGGCCTCGAGCCCTTCCGCTTCATCCTGAACGACCCGCACTTCGCCCTGGTCCCGAAGGTGATCGAAACCCCGAAGGGGGATGACGACGAGATGGACGCGGTGAACCTGAAACTTTTGCGGAGCCTGATCGAAAGCTGATCCGGAACCGAGAGGGGGTACGGCATGCGCGAGAAGGTTGACATCGTACAGGGGGATATCACCAAGGTGGCGGTCGACGCCATCGTCAACGCGGCCAACAGCTCGCTCCTGGGCGGGGGTGGGGTGGACGGCGCCATCCACCGGGCGACCGGTCCCGAGCTCCTCGCCGAGTGCCGCGCCCTGGGGGGATGCCCAACCGGAGCAGCCAAGATCACCAAGGGGTACCGGCTCCCGGCCCGGCACGTGATCCACACGGTGGGTCCGGTCTGGCACGGCGGCGGCAGCGGCGAGGCCGAACAGCTCCGCTCCTGCTACCGCAACTGCTTCCGGCTGGCACACGAAAACGGGCTTACCGGGATAGCCTTCCCCGCCATCAGCACCGGCGTCTACGGCTATCCCAAGGGTCCCGCCTGCCGGATCGCGCTGGAAGAGGCCAAGGCGGCGCTGGCAAGCTATCCCGAACTGGGAAAAATAATCTTCGTGGCGTTCTCCGCCGAGGACGCCGAGACCTATCGGGAAACGATGCAGGAGGTTTTTCTGTGAAGGCGGTAATTCAGCGGGTCAAGCGGGCCAGCGTGACTGTGGCAGGAAAGGTGGTCGGAGAGATCGGCCCCGGAGTCCTGGTGCTGCTCGGCGTGGAGATCGGCGACACCTGCAAGCAGGCGGACTGGATGGCGGAGAAGATCGTCAACCTGAGGATCTTTACCGACGACCAGGGGAAGATGAACCTCGCCCTCCCCGACGTCAAGGGAGAGATGCTGGCGGTCTCCCAGTTCACCCTGGCGGGCAACTGCTCCAAGGGGAGACGCCCCTCGTTCGATACCGCTGCCGCTCCGGAGGAGGCCAACAAGCTGTACAGCTATTTCATGGGACAGGTCTGGGAGCTCGGCGTGCCGGTGCAAAGCGGGATCTTCCAGGCCGACATGGAGGTGTCGCTGGTGAACGACGGGCCGGTGACCTTCGTCCTGGAGACCCCGCCCAACCGCTGAGCTCACATGAGAGGCCGTACCTCTTCGACCTTGAAGTAGACCACGCAGGAAACCGCGGCGCTTGCCTGCGGGCTCGCCACCAGCGCGGTCCGCTCCTTTATCTCGCCCAGAAGTTCCCCTTCCCCCTTCTCATCGGTCATGGTGAGGGTCAGCCTCCAGCCGCTGTAGCCTCGCGACGGCGCCAGGTACAGGTAACTGGCATGCGGGTTTTGCCTCAAGTTGGCGATGCTGCGCCCGTCGCCAAAACCCCAGGCCAGCGTCTGGTCGTCGACTACGTGCGGTATGGCGAAGACGGCGAGGTTCACCACACCGTTGGCGTCGGCGGTGCCCAATATGCCGCGCCCCCCTTCCGGAAACAGTTCCGCAAGCTTCATGTGTTCCGCCCCCTTTTCTCTTTAAGCTGATGAACCACTATGATAATCTAGCAGGCCCGTAAGAATTGTCTACCGCGCCCGCGGGCCGGTCAGCAGCGAAGGAAGAGCACGTGGAGCTGAAAACCATACTCGAAGCACTGTACCAGAACCGCTCCCAGGCCCACCTGGCCAACGACCCGCTCTCGTTTTGTCACCGCTACAGCGACCCACTGGACCAGGAGGTCGCGGGGCTGGTGGCCTCCTCGTTCGCCTACGGCAACGTCAAGATCATCAAGAAGAACCTGGCCGGCATCTTCCAGGCCATGGGCCCCTCTCCGCGCCGCTTCGTGGAGCGCTTCGACCCGAAGCAGGGTAGCCGCCTCTTCGCCGGCTTCAAGCACCGCTTCAACGACGCCCGCGATCTCTGCGCCCTCTTGCTCGCCTGCCGGATCATGCTCGAGGAGGCCGGCTCCGTCGAGAAGTGGCTGCTGCGCTTTTACACCCCGGCGGACGAGGACCTGACCGGGACCCTTTCCGGCTTTTCCGAGGCGGCGAAGAACCTCGACCTCTCCCCCGTGTTCGGCCCCGGCGGCGTTCCCGCGGACTCGTACTATCCCTTCTTCTTCCCCTCTCCCGCCTCGGGGAGCGCCTGCAAGAGACTCTGCATGCTGCTCCGGTGGATGGTGCGCCCCGCCGACGGCATCGACCTCGGCATCTGGCACGGCATCTCACCCGCTCAACTGGTCATCCCCGTCGACGCCCACATCCAGCGCATCTGCCGCTTCCTCGGCTTCACCGGCCGGAAACAAGGGGACTGGCGCATGGCCTGCGAGATTACCCGGGCCCTGCGCGAGCTCGATCCGGCCGACCCGGTCAAGTACGACTTCGCCATCTGCCACCTGGGGATCTCGGAAGGGTGCGACGGCAAGGACAGGCTTAAGTGCGCCGCCTGCCCCATCGGCGACATCTGCTCGGCGGGGACCGATTGATGCACCCCTTTCCGGCATACCTGCACGGCTTCGCCTTCACCGGCCGGGTCGGCGAGATCGTCGCCAGGACGCCGGGAGAGGTGCTGCCCGCCTTCGAGGAACTGCAACGCCAGTTGGCAGCGGGGTTCCATGCGGCGGGTTTCGTCTGCTACGAGGCCGCCGGCGCCCTCAACGACGCCCTCACCACCCCTCCCGCGCACCAGATGCCGCTCCTCTGGTTCGGCCTCTTCACCGAGCGAAACGCCGAGCCCTTCCCGCTGCACCAGGCCTCCTTCCGCTGCTCCGACTGGCAGACCAGTCCCGGCTTGGACGCGTATCGGGACTCGGTGCAGGAGATCCGGGAACTCATCGCCGCCGGAGACAGCTACCAGGTCAACTACACCATGCGGCAACGCTTCACCTTCAGCGGCTGCTCCCGCTCCTTCTTCAGCGAGCTCTGCCGCAACCAGCCAACCCCCTACAACAGCTATATCGAGTGCGGCAGGTGGCGCCTTCTCTCGGCCTCGCCGGAGCTGTTCTTCTCCCTGTCCGGCGGCAGGCTGGTCACCCGCCCCATGAAGGGGACCGCCCCGCGCGGCCGCTGGTACGCCGAGGACCTGGCCCGAAAGGAGCGGCTCCGTCAGAGCCCGAAGGACGTGGCGGAGAACCTGATGATCGTCGACCTGCTGCGCAACGACATGGGGATGGTTTCCCGGACCGGCTCGGTCCAGGTCAGCTCGCTGTTCGACGTAGAGAGCCACCCGACCGTGCACCAGATGACCTCCACCATCGAGTCTCGGGTCGGGGAAGGGGTGTCGCCGCTGGAGCTGTTCCGGGCTCTGTTCCCCTGCGGGTCGGTGACCGGCGCGCCCAAGAGACGCAGCATGGAGATCATCGCGGGGCTGGAGGGGGAACCGCGCGGACTGTACACCGGCTGCCTCGGCTATTTTTCTCCCGGCGGTGAGGCGCAGTTCAGCGTAGCCATCCGGACCGCCGTCCTCGACCATGAAACCGGGCGGGGCGAGATCGGCATCGGCAGCGGGATCACTTACGATTCGCAGCCGGAGGCGGAATACCAGGAGTGCCTGGACAAGCGGGCCTTCGTTGCAGAGCAGCGGGGCGAATTCCACCTGATCGAGTCGCTGCTGCACGACGAGCGGGGCTACTTCCTGCTCGAGCGGCACCTGGAGCGGCTGGAGCGCTCGGCCCGCTACTTCTCCTTCCCCCTCGCCGAGGGCGCGCCGCGGCGGGCCCTGGAAGAGACCGCCGCCAGGCTCGCCCCTTCGGCGCGCCACAAGGTGCGACTCATGCTCTTCGGGGATGGCCGGCTGAGCTGTGAAGCGGCGCCGCTCCCCGAGGCGATGCCGGAAGCCAAGGCCGCCTTCGCGCGGCAACCGGTCAGTTCCGCCGATCCCTTTCTCTACCACAAGACCAGCCGGCGCGACCTGTTGCACCGGGAGCTCGCGGCCCGCCCCGACCTCGACGAGGTGATCTTCGAGAACGAGCGTGGCGAACTGACCGAAGGGGCCTACAGCAACCTGGTCGCCGTCATCGACGGCAGGAAATGCACCCCGCCGCTTGGCAGCGGGCTCCTCCCCGGCACCCTCCGCGAAGAGCTGCTGGCGCAAGGGATGATCGAGGAGAGGATCCTGAAAAGGGAGGACCTGGCACGAGCTGATGCGGTTTTTCTGGTAAACTCGGTGCGCAGGTGGCGCCAGGTGACCCTGGTACCATGAGCGCCCCCCTCACCCGGCCTGCGGCCGTCCTCTTACGCCCACGGAACCAGGCCTGGCGGCGAGCGAAGGTCGAGGGGCACCCACCACTGCAGACAAAAGGAGGCAACACCATGGAAACATACGGTTTCTTGGGGCTCGGCATCATGGGGAGCGCCATGGCCAAAAACCTCATCAAGGCGGGCTTCAAGGTAAAGGTCTGGAACCGCTCCCAGGCGAAATGCGAGGAATTCGCCGCGCTCGGAGCAGCCGTCGCCGCGACGCCTGCCGAGGTCACCTCCTCGTGCGCCGTAACCATCGCCATGCTGGCCGACCCGGCCGCGGCCCGTGAGGTCTGCTTCGGACCGGCCGGTGCCCTGGAGGGGATCGGGGCGGGGCGCGGCTACGTGGACATGTCCACCGTGGACCCCGCCACTGCGCAGGAAATAGCGGCGGCAATCACCGCCAAGGGGGGACAGTTCCTGGAGGCGCCCGTGTCCGGGAGCAAGAAGCCGGCCGAGGACGGCACCCTGATCATCCTCGCCGGCGGCGACCACGGCCTCTTCGACAAGGCGATGCCGCTCTTTGAAAAGATGGGCAAGAAGAGCCTGTTCCTGGGCGAAGTGGGACGCGGCGCGGAGATGAAGCTGATCGTCAACATGGTGATGGGGGGGATGATGACCATCTTCTGCGAGGGGCTCGCCTTGGCCGAGAAGGCGGGGCTCGCCAGCTCCGACCTCTTGGACGTGCTCGACTCCGGTGCCCTGGCCAACCCGATGTTCAAGCTGAAGGGGGGGCAGATGACCCAGGGTGTCTTCGACCCGGCCTTTCCGCTCAAGCACATGCAGAAGGACATGCGCCTGGCCGTCGCCCTGGGGGACTCCCTGAACCAGCCTCTTTGCTCCGCCGCGGCCGCCAATGAGAGCTTCAAGAGGGCGAAGGCGATGGGGCTTGCCGACCGCGACTTCTGCGCCGTCTTAAAGGCCATCAACTCATGAAAAAGCTGCTCTCTTTTGCCGGGGTGTCGCTTTTGACCAGCGCCTTTCTGGACCCGTTGATACAGTCCGGCCTGGACAAGCCGGTCCCGTGGGCGCGCGACTTCGGGATGTTCCTGGCGGGGGCGGCCTGCCTGTACATCCTGGTCAAATACCATCGGCAGCTGTAGCGTGCGTTGTGAACCCGGGGCTCAGTTTGCCGTTGACAAATGGGAGCGGCTCCCTTATCCTGCTCCGAAAATTGAATAGAAAGACCTGCTTATCTAGAGTGGTGGAGGGAAAGGCCCTGCGAAGCCACAGCAACCGGCCCATCGGGCGACAGGTGCTAAATCCTGCCGAAAGGCGAAGATGAGAAAGGCGCTTTTGCACCATTGCCACACCCGAAAAGCCCCTTCTCACACCGAGACGGGGCTTTTTTCGTGCCGGTTCCGGCACCCGAAAGTACGAGAGAGACATGTCCTACGGCATCGTGACAGAACAGATCACCACCTTCGACACCGAGCTGCGCCTGGAGAGCGGCCGCATCCTCGGGCCGATCGACATCGCCTATGAGACCTACGGCACGCTCAACGAGGCCCGCTCCAACGCCATCCTGGTGACCCATGCCTGGACCGGGAGTGCGCACCTGGCCGGCCGCCACAGCGAAGACGAGAAGCGCGCCGGCTGGTGGGACGAGATCGTGGGACCGGGGTGCCTTTTGGACACCGACCGCTACTTCGTCATCTGTTCCAACGTGATCGGCTCCTGCTTCGGCTCCACCGGCCCGACCTCCATCAACCCCAAGACCGGAAAGCGCTACAACCTCGCCTTCCCGGTCATAACGGTGCGGGACATGGTCAAGGCCCAGACGCTGCTCCTGGACCGGCTCGGCATCGAGAAACTCTTCTGCGTCCTGGGCGGCAGCATGGGCGGGATGCAGGCCCTGGAGTGGGCCACCCAGTACCCGGACAGGGTCGCCTCGGCGGTCGTGCTGGCCACGACGCCGCGCCCGTCGGCGCAGGCGATCTCGCTGAACGCGGTGGCGCGCTGGGCTATCTTCAACGACCCTACCTGGAAGAAGGGGGAGTACCGCAAGAACCCCAAGGATGGCCTGGCGCTGGCCCGCGGCATCGGGCACATCACCTTCCTCTCCGACGAGTCCATGACCGCCAAGTTCGGCCGCCGCTTCTCGGCCCGCGACGGACAGTTCGACTTCTTCGGCCAGTTCGAGGTGGAGCGCTACCTGAACTACAACGGCTACAACTTCGTGGACCGTTTCGACGCCAATTCCTTCCTCTACCTGGCCAAGGCGCTCGACCTCTACGACGTCGCCGCCGGCTTCGAGTCGATGGAAGAGGCCTTCGAGCCGGTCCGCGCGCCGATCCAGTTCTTTGCCTTCACCTCGGACTGGCTTTACCCGCCGGCACAGACCGAGGAGATGGTCGCCACGCTCCAAAACCTGGGCAAGTCGGTGGAATACCACCTGATCACCTCGGCCTACGGCCATGACGCCTTCCTCCTCGAGCACCAGACCTTCACCCCCATGGTGCAGTCCTTCCTGGACGGCATCAAACCATAACGCGATCTGCCCCCCCTGTTTTACCGAATGCGGCTATCGGGAGACGTTCAGCATCAACGTAGGGGCGAATAATTATTCGCCCCCGTTGGCATCTTTGCCCATCCCGCCATTGACGTTGGTCGGGCGCCGGGGGCGGGCGAATGCTCATTCGCCCCTACAGGTGCGGTCATAGCCCCCTCTCCTTGGAGGCAATAGCACGCAAAAAAAGGGCGGATGATCGCTCATCCGCCCCCTTCGGTAACTGCTCCGACTCCCGTCGAACCTACTGCCACCCCATGATGGCCGCGACGTCCTCGTTGAGGACCATGTCCTCGCCGCTTGGTATCACGAAAACCTTGATGGAGGAGTGGTCCGCGCTGATCATGACGTCCTTTCCTCCCATGAGGGCCTCGGCGTCCCGTTTCAGATCCACCTCGATTCCGAACTGGCTCATTCCCTGGAGCGCCATGCCGCGCACCGGCCAGTCCTCCCACCCCTCGCCGTAGGTGAACACGATGGCGTCGGGCTTGCCCGTGACGGCGATGTAGGCCCCCAGGTACTTCCTCAGCCGGTAGGCCTCCATGTCGAGGGCGAGCTGGCAACGGGGATCCCCCACCACCGCTTCGTCCACCACGGTCCGGCGGCTGACCCGGCGCCCCACGATGCCGGCCAGGCCGCTCTTCTGGTTCAGGAACAGGTCGAGCTCCGTCACCGACACTCCCGCCTCGTTGGCCATGAAGGGGATGATGCCGGGGTCGATGTCGCCGCAGCGGGTACCCATCATGACACCCTCGAGCGGGGTGAGCCCCATGCTGGTGTCGACGGACACGCCGTTTTTGACCGCGCAGAGCGAGACACCGTTGCCGGTGTGGATGGTGACCATGTTGGAGTTTTCCAAAGGCACTCCGGCCAGTTCGGCCCCTCTCCTGGCGGCATGCAGGTGGGACTGACCGTGGAAGCCGTAGCGCCTGACGCCGTGTTTCTGGTACCACTCGTAGGGAAGCGGGTACATGTAGGCGGGCTCGGGCATGGTCTGGTGGAAGGCGGTATCGAAGATGGCTACCTGGGGTAGTTCCGGAAGGAGTTCCTGCGCCGCACGGATACCGGCGATGTTGGGCGTGTTGTGCAGCGGCGCCAATGTCGCCACCTCCCTGATCGCCTCGACCACATCCTCGTCGATCAGCACCGATCTCGTGAAGCGCTCTCCCCCGTGCACCACCCGGTGCCCGATGGCCTTGATCTCTGTAAGGTCGCAGATCGCCCCTTCGCCTACGAGGGTGTCGAGAATCAGCCGCAGTGCATCCGTGTGATCAGCGCACTCCCCTTCCAGGTGCTTTGGGTCTGCCCCGGGAACGCGGTGGGTCAGGAAGGAATCCCCTACCACGATCCTTTCCACCTTGCCGGTGGCCACTAAGGACCGCTCGCCCCAGTTGTAGAGTTGGTACTGTGCCGAGAACCTCCGGCAGTTCAGGGTGAGAATCAGCATGCTGCTAAACTCCGATCCGGGCAGGAGAAAGCTCAGTCGTGCCCGCTGCAATTTGCGTATCTTCGGGAGAGGTACCGGGATGTCAGCTACGATACGTGTGGAGAGTATGATCGGTGGGATGCCGCGGTCTTCACGGTTTCGCATTGACGGAACGTCCATAACTAGCACTATCTGTGGAAAAGTGCAAACAGTAACGGGTATGACAAAAGGAAACTAACGGGCATCACTGAGGATGAAATCCGCTATGACGGGACGGTGATCGGAGGCCCTGCGGGTTCCTACCCAGCAGCGCTGGGTCTTGATCCCGGGAGTGGTCATGATGTGATCGATGCGCATCCAGGAAGCCCGCAGCCAGGGCACCTTGTTCTTGAGCAGGAAGTGCCCGTAGGTGTAACCGTACCCCCTCCCCCCCTGGGCGAAGGCGTCGCTGAGGCCTGCTTTCCTCAGGGTCTCACAGACCAGCGAGTGATCAGGCGAGTTGAAATCGCCGGCAACGACCACCTCCCCCTTTTCCCGTGCCAGGTACCCGGACACCGCCTGTGCCTGCCTGAGGCGCGTATCCACGTTGGCCTCGAAGCGGTCGATGGCCTTGGGGATGTACCAGGCGCCCCGCCGCGCCTTGCGGAAGGCGTTCAGGCCTCTTCTCGGGGTCTTGAAATGGACGTTGTAGAGGGTGATGTCGCGGGAGCCGACGCGCACCCGGCAACGCAGGAAGGATTCCCCCTTCCTCTCGTGGTAGGGGAGATCATGGACCTCGACATCGGAGATGGGAAACCTGCTGGCGACGAGATACTGCCCTTCGTTGTGCATCTGCCAGCCGGCCAGGTAGTCCGCCAGCGGGCCGCCACCTGCATCGACCGCGTCCTGGAAAAGGACGATGTCGGGACGGCTTCTTTCCAGTTCCTCCACCAGCGGCATCAGGTCGCGCTTGCCGTACTTGACGTTCCAGGTCATCACCCGCAGCGTCTGAGGGGACTCTCCCCAGACCTTGTGCAGGGACCAGTGCCAGTCCATGATCGGCCCCAGAACCCGCAGGACGCCCAGAAGTGGCGCCCACACCAGGAGCTTCGCGCCGCGACAGGCGGCAAGGGCCAGCAGCAGCCCCGGAACCGCCCAGATGAACTGGGGGAGGTAGAAGTTCAAGGCGGCAACCCAGAAGCGGTCCGGGCCTAGCCGGTTGAGAATGGTGATGGCGGCCAGCAAAAGAACGTAAGCCGTGTTGAGTCCCAGGAGCCAGTTGAACATACTCATCCGCCTCCCTTGGAGCCCCGGCCGCTCCTGCCTGCCCGGGAGCGCCACACCCCTAGGATCTGGTGACGCTCTGGTTCCAGAAGGAGGCCATTTCCTGGGGCAACAGGTGCCAGTACTGCCCGTCGTATTCCGTCGCGATATGGTGCAGCAGTTCCCGGTACAGCTCGCACGGGTATTCGTCATAGCCAACGTCGCCGTCGAAACTCATGTAGTCGGGGTGGGTGATCAGCAGGGCCATTCCGCCGTGGTCAGCGATCCAGCTCAGTTTCTCCTTCCAGATGCGGATGTCCTTCTCCCGGAACAGGATGAACATGGTGAAGTCCTGGGGGAGCGTGTAGGGGAGCACCACGTATTCCCTTCCCCTGACCTTGGTCTGGTGCACCGGGAAGATCGTTTTCAGTCCGTCGGATTGCGGCTCGAAGGGGTCGGTATCGAAAGCGGATGCCTCGTAAAGGATGTCAAGCCGATGCAGCCATTCGAAGTTGTGATAGACACACGGGGAGCGGAAGCCGACCGCACCCCATTTCTTCAGGTAATCGTTGATCTGCTGCGCATGCTCTTCGAAGGTCTGCTGCGACTCGTAGAGCTTCCGGTTATGTTCCAGGCCGTGCACCCCCACCTCGAAGCCATAGGACACCAGTTTCTCCCTCAGCGTTTGGGGAAGGTGGTAGTCATGGGCGACGAAGTTGAAGGAGGAGCGGAAACCGAGCTCCTGCTCGAGTGCCATGAGCTGCTCGCAGCGCGCCACGCCGCGCGCCGTGTCGACATCGTGGGTCAGCACCACGGAAAACCGTCTCCCGTCCGGCCACCCCCGGAACCCCGGAGGCGTGGCGCCCGCCTCGGGATCGATGGGCCAGACGTTTTGAAAGATGTAGCGCTTGTACTTCGCCACTACGCTGCGCAGCATGATCTGAAACCGACGCGACATCCAAGGCTTCATCTGGTAATAAGCGCGTGCGAGGGCCTCCTCGATGAAGGGCTTCATGACCTCTCCTTTGCATGCCGCGCAGGCCCGGATCATCGGACCGGCGAGTCGACGGTGAAGGGACAACGAGGCGGAACCGGCCATTAATTAGGAAACACAAAGACAAAATATATCCAAAGCGGCGCGCAATGCAAGCACCCGGAAGGGGGCACAGCGCCGCCCGCAGGCCTCTTTTCACCGAGACAGTCGCGGGAGGATATGATATGTTTTCCAATCCGCGGGGCTGGGGCCTCCCCCCCCGGAAAAGCCCGTATCCCCCCGCACCACGAGGATCGATGCCCCTGTACATCCACACCAGCAACCAGATGGAGCACCTGGTGGACCGCCTGGAGAAGGTGGTCCGCGCGCCGCGTCGCGCGCCCTGCACCCCGTTCGACAAGGAACTGATCGTGGTGCAAAGCAAGGGTATGCAGCGCTGGCTTTCCATGGAGCTGGCGGCGCGGATCGGCGTCTGGGCCAACGGGGAGTTCCTCTTCCCCAACCGCTTCGTGGAGCAGGTCTTCGCCAAGGTGCTCCCGGACGCGCCGGAGCAGGCCCCCCTGTTCTCACCCGAGGTGATGACCTGGAGAATCCTGGGGCTCTTGCAGCAGGCGGGGGGAAAGCCCGGTTTCGAGGAGATCGCGGGATACCTCTCGGACGACGCGGACGGGCTGAAGCGGATGCAGCTTGCCCAGCGCGTCGCAGACACCTTCGACCGCTACACCGTCTACCGCCCCGAAAAGCTCATGGAGTGGGAGCAGGGAAAGGAAGAGCATTGGCAGGCGCAGCTCTGGCGCGCCCTCAGCGGGGACGTCTCGCAGAAGCACCGCGCCCGCCTGCTGCACGAGTTCCGCAAGGCGCTGGCCGGCGGCCGGCTCCCCGACCAGCGCCGCATCTCCGTGATCGGCATCCCGTCGCTTCCGCCGTTCCATCTCGAGGTCCTGGCCCGCCTCGCCCGGCACGCCGAGGTAAACCTGTTCCTGCTGAACCCCTGCCGCCAGTACTGGGGCGAGATCGTCTCCGAGCGCGAGCTGGCACGGCTGGAGAAGCAGGGAGAAGGCGCGGAGCAGTGGTACGAGACGGGGAATCCCCTGCTCGCCTCCTGGGGGAAGCTCGGACGCGACTTCTTCGCAGCCATCATCGACGGCTGCGGCGAGCACGACAGGCAGGACAGCTTCTCGGAGCTCCCGCAGGGTTCGCTGCTGCATGAGGTCCAGGCCGACATTGTGGAGCTGCGCGGCGCCGACGCGGGCGTGCGCGAGGTCGAGTCGGGCGACCTCTCCCTCGAGGTGCACTCCTGCCACTCGCCCATGCGGGAAGTCGAGGTGCTCTACGACACCCTCCTCTCCATCTTCGACGCAGACCCGTCGCTCTCCCCCCGAGACGTGCTGGTGATGACCCCGGACATCGAAAGCTACGCCCCCTACATCTCCGCCGTCTTCGGCAACCCCGAGACCGGCGCCGAGCGCATCCCCTACTCCATCGCGGACCGCAGCCTCAAAAACGAGGGGGAAGGGGCCCAGGCGCTGCTCGCCATCCTCGGGCTGTGCGGCGGCCGCTACGGGGTGGCCACCGTGCTGGACATCCTGGAATCGGCGCCGGTGGCGCGCCGCTTCGGGCTCAACGAGGACGACCTGGAGACGGTGCGCGACTGGCTCAGGGGGGCCAACATCAGGTGGGGGATCGACGCCGTCCAGCGCGCCGAGCATGGCGTCCCCCCTTTCCACGAGAACTCCTGGGCGGCCGGGCTGGACCGGCTGCTCCTGGGTTACGCGATGAACGGCGACGGCCGCTCCTTCTACAACGAGATCCTCCCGTTCGACGACATGGAGGGGGGCGTGGCGCTGGTGTTGGGACGCTTCCTCTCCTTCTGCGAAAAACTCTTTGCCGAGACGCAGGGACTCTCCCGCCCCAGGCGGGTTGCGGAGTGGGTGCCGGTGCTGCGCCGGATCCTGGACGACTTCATCCTGCCGGACCAGGAGGGGGAGCGCGAACTCCTCTCCCTGATAGAGATCGTGAAGAAGCTCGGAGAGTGCGGCAGCCAGGCCGGTTTCGAGGAAGAAATCGGCATCGAGGTGGTGCGCTACTGGGTGGAACAGCAACTGGGGAGCTCGGAGCGGGGTCTCGGCTTCCTGACCGGCGGGGTCACCTTCTGCGCCATGCTCCCGATGCGGAGCATCCCGTTCCCGGTAGTCGCCCTGATCGGCATGGACGAGGGGCAGTTCCCGCGCAAAAACCCCGCCCAGGGTTTCGACCTGATGACCAGGGAGCACCGCCCCGGTGACCGCTCGCCGCGCGACGAGGACCGGTACCTGTTCCTGGAGGCGCTCCTCTCCGCCCGGAAGCGGCTGCACATAAGCTACGTGGGACAGGGCATCAAGGACAACGCGGAACTCCCCCCCTGCGTGCTGGTCAGCGAGTTGCAGGACTACCTGGGGAGGTGCTTCGTAACCTCCGAGGGGAAACCCGCGGGGAAGTCGCGGCGCCACCCGCTGCAGCCCTTCAGCCCCAGGTACTTTACCGGCGACAACGGGCATTTCAGCTATTCCCAGCAGAACTGCGCCGGCGCCGCGGCGAAGCTCCTGCCCCCCGCCCCCCCCGTGCCGTTCCTGGCCACCCCCCTCCCCCCGTGGGAGGAGTCGTCGACGGTGACCCTGAAGTCCCTGGTGGATTTCCTGTGCAACCCGTCCAAGGAGCTGTTGCGGCGCAGGCTGGGGGTCCGCATAGTGGAAGGGGATGACCCGCTGGAAGAGGTGGAACCGTTCGCGCTGGGATCCCTGGAGAAGTACCAGCTGGAGCAGGAAATCGTGGCGGCGGTGCTGCGCGGGGAGGGGCTGGAAGTCCCCTTGACCGTAGCCTGCGCCCGCGGCGATCTCCCCCCCGGGGTCTGCGGCGCCGCGCTGTACCAGAAGCTGGGCGAGCCGGCAGCGGAATTCGCGGCGAAGGTGAGCGAGGTGGCCGCCGGGGAGCCGCTCCCTCCCCTGGACATCGACCTGAGGCTCCCTGCCGGGCGCATCATCGGGCGGCTCGAAAACCTGGGGAGCGACCGGATGGTGCGCTACCGCTACACCGACCTGAAGCCGAAGGACCAACTGCGGCTCTGGGTCGAACACCTGGCGCTCAACTGCGTGCAGGCCGAAGGGTACCCGTTGCAGAGCACCTTCGTCGCCGCGAAGAGCACCGTCAACCTCCCCGCCATCGACGACAGCGAAGGGCACCTGAACCGGCTCCTGGAGCTCTACCAACAGGGGATGAGCTCTCCGCTCAAGTTCTTCCCGGAGACCTCGTTCGAGTACGTGAAGAACGCCCGCGAACCGAAAAACGCCGCCAAGGCTCTCGGCGCCGCCGCTGCGGCCTGGCAGGGCAGCGAGTACAAGAAGGGTGACGTCAAGGACGAGTACTGCCGCCGCTGCTTCGGCGAGGCTCCCCCGCTCGACGAGGACTTCCAGGCCCTGGCCCGCGCGGTTTGGGACCCAATCCTGGACAACCTGGTGAAGAGCGGCAGGAAGAAGTAACGACTACCCCCACCTACCCCTCTCCCTGTGGGAGAGGGTGGCCGTAGGCCGGGTGAGGGCGACGCCACGAAGGGATAGGTTGCCGACGGCCCTCATCCCGCCCCTCTCCCGCAGGGAGAGGGAGGATACCAAATGAAGAAATTCGACCTCCTACATACCCCGCTTGCCAGGCGCAACCTGATCGAGGCGAGTGCCGGCACCGGCAAGACCTTCACCATCGCCGGCGTGTACCTGCGCCTGGTGGTCGAGGAGGAGCTCGACGTGTCGCGCATCCTGGTGGTCACCTTCACCGAGGCCGCCACCAAGGAGCTCAAGGAGCGCATCCGGCAGAAGCTCAAGGACGCCGAAACCTCCTTCGAGACCGGTAACAGCGACGACTTCCTGATCGCGGGACTCCTGGAGCGGACACCTGACCCCGCCAAGGCGCGGCGCCTTCTGGCGAGCGCTGTGCGCAGCTTCGACGAGGCGGCCATCTTCACCATCCACGGTTTCTGCCAGAGGATGCTGCAGGACAACCCCTTCGAAAGCGGCTCTTTGTGCGATACCGAACTTCTGACCGACCAGGAAAAGATCCTCAAGGAGATCGCACAGGACTACTGGCGCATCAACTGCTACGGCGAGCCCGTCGACAGGATCGCGGCGGCCGACCGGGCCAAGATCTCGCCGGACTCCCTGCTCAAGCTGGCCAAGAGGGTCTGCAGCGATCCTTACGCCGCCGTCATCCCGGATCCCCCGGCCGACACCGAGGGGGACGCCGACTGGCTCCTTGCACTAAAGCGCAACTTCTTCGACTACCTGCGCGCCGAGCTACCCAAGAGAAAGCGGCTCAAGAACGTGCGCTGCTTCGACGACCTGCTGGGCGACCTCCATGCCGCCCTGACCCGCGCCGGCTCGACGCTGCCGCGGCTGATCCGGGAGCGCTTCCAGGCCGCGCTGATCGACGAGTTCCAGGACACCGACCCGGTCCAGTTCGCCATCTTCGACGCGATCTACCCGGTGGGATACGAGGCCCCCTTCTTCCTGATCGGCGACCCCAAGCAGGCCATCTACAGCTTCCGCGGCGCCGACATCTTCGCCTACCTGGGGGCGGCCGACGCGACCGAAAAACGCCACACCCTTTTGCAGAACTTCCGGTCCGAGCCGGGACTGATCACGGCGGTGAACAAGCTCTTCACCTCGCGGGAGCTCCCGTTCCTGCACGAGAAGATCGGCTTCAACGAGGTCGAGGCGGCACCGAAGGAACGGAGCATCCTCACCGAGCGGGGGGAACGGACGGCGCCGCTCAAGTTCTGGTTCGCACCGCGCAAGGAGGAGGGCAAGCCGATCAACAAGGGGGAGGCGTGGGACCTGCTCCCGGAAACGGTCGCCTCCGAGATCGCCCGCATCCTGCGTGGCGGCGCGGCGGGGGACCTCACCATCGAGGAACTCAAGCAGGAGGGCGAGGAGGAGCGCTGGGTGCCGCGGCCGGTTCGCCCCCGCGACGTGGCGGTCCTGGTGCGGGCCAACCGGCAGGCCAGGCTGATGCAGCAGGCCTTGAGCCGCAGGGGGATCCCGAGCGTCCTCTGCAGCGCGGGGAACCTCTTCGAAACCGACGAGGCGGCGGAACTGCTGAGGCTGCTCTCGGCGGTGGCCCAGCCCGGGCACGAGGCGCTCTTGCGCGGTGCGCTCGCCACCGACCTCGTGGGGGTCACCGGTTCTGAGCTCGCACAACTGGTCCACGACGAGGAGAGGTGGGAGGAAATCCTGGAGGAGTTCCGGGGCTACCACGACACGTGGAACTCGGCTTCCTGCATGGCGATGGCGCTGCAGTTCCTGGAGCAGCGCAAGGTGCGGCAGCGGCTCTTGTCCGGGCCGATGGGGGAGCGGCGCCTCACCAACGTGCTGCATGCCATCGAGACCATCCACCAGGCCCAGGTCAGGGAGCGGCTGGGGATGGAAGGGGTGGTCGCCTGGCTCTCCTGCCGCATCACCGAGGAGCCCAAGAAGGAGGAGTACGAGGTCCGCCTGGAGACCGACGAAGCCGCGGTCCAGCTGGTGACCATCCACAAGAGCAAGGGGCTCGAGTACCCCATCGTCTTCCTCCCCTTCTGCTGGGCCGAAGTCAGCGGCAAGGACGAGGGGGCGCTCTTCCACGACGACAACGGCAAGGTCGTGCTGGACATCGGCTCGGAGGATCTGGAGCAGAGCAAGGCAAAGGCCGCACAGGAAGCGCTGGCCGAGAGCCTGCGGCTGCTTTACGTCGCCCTCACCCGCGGCAAGCATCGCACCTACGTCATCTGGGGAGCCTTCAAGGACGCCGGCGACAGTTCGCTGCACTACCTGCTGCACCCGGACCAGGAGACCGCGAAGGGGCAGGTGACGCTCTCCGATGAGGACATGAGGGAACGGCTCGCAGAGCTTGCCGCGGTCTCCGCCGGAAGCATCGAGCAACTGGTGATGCCGGCCGCCGACCTGCTCGGCTTCCATGCCGGCGACGATCAGCTGCCCGAGCTGGCAGCGGCCCGCTTCACCGGTACCATCACCCGCGACTGGCGCGTGGCGAGCTTCACCTCCCTTTCCAGCCGCCAGCATCACACCGCCGAACTGCCCGACCGCGACGAGACCACCCCGGTCGAGGAAAACCCGGTGCGCGACGTCGAGCCGACCGGCATCTTCGCTTTCCCCAAGGGTGCCAAGGCCGGCATCTTCCTGCACAAGATCTTCGAGGACCTGGACTTCACCCAGGCCGAGCACCTGCTCGCTCCGCTGGTCGAGGACCAGTTGGACAAGCACGGCTTTTCCGCGGACTGGAGCGGCGCGGTGCGTAACATGGTGCTGAACGTCTTGCAGGCGCCGCTGGGAGACGAAGGGATCACCCTGGCGCAGGTCCCCCTGGAGCGGCGGCTGACCGAGCTGGAATTCTTCTTCCCGCTGGCCCAGGTCACCTCCGAGCGCCTCAAGGAGTCAGTCGCGCGCTTCATGGCCCGACATGGCGCGGCGGCCGCGTTCCCGGTGGATATGGCGGAACTGTTCAACCATCTTTCCTTCGCGCCGGTGCGGGGGATGCTGCTCGGCTTCATCGACCTCGTGTTCGAGCAGGACGGGCGCTACTACATCGTGGACTGGAAGTCCAACCACCTCGGCAACACCCCCGGGGATTACGGGAGGGCGGCGCTGAAAAGGGGGATGGAGGCAAATTTCTACCCGCTGCAGTACCTCCTCTACACCGTGGCGCTGGACAGCTACCTGGGGCTGCGCATCCCGGATTACGATTACGACCGGCATTTCGGCGGTATTTTTTACCTGTTCCTGCGCGGCGTCGACGGCACCGGCAACGGCGTCTTCGCCGACCGGCCGCCCAAGGAGTTCATCCAGGAACTTGCCGGGGTACTGCTGCCGGAATCGGTGCTCTCCGCGCCGGCCACAGCTTCAACTGGCTGGCCCGCGCGAGGTGCGGCCGGCAAAAAGTCAAAGAAGGCCGAAGTAGTGGGGCAATTGAGCCTTGACCTTTATTAACAGGGATGAAAGGGATTAACACTCCTGATTCTATCCTTGTATCCCTTGTATCCCTGTTAGACGATTTTAGGTGATGCCATGACTCCTGAAGGAGTTCAACTCAACGACATAGACAGGCAGTTCGCCGCGTTCATCTGCCGCCTGGCGGGGAGCCGCGACCAGCACCTGGAGGCGGCCGCCGCGCTGTTGAGCCGTGGGGTTACCGCGGGCGACGTCTGCCTCGATCTCGACACCGCGCTGGAGGATGGGCGTGCTGCGGGATTCCGCCTGGAATCGGCGGCGACCTGGTGCGACCGACTGAAAGCCTCGCCCGCAGTCGGCGCCCCCGGGGAGTTCAAACCGCTCATCCTGGACCCCACGGGCCGCCTCTACCTGCAGCGCTACTGGCGCTACGAGAACGAACTGGCCGAGGCGATCCTGAACCGAGGAGAACCGGCGCCGTTTGACCGCGAACAGCTGCGCCAGGGGCTCGCGCGCCTGTTCCCCCCCACGCAGGGCGAGACCGACTGGCAGCGCCTCGCCGCCTTGGCCGCGGTCACCAGGCGCTTCTGCGTCATCTCCGGCGGCCCCGGAACCGGCAAGACCACGACCGTGGTCAAGGTGCTCTCCTTGCTGCTGGAGCAGGCCCAGACCGCCGGAGCCGGGAGCACCCTCCGCATCGCCCTGGCGGCCCCCACCGGCAAGGCCGCCGCGCGCCTCAAGGAATCGATCTCCGGAGGGGTAGACAAGGCCGATCCGGCGGTACGCGAGCTGATCCCGGAGGAGGTCTTCACCCTGCACCGGCTGCTCGGTTACCTCAAGGGTTCCAGCGGCTTCCGCCACAACAGCGACAACCCCCTCCCCTACGACGTCGTCATCGTCGACGAGGCGTCGATGGTCTCCCTGCCGCTCATGGCGAAGCTGGTCTGTGCGCTGCGGCAGGACACCCGCCTGATCCTCCTGGGTGACCGGGACCAACTCGCTTCAGTCGAGGCCGGCGCCGTTCTGGGCGACATGTGCGACACCGGCGGCGCGCACGGTTTCTCCCCCGAATTCGCTGAACTCGCCGCAGACGTGGCAGGTGACGCGGTCGAGGTCCAGCCCGGGCTCGGCCCGCTCGGCGACGCGGTCGTGCTGCTGCAAAAGAGCTATCGCTTCTCGTCCGCCGGGGGTATCGGCAGGGTCGCCGCCCTGGTCAACGCGGGTGACGCCCAAGGCGCCCTGGCGGCCTCGATAGACCCCGCCCTTGCGGATGTCTCGCTGGCCTCGCTCCCCCCCACCGCCGGCCTTGCCGAGGCCCTTGCCAAGCGCATCACCGACGGCTACCGCGCCTACCTGGCGGAGGAAACGCCGGAGGAGGCCTTCGAACAGTTCAGCCGGTTCCGTATCCTGTGCGCCATGCGCAGCGGCCCGTACGGGGTCGAGGCGATCAACCAGCTGGTGCGGCAGCGACTGGCACAGGCCGGGCTGATTCATCCCCACGGACGTTGGTACG
Organism: Geomonas diazotrophica; assembly: GCF_018919385.1. Taxonomy (GTDB): domain Bacteria; phylum Desulfobacterota; class Desulfuromonadia; order Geobacterales; family Geobacteraceae; genus Geomonas; species Geomonas diazotrophica. Next base: position 72,921 of record NZ_JAHLMF010000001.1, read on the forward strand.
CCGGCGAACCGGTGATGATCACCAGGAACGACTACAACCTGGGGCTGTTCAACGGCGACGTGGGACTGATCCTCCCCGACGCCGAGAACGGCGGAGAGCTGCGCGCCTTCTTCCCTTCCGGTTCCGGGGGGATGAGGAAGGTGCTGCCGCTCAGGCTCCCCGAGTACGAGTGCGCGTTCGCCATGACCGTGCACAAGAGCCAGGGCTCCGAATTCGAGAAGGTGCTCCTGGTCCTCCCCGACCGCGACAACCCGGTGTTGACGAGGGAGCTGCTGTACACCGCCATCACCCGTGCCAAAAAGTCAGTGGAAGTGCTCGCCACCAACGACCTCTTCCTGACCACCGTGGAGCGGCGGGTGGTCCGAAGGTCCGGCCTGCGCGGCCGTCTCTGGGGGACCACAGCCTGACTCGCATCAGCTTGTCCCAACTCCCACCACTAAGGAGCAACCATGAACATCTCTATTGATGATATAAACCTCGCCTACGATGACGTTGGCACCGGCCCCGTCCTGATGCTCATCCACGGCTTTCCGCTTAACCGCCAGATGTGGCAGCCGCAGTTGACGCCCATAGCCGAGGCCGGCTTCCGCGTCATAGCTCCCGACCTGCGCGGTTTTGGAGCCAGCGACGCCCCCGCAGGGGGCTACAGCATGGACCTCTTTGCCGACGACATCGTCGGACTCCTCGATGCACTCGACATCGAGAAGGCCGTGGTGGGCGGCATGTCCATGGGTGGCTACGTCCTTTTGAACCTCATGGAACGCTACCCGGACCGGGTCCGCGCCGCCTGTTTCATCGCCACCCGCGCCAACGCGGACGACGAGGCGGGACGAGCGCGCAGAAGCGCCATGGCCGCCGAGGCCGAGCGGCTGGGCGCGAACCCGGTCATCAAGATCTTCGCGGAACTGCTTTTCGCCACCGAAACGGCTGAGCGCAATCCCGAATTGATCGCCCTGGTCACCTCCTGGATGCGCAACGCCGCCCCCAAGGGGCTGGCGGGGGGACTCCTAGCCATGCGGGACAGAAAAGATTACGTGGAGGACCTCAAATCTTTCCAGCTCCCCTCGCTGGTTTTGGCCGGAGCCGAAGACCGCGCCGCCCCCCTGGAGGTGGCAAAGGTGCTCATCGACGGCCTGCCCGGCTGCAAAAGCAGGATCATCGACAAGGCCGGGCACATGCTGAACATGGAACAGCCCGAGATCTTCAACAAGACCCTGATCGACTTTCTGAACTCTCTGCCGGAGTAACCATGAGCGCCGACGTCCTGCAATTGATTGCCCTGCTGCTTTTGGCCGCCACACTGGCGGTAACGTTGTTGTGCTACCTGGGCTTGAAGCGTCTGTCCTCCTCGGAGGCACGCTTCGATCAGCTGGAGAAGGGGCTGGAGCGGCTGGAGCGAACCCTGCAGGATGAGCTGCGGCGCAACCGCGAGGAACTGGGAGGCAACCTGCGGCAGTTCGGCGAAGCGGTGCAAAAAAGGATGGTGGATATCGCCTCCCTGCAGAAGGGGCAGATGGACGGCTTCACGCAGCAGCTCGCCAACCTCACCGCCAGCAACGAGCAGCGCCTGGACAAACTGCGCGAGACGGTGGAAGTCAGGCTCAAGTGGCTGCAGGAGGACAACTCCAAGAAGCTTGAGCAGATGCGGGCCACGGTGGATGAGAAACTGCACGAGACACTGGAGAAGCGCCTGGGCGAATCCTTCAAGCAGGTGAGCGGGCAGTTGGAGCAGGTGCACAAGGGGCTGGGCGAGATGCAGTCGCTGGCCTCCGGCGTCGGCGATTTGAAAAAGGTCCTCTCCAACATCAAGACCCGGGGTACGCTGGGCGAGGTGCAGTTGCACAACCTCCTGGAGCAGATCCTGACCCCGGACCAGTACGGCGCCAACGTCGCCACCAAGCCGGGCAGCGACGCCCGCGTCGAGTTTGCGGTGAGGCTCCCGGGGCGGGACGACAAACCGCTGTGGCTCCCCATCGACGCCAAGTTTCCGCAGGAGGATTTCCTGCGCCTTGTTGAGGCCCAGGAGCAGGGGAACCAGGCTGCGGTAGCGGATGCGACCAGGCAGTTCGACAAGACCGTCCAGGGGATGGCCAAGCTGATCTGCGACAAGTACCTTGCCCCTCCCGAGACCACCGACTTCGCCGTGATGTTCCTCGCCAACGAGGCGAGCTACGCGCAGGTGCTGAGCCGCCCCGGCCTTTTCGACACCATCCTGCGCGAGCACAAGGTCATCGTCGCCGGCCCCACCACCATCGCCGCCCTCCTGTCGTCGCTCAGCCTCGGCTTTAGGACCCTCGCCATCGAGAAGCGCAGCAGCGACGTCTGGCGGCTTTTGGGCGCCATCAAGACCGAGTTCATGACCTTCGGGACCCTGCTGGACAAGACCCGGAAGAAACTGGACGAGGCCTCCTCCAGCATCGACACCGCGGCGACCAGAACGCGCCGCATCCAGCGCAAGATGCAGGGGATCGAGGAGTTGCCCGAGCACGAGGCGAAGGGGATATTGGGTGTGGAACTTCCAGCGGGGCCCGACATCGAACCGGGTGAGGTGGTCCTGCTCGACGAGGCTTAAAAGGACTCTGCTTCTGTGGGGGCGACCACATCTCCCCCCTCCCGCAAGGGGAGGGGTTACCAAGCACGAGGATCGTTAAAAATAAAATGCCCGTCGGCAGGTGGTCCAAAGGGCCGCTGCCGGCGGGCTTTATGATGCAGTCGGGATAGCCGCTGCGTTATTTGATCTGCCCGCGGATCTCGCCGTCGGGGTATTTGTCGGTGTGGACGTTAACGTAGGTGTCGCCGGACCTCAGGAGTTTAACCAGTTCGTCGAATTTGCCTTTGTAGTCACCCATCAGGTCATTGGCCCCGACCTTACCCTCAGAGAGGACGCCCGAGAATTTCCCTTTTTTGCTGCCGCTGAAGAGCCCTACGATCGGCGGGCCGTTTTCCCCTTTCTTGGCTACATGGATGTGGGCCGCGCTGACGTCCATGACGTTTTTGACGTAGAGCTTGTAGGTCAGCTCCTTGCCGTCCTTGCTGAGCTTGAACTCCGCCTTGCCGGAAGACTTGACGTCGGGCTTGCCGACTTCCTCTTTCGGGCTCAATTTTGCTTTGAAGCTGTGCTCAGCGGCATAGCCGGTCGAGACAGCAAAGAACGCGGCTAGCAGAACCAGCAGTAACAGCCTTACCTTTCTCATCGCTTGCCTCCTTTACAGCCTTTGTACTACCACTACCGCCGATGATACCTCTTATATTCAAAAAATACTATATGTTTTAAAGCATCAAAATCAGGCGAATTCGGCGATGGCCTGTCCCGGCTGGACGGCCTCCCCGACGGTGACGAGGATCTTCTCGACCTTGCCGGTCATGTGGGCCGTGATGTTCGTTTCCATCTTCATGGCCTCGAGGACCACGAGGAGGTCGTTGACCTCAAGGTGCTGCCCCACCTGGGCCACCACCTTGAAGACAACGCCGGCGATCGGGCTGCGGCAGATCTTGTCCGAACCCGCTGACACGCCTCCCGGCGGTGCGCCGGTTACCGGTGCGGGAGCGGCCATCGGCATGCCAGACATCGCCGCCGGTGCCGCCTGCACCGTCGTGGTCGGATAGGACTCGGCCAACCGGACCTCTTCGCCCTCCTCGACTTCCACATCCACTCGGTACTTCTTCCCGTCGATGGTCATGATGAGCTGCACGGTGGTCTCCTTATCGCTTTGCTGTTCGCTGAACACATCCGGTTCCAGCTCCTCCCCCCGGAGGAGGGAGGCGGGGAGAAAATGGAGGTATCTCCCCTCGCCCTCCGGGAGAGCGGGGGTGAGGGCATCGCACCTTGCGAATGCGACGCACCTACGCGTGCCTTATGTTGAGGTTGTGCGACGCCTGCAGCACCACGCGGCTCGACTGTCCCCACGCGTTGGCCTGCATCGGGTCGACGAACCTCGCTTTCCGAATGCGGACGTTCCTGCCCAGGTAGGCCGCTATCGACGCCGACATCACCATCAGCAGTTCCGGCGTTATCTCCTCATGGTTCCCTGCGCTTTCTTCCACGGCCTCCTCCTTACAGCGGGATCAACCCGTGCTTCTTCATGGGGCGGAACTCGCGCTTGGTGTGCAGGATGTCGAGCGTCATGGCCAGGTGGCGCCGGGTCTCGGCAGGCTCGATGATGTCGTCCACGTCCCGCCTAGCCGCCGCGGCATACGGGGTGGCGAAGGTGCCCTGGTAGGACTCGATCAGCTCCTGACGCCTCTTCTGCGGATCTTCCGCCTGGGCTATCTCGTTTCTGAAGATCACGTTGACCGCACCTTGCGGCCCCATCACGGCTATCTCCGCGGTGGGCCAGGCGAAGACGCGGTCGGTTTCCAGTTCCTTGCCGCACATGGCGAGGAACGCCCCTCCATAGGCCTTGCGCATGATCACCGTGACCTTGGGGACGGTCGCGGCGGAATAGGCGAACAGCATCTTGGCACCGTGGCGGATGATCCCCCCCTGCTCCTGCTGCACCCCCGGCAGGAAACCGGGAACGTCCACCAGCGTGATCAGCGGGATGTTGAAGGCGTTGCAGAAGCGGACGAAACGCGCTCCTTTGTCCGATGCGTTGATGTCGAGGGCGCCGGCCAGGACGCTCGGCTGATTCGCCACCACGCCCACGCTCCGCCCGAGGATCCTGGCAAAGCCCACCACGAGGTTGCCGGCGAACAGAGGCTGCACCTCAAGGAAGTCCCCACCGTCGACCAGGCGGTTGATCACCTGGCGCACGTCGTAAGCCTTCTTGGAATCGGTCGGGACCAGGGTGTTGAGGGTCTTGTCCGGCACCACGATGTCGTCGGCCTGAAGCTGCGGCGGGTCCTCGAGGTTGTTGGAGGGGAGAAAGGAAAGCAGCCGCTTGCAGATGCGCAGCGCCACGAGGTCGTTTTCCGCGACAAAATGGGCCACTCCCGCGTAGTTCATCTGCGAAAGCGGTCCGCCCAGCGCCTCGGCGGTGATCTCCTCGCCGGTGGCTTCCCATATCACCGAGGGGCCGGTGATGAACATCCGGGCGCTGGCGGTCTGGATGATGAAGTCGGTGAGTGCGGGGCTGTACGCGGCGCCGCCCGCACAGGGGCCGCAGATCAGGGAGATCTGAGGCACCACGCCCGAGAGCATCACGTTGTGGTAGAAGATCTTGCCGTAACCGGCCAGGGAGTCGATCCCTTCCTGGATGCGGGCGCCCCCCGAGTCGTTCATGAAAACGAAGGGGGTGCCGGTCTTCAACGCGGACTGCATCGCCTGGACGATCTTGTCGCTGTGCACCTCGCCGGCCGAGCCGCCCGCCACCGTGAAATCCTGGCTCGCCAGGTGCACCAGGCGCCCGGCAACGGTTCCGGCGCCGGTCACCACGCCTTCGGCGGGGAACTCCTTGCCCGCCATGCCGAAGTTGGTGCAGCGGTGCCTGGCGAACAGTCCCACTTCCTGAAAGCTGTCCTTGTCCACCAGCGTCTCGATGCGTTCACGCGCGGTAAGGCTCTGCTGGGCGTGCTGCTGATCGATCCTGGCCCGCCCCCCTCCCAGCTTCAGCCTCTCTTTCCTCTCGTTCAGTTCCTTGACCTTTTCATCTATGGACATGAGCGCGCTCCTTTAGCGGGTGCGGCGTCTATTCCTGGCCGTACGGCGCCACGGTGACCTTGTGTTGCTGTCCGCTCAGGGTGACCGTGTAGGTTACCGGGCCGGTGATCTTGCCCGGGTGCCCCTCGGGGATGCAGGTTTCGGAGGCGCCGGTGGCCGGGTCCTTGCCGACATTTCTCGGCCCCTCGTTCCTGCTGGCGAAGAACTTCGGCGCCACCTGCGGGAACAGGGCATAGGTGAGCACGTCCTCGTCGCTGCCGTCGCACCCTTCCAGCGGCAGCGCCGCCGCGCGCAGCTTGCCCCACTCCGGCTCCAGCAGGTCCGCCGGACGGACGGTGATCGGCTCCTTCTTCGCGTGCCGCCGCGCCATCTCCACCACCTCGGGGTTCAACTCTCCCGGTGCCGCACCGTAGTAACCGAGCATCAGGTCGGCAAACTCGCCGGTCAGCACCTTGTAACGCCCCGTCAGGGTGTTCAGCACGGCCTGGGTACCCACGATCTGGCTGGTGGGGGTCACCAGGGGAACGTAGCCGGTATCCTTGCGGACCACCGGTATCTCGTCCAGCACCTCGCGCATCCGGTCCGCCGCCCCCTGCTGCTTCAGCTGGCTTTCCATGTTGGAGAGCATCCCGCCCGGGATCTGGCTCCTGAAGATCTCCGTCTCGACGCCGGTCACCGCGGAGAGGAACTCGCTGTAACGGGGGAGCACCTTGGAGAAGTGTTCCTTGACCCGCAGCATGCGGCCGAGATCGATCCTGGTGCTGTTGCCGGTATGCTCCAGCATCTCAACGAAGCTCTCGGTCGGGTTGTGCCCCGGCCCCAGGCTCATGGAGCTCACCGCCGTGTCGACCCCGTCCACCCCCGCCTCCACCGCCTTCATCAGGCTCACCATGGTGACGCCGGTGGTGGCGTGCACGTGCAGTTGCACCCGGGTCTGCTCGCCGCAGAACTCCTTGATGCCGCGCACCAGTTCGTAGGCGGCCTGGGGCTTGATGAGCGCCGCCATGTCCTTTATGCAGATGGAGTCACACCCCATCTCCACCAGGCGCCTGGCTTGGTCCAGGTATGCCTGGGTGGTGTGGATCGGGCTCACGGTGTAGGAGATGGCGCCCTGGGCGTGCTTGCCGGTCTTCTTCACGGCCTGGACCGAGCGCTCCAGGTTGCGCAGGTCGTTCAGCGCATCGAAGAGGCGGAAGACGTCGACGCCGTTTTCAGCGCTTTTCTGGACGAAGCGGTCCACCACCTCGTCCTGGTAGTGCCGGTAGCCCAGGAGGTTCTGACCGCGCAACAGCATCTGCAGCGGGGTCTTGGGCATGAGCGACTTGAAGGTGCGCAGACGCGCCCAGGGGTCCTCGTTGAGAAACCGGATGCAGTCGTCGTAGGTCGCGCCCCCCCAGCATTCCAGGGACCAGAAGCCGGCGTTGTCGAGGTCTTCGCAGACAGGGATCATGTCGTCGATGCCCAGGCGGGTCGCTATCAGGCTCTGGTGGGCATCGCGTAGGGCCAGCTCGGTGATGTCGATGATACGGTTCATGTCTTCCCCCTTGTCACGAAGGGATAGTCTACGGGAACCGGGCTCATTGGCAAGGGTTAATGTCTATTATAAGCTGGGGGGCGGGACAGACGGTGGGACACGGACGGCGGTCAAGCGGCAGGGGGTGGGGCACGGACGGCGGCCAAGGGATGGCGTCTTGGTGGATTACAGGGACGGGAGGGGACCCGGTGGACGGGGAAAGGCGAGGTGGACAAAAAGCGCCGGGCCTTCTTCGCGGGCGCAGCGGGCGCGGCTATGCCGCGCCGAGGATATCACGGTAGAGGGCGAGGTAGGCACCGGCTTCCTTCTCGGGACAACAGTTGTCGCGCACCAGACACCTGCCGTTCTTTCCCAGTCGGTCGCGCAGGTGCGCGTCGGTCACCAGGTGCTCGGCCTTGCTGCAAAAATCCGCCGCACTGTGGTAGACCAGGCCGGTGACGCCGTCCCTGATGATGGAACGGTTCCCCTCGATGTCGGACACCAGCAGCGGCTTGGCGTAGGAAAGCGCCTCGAGGACCGTGTTCGCCATCCCCCCCTCGGTGAGGGAGGTGTTCAGGACCACGTCCACCCGACGATACAGCTCTCCCATCGCTTCGTGGGCCACCACCCCCAGGTAGCGGGCAAAGGGGTATCGCTCCAACGCTTCCATGACCTGCGCGGCATATCCAGGTTCAAGCACCGGACCGGCCAGCTCCAGCCGCACCTGCGGGTAGCGGGCATGCAGCTCGGCCAAGGGGGCGAGCGGGAACAGCACGTTCTTCACCGGACGCAGACCGGCGGGGAGCAGGAAGACGAATTCCTCCTTTTCCCCCGCACCCGCAAGGGGAGCGTACTCGGTCGGAAGCTCCACCCCCTGGTGGATCAGGACGGTGCGCTCTTCCAGGCTGGACAGGTGCTCCCCCAGACGCTTCTTGACGCAGGCATGAAAGGCGACCAGCCGCGCGGCGCCACGCAGCGCTCCATGCATCTCCAGGCCGCGCTGGTCGCAAAGCGCCTGGTAAATATCCGTCCCGGTCAGCGTGATCAGGTAGGGGAGCCCGAGCGACTTCGAGAGTGCGTAGGCGACCCTGCCGCCGTGGTAGGCATGAAAGGCATGCAAGATCTGCGGCGCGAACTCCGCCACGGCGGCCTGCAGACGCTCCCCCGGCAGCCGCTCCACGGGGAAAACCCGCACCTCGCACCCCAAGAGCCTCAACTGGGCCTCGATACGTCTTACAGTGACGGCATTGCCGGTTTCCGCGGGATAGTAGTTGGGGGCGATGATGCCGACACGCATTGGGGACCTCTGCTAAAGTTTTTACGCCGGCATCATTAGAAAACGCCGCCGCGACAGGTTCTGATAATAGCCGCAAAACCCGCACTAGGCAAGGGATAAACCCCTTGCCTCACTGAGTGGTTCATGGTACTTTACCGGCATTCCGAGGTGCGACACATGAAAATTACCATCCTCGGCTCTGGCACTTCGACAGGGGTCCCCATGGTCGGCTGCCACTGCCAGGTCTGCGGTTCCTCAGACCCGCGCGACAAGAGAACACGTGCCTCCATCCTGGTCGAATCCTGCGGCCAACGCATCCTCGTCGATACCTCGACCGACTTGAGGATGCAGGCGCTGCGGGAAGGGATTCCGCAGATCGACGCCGTTCTGCTCACCCACACCCACGCCGACCACATCCATGGCATCGACGACTTGCGCGGCTTTCACTTCATCCACCGCAGGGTGATCCCTTGCTACGCCAGCCAGGACACCATCGACCAGGTCAGCGCCAACTTTTCCTACATCTTCGAGGGGCTCCACTCGGAGGGATACTGGCCGCTGCTGGAGGCGTTCCCCGTGGAGGACCCCTTCGACCTGTTCGGCTGCCGCGTCACACCGGTGCCGATCCGGCACGGCTCCTTCCTGGCCACCGGCTATCGGTTCGACAACGCTGCCTACCTCACCGATTGCAGCGAGATACCGGACCAGTCGCTGGCCCTTTTACAGGGACTCGACCTGCTGATCATCGACGCCCTGCGCTTTTCCCCGCACCCCAACCATTTCAACATAGAGGGGGCGCTCAAGATAACGGAGATCCTGAAACCCCGCCGCACCGTGCTGACCCACCTGACTCACGAGGTGCACCACAGCGACGGAGAGCGACTCCCCCAGGGCGTTGAATTCGCCTACGACGGCTTGTCGGTCGAGCTTTGAAGACGAACTAAAAGAACCTGAGAAACGGACGGAACTGATGTTCAGAGACATTCGGCTGCACGGCTATGCAAACGACCAGGTCGAGTTCTACGCCATCACGGCGGGTAGCGAGGCGTACAACCGTTACTTCTTCAACACCGACCCCTCCGACCCCGACGAGATCCGCTTCTTCTCTCCCGGCAACGAATTCATCATCGCCAAGAGCGGCATCAGCCACCGGGGCAACGGTGGCTCGTTCTGCGAGTACATGTTCGGCGTGGACCAGCCCATCGCCGACCTTGCCAAGGAAGAGGTCTCCAACCGTCTCATCATCTACGGCACCCACTACGATCACAAAAGCGGCACGCTGAGGTTCAGCGACCGCACCGAAGGATTCGTCAGCTACGACAAGATCTTCTTCGACGGCAACGCCATCTTCAATTATTTCTTCGCACTCACCGGCGTCGACTTCTCCGGCCCGATGCACGATCAGCAGGAGCGCATCCTCAGGGTGCTGGGCAAGGCCCTCAAACGCTCCGGCGCCGTCGGGGAGGAACAGGACAACCTGATCATCCAGGAGATCCTCGACATCGTCGACGACCCGAGTGCCCACCTCTTCCTCTTCAAGCTGATCAACATCCGGCACCGCGAGTACAGCGAGGCCTTCAAGACGCTCTACTTCAACAACAAGAAGATCGCCGACGCCGAGTTCCAGTCACTGGCCGTGCTCGCGGAGCGCTACGGAATCGACCGCTACCAGCAGGAGCGCATCCGGATCGACGTGATGTACAAGCACCCGGACAACCGGCGCATCGTCGACGAATACAAGAACATCCTGATCGCCTGCAACCGCAAGGGTGAGATCAACAAGCTGGAGAACGCGCGTCTCACCCGCTTGAAGACCCTGTCGGTGCGCAACAAGATCCCGGGGGCGCTCTTCTACACCCTGGACGAGATGCTCAAGAAGGACAAGAAGCTGGTCGATCTGGAGGAAAGCAACTACATCTCCGAGACCAGGCAAATCCTGGAGGGGATGTTCCTTTCCGAGCGACACATCGAGAGCACCATCGACGCGGAGGATATGCTGAAGCTCCTCTTCGCCAAGAAGCAGGCCGCCGAGAACCGGGACCACGCCTTCGAGGAGATGCTGCTCGACGCAAGCAAGGTCTGCGACGAGAAGATCCGCGACGGCGCAGACATCTCGATCCTCGAGGGGTACTCGTACATCATCACCTACTTCGACCGCTACGACGCCACTTCATCGGCCATCAACCAGCTCGCCTTCATGGAGAACGTCAGGATCTCCGAGGAGATGATCCGAAGCCTTTTGGGGAACAAGCACGCCTTCGACATGCTGGCCCCCGACCTGTTCACCAAGCTCTTCCTCTCCGGCATCTTCGAGGACAAGTACCTGGGGATCTACGGCCGCAAGAAGGTGAGCCACCTGGCCTCGGGACTGAAGCTCATCGAGGAGAACCGGCTTACCACCACCGCACTGCTGGAGCAACTGGTGAAGATCGACAGCGACGAGCGGCTGCACCTCACCCTGCTCGAACACGTCAAGGACCGGATCCGCAACTTCTACTCGAAGTACGCGACCAAGGCGGACCAGGATGCGCTCAAGAAGGAGCTCACCGAGGAGCTCATCCACAAGAAGCTCATCGATGGGGAAATCCCGGATCACCTGTTCCGCGAAACCATCCTCACCATCAAGAAGGAAGCGGTCTACATTCACAACCTGCTGCCGCAGATCATCCTGGAAAAGAACTCCTCGCTGCGTGAAGACTTCCTCGAAAACTCGGGCCTGGACCGCTTCTACGTGGAGGAACTGGAGCGCGAGTTCTTCGACCTGAACGGCCTGAACCTGGAGGAGCTGTACCAGATCAGGAAGGGGTTCAACTAAACGAGGCGGTGCCAGGGCGAATGATTATTCGCCCCTACACGCCGGGCATACGCCCTCGGTTCACCTCTGGATCCATCTGTTCATCTGTTCATCTGTTCATCTGTTCATCCGTTCATCCGTTCATCCGTTCATCCGTTCATCCACTAATCCACTAATCCACTAATCCACTAATCCACTAATCCACTAATCAACCAATCCACCCAATCCACCCAATCCACCCAACCACCCAACCGTCCAACCTGCACCGCTCCGACTCACAATCCGTCATCTTTCGTTCGCGCTCCCCCTTGACACCCGACATCAATTCCTCTAGTGTGCACCCTGTGTGTAAATTTTGTACTCAGAGGACTACATGGCCGTTACGGATCTGGAACTTAAGACGCTAGGCGACCGGATCGCCTCTTTCGGCAAGGAGAACCTGGACGAGATGCTGCACCTCGTGGGCGAGGGGGCCCGGCTGGTCTCGAACCAGGAGCGGGTGCGGATCTACCTGGAAGACCTGACCCGCGGGGCGCTGTCCTGCGCCTTCGCCTGCGGCAGCTTCGCCGCCGACATCCGCGAAGCAACCTTCCCGATCATCTCCGCCGAGGCAGGCGTTTCCAACACCTTCGTCACGCAGATGCCTTCCCAGTTCTTGCTCCCCGCCCAAAGCGGGCTCCCCCTGGACCAGGAGTTTTCCCGGCGCTTCAATATCGACGGCACCACCATGCTCCCCATCACCAGCGAGGGGAAATCGATCGGCGTCGCCTGCGTGGACGGCGAGCTCCTCTCCCGTGACCGGATCGAGATGCTGGTCCCCTTTTTGGCGAGGGCCGGCGAGCGGGTGGACCACGCCCGCAAATACCACCAGCAACTGCTGCTGGCCCGCCGGGTCGAGGTCTACAAGAAGAGGGAAGCAGCGGGCTTCATGGTGCGCTCCGCGGTGAACCTGATCGACGGGCTGACCCTTGCCTCGGTGCTTGTGCCTGCACGCGGCGGCATGGAAGTGCTGGCGAGCCATGCCGAGGACCCGGATCTCAAGACCCGCTACGACAACGTCGGCAGCATCGACCTGAAACACGGCACTTCGCTGGTCTCCCGTTACGTCAACGAGGCCGGGGTCGTGACCGACGACCAGCTCCTGAAGCCGCTCTTCATCGCCGACCTGCAGGACCAGACCATCCAGCGCCGGGCGTTGACCGAGGAGATGGGGCTGAGAACCCTGTACATGGTGCCGCGCATCGAGCCCGGCACGCGGCGCCTCATCTGCCTGATCAACTACTTCACACGCCAGCTCGCCAGTTTCTCCGAGTTCGAGGAGGGGCTGCTGCAGACCCACGCCGAGATGGTGGAACGGGTCATCAACGAGGTGGGGGGCGAGCACCTGGAGATCAAGGTGCTCTCCGAGATCTCGGACCTTTTGCAGGAGCGAAACGAAGGGCTGCACCCCTTCCTCACCAAGGTGCTCTCCAAGGCGACCGAACTGATCGGCGCGGACACCGGCAGCATCGCCATCGTGCAGGAGCGCGAAGGTGAAAAGTACCTGGTCGTCGAGAACGAGGAAGGGACCATCGTCGGCGCCAAGAACAAGGAATGGCTGAAGAAGAAGATCCCCCCCTTCAAGATCGGCGGGGGTGACCTTCCGGCGGAAGAACGGAGCCTCACCGGCTACGTCGCCTGGACCAAGGAGCCCAGGATCATCGGGGAGGTCACCGACACCTCGCAGCACGAGGGGTTCCACCGCCCCATGAACGAATTGATCAAGAGCGAGATGGCCGTTCCGGTAATCAGCGACGACGAGGTGATCGCCGTCATCTGCCTGAACTCGCTCCAGGAGGGGTACTTCACCGAGGAGCACAAGCGGATCCTGCAGATCATCGACCGCCTCACCTCCCGGCACATCTCCGACATCCAGCGCATCGAGCGGCTGCAGTCCGAGGTGAACAAGCTGCAAAGCGACATCGCCTACAAGGACCCCAAGGTCTCCTCCTACCGCCTGGGCAACATCATCGGCAACAGCCGCAAGGCCCAGGAGATCGTCGCCTTCATCAACACGGTCTCCCAGCCGCTCTCCAACCGTATCGCCCTTTGGAGCCGGCACGTCCTGCAGGAGGCCACCATTGGCCTTCCCTCCATCCTGGTGCTCGGCCCCACCGGCGCGGGCAAGGAGTTCTTCTTCAACAACCTGTACAACAAGCTGAACGAGCTGTACCGGCAGCAGATCAACCCGGACGGCGAGCTTCCGGTCAAAAAGACCAACATCGCCGCCTACAGCGGGGACCTCACCTACTCCGAGCTCTTCGGGCACATAAAGGGCGCCTTCACCGGGGCCTACAGCGACAGGAAAGGGATTCTGGAGGAGGCCTCCGGCGGCATCGTCTTCCTGGACGAGATCGGCGACGCCGACCCGAAGACCCAGGTGCAGTTGCTGCGCTTTCTGGACAACGGCGGCTTCGTGCGCCTGGGCGAGAACCGGGAGAGGATCAGCCGCGTCCTGCTGGTGGCCGCCACCAACAAGGACCTGAGAAAGGAGATCGCCCTCGGTAATTTCCGTGAAGACCTGTACCACCGCCTGACCGAGCTCTCCGTCGTGGTCCCCTCCTTGAACGAGCGGCGTGAGGACATTCCCGACCTCTCCATCCACTTCCTGGGCAAGCTCTACCGGACCTACAGAAGCACCGAGGAAGCGAGTCGCGACGACGAGCCCAGCCTCTCCAAGGACGCCAAGGAGGCGCTGGTCGGGCACAACTACAAGGGGAACATCCGCGAGTTAAGGAGTATCCTCCTGCGCGCCCTGTTCTTCAGGACCGGCAAGGTGGTGACCGGAGATGACATCAGGAAAGCGATCCGTGACGGTTCCCGCGAGCAGGTGGTGCCCGCGTTCGAGTTGCTGGCCGAGGAAGTGGCGAGCGACATCCTGAGCGACATCGAGGCGGGGAAGGATTTCTGGGAGGCGGTGTACGAGCCGTACTCGCAGAGCAGGATTTCGAAGGACGTGGTGCGCCTGGTAGTGGAGAGGAGCCGGAGCGTCGCCGGCAAGAGCATGCCCGAAGTCGCCCGTCACCTAAGAGCCGTCACCGGCTCCCCCCAGGAGGACGAGGAAGAGAGGAAGCGGTTCTTCCGGTTCAAGAACTTCCTTTACAAGACGGTGAAGATTTAGCCGGCGAGGGAAAGTCTGGCAGCAGCACCGAGGGCCGTTGACGGGCACCGAAGATAGCCCTGCATGGCCCGTGGTTATGCCCCCAGCTTGCGGACGATGAAGATGACCAGCATGCCGCAGAGCATGGCGGCCAGGGTGTTGCGGGTGCGGAGGACGACGATGGCGGTTAAGGCGGCCGCCATGAGGCCCCAGCCGCCTTCGGCGACGATGGACGGCAAAACGAGGGAGAACAACAGGGCTCCGGGAAGGGCGTCCATGCCGCGACGGAAACGCCCGGAACGCGGGAAACGGGACGCCAGCAGCAACCCGCCCAGCCGCAGCGAATAGGTCACACCGGCGGCCAGCCCCACGGCAATCAAAACCTGAGGCTCAATAGCCGGCAGCATCTTCCACCTCCTCCACCTCGATCGAATCGCACGGCCCCAACATGGCGCTGACGGCGCCGGCCAGTCCTCCAGCCACGATGTACCACTTCCCCGGCAGAAACTTGTGCGCCAACAAGGCCACGCACCCGGCTGCGATCCACGGAAGCACGTCGCTCTTCCCGCGCCACAGCCCGACGGCCAGCGCAGTGAAAACCGCGGTGAAGGCAAAATCGAGGGCGTATTCCTCCGGCCTGGTGATGAAGCCGCCGCCGAGGAGACCGATCAACGTGCCGCTACTCCAGGCGAGGTAAAGGAAGACGCCTCCGCCAAAAAGAAACCAGGTGGTGGCACTGCCGTTTCGCTGCTCGGACATGGTCACCGCCCAGTTTTCGTCGGCGACCAGGTGCATCATTCCCATCTTGTGCAGCAGGCCACGCCCCGAGAAAAGCGGGTCCAGGGAGGCGCCTATCAGCAGGTAACGCAGGTTGATCACCAAGACGGCCAGGGTCATCTCGAAGAGCGGCAGCCGGTTCGACCACATGTCCACCATGACGAACTGCGCCGCGCCGGCGAAGATCGCGGTGTTCATGTACATCATGTCGAGCCAGCTCAGCCCCTTTTGCGCGGCGAGCACGCCCAGAACGCTGCCATAGGCCATGGCGCTGGCGGCCACCGGCACGTTGGCCCTGGCCCCCCTGATCATCTCCGGCTTCCTTCGTTTCATACTCACCTTGCCTTTGACTACCACTTAGCCGCTCATGCGAGTCCCAGAGAGTACTACAACAAGCTCACGGGATAAAGGCACAGATGCCTATAAAAAAAACGCATTACTGTGTGCGGCCCGAGCTGAAAAAGGGCCTTGAAGGCCCTCTCCGAATCACGGCAAGCTTCGGCCTGCAAGGTGATTATCCGGCATGCCCCAGTGTCTTTTGAACGAACCGGATGAGGTGACTCCTGCCTCTGAAATCTCTCTTGTTCAACAGGCTCCCGATCACACGCGGCAAGGCGGTGGACAGGTAGTAACTGCGGACCTTGAAGAGACGATAAAGCCGGGAGTTGAGCAGAAGGGTCACGCTCCACCTCGGCAGTAGAGGCATCCAGTTCAGCAGGAAGGCTACGCTGTAGTAGGGGGCCGGATCCTTTAGGCTGCCGCCGGTAAGGTAGGATTCAGTAGTCAGCCGCACCCCCTCCTCGATCGACTCGATTTCCTTCTCGGTAATCGCACCTTTTTTCCGCGCAAGCTCCACGATGGTGGTCCTCGGGTAATAGGTCAGCCAGAAGATGCTGATCAGATCGGGCCGGTATCGGTTGTAGAAGCGGGCGTTGTCCTCCTGGATGGCGACGGTATCCCCCGGTATCCCGAGCATGTGGTCCACCTGCACCATGATCCTGTTACGCTTCAGGTGCTCAATGGCTTCCGCGATCCGCGCGTTGGAGCTCTTTCTTTCCAGCGTCTGGGCGCAGAGCGTTTCGGACAGGGACTGCACGCCAAGCTGCACATTGATGCAGCCGGCGGCTGCCAGCATGTGCGCGATCTCCTGGTCGACGTAGTGCGGGTTCGCTATGCAGGCGAAGGGGAGACTGATTTCCCTTCGGTACCTGTCGCAGAATTCGCTTAGCCAGGACTTGCTGGTCGTGAAGGAGTCGTCGACGAAGAGGATTCTCCCGGTCGAAAACCTCTCCTTCGCCCAAGCCAGTTCAGCGATGACATTGTCCACGCTTCTGCGCCTGATGGAGTTTTTGCCCCGCAGGTCGACTATTTGTGAATTGAAGCAGTAAGAACAACGGTAAGGGCAGCCTCTGCTGGTCATGATGCGGTATTCGTGACAGGCATCTTTCAAGATGGAGAGGAAGGGTTCTTTCTTCGGGAAAGGGAGTCGATCGAGATCCGCCAGCTTCCCCTCGGCCGGCGTGCCGATGACAAAGCCGTTCTTCTTGAACATGAAGCCGGCGACGGGTGCGTCAGGCAAAGAGAATCCGCCGTTCGACGCGCATGCCTCCAGAAATTCCAAAAGGGCGTGCTCTGCCTCGCCCACGGCGACGGCATCGATGGCATCGTTGCAAAGCGTCTTCTCCGGCACGGCGGTCGGATGTATCCCGCCGAATATGGTGCAAACGTCCGCGCTTTTGCGCTTCAGTGCAATCGAGCATTGCAGCTGGTGCTGGTAGTTGTCCGTGACACAGGAGAAGGCGACGACGGCGGGGTGGGTTTGGCAGATCCTGTCAGCGATTTCGTCGTAGGCGGGACTCTTCCTTTTCCCGAGATAGGCATCCTCCGCCTCGTAATAGACGAGATGAACCTCGTGCCCCGCCTCCGAGCAGACCGCCATGAGATATTCCACCCCGAGGCTCTCGAAATCAGGGTAGACGAAAGTGATGCGGGCCATAGCTACGGGCTCCTCGGCAGGCGCACTCTGGATTGCGCCCTTGATTCAGGGGGAATATCGCGGTGACGGGAGAAGCAGGATCAGATGCTGTTCACATCGATCATCGCTTCCCCCATTACGTACTCGGTCTTGGCGTCGCGGGAGGCTTCGGCGAGGCGCGCTACGATGCGCCGGATCTTGTCCAGTTCAAGCTTCAGGTCCGACAGGTGCGTGCGCGCCTTGTCATTCCCGTCGCCCAATTCCCTGGTGGCAAGGTGCAGATGCCACAGTATCGCGGTCAAGGGGTTGTTGAACTCGTGGCTTATCGCCACTGCCATCTCCCGCAACAGTTTCAGCCTTTCGAACTCGACCGCCATCTGCTTCTCTCTTCGCGAGGCCAGATGCAGGGAGACACGTGCTACAAGCTCCTCCGGGTAAAAGGGCTTCACGATGTAATCGTCAGCCCCTGCCTCGAACCCTTTAACCTTTTCGCCACTGGTGTCGCAACCGGTGAGGAAGATCACCGGAATCTCGCGCGTTGCGGCATCCCCCTTCAACTGCCGGCAGATGTCGTAGCCGTTCATCCCGGGGAGGTTGACATCGAGCAGGATCAGATCCGGCCCCAGGTCCAAGGCGACGGACTTTGCCGACGCCCCGTTTTCTTCCAGGGTGACCTCGTACTCCGGCGTAAGGATGTCCAGCAGCTGGGCCTGCGCCACCTTGCTGTCTTCTACGGCGAGGATCTTTTTCATAGGCTCTCCAAAAAGGCAACCGGGAAGGAAGCGGTACGGGGACTTAGCGTGCTGCAGCTTAACATTCCCCTTAGCCTGAATCAACGTATGTTTGGACGTGGCTGGAAGATGGCCGGATCGGCCTGAGGAAGGGGGCCATCGGCACCTGATGGGATGGGATGCCGATAGACTGAAAATCGAGGAGTGGGGGGAGCCGGACGGCTCCCCCTTGCGCTTTTACATCTTGGTGACGGTGAAATCGACGCGGCGGTTCTTGGCCTGGCCGGCTTTGGTCTTGTTGCTGGCTATGGGCTTGGTGTCGCCGAAACCTTTGGCGGAGAGACGGTTGGCTGCTACGCCCTTCTTGTCGACCAGGTACTTCACCACGGCATCGGCGCGGTCCTGGGAGAGTTTCATGTTGGCCTCGGGCTTGCCGACGTTGTCGGTGTGGCCGTCGACCTGCACGTGGAAGCCCGGGTAATCGGTCATGATCGCCGCGATGGCGACCATAGTCTTGTCACAAGCGGGATCCACCTCCGCCTTGCCGGTCTTGAACTTGATCGGTCCCTTCTCGTTCTGAACCTTCTTAAGCTTCTTGGTCACAGCGCTCAGGGCGCCCTCTTTGGCGGTCGCCGCCGCTTCCTTGCCAAGGTCTTTGCCAAGCCCCTTGACTGCATCGAGCGCCGCATGGGCAACACCCGAGACCGTCAGTGACAGTACAGCAACTACAGCAATTTTCCTGATCATGTTCCCTCCTTTCATTTTTGTTACCCAGGCTGGGCCAGTGCAAAATCATATCTCTCAAAGTCGGCGAGTCAATCCGTCGCCCACCTTTTGCCGCACCGACACGGCGGTGTGAACCGTGCCTTCTTTTAAGGTAAAAAGAATCCGAAGATTCGATATATCCCAAAAAAGCTTTGACTGCCTTCCGCACAGAATGATAAATTCCCAACGAATAAAGTGTTACTAAATTGGCTGGGACGTGGTAGAGGGGGATCGGTGAGCGAGGCAACCACCTTAAACGAGGCACAACGAACGGAGGCGAGGCTCCTCAGCTTCGTCCTGTTCGCGCTCGCGATACTTATTCTCTATGCCTGCAGCCGCTATTCTTACCTGCTCTTCCATACCATGGTGGAGATCTTCTCCGTCCTCGTCACCCTGGGCGTCTTCCTCCTGGCCTGGAACGCACGGAAGTTCCTTGATAACCACTACTTCCTTTTCCTGGCGATGTCCTTCGCAGTCGCAGGCGTTTTGGAACTGCTGCACACTTTTGCCTACAAGGGGATCGGCATTTTCGCCGGGCACGACGCCAACCTCCCCACCCAGCTCTGGATCTCCTTCCGCTACGTAGTCAGCCTCTCTTTCCTGGCGGCACCGCTCTTCATCACCAGAAAGCTCAACGTCGCCGCTGCCGTGGCGGCATTCGGCAGCACGGCTGCACTGCTTATCCTGGCCATCTTTTCCGGCCACTTCCCCGACTGCTACGTCGAGGGACGGGGACTCACCCCCTTCAAGATCTACAGCGAATACCTCGCGATAATCATCCTCCTGGCCTCCGCGGCCTTGCTGTGGGTGAACAGGGAGCGTTTCGACCGCCGCGTACTGAACAAACTCGTCGCCTCCGTGCTAAGCGCCGCTTGCGCCGGCATCGCCTTCACCCAGTACCTGAGCGTCTACGGCCAGGCAAACCTGGTGGGTCACCTCTTTCTCTTCCTCTCCTCGTTCCTGATCTACCGCGCCATCGTCTCGACGGGCCTGAAAGAGCCGGCCGCGCTCCTGTTTCGCGACCTGGAACAAAGCGAGCGGGCGCTCAAGCTGAGCGAGGCGCGGCTGCAGCTTGCCCTGGAGCAGCGCACGCGGGAACTGATCGAGAAGGAGGCTTTGAACGCTGAGCTGCAGCGGGAAACCGCCGTGCGCAGAGAGGTCGAGGCGGAGCTCAGGGGACGCGAGGAGCAGTTCCGCCGCGCCATAGAGGAAGCTCCCATTCCCGTCGTCATGCTCACCCAGGACGGCGAGGTGCTGCAGGCGAGCCGGAGTTGGCTGGAGGTGACCGGCTACGCCCCGGGGGCGATCCCCTCCTTCGACGGCTGGCTGCAGGCGCAGGTCGCTCGGCGGGCCGCCGAAACAGTGCGGGTCCAGATGCGGGAACTGTTTCACCTTGAACGTAACAGCTTTACAGCCGACTTCCCGGTTACCGGCAGCAACGGCCGCCTCCGGCATTGGATCTTCAACGCGTCCTTCCTGGGGCGACTGCAGGACGGCCGCTCTTTCGCTGTGGGCATGGCGGTCGACATCACGGAGCGCGAGGAGGGAGAGGCCGCGCTCAAGCGAAGCAACGAACGGCTCGATCTTCTGGCCGATACCGCCAACAGTCTGCTGCAGAGCAAGGCTCCCCGGCAACTCGCCGACACCCTTTGCCGCCAGGTGATGGATTTTCTCGGCTGCGACGTTTTCTTCAACTATCTGGTCGATGAAGAAGAGGGGGTGCTGAAACTGAACGCCTGCGCAGGGATCGGCGGGGAACAGGCCGCAGCCATCGAGCGGCTGAACCTCGGGGTGGCGATCTGCGGCTGCGCCGCGCGCGACGCCTGCAGGATCGTCGCCGAGAACATCCCCGCATCGCAGGACGTTCGTGCCGACCTGGTCAGGTCCCTCGGAATAAAGGCCTACGCCTGCCATCCGCTGCTGTCCCAAGGGCGGGTGCTGGGTACCCTCTCCTTCGGCACGCGGAGCCGGACCAGTTTCAGCGAGGACGACCTCTCTTTGATGAAGGCGGTAGCCGACCAGGTGGCCATTGCCATGGAGCGCAACCGCATGGAGGAGACGCTGCGCCAGGCCAAGCAGACCGCCGAGACCGCGAGCAGCACCAAGAGCAGGTTCGTCGCCAACATGAGTCACGAGCTGCGCACCCCGATGACCGGCGTCCTCGGGATGCTCGACCTGGCCCTGCTGACTCCGGACGCCTCCGAGAGAGCCGACTACATCCAGACAGCCCAAAGGTCTGCCCGCTCCCTGCTTCGGATACTGAACGACATCCTGGACCTGGCCAAGGTCGAGGCCGGCAAGTTCTCCCTGGACAACCGCCCCTTCTCCCTGCGGGCCTGCATCGGCCAGGCCGTCGACATCGTGATGCCCGAGGTGAAGCGCAAGGGATTGGATCTTGCCCTGGAGGTGGAGGACGGACTCCCCGACCACGTGCAGGGTGACCAGGTGAGACTGCGCCAGGTGCTCACCAACCTGGTGGGAAACGCGGTGAAGTTCACCGAGCACGGCGGCGTCGCCATAGCCGTGCATGCAGGGGCAGGGAATCCCGACGGGCGGATGGAGTACCGCTTCGCGGTACGCGATACCGGCATCGGCATCCCGAAAGACAAGCAGCACCTGCTCTTCAATTCCTTCAGCCAACTGGACGACTCCAACACCCGCAGCCACGGGGGCACCGGGCTCGGACTCGCCATCAGCAAGGAGATCGTGGAGCGGATGGGGGGGAGCATCGTCGTGGAAGGCGAACCTGGTGCAGGAAGCTGCTTCTCGTTCTCGGTCCGACTGGGCCTACTCGAAGGGGAGCCGAAGCCGGCGTCCACCACGCCGCGCCCCCACTCCCAACCGGCAGCGGCAGCGACGGGAAGCGGCAGGCGCCTGCTGGTCGCCGAGGACGACCCCACCATCCGACAGGTGTTGGGAACCATGCTGGGTAGGCTTGGCTACCGGGTTGAATTCGCGGAAGATGGCGAGCAGGCGGTGGATAAGTGGCAGGAATCCTGTTTCGACATGATCATCATGGACGTCCAGATGCCGCGGCTCGACGGGTTCGAGGCGACGCGGTCGATCCGCGAGCAGGAGCTGCGCCAGGGCGGACGGCTGCCGATCCTCGCCATGACCGCGCACGCCATGAAACAGGACGAGGAGCGCTGCATCGCCGCCGGCATGGATGACTACATTTCCAAACCCATCGATTTCAGGGAGTGCCTGGACAAGATCGCCGGCCTGCTCGGATCGTCCGGACCCGCTTGTCCATGAAGAAAGGGGGAGCAAACGGCTCCCCCTTCTCGCATTCGCATCCCGCGACCAGGCTGTCGGCTACCCGCGCACCCCGAAGCTCATTGCAGCGCTTCGGGCCAGGCGAGGAGGTCGCGCTCCAGGTGCAGCTCGTAGGGTTTTAGCGAGTAGGAGCGGTAGCTCACGCTGCCGTCATGGCGAAGGAGCAGGGCGAGACGCTCGCGCATCACCGGGCTGGCCACCATCTCCAACGCCTGTTTTTCGTCGAACCAGGCGGCTGCCTCACTATCGTCGGTGGGGTTGAGCTCGCCGCGGAGATAGCGCCCCAGGAAGGCGAAGATGAGGGCGGAGCCGGGAGAGACCATGGACCAGACCGCGGCCAGCGGACCGATCTCGACCTCGACCCCGGCCTCTTCGGCTACCTCCCTGCGCACCGCGTCGACCAGGTTCTCGCTCTCCTCGACCCGCCCCTGCGGGATCTCCCATCCCCGCTTGCGGTGCCGGATCAACAGGACCTGGTTCTCGTCGTTGCGTACCAGGCATCCCACCACAACGGTGTGGCGCGGATCGTTTTTTTCGGTCATCGTTGTTCTCCTCGAAAATTTCCCATCACGGCGCACTCCACTATGCCATCGGCTGTGGGTGGCTGGCAAGAGTTCCGCCGCCAATGCTGAGAGGCGCCCTCACCCCGACCCTCTCCCTGAGGGAGAGGGAGATTTTAGGGACCGCCATGGGAATGCCCGTACCTGCGCGTCCCCCGTAGCCTCGGCGAAGGGGAAAAAACGACAACGGCAGTGCTGTGCGTCTCTTCCTCCCCAACCCCGAAGATGCCAGACACTGCCGTTGCCGTATCGTTCTTGCTGCTATGCCTTGAGTCTTAGATCTCGGCGTTCACCTCTGCGAGGGACTCCTCGAGGATCGCCATGCCGCGGTCGAGCTGCTCGTCGGTGATGACCAGCGGCATCAGCAGACGGACCACGTTGCCGAGGGCGCCGCAGGAGAGGATGATGAGCCCCTTGTCGTAGCAGAGCTTCACCAGCTTCTTGGCCAGGTCGCCGGCGGACGCCTTGGTGTTCCGGTCACGGACCAGCTCCAGGGCGAGCATCGGCCCCTTGCCGCGTACTTCGCCGATGATCTCGTACTTCTGCTGCATCTCGTCGAAGCGCTGCTGGAGTTTCTCGCCGAGCTTCACGGACTGGTCCAGCAGCCCGTCGTTGAGGAAGATGTCGAGGACCGCGAGGGCCGCGGCACAGGAGAGCGGGTTGCCGCCGTAGGTGCCGCCCAGGCCGCCCGGGTGCGGCTGGCTCATGATCTCGGCGCGGCCGGTGATCGCGGAAAGCGGCATGCCGCCGGCAAGGCTCTTGGCGGTGGTGATGAGGTCCGGCTCGATGCCCCAGTGGTCGATGGCGAACAGCTTGCCGGTACGTCCCATGCCACTCTGGATCTCGTCGATGATCAGGAGGATGCCGTGCTTCTTGCAGATCCCCTGCACGATCTCGAAGTACTCCTTCGGCGGGGTGACGAAGCCCCCCTCCCCCTGGATCGGCTCGATGATGATAGCCGCGGTCTGCTCGGCCGCCACGTAGCCGGTGAAGAACTCGTCGAGCTTGTGGGCGCAGGCGCAACCGCAGCTCGGGTAGCTCCCGCCGTAGGGGCAGCGGTAGCAGTAGGCGGAGGGAATGCGGTAGCTTTCCGGCGCGAAGGGACCGAAGCCGTACTTGTAGGGCTTCACCTTGCTGGTGAGGGTCATGGTCATCAGGGTGCGGCCGTGGAAGCCGTTCTCGAGAGAGATGACGCCCGGGCGCTTGGTGACGTAGCGGGCGATCTTGATGGCGTTTTCGACCGCCTCGGCGCCGGAGTTGGCCAGCATGGTCTGCTTCGGGGAGTTACCCGGCGCCAGTTCGTTCAGGCGCTGGGCCAACTCGATGTATCCCTGGTAGGGAGCGACATGGAAGCAGGTGTGGATGAACTTCTCGGCCTGCTCCTGAATGGCCTTGACCACCTTCGGGTGGCTGTGCCCCACGTTGTTCACGCCGATACCGCCGGCGAAATCGATCAGGTCACGTCCATCGACGTCGGTCATGATGGCCCCCTGGGCCTTGGCGATGAAGGCGGGGCTCAAAAGTGCGACCCCTCCGGGGACATGCTTGTTGCGTAACTCCATCAGTTGCTCGTTACCAGCGGTCATGGGTGAAGCTCCTTTGCCTAGTAGTTGGTGACTACCGGGGGGTCCAGTGGATCCCGGTACAGGTGTCGGATCGAAACGACCGGACCTTTGTTGGGTCCGCCCGGTCATCCCCTACTACAAGGACCGTACCAAGGAGAAAGCGACACGGATGTGTCCGCCCATATGAGTGTTGACGTAAAGGTCAATCGAGGTTGAGCAGAGCCCTGCCACACACGGGAAACGCCCCTCACTCTAACAGCTTATGCGTATACAGACAGAGAAGTCGCATCCGCACTATAAGTAAGGCCAAAAATGTCATACGAGAAAAGAAAGGACTTTCATCGCCCAGGGTGGTAACAAGAGCTATGACTGTTTCGGGGTCGTTCTATTATTTACACTTGAATATTTGATTCATTTCTGCATAATGCGCCACAAAGGAGTTGTGGTATACGCCATTCCGGGCACCCCCCGAGGCCTGCAGAAGGAGATCCCCTGCCGTGAATACCTCACTGAACCCAGCGGAACTGATAGGTTTTTCCAGCAGCGGCGAGCTGCGCTCGGACGACTTCTACCAGGCGATGGTGAACGCCGTCGACGTCGGCATCCTCGCGGTGAACACCTCGGGGATGATCATCCTGGCCAACCGGGCGGTCCGCGAGAGCTTCGGCGCCTTCCAGGGGGTGCACCTAAACGACGTGCTCCCCGACCTCTGGCCCAAGGTGGCGCAGAGGCTTTTGGGGCACACGCGCAACACTGAGATCTCGGTGCGCGGCATCGAGTCCAACTTCCTGGTGCGGGTGAGCCCGATGCTTTTGGACCAGGAGCAGGTGGGGGCCGTCTGCGTCTTCGTCGAGAGCACGGAGCTCGAGGAGATGGCCAAACAGATGGAGTTTTTCCAGGGACTTACCCGCGAGCTCGACACCATCATCGACTCCTCGTCGGACGGCCTCTGGATCTGCGACGCCGACGCCAACGTGGTCCGCATCAACCCCGCCTCGGAGAGGATCAACAACGTCCAGGCCAAGGACGTGGTCGGGCGCAACATGCGCGACCTGATCAACGCCCGCGTTTTCGACCGTTCCGCCACCCTGGAGGTGATCAGGACCCGCGCCCGGGTGAACCTCCTGCAGCAGCGCGAAGGGCGCAAGCTGATCACCACCGCGACCCCGGTCTTCGACTCGGCCGACCGGATCACGAGGGTCGTGGTAAGCGAGCGGGATATCACGGAAATCGACAACCTGCAGCGCGAACTTGAGGACCAGGAGGCCATCAAGGACCAGTTCCGCAACCAGATGCTCGAGATGCAGCAGGAACAGCAGCTGGAGAACCAGCAGATCATCGCCAGGAGCCCCGCCATGCTGAAGGCGCTGCGCCAGGCGCTCAAGGTCGCCAAGGTGGAGTCGACCGTGCTGATCCTCGGTCCCTCCGGGGTGGGCAAGGGGCTCTTCGCCGACCTGATCCACAAGAACTCGGAGCGCGCCAACAAGCCGCTCATAAAGATCAACTGCGGCGCCATCCCCGAATCCCTCATAGAATCAGAGCTTTTCGGCTACGACAAGGGGGCCTTCACCGGCGCCCAGTCCGGCGGCAAGCCCGGCTATTTCGAGCTCGCCGACGGCGGCATCCTGTTCCTGGACGAGATAGCCGAACTGCCGCTCCCCTCCCAGGTGAAGCTTTTGCGCTTCATGGAGGACGGCACCATCATGCGCCTTGGGAGCACCCGCCCCCGCGAGGTGAAGGTGCGCATCCTCGCCGCAACCCACCGCAACCTCGAGCAAATGGTCGAGGAGGGGAAGTTCCGCCTCGACCTCTACTACCGCCTCAAGGTGATCCCGATCCACGTCCCCTCCCTCAAGGAGCGCAAGGAATGCCTGCTCCCCCTCATCCTGCACTACATCGAGTGGTACGCGAAGAAGCACAAGACCGGCAAACGCCTCTCCCGCGCGGCCTGCGACACCCTGCTCGGCTATCCCTTCCCCGGCAACGTCCGGGAACTGATGAACCTGTGCGAGCGGCTGGTGGTCATGACCGAGACCGAGGTGATCAGCCTGCAGGACCTCCCGGCCGACGTGGCCAAGGGGGACACCAGCGAGACTGCCGCCCCGGCGCAGTGGCCGGAAAGCATGACGCTGCCGCAAGTCATTGAAAGCACTGAGCGCGCGCTCCTGGCCCACGCACTGAAGTCCCACGGCTGCCAGGCGGACCTGGCCGAGGCGCTCGGCGTGAGCCAGCCGACCATAGCGCGAAAATTAAAACGCTACGGGCTCGCCTGCTGAGTGCGCGACCCCGTATACGGCCCTTATTCAGATGTGAATAATTTTCCCGTCAACCGGAGGTGCCGCAGCGGGGCGGTACCCCCCTCCTCCTCCCCCTGCATCGACCCGTTCACCGTTCTTTGTCAGTAAGCATGCGGAGTTTCGCCAAACCCCGTTTTGCAAATTCCTCCTGTGCCGCCCAAGAGGGCCGTTTGGCATGCTTTCTGCTGTATACGGGCTACCAGCGCCGTGAGGTGCCGGCAGGGGCTCCCTCGACCGGCGGCAGCCGACGTCGTCCGCCGCACCGGCCGCGAGCCCTGGATGGAATGCGATGCAGGTTGTTTCAAAACTTTTTTTGGCACATCAAACAACAGGAGGTAGCACAATGAAGTTTGGATTCGTCAGGGTACTGCTGCTCATTGCAGCCCTCTTCGTGGCCATCCCGGTCCACGCGGAGCAGAGGAACTTCTTCAAGATCGGTGTCATCACCGAGCTGTCGGGGGACCTCGTCACCGGCGGCAACATCACCAAGCGCGGTTACGACCTCTGGGCGCAGGAAGTGAACGCCAAGGGCGGCATCGAGATCCAGGGCAAGAAGTACCCGGTCAAGCTTGTGTACGCCGATGCCCAGTCCAACCCGGCTGCCGGCGCGGCAGCGGCCGAGAGGTTGATCACCCAGGAGAAGGTCGACTTCATCCTCGGCCCCTACTCCTCCGGCGTGACCCTCGCCGTGGCCCCGGTCGTCGACAAGTACAAGATCCCGATGATCACCGGTTCCGCGGAGAGCCCGCTCATCTGGAAGAACAAGTTCAAGTACACCTTCGGCACCATCCCGCCGATCAACTTCACCGGCGCGACCTCCATCAAGACCCTCACCGAACTGAAGCCGGCCCCGAAGACCATCGCCATCATCGGCTCCAACGATGCCTTCTCCAAGGCGACCGCGGAGTCCTACAAGGCAGCCGCCGAGAAAGCCAAGCTGAAAATCGTGAAGTTCAGCATCGTCCCCTCCGGTCAGGACATGACCCCGCTTCTCTCCGCAGTGCGTAGCATGAAGCCGGACGTCATCGCCTTCGGCGGCCACGACGAGGAGCACGTGAAGTTCGTCAAGGCACTCAAACAGATCGGCTACACCCCGAAAGCCCTCCTCATGCACTGCGGCATCACCGACAAGGCGTTCATCGACGCGGTGGGCAAGGACGGCGACCAGATCTTCGGCACCACCTGCTGGACCGGCACCGCCAAGACCAAGAGCAAGGTGCTCTGGCCCAACGCTGCCGCCTACGCAGCCGCTTCCCAGAAGGCCTTCAACAACCCGGGCGACTACACCCAGGGCGGCTGCTCCGCTGCCGGCATCGCCTTCCAGACCGCCCTGCAGAAGATCGGCGCCAAGCCGGGCATGGACGAGGCTACGCGCACCAAGCTGATCCAGGCACTCGAGCAGATCGACGTGCAGACCTTCTACGGCCGCGTGAAGTTCGCCACCTCCGGTGAGTTCTACCACGCCAACGTCGGCCTCGACCCGCTCACCATCCAGATCCAGGGGGGCCACGTGAAAACCGTCGGTCCTAAGGCTTCCGTCGAAGCCGCCGCCATCTACCCGATGAAAGAGTGGAAATCCCGTTAACACCTGAAGTCCCCCCCTGCCGGCCGGTAATGCCGCCGGCAGGGGATCACCTCCCTTTTGGAAAAACCGAAACGGCCATAGCGGCCGGCGGCGAAGCTGACGCCGTTATGGACGACGGACAAACAACGTAGCTGCCAATTCGCTGGAAACGCAACGCTGGAGGACTTGCTTTATGATGGAACTGCTGCCACAAGCCTTGACCGACGGGATACTGCTGGGTGGGATCTACATCACCATCGCCATCGCATTCTCGCTCACCTATGGGGTCATGCACGTCATCGACTTCGCCGTCGGGGAATGGATCATGTTCGGGGCCTTCACCGGCTACTACCTGAACAAATGGACCGGCCTCGATCCCTTCCTTTTCCTGCCGGTCATCTTCGTCCTCTACTTCGGGGTCGGCTACCTGATCCAGCCGGTGATCCACCGGGTGCTCTCCGGGACCAAGGGCAACCCCTTCCTGATGGGCCTGGTCTTCACCTTCGGCTTGGCCATCATGTTCCGCGGGCTCGCCCTCACCGCCTTCGGCTTCTACTCGAACTCGATCCCCTCCGCCTTCTCGGAAGGGTCGTTCGACCTGGAGCCGCTGGGGCTCACCGTGACCATCCCGACCGTGCGTCTCGTGGGACTCGCCTACGCGCTGGCGATCACCCTGATCCTGCACTACCTTCTGAAAAAGACCAATTTCGGCCTCGGCGTCCGTGCGCTGGCACAGCACAAGGATGCCGCCGGTCTCATGGGTGTGAACAGCAAGCGCACCGGCTCCTACGTTTACGGCATCTACGTCGGCATCTCGGCCATGACCGGGGTGCTCCTGGGCTGCATCCTCTCCATCGGCGCCCAGATGGGGAACGAGTACACCATCTTCGCCTTCTTCGTGGTGGTGCTCGCCGGCATGGGGTACCTGGCCGGCGTCCCCTGGGCGGCGCTCCTTCTGGGGCTCGTGCAGTCGATCTTCATGATCTACTTCAACCCGAGCCACACCCTGCTCGCCGTCTTCGCCATCCTCTACATCATCCTGCTGATTTCCCCGCGCGGGCTGTTCGGCAAGGGGGTCTGACATGAAAAACCGTGGCGCAACCATACTGGCCATCATCGGCGCGGCCCTTTTGATCCTGCCTCTCGTGGTGCACGACACCTTCGTACTGCGTGTCCTCACCGAGGGAGTGATGTGGATCGGGCTCGCCATCGCCTTCGACGTCATCGCCGGCTACACCGGCTACCTGAACTTCGGTCACGGTGCCTTCTTCGGCATCGGCGCCTACACCATCGGCATCCTGATGATGCAGGCAAACCTCCCATTCTGGGCGGCGCTGCCTGCCGGCGGGGTCGCTGCCGCCGTCGTGGCGCTCATCGCGGGTATCCCGACCTTGAGGCTCAAGGGTGCCTACTTCGCCATCGCCACCTGGGCGCTCTCCCGCGCCATCCAGCAGCTCGCCCTGAACGTCGAGTTCACCGGCGGCCCGGACGGCATGCGTCTCGAGGCGTTCCTGAACCCGCAGTTCTTCTACTACCTGATGCTGATCACCGTGGGAGCGACCTTCGCCATCCTCTGGTACCTCCTGGAGCGCGCCCCCTTCGGGCTGAAGCTGAAGGCGATCCGCGAGGACGAGGAAGGGGCCAAGGCGCTCGGCCTCAACCCGACCAAGCTGAAGATGCAGTCCTTCGTCCTCTCCGCACTCCCCACCGGCATCCTGGGTGGCATCTACGCCTACTGGATCACCTTCATCGACCCCTCCTCCACCCTGGGGGACCTGGTCAGCGACCAGGCGGTGGTCATGGTGGTCTTCGGCGGCATGGGGACCCTGTTCGGACCGGCACTGGGGGCCATCCTGATCTTCGCCTTCAAGACGATCTTCTGGGCCTACCTGTCCGACTTCCAGCTCCTCTACCTCATCATCCTGGGCGCGCTGATCGCCATCAGCGTCATCTTCATACCCAACGGCCTCTGGGGCACCATGTTCAAGCGCAAGGCTGACGCCACCAGGCCGCAGCACCAGCCGGAACCGGCATCGGAACCCGCGGCGCTTTCCGCCGTGGCAGCACCGGAAGAAGGGAACTAAATCATGGCTGAACCTATCCTCAAGGTAAATTCGGTAACCAAGTGCTTCGGCGGTCTCACCGCGGTGGACGACGTGAGCTTCAGCGTGGAAAAAGGCGAGATCGTGGGGCTCATCGGCCCCAACGGCGCCGGCAAGACCACCCTCTTCAACGTCATCTCCGGCTACTACGCCCCCACCAAGGGGAGCGTGGTCTTCCAGGGGAACGACATCTCCGGCAAGCCCCCCTACCACCTGGCCGGGGTGGGCATCGGCCGCACCTTCCAGGTGGTGAAGCCCTTCGCGGGACTCACCGTCCTCGAGAACGTGACCATCGCCTCCTTTTTGAAGCACCCCAAAAAGGCCGACGCCGAGCGTCACGCCTGGCAGGTGCTGGAGGCCACCGGGCTCGCCGACCGCGCCAACGTCTCCGCCGCCGGGCTCACCCTGGCGGGGAGAAAGCGCCTGGAGATCAGCAAGGCGCTCGCCCTGGAGCCGTCGTTCCTGCTCCTGGACGAGGTCGTCGCCGGCCTCAACCCGACCGAGGCGGACCGCACCGTCGAGCTGATCATGAAGCTCAAGGCGCAGGGGCTCACCATCCTCATCGTCGAGCACATCATGCGCGTCATCATGAACATCTCGGACCGCCTGGTGGTGCTCAATTTCGGCAAGAAGATCGCCGAAGGGACCCCGGCCGAGGTGTCCAGCGATCCGCACGTCGTTCAAGCGTATTTTGGAGAGGAAGCGGCATGAATCTACTCGACGTCAACGGTATCTCAGTCAACTACGGGGACATCCAGGCCCTCTGGAACATCTCCTTCTCGGTGGCCAAGGGGCAGCTGGTCGCGCTCATCGGCGCCAACGGCGCCGGCAAGACCACGACCCTCAAGTCGCTGTGCGGCCTGATCCCGACCGCGAGCGGCACCATCCACTACGACGGCAAGCTGGTCACCGGCATGCCGGTGCACAAGGTGGTCGACCTCGGCATCACCCTGGTCCCCGAGGGACGCCAGCTCTTCCCGAAGATGACCGTGGAGGAGAACCTCCTGGTCGGCGCCTACCTGAAAAGGGCGCATGGCAAGCGCGCCCAGACCCTGAAGCGGATCTACGAGATCTTCCCGCGCCTGGAGGAGCGGCGCACCCAGACTGCCGAAACCCTTTCTGGCGGCGAGCAACAAATGGTTGCGATCGGGCGCGCGCTGATGCAAGATCCCCAGGTGATCATGTTCGACGAGCCGAGCCTCGGCCTGGCACCGATCATGGTGCAGGAGGTCTTCAAGGTGATCCAGGAGCTGCACAAGCAGGGGCTCACCATTTTCCTCGTCGAGCAGAACGTGCACCAGACCCTCAAGGTCGCCGACTACTGTTACGTCATGGAAAACGGGCGCATCGTGGGCCAGGGGACCGGCAAGGACCTCGAAGCCGACGAGTCCATCCGCGAAGCCTACCTCGGCTTCTAAGTAACCACCGGTACCAAAGCTCCTTTCAGACTCCCCTCCGTCCCCCCGGGCGCCGGCTTCCCGCCCGCCCGGGTACGGCCGGAGGGATCCTTTTTCCGTTGTCATGACGGGAGGTTTCACATGCAGATCAAGGTAAAACTCTACGCATCCCTGCGCAGGCAGAAGTTCGACGAGGCGGACTGGGAGTGCGCTGACGACGATAGAATCGCCTCCATCGTGGAGCAGTTGGGGCTTGCCCGGCAGGATGTGGGCACCGTCCTTGTAAACGGACTGCACGCAGGGTGGGACGAGACGGTACAGGAAGGGGACGTCGTTTCCCTGCTGCCGCGCATGGGCGGAGGGTAGCCCGCGTGCGAGCGGCGTTGCTGAGTTACGTAGAGCCGCATGTGCCCGTAGGCTCCCCCCTTTGCGAGGGGGGGGGCGGGGGGGGGTTCCCTCTCCGAAAGCAAAAGCAAATCCCCTAAATCCCCTTTGCCAAAGGGGGACTTTTACCAGTTGCAGCCAGTCGCTAGTCGGAAAACCAGTTGACCTTGGATCGCCACCATAAGACCACCGGGACAGGCACCTGACGGAGCCTGGCCCCGGCAGTCCATCTCAATATTTTTGCGGAGTAACGATATGAGCGAAAAAACCATCAGCAACAACCCGGCGAGCGTCGTCTACCAGCGCTGCACCGTCGACCTTGCCAGCGGCACAACCACCTTCGCCCAGGTCCCCTGCAAAAACCTCGAGGACGTGCTGGGCGGCTTCGGCAGGAGCTTCCAGATCCTGGCCGAACGCGACATCGCCGAGGCCTACTCCCCGGAGAACCCGGTGATCCTCAACACCGGCCTTCTGACCGGAACCAGCATCATGACCGGCATGCGCAGCTACTTCTCCGGCTACAGCCCGTTGAAGCAGTCCGGCACCGGGCGCCCCGGCGCAATGTGGTCCACCGGCAGCGGCAACTTCGGCAACAAGTTCAAGTGGACCGGGCTGGACGAGGTGATCTTCGAGAACCGCTCCGACAAGCCGGTCTACGCCCTGTTGAAGGAAGGGGAGAACGGTCCCGAGGTCGAGCTGAAACCCGCCGACCACCTGGTCGGGCTCACCGGCCACGGTAAGATCATGGCCCTGTACCAGGAGTACCCGGACGCCCACTTCGCCGCCATCGGCCCCGCCGGCGAGAACTGGGAGAACAACTACATGGGTGCCGTGGTGATGAGCACCGACAACGAGCTTAAGTCCGGCGAGCCCAAGAGCCGCTTCGCCGGCCGCGGCGGCATGGGGAGCCTCATGGGGTACAAGAACCTCCTGGCCGTCGTGGCGCAGAGCTCCGACAAGCTGCAAAAGATCACCCCCGAGATCCGCGACGTGAACCGCGACATCCTCAAAAGCGGCGGCAGCGCCCGCTTCCAGCCGGCAAGCCAGGGTGGCGGCGGCGGGACCTGGGCCAACATCGAGGTGCTCCAGGTCTTCCACGCGGTACCGCTCAACAACTTCCGTCCCAAGGGGAACGACGACGTGGAGAGGCTCTTCCGCGACGAGGTGGAGAAGGAATTCGACATCGCCACCGAGGCCTGCCACCGCTGCGGCATCCGCTGCCACAACAACCTCTTCTACAAGAACGAGGACGGCAGCCGCGGCAAGCTGGCCGCGAAGTTCGACTTCGAGCCGCTCATCCTGTTCGGCTCCAACCTGGGCGTGCACGAACCGGCGAAGGTCTGCGACCTGATCCACCGCTGCGACCTTCTGGGCATGGACGCCATTTCCCTCGGGACCACCATCTCCTACGTCTTGGACTACAACGAGCGCCACCCGGAAAAGCCGCTCTTCAACGGCGCCACCTTCGGCGACTACGAGAAAATCACCGAGCTGATCGAAGGGGCCGGCCGCGGCACCCTCCCCGGCATCGCCCGCGGCGTGAAGCGACTCTCCCAGGATGCCGGTGAGACCTCCTACGCCATGCACGTCAAGGGGCTGGAGCTCCCGGCCTACCTCCCGGACACCAACCCCGGCTACATGTTCGCCATCGCCGGCGGCCACATGTCCATGGGGACCCACATGATGCTGGCCAAGGAAGGGAAGCACTCCCTCGAAGAGTGGACCCAGGCCATCACCACCGGCGGCCTCCTGCAGGTCGGCTACGACATGATCGGCCTGTGCAAGTTCGTCGGGGTCGGCATCGGGCACGACATCATCGTCAGGGCGCTCAAGGAGGCCGCGGGGCTGGAGATCGCCTCCGGGGAGATCGTCGCCGCCGTGCGCCGGGCCTACCTGCGGGGGCTCGCCCTGGAGCTGCGCCAGGGGTTCCACGAGGAGAAGGAGTACACCCTCCCCTCGCAGGTCATGGACGACCCGAACCCGAAGGTGACGCTGCCCAAATTCATCACCAACGAGTTCCTGGGCGAGCTGCGCCAGCGCGTCTGGAGCGTGTTCAAACCGGAAATGGAAGGACTGCTGCCGGTCAAGGGGGAGTGACATGTGCGCCGCCGAAACGGATGTGCTCGCCGCAGTTGACCGCCTGATCGGCGCCAACGAGGGGTGCACCAGGGATAACCTCGCCTGGCTCCAGGCCCAGATGGATTCCTACTTCTTCATCACCATGCAGGAGGAGGCCGAGGCGGTGCACGCGCTGGCGGTGGGGCTGAGAACCTTGGCCCACAACCAGAAGCTCACCGTGGCGGACCGGTCCAGGACGCTGATCCTCGCCCGCCTGAACCAGCCCGGCTCCCTGTACGACACCCTGCGCACGCTGCAGGAGCGCGACATCTCCTACGCCGAGTTCACCCACTCAAGCGGCCTGGTGCCGGGGCTCTCCCAGGGGCTCGAGGTGCAGCGCTTCGACTTCGACCGCAAGGAGCACGGCGAGATCGCCAACGCGCCGACGCCGGAGATCCCCCCCGCCATCAGGGAGGGGATCGCCCAGGCCCTGCAAAGCCGCTATCCGCTGTTCGACATGAACCAGCTCGATCCGCTCCTGCGGCTTTTGTGGCTCAACAACGAACAGTACGTGCGCATCTCCCCCCCGAACCGGGTGGCCCAGATCCTCTGGGTCTTCCAGGAGGGGAACCGCCAGGGGGGGATCTTCCTCGACGTCGAGCAGACCGAGGACCAGGGGCCCGACGCCGAGACCCGCGTCCTCTTCGCGGTGGGGAACCCGCCCCAGAACGACTTCCTGCTGCAGACCATGGAGGTCTTCAACCGGCTCGACTTCGGGGTGAAGCGCGCCTACTGCCTGACCATCTCCAACGGCGTGCACCCCTACTTCCTGGGGACCTTCTACGTCAGAAAGCGCGGCGACGCGGCGCTGCTGTCCAAGGGGAGCGAGCTCTTCGACCGGCTGCAGATGGAGCTCTACAACACGCAGATCCTCTCCACCGCCTCCACCACCTACCGCAAGTTCGTCACCACCCAGGTGATGACCGGGGAGGAGGCGTCGCTCGTCAACGCCTTCATCGCCTTTTGCCACACGAACCTCGCCCATCACCACCCCGACCCCTTCAGCCGCGAAGAGGTGATGCTCGCGTTCCATTCCCACCCGGACATCGCCCTGCAGCTCGCCAAGCTGTTCCGGACCCGGTTCCAGCCGGGGCTTGCCCTGCGCGAGGAGTTCTACAGAAAGACCCTGGAGGAGACGGTCCGTTTCGTCGAGTCGTACAACACGGGGCACCGCTACATCGACGATCTGCGCCGCTCCATCTTCCGCTGCGCCATCACCTTCATCCGCAACACCCTGAAGACCAACTTCTACGTCAGGGAGAAGCACGCGCTCGCCTTCCGGCTCGACCCGGCCTACCTCTCGGAGCTCGCCCCCGAGTTCACCGCCGACCTCCCCCCGGAGATTCCGTTCCGGATCACCTTCTTCTTCGGACGCTACGGCTGCGGCTACCACATCGGCTTCTCCGACATCGCCCGGGGCGGCTGGCGCACCATCATCACCAAGAACCGGGACGACTACGTCACCTCGGCGAGCACGCTGTTCCGCGAGGTCTACGTGCTGGCCCACACCCAGCACCTGAAGAACAAGGACATCTACGAGGGTGGCTCCAAGATGGTGGTGGTGCTTGACGCCGCGCGCCTTGAGGCCCACGACCTCTCCACGCAGCGCCTGTACAAGCTGCAGTTCGGCTTCATCAACGCCTTTTTGGACATCTTCGTCACCGACGGCGGACAGGCTCGCGACCCGCGCGTGGTGGATTACTACGGCGAGGACGAACCGATCGAGATCGGCCCCGACGAGAACATGCACGACGTGATGATCGAGATGATCGCGCGCCAGTCCTTGAAACGCGGCTACCTGCTCGGCATCGGCCTCATCTCCAGCAAGCGGGTGGGGATCAACCACAAGGAGTACGGCGTCACCTCCACCGGTGTGATGCAGTTCGCCGAGACCACCATGGGCGAGCTCGGGATCGACATCCGGCGCGACCGCTTCAGCGTGAAACTCACCGGCGGCCCCAGCGGCGACGTGGCCGGCAACGCCCTGCGCATCATGCTGGAGCGCTCCCCGCAGGCCTGCATCAAGCTGATCCTGGACGGCAGCGGCGCCATCTTCGACCCTGAAGGAATGGACCACGCCGAGCTCTCGCGCATAGTCCTCAAGGAGGACCTGGACGCCTTCGACCCGGCGCGCCTGCACCCGGGCGGCTTCATCCTGTACCGCAACCAGCGCCGCACCGACGGCCTGCGCGAACTCTTCAAACGGGCCGTGAGCACCGGCCTGGGGGTCGAGGAACAGTGGGTCACCACCGACCAGTTCCACCGCGAGTTCGGCAACCTCCTCTTCTCCGTCCCCACCGACCTCTTCATCCCGGCGGGGGGGCGCCCGGAGACCATCGACGGCGAGAACTGGGCCCGCTTCTTCCGCGAGGACGGCACACCCACCACCCGCGCCATCGTCGAGGGTGCCAACTCCTTCATCACCCCGGAGGCGCGTACCCAGATGCAGCGCCGCGGCATCGTCATCATGCGCGACGCCTCGGCCAACAAGTGCGGCGTCATCTCCTCGTCCTACGAGATCATCGCCAACCTGATGCTCTCCGAGGCCGAGTTCCTGCAGCACAAGGAACGTTACGTAGCCGACGTGCTGCAGATCCTGGAGCAGCGGGCCCGCGACGAGGCGCAGCTCATCTTCCGGCGCCACCGCGAGGCGGGGAGCAGCTTCACCTACACCGAGATCTCCGAAGCCATCAGCCACGAGATAAACGGCCATTACGCCCGGCTCTTCTCCTTCTTCCAGAGGAACCCGGAACTGTGCGACGAGCCGGTCTTCCAGCAGGCCATCCTGGCGCATCTCCCCGCCATGCTGCGCGAACCCGAGTACCGGACCCGGCTGGGGCGTCTTCCCGCCAAGTGCCGCTACGCCATCCTTGCCGCCGAGATCGCCTCTTCACTGGTCTACCGCGGCGACCAGGAGGCGGACTTCAAGGAGATGATCAAGGGGCATCTGCTGCGCAATTTCGCCACCTTGGAAAAGGCTTTACCGACCACATCCGCAGTACCAGCAACCGAGCACGTCACGCTCGCTTATCAAGGAGGCGCTACCTGATGGAGCTGAAACAGATTCTTGTCTTCATGGATGACCCGCAGCATTCCGCCGACCGGCTCGACCTCGCCCTCAACCTCGCCAAGCGGCACCGGGCGGGGGTCATCGGGCTCAAGGTGCAGCCGCACCACCTGATCCCGCTGCGCCGGGGACAGGACCAGGACGCCGCCGAGGAGTTGGCACTGCTCTTCAAGGAGAAGACGGCTGCCGCCGACGTGAAGGGCGAGTGGGTGAGCGTGGACGCCAAGGCGGTGGGGGGGGTGGTCGAGGCGATCAACCACTACGCCACCTTCGCCGACCTCGTGGTCGTGGGTCAGAGCGAGCACGGCTCCTCCGAGCGCCGCGCCACGGACTTCCTCCCCGAGAAGGTGGTCTTCGGTTCCGGCAAACCGGTGCTGATCGTCCCCTACACCGGCAAGTACAGCAGCGCCGGCGACAAGGTCCTGGTGGCCTGGAAGACCGGGCGGGAATCCTCCCGCGCGCTCACCGACGCCGTACCTTTCCTGAAGGCTGCAGCTTCCACCCACATCTTCGAGGTGAACCCGAGCCAGGGGGAGGAGGCAGACCTTGAGAGCCTGCGCCGCTACCTCGCCGCGCACGGCGTCACGGCCGAAGTCGAGACCAGCCTCGTCACCGAGCTGCACGTGGGCGACGTCTTGTTGAACCGCGTCTCCGACGAGGGGAGCGACCTCCTGGTGATGGGGGCTTACGCCGACCTCCATTTCGGCAACTACGTGCTCGGGGACGTCGCGAAGCACGTGCTGCGCCACATGACCATCCCGGTCCTCATGTCCCACTGATGGAGAGGATCGTCTTTCTGGACCGCGGCGGCATCTCGGTGCCGCTGCGCCCCCCATGCTTCCCGCACCACTGGCAGGAATACCCGGACACCCGTCCCGAGGACGTGGTGGGGCGTCTTGCCGACGCCACCATCGCGATCACGGACCAGGTCGCCATCAGCGCGGAACACCTGGCCGAGCTGCCGCAACTGCGCCTGATCGCGGTCGCCGCCACCGGGGTTGACCACGTCGACCTGGACGCCTGCCGCCACCAGGGGGTCACGGTGGTGAACGTGCGCAACTGGTCGGTGAGCGTGCCGGAGCACGTCTTCTCCCTGATCCTCGCCCTGCGGCGCAACCTGCTCGCCTACCACGAAGCGATCAGGGAGGGCGCCTGGCAGCGCTCGGAAGGATACCTGGTGCAGGTGGAGCCGATGCCCCGCTCCCTCTCCGGGGCGACCCTCGGCATCATCGGGGTCGGCGCGCTGGGAAGCGCGGTGGCCGCCTTGGGGAAGGCGTTCGGCATGGAGGTGCTCTTCGCCGAGCGAAAGGGGGCGGCCGAGTTGCGCCCCGACCGGACCCCCTTCGAGGAGGTCCTGGCGAAATGCGACGTCCTGGTGCTGCTCTGCCCCCTTACCGAGGAGAGTCGCGGCATGATCGGGGCGGCGGAGCTTGAACTGATGCCGCGCCATGCGATCCTGGTCAACTGCGGCCGTGGGGGACTGCTGGACGAAGCGGCGCTGGCGCAGGCACTGGAAGAAGGCGCCATCGCGGGGGCAGGCCTCGACGTGCTGACCCAGGAACCGCCCCGGGACGGATCGCCCCTGCTGGATCTGAAACGACCCAACCTGATCGTCACGCCGCACGTCGCCTGGATCAGCGATCGGTCGCTGGCCACCTTGGCCGAGCAGGTGATCGGGAACGTGGAAGGATTCGTTCTCGGGCACCCGCGCAACCTGGTGGTCTGACAAAAAAAAGCCGGGCATCCCAGTTGGAGGGAGCCCGGCTTTTTGATTTTCAACCTGCTTGGGGTTATTCGCCGTAGACGTGCAGCTTGTACTCGCCGAAGAGCCCCAGGATGTTCTTGCCTTCCCAGTCCACCGCGGACACCTTGCTCACGCCGCCGTTTTTCTTGGCGGTTTCGATGCTGCAGTCACCGGTAGCCACGAGCCCCAGCACGCTCTTGCACTCGGCCACGCCGTGCTTTCTTTCGCCGCCGTTCGCGGTGGCCGCGACCGGGAGCTTAAGCTCGGTGTAGAGGGCGCCCATCGGGAAAGGCGAGGCACAACCGGACATGATCCCAAAACCAGCCAACAGACCTGCATAAAGAATCTTCTTCACTGCTTCCTCCTCATAACAAGATTTTCCATCTCACGTTCCTGAAGCCACTCCCCATCAACAGCTTCCGCCGACGATGCAGCAATGATGTTCAGAACTTAGCGCAGCGACCTTAGCACGGGGGGCTGATTTATTCAAGTTTTTGAACGTATTTCTTGGAATTGCCTGAGGGAGGACAAAAGGAGGGCGCTCATTTCCTAGGATTCTTCGAGATCAACTCCAGGTCAACGGCTAATTCTGTCTCTCCGGCTCCCCCATCTGCACGTACTTCTTCGCCGTGCGCCGGTCGAGCTGGGTGCGGCGGGCGACCTCCTCATAGGTGCGGAAGCGCTCGTAGAGGAGCCCGCAGTAGGCGGCCAACAGCTCCTCCACGTTGAGCGCCCCTTCCCTGAGCCCGGACACCAGCCGGTCGGCCGCGTCCCCCCTCCCCTTTTCCCGCTTCACCCCCTGGTAGCGGCCGGTCAGGATGATCCGCTTCACCGCCTGCTCCAACTCGCGCACGTTCCCCGGCCAGTCGTAGTCCCGCCCCAGGTCGCGCTGCAACACCTTCTTCACCAACTGCTGCTCCCGCCCCGACACCGGCTGCCCCGCGATGCGGCGGAGGATGGCGCCGATCAGATGGCCCAACTCGGCGGGCTCCTCCTGCAGACGCTCGCGCAGCGGCGGGATGGTGACCACGTCGGAGCAGAGGCGGTAGTAGAGATCGTCGCGGAACTTACCGTCCAGGAGCATCTCGTCCAGCGGGCGGTTGGTGGCCGCCACGATGCGGCCGCTGAAGCGTCTGGGCTCGTGGCTCCCCACGGGGAAGAAGACCCGCTCTTGCAGCACCTGCAAAAGCTTGATCTGCACCGGGATGCTGACGTCGCCGATCTCGTCCAGGAAGATGACGCCGTGGGGCGCACAGCGGCTGAAAAGCCCTTCGTGGTTCTCCACCGCGCCGGTGAAGGAGCCCTTCTTGTGCCCGAAAAGCTCGGATTCGAGCACCCCCTGGGAGTACTGGGACAGGTTGATGGCGACGAAGTTGCGGGTGAAGCTCTCGGTGAATCCTTTTCTGGCAGGGTCGTAGGGGATGAAGCCGGAGCGACCGATGGCGGCTGCCGCAGCCCCCTTGCCGGTGCCGGTCTCTCCCAGAAGGAGGATGGAAAACTCCTCCATCTTGTCCCACAGCCCCGCCTCGAACCAGCGAATGTCATGGGTGAAGACGCAGTCCCAGAGGTGGCGGCGCAGCGTCTTCATGGAGGGCGAGGCGCCGACCAGCCCGTTCTTGATGAAGTAGAAGGCGCGGCGCAGCTGGTAGAAGACGGCGAAGGCGCGCTCGGCCTCCTGTTCGCCCAGTCCGAACCCCGCCAGCTCCTCCAGCGCCTGGCGGGCGAAGGGGACAGGGCAGGGCTTGTCCCCTGCCTGCAGCTGCGACTGGATGAGCCGGTCGAAGTGGTCGACGTAGCGGTGGAAGACGTGGAACAGGCAGAACCTGCGCAGCACCTCGCGCCGGTTGCCCCCCTGCCCCTGCAGGTCGGCCAAACCCCGGCGGCGCAGGCTCTCCAGCTGCGTCGCCACCCGGGAAAGCACCGAGTCGAGAATCTCCTCAGACGACGAGCCCCGGGGGGCTCCTCCGATGGCGAGGTCCAGGTCGTCCCTCGTTTCCCCGAAGGGATTGGCAAAGGCGGCGCGCGCGACTGTCTCGAGAAAAGCCCATTCTTGATCTGTCATTTTCAAGGTAGTCATACACTGTATGTATTGCCGATGTACATTTAATGTCAAGCGACTTTTCCAGACTTGGCGGCGTCTTTGCCATGACTGCCCCACTTTCAGCATGTTATAAAGACACAATCCAGCATTGGGCCATTGGCATAGTATCTGTAATAGCTAGTACATCCGACTTACAGGAGACTGACATGGACGCTGCCACTGCAAAGACCATCATCGACATCCACTGTCACACCGCCGGCATCGGCGCGGGAAACAGCGGCTGCTTCATCTCCCCGGCCATGCGCAGGAGCTGGAGATACAAGGTGTTCCTCAAGGCCTTCGGCGTAACGGAACGGGAACTGCTCCAGGAGGGGGACGGACTGGTGATGCGGCGCACGTCGGAGAGCCTCGCCGCCTCGCAGCGGGTCTCGGCCGCGGTGATCCTGGCCGTGGACGGCGCGGTGGATGACAAGGGGGAGCTGGATCGGGCCCGGACCGAGATGTTCATACCCAACGAGTTCGTGGCGGCGGAAACCGCCAGACACCCGAACCTCCTCTTCGGCGCCAGCATCAACCCGCTGCGCCGCGACGCCCTGGAGCGGCTGGAGCAGGCCGCGGCGGACGGTGCGGTGCTCCTCAAGTGGCTCCCCTCGATCCAGCACTTCGACCCGGTTGATCGGCGCCTGACCCCGTTCTACCTGAAATTGAAGGAACTCGGGCTGCCGCTGCTGACCCACACCGGCTCGGAAAAATCCTTCACCAAGGCGCAGAACCACCTGGCCGACCCCGAGCGCCTGAGACTCCCCCTTTCCCTTGGGGTGACGGTGATCGCGGCTCACGCGGCGAGCAACGGCAGGAACCAGGGGGAGAGCAACCACCGCCGCTTCCTCAGGCTCTGCGGCGAGTTTCCCAACCTGTACGCTGACATCTCCGCACTGACCCAGTTGAACCGCCTGACGCACCTGCAGCGCCTGCTCAAGCACCCGGAGCTATTCGGGCGGCTCTTGTACGGCACCGACATGCCCATTCCCAACACGGCAGCCGTGACTCCGTTCGGCTTCCCGAACCGACTCTCCCCCCGGCGCATACTTGAGATATCCCGCATCGCCAACCCGTGGGACCAAGACGTGGCCCTCAAGGAGGCACTCGGGGTGCCGGAACAGATCTTCTCCAACGCGCAGTCCATCATCAGGCTTTAGGCCGCCAGGAGCACTGCAATGAGCACCGCCACCACTTCATCCAAGTCCTTCGCCTGGCTCAACACGACCCAGTTCCTGGGGGCGCTGAACGACAACATCCTGAAGCTTTTGATCATCTTCTTCCTGATCGGCAGCCACGGCGGCGCCCACGCCGGCGCCGTCACCGCCACGGTGGGCGCCGCCTTCGTGCTCCCCTTCCTGCTCTTCTCGGCACCGGCTGGCTGCCTTGCCGACCGTTTACCCAAGGCGAAGCTGATCGCTAACGTGAAGCTGGTCGAAGTCGCGGTGACGCTCCTGGCCGTCGCCTCATTCGCCCTGCGCCTGGAGCAGGCGCTCTACCTGGTGATCTTCCTGATGGCCGCCCACAGCGCCTTCTTCGCCCCCGCCAAGTACAGCATCCTCCCGGAGCTGGTGGAGAAGGAAGAGCTCTCCCGGGTCAATGGGGCGATGGAATCCTGCACCTTTATGGCCATCATCGTCGGCACCGGGCTCGCCTCGGGGCTGGCCCAGTTGGCCGAGGGGCGTTTCTGGCTGGCCGCCCTTTTCTGCCTCGCCATCGCCGTCGCCGGGCTCTGCTCGGCAAGGCTCATCGGAAAAAGCGAGCGCTGCGACGCCGCCCGCCCGGTGGCCCTCCTTCCCACCGAGATCCTGCGCACCATCAAGGGGATCAGCCGCGACCGTCACCTGATGCTTGCCATCATCGGGCTGGCCTGGTTCATGTTCATCGGGGCCTTCGCGCAGCTGAACCTGATCGGGTACGGCATGGAACGGCTCGGGCTCTCCGAGGCCCACAGCGGCTACCTGTTCCTGGCCGCGGCGCTCGGGATCGGCATCGGCTCGCTGCTGGCAGCCAAGCTCTCCGGCCGCGACGTCGAATTCGGCATCGTCCCCTTGGGCGCCGCAGGG
Source organism: Geomonas diazotrophica (assembly GCF_018919385.1). Taxonomy (GTDB): domain Bacteria; phylum Desulfobacterota; class Desulfuromonadia; order Geobacterales; family Geobacteraceae; genus Geomonas; species Geomonas diazotrophica. Next base: position 115,710 of record NZ_JAHLMF010000001.1, read on the forward strand.
CTCACCGTGGCACCGTGGCTTCTGCACGTGCTGCCGGCAAGCCTCCCGGTCAGCCTCGCCGTGATCGTCGGCTTCGGCATCTCCGCCGGGGTGTTCAGCCTGCCGCTGCAGACCTTCATCCAGCTGCGCGCCGACGCCTCCATGCGCGGCGAGGTGCTGGCGGCCTCCAGCTTCATCAACTGGATCGGCATCCTCTTCGCCTCCGGGCTCACCTGGGTCTTCAGCGGCCCGCTCGGGCTTTCCGCCGCCCAGGGTTTCAGCGCCATAGGAGCGCTCACCCTGGTCCTTACCATCCTCTCCTTCCGGATCCTGCCGGACTTCCTGATCCGCTTCATAGCCCTTGTCACCATGCGCATCTTCTACCGCCTGCGCATCATCGGCCGTGACAACCTCCCGGTTGAGGGACCGGCGCTGCTGATCCCGAACCACGTCACCTGGGCCGACGCCCTGCTCCTCACCGCCACCTGCCAGCGCCGCATCCGCTTCGTCATGGAGCGGAGCATCTACAATACCCCGGTGCTGCGCGGCCTGTTCAAACTCATGGGGGTGATCCCCGTTTCCTCGACCGACGGCCGCCGCGAGATGCTCGATTTCATCAAGCGTGCCCGCGCCGCCCTGGACGAGGGGTACATGGTCTGCATCTTCGCGGAGGGGGCGCTGACCCGAAACGGCATGCTGGGCGAGTTTCGGGGCGGCTTCGAGCGGATCGTGAAGGACAGCGGCCACCCGATCATCCCGGTCTACATCGGCGGCGCCTGGGGGAGCATCCTCTCCTACGCCCACGGCAAGCTTCTCTCGCGGCTCCCGGCCTTCTCCCCCTACCCGGTGACCATCCTGTTCGGCGCCCCGATGCCGGCCACGAGCCTCGCCGCCGAGGTACGCCAGAAGGTGGCGGAACTCTCCTGCGATTACTTCACCTCGCGCAAAGGACAGCGCAGACCGCTGCCGGAGTACTTCATCCGCACCGCTCGCCAGAACTGGGGACGCCGGGCCGTGGCCGACACCTCCGGCAAGAACCTGGGCTACGACCGCACCCTGACCGGGGCCGTGGCGCTCGCGGACAAGCTGGAGGGGCTGATCGGCGATGAGGAGCACGTGGGGCTCTTGCTCCCGGCTTCCGCCGGCGGGGTGCTGGCCAACCTCGCGCTCTCCATGCTGGGGCGGGTCACCGTCAACCTCAACTTCACTGCCTCCGAGGCGTCCCTGCGCTCCGCGGTCGATCAATGCGGCATCCGCACCGTGATCACCTCGCGTGCCTTCCTGGAAAGGTTCCCCGTCCTGCCGCGCCTGGAGGGGATGATCTGCCTCGAAGACATCGCCCCGACCATCTCCGGCCTGGACAAGTTCGTCGCCCTGTTCAAGGCGCGCCTCTACCCCGCGTCGCTTCTCTGCCGCGGCAACGGCTTCCATGCCGACAAGAGCGCCACGGTGATCTTCTCCTCGGGAAGCACCGGCGAACCCAAAGGGGTCATGCTCAGCCACCACAACATCATGTCCAACATCGAGGCGCTACGCATGGTGTTCCGGGTGGACCTGAACGACAACATCTGCTCGGCGCTCCCCTTCTTCCACTCCCTGGGCTTCACGGCGACGCTCTGGTTCCCGCTCACCAGCGGCTTCTCCGCGGCCTACCACCCCAACCCGCTGGACGGCGAGAAGATCGCCCAAGTGGTGCGGGAGCACAAGTCCACCCTGCTCCTGGCCACGCCGACCTTCCTCCTCTCCTACCTGCGCCGCGCCAGGCGCGAGGACTTCGCCACGCTGCGCCTCGTTATCACCGGAGCCGAGAAGCTGAAGAGCAAGGTGGCGGATTCCTTCGAGGAGAAGTTCGGCGTGCGTCCCATGGAGGGCTACGGCGCCACCGAGCTATCCCCGGTTATCTCGCTGAGCCTTCCCGACGTGGAAATCGACGGCGTGAGGCAGCAAGGGGCCAAGGAAGGGAGCGTGGGGCACCCGATCCCCGGGGTCGCCATCCGGGTGGTCGATCCCGAGAGCGGCGCAGTCCTGAGCCCGGGACAGAGCGGGATGATCGAGGTGAAAGGGCCCAACGTGATGGTCGGCTACCTGGGGAAAGAAGAACAGACCGCGGCAGTGGTGCGGGACGGGTGGTACGCGACGGGGGACCTGGGGATCATGGACGACGACGGCTTCATCAGGATCACCGACCGCATCTCGCGCTTCAGCAAGATCGGCGGCGAGATGGTGCCGCACGGCGTGATCGAGGACGAACTGCACGGCCGGCTCGGGCAGACCGGCGTCCTGGCGGTGACCGCGGTTCCGGACGAGAAGAAGGGGGAGCGGCTGGTGGTCGTCTACACCCGCGGGACCACCGATGCGGCTGACCTGTCGCGGCTCATCGCGGAGAGCGAGCTCCCCAACCTCTGGAAGCCTGCGCGCGACGGCTTCATCGAAGTGGAGAGCCTCCCCATCCTCGGCACCGGAAAGCTCGACCTGAAGGGGCTCAAGGAGCTGGCGCTCGCGGCAACAAATTAGTTGTCACGGCGGCAAACTGCCGGTATCGTTGCCGCGTTTGGCTAATGCTCCCCCGCTCCCCCACCCCAGCCTTTCCCAGAGGGAGAGGGAGAATTTGCGTCCCGTCGCTGCAAAGCCGCTAGCTATCCCCTCTCCCTCCGGGAGAGGGTGGCCGAAGGCCGGGTGAGGGCGGTGGCTCAGGCTAGGGTATCAGTTATCGCGACGCCCTCACCCCAGCCCTCTCCCAGAGGGAGAGGGAGAATTTAAGTTCCGTTGCAGCAGAACAGCTTGCTCCCCCCTCTCCTAGAGGAAGAGGGGGTGTCCCGGGAGGATTTCAATGAGACTTAAACGCTGCATCCTGCTCTCGCTTCTTGTCACCCTTTCCTGCGTCGTGCCCGCCACCGCCGGCGACTCGCTCAAGGAGCTGGCCCGGAAGGGGCTGTGCGGCGAAGGCGAATCCAGCAATTCCTGCACCGGGCATTTCCTGGAGGTTCACGGCTGCAGCAAGGCGTCTGTCGAGCAGGGGCTGACCAGGGAGCTGACCGAGTTCAGGACCCTCGCTGAAGAGGCGCTTTCGCTCAGGGCGGAGACCATCAAGACCGGCGTGCGCATCAAGCAGGAGATGGAACTGGGCAAGCCGCTCACCGGCGACGACCTGGCGCTCATCAACCAGGGGATCATCCAGCACATGGCGCTGCGCCAGAAACTCCTGGCCCTGGCCGAGGCGCACGAGTGCTGGCTGGACGCCGGCGACAAGGAGCTGAGCGCGCTGGGGGTGACACCGGAGAGCCGGCTTAAGGGGGTGATGCTCTCGCTCTCCTCCGCCCTCGTCCTCTACGACAACTACCTCCTCGCCGTCTCCCTGTTCGAAGGGGACAGCAAGCTGCGCCGCATCCTCAACGAGCGCGACCCTGGGTACGCTGTGAGGAGCGCCGAGCTCGCCAAGGTGACCATGAGCTACGACTCCATCTCCAACCGTCAGCGGGTGCGCCAGGCCATCAAGTTCTACGAGAAACAGATCAGGAAATCGCCCTTCTCCTCCGACACGCTGGCCATGGACTACGTGTCGACCCTGATCAAGCAGAGCCCGTCTTACGACATGGTAAAGAAGTGGTCCCCCTTCTACGTGGTGGGGCGTAAGCTCGGTTTCTTCGGGGCCGTAACTACCGATACCGTGGTCGGACTGGAGCGCGAAGGGACCAGCCTGTTCAGCATGATCTTCGGCAACGCGGTGGGACTGGTCGAGACGCGCAAGGGGAAGCTCTACGGCCGCGACGAGGTGCGGGCCGAGGTACAGAAGACGCTGCAGGCGGGCGACATCCTGCTGGAGAAGACGCCGTTCCGGCTGACCGACAAGCTGATCCCCGGCTACTGGGGACACGCCGCGGTCTGGACCGGGAGCGAAGCCGAGCTTAAGGAGCTCGGCATCTGGGATCACCCGGTGGTGCGCCCCTACCAGGAGCAGATCAGAAGCGGGCACCAGGTGATCGAGGCGCTGCGCTCGGGTGTCGAGATGAACACCATGCAGCACTTCCTCAACATCGACAGCATCGGCATCATGCGCAAGACCGGCGCCACCCGTCCCGACCGCGCCAATACGGTGATCCAGGCGCTGCGCCAGGTGGGCAAGCCGTACGACTTCAACTTCGACGTGGAGTCCAAGGGGCGGGTCTACTGCTCCAAGCTGGTCTACCTGAGCTACAGCGGGGTCGACTGGCCCACCAAGAAATCGCTGGGACGCACCACCTTCACGCCCGACGACGTCGCCATCAAGGCGGTCAAGGGTGGCTCGCTGCAACTGGTGACCTTCTATCACGAGGGGAGCCGGGTCGCGGGGAACCCGCTGGATACCATGGCGAGGCTGATGGGGGTGAATAACGGGAGTCAGGCGGCGCGGTAGCTTCCGGCAGATACCCTGTAGGGGCAAATAATTATTTGCCCAGCGCTGATACCACCATTGCCTGCGCCGGGCAAGACGCCGGGGCTGCTCAGGGGGCGAATATTTATTCGCCCCTACAGTAGTGGACGTCGCAAAGTGAACGAAAAGGGGGACTGGCACCTGCGGAGCCAGTCCCCTTTTCGCTGCACGTGCCCCCGCGCGCCCCCTTCGCGAAGGGGGTACAGAGGGGATTTGCCTTGCTAAACCCGGTGAATAAGCGCGCCGCGGTGCTGCACGGTGCGGGCGTACTGGACGGCGGGCTTGCCGAAGGCCATGCAGTAGCCGAGGGTGTGGTCCTCCGGGAGCCCAAGGGTTGCCTGCGCTTCGGGCACCAGGTCGGCTATGGCGATCTTGGCGAGCCCGTCCCAGACCGTCCCGACGCCGTTGGCCTGCGCGAAGAGCTCGAAGTAGCTGAGCGCGATCACGCAGTCCTGCAGCGGCGACACCGCCTTGCTGGAGACCGACGCCACCAAGAGGTGCGGCGCACCACGGAACAGCACGTCCACCCCCTGCTCCTCCCAAAGCTTCACGAAATCCGCGAAGAAGGCGAGCTGTTCGGGCAGCGCGTTATCCCGTACCAGGCGCTTAATGCCGGCCAGGAGCTCGTCGCGGAAGGCGGCCAGCTTGTCGCGGTCGTCGATGACGGTGAAACGGACCTGCCGGGTGTTGACCCCGGTCGGCGCATGCCAGGCCACCTCGAGGAGCCGCTGCATCAGTTCCGGCTCCAGGTTTTCCGGCTTGTAACGCCGCACCGAGCGGCGCCCCTTGATCAGGGTCTCCAGTTGCGCCGGGTCCGGGCGCCAGTCGCCGGTCAGCGGCGTGCTCTCCCCCGGATCCAGACCGAGGATGGAAACCGCGCCGGTCGGGCAGACCGCGAAACAGTGCTGGCAGCGGTAGCAGCCTGCTTCCTTCTCCGCGGTAATGACAGGAAACCCTTCCGCGGTATCGATGACGTGAGCCGGGCAGTCGGCGACGCAGAGCCCGCACCGGGTACATTTATCCTTGGCTATTTTGAAATCCAGCATGCTCTCCCCTCAAAAATCCTAAGGCATAAAGTGAAAAGCAGTTACGCAAAGCACACGGAGGGTGCGCGGAGAACACGAAGAAAACTTGAATAATGGGTTAACAACTTTTTGCCTTCCAGCTGAAAAGAGTTTCCTTTGCGCCCTTCGCGAATACCCGGCGTTCTTTGCGTAACCGCTTTTAGGTTCTCGTTTCCCGGGTTACCTGATGAAGTTGGTATAGACCTTCGCTTCACGCTCCGGCTCGGGCACCACCCCTTTGCCATTTTCCAAAAGCCTCAAAAGCCATACGATCTTGTTGCCCAGAACGCGCATGATCTGCACCCCTTCGCCGTCCTGCAGCGCCTCGCCCGGCGTCCTGCCGTGGATGACGTTCCAGTAGTTGGAGGTGGCCAGCAGCATCTCGGAGTAGTTCAGGAAGTGGTTCAGCTCGTCGAAGGTGGTCACCCCGCCCGAGCGGCGCACGGCCACGACCGCCGCTCCTACCTTGTGACGCAAGAGCCCCCCGTTCACACCGGCAACGAAGAAGGCACGGTCAAGGAAGGACTTCATGGTACCCCCCACGCCGGAGTAGTGCACCGGGGAGCCGAGGATGATGGCGTCCGCCTCCTTCATCTTCTGGACCCACTCGTTCACCTCGTCCTTGATGGCGCACTGCTCGTCCTGGTTCTTCAAGCACTGATAGCAGGCGATGCAGCCGCGAATGGCCTTGTTGCCCACGTGGACGATCTCGGTCTCGATCCCCTCTTTCTCCAGTTCCGCGGCCACCAGCTTGATGGCGTGGTAAGTGTTCCCTTCCTTGTTGGGGCTGCCGTTGAATGCGACGACCTTCATGACTGTTCCTCCCGTTGAGCCGGTCTGGGTGAACCGGACGCTTTTCTTTTTTTGCCGGATGCGCTATATAGGACCATTAGTTCAGTATCGTCAATAACGAACTTTTACGAAACGTAGTACCCACATCGAAACACAGTACCTTTTTGGAAACCATGACAAAGACAGGGGACGTGATGCAGCAAAACCAATCGGCAGCGGAGCTTATGACGTTTCGGGACAGGGAGTACAAGTGCGGCATCGACGTGACGCTGGCGCTGGTCGGGGGGAAGTGGAAGGCCTCCATACTCTGGCACCTGGCGCAGGAGACCATGCGTTTCTCCGATCTGCAGCGGCAGTTCTCCGACACCACCCGGAAGATGCTCACCCAGCAGCTGCGCGAACTGGAGATGGACGGACTGGTGAACCGCAAGGTCTACCCGCAGGTCCCGCCCAAGGTCGAGTACTCGTTGACCGAGCAGGGGCGGACCATCTTCCCGATACTGGAATTGATGTGCGACTGGGGACGTAACTACGCACAGGCCGGGAACCAGGCGTAAGTCGCTCCGCTTCAAGGTGAGCTGCCTGCAGCACTGACAACAGCTTCGCCCTCACCCTGAGGGGATAAACACCAGAAATGAAGAGCCCCTCCCGGTAACGGGAGGGGCTCTTTTCGTCAATCAGCTGCGGTATCAGCGGCCGCGCCCTTCGTCCTTATCCGGGCCACGTCCCCGTTCGGGGCCGCCACCGCGCTCGCCGCCTCCGCCCCTATCCATTCTTTCCATCGGCATCCGCTCCTGGCGCTCCATCCGATCCATGCGCGGCTCATGCCTGGGCTCCATCGGCCTTGGCTCGACGCCTTGCGGCCCACGCTGCTCCATCCTCATCGGAGCCTGGCGCTCGTGCTCCGGTCCGCGGCGCATCTGTGCCGGCGGCGCCGTTGCCGGCCCCCTCATCTCGGGGCGTTCCTGGCGCTGCACCGGTGCCGGCGGGCGTTGATCGACCTCCCTCAGGTGCTTGCGCACCGTGGTGTTCTTCGGCTCGTACCGGTAGCTTTCCCTGTGCAGCCTGCGCTGTTGATCGACGCTCGGATAGCGGTCGCCCGTGTAGCTGCGTTGGTAGGTCGGCAACGGCGCCCTTCTCGGGGCGCGGCTGCGATCCCAGCGGTCCCAGCCATGGCGGCGCTGCTCCCAGCCGCGTCCCCAATGCTGGCCCCAACGCGGCGGCCGATCGGGGCCCCAGCCGCGGAAGTACACCGGCGGTTGCCGATAGTACCTGACCGGGACACGCAGGAGGTACACCGGCACCGCGTACGGGTCGACCAGGGCCCAGGGGCCGTTGTACCAGGAACTGGCGTACCAGTTGTCATCCCAGAAAGCCCAGTACATGCCGTCGTAGAAGAAATAGTTGCCATAGACGTTTGGTGCGTAGTAGACGGGATATCCCGGAATCGGCCTGAGATCGGGGTATCCTCCCAGGTTGAGGCCGATACTCACGTTGGGGAGCCCGATGCCTATGCCAACGCTGACCGAGGCTGTCGCAGTAGTCGTCAGACAGAACAACAGCCCCAGTACAATGAAGCCGTAACGCAATCTTCGCATGTCGTCCTCCATTTCCTCAGTAGGTGTTGTAGGTAGCTCACAAGCGGCGCTGCCGCCAATCTTAGTAGCGCGCCGCTTAACAATATACCACAAACGGCCGGATGCACCCAAAACAGTGGCAGTCGTGTAATTTTCACATGTAGGGGCGAATAAATATTCGCCCTGTTGGAGCCAGCACTTATCTCGCAATTGAGGTGGTCTGAGCACCGGCGGCTGGGCGAATGATTATTCGCCCCTACAGCCCCGGCCACCCTTGCAGGAAAAACCCGCGAACTGCCTGGCAAAAAGGAAAAGCCACCCGGACGGGTGGCTTTTCGGTGCTGCCGGACTTCCAGTTGCAACTTAGTGCTCTTCGCTGTGCCCGCCGGTCATGCCGGCGCTGAAGGTGTGGCAGTTGCTGCAGTCATACCCTTTGCCCTGGACATGCCTGCTGTGAACGGAGTTGGCGCTGGTGAAGGTCTCCCTGCTGTGGCAGTTGTCGCACAGCGTGGTGACCGGCTCCTTCAGCGGGTAGCCGGTACCGTGGCAGGCCGCGCAGTTCTTGCGGTCGCGGTGGTTGCTGTGCAGCGAGGTGAAGCTCGTGTAGCTCTTCGCGCCGTGGCAGACGTCGCACATCTGCGCGGTGGTGCCGCGACGGGTGTAGCCGAGGCTCGAGAACGGAATCCGGTTGGCACCGGCGGTTATCTGCGGATGGCAGCCGCCGTTGGCGCAGGAAACCGCGGTGGTCTTGGGACCGATGCCGTGGAAGATCCCTTCGTACTGCTCGGTCGGGACGAAGCTGTGGGCGTTGTAGGTCATCCCCTGAGCCGCGGCGCCCAGCTGGATGGCGGTGGTGATGTCACCGGTCTCGAAGGCGTACTTGTTCTTCACCGGCAGCAGCTGCTTCGTGGTGGTCTCCATCGGCTGGGAACCGGTGTGGAGCTTGAAGGGGAAAAGCTTGGAGAACTTGCCGGCCGGGTCTTCGAAGGCGCCGTCGGGCTTGCTGATCACCTGCACACCGCGGGAGTCGAGGCTCGCGGGATCCTTGAACTTGTAGAAGTGGCTGAAGCCGTTGAACCAGGCGTAGGTCGGCATGACGTTGGTGGCCTTGGTCATGGTCGGGTCCCAGAGCGCCTTGGCGGTGTCGATCTCCATCACGGACCAATCCCTGTACATGTCGGTCGGGATGGTCTTGGCGAAGGTCGCCACGTGGCAGACGGAGCAGTTGACCTTGTCGCTGTGGCGGTTCAGGTCGCTGTAGCTCACGTTGGTGGAGCGGTGCGGGATGCGGGAGTGGCAGTTTTCACAGGAGAGCACGCGGGTGGTGTCGAGGGCGCGCATGTCGGAGCCGCGGCCTGCCATCTTGTGCCCTTCCGTCCTGTGGCACTCCTGGCAGGGGAAGTTCTGCCCGTCGGAGCCCATGTGCACGTCGTAGGCCTTGGTACAGGTCTTGTTGGTGGACTCGATGTCGCCGCGCTTGTAGTTGTCGCCGCCGCCGGACTTCTCGTGGCAGCGCATGCAGGCTACGCGGGTCGGACGGATCACGTTCTGGGCGATGGACAGCACGTTCAGACCGTCGGCCGGGACCATCGAGAAGGTGAGGTCGGCGTTCTGAACGACCTTCCTGGAGTAGCCGTTGCCGTGGCACATGAGGCAGTCGATGTTCTCGAGCTGCGCCTGGCTGGAGGTGGTGGAGGGTTTCAGGCCGTTGCCCGCATGGCAGACCGCACAGCCGCCGGGGCCGGTGGTGCCGTCGGTTTTCTGGAAGATGGTCAGCCAGTTCATGTCCGGCTGGATGCAGAAGTTGTTGATGCCACCCAGCTTCGAGGCCTTGGAACCGGAGGCGGCCAGTTCGATCGCCTTTTGGTTGTCACCGGTCCACTGGTAGTGCACCGAGCCGAACATCGCGGTCGCCTGGGCAGCGTGGCAGGCGCTGGTGATGCAGGTGGCGGGGCCGTTGTAGGAGGTTACGTAGCTCACGTGGCTCGGCACCGGGAGCTGGACCTTGAAGGTGGTGGAGCCGCTGCCGGTGTTGCCACTGGTGTCGGTGAAGCTCACCGTCGCGGTGTAGGTCCCCTTCGGCGCAGAGCTGGAGAGGGTGTAGTTGTAGTAGGCAAAGCCGGTGGTGGTGTCTTTGCTCATGGCAACGCCGTTCAAAAGCGTGGTGCCGCTCGGGTTCTTGATGGTGACGTTGGCGTAGCGGATCTGCGACGTGGTGATCCTGTTGGTACCGTTCTCTGCGTTGGCCTTCACGGTGACGACGGAGCTCTGGCCGTAGTTCAGCTTGTTGGTCGCCGTCTGCACGGAGAGTGTGGCGGCGAAAGCGGTCCCGTAGAAGGATGCCAGCAGCACGCCTCCTAGCAGTAAGGTTTTCTTCATGTTTGCCTCCTTTGAATTTTTCCCTGCAGTGGTTATTGACAGTCTGCCGTGGCCACGGTCGCTGTTTTCCACAAACCTCCGCCAATAAGCAACCCTTATACCAACTTTGCCGATCGTAATAAGTAGCCGTTTTATCTAATTAAAATCCGGAGACAAACTTCTTCGTGGCTGGCAACCGGGTGGGTCACCCCACCTTTTTGGGTGTTATACACCACAGGGTAGGGTGAAATGCCTATCTTGACATGCTGAGGGAAATTTCATACAAGTTGCTGGCGTGGAAAACGAGAGGCGGCGAACCCAAGTGAGGTGCGAATGAAAAGGATGATTCTAGCGCTGGCAGCGTCCCTGCTGATCGGCTCCTGGTGCAGCGCTGAGGAGATCGTGGTGAAACAGATCAGCTACGGGGCGGGGGCCAGGCAGTACCCGGATATCTACGGTAGCCGCGTGGTCTGGCAGGACACCCGCAACGGCAAGGCCGATATCTACCTCTACGACATGGAGACGGGAACGGAGAAGCGGATCACCCAGGGAGGGGCGGACCACAAGAAGCCGCGCATCTACGGGAGCAGGATTTACTGGCAGGACTACCGCAACGGGACCTCCGACATCTACATGTACGACTTGGCCGAAGGCAAGGAAGCCCCCGTGGTGATCTCCGCCGCCCCCAAGGTCGACTTGGCCGTGTCCGAGCGTTACCTCGCCTGGACCGACCTGAGCGACGGCAAAGAGAGGGTCTGCCTCTACGACCTCGCGACCAAGAAGGAAAAGCGGATGGAGACGGGACAGGCGCCGCAGGGATTCCCCGCGTTGGCTGCCGACTACCTGGTCTGGAAGGATGAACGCAACGACTCCGGCGACATCTATCTGTACGACCTGGTCAAAGGGAAGGAGGTGCGGGTGACCTCGAACGAGGAGGCACAGTGGGCGCCCTCTGCGTACGGCAACCTCGTGGTATGGGAGGACAACCGCAACAAGGACGTCCTGCCCAACTACGACATCTACCTCTACGACATCAACAGCGGCCAGGAGAGAAGGCTCACCGAGAGCGACGCCAACCAGAGGTTCCCGCGCATATGGGGCACCCGGGTAGTATTCGTGGATAATTCCAATGCAGAGCTGGAGGAGATCCACCTCCTGGACCTGATCACCGGCAAGGAGACCGCCATCGCCGGCGGGAGCAAAGACCGGTACACCCCCGCTATCTACGGCAATTACGTGGTCTTCAGCGACATATACAGCATCTACCTGGCCGACATCGGCCGGTCACGGTAAAAAAGAAGCCGGCCCCGGGGCCGGCTTCTTTCGTGGTTCCCCGCGGGGGCTGCCGGCAGGACGTCACTCCTCGTCCTCGTCCTCCTCCCTTCTCTTCACCACCTTGCACTGCTCGTCGAAACAGGAAGGACAGATGCCGTGGCTGAACATGGCATCGGTGTGCTCCGAGATGTACTGCTCCATCTGTTGCCAGCTCTCCTCGTCGTTGCGGATCTTCTTGCAGTAGGAGCAGATCGGTATCACCCCTTCAAGGATGCGGACCTTTGCCAGTGCCGCCTCCAGTTGCTCCACCTTCGCCGCGAGTTCCGCCTGGACCGCCTTGCGCTGTGCCACGTCCTGCTCCAGGGTCTGGTTCAACTCCTGCAGCTCAGCCGTCCTCTGCCGCACCTGCCCCACCAGCCCTTCCTTTTCGGCACGCAGGTGCCTGGAAAGGTCGTTGAAGGTGCCGGTCAGTTCCACCAGTTCCCTGGCCCGCGACAATTGCGGGATATCCTGCCCCAGGCGGCTTTCGTCCCGGAGGATGGCATCGGTGCGGTCGCGCAGCGCAGCCAGTGGGTTCAACAGCACCCCTTCCATCAGGAGGAATTGCAGCAGCGAGGCGCCGCCCAGGATGGCCAGCAGCAGGACGGACAGCTGGAAGGAGAGCCGGTTGGCATCGGCGTACGCCTTCTCCAGCGGTATCCGGATCGACACCGCCGAAACCAGGTCCCCTTCGTGCCTGTTGAAGCTGCGCAAAGGTCCGTACTCATGCACCAGGTCGGCCGGAGCCCTCTGCGGTACGCTGTGGCAGCGCAGGCAGTCTTTCTCCATGCTCTCACCCCGGCGCATTACCACGAAGAACGGCTTGCCGCTGAAAAGCCGGATCTCCGACCGCACGTCGATCGACGAGTTCCTCTTGAGTTCACCCAGGAAGGCGCGCTCCACGTCATCCGCCTCGTTCAGGGGGCTTCTGGCGTTTACCGCACACTCCTTGTAGTAGTAATTGCTATTGGAGAAGGCATTGTTGTAGCGGTCGATCTCCCGCACCGCATAGGTGGAGGACATCCAGACCGGATCGAAGTACTCCCCCGGACGGTACCGGTCCGTCAGCTGGAACAGCTTGGGTTTCAGCTGCTTGGAGAAGTAGCTGTGGACTGCGAGCTTGCTGTCGAGGATCAGCCGTGCCTTCTCCCTTGCCTCGTCAAGGGCCGCCTCGCGCTGCTGGTGGTTGACAGTAAGGACTATGGCGACCGCCACTATCAGGTAGGAGGCCAAGTAGAGCAGCACGAAAGCTCTCTTGGCGGAAAAATTGAGCATGGCACCTTCCTTTGACTTATCTCACCCTGCCGGCGGCAGTACCGCTGAAAGTGCCGGCGCCGTTGCTGTTTATCCTGCCGGCTGCGGCGCCGTTCAACTGTACGTTGCCGGTGCCGTTGACAACGCCCCTGTTGCCGGAGAAATCGAGGGCTCCCGACCAGTTGCCGGCGGTGGTGCCCCACTGTTTGTGATGATCGGGATGATGGCAGAGACGGCGTGTCCGGTGCCGGAGGTGACCTCCACCGTGGAGTTCCAGACCGTTATCGAGGCGAACATTGCAGGCAACGTTTGCCCAGGGGGAGGCGAGGTTGATCCAGACCCCGAAGCGGCTGAACAGGACCAGGACGGCAGCGACGATACAGCCCATACGGGTCAGGGCCGCCGTCCCCACCTTATAACGTTTCGGGAATAGGTTCTGAAACTTTAAAAGAAGCTCTGTGCCAGAGTAAAAACCGGGGGAGAGTGTCACAGAGGATGGAACGAGATGGCAGAAGGCAACCTGCTCAAGGAACAGCTCGAACACCGCAAGAGGTCCATGGAGAAGATCAACGAGATCCATTCGTCCGGCAACCTCCGCCCTTGCCGACGGCATGACCAGGTTGAAGCAGGACGGGATACTGAAATGCACGCAGGGACACACCGACATCGACGAGTTGCGCCGGATCTGCATCAAGTAGGTAGTTGTTTTTCTAGTAGGGATAGGATATAAATTGTTGCTCGGTACAACTTTGTCGGCAAACAAATGTCCATGATCAAAAAGAGCCTCACTCATAAAAGCCTGCTGCTTCTGATCACCTGCATCGCCTCGATCTCGATCCTCGCCTTCGGGATGCGGGGTCCGGATCTGTCGCGCTCACATCGCCCCAAGCCGAAGCCCCGCGCCTATATCGAAGAGCAGTTCAAGAAGTCGCAGGAGAGCGTGGTCAAGAAGTCTTTCGACCACATCCAGGCCGAACCTGCGCAGGGGTGCGAACCCGTTGTCCGCACCGTTTTCCACACCGTATATCCGCCCGCCTTCCGCGGCGTGGCAGCCTCCCCGCTTTTCTCGGTCCTCTCCCGGGGCCCCCCTGCTCCCGCTGTCTGACACCGGCTCTCCGGAACCTTAGATCTCCACAGTCACCAAAGTGAATGAACAGCGTCGCTCGCGTCCGCGCGCCTTGTCGCGTCCACAATAACCAAAGCATCAAGGGAGGAAATCCATGAAACTCAATCTTAAAAGGCTTGTTCCCGTTCTTTGCACCGGCGTATTCATCGTAAGCGGCTGCGCCAAGCAGCAGTCTGTGAAAACCGACCAGCCCCTGGCTCCTTCGGCAACCACCCAGTCAGCACCCGCCAAGGCAGCCGCTCCTGCGACAACGCAGCAGACGGCGCCGGCAACCTCCGCACTCCCGTCCTCGACCATCAAATCGGAGCAGATCCAGTCGCAACCGGCACCGCTTACCCAGAAGGAAGCCACCCTGGCCGGCGCGCTCGAGAAGGTTTATTTCGACTTCGACTCCGATGTGCTGAGCGATGCGGCCAGGAAAACGCTGACCGAGAATTACGCGAAACTGAAGGCGATGCCGAGCGTTAAGATCCGCATCGAGGGGAACTGCGACGAGCGCGGCTCCGACGAATACAACCTCGCCCTGAGCGAGCGCCGTGCCCAGTCCGCAATGAAGTACCTGGTTGCCCTGGGGATTCCCGCCAGCCGCCTCTCCACCATCGGCTACGGCGAGGAAAAGCCCGCCGTCGCCGGTCACGACGAGGCAGCCTGGGCCAAGAACAGGCGCGATGAATTCACCATCAACAAGTAACCGAGAGGGGCCGCAACGTCGGCCCCTTGACGTTTCAGGTGTGCCATGAACCATACACTGACAAGCCGGACCTTACGGTCCGGCATCGTCCTGCTCGCCTGCCTTTCCATGGGCTTCACCTGGGGAGGCAAGGACAAGTGCACGGAAGCACGTGAAGCCGTGGAGAAAGTAGCACCGGAAACCCCGTCGGCCGACCGGGCCGAGACGGAGAAAAAGGTCCAGGCGCTTTGCCGCGACGGAGGAGCGGCGCTGTACCTGAAGGCGGTGTCCCTCGAGGTACAGGGGAAGACCGATGAGGCGATGGCAGCCTACCGCGACGCCCTAGCCCAAGATCCCCAGCTCCTCCAGGCTCGCGGACGCCTCGGGCTTTTGCTTCTGGCCAAGGGAAACCGCGAGGAGGCCTCCGTCCCGCTGTTTCAGGCGGCCAGGCAGTCGGGCGACCCGCGTTACGCCCGCGCCCTTGCCGATATCTTCCTCGAAGGAAAACTGTACGCGCTGGCCCTGAATCAGTACCGGCTGGCCCAGCCCGCCTTCGCCAACGACGTCAACCTCTTCCTCGGGCTCGCCCGCAGCTACGCTGGCCTGGGCGAGCAGCAGCACGCGCTGGAGTCGCTGCAGGAAGCCCTCCGACTGGACCCCTCAAACGCCACGGTCCACCTCGAGCTCGCCGCGCTGTACCAGGACCGGAACCGGTACGACCAGGCGGCGGCACACCTGCGCCAGGCCATCAGCGCTGCTCCCGGCAACGCCAACGCCCATTTCAGGCTGGCGCAGCTCCTGGAGGTGATGGGCAAACGCAAGGAGGCCGAGAAGGAATACACACTCGCGGGGGTGCAGCGGGCGGTCACCGTGGCCGACCACCTGAAGCGGGGGGCGAAATACGAGGAAACCGGCGAGTTCGCCCTGGCCGCCGCCGAGTACGGTTCCCTGCTGGTGAAGAACCCGGATACACGTGGGGTGCGCGAAAAGCTCGGAGACGCCCATCTTGCCGCCGGGCACGACGCCGAGGCCATCGCGGCGTACGAAGACGCCCTGCAGATGAAGGAGGATTCCGCCCGCCTTCGCTACCACCTGGGCACCCTCTACGAGCGCAAGGGGGACCTCGACGAGGCGGTGCGGAATTTCACCGCTGCCCTGAAGCTCGACCCCTCCAACAGCGAACCCCGCAGGCGGCTCGCCGACATCCACGCCCTGCGGGGCGATCTCGATGAGGCCGTCGCCTCGTACCGGGAGCTCGTCTCGCAGCAGGCCGACAACCCCCTCAACTACCTGAAGCTGGCCCGCCTGCTGGAAAAGCAGAGAGCTTACCGGGACGCTGCGTCAGCCTACGACCAGGCGCTGAGGCTGGATCCCTCCAACAGCGAGGCCCATCGCAGCATCGCCCTGTTGTACCTGCGCCTGAAACAGCCCGATCCGGCCGAGAAGCACCTGCGCGAGGTCCTAACGCTCGACCCCGGGAACTCGCAGGCAAGAGACACCCTCATCTCCCTCTTCGTCAAGCAGAAGCGTTACGACGACGTCACCACGCTCCTGGAAGAGGCCGCGCAACTCAACCCGCAGAGCGCGGACAGCCAATACCGCCTCGGTGTCATCTACGCGTTCAAACGGGAGGACGAGAAGGCGCTACGTCAGTTCGAGGCGGCGCTCAAGCTGAAGCCGGACCACGCCCGGGCACTGAACGCGATGGGGAAACTGTACCTGAAGGAGGGAAACCGGGAGAAGGCGCGGGAGGCGTTCGCCGCTGCCAGGAAATCCGACCCCGACATGCTGGAACCGGTCGAACTCTGGAACAAACTGAGTGCCGAGACGAAGCACCATGTGAAAAGGCAGAAGTCCCGGCCTAGCAAACCGGCGAAGACGAAAAAGGCGGGTAATAAAAATAAACGGAACAAGAGGAAGGGCGCCAAGCGGTAGCGGGCGGCCGCCTCAGCGGACATTAAAAAGGAGGCGCAACTTCACGCGCCTCCTTCCGACACTCCTTGCGGCTCCCCTTACCTGCGCCACCCGGCCCACACCGGGACACCCGCCTGGTCGCGCAACTGCAGCACCGCGTCCCCTTTTTTGACTTCCGCAGCGATGATGGCGGGCTTTCCGTCGAAGGTCACCCGTGCCCCCTTTACCTCCACCCTGTCCCCCTTCTCGATCCTGGTGTCGAGGCGTTCCAGGAACCAGGCCGGGCCAAGGTGAACCGGGATGGTCTCCTGCCCGGTTCTCAGCAGAAGGTGCACGCCGTTGCCCGGCCCCTTCCTGGCCGACATCAGCTCAACCTTGGCCACCTCCCCGCTCACCGTCTCAACCTTGGCCGGGTCGTAGAGCCGCTGGTAGGCACCTTTCATGCCCCATCCACCACTGCCGCGCCACCCCTGCCAGGGAGCTCCCCACGCCGACGCGGCGAATGCCACGGCAAGCAGAGATGCCACAACGATGGAGATCATTCTTCTTTTCATAAGAACCTCCTTGTGTGAGATTTATGAAGGATACCACGAAGCGGCAATACCGCTTCAAGCTGCAGCCCAAAGCCGGACCGGAGGGGCACACGTGAGCACGCACCTGATGGAACAACTCCTAACCGGTAGTGCAGCATCTCAAGCAGCCCCCCCACCCCTCTCGCGGGATTTTCCTTCCGGTTTACGGCCCCCCAGAGGTTAATGCTTTCATATCTGGTATCCTAATGGGCGTTGCCCCGTGGGGATCATGACTTTTCTGCGGGTGACGGTACGATTCAGAACCGGGCAGGAGGTCACAGATGAACGGAACTTCAGGCAGGGTCGTCGTCATCACCGGCGCTTCGGCCGGGCTAGGGCGCGCCACGGCACGGGCCTTTGCCCGCGAGGGGGCGCACATTGGGCTGTTCGCCAGGAACCGCGAGCGGCTGGAGGCGGCCAGGGAGGAGGTGGAGCGCCTTGGGGGAAAGGCGTTGGTGCTGGTGGGGGACGTGGCCGACGCGCGGCGCGTCGAGGAGGCGGCGGACGAGGTGGAGCGGGAGTTCGGCCCCATCGACGTCTGGGTGAACAACGCCATGACCTCGGTCTTCTCCTCCTTCAAGGAGATGACTGCGGAGGAGTTCAGGCGGGTGACCGAGGTGACCTACCTCGGGGCGGTGCACGGCACCATGGCGGCACTGAAACGGATGCTGCCGCGCAACCGGGGTATGGTGATCCAGGTGGGCTCGGCGCTGTCGGATCGCAGCATACCGCTGCAGTCGGCCTACTGCGGCGCCAAGCACGGCATGAGGGGCTTCACCGACTCGATCCGCTGCGAACTGATCCATGAGAAAAGCCGGGTGCACCTGACCATGGTGCAACTCCCGGCGATGAACACCCCGCAGTTCGACTGGGTCGAGTCGCGCCTCCCCAACCGGCCGCAGCCGGTCCCTCCCATCTACCAGCCGGAGGTGGCCGCCGATACCATCGTCTGGGCATCGCACCGCAGGCGCCGGGAAATTTACGTCGGGCTGCCCACGCTCAAGGCGATGTGGGGCAACAAGGTCGCCCGTGGCCTGCTCGACCTCTACCTCGGCCTCACCGGGTACAAGTCGCAGCAGACCGACGAACCGGAGCGGCCCGACCGCGCCGCCAACCTTTGGGAAAGCGTGCCCGGCCCCTACGGCGCGCACGGGCGTTTCGACGCCCGATCCAAGGGGTTCAGCACCCAGGTCTGGCTCTCGCAGCGCAAGTGGGGCCTGGGGGCCCTGGTCGCCGGCACCATCGCGGCCGCCGCGGTTTTCTCCGCGGCTAGACGGAAAGGGTAAGTGATACCTCGCCAACTGCCCCTCTCCCGGAGGACGAGGGGAAAGACCGGAAGGGAGGGATCATAATGCGAAAGGGGGGGCGGCTGCTGCCGTCCCCCCTTCTTGCGTCATTCCTTGTGCTTCTTGAAGTAGGCCAGGAACTCCTGGCGCGTGAGCCACGTCTTGCGCACCAGGTGCTCGATGCTGCGGCTCATGGCCAGGCGTTCGCCGTCCTTCATCTCCCCCTTGAGCAGCACGAAGAACGGGATGTTCCGCGTCTGCGGGTAGAGCCGGAAACGCTCCAGGAGCTCGAACGCGGCCTGGTCCGGGAGCATCAGCGCGCAGAACATCATGTAGGGATGCACTATGGTGCCCAGGGCCACCGCCTCCTTGGCGGTGTAGGCGTTCACCACCTCGAAGCCGAGCTTCGTGATGGCGTGCTGCACCTGCTCCTCCCCCTTGCGGGTCACCAGCATCACCTGCAGGTCGTAGTCGTCCGACTCGTCGGTGAGCCCCAGTTGCTTCAGCTTCCTGGTCATGTAGGGCGTGTCGATGGGGAGGGTGAAAAAGCCCGCCACCGGGAAGACGGCGCCGACTTGGCCGATCTCGCTCAGGTACATGGGGAGGATCGGGATCTCCCGGGTCGCCTGGTTCTCCTTCAGGGCCAGCAGCACCCCCCAGCCGTCGTCGGACCAGGGGGAAAGATCCAAAAGGATCGCCCGCGGGGTGCACCCGGAGAGCTCGGACACCTTGGCCGTCCTGGCGCGGTGCCCCCCTTCGGCGAGGTAGCTACAGACGATGGCGCCGCGCTCCACCCTCTCGCCCAGTCCCATGATCCAGAGTTCTCGCTCGTCACATTCGATCATCGGTGCTCCTTTATCGTTCCCGCCGTTGCGCTCCCGCTGCCTCTGTCAGGGCGGGCGGGACAGCTCCGGGGGTCGAATTTTTAATGGTTTGCAGCGCGCGCCGCCACGGAACCGACTGACGGCCACCAGCCGTAATGCCGCTCCCACAGCGTAGTTTCGATCCATTCCCCGCAGAGTACACTGAGAATTTTTAATAAATAACATATTTTACCCGCAGAGCAAGAAAAAGTTGCGAGCTGTTGAATTGGCCGGCGATATATGATACCAATCGCTGGTCGTCTGTCAGGCATGCCTATAGGAGGGGAAGCTATGAGGAGCAAGGTGTTTTTTGCGGATATGAGGGCGGGGGCCAAGGAAAATCTGTTCGGCAAGATCGGCCGGCTGATGCAGCAGGCCGGATTGGCGCAGAGCGTCGCGCCCGGGGACCTGGTCGCCGTGAAGGTCCACTTCGGCGAGCGGGGCAACCACACCTTCATCCGTCCGATATTCCTGCGCCGCGTGGTGGACGAGATCAAGGCGTTGGAGGGGAAACCGTTTCTGACCGATTCCTCCACCCTCTACCCCGGCGAGCGCAAGGAGGCGGTCTCCGCCCTGGCCTGCGCCGTGGAAAACGGCTTCGCCTACGCCGTCGTGAACGCGCCGCTCATCATGTGCGACGGCCTGAAGGGGCATAATGCCAAGGATATACAGGTGGACGGCGAGATACTGAAGACGGTCAACATCGGCGCTGAGATCCTCGAAGCGGACGCGCTCATCGCGGTTTCGCATTTCAAGTGCCACGAACTGACCGGGTTCGGCGGGACCCTGAAGAACCTCGGGATGGGGTGCTCGAGCCGCACAGGGAAGATGCAGCAGCACTCCACGGTGGCGCCCAAGGTGGCGGAGCGGTTCTGCAACGGCTGCAGCGTCTGCCTGAAGTCCTGCGCCCATGCCGCAATCGCCATCATCGAAGGGAAGGCCCAGATCGACCCCGCCGCCTGCGTGGGGTGCAGCCGCTGCATCACCGCGTGCCAGAGGAAGGCGATCAACATCCAGTGGAACGAGAGCGCGTCGCTGGTCATGCGCAAGATGGCCGAATACGCCAAGGGGGCCCTTTACGGGAAGCAGGGAAAGACCCTCTTTTTGAACTTCATCACCCAGGTCTCCCCCGCCTGCGACTGCTACGGGCACGCCGACGCCCCCATCGTCAACGACATAGGCATCTGCGCCTCGGCCGACCCGGTGGCGCTGGACCAGGCCTGCGCCGACCTGGTCAACAACGCCCGCGGCAACCAGGAGACCGCGCTCGCCAGCGGCCACGAGCCAGGCGGCGACAAGTTCCGCGGCGTCCACCCGGAGATCGATTGGGAAGTGCAGTTGGAGCACGCCGAAAAGATCGGGATCGGGACCAGGGGCTACGAGCTGGTCAGAATCTGAGTAACAGGTTGAGGTTACGGTTGAGGTTGAGGAATTTCTTAACCTTAACCTCAGCCTAAACCTGTCTTACAAGAAGCTCCCCCCATCCAGCGAGATCAGCAGGGAGAAATCGTTCTCCCTGCGGTCCTCGGTCAGGTTGTTCACTTCGTTGTACTCGCCTTTCACAGCCAGGCTTGGCTGCCGGCTCCAGTTGAAGAACCGCGCCAGGGGATAAACGGCCTTCAACTTGGCCCCGAACGTCTCCTTGCCGGTGCCCGGCACCCCGGTGCACTCCCGTTTGTACCCCCCCTTGATCTCGTAGTCGACCCTTTTCTCGAGCAGCTTCCCGGACACTCCCAGGTTCAGCGCGTACTGGTCGGTGCGCTGCGCCGCGTTGAAGTCCGTGATCCTCTTCAAGGAGAGGTCCGGAAGGAGCGTAAAGCTCCCCGCCGAGAACCTGGGCAGGAAGCCGAGGCTGGTCGTGGCCAGCTCCCGCTGCTGCCGCAGACGGTCGATACGCTGCGACATCCCCCCGCGCACCCCCAAATCCCAGCTACCCGCCAGGTAGTTCAGCTGCCCCGAAACCGCGTCCTCCGCCACGTCCTTGGGCAGCGTGCCGAGCGGCTCCCTGCCGCTGTCGATAACGGTTTTGCGGTACTGCAGCGCCAGGGGCAACATCTTCACCCCCCGGAAGCGGTAGCCGAAGACACCCTCGTAGCGGTTCGCCCTGGGTGCGAGCGGGTTGTTCTCGACGTTGTCGTTGTAGCGCGAAAGCTTCACGTCGAAGGCGTGCAAAGCCAGGACGGTCTCCACGCCGAAGCTTCCCCCTTCCCTGTCGCGCGGGGGACCGGCGCTCATGAGCAGGTACCTGGGGCCGGTCCGCTCGTAGAGCGCGGTGTAGCGGCTGGGGCCCCACCCCCCCGAGAGTTTGAGCCGGTAGGCGGTGTCGCGCATGGGCGAAGTCAGGTCGGAGGTGCTGGCATCGTAGCTCGAACAATCGTACTCCGCCTCGGCCGCAACCAGCCCCTTCAGTGGCTTCAGCTGCGCCACGAAGCCGGCCACGTCACCCCGCCTCGCGCCCGCCGCGGGCCAGCGCCCCTCCCGGTCCAGGGACTTGCGGCCGGAAAGCAGGATGGTCTTGAAGCTGGCGCTCTCGTCCAGAAGCGACAGCTCGCCGGTTGCCCCCACCAGGGTATCGTCCGCCCCCTCCCCGTGCGCGTCCGAGGTCGCAAAGGTCTCCAGGGTGGCCCGGTTGCCGAAGCTCCCGGTGAGGAATGAGAAGCGTCCGCCCCGCCCCCGCACCTCCTGCAGCGTGTTCCTGGTCTGCTTCAGCTGCAGGTCGCCCATCTCGACCAAAAGCTTGTAGCCGCTGCCGCCGTACTCGCCTCGCTGCAGCACGAAGGCGGGGACCCCGCTCCCGGGCTCCTTAGGGTACTCCGCCCGGAATTCGGTGCGAGAGCCGGGAGCGACGGGGGACGGTGCATCCAGGCGAAGCCCCGGCAGTTGCAGGGGGAAGATGTCAGGTTGGGCAGGGAGAGACGTAGCGGACGCGGCGGGCGGGCCGGGCTCGGGATACGAGGCGCCGGCGGGGGGAGGTGCCGCGGCGAAAAGCGCCGCCAGCAACAGGCACGGAACGAAGGACGCCCCGGCAGAGGATCTGCCAGGGCGAGGTATCAAGCTGTGGGTCGTCGATTCAAGCGGCATCCGGCGCACCTGGTGCTGCGGTCCGTTACCCGCGAGGGTGCAGTGGAACCTCCCGGGTGCTCTCCTACTTCAGGAAACCGAATTTCTTCATGCGGTAGCGGAACGCATCGATGCCGAGGTTCAGCTTCTTGGCGGCCTTGGACTGGTTCCAGTCGGTCATCTCCAGGGACTGCTTGATCAGCTCGCGCTCCACCTCCTCGATGTCGATCCCCTCGGGGGGGAGCTTGAAGGTGGTAAGCGGCACGGTGGCCTGCGAGGCCTTGGCCACGATCTCGAGCGGCAGGTTCTCGAGAAGCAGGTTTTCGTCGTTGCCCAGGATGATGGCGCGCTCGATGACGTTCTTGAGCTCGCGGATGTTGCCGGGCCAGTTGTACTCGACCAGGAGCTTCTCCGCCATGCTGGAGATCCCCTTGGTCGGCTTGTTGAACTCCCTCGAGAAGACCTCGATGAAGTGGTTGGCCAGCACCAGGATGTCCTCCTTGCGCTCTCGCAGGGCGGGGAGGAAGATCGGGATGACCTGGAGCCGGTAGTACAGGTCGTTTCTGAAGGACTTGTCCTCGATCGCCTTAATCAGGTCCTTGTTGGTCGCGGAGATGATCCTGACGTCGACGGGGATCACCTTGGCGCCGCCGATGCGACGGAAGGTGCGGTCCTCGAGGAAACGCAGCAGCTTGGCCTGCATGCCGATCTCCATGTCCCCGATTTCGTCCAGGAACACGGTGCCGCCGTCGGCCAACTCGAAGAGCCCCTTCTTGGAGGTCTTGGCGTCGGTGAAGGCCCCCTTCTCGTGACCGAAGAGCTCGCTCTCCAAGAGGGTGGAGGGAACGGCGGCGCAGTTGATGGCGACGAAAGGCTTGTCGGCACGGGCGGATTCGTAGTGGATGTACTTCGCCACCAGTTCCTTGCCGGTACCCGACTCCCCCTGCACCAGGACGGTTGTGGCGTCGCTCTTTGCCACCTTGGCCATCATCTCCAGCACGTTTTTCATGTGCTTGGAGCTCCCCAGGATCTTGGGCGGTCCCTGCTTCTTGTGCTCGCTGCGAAGCTGCACCACCTCGCGGCGCAGCTCGGAGGTCTCCAGGGCCTTCCTGACCACCAGCGCCATCTCGTCCAGGTTGAAGGGCTTGTTGATGTAGTCGTAGGCCCCGTGGCGCATGGTGTTCACCGCAGTCTCCAGGCCTCCCTGGGCGGTCACCATGATCACCAGGATCTCTTCGTCGATCTCCTTGAGTCGCTGCAAAACCTCAAGGCCGTTGATGCCGGGGAGATGGTAGTCCAGCAGCACCAGTTCGGGCTGCTCTTCCCGGGCGATCCTGAGCGCGTCCTCGCCCGTCCCGGCGGTGCATACCTCGTACCCCTGCTTCTTGAGGTTCTGCTCCAGGGACCAGCGGATCAGGTGCTCATCGTCGACGACCATTATTTTTGCTCTGCGCATGGCGGCTCCTTAGGATGTGGTGCCGGGCTTGCTGGCCCGGAGTGGTCGGGGTCTGCCGTACTGCTTTCTGCTGCGATCGCTCAACTGATTATGCCGGTGCTCAAATGTGCCCGTTCCAGCTCCTCCTGGCTCGGGCAATACGCCGGGAGCTCAACCGAGAAGGTAGTGCCGACGCCATCCTGGCTGACGCAGGAGAGGCGCCCCCCGTGCTGCTCGATGAGCCGGTGGCTGATAGCCAGGCCAAGTCCGGTGCCCTGGGCCTTGGTGGTGAAGAACGGAGTGAAGATCTTTTCCAGGATCTGCGGCGGGATCCCAGGGCCGGTGTCGGTCACCCGCACCCGCACCATGTCCATGCCGTCGACGTTGGCCAGCGTGCTGGCCACGGTGAGGGTCCCCCCCGACTGCATCGCCTGCACCGCGTTCAGGAACAGGTTCAGGAACACCTGCTGGATCTGCTTGGGGTCGACGTAGACCGGAGGGAGGTCCTCGGCGAGCTCCAGCTTCTTCTCGATGTTCTTGCCGCCTCGGTGCTGCGAGGCGAAGATCAGGATCTTCTTCAGCGCGCTGTTGATGTCGGTGCAGGTGGGCTCGGCCACGGTGGGCTTGCCGAAGAAGAGGAGGTCGTTGACCGTCTTGTCCAGCCGCGAGATCTGCTCCAGCACCTCCCCGATGATCAGGGCGCGCCCGTCCTCGGGCGAGAAGTCGTCCTTCAGGACGGTGATGGCGGCGGCGATCCCGGTGAGCGGGTTCTTGATCTCGTGGGCGATGCCGGCGGCCATCTCGCCCACCGAGGCCAGACGGTCGGCACGCTCCATCTGCTGGTAGTGGTAGGTCTCCAGCTCCTTCTTGGCCCGGTCCAGCCGGTCCACCATGGAGTCGAAGGAGACGATCAGGCGGCCGATCTCGTCCTTCCCTTCCGGGGTCATGCGCACGGAGAGGTCTCCCGCCTCCACCCGGGCCATGTTCTTGGCCAGCTGGTTCAGCGGCTTCTTCACGAACTTCAGCATGACCAGCGAGATGGCAAGCGACAGGAAGCCGATGATGGCGACGGTGGACATGACGAAGAGCTTGGTCAGCTCGACGATGCGCCGCCTGGTCTCCACGAGCGAATAGTTGACGTTCAACAGGCCGATGATCCTGCTCTTGGCACCGTGGCACAGGTTGCATTGGCGGTTGTTGTAGATCGGCTTCACCATGCCGAGCACCTCGCCGTACCCGTCCAGGGTGAAGACCCCCTCGCGCTTGTTGTCCAGGAATAGTTTGAAGTCGTGCTGGTCCACGACGCGCCCGACCTCGGAGGCCTGGGAGGACTTCAGGATGACGCCGTGGGGATGGAAGATGCGCACGCCCACCAGGTTTTCGCTCTGCCCCACCATCTCCAGGATCACCTTCACGTCTTCGGTGTTGCCGTGGCGCATGGAGTTGTACAGGGAGCGTTCGATGGTGTCGAGCAAAAGCTCGCTCGATTCACGGGCGGAGTTGACGAGCTGCATCTGTTCGCGCCGCAGCGTCAGGAAGGCGAAGGTCCCGATGCCGAACACGAGCAGGCAGATGGAAAGCACGATAACCCGCGATGTGAGACTCTTGAAAATCAGGGTGCCTCCGGTTTCGGGCGCTGTCCCCCCTCCCGGGAGGGGCCATCTGCAGCCTAGGGGGTGGTGGAACTACTCTTGTTGGTACTCGGGGTCGGGCTGCTGCTCGGATTCAGCCCCGTTATTGCCCCACCGGTTGCGGTAACCGGCGGAACGCGGTCGTACACGAACTCCCACTCGCTGTACTTTGTCTTCTTCTCAAAGTCGGCGGGGGGGAGATCGAAGGGGAAGTTCCCCTGCTTGATCGGGACCTGCTCGCTCTTCGACTTGACCCCGACGAGCTTGCCGTCCTTCCTGATCACGTCCCATTCCTTGAGGGTTATTGGGTCGACCAGGGCGTAGGGGCGCAGGTAGCGCAACTTGCCGGGGGTGTTCGGGTCCTGGAGCAGCGATTTCAGCTCGGGAGGGCCCGCCACCGCCGGCGGCGCGGCGTTGACGTTGCCGGTATTGCCGGGAACCTGGTTCGACACCAGTTTCCCGTCGATGACCCTGACCTTGTACCACCTGCGCAGGGCGTCCCGGATCTGGGTGCCACGGGAGATCAGTTCTTCCTCCCGCTCGCGCTTCATGGCGGTACTCCAGACCACCGCCGCCTGGCTGGCCATGATCCCGACGATCACGGCCATGACCAGGGCACCGATATAGGTGAAGCCACCCGTGGACCGGAGTACCCTTGGCATCATTTCTTCCTCGAAACGATCTCCCTGGCCTCTTCGATGAGGGTTTCGGCATTGAGCCCAAAATACTTGAGCAGTTCGTCGGACTTACCGGAGGTGCCGAAGCGGTCGTACACGCCGACCCGCTTCATCAGGGTTGGGCAGGCCTCGCCCAGGTACTCGGCGACTGCGCCGCCAAGGCCGCCCACCACGGAGTGCTCCTCGGCGGTGACGATGGCGCCGGTCTCCTGGGCCGCCTGCAGCACCAGCTCCTTGTCCAGCGGCTTGATGGTGCCGATGTGCAGCACCCGGGCGGAGATCCCCTCGGCCTTGAGCTTCTCGGCGGCGGTAACCGCGGCGGCGGTCATGAGACCGGTGGTGATGAAGGTGAGGTCGGTGCCGGGCACCACGACCACACCCTTGCCGATCTCGAACTTGTGCCCTGCCGGGAACACGCTGGGAACCTTGTTGCGCCCCAGGCGCACGTAGACCGGCCCCTTGTAGGCGGCGACGGCGCGGATGGCCCCCTTGGTCTCTTCGCCGTCGGCCGGTACGATGACGGTCATGTTGGGGATGGCGCGCATGATGGCCACGTCCTCCACCGACTGGTGCGAGCCCCCGTCCTCACCGACGGTGACCCCGCCGTGGGTGGCGACGATCTTCACGTTGGCCTTCGGGTAGGCGACCGACTGGCGGATCTGCTCCCAGCCGCGGCCGGCGGCGAAGATGGCGAAGGTGGAGAGGAAGGGAACCTTCCCCACCGCGGCAAGCCCTGCGGCCGTGCCCACCATGTTGGCCTCGGCGATCCCCATGTTGAAGAAGCGGTTCGGGAATTTCTTCGCGAATACGCCGGTCTTGGTGGACCCGGAGAGGTCCGCGTCCAGCACCACTATCTTATCGTTCTCGCCCCCCAGCTCGGCCAGCGCCTCGCCGTAAGCGTCCCTCGTTGCGATCATAATTAGTCCCTTTCTGTATGTGTCCGTCCACGTTCCTTCCCCCGGAGGGGGAGGGTCAGGGAGGGGGTAGAATGGCTTTCCAGCTACGGCTTTCCCCCTTCCGGCCTCCCCCTCCGGGGGGATGGGAATTCGGGGAAGCGCCGGAAGCCAACGGTTCTAGTCGCAGCACCCCAGGCACCTGAGCGCCTCGGGAAGCTCCTCGTCGTTCGGGGTGACGCCGTGGTAGGATGCCTTGTTCTCGAACAGGTGCACCCCCTTGCCCTTCACCGTCTTGGCGACGATGGCGGTGGGTGCCCCCTTGTGCGCCTCGGCCTGGTCCAGGGCGGCCACGATCTGCCCCATGTCGTGCCCGTCGATCTCGATCGCGTTCCAGCCGAAGGCCTTGAACTTGTCGGAGATGGAGGAGACGTTCATGACCTTGGAGACGTCGCCGTCGATCTGCAGGCCGTTGGAGTCGATCAGGGCGCAGAGGTTGTCGCTCTTGTAGTGGGCGGCGGCCATGGCGGCCTCCCAGATCTGCCCTTCCTGCAGCTCGCCGTCGCCGAGCACCGCGTAGACCCGGTTCTCCTTGCCGTCCAGCTTGAGCCCCAGCGCCATGCCGTTGGCCATGGAAAGCCCCTGCCCGAGGCTCCCGGTGCAGACGTCGACCCCCGGGGTTCCCTTGCTGTCCGGGTGCCCCTGCAGATGGCTCCCCAGGCGGCGCAGCATCATCAGGTCCTCGGCGGGGAAGTAGCCGCACTCGGCGAGGGTCACGTAGAGCGCCGGTGCCGCGTGCCCCTTGCTGAGCACGAAGCGGTCCCTGCCGTCCCAGGCGGGCTCCGCCGGGTTGTGGCGCATCTTGTGGAAGTACAGTGCGCACACCATGTCGATGGCGGAAAGCGAGCCGCCGGTGTGGCCCGACTGCGACTTGTGCAGCGTCTTCACGATCGCGACGCGCAGGCGCCTCGCCTTTTCTTCCAGATCTGCAATCTTTTCTTTCACGAAGGTTCCTTTCAGGCTGGCTTTATTTGTCCTCGCCCGTGATCAGGTAATCGAGGATCACCTCATCCAGGCTACGATGGGCTGGAGATGTCGGGGGTACGGCGGGGGTCGGCTGCGCCGGTGCCTCCTGCCGCGGGGGGCGCGCCGGTGCGGGCTGCGCGGGGGCGACCTGCGGCGCGGGGGGTGCCGGGGGTGGTTCGACAGCGGGACTCTGCTCTTCGGCCGCGGTCGCCGGCACGCCGCCGGGGAAGATGCGGGCATCGAACTCGCCGTTTTTCAGGCGGCGCATCATGTCCTTGTGCTGCTCTTTCATGATCGATTCGACCACCAGCTCCAGCTGCTCCACCTTGATGATGTCGGCATAGCTGGTCTTGGCGGACGCGAGGATGACCCCGCCGCGGTAAAGCAAGGTGATGATGTGGGGATTGGCGACTCCGCTGTCCTCGGTCTGGACGTGGAACAATTCCCCTTTGTATCTGATGTTGTGGTTGAAACCAAGGACCATGCCTTACCTCTACGCCAAATGGCGGACCCGTCGCAAATTAGCACAGCGGGAGCGGCGTTGCAAGCGATATTCGGGGCGATGCCGGCTCCCGTCACCGCAAAAAAGCGTTTATTTTGCCAGCAGTTCCTTGATGCGGGCCACCGCCTCCATGGCGTCCTTGGCGTAGAGGTCCGCGCCGATCTCGTCGGCGTACTGCTGGGTAACCACGGCGCCCCCCACCATGGTGAAGCTCTTCACCCCTTCCGACTTCAAAAGGGTCACCACCTTGTCCATCTGGGCCATGGTGGTGGTCATCAGCGCGGAGAGCCCCACCGCGTCCACCTGGTGGCTGCGCGCCGCGTCCAGGATCTTCGCTGCCGGGACGTTCTTGCCGAGGTCGATCACCTCGAAGCCGTTGTTCTCCAGAAGCGTCACCAGGATGTTCTTGCCGATGTCGTGGATGTCCCCCTCGACGGTGGCCATGAGGATCTTCCCTGCGCTTTCCAGAGCGCCGCTGGAGAGCTCCTGCTTCAGCCGGGCGAAGGCCGCCTTCATGGTGTCGGCGGAGACCATCACCTGCGGCAGGAAGAAGGAGCCGTTGCCGAAGCGTCTCCCGACCTCGTCAAGGCCGACGAGGAGCGCCTCCGAGCTGATCTGCATCGGCGAGAGCCCCTCGGCGAGGGCCTCCTCCACCAGCGGGACCACGGCTTCCAGCTCGCCGTTTATGACCGCCTTGGCCAGCCGCCCCCGTATCCCTTCCGGCCCGGCGGCCTCAGCGGCGGGCGCCGCGGCCCCGGCGGCAGCCGCAGGCTGCACGGTGGCGCCGACGGACTGTCCGCGGTAGGCGTCGATGTAGCCGGCGGCGTTCACGTCCTTGCCCAAAAGCACCATGGCGCTTCTCCAGGCGGACATCATGGGGGCCTCCTTCACGTTCACGATGGCGGAGGTGAGACCGGCAGCCATGACCATGGAGAAGAAGGTGGACGAGATGAGCGGGCGGCAGGGGAGCCCGAAGGAGATGTTGGATACGCCGAGGGTGGTGTTGAGCCCGATCTCGGTCACCCGGCGCACCGCCTCCAGGGCGACCAGCGCCCCCTTCGGCTCCGCGCTCACGGTGAGGGTGAGGCAGTCGACCACGAGGTCGCTGCGCTTGATTCCCGCCGCGGCGGCGCGCTCGGCGATCTTCTGGGCCACGGCGACCCTCCCCTCGGCCTCGGCCGGGATGCCGGCGTCGTCCAGGGTGAGGCAGACCAGGGCCGCGCCGTACTTCCTGGCGAGCGGCAGCACCGCGGCCAGGCTCTTCTCCTCGCCGTTCACCGAGTTGATGAGCACCTTGCCGTCGGCGGACTTAAGCCCCGCTTCCAGCGCATCCACCGAGGAGGAGTCGAGCACCAGCGGGGTCTGCACCGCGCCGGTGACGCAGAATACGGCGCGCTCCATGGCGGCGGGCTCGTCGATGCCGGGGGTCCCCACGTTCACGTCGAGCAGCGTCGCGCCCAGTTCGGTCTGCTCCAGGGCCTCGCGCCTGATGTAGCTCACCTTCCCTTCACGCAGCTCCTGCGAATAGAGCTTCTTGCCGGTCGGGTTGATGCGCTCGCCGATCAGGGCCACCGGGTGCTTCTTGCCGATGGGGGCGAAGGAGCCGCGGCTGGAGATCCAGGTGGTGCCGTCGTCTTCCCTGGGGATGAACGGGGTCTGCTTCCCGGAGAGTGCCACCTTGATGGCGGAGATGTGCGCCGGGGTGGTGCCGCAGCAACCGCCGATGACCCGCACGCCCAGGCCGATCATCCGGTCATGGTAGGCGGTCATCTCGTCGGGGGTGCCGGGGAAGATGGTAACGCCGTCCTTGAGGACGGGGAGCCCGGCGTTGGCCTGGGAGATGAGCGGCAGACCGCTCACTTTCCTCATGGCGCAGAGGATGTCGTAGATGCCGTCCACGCCCAGGCCGCAGTTGGAGCCGACGATGGAGGCACCCGCAGCCTCGAGGGTGATGGCCGCGGCCTCCGGGGGCGACCCCAGCACGCTTCTCCCCTTCTCCTCGAAGGTGAGCATGGCGATGACCGGAATGTCGGCGGAAAGCTCGCGGATAGCGATGAGCGCCGCGCGGATCTCCTTGATGTCGAGGAAGGTTTCCAGCGAGATGACGTCGCAGCCGGCGTCGATCAGGGCCTTGGCCTGCTCGCTAAAGAGCGCGTGGGCCTCGTCGAAGCTCATGTCCCCGACCGGCTCCACGAAGCGTCCGGTCGGCCCGATCGAGCCCGCCACGTAGGCGTCGTCCCCTGCCACCTCGCGGGCGATGCGGACCGCCTCGGCGTTGATCCGGGCCACCTGGTCCCCCAGGCCGTAGTGCTCGAGCTTCGCCTTGGTGCCGCCGAAGGTGTTGGTGACGATGATGTCGGCGCCCGCCTCCAGGTAGGCGCGGTGCACCCCCGCCACAACCTCGGGGGCGGTCAGGTTCATCTCCTCGGGCGACTGTCCCGCCTTCAGCCCGCGCTCCTGCAGCATGGTTCCCATGGCGCCGTCCAAAACCAGCACCCGCTCCTTAACCGCCTGCATAAACGGCATCTTCATCGGTCACCCCTGAAAAGGAAATTTGAAAATCGGAAAAAAACGCTAACGACACAGGACACCAGGGAGATCATCTCCCACATCTGGCCACATCCCCTCTCCCCCCGGGAGAGGGTCAGGGTGAGGGAGTTGCCAAAGGCTAAATGACCGCAGCCGGCAAGCCCTCACCCGCCCTTCGGGCACCCTCTCCCAGAGGGAGAGGGAACCAGCGTATCACCGCCTTTTCCTCCGTGCCCTCAATGGATCCCCGTCCTTCAATGGACGTTCGTGTCCTCTGTGGCCCTTCGTGCTCTCGCTTTTGGTTTTACTGTTTTTCCGGCGCCGCAGGCGCCTCTTTCTTCTCCAGCGTGAAGTCGGCCGGGATGGGCGCGGAAAGGTCGAGGTGCCCCTTCAGCTCCTTGACCGGCACGCCGTCGACCAGGAACTGCACCGCTTTCACCTGCGGGAAGTTGGCGACGACGGTGTCGACCACGGAGTAGACGGCGCTCATCTCGGCGGAACTCCCCTCGGGGAGGCTCTCCACCAGCGCTTTGGAGAAATTCACCTGCACCACGTCCCCCTTCAACTGGGCCCCGAGCACCCGCGCGTTGTGCGGCAGGGTGGGCGCCAGGTCTCCCAGCGGCCCGACCACCAGCTCATCCACCACGCTGGCTATCATGTCATCGGTGGTATCCTCCACCGCGATCTCGCGCCCTTCCCGCGCCAGCGACGAACCGTCCTGGCTGGAGAAGAACAGGGTCACCACCCGGGTGTCGACCTGTTCGGCCGGCGCGGCGGGCGGCGTCACCTTGGTCGCCGTCTGGTATTTCCTGAAGACCATGCCCCCCACGACCACCGCAAAGACCAGGAAGGCGATCAGCAGGACCCCCTTGGCCCTGTTACTCCGTCTCTTCACCGTCCCCTCCTTCCTGCAGATCCTGCTCCAGGCTCACCTGGTAGACGTCCCCCAGCTCGCCGCCGAGGAAACGGTTGCCGACCCTGATGAAACCGGCCGGGATGTCGGTGACGTAGTAGTGGTGATTGCCCCGCTCGTTCACCGGGCGCAAAAGCCCCTCTTCGGTGAGGATCTGCGCCACGGTGCGGGCGGTTTCGGCCGCGGAGTCGACCAGGGTCACCTCCGGCCCCATTACCTGCGCGATCACTTCCTTGAGGATGGGATAGTGGGTGCAGCCGAGCACCAGGGTGTCCACCCCCTGCGCCTTCAGGTCCTCGAGGTAGATGCGCGCTGTCATCCTGGTCACCTCGTTGTCCACCCACCCCTCCTCGGCAAGGGGGACGAAGAGCGGGCAGGCGCGGTTCACCACCTCGATGTCCGGGTTGATCCTCTTGATCGCCTTGGTGTAGGCGGAGGAGGCCACGGTGGCGGCGGTGCCGATGACGCCTACCTTGCCGGTCCTGGTCGCCGCGGCCGCGGCGCGGGCGCCCGGCTCGATCACCCCCACGATGGGGATGTCGAACTCCTGCTGCAGCGCAGAGAGCGCCACGGCGGAAGCGGTGTTGCAGGCGACAACGAGGAGCTTGATGTCGCGGTTCATCAGGTAGCGGGCGATCTGGCGCGAGTAGCGGATCACCGTTTCCGGCGACTTGGTGCCGTAGGGGACCCGGGCGGTATCCCCGAGGTAGATGGTGTCCTCCTGGGGGAGCGTCTGCAGCACTTCCTTGAGAACGGTCAAGCCCCCCACGCCGGAGTCGAATATCCCGATTGCTTTCCAGGCCAAAGTTCTTTTCTCCAATACTTGTTGATGCGACTCTGCGCCGGACTCAAAAGGAGTTACGCAAGGTACCCGAAGAAGAGCGCGCGAGGTACGCGAAGCGAGCTTCGAGGTTCGACGCTTCAAGCTTTCTTCGCATGCGTCGCGGCTGCTTGAACGTCCCCCGCGTAACGGCTTTAGCTTCAAGACCGGCGCCCGCCCACCCGAGCGCGGGGCGCAAAGGTGGGAAGCACTGCATGTTATTAAATTCTCAAATGGAATGTCAAGGTTTACGACACGAAGAGCATCACCAGGGGAGGCGCCAGGAACACGGCGGGAAGCAGGTTCCCCACAGGGACCCTCTTGACGCCGAGCATGTCGAGGCCGATGGCGAGGATCAAAAGCCCCCCGACCGCATTCATCTCCTGGACCACGACCGGGGTGAGGATCTGCTGGGCCAGGGTGGCGGAGAGGGTGATGGCGCCCTGGTAGGCGAAAAGAGGAAGCGCCGAGAAGAGCACGCCGGCCCCCAGGGTGGAGGCGAGCGCCACCGAGGCGATGCCGTCCAGGGCCGCCTTGGCATAGAGGATGTCCGGGCGGGAGCCGAGACCGTCCTGGAGCGCCCCCATGATGGCCATGGCCCCGACGCAGTAGAGCAGGCTCGCGGTGACGAAGCCTTCGGCTATCCGGCCGCTCCCCTTGAAGCGGTCGCCGATCCAGTTGCCGAGCGCCTCCAGGCGCGCCTCGATGCCGAGCAACTCGCCGATGATCCCCCCGCCGATAAGCGAGCCAATAATAATCATCGGCTGCTGACTCTTGAAAGCGAGCTGGATGCCGATAAGTAGTACGGCAAGGCCGAGCCCGGCCATGACGGTGCCCCGCACCTTGCTGGAGATGAGGTGCCCCGCCTTGAGGCCGAGGGCACTGCCGATAACGATTGCCGCCGCGTTTACCGCCGTTCCTTGCATGATCATCGGGCAAAGATAGGAATTTCTCCCCGCTAAGGCAAGCAAAACCTTATCCGGATGGTAGCCTTTCTGGTTTGGGGAAAGTATACAAAAATATAACATGATTCCAGGATTGACATTCGAAGGGGAATCTGTTTTTATATGCCTCCCTTTGAATACACGATTAAACCCTCAAAACTTAAAAGGAAATTGGTTTTACCAATATAGCCAGGGGTGTTTTAAAACGGCAATAAAATTTCCATCATTTGTTTTAGTCTCGGTAAAAAAATACCCCCACTAAAGGAGCGGAAATGGAAGCACGGAAATTCAGGAAGGTGATGGCAGCCAACCGCGGGGAGATCGCGATCAGGATCTTCCGCGCCTGCACCGAACTCGGCATCAGCACGGTTGCCATCTATTCGGAAGAGGACAAGCTCTCGCTGCACCGCTACAAGGCTGATGAAGCGTACCAGGTCGGCAAGGGGAAAGCCCCCATCGACGCCTACCTCGGCATCGACGAGATCATCGCCCTGGCCAAAAAGCGCGAGGTCGACGCCATCCATCCCGGTTACGGCTTCCTGGCCGAGAACGCCGAGTTCGCCGAGAAATGCGAGCAAAACGGCATCGCCTTCATCGGACCGACCGCCGAGATGCAGCGCGCCCTGGGGGACAAGGTGGCCGCGAGGAAGGTGGCCAAGGCCGCCGGGGTCGCCACCGTGCCCGGCACCGAGGAACCCATCGTCCACGAGGAAGAAGCCCTCATCTTCGCCAAGAACCACGGCTACCCGATCATCATCAAGGCGGCGGCCGGCGGCGGCGGGCGCGGCATGCGCGTCGCCACCAACCAGAAGGAGCTGCTGGAGGGGCTGCAGTCGGCCTCTTCCGAGGCGAAGGCCTCCTTCGGCGACCCCTCCGTGTTCCTGGAGCGCTACCTGAAAAACCCCAAGCACATCGAGGTGCAGGTGTTAGGCGACGGCTACGGCAGCCTGGTGCACTTCTACGAGCGCGACTGCTCCATCCAGCGCCGCCACCAGAAGGTGGTCGAGTTCGCCCCCTCGCTGGCCCTCCCCGGCGACACCCGCCTCGCCCTGTGCACCGATGCGTTGAAGATCGCCAAGCAGGTGGGGTACCGTAACGCCGGCACCGTCGAGTTCCTCCTGGACGAGGAAGGGCGCTACTACTTCATCGAGATGAACCCGCGCATCCAGGTCGAGCACACGGTCACCGAGATGATCACCGGCCGCAACCTGGTGCAGGCGCAGATCCTGATCGCCGAGGGGAAACGCCTTTCCGACCCGGAGATCAACATCCCCAACCAGGGCTCCATCGAGATGCGCGGCTTCGCCATCCAGTGCCGCATCACCACGGAGGACCCGACCAACAACTTCGCGCCCGACTTCGGCACCCTGACCACCTACCGTTCTTCCGCCGGCTGCGGTGTCCGCCTCGACGCGGGCAACGCCTTCACCGGCGCCCAGATCACGCCGCACTACGACTCGCTGCTGGTGAAGGTCAGCGCCTGGGGGCTCACCTTCACCGAGGCCGCCCACATCATGGACCGAAGCCTCCAGGAATTCCGCGTGCGCGGCGTGAAGACCAACATCGGTTTTTTGGAGAACGTGATCACCCACCCGGTGTTCCTGGCCGGCGAGTGCAACACCTCCTTCATCGACCAGCACCCGGAACTTTTGGTGATCCCGGAGAAGAAGGACCGCGCCAACAAGGTGCTTAACTTCCTGGGCGACGTCATCGTGAACGGCTCCCCCGGCGTCGCCAAGCCGCTGCGCTCCGCGGACCTGATCGAGGCGGCCGTGCCGCAGATCGACCTCTTCGCCCAAAAGCCCAAGGGGACCAAGGACATCCTGCGCGAGAAGGGGGCCGAGGGGCTCGCCAAGTGGGTGCTGGAGCAGAAGAAGCTCCTGCTCACCGACACCACCATGCGTGACGCGCACCAGTCGCTTTTGGCCACCCGCGTCAGGACCTATGACCTCCTGAAAGTGGCCGACGCCACCTCGCACCTGGCCAGCGACCTGTTCTCGCTGGAGCTCTGGGGGGGCGCCACCTTCGACGTCTCCATGCGCTTCTTGAAGGAAGACCCCTGGCAGAGGCTGCACGCCCTCTCCGAGACGATCCCCAACGTCCTGTTCCAGATGCTGTTGCGCGGCTCCAACGCGGTCGGCTATACCAACTACCCGGACAACGTGGTGCAGCGCTTCGTGGCGCAGGCGGCCGAGTCGGGCGTGGACGTCTTCCGCGTCTTCGACTCGCTCAACTGGACCCGCGGCATGCAGGTGGCCATGGAGGCGGTGCAGAAGTCCGGCAAGATCTGCGAGGCCGCCATCTGCTACACCGGCGACATCTCCGATCCCACCCGCACCAAGTACCCGCTCTCCTACTACGTCTCGATGGCCAAGGAACTGGAGAAGATGGGAGCCCACATCCTGGCCATCAAGGACATGGCGGGCCTGTTGAAGCCCTACGCCGGCTACCAGCTGGTCAAGGCGCTCAAGGAGGAGATCGGCATCCCGGTGCACCTGCACACCCACGACACCTCCGGCAACGGCGGCGCGCTGCTGCTCATGGCGGCGCAGGCCGGGGTCGACATCGTCGACGCCGCACTCTCCTCCATCTCCGGCCTCACCTCGCAACCGAACCTGAACGCTCTGGTGGCGACCCTGAAGGGGACCGAGTTCGACCCGCAGGTGAACGAGCGCGGCCTGCAGCAGCTCGCCAACTACTGGGAGACGGTGCGCGACTACTACGCGCCGTTCGAGTCGGGGCTGAAAAGCGGCACCGCCGAGGTGTACCACCACGAGATCCCGGGGGGGCAGTACTCCAACTACAAGCCGCAGGTGGCCGGCCTCGGCCTCATCGAGCGCTGGGAAGAGTGCAAGGAGATGTACCACAAGGTGAACCTCCTCTTCGGCGACGTGGTCAAGGTCACCCCCTCCTCCAAGGTGGTGGGCGACATGGCCATGTTCTTGGTGAAGAACAACCTCGAGCCCGAGGACGTCTTCGCCCCGGACGCCGACCTCGCCTTCCCCGAGTCGGT
The DNA here is from genome assembly GCF_018919385.1 of Geomonas diazotrophica. GTDB lineage: Bacteria > Desulfobacterota > Desulfuromonadia > Geobacterales > Geobacteraceae > Geomonas > Geomonas diazotrophica. The sequence continues at coordinate 152,333 of NZ_JAHLMF010000001.1, forward strand.
AGTCGGCTTCTTCAAGGGGATGATCGGCCAGCCCTACCAGGGCTTCCCCAAGGAGCTGCAGAAGATCATCCTCAAGGGACAGGAGCCGATCACCTGCCGTCCGGGCGAGCTTTTGGAGCCGGCCGACTTCGAGAGGGAGCGCGCCGCCGCCGAGGCCAAGGTGGGTCACCCGGTGAACGACGAGGAACTCATGTCCTACATGATGTACCCGAGCGTCTACGTGGAATACGCCAAGCACCGCCAGGAGTTCTCCGACGTCTCGGTGATCCCCACCCCGATCTTCTTCTACGGCCTGGAGCCGGGGCAGGAGACCTCCATCGAGCTTCAGCCGGGCAAGACGCTCATCGTGAAGCTCAACGCCATCGGCAAGACCCAGCCCGACGGCACCAAGAAGATCTACTTCGAGCTCAACGGCAACGCGAGGAGCGTCACCGTGCGCGACCAGTCGGTGCAAAGCGACGAGGCCGGCCACGAGAAGGCCGACAAGTCGAACCCCAAGCATGTCGGGGCGCCGATGCCGGGCAAGGTGATCAAGTTGAACGTCAAGGTCGGTGACGCGGTGAAGGCGGGGGACATCCTCGCGGTCACCGAGGCCATGAAGATGGAGACCAACATCAAGGCCAAGGAGGACGGCACCGTCGCCGAGGTCAAATGCAAGGAAGGGGGCAAGGTGGAAAAAGAGGAGCTCCTTTTCGTAATGGCATAGGCAAATCCACAACTGTCACAGGGGGGCTTCGGCCCCCCTTTTTTTGTGTCCGCATGCCCCGCGCCAAATCGTTGGCGTGCCCAGTAATCTCGCCCATTTCAGCTGCCTAAAATTAGTGCAATTTGCTGGAGACGTCCCCATTACGCCGTTTTCATGCCGCAGGACCCGATTTCTCCACATGGTTTTCCACAGGTGACGTGGATAGAAGAACTACTGCCAGCCGCTATCTACACCGTAAACGCCGCTAAGACCTTGATAGTTGTCCACTTTGCCCCGTTTCCCGGACGGAACGACAGTATATTGACGCGAAAGACGCCACCCCACCCTCCGACGTGCCCTTCCCTGTGCCGGCCAACATTCAAAAAGCCCTTTAATTACTGCAACATACAAATGCACTCTCTCATAAGATTAAATTACACTATCAGGAAAAGTGGTTTTTCCAGGAGAACCGGTCAATATATTGGTAAGCACAAATAATAAAAGACTGACGGCTAAGTTGTTATTTCGTCAGGAAGGTTTATAAGAGTTTTCATGACTGACACAGGCTGCCTGCTCTAGCAGCGGTACCGACCAGAGGCGTGACAAAAACCAGGGGACCGGGAACCAGCAGCCAGCGGAGCGTTTGTGCTTTTAACCAGCATGAAAACCAAGATGACCCTGGCCGTGTTCCTGCTGGTCGGGGTCCTGATGACTGTCTCCGCGGTCGGCTCATTCCTTTTCTTCGAGAAGACCTTCAAGCAGAGCATCTCCCAACAGCAGGCCGTCCTGCTGGACTCGCTCTCCGCCCAGATCGACGACCGGATCTTCGACTTCACCTCCGAACTGCACAACCTCTCCCGCCGTCTCACCCGGGATGCCGTGGCTCACCCCGAAAAGGCCCAACTCCTTTTGGATACCGAGCAGAGACAGCGGGCGTTCTTCGACAACTCGCTGTTCCTTTTTTCCCCCTCCGGCAAGCTCGTCGCGGCCACCCCACAAGGGCTCAACTTCATCGGCATGGACTTCTCCTTCCGCGAGTACTACAAGGAGACGGTAAAGCGCGGCGCCACCTACATCTCCCCCCCTTTCGCCTCGCTGCAGAAACAAAGCCGCCCCATCATCATGTTCACCGTCCCGATCTTCGACGAGAAGCATGAGCTGGCCGGCATCCTCGGAGGGAGCATCGACCTGCGCGAGCAGCACTTCCTGCGCTCGCTGGCCGCCCTCAAGCTCGGGAAGAGGGGTTTTCTGTCGCTCTACGACGCCCGGCGCAACGTCCTCATGCACCCGGACAAGCGGAGGGTGCTGCGCCAGGACCCGCCCGGGACCAACGAGATGCTGGAGCGCGCCCTGCAGGGGTTCCAGGGGACGGCGGAAACCATGACACGGACGGGAATCCCGGTGCTGCGCTCCGTGAAGCGGCTGCAGTCGACCGGCTGGGTGCTGGCGGTGAGCTACCCGATCGAAGAGGCGTATGCCGCCGTGTACACCGCCAGGAACTACTTCGTGGCCGGTTCGTTGGCCGCCGCCCTCCTCTCGCTCTGCCTGGTCTGGCCCTTCATGCAGTACCTGACCAGGCCACTGGTCTCCTTCACCAGGCACCTGGAACAGCTTCCGGCCAAGGGGGACCTCGCCCAAAAGTTGGCGCCGGTCGCCTCCGACGACGAGATCGGCCAGATGGCCCGCACCTTCAACACCATGCTCCTGGAACTGGAGCGCTCCGCAGACTTCTACCTGACCCTGTTCGACAACTTCCCCGCCATGATCTGGCGTGCCGGCACCGACAGCAAGGTGAATTACTTCAACCGGACCTGGCTCGATTTCACCGGGCGCGACCTGGCCGACGAGCTCGGTGACGGCTGGGCCGCCGGGGTGCACGCCGAGGACCAGGATTACTGCATGAAAACCTACCGTGACGCCTTCGCGCAGCGTGCCCCCTTCCAGATGCAGTACCGGCTGCACCACGTGGACGGCAGCTACCACTGGATCGTCGACATGGGGAGGCCCTTCAACGGACTGGATGGCAGGTTCGCGGGGTACATAGGGACCTGCTACGACGTGACCGACCGCCTCCAGGCCGAGGAGGAGAGAAGGGCGCTGGAGCACCAGCTGACCCAGTCCCAGAAGATGGAAGCGATCGGCACCCTCACCGGCGGGATCGCCCACGACTTCAACAACATCCTCACCGCCATCATCGGCTACGGCACCATGATGCAGGTGCAGTTGGAGGATGATCATCCCCAGCAGGCGAAGGTAAGCGAGATCCTGCGGGCGTCCGAGCGGGCCGCAAACCTCACCCGGAGCCTTTTGGCCTACAGCAGGAAGCAGGTGACCAACCCGGTGCCGGTCGGGCTGAACGCGATCCTCGTGAACCTGGAGGTCATGCTGCGCCGCCTGATCCCCGAGCACATCGAGTTGAGGATGCATCTAGCCGGCGAAGAGCTTTCCGTTCTGGCGGATTCAGGGCAGATCGAGCAGGTGATCATGAACCTCGCGGTGAACGCCCGGGATGCGATGGCCAATGGCGGCATCCTGAGCATCGCGACGGATCGGATCATCCTTGACCAGGAGTTCGTGGCGGCGCACGGCTACGGCCTCCCCGGAAGCTACGCCCTGATCACGGTGGCCGACACCGGCATCGGCATGGACGAGAAGACGCGCGACCGGATCTTCGAACCCTTCTTCACCACCAAGGAGCCGGGGAAGGGGACCGGCCTGGGGCTGGCCATGGTGTACGGCATCGTCAAGCAGCATTCTGGATTCATCAACTGCTACAGCGAGCCTGGGCACGGCACCGTGTTCAGGATATACCTCCCCCTGATCGACCTCCCCGCGCGAAGCGAGAGCATCGCCGTCGAGGATGCCGTGCACGGCGGCGAGGAGACCCTGCTACTGGTCGAGGACGACGCGGTGATACGCGATATGGTGCGGGAGCTTTTGCAGGATTTCGGCTACCGGGTGATCACCGCGGTGGACGGGGTCGATGCCGTGGAGAAGTTCCAGGCGGCTGGCGGGAGTGTGGCACTGATCATCATGGACGTGATCATGCCGCGCATGAACGGCAGGGACGCTTACCAGGCGATATCCGCGTTGTCCCCCGGGGTCAAGGTCATCTTCATGAGCGGCTACACCGCCGACATCATCACCGACACCCTCACCATGGGGGACCCGCGTCATTTCGTCTCCAAGCCGATCAAGATCAACGAGCTGCTGGCGCGGGTGCGGGAGCTTTTGGACGAGTGAACTACGGAGGCCGTCGAACGTTCGGTGGCCTGTGTACGGCGCGCTTTGAAAGTGACACGACAGGAGGGGGGACTCCCCTCGCCCTCCGGGAGAGGGGATCAGTCCGCATCGAGCCTCTCCCGGGGGAGAGGGGATGAACCGGTGAGGGGGCTGGGTGAAAAGTCCGCGGAAGTGCCGGCGGCTGCCCCGGGATGTACAACCGTGCAGAAGCGGCCGCCGGCAACGTTGAACGTTGTACCTTGAACGGGTGTAAAGAGGGTTTAGATCTTTTTGACCGCCGCCAGCAGCTCGGTGAGGTTCAGCCCCTGCTGCTCCGGTTCGGCGAAGGCGCCGGCACCGGCCCGGTACAGGTCGAAACGCGGGGCACGCCCGGCCTGGTCGCTCACCAGGCGCGACGCCACGATCCCCGCCTGCGCGAGCTGCGGCTGGGCGCAGCAGTTGGGGCAGCCGGAGATGGCCCAGGTAAGCTTGAGCGCCTCCTCGCCGAGCTCCGCCACCACCGCCGCCGCGACGTCGCGTGTGGCAGCCAGCCCCATGATGCACTCGTGGCTGCCCGGGCAGACCCGGAACACCACCCGCTCGGCGGCGCTTTCATTGGCAAACCCCGCCTCGGAGAGCGCCTTGAGCGCCTCTTCCCGGCCGCTCCCCTCGACTAGGTGCATCACCACGGTCTGGTTCCCGGTCACCATCAGCATCCCGCCGCAGAACCTGCCGGCGATCTCCGCCAGCGCGGCCAACCCGTCGGCGGAGAGCTCCCCCGCGAAGACGCGCGCCTCCAGACGGTCCTCGTCCGCCGCCGGCACCGGCAAAAGGCTCCCGGTCAGGGTCGGCGCCGACGTCGGCAGCTCTGCAAGCGCCTCCCCCAGCACCCTGCGCCGAAACTCCTCCTGCCCGATCTGCCCCACGAGGAACTTAAGCCGCTTGGGGGGCGGGGTGTTGGCTTCGTACTCTACGAGCACCCTCTCTATCAGGGGGAGCACCGCTTCCTCGACAACCCCCGGGGCCAGCAGAAAGCCAGGTACCGGCTCGCGCCCCAGCCCCCCGGCCGCGTAGACGTCGTAACGGGGGCGGCCGTCATCGGAAGGAGCGGGGACGAAGGCCAGGTCCTGGATCAGGTGCCTCTTGCTGGAGGTGTCGGCCTCGACGCCGATCTTGAACTTCTTGGGGAGCTTCTCGAAACGGGGGTTCCCCGTGAAATGCCGGTGGATCTTCCTCACCAGGGCTTCGAGGGTGGGGGCGCCCGCGGCCGAGAGGCTGCCGCAGATGACGCCGCGCACGGCGCCGCCGCAGGCGCCGCGGTTGTACAGTCCCACCTGGGCCAGCTGCGCGGCCACCACCGGGAGGTCCCCCTCGGTGAGCCAGTGCAGCTCGATGCTCCCCCTGGTGGTCAGGTGGGCCACCCCGCGCGCGTAGCGCCCGGCCAGTTGCGCCACCTTGAGGGCCTGGTCTGCCGAGATGATGCCGGCGGGAAGCTTGACGCGCTGCATGAAAAATTCCTTCTGGCGCTGGGGGTAGATCCCCTCGAGGCGCAGGTTCTTGTCCGTCATGATATGTCTCTCCTGGTGGGTCCTGTCTGCCGGCGGCCGGCCGGCCTTCGATACTACCTTTTTTCGCCTGCGCCGTCATCCGGAAAAGCCGGTTGCGCAAAAACGCTTCAGTAGCATGTTCGCTGCGCCGATGAGGTAGTGGTGCCTCCGGATCGGTCGGTTGAACCGGCGGAGGGGACCCCATCGACACCGCGCGGACCGATGCATCATGAATGATTTTTGCGAGCAGCCTAAAATACTCGTCGTCGACGACAGCGCCGCCATCCGCTGCTACGTGACTTCGCTGCTAGCCACGGCGGGGTACCGGGTACGCGAGGCGGTCGACGGGGCCGGCGCCCTCGCCGCACTGCAGGCGGAGCAGCCGGACGTGGTGCTCCTCGACGTGGAGATGCCGGGGCTTTCCGGCCTCGACGTGCTGCGCACCCCCGCCCTGCACAACCGCATCTACTCCGTCATCCTCTTCACCACGCAATCCGCCCAGGATCAGATCGCCCTGGGGCTCGATCTCGGCGCCGACGACTACGTGATCAAGCCCTTCCACGAGGTCGACCTCCTGGCCAGGATCCGCGCCGCCGTGCGCAGCACACGCCAGAAGGGAGCCCTGGCCCGCGCCAGGCAGGAAATGGAGCAGACCCTCGCCAAACTGCAGAAGACCCAGCGAAAGCTGGTCGAACAGGAAAAGGTGGGGGCCGTGGCGCGCTTGGCCGCCGGCGCCGCACACTACATCAACAACCCGCTCGGCTTCGTCATGAGCAACCTCTCGACGCTGGAGCGTTACGCCCTGGCCCTGCAAACGCACGCGGCCGACCTCACCGAGCTGCTGCGCACCGCCGACCCCGACAGCGAGGAGCGCATCGCGGAGCTGGAGAAGAAACACCGCCTGCGCCAGATCACCCTGGACCTCCCCGCACTGCTGCAGGAGACCCGGGAAGGGGGGGGACGCATCGCGCTCATCGTGCAGCAGATGGCCCAGCTCGAACTGGGGCTCGCCAACCAGGGGGTACAGGAGCTGGAACTGGTCGGCTTGATGAAGCCGCTGGTCGACATGATCACGGTCCTCGCCCCGCCGGGAACCGAGGTGCGCTGGTCCCAGCCCGAGGGGCCCATCTTCGTCGAGGGGTCGCTGACCCTGCTGAACACGGCGCTGGTCGCGCTCCTGAAAAACGCCTGCGAGGCACTGGGAAGCGTCCCGGGCACCATCAGCGTCTCCATCGGCTCGCAACAGGAGCTGGCCGAGATCACCATCTCCGACAGCGGCCCCGGGATCCCGCAGGACCAGATCTCCTCCCTCTTCGACCCCTTCTTCACCACCAAGTCCCCCGACAGCCATGTCGGGCTCGGGCTCACCATCGCCCAGCGCTTCATCGCCGGGCACGGCGGCCGCATCCTCGTCTCCAGCGACACCTCGGGCACCTGCGTCCGGGTCGAAATCCCCCTCGCGCCTTCCCAGGCACCCCTGTCAAGGTTAGTATAAATTAATCCAATAACTACGCTCACTTAGACAAGATTCGCTCAAGCGGGGACCGTTTTCTCCGATAGGTGAAGGAACGCGAACGCCGCTCGGTGCCGAGCACGCTGCGGGACGCGTCCCACTACCGGCGTTCACCACGCAACCATTGCAGACCGGCATTGACATGAGGATAAAGACCAAGATATCTGGCCCGATTTTCCTGCTGGTGGCTCTCCTGATGGGGCTGCTCACCTTCGCGGGATACCAGTACCTCGCCCATGCCCTGAAGCTGAGCGTGGCCCGGCAGCATGCGGCGATGCTCCGGATGGCCGGGAGATACATCGACGACGAGCTGCTGCACTCGAGGCAGATGCTGGAGCTGCTCGCCAGGGGGCTCGAACCCGCCCAAATGCGCGACCCGCGCGCGATGCGACGGGCGCTGGGGCAGATGCAGATGGCCCGCACCTTCTTCAACGGCGGCCTGGAGATCATCGACGACCGCAGGCAAAGCGTGGCCAGGAGCTTAGCCGCTACGAGCAGCCCCACCGGCCGCGGCAACGGCTACGCCGCAATGGCGCTGGCAACCGGCAAACCCTCAGTCTCCCCCCCCTACCTCGCCGAGGGGGATCCGCACCGCCCCACCATCAGCCTCTGGATTCCCGTACTGCGCCCCGACGGCAGCGTCGCCGGCCTTTTGGCCGGGCACCACGATCTCACCCGGGACAACGAGACCGACCGGGCGCTGCACACCGTGGGGCAGCGGGGACGCCTCATCGTCCTGGAACGCAACCGCACCATCATCTGGCACCCCGATCCCGGCCGGGTCATGCAGCACATGGCTCCCGGAGAGGACCCGGGGATCGACGACGCCCTGCAGGAAAACCGCCTGTCCGAGGGAGAGGTCCGGGATGCGCGGGGCGAAACCTGGATCACCACTGCCCTCCCCCTCACCAACGCCAACTGGATCGTCGCCGTGCAGTACCCGGAATCGGAGTCCTACCAGCCTCTGCAACAGGCCCGGCTCGTCTTCGTCGCGGCCCTCGTGATACTCCTGCTGCTGACCCAGGTGACGCTTTGGCGCCTGATCCGGCGCATCACCCAGCCGCTGGCCCGCCTGGTGGACCACATCCGAAACCTTCCTCTTAAGACCAGCGGCGAGCGCCGGCTCGTCCTCAACACCGGCGACGAGCTGGAGGACCTAGCCTCGACGGTGAACACCATGGTGGAGGAAATGGACAGGCGGCGGGAGGCCCTGGAGGAGAACCAGGAACTCTACCGCATCATCGCCGAATTCACCTCCGAGATCGCCGTCGTCTGCAACCCGGACGGATCGCTGCGCTACATCTCCTCCAACTGCCAGGGGGTGACCGGCTACGCGGATCGGCAGTTCCTGGAATCCCCGGGGCTTTTGAACGACATCATTCATCCCGAGGACCGCGACATCTGGCAGCAGCGCAACCTCTGCGCCAGGGAGGGCACACCGGCCGCCCCGGTGGAGCTGAGGCTCCTCACCCGGCAGGGGGAGACCCGCTGGTTCAAGTACATCTGCCGCGATGTGACCGGACCCGACGGCGAATACCTCGGCCTGCGCGGCAGCTTCAGGGACATCACCCAGGACCGGCTGCTGGAAGGGATGCTGGAGACGGAGCGCCGCTTCGCCGAGGACCTGCTGGAAAACACGTCGACACCGCTCTTCGTCATCGACAGCAACCACCGGGTCATCGTCTGGAACCGCGCCATCGCCGAGATGACCGGCATGACCGCCGGCGAGATGCTGGGGACCGACCGGCAGTGGGAGCCGTTTTACCCGGAAAAGCGCCCGACCCTGTGCGACGTCGTCCTCTCCGGCCAGACCCAGCAGATAGCGGACTTCTACCCGACCTACAGCAGCGACGTGGTCATGAAGGGGATCATCAGGGCGGAAGGGTGGTATCGAAACCTCAACGGCCTGGACCGCTACCTCTGCTTCGACGCGGCGCCGGTGCTGAGAAACGGCGAGGTCGTGGCGGTGGTGGAGACGCTCTACGACATCACCGACCGGGCCCGCGCCGAGGAATCGCTGCGCCTGTTCTCGCAGGCGGTCGAGCAGAGCGCCAGCTCCATCGTGATCACCGACGCCGGCGGGGTGATCCAGTACGTGAACCGCAAGTTCTGCGAGGTGAGCGGCTTCGAGAAGGAGGAGGCGCTGGGGAGCAGGCCGAGCATCCTGAAGTCCGGGCGGCTCCCCGAGCAGAGCTACCGCGAGCTCTGGGAGACCATCACCGCCGGCAAGGAGTGGCACGGCGAGTTCTACAACAAGCGCGAGGACGGGAGCTTCTTCTGGGAGAGCGCCCTGATCTCGCCCATCAGCGACCAGCACGGCAAGGTGACCCACTACCTGGGGGTGAAGGAGGAGATCACCGCCCGCAAGGACGCCGAGCGGCAGCTGCTCAAGAACCAGGCGGAGCTCGTGCTCAAGCACGAGCAGCTCTCGGAGCTCTTCCGCCAGGTGGAGAAGGGGAAGCGGGAGTGGGAACAGACCATGGACTGCGTCGACGACCTGGTGGCGATGGTGGACGCCCAGGGGAGGGTGCGGCGCTGCAACCGCGCCTTCAAGCTTCTGACCGGCAGTTCCTATTCGAGGCTGGTCTCGGCCAACTGGCACGACCTGCTGCGGGGGGCGGGGATGGCCCTGGAGCCGCTGGAGGCCGGCCAGAGCGAGCTCTACCACGAGGCGAGCGGGCGCTGGCTCACCCTGAGGATCTACCCCTACGGCGACCAGGGGTGGCAGGTGATCATGCTGCACGACCTGACCGAGATCAAGCAGGTCTCCGAGGAGCTGGTGGTCGCCTACCAGGAGTTGAAGGCGACCCACTCGCAGCTTTTGCAGCAGGAGAAGATGGCCTCCATCGGGCAGCTCGCCGCGGGGGTGGCGCACGAGATCAACAACCCCATGGGGTTCATATCCAGCAACCTGGGCACCATGGTGAAATACCTGGAACGGCTGGAAGGCTTTCTGGAGGTCCAGTCGGCGGGCATCGCCGAGGTCGCGCCGGAACAGGTGCGGCAGGAGGTCGCCGAGGCACGCAAGAAGTTCAAGGTCGACTACATCCTGGGGGACGCCCGGAGCCTCTTGGCGGAGTCCCAGGACGGGGCGGAACGGGTGCGCAGCATCGTGCAGAACCTGAAGAGTTTCTCCCGCGTCGACGACGCCCAGGCCACCTACGTCGACCTGAACGAGTGCCTGGAGAGCACCGTCACCATCGCCTGGAACGAGCTTAAGTACAAGACCACGCTGGTGCGCGACTACGGGGAGCTCCCGCCGATCAAGTGCCGCCCGCAGCAGCTGAACCAGGTGTTTCTGAACATGCTGGTGAACTCCGCCCACGCCATCGAGAAGCAGGGGGAGATCACCATCCGGACCAGGCGGGAAGGCGAAGAGGTGCTGATCGCCTTTTCCGACACGGGAGCCGGCATCCCGGACGAGATCAAGAGCCGCATCTTCGAGCCATTCTTCACCACCAAGGAGGTGGGGAAAGGAACCGGCCTCGGCCTTTCCATCAGTTACGACATCATCAAGAAGCACAAGGGGAGCATCGAGGTGGAAAGCTCCGTCGGCCAGGGCACCACCTTCACCATCAGGCTTCCGATCGAGGGGGGTGCCTTAGATGAATGACCAGACAAGGATACTGTGCGTCGACGACGAGCGGAACGTGCTGCGCGCCCTGGAGCGGATCTTTTTGGACGACGACTACGAGATCCTGACCGCCGCGTCGGGGGAGGAGGGGCTGCAGCTTCTCAGCGAATCGCCCCAGGTGAAGGTGGTGATCTCGGACTTCCGCATGCCGGGGATGAACGGGGTGGAGTTCCTCAAGGAGGTGTTCACGCGGCACCCCGAGACCATCAGGATCGTCCTCTCCGGCTATGCCGATACCGCCGCGGTGGTCGCGGCCATAAACGAAGGGAAGATCTACAAGTTCATCCCCAAGCCCTGGAACGACGACGAGCTGAGGGTGACGGTGGCCAAGGCCTTGGAACACTTCGAGATCCAGCGCCGCAACGAGCAGCTGGCAGAGGAGCTGCGGCGCAAGAACCAGGAGCTGTGCGAACTGAACGCGGACCTGCAGCAGCGGGCGGTATCCTGCAGTTGCGGCTTCATGCAGAAACACGGTTCGCTGCTGCACGCGGCCGTCGCCCTGGACCACCTCCCCCTGGGGGTGCTGACCCTGGACGGCGGCGGCACCGTGCTGCAGATGAACCGGGAGGCGGCGCACCTGCTCCAGGTGGGATGCCACGAACTGGTCGGGAAACGGCTGGCCCAGGCCCTGCCGCCGCAGTTTGCGCAACTGGCCGAGCAAGCCCGCCTCCCCGGTCCAGGGTGCCGCAGCGTGCAGGCCGGGGGGACGCAGCTAAAGCTTGAGGTGCGCTCGCTCGACCAGGACGCGGGAGAGCTCCTGATCACCATAGCCCCGGGGGCCTGAGGCGCGCCGCACCCGCCGGATAGCACGAGGTTGCCATAAAGGAAGAAGGACATGGACATACAGTCGCAGAGCGAACCGCATAAAGTCCTCCTGGTCGACGACGAGGAGAATATCACCCGCTCCATAGCCCGGCTCCTCATGGAGCAGGAACTGGAGCTGGAGGTGCTGCGCGCGGTATCGGGGGCCGAGGGGCTGGAGCAGCTCAAGGCGCACCCAGACGTGGCGCTCATCCTCTCGGACCAGCGCATGCCCGGCATGACCGGGGCGCAGTTCCTGGAGCAGGCGAAGAGCCTGGCGCCCGAGGCGGTGCGCATGGTGCTCACCGGCTACGCCGACATGGCGGCCACCATGGACGCCATCAACAAGGGGGGAGCCTCGCGCTACCTGCTGAAGCCCTGGGACGACGAGGTCCTGGTGCGCACCATCCGGGAGGGGGTCGAGCAGTACCGCCTGGTCCGGGAGAACCGGCGCCTCACCGCGCTGGTGGAGCAGCAAAACAGGGAGCTCTCGGCCTGGAACGACAGCCTGAAGGGGCGGGTCCTGGAACAGACGGCGACCATCAGGCGCCAAAACGAAGAGCTCAAGGAGCGCAACCGGCGGGTGACCCACTCCTTCCGCGAGACCATCCTCGCCTTCTCACGCCTCATCGAGCTCCACTCCAGCCGGCTGCAGGAGCACACGAGGAACGTCACCGAGCTCTGCGTCAGGATCGCCCGCGACCTGAAGCTCTCCGAGCACGAGGCGGAGACCGTGCGCACCGCGGCGCTTTTGCACGACGTCGGGGTGATCGGCATCAGCCAGGACATCCTGCAGAAGCGGATGTCCTCCATGAACCGGGAGGAGCTCGGCATCTTCCTGCAGCACGCGGTCCGGGGGCAGGCCACGCTGGACGCGGTCGAGGAGCTGCGCGAGGCCGGCGTCCTGATCCGGCACCACCACGAGCGCTACGACGGCGGCGGCTTCCCCGACGGGCTGGCGGGAAAGGAGATCCCGCTCGGCGCCCGGATCATCGCCATGGCCGACTTCGCGGACCGCGAGCTGACCGAGCTTGGGGGGGACGACCCGCTCGCTGCGCTCTTCGCGCGCATGGAGAGGGAGCTGGGGCGGGGGCTCGATCCGGAGATCTTCCCGGTCGTGGAGCGGCACGTGCGGGACCTGTACCTCCCCACCTACTCGCGCCGCGCCGAGGTGGCCGAGAAGGAGCTGCGCCCCAAGCAGCTCCTGGAGGGGATGACGGTGACCCGGGACCTCCATACCCCCTCGGGGGCCCTGGTCCTGGAGCGCGGCACGGTGCTCGACGCCGGGCGCATCATGGCCGTCGGGCGGGCCTACCAGGTCGACCCTCCCCAGGGAGGGATCTTCGTCAGCTGGGCTCCCTCCGGGGGGAGCGAGGGGAGCGCGGCCCGGTTCACGGCCAGCGTCCCGGTGGCTGAGCAGGAGGTGGCGCCCGACCGCCTCGCGGAGGGGATGAAGCTCACCCGGAACCTCTACAGCGGCACGGGGCTGTTGCTCCTCACCGAAGGGACGGTGCTGAACAGCGGCGCGATCGACGCGGTGCTGCGCTACTACCGGATCGACCCCCCTTCCTGCGGGGTATGGGTGGTCGAAGAGAAACGGAAATGATCGAGTACAGCGAAAAAGAGCGGCGCATGGTGCTGAAGCTGGTCTACTACGGCCCGGCCCTCTCCGGCAAGACCACGAACCTCTTGCAGCTGCACGACCTGCTCACCCGGCAGGGGCGCGGGGAACTGATGGTGCTGGACACCAGCGGCGACCGCACCATCTATTTCGACCTGCTCCCCTTCTTCCTTACCGCGCCGAGCGGCCTGAAGATCAAGGTCAAGGTGTACACGGTACCGGGGCAGGTCTGCCACGACGCCACCAGGAAGGCGGTGCTCCAGCGGGCCGACGGGGTCGCCTTCATCGCCGACTCCAGCCCGGCCGAAGCGCAGAGCAACTTCACCAGTTTCGACAACCTGGAGCGTAACCTGGCGCTGGTGGGGCTCGACATCGAGACCCTCCCGCTGGTGATCCAGTTCAACAAGCGCGACCTGCCGCAGGCTGTTTCCGAACGGGAGATCCGCGCCGCCTGGGACCCCACCGGGGTCGCGGTGGTCATGGCCAGCGCGCTGCACGGCGAGGGGGTGGCCGAGACCTTCGCGCGGCTGGCCGGGCTGGTCTACGACCGGATCGACGCCCGCTACGCCCTCACCGGGGAGCACGGCCTGACCCGTGACCAGTTCGTGCGGCAGCTCACCTCGCTCAAGGAGGAGCCATGAGCGAGGATACCCTGGAATTCCTGGTGGGCGAGGAGAAGAGCCTGCGCGAGCTCCTCCTGGACAGCGACGTACTGCCGCTGCTCGAGGGGGCGCTGCGGGCCGGAGCCGGCGGCGCGCGGGTGGTGAACGAGGAGGGGGAGGAGCTTTGGAGCGAGAGCGACGGCGGCGGCCGGGGCGAGCTCCTGGCCCGGCTCCCCCTGTACCTGGAGGGCGAGCCGGTGGCCCGGCTGGAGCTGTTCGGCTCCCCGGAGCAGCGCGACCGGCTGGTCCCGCTCGCCTCGCTGCTCGTGGCCGCGCTGGACACGCTGCTCCGGAACAACCTCAAACGGGTGCTCACCACCGAGATCCACACGTGCGTGGTGAACAGCTCTCACGAGGAGCTCCTGCGCATCAACGCGGATCTCGCAAGGAGCGAGGCGCGCTACCGGGAACTGGCCGAAAACCTGGAACTGCGGGTGAAGGAGCGGAGCGCGGAGCTGAAGCGCGCCCAGGCCCGGATGCTGCAGCAGGAGAAGATGGCCGCCATCGGGCAGCTGGCCGCAGGCGTCGCCCACGAGATCAACAACCCCCTGGGCTTCATCACCTCCAACCTGCACACCCTGCAGAAGTACACGGCGCGCTGCTGCGCCATGCTCCAGTTCTACCGGGAGCGCCTCAGGCCTGACCTGCCGCTGCAAACGCTCTTCGAGGAGGCCGAGCTCAAGTGGCGCGAGCTCAAGCTCCCCCAGGTGCTCGCCGACGTCGGGGACCTGATGGCCGAGAGCCTGGCCGGGGCGGAGCGGGTGAGCCGGATCGTCGCCGACCTCAAGGGGTTCTCCCACGTGGACGAGGCGGGCGAGGTCCGGGTGGACCTGAACCAGGAGCTGGAGCGGACCCTGGGGGTGCTGTCGCACCTCCTTGCCGGGCGGGCCGAGGTGGTCAAGGAGCTGCAGCCGCTCCCCCCGGTCACCTGCCAGGGGCAGCTCCCCGGGCAGATATTCCTGAACCTGATCCAGAACGCGCTGACCCATGCCGGGGGCGCGCCGCGCATCACCCTCTCCAGCTGTTTCGACGGGGAGCGGATCAGGATCGGCATCGCCGACAACGGCCCCGGCGTCCCCGCCGCGCTGCGCGGCCAGATCTTCGACCCCTTCTTCACCACCCTGCCGGTCGGCTCCGGCACCGGGATGGGGCTGGCCGTGGTCTGGGAGGCGGTGCTGAGACTAAAGGGAACCATAGCCGTGGCCGACGCGCCGGGGGGAGGCGCCGACTTCATCATCACCATCCCCGCAAAGAAGGAATAGCGCATGGCCAAATATTCGGAACTGTTCAAGGCCGCCATGAAGGGGGAGGAGCGGGAAGGCGCCCCTCCAGCCGCGGAGGCGAAACGCTTCGGCGTCCTCTTCGTCGACGACGAGCCGGGGGTCCTCTCCGCCATGCGCCGCATCTTCATGGATGAGAACTACCAGCTGTTCGTTGCGCCGGGGGGTGCCGAGGCGCTGGCCATCATGGAGAGCAACGAGGTGCATCTCATCGTCTCGGACCACCGCATGCCCGGCATGACCGGCGCGGAGCTCCTGAAGACGGTGAAGGAGCGCTGGCCGCAGACCATCAGGATCATGCTCACCGGGCACGCCGACGTCAGCTCGGTGATGGGGGCGGTGAAGGACGGGGCGGTCTACAAGTTCATCACCAAACCCTGGAACGACGACGACCTGAGGCTCACGGTGAGTCTCGCCCTGCAGCAGTACCTGCTGATGCAGGAGAACCAGACCCTGAAGGAGCTGACCCGCTCCCAGCAGCAGCGCATCAAGAACTACGCGAACCTCTTCGACGAGAACCGGGGCATGATCGGCGGCATCCTGGTGAAGGCGGGGCTGCTCGGCAAGGAAGAGCTGGCCCGGGCCGCCCAGGAGCGCAGCGAAGGGGAGTTCTTGAGCGATACGCTCGTGCGGCTGGGGGCGCTCACCGAATCGCAGGTGGTGAAGGCGCTGCAGGCGTCGCTCAACATCGAATACGTCGACCTCTCCTGTGCCGAGATCGCCAGCCAGGCGGTGCGCTTTCTGCCGCGCGACCTGTGCGAGCGCAACCGGATGGTGCCGATCCGGATGACCGGCCGGCAGCTCACCGTCGCCATGGCCGACCCCTCCGACATCTACAAGATCGACAACATCGCCATGATGACCGGGCTGAGCGTGACGCCGCTTTTGGCGGCAAGCTCGGAGATCGTAGCGCTGCTGCAGCGGGTCTACGCCGAGGGGCCGCTGCTGCTCGAGCAGGGCGCCGATCTGGAGCCGATCGACGAGATCGACATCATCATCGACGACGAGGAAAGCCAGGTGAGCGTCACCGAGCTGATCGGCTCCTCGGAGGTGCCGCCGGTGATCCGGATCGTGAACGCGGTGATCTCGGAGGCGATCCGCTACCACGCCAGCGACATCCACATCGAGGGGAAGACCAAGTACACCCTGGTGCGCTTCCGGATCGACGGCCTTTTGCACAGCAAGATCAAGATCCCGGCCGACCTGCACCCCGCCATCGTGTCGCGCATCAAGATCCTCTCCAAGATGGACATCTCCGAGCGGAGAAAGCCGCAGGACGGGCGCATCACGGTGAAGGCGGGGACCAGGATCGTCGACATGAGGGTCTCTTCGATGCCGACACTGAACGGCGAGAAGATGGTGCTGCGCATCCTGGACAAGAGCGCCGCCATCAAGGAACTCCCCGACCTGGGGGTGCTCCCCGGCGACCTCAAAAAGATCCGCACCATGGTGAAGAAGCCGCAGGGGGTCATCATCGCCACCGGCCCCACCGGAAGCGGCAAGACCACCATGCTCTACTCCATCCTCGCCACCATGCTCGAGGGGAGCAAGAACTTCGAGACCATCGAGGAACCGGTGGAGTACTTCGTGGAAGACGCGAACCAGGTCGCGGTGCGGGAGAAGATCGGCCTTTCCTTCGCGAACGTTTTGCGCGCCACGCTGCGCCAGGACCCGGACGTGATCCTTGTGGGCGAGATCAGGGACGCCGAGACCGCCGACGTCGCGTTCAAGGCGGCGCTGACCGGCCACATGGTCCTCTCCACCCTGCACACCAACTCGGCCGTGGCCTCCATCACGCGCCTTGTCGACATGGGGATCAAGCCGTACATCATCGCCTCGGCCCTGGAGGGGCTCTTCGCGCAGCGCCTGGTGCGCCGGATCTGCCCCGACTGCAGCATCGAGGTGCCGGTAGACCAGGAGATCGCGGAGCTGCTGCGGGTGCCGCCGGGGCTGCTCGGCGAGACCGTGCACCGCGGCAAGGGGTGCGAGCGGTGCAACAAGACCGGGTACCGGGGGCGTACCGGCATCTTCGAGCTGTTCACCATGAACGAGGATTTCAGGCACTTCATCAGCACTTCCTACCGCGAGAGCGAGCTTTTCGAGATGGCGCGCGGCAGCGGCATGAGGACCCTGATGGAGGACGGGCTGGAGAAGGTGAAGCTTGGGATGACCACGCTGGAGGAGCTCCTGCGGGTGATGGGGCCGCAGCTTTTGTACCAGAGGAGCTGCGAATGCTGCCAGCGCACGGTCGACGCCAAGTTCCTCTTTTGCCCCTTCTGCGGCTCCATGCGCCGGAACTTCTGCAAGAGCTGCAAGGTGCCGCTGGAGCCGCAGTGGCTCAACTGCCCACACTGCGGCACGCCGAAGGAACCCCATGGATGACGGCGGCGCCAAGCCACGAGCCGCCTCTTCCGCTGGGAGGGGGGCCAGCGGGGATCATCGCAGTCAGGGAACAATTTACGTCAATCGACGCAACGAGGTGAAAACATGTCCAGTGAGGAAAAAGCCGAACACAGCATCTTGATAGTCGACGACGAGCCGCACGTGATCTCGGCCCTCATGCGGGGGCTCGACGAGGAGCCCTACCTGATCGAGGGGGCGCCCGGGGGGAAAGAGGCGCTCCGGCTCATGACGCAGCGCCGTTTCAAGGTGGTGATCTCGGACGAGAAGATGCCGGGGATGGACGGGGCGGAGTTCCTGGGGACGGTGAAGGAGTTGTACCCGGAGACGGTGCGCATCATGCTGACCGGTCATGCCAGCATCGAGGCCACCATGCGCGCGGTGAACAGCGGCGAGATCTACCGCTTCTTCACCAAGCCCTGGAATGATACGGAACTGAAGCTCGCGCTGAAGAGCGCGCTGGAGAAATACGACCTGGAAGAGGAAAACCGGCGTCTGTTAAGGACGGTGAGACACCAGTCGCAGGAGCTCAAGTACCTGGAGAAGAGCTACCCCGGCATCTCCGCCCTGCGTAGGGAGGCCGACGGCGCCATCAGGATCGACGAGATCTCCCAGGAGGAGATCGACGGCATCATCGCGCAGTGTAACCAGAAGCGCTAGCTAGACCACCCGGTCCCGGCCGCCGCTCTTGGCCTGGTACAGGTTCTGGTCGGCTCGCTTCAACACCTGCAGCAGGTCGTCATCATTGTGCTGCACGTTGGCGACGCCGGCGCTGGCGGTGATCCGCAACGGTTCACCATCGACCAGGAAGGGCTCCTCGCGGATGAGCGACCAGATCTTGTGCGCCACGCTGAGCGTCTGCTCCCGGTCCGAGCCCGGCAGTACCACCAGGAACTCCTCGCCACCAAAGCGCCCGAGCGAGTCGTAGCTGCGCAACGACGCGCTCACCCTCTCCGCGAACAGCTGCAGCAGGTGGTCGCCGGCCAGGTGACCGTAACGGTCGTTTACCTGCTTGAACCGGTCGATGTCGATCATGATGAAACCGACCTCCGCGTCGGTCAGTCCCTTCTCCCTGCGGCGCAGGGCGCGCGCGAACTCCCTGCGCCCGATCATCTCTATCTGCATCTTGTTGAAGGTCCCGGTCAGCCCGTCGATCAGGGTCTGCTTCCTGAGAACCTCCTGGGTTTCCTTGAGCTCGTTGGTCCCCCTTCGGATCAGCACGAAGGAGATCCCGAAGACCACCATCAGGGTGCCGCAAAGCGCCGCCAGCGAAAGAAACGCCGCGTTCACGGTCTGCTGGCGGTACTTGGTGACGTCGATGTAGACCTCGAAGCTCCCGATCACCTTGCCGCGGGCGCGGATCGGGATGTAGGTTTCCACCACGTCCACGTTGAACTTAAGCTCGTCGGCGAGATCCTTCACCTCTTCCTTGCGCTCGAGCTTGGAGTCGAAGGCGCCGGTCAGCGCCCGGGCGAGCCTCCGGTTGTCGCGGTCGACCTCGCCGATCAGCTTGGCCTCCGTGCTGTACACGATGCGGCAATCGGAGGAGTAGATCTTGATCTTGACGATGTCGAAGGGGGAGAGGAACGTCCTGAGATCCCGGTCGAGGATGAAGAAATTTTCGGGCAGCACCTCGACGGCGAAGGTGCCGTCGCTCTTGGCCACGGTGAAGCGGGCCCTCTCATCCTCGGAAAGGGCGGTGCTGACCTTGATCGCGTCCTCTTCGGCGCTGTCCACCAGGTTCTTTTGCAGCACCCGGTAGAAGGCGTAGCCGGCAAGCGACGTGATCAGGATGATGGAAACCAGGGCGACGGCGACGAACAGGCGCAGCAGGGAATCGGGATCCTTCCTCGCGTCGGCATGGAATATGGTGCGGAATAGCTTCACGGTCAATCCTTGTCCCGGCAGGCCCGGGCATCATGCTGTCAGGCCCAGCGCCAGAGCGAGAGGATCAGCACGATCAGAAATACGATGGTCAGGTTCATGTAGGCCATGAAAAAGAAGACCCGCTCATGCAGCGGAGCCTTGCGCTGGGTCACATCGGCCAGGGTCCCCACCTCGGGCATGAGGAGCACCTTCTCCGATCCGTGCGGTGCCAGCTTGAGCGCCTCGCTCAGGTCCTCACCGGCATGGTGGCGCCCCATGTGCACCCCCTGTTTCCAGAGCCGGCTGGCACTCGCGTCGTAGAGCCTCCCCTCGTAGGCGAAGTAAGCGGGACGCTCTTCCTTGCCGTCGAAGGAGGCGAGCTCGTCCAGCGTCAGCTCCTTCCCGGCGGGAAGGGACACCGGCTCGCGACGCTTCCCCTTCAGCTTGGGCCCGATGACCAGCACCACGTAGGCGGCGGAGAGAACCATCACCAGGTAGAGGGAGATCTTGACGAGCAGCAGCACCCCGAAGCGGGTGTGAAGCAGCATCTCCAGGGAAGTGACCCGGAAGTGGGTGAGGATGGCACCGGTGATCCCCATAACGACCATGGAGAGCACGCCGACCTTCACCTCGCCACGGGGGAGCCCCCCCGCCGCGTAGGCCGGTTTCAGGACCAGGTGCACGTAGAGAATGGTGCCGAACCACAGGATCGCGATCAGCATGTGCAGGTAGCCCGCCAGGAAGCGGACCACCTTGCCGGCCGTGACGCCCCGCGGCGCCTCGCTTTTCACGGCGCGCGAGGCGGCGAATTCCTTCCCGGCCGCGGTCAGCTCACCCCCTCCCGCCGGATCGACATGGCAGGCATCGCAGCTCCTTCCGGTTTGCTGGGCATAGATCTCTGTGGCACTGGCGGGTAGGACCGGAGCGGCAAGAGAAGCGAAGAGCAGGAAAAGCATCGAGAGGAGCAGACGTTTCATGCGGACTGTATAGCCTTGTTCTCCAATAAAGTCAACAGATTGCGGGAGTTCCCGCGAGTGCGGCACCGTCCAAGGCCACGCCCCGTCGCCGGCAGGCTTTCCAAACATGCGGCATTATTCACCAAATCTACCTCTCCACCGTCCCTAACCATTGAAAAGGCGCCCGGCTCCCGATACAATAGCACCCTTGGCGCAGCTATTACGAGGTGAGAGAAGAGGGAATGAACATGTCACACTGCCAGCACCAGACCATACACCAAAAGGACTACAAGGTTCCAGACTACCTGGTCGATACGGTCGAACTCTCTTTCGACCTCTCCCCGGAGCACACCCGGGTGGTATCCCGCCTCGCCATCCACAGCAACCACGACCGCAGCGGCGGTGTCCGCCCCCTCGTGCTGGACGGCGAGGAACTCACCCTGCTGTCGCTCAAGCTGGACGGGGTCGAGCTGGAACAGGGCGCCTACCGGGTCGACGGGACCTCCCTGGCGCTCCCCGACCCTCCCGAGCAGTTCCTCCTCGAGGTGGAGACCCGGATCAGTCCCAAGGAGAACAGCGCCCTCTCCGGCCTGTACGCCTCGGGCCCCATGCTCTGCACCCAGTGCGAGGCCGAGGGGTTCAGACGCATCACCTACTTCACCGACCGCCCCGACGTCATGGCGGTCTACACCGTGACCCTGCGGGCCGATAAGGCGAGTTGCCCGGTGCTTCTGGCCAACGGCAACCTGGTGGAGAAAGGCGACCTCCCCGACGGGCGCCACTTCGCGGTCTGGCACGATCCCTTCAAGAAACCGAGCTACCTCTTCGCGGTGGTCGCCGGGGAGCTGGTCCACATCGCCGACAGCTTCACCACCATGAGCGGCCGGCAGGTGCGGCTCGAGATCTACGTCGAGGAACGGAACAAGGACAAGTGCGAGCACGCCCTCAGGTCGCTCATGCGCGCCATGCGCTGGGACGAGGAGCAGTTCGGCCGCGAGTACGACCTGGACACCTACATGGTGGTGGCCGTCGACGACTTCAACATGGGGGCGATGGAGAACAAGGGGCTAAACGTCTTCAACTCCCGCTACGTGCTGGCGAGCCCGGAAAGCGCCACCGACGACGACTACCAGGCCATCGAAGAGGTGATCGGCCACGAGTACTTCCACAACTGGACCGGCAACAGGATCACCTGCCGCGACTGGTTCCAGCTTTCCCTGAAGGAGGGACTCACCATCTTCCGCGACCAGGAATTTTCCGCGGACATGCAGTCGCGCCCGGTGAAGCGCATCGCGGACGTGAAGAGCCTGCGCAGCGCGCAGTTTCCCGAGGATGCCAGTCCCCTGGCCCACCCGGTGCGCCCCGAGTCGTACGTGGAGATCAACAACTTCTACAGCATGACCGTGTATCACAAGGGGGGCGAGGTGATCCGGATGCTGCAGACCCTCTTGGGACGCGAGGCATTCCGCGCCGGCATGGACCTCTACTTCGAGCGCCACGACGGGCAGGCGGTGCGGGTCGACGAGTTCGTGCAGGCCATGGCCGACGCCGGGAGGCGCGACCTGTCCCAGTTCATGCTCTGGTACGACCAGGCCGGGACCCCGCTCCTCACGGTACGCGACGATTACCGGGCCGAAGACGGCAGCTACACCCTGACCGTGGCCCAGAGCTGCCCCTCGACTCCGGGTCAGCCGGAAAAGAAGCCCTTCCACATCCCGCTCGTCATGGGACTGCTGGACCGGGAGGGGAACGAGCTGCCGCTGCAGTTGGCCGGGGAGACGGAGCCGGCGGGGACCTCGCGGGTCCTCGAGCTGAGGCAGGAGACGGAAACGTTCACCTTCACGGGACTCGGAGAGCGTCCCGTGCCGTCGCTGCTGCGCAACTTCAGCGCGCCGGTGAAGCTCGAGTACCCCTACAGCGACGAGGACCTGGACCTCCTGATGACCAGCGACAGCGATCCCTTCGTTCGATGGGAGGCGGGACAGGTCCAGGCGGTGAAGCTGATCTTGGGTCTCATCGCCGACATCCAGTCCGGGCGCGAGGCGCGGGTGAAGGAGAGCTTCATCGACTCCTTCAGAAGGCTTCTCTGCGACGACCGCCAGGACCGCGCCTTCCTGGCCGAGGCGCTCACCCTGCCGACCGAGAGCTATCTCGCCGAGCAGATGCAGGTGATCGACCCCGACGCCATCTACCAGGCCCGCGAGCTGGTGCGGGCCACGGTAGGCGAGCGGCTGACTGCGGAGCTCACGGCCGCGCGGGAGGGTTGCGCCGCCCGGGCGCCCTACCGCCCCGACGACGGTCTCGCCGGCTGCCGCAGGCTGAAAAACCTCTGCCTTTCCTACCTGATGGCGGCGGGGGGGCAGGAGGCGATCGACGCCTGCATGGCCCAGTTCAAAAGCGCCGACAACATGACCGACAGCCTGGGAGCCCTGGCTCCGCTGGCGAGCTGCGCCTGCCCCGAGCGCGAGGAGGCGCTCGCCTCGTTCTACGAGCGCTGGCGCGGCGACCGCGGCGTCATCGACAAGTGGTTCACCCACCAGGCCATCTCGCGTCTGCCCGACACCATGGACCGGGTGCTGGCGCTTTTGGAGCACCCCGACTTCGACCTGCGCAACCCGAACCGGGTCCGCTCGCTGGTGGGCGCCTTCAGCCAGGGGAACCAGGTCCGCTTCCACGATGCCAGCGGCAGGGGGTACCGCTTCCTGGGCGACCAGATCCTGCGTCTTAACGGCATCAACCCGCAAATCGCCGCGCGCATGCTCACCCCCTTCAGCCGCTGGCGGCGCTTCGACCCCAACCGGCAGGGGCTCATGAAAAAGGAGCTGGAGCGCATCCTGGCCGAGCCCGGCCTGGCGAGGGACGTATACGAGCTGGCGGCCAAAAGCCTGTAATCCTACCCACCTCCGGGGACGGCGCTCAGCCGCCCCCGGAGGCGCCCCGCGAAAACCACGCGTTCCCACGCAGTTTCCCCTCAAGTAACCTCATGGATTTCCGACAAGATAGGAGGCAGACGCCCGCACCCTCCTTGGCCTTTTAGCGTAACGGATTGGAAAACCCATGAAGTACTACGTCCAGCAGTCCCAACTGGCAGCCAAGCCCCTGGCCGTTTTCGGCCTGCTCCTCCTGGTTACCTTCGGCACCGAAGCCGGGGTGATGGCCCTGCTCTCCCGCGTGTTCCCGGGACTGCAGGGCCTGGCCGCCACGCTCACCGATGCTCTGCTTTTGACCGCCCTGAGTGCCCCCGCGGTGTGGTGGCTCGTCGTGCGTCCGCTGCGGGGGATCGCCCTCCAGGCATCCGCCAAGGCCGACGCGGTGCTGCGGTCGATCACCGACGCTGTGATCACCTTCGATTGCGACGGGACCATCGACTCGTTGAATCCCGCCGCCGAGTCCATCTTCGGCTACCCCCCGCACCACATGGAGGGGGAACATATCGGCCTCATCCTGCCTGAGGTCGCCCGCTGGCTCCCCGGCGCGGCCGGCGCGCCAGCCCCCCCGGGGCAGGCGCTGTACGCCGCCAACCAGAGCTGCGGCCGGCATCGCGACGGCACGGTCTTCCCCGTGGAGGTTTCGCTGGGGAGGCTGGCGCGGCAGAAAGGGCGCAGGTTCATCGCCATAGTCCACGACATCCGACAGCTGAAACAGGCGCTCGCCGCGGCCCAGGAGCAGCAGGAGTTCCTGGGGAGCCTGCTGCAGCAAAGCGCCGTGCCCATCTTCGTCCTGGATCCCGAGCGCCGGGTGTTGATCTGGAACCGCGCCTGCGAGGAACTGACCGGCAGGAGCGCGAGGGAGATGGTGGGGACGGACCGGGCCTGGCAGGCTTTCTACCCGGAGGAACACCCGGTGCTTGCCGAGGTGGTCATTTCGGGGGACCTGGAACGCGCGCGGGGAGGGTACAGCTCGGTCAGGCAGTCCGTGCTGATCCCCGAGGGGCTGCACGCCGAGGGGTGGTACCAAAACCTGAACGGCCAGGAGCGCTACATCATGTTCGAGGCCGCCCCCATCCAGAGCGGCAGCGGCAAGCTCCTGGCGGTGATCGAGTCCCTGGAGGACATCACCCAGCGCAAGCGCTACGAGGAACAGCTCGAGTACCAGGCCAACTACGACTCCCTGACCGGGCTGGTGAACCGGAACCTGCTTGCGGACCGCATGAAGCAGGCCCTGCTCATGTCCCGTCGCCGCCGTCACGAGGTCGCCCTCTTCATGCTCGACCTGGACGGTTTCCAGCTGGTGAACGACACGCTGGGACAGGAGGCGGGAGACACCGTGCTGCGGCTGGTCGCCGAGCGCCTGGCCGGGTGCGTCAGGGCGGAAGACACCGTCGCGCGCTACAGCGGCGACGAGTTCGTGGTGCTGATCGCCGACCGTGGCGTCTCGGACAGCGCCGCGGTAATCGCCGTCAAACTTCAGGAGGCGATCGCCCGTCCCCTCAACCTGAAGGGGCAGGAGCTGACGGTAACGGCCGGCATCGGCATCAGCATCTATCCCCGGGACGGCGACGAGATGCAGACTCTGCTCGGAAACGCCGAGGCCGCCATGTACCGGGCCAAGGAAACCGGGAGGCACTCGTTTCGTTTCTACACCGCCCAGATGAACGAGCGCTCCCTGGCGCGGATCACCCTGGAGAACCACCTGCGCCGGGCCCTGGACCGCGGGGAATTCGTGCTCCACTACCAGCCAAAGGTGAGCCTGCCATCGGGGCAGATCGTCGGGATGGAGGCCCTTTTGCGCTGGGACAGCCCCGAGTTGGGCAGCGTCCCCCCCGACGCGTTCATTCCGCTTGCGGAAGAGAACGGGCTGATCATTCCCATCGGCACCTGGGTGCTTAGGACCGCCTGCGCCCAGAACAAGGCATGGTACGACGCCGGCTTCCCCGCGCTCTCCGTCGCGGTCAACCTCTCCCCGCGGCAGTTCCGGCAGCAGGACATCACGGCGGTGATAGCGGAGGCGCTGGCCGAAACCGGCCTCCCCCCGCACCTTCTGGAGCTGGAGATCACCGAGAGCATGGTCATGCAGGACGCGACGCGGGTCGCTTCCGTGCTGAACGAGCTGAAGCGGATGGGGGCATCGCTGGCGATGGACGATTTCGGCACCGGCTACTCGAGCCTCGCCTACCTCAAGCGCTTCCCCTTCGACAAGCTGAAGATCGACAAGTCCTTCGTCATCGACATCACCACCGATCCCAACAACGCGGCCATCGCCAAGGCGGTCATCGCCATGGCGCACTCCCTCCACCTGAAGGTGATCGCGGAAGGGGTGGAGACGCAGGGGCAGTTGAACTACCTGCACGACCAGGGGTGCGACGAGATCCAGGGATACTTCGTGAGCAGGCCCGTTGCCGCCGGGGAGTTCATGAGGCTGCTGCAGGGACAACCCATTGCCGTCCCCTCGCACGCGGCGGGATACCCGGACAAGACGGTGCTGGTCGTGGACGACGATGAGGGGGTGCTGAACGCGCTGCAGCGGATGCTTTTCGTGGAGGGGTACAACGTGCTGTCGGCGTCGGGCGCCGACGAGGCCTTCGCCCTGCTCGCGCTGAACCGCGTGGCGGTGGTCATCTCCGATTTCAGGATGCCGGGGATGAACGGGGCCGAGTTCCTGGGGCGAGTGAAGGAGCTCTATCCGGAGACGGTGCGCATCATGCTTTCGGGCTACGCCGACATCGACGCGGTCACCAATGCGGTAAACCTTGGGGCGATCTACAAGGTCATGTACAAACCGTGGAGCGAGCCGGACCTGAGGGAGAATCTGGAGGAAGCCTTCCGCCACTACTCCGGGGTGGGTTCCGCCCGCAGCGCCGCCTCACAGCCACCGTTTGTTTTTGAAATAAACCAGCATCCCGCCGGCGAGCACGAGGCAGAGGGCGAACACGGCCGGGTAGCCGTAGGGCCATTCCAGCTCCGGCATCTGCTTGAAGTTCATGCCGTACCACCCCACCACGAAGGAAAGCGGCATGAAGATGGTCGCGATGATGGTCAGAACCTTCATCACCTCGTTGAGCCGGTTGGAGACGCTGGAAAGGTAGATGTCGAGCATCCCCGAGAGCATCTCGCGCAACGTCTCCAGGGTGTCGAGCACCTGGACGATATGGTCGTAGAGGTCGCGCAGGTAGATGACCGTTGTGTCGCGGACCAGCGGTGAATCGCGGCGCTGCAGGCTGCTCACCACCTCGCGCAGCGGCCAGAAGATCTTGTGCAGGAAGAGCAGTTGGCGCTTGAGCCGGTAGATCGCCTGGACCGTCGCAGTGGTCGGGTTGTCGACCAGCTCGTCCTCGACGTCCTCGATGCGGTCCGCCAGCTTCTCCACCACCAGGAAGTAGTGGTCCACGATCACGTCCAAAAGGGCGTGCAGCAGGAAATCCGGCCCCATCGCCCGCAGCCGCGCCTTCTCGTTGCCCAAGCGGGCGCGCACCTGTTCGAACACATCCCCTTCCAGCCCCTCCTGGAAGGTTATCAGGTAGTTCTGCCCGAGCACCAGGCTCACCTGCTCGCTCTTGATCTCTCCCCCCCCCTCGTCGAGCCCGATCATCTTCAGCACCACGTAGAGGTATTCCCCGTAGTCGGCGGCCTTGGGGCGCTGGTCCGTGGCCAGGATGTCCTCCAGTACCAGCGGGTGGATGCCGTAGCAGCTCCCGAAGTGCCGCAGCACCTCGAGGTCCGCGAGTCCCTCCACGTTGATCCAGGTCACACCGGCAGCGCCCTTCTCGATCAGGCACTCATCCAGCGAGGTGACCGGGCGCTTTTCCAGGTGGGTCTCGTCGTACCGCACCAGGTCGACCTTGGTGGCTCCCCCCTTGTCGCGACCCATGTGGATCAGCGTCCCGGGGGCCAAGCCTACCTTCTTCGAGCGTTTTTTTATCGATGTCATGGCAATCCTTAATTCCCGTTCAACGTTCAACTTTCAACGTCAAAACGTTCAATTTCAATCAAAGAAGAGGCGAAACCTCAATGTGGCACCCCTGCCAGCTTCATGATCCGGTCCCACTCTTCCCTGCGCACCGGCTGGACCGAGAGGCGGCTGCGGTTCAAAAGTGCCATCCCGGAGAGCTCGGGGACGGTCTTCAGCTCGGCGAGGGTCACCGGCCGCGGCAACTCGCGCACGAAACGCACGTCGACCATGTACCAGGTCGGCTTCTCCGGCGTGCTCTTGGGATCGAAGTATTTGCTGTCGGGGTCGAACGCGGTGAAGTCGGGGTAGCCGGCCCGGACCACCTCTGCGATCCCCACTACACCGGGCTCGGCGATGTTGCTGTGGTAGAAGAGCACCTGGTCGCCGACCTGGATCTGGTCACGCAGGAAGTTGCGGGCCTGGAAGTTGCGGACGCCGTCCCAATGCTCGGTGGCGGCGGGACGGCTTTTCAGGTCGTCGAGCGAGAAGCTTGACGGCTCACTCTTGAAGAGCCAGTAGTTGGGCATGTTGGGGTTCCTTTCCTCATAGAAAATGATGGCACGGCCTCGGGCGAATAATTATTCGCCCCTACGGGTGTTGCGTTTCTTCCTTTTCAACAACTTCAACAGCTCATCCGCCTCGAGCGTGTTCAGCACGTCCTCCCGCTCCAGCCAGCCGCGCTGGGCGACGGAGATCCCCCAGGGGAGGGTCTCGAACTGCAGCTTTGCGTGGGTGTCCGTGTTGATGGCGATCTTCACCCCCAGCTCCTTGGCGCGGCGCACGTAACGGTCCTCCAGGTCGAGCCGCAGCGGGTAGGCGTTGATCTCCAGCGCCGTCCCCGTTTCCCTGGCCACCTGCAGCACCTCTTCCATTTCCAGCTGGTACCCCTCCCTCTCGCCGATTATGCGACCGGTGGGATGGGCGATGATGTGGACGTACGGGTTTCTCATGGCGGCCACGATGCGCGCGGTCATCACTTCCTTCGAGTTGTTGAAACCGGAGTGAATCGACGCCACCACCACGTCGAGTTCCTCGAGCACCTCGTCCGGAAAATCGAGGGTGCCGTCGCCGTGGATGTCCATTTCGGTACCGTGGAGCACCCGGAACCCCTTCAGTTCGCGGTTCAGCGCCCGGATCTCCGCCTGCTGCTCCTTAAGCCGCTCCACCGTGAGGCCCCGCGCCACAGCGAGCCCCTGCGAATGATCGGTGACCGCGATGTAAGAAAGACCCCGCAGCCGGGCCGTCTCCGCCAGCTCCGTTATGCCGTGGGCGCCGTCGCTCCAGCGGGAATGGACGTGCAGGTCCCCCTTGATCTCCTCCCGGGTCACCAACTGCGGCAGTTTACCCGCCTGTGCCGCCTCGAGCTCGCCGCGGTCTTCGCGCAGCACCGGCGGTACGAAGGGAAGATCGAGCAGGCGGTAGACATCCTCCTCGTTCTCGCCACCAAGGCGCACGTTGTCCTCCTCTCGGAAGATGCCGTACTCGTTGATCTTCAGCCCCCGCTTCTGCGCCATCTCCCGCAGCCGGACGTTGTGCGCCTGGCTCCCGGTCAGGTAGGCAAGCGCGGCGCCGTAGGAGACCGGCTCCACCACGCGCAGATCCACCTGCACCCCTTCCCGGATGGTCACACTCGCCCGGGTCGGGCCGCGCATGATCACGTCGTGCACCTGGGGCAGGTTCAGGAAGGCCTCCATGACGCTCGCGGGCTCAGGCGAGGTCGCCACGATGTCGATATCCTTGATGCTGTCGCGGCGGCGCCTGATGCTTCCTGCAATTTCGACCCGGTCCAGCGGCGCCTTCTGTTGCAACGCCGCCACCAGCTCTTCCGCCGCCGGCAGCATCCGTCCCAGCGGTTGCCGCTCGCGCCCCCGCTTCACCGCCTGGATCCCCTTGAGGATGTTCTCCTCGGTCTTCTGCTGGATCCCCTTTATCCCGATCAGGCGATGTTCACGTGCCGCCTGCTCCAGCTCCTCCAGGCTCGTGATCTGCAGCGCCTCGTAAATCGCCTTCGCGGTCTTCGGCCCCAGGTCGGGCACGGCAAGCAGGGTGAAAACGCCGGCCGGCACCTCCTTTTTCAGCTGCTCATGGTAGGCCATTGTGCCGCTTTGCAGGTATTCCTCGATGCGTGTGGCCAGGTCCGCCCCCACCCCCGGTATCTCCAGGAGTTCCTTGTGCGACATCTGGGCCAGGTCGCGGTTCAGCCCTTCAAGGTTGAGTGCCGCCCGCCGGTAGGCCCTGATCTTGAAGATGTTGTCCTGCCGGATCTCCATGATGTCGGCGATCTCCTCGAACATGCGGGCTATCTCTCGGTTCTTCATGGCATCCCCCGGCAAACCCCGAGTTCTCTGTGCGACGTTTAAACCTTTCTCAGACGCTCCGATCTCACTTCCCGGCCTGGCCCCCCCAGAGTTCCTTCAGCCGGTGATCCCGGCCGCAGCTCAAGCGGTAGTAAGAATACCGCAGCGGGTTCTTCTTGTAGTAATGCTGGTGATATTCTTCCGCCGGGTAGAACTCGGTCGCCGCGACGATCTCCGTCTGGATCGGCGCCTTCAACTGCCTGCTCTTCTCGAGTGCCTGTTTGGACTGCAGGGCCAGGCGGCGCTGCTCCTCGTTGTGATAGAAGATCGCGCTCCTGTACTGGTGCCCGATGTCGCAAAACTGGCGATCCTTCACGGTCGGGTCGATGTTGTGCCAGTAACGGTTGAGCAGCTTCTCGTAACTGATCTTGGCCGGATCGTAAACCACCTGCACCGATTCCGCGTGGCCGGTGCCCCCTGCGGAGACCTGTTCGTAGGTCGGGTTCTTCACCTGTCCGCCGGTATAGCCGGAAGTCACCGAAACCACGCCCGGCAACTCGTCGAAGGGATGCTCCATGCACCAGAAGCAGCCTCCGGCAAAGGTGGCCTTCTGCAGTTGCGCGGCCGGCAGGGAGCCTGCCGCCGCGAGGATGAACGTAAAGGCAATCGCTACTACGGTAAGTGCTTTCATGGAAAGCCCCCCTTGAACCTTAAAACCTTAACGCGAAGACGCAGAGGCGCCAAGACGCCAAGGTAAGCTGTTGGTTTACCCCCTGCATTACGGGGTCTTTGCGCCTGTGCGCCTCTGCGCCTCTGCGCCATTGCGCCTTTGCGCCTTTGCGTTAGAGCCTTTCGCTTTGACGCTCCGTGCCTTTGCCCCCTCCTACTTCGTCGCCACGAACTGCAGCGCCGCGGAGTTCATGCAGTAGCGCAGCCCGGTCGGCTTGGGACCGTCGTTGAACACGTGCCCCAGGTGCCCCCCGCAGCGACGGCACAGCACCTCGGTCCGCGTGCTGAAGAAGCTGCGGTCCGTCTCGGTCTTCACGTTTTCCTTGGCTATGGGCTGGGTGAAGCTGGGCCACCCCGTTCCGGACTCGAACTTGTCCTCGGACCGGAAGAGGTCCAAGCCGCACCCGGCGCACCGGTAGATACCGTGGTCATGGGTCGCGGCGTACTTGCCGGTAAAGGCGCGCTCGGTCCCCTTCTCCCGCAGGATATGGTACTGCTCCGGCGTGAGTATCTTCTTCCATTCCGCGTTTGTCTTCACTACCTCGTCTGACATTACGTAGCTCCCTTTTTCAGCCGAATAGACCTTGATACGGGAAGCGGCGTCAGCGTCGATACCTACTGCCGCCGCGACAAAGAACAGAAAACCCAGAAACAATCTTCCATACTTCATGGCGCATCTCCTGTAGGTTGTTGAAACATGCCCTGTTGCACAGCCCTTAGGATAACATAGCGTGCAGAATATTGCATGACCGCCTCCTACTTGAGAAACCGGCGCACCTGCCGAAAAGTATCTTCACCTTTTGGCTTGAAGCCGGAGTGGTTATCCTGAATAATAGGTGACGTTGCCTGCATTGCTTGGGAGGAGAAATGAAGGGTCTTGCCGTAGTTCTGATGGTATTTGCGTGTGCGACGACGGCGTTTGCCGACATCTACACCTGGAAAGACAACAGCGGAACCAGGTTCTACACCAACAGTCTGCACGAGATTCCCGCGCGCTACCTGAAAAAGGCCCGGGTGCTCGACGTGGCCACCGGCAAGCTGGGAGGGCTGGCGACGGCACAACCGGCAACACCGTCTGCGCCGGCGCCAGGCGCGCCACCCGCACCGAACGCCCCGCCGCTTTTGGTGCAGCAGGCCCCGACGGGGCAGCCTGCGTCGCCGCCACAGACGTCGCCGCCACCGGCATCGGCGGCACAGCCGGCAGCTCCGGCCGTGCCCCCGGTCGCCGCTCCCTCCCCGGCCGCGCCGGTGGTAGAGCCCGCTCCCCCCGCTCAAAGCGCAACCCGGCCGTCGGGCAGGCTGTCCCGCCGGGAACTCAGGGCCTTGGGCAGGCGCGGCAACCATGCCGGCGAGGAGTGACCCATCTACAACGGAGCCGTCATGAAAACAACGATCCTGATGTCCTTGCTGCTGTTACTTTCCGGAACGGCCGGCGCGGAAGAGCTCATCTGTCGGGGTAACATCGTCAGCACCCAGGGGGAAGGGATCGTCGCACGCAAGCACCGCTTCGAGGTCGCCGACGTGACCGGGGACGACATCCAGGCGGTTCTGGAAAAATGCAGGAAGATCGCCCTGGAGCGCCAGGCACGGGCCGCCCGCAAGAACCCCGGCGGCAATTTCACCGCGTTTTCCGATGTCGACCTGCAGTGCAGCAAGGGGGCCGACAACCTCGTGGTGCGCCGCAGATTGCAGACCAGGTAGCGGCAGGAAAACCAGGCAAAGGAAAGATCCGAAGAGAAGCCCCCGCGGGCTTCTCTTTTTTTTAATTGTGATAGTATTTAGTCTTAATTTGAATTTTCACCCCGCAATGCCGAAGAGAACCTGGGGCACGACGATTGCCGCCCCGGCCACACCCCTACGATATTGAGATCTTACCTCTGAGAAACAGGCTGCATCCGGTTAATTCCAAAGCTGCACCATAGGAGATCAGGATGAACATTCATGAGTATCAGGCCAAGGAGATACTGAATTCGTTCGGCATCCCCATCCCTCGGGGCCGCGTAGCGCTCACCGCGGACCAGGTGGAGCGGGCGGCCAAGGAGATGGGAGGACGCTGCGTGGTCAAGGCGCAGATCTACGCCGGCGGACGCGGCAAGGCGGGGGGCGTCAAGCTCGTGCACCACCCGGAACAGGCCCAGGAGTACGCCAAGGAACTGTTCGGCAAGACCCTGGTGACGCCGCAGACCGGCCCGGAGGGGCTCAGAGTCCGGCGCATCCTGGTGGAGGAGGCGGTCGAGATCGCCCGGGAATTCTACCTCTCCATCACCCTGGACCGGAGCGCCTCGCGCTATGTCCTCATCGCATCCGCCGAGGGGGGAATGGAGATCGAGGAGGTCGCGTCAAAGACCCCGGAGAAGATCCACACCCTGACCATCGACCCTTTCCTGGGGCTCAGATCGTACCAGGCCCGGCAGATCGCCCTGCAGCTCGGCCTCTCCGGGAGCGTCTGCGAGGACTGCGTCAACCTGATCCAGAATCTGTACCGGGTCTGCCTGGAGAAGGACTGCGCCCTGGTGGAGATCAACCCGCTCGTGGTGACCAGGGCGGGGTGGCTCATGGCCATGGACGCGAAGATCACCTTCGACGACAACGCCATCTTTAGGCACCGGGAGTACCCGGACATGATGGACTACTCCCAGCTCGACCCGCTGGAGATCAACGCCGGCAAGTACGACCTCGCCTACATCAAGCTCTCCGGCTCCATCGGATGCCTGGTGAACGGCGCGGGCCTCGCCATGGCGACCCTGGACGTCTTGAAGGAGTACGGGGGGGAACCTGCCAACTTCCTGGACGTTGGGGGCGGCGCCACCCGTGAAAAGGTGGCCGAGGCTTTCAAGATCATCCTGCAGGACGCGGACGTGAAGGGGATCTTCGTCAACATCTTCGGCGGCATCATGCGCTGCGACGTGATCGCCCACGGCATCATCGAGGCGGCCAGCGAGGTGAACTGCACCCTCCCCATCGTGGTGCGCATGGACGGCAGCCAGGTCGAGGAAGGAAAACGCCTCCTCACCGAGAGCGGCCTGAACGTTCAGTGCAGCGACAACCTGGGAGACGCGGCCTCGAAGATCGTGGGGATGCTGGGATAGCACTCCCCCCCTGACCCTCTCCCGCCGGGGCGGAGGGGACTCAAACAGGAGATTTGTCATATGTCCATATTGATCAACAACTCTTCCAGGATAGTGGTCCAGGGGATCACCGGCCGCAGCGGCCTGTTCCACACCCAGCAGTGCCGCGAGTACGGCAGCAACATCGTCGCCGGCGTGACGCCCGGCAAGGGGGGCATCCACATCGAAGGGATACCGGTGTTCAACACGGTGGCCGAGGCGGTGAAGTACACCAACGCCAACGTCTCCATGATCTTCGTTCCTCCGCC
This sequence comes from Geomonas diazotrophica, assembly GCF_018919385.1. Classification (GTDB taxonomy): domain Bacteria; phylum Desulfobacterota; class Desulfuromonadia; order Geobacterales; family Geobacteraceae; genus Geomonas; species Geomonas diazotrophica. The sequence continues at coordinate 185,810 of NZ_JAHLMF010000001.1, forward strand.
GGGGGCGGCTGACGCCATCCTCGAGTCGGCGGCGGCCGGGCTCGAGCTCGCCGTCTGCATCACCGAGGGGATTCCGGTGCGCGACATGGTCCCGGTGAAGGCGGTGTTGAAGCAGAGCAAGATGCGGCTGGTCGGCCCCAACTGCCCGGGCGTGATCACGCCGGGCGAGTGCAAGATCGGCATCATGCCCGGCCACATACACAAGCCCGGCAAGATCGGCGTCGTCTCGCGCTCCGGCACACTCACCTACGAGGCGGTGAAGCAGCTCACCGACATGGGGCTCGGGCAGTCGACCTGCGTGGGGATCGGGGGCGACCCGATCATCGGCATGAACTTCATCGACGTGCTCAAGCTCTTCAACGAGGATCCGGGCACGGAAGGGGTCTTCATGATCGGCGAGATCGGCGGGGCCGCCGAGGAGGACGCGGCGCACTGGATCCAGGAACACATGAAAAAGCCGGTGGCGGCCTTCATCGCCGGGGTCACCGCACCGCCGGGCAAGAGGATGGGGCACGCCGGCGCCATCATCACCGGGGGCAAGGGGAAGGCGGAGGACAAGATCCGCACCCTCACCGAGTGCGGCGTAACGGTCGCGTCCAGCCCGACCAAGATGGGCGAGGCGATGCAGATGGCCCTCGCCGCCAAGGTAAACGGCAAGAAGAAGTAATTTACCGGCAAGCCTCACAGTAAAAAGGGCACCTCCCGAAGTGGGGGTGCCCTTTCCTTTTTGATCAACAGCCACGCTGCCTAGCAGCATCGACACCCGACACAGCCATCAACCGGCAGCCACCGTTCCGCGCTCGGAACCCCACAACGGCCTTGGTTGTCAGCCTCACTCGCCCCCTGCTCCAGGTTGCCTCACCGCCAAAGGGGAAAACTTACCCGCCGGCACCCTGTCCTCGCAGGGGACCTTCGTCTGACACAGTCCGCAGCCGGTACTGGTGACCCCGAATTTCTCCCCGACCGCCCCGGGGACCGTCGCGTAGACATGCTCGCGACAGAGGCGCTTGTCGTGCCCGTCCCGGGACAGCGCTCCCACCGGACAGCGGCCGATGCAGGCCCCGCAACTCCCCTCCCGGTACCAGAGGCAGTTGGACCTGTGATCGGTGCTGGTGCGCGCAGTGGGTTCCAAATGGGCATCGGTGATGACGCTGCCGAGACGGTGGGCGATCCCGGCCGGGGTGATGAGGGCATCGTTGAGGCTGAAGGTTCCGAGCCCCGCCGCATAGGCGGCATGACGCTCCGACCAGGAGGAAGCGATGCCGACCGGGCTGTCCCGGTACTCCCGCCAGGCCGGGTGCAGTTGCGGAGCCAAGGCACGGTATCCGGCATCGACCAGCAACTGCACGACCTGCCGGCGCAGCGCCGCGTTGAAGGCTTCGCCGTGCTCCCTGGTCAGGGCCCAGGCGCGGGAAGGATAGGTCGTCTCGGAGCGATTGCTGCGGCGGGTCTCTTCGGAGATGGGCAGCGCCCAGCAGATCACGGTGGCAGGGCGCCAGGGTGGGCTTTCTTCCAGCGCCAGTTCCGCCGGCGTGAGATGGAAGGGTCCGATCACCGTCTTGTACTGCGCGAAAAGCGGATCATCCGCCGCCGCAAAACCGATCAACGGCTCTGCGAAGTAAGGCGAGCCCTCCTCCGGAAAACGGTTGCCCGGTTCCTCGCGCACGAACCGCATCATCATCCGGCAAAGCGTGTCTCTCATCCGTGGCACCTCCTGGCTTGGGAAGAAGCGGGAACATAGCTTATCATGTTCTACGAAAGCGGCCACTTTTTTTGCGTATCTGGCACAGCCCTCTTTAAAGGGGACCTTGTCGGCTCTTCGCACTGCCTCAGCATCACATTATTTTTCTTAAATTCATCGCTTTTTGTTTACAGCATATCTCAAGTACAGACCACTTTTCCCGATAAGTCTCCTGCGGGAGTGGAACGTTGTTCGACAGAGACAGTTGACCGCGGCACCGGCAAGGAGAAGAACATGAAGGAAATCTTGAACTTTTACCTCAACCTCACCATCAGGTTCAGGCTCGGCCTGCTGTGCGTCTGTTACAGCTTCTGCCTGATCGCCACCGCGGTTGCCGCCCAAGCGGACTCCCTGCTGATAAAGTACGGATCGCTCGCCCTCTTCATAATCATGGGCGGGATCTTCGGCGCGATCAACATCTGGTCCATCAGGACGCCGCTGGTGCGGACCATGAGATACCTGGAGACCATGGCGCAGGGGGACCTGAGCGAAGAGATCGTGGTCAACCGCCGCAACGAGATCAGCGACATGCTAAGGGCCTTGCAGAAACTGCAGGCGTCCATGCGGGGGATGATCCAGGGGATCCAGCAGACCGCAGACGAACTCGCCAGCGCATCCAGCCAACTGAGCAATACCTCGCTCAGGATGGCGGAGGGGACGGTGCACGCTTCGCAGCAGTCCAGCTCCGTCTCCAGCGCCGTCGGAGAGATGGCCGGCGTCAGCAGCGACATCGCGCTCAGCTGCCAAAAGATGGCCGACCGGGCGGGAAGCACCAGCACCGCGACCAGCAAGGGGGAAGAGACCATCACGCGCATGACGTCGGTGATGGGAGAGATCGAGCAGATGGTGTCGGGCACGGTCGACGCAGTCAAGGCCCTGGGCGCCAACTCGGACAAGATCGGAAACATCGTGGTCGCCATCGAGGACATCGCCGACCAGACCAACCTCCTGGCGCTCAATGCCGCCATCGAGGCCGCGCGGGCCGGCGAACAGGGACGCGGCTTCGCGGTGGTCGCCGACGAGGTCAGGAGGTTGGCGGAACGCACCACCTCGTCCACCCGCGAAGTTCAGTCGATAATCGCGTCGTTGCAAGGGGATGTGAAAAACGTGGTGGCGCTGATGGAGCGCAGCGCAACCAGTGTCAGAAGCGGCACCGATGACGTACAGCATTCCAGCCACGCCATCGGGACCATCAAGGAACATATCACCCCGCTCTTGGAGTACGTCTCGCAGGTCGCCACCGCGGCCGAACAGCAGTCCGCGACCACCACCAACATCTCCGAAAGCATGCGTCAGATCATCGGGGTGGTGCAGGAAACGGCCGGGGGCGCGCAGGAATCCGCCCGGGCGGCGGAGGATCTCGCCAACTCGGCGCGGTCGCTGCAAAACATGGTGAACCAGTTCAAGGTCGCGGCGTAAATGCGAACAGGGATGAAGGGGATGAAAGGGATGAAAGCCCGTTTATTCGGCTATCCCCTTTATCCCCTTCATCCCTGTCTGTTTAGACGTGGAATTTGCGGGCGAGGTCGTTGTCGATGACGTAGACGCAGATTTCCTTGGCGCACTGCTTGGTGTACTTGAACTTCTCGGAGCTCAGGTTGTTGATCAGGAAGGTCACGTCGTCCCTGATCCGCTTGTCGTAGGTCTTGAAGGCCTCGGTGTCGAAGTCCTTGATGGCGCGGCGGAAGTTGGCGTTCTCCAGGAACGGCTCAAGCACCTTCTCCTTCAGGTTGAAGACGTAGCGGTCATGCAGCGACTGGAACAACGCCGTATCCTGCGCCCGTTTCCCCTCCACCATGATCTCCTGGGTCAACGTCCTGCCGGTGTACTCGTGCTGGGTCTCCTGCCTGAATGCGAACCGCGCCTCATCCTCCACCTTGGCACCCAGCAGGCGCCGCTCGATCCCCGCCAGAAACTCCTCGGTAATCTCCAGCTTTTCCCCCGTGAACCGGCAAACCTCGACGGCGCCGAGCTCGAAGTTAACGGCGAACATGTAGTGCAGGATGTCCCGCTCGATCTGGGCCTCGTTGTAGTAGTAGAGCGCCTCCTTCACCTCCTGGAGCACCACGTAGTCGTAGTTGTGCACCAGGGACTCCATGAAACCGTCCGGGATAGACTCCTTCAGCTCCTTGTGCCAGCGCGTGAAGAAGGTGGACAGGCTGTTCATGGTGATCATCTTGTCCTTCCGGGCGTAGGCAGAGTAGAAGTCGGAGAAGATCTTGATGGATTCGCGCCCCGAGAAGCCGTGATCCCCTTCGTGCTCGCTCTCGGCGATGATCTTCTTCCTCCGCTTGGCGTTGAGCCGCTTCCGGTCGTCCTCGGAGAGCCACTCGGGGATGTGCCCGGTGTAGATCTCCATCTTCAGGATCTGCAGGTTCTCGTCGCAGTAGAGCCGGTACTTCTCCGGATCGCCGATCCACTCCAGGAGCGCGTCCGATTTCACGTTCATCCTGGTCGAAATGATCACCCGGGCGAAGTTGTGCAGCACCCGCGGCAGGAAGCTCGAATCGATGTGCTTGCCGAAGATGTTGCGGTAGATCTCCACCTCGGTGTTCAGGTCCATGACGTAGGGGATGTTGATGAACTCGATGCGGTCCGAGAAGGACTGCACCCCCTCGATGCTCCGCTCGTCCTCGGGGTTCATGAGGGCGATGAACAGGCTCCTCACGTTCTCCTCGATGTCCTCCACCTTGTGGATCCCTTCGCTGATGATGTTGTGCAGTTCCAGAAGCCGCTCGGCGTTGTGGGACTTCACGTCCATCAGGGCGTAGATGCCGTTGTTGGTCTTGGCGAAGTTGGAGAAGATGTACTTGACCTCGTTGCTGTCGCCCAGGAGCAGGTCGATCTTCCTCTGCAGCATGTCGTTGGTGAGGATGTTCTGCTTCATCGACTTGTCGCCGGGATTGAAGACCGTGATCCCCTCGCCCAGCCTGCGGTTGAAGCGGTAGGGGCGCACCTTGATCATCCGGAAGATGTCGGTGGGGTCGTCGAGCCGCGCCGAGAGTGCCTGGAAGATGGAGGTGCAGATGGTGCAGGGGGAGTCGCGGAAGACCCAGTCGTACTCCTTCTCGGTGAAAAGCTTCCACTTGAAGGAATCGTTCTGGAACAGGTCGTCGAAGAACGCGCGCCGCTGCGCCTTGTCGATCATGAGCAGCGGGCTGTCGTGGGACGGGCAGGGCACCTCGACCACGTCGCCCCCCCGCAGCAGCGCCCTGGTGTCTATGTGGTCGTGGCTCTCCAGCTCGTACTCGTCCAGCAGGTGGGAGAGCTTCTCCACGAAGGCGTTGACCTGGTGCTCCTTGAAGGTCCCCAGGACGCGGCGGTCCAGGTGCCAGACCACCTCGTAGCTTCTCCCCTCCTCGGTGCTCGCGTATTCCTCGAACTTCATCAGCACGTTGTTCAGGAAGGTGCTCTTGCCGGAACCGGGAGGCCCCTCGAAGATGTAGATCTTGTTCTGGCGCGCGCCGCTTTTCATGTCCGCGACGTGGCTTAAGAAACGGTTGGCGAACAAGCGGTCGGCAAAGAAGGGGCGGTCGGAGTTCTGCACGAAGAGCTTCCGGGTGTCGTAGGGGACGAAATTTATCGACTCGGGATCTTCGGGATACTCGTCGTTCCCCTCGCTGACGTAACTTCTCACCATGTCGTGGAAGAGCTGGAAGATGTTGCGCATCATCCGTTCCGGCTGCTCGGTGACGAGCTGCATGAACTCCTCGAACGACATGTGCGAGGCGCTCTTGTGTTCGACGATGGTGCGGCTCAAATGCCTTATGACTGTCTCTAGATCTGGCATAGCTTATCCGCCTGTCACAGTATCTGCCGACTGAGGACCTTGTCCTTCATGGTGTAGACCACCCGCTGCCAGGTGATTTCCGGCTCTTCCATCCCTTCCCGCCCCGCGCCTCCTCGTGACTGCTCTATCGCCGCCTCGCTGGTCTCCAGCTGCACCGGCGCCCCCCAAAGGTACTCGATGCCGACCATGGTGTTGGCGATATACTCGCTGACCAGCTGTTTCCCCTCGAAGTGGTGTACCAGGTAGAGCATCCCTTCCTCGCCGCGCTCAGGTGCGATCTCGATGTGCGGCGGATGGTACAGGGAGGCGAGCACCATGTCGCGGTAGTCGTTGGCGTCCCGGCTCTTGACGTAGTACTGCCAGACCATGCGCTGCGGGTCGAGCCGCTTACCGGTCACGAAGAGGTCGTAGCGGTCGGTGAAGTCCTGGTCCACGAAGTCCTTGATGAAGAGGTAGTCGCAGTAGTTGCTCCTGATCTTGAACAGGTATTCGTCCCCTTGGCCGGAAGCGGCGTCGAACCGCTTCCTCTCCTCCCGGTCCGAGAGCCGGTTGAACTCGTAGCCGGTCTTACCCTTGTCGCCGTTCTCCTTCAACTGGTACATGAGCCGCATGCCCAGGGCATATGGGTTCATGCCGACCCGCGGCATGGAGGTGACGCCGGCATGGACGCGGGCGAAATCGACCTCGTGCCCTTTGATGCGGTCGTCCACCAGGAAGAGCTTCTCGTGCCAGTAGCTCGCCCATCCTTCGTTCATGATCTTGGTGCGGATCTGGGGCTGGAAGAAGATCGAGGTCTTCCGCACCACCTCGAGCACCGAGCGCATCCACTGGTTTTCGTCGCGCGCCAGGAATTCCGAGTTCTCGATCAGGAACTTCATGAGGTCGCGCCGCTCCACCCGCTTCACGTTCTGGCTCTTGGCGAAGTGCGCCTCCATTTCCGGATACTTGGCGGTCACCTCCGCGAAGAAGATCCGCTCCCCCTCGTCCTTGTTCTGGGCGACGGACTCGTTGTAGCGCGCCACCTCCTTCAGGTACTCCCCTACCGGCAGCTTCTTCTCGACCTGCAGGAAGACGTCGAAGTAATAGTCCAGGCGGCTGGAGGTGGCAGTCTCCGGCGCCATGAACAGCGGCGAGAGCTCGTCGTGGTAGGCCACTAGGTTGTCGATGGAGCGGGCGAACTCGAGGATGTAGTCCACCCAGCGCCCCTTCTCCGCCCTGAGCTTCGCGATCACCCGCTTGTCCGAGAGCGCCTGGCCCGTGAAGTCGTATTCCCAGGTGTGCCGGAAGTAGAGGTTGTTCTGGAAGAAATCGATGTGGCCCAGCACGTGGTAGAAGATCATCACGTTGAGCCAGTCGGGGTTGTTGTCGTTGTAGAACGAGATGGGGGGACGGGTGTTGATCACCGTCTCGTAGGGGTTGTGCGGGTAGAGCTCGTACTCTCCCTTGCCCCGGAGCACCTCGACGTCGTGCACCCAGTAGTCGTACAGGGTGGGGATCATGACTTTCGGGGAGAGCTCGATGAGGTCACGGTTGGTGACGATGTACTCGAGGCTCTCGTCGGTGAAGGAAAGCCCGGCGGCGCGCGCCCGCTCCTTGCACCCTTCCATGATCGCCTTGGTATGTTGGTTGATCAGTTCCATAATGGCCTCAAAAAAGCAGATCAAGATTAAGATTAAGATTAAGAAGATCGGCCCTGGTCCCGCACATCAGCTGTATCACACGACTCGAAATCTCGATCTCAGCCTTAATCTGCTTCACCTCTTACTCTTAATCTGCTTCTACGAGATGAGCCTCTTGATCCCCTCGATCACCCGGGCCTCCTCGGCGTCCTCGTGCATGATGTCCATGCGCAAGAGGTCCGGCTTGTCACGCAAAAGCCCTGAGTTCTCCAGGTAGCGGGCCACCTCGGTCCATTGCGTCCCCGCGTGCTCGGCGATGGTGACCCCCATGCGGCTCACGTAGCTGAGGATCTTGACCAGCTCCGGAATGGACTTGTCGCCGCCGGTATCCCAATCGTCGCCGTCGGTGCCGTGGAAGACGTAGATGTTGTAGTCCGCCGCCAGGTTCTCCTTCTCGACGATCTCGTTCACCAGCTTGTAGGCGCTCGCCACCTCGGTTCCGCCGGCGACGCGGGAGTTGTAGTAGGTGTCGAAGTCCGGCACTTCCTTAGCCTCGGTGTCGTGCAGGATGAAGCGCGACTCCACCTGCCCGGCGTACTGGTACAACAGCCAGCTGTAGATCATCACGTGCTGGGTCGCCACCAGCTCGGTCACCTTCCCCGCCATGGAACCGGAGTAGTCGCGCAGGAAGAAGACCATGGCCTGCGGCTCGTAATCCTTCTCTTGGGAGAAGATGCGGTACACCTTGTCCCGCGGCGAGATCAGGAAACGGGTCGGGTCCATGTCCGAGGGATCGGGGAGGTTGCCAAGCGAGATGTTGGTTTCCACGATCTTCCTGAGGGTCGCCTTCTTGTCCAGTACCTGGCCGGAGCCACGGTTTCGGTCGGTGAGGTCGTAGATGTACCGGGTGAAGGAGCGCTTCTTCCCCTTTTCCTTCAGGTTGGGGAGCTGGAACTGTTCGGTGAGCACCCGCCCTAGTTCGTAGGCCGAGGCCCCCATCTCGTGGGCTTCGCCCTCACCCTGCCCCGGCCCCTGCCCGGGCTCCTCGCCGGTCTCGCGCACCTTCTGCTCGCCGATGACCTCGCCTTCCTCCCCCTTGCCGCTGCCGCCGGTCGAGCCCCCCTCGCCGGGAGGTCGGACGGTCGGATCGTGCAGGAACTTCTCCTCCTCGGTTGAAGGGACCACGACGATCTTCCCCTTCCCCCCTTTGCCCGGCTTGATCAGCCTCCCCACCCTGATCTTGCGGGGGAAGCCGTCCTTCTCGCGCTGCCGGTCACGCTCCAGGAGCTCGTCCAGCGCCTTCATGTGGAGCTGGTACGGGTTCGGGACCCGCCCCTGGTCCTGCAGCACCGCCAGGTCGTGCCAGGCGTAGAGGCTGCGGGAGAAGTCGGGGAAGGGGCCGCGCCGGTCGGAGACGGAGATCTCCCGGGTTCCCGCCAGCTCCTCCCGAAAACGCGCCTCCCGCTCGGGATCGAGCCCCTTGGCCTTCAGTTGTTCGAGGTATTTTTCGGGATCTTTCATGGCGTCTGCCGCCTCTAAAGGCGGGCGAATACGTATTCGCCCTTACGTGGTCTGTCTCCCCTCGCCCTTTGGGAGAGGGGCGGGGGTGAGGGCGTCGGCTCGGGGCACGCCCTTTCTTGTGGCAACTCCCTCACCCGGCCTTCGGCCACCCTCTCCCGGGGGGAGAGGGTAAAACTCAGCACCCGTTAGCTCTCGTCCTCCTGCGTGCAGAAGTACTCGATGGTCTTCTGGGCGCAGGTGCGGCAGTAGCCGAGTTTCCCCAGCATGGTCACGATCATCCGGTCGTAGAGCTTCTGGTTTTCCTCGTTGGTGCGGTTGGCCAGGGCGCCGATCAGGCTCCCGGCACCGGCTATGTCGGATTTGAGCCGTACGTCGGTGACCGCCTTGACCAGCTCAAGGTTGTCCATGAAGTCGTAGCTCGGGTCGACCGAGATCTTCTGGCCATAGATCTTCCTGATCGAGGTCCTAAAGGACGCGCGTTGCTCCTCGGTCTTAAGCCCGATCCGCTCCTCGACGCTCTTCACGTAGCGCTCGTCGATCTTGAGCGCCTTCAGTTCGCCGGTCTGGGGATCTTTGTACTTCCACATCCGGTCCGGCCCGAGATTCTCGGCGTCGATGCCGATGATCATGTTGACGTAGTTCTGCACGTCCTTCTTGATGGCGAAAGGCTCGTCCATATACGCGTTGAACATCTCGGTCATGATCCGCTCGCGGTAGAGCTTCTTGCCGGTCTTCAGGTCCTCCAGGTACTTGGCGCGCTCGTTGGGCTCGACCACGTAGTCGAGGACGACCCGCTCCAGGCTCCTGAAGACGTCGTAGGCTACCATGCAGCGCCCCTCGTTGGTCTCTGAGCTTTCCTTGAGAATCTGGATGCTGCGGCCGAGGCTTCTGTGCCCGAGGCCGCGCTGCCCGAAGCGCTTGGTGATGTCGGGCTCCTGCCCCAGGGTGTCGATCACCTCGGCAAGCGCCTTGATGCTCTTCTCGCCCGCCACCTCGCCGGCGGCAAGCTTCATGGTCTCGATCGGGGTGAGCTTCTCGGACCTCGGGAGCCTGGTGAGCACCACCCCCACCGAGGCGGCGTAGTTCAGGTTCGGGTCCTGGTGCAGCACTTCCTTGGTCAGGGTGGTCTTCGATTCGCTGCCGATGGCGTAGGCGGTGAGCCCTTCCTGCATCCGGTAGTTGGTGTTGTGCGAGACGTAGCAGATCCTGCAGCGGTCCACGATCGGCGCCTCCTCCTTCTCCGCCAGGAAGCGGTTGAACTCGGAGTTGTTGCTGGTGGCGATGATCATGGAATCGATGGGCCACTTGTAACCGTCGATCTCGATGGCCCGGTTCTGGATCACGCCAAGGTAGACTTGCACCAGGTCCTTCTTGTTCTTGAAGATCTCGTCGGAGAAGTGGATGCCGCCTCCCGCCACCCGGGCCAGGGCGCCGCGACGGAGGTCGAAGCGGTACGGGTTGTTGGTGTCGGAGAGGTGCAACAGGCGCTGGATCGACTCCTCGCCCAGGAGGTCCACCGCCGAGGAGGTGATCTTGTCCTTGGCCGGGTACTTGCCGGTCAGCGTCCCGAGGCTCTCGCTCATCGGGACCGGAAGAATGGCGATGCTTTCGAGCACCTTCTCGATGTCGTTGTCGTGGTACTGCCGGATTTCATTGAGGATGTAGCCGGTGCTCGCACCCAGGGGGCGGTAGTTCCGGTACAGGGTCTCGATCTCGGCGTCGGAGAACCCCTGTTCCCCGATGAAGCGGCGGCTTTCCTCGGGGTCGTCGAAGAGGTTCATGGCCAAGATCATCGGGTCCTCGTAGGTCTCCGAATCGACCTCGCGTATCCTGCCGTAGTTGCCGAGTTGGTCCATGTTGAGGAACCGGAAGCTGTACTTGCGGTTGCGCCCCTGCAGGAAATTTCGGTACTTGCCGCAGAGGAACTCCACGAAAAAGGTCTTGCCGTTGCCTGGCTCGCCGACCAGCACGAACGCCATCTCCTTACTGGAGCCCCCCTCGGCCGCGTCCTTCACGAACGAGACGAAGCTGTTGATCTCGTCGTACATGCCGATGGTGTGCTTGCGTCCGGTCCGGAAGATGTTGAAGTCGTAGGTCGTTTTGCCGTTGACGACGACCTTCTCGAAACCCGGCTCCAGGATCATCCGAATGATCCCCTGGAAGGCGTTTTCAAAAACCCTTTCTCCCGCCTTGACGGCGGCCAGGTGCTGACGGAGCGTTTCGTTCTTGGCAGTCATGGTTTCCCTCCGCGTGTTATTAAGCTGCGGTCTTCGTTTTAATTGATTTTGACATCCAAAAAAATTATACGCCCGCGCCCTTTACTTTTGCAAAGTCTTTACCGCGCAGCCTCTTCGGTCAACTCCAGCAGGAGCAGGGGCGGTTCCGACAGAATTAGACGACGGTACTGCTCTAAATACATTAGAAAATTGGCAAGTTGAATTGTACCCAGTGCTTTCGTTTCTGCAACCGGGCGCGAAAGGTATTATGCCGGGACTGGAAGAACCGGGCGCGGCGGAATCCTTGCTTGTGCTTCGCTTTAAATTTGCCTATCCTCTGGTACCATTTGCTGGTCCCGAATCGGGAAGGTTTTTAATTGGGATGGAGAAAAGGAGGCCCACATGAAGAGGAGAATTTTGTGGCTGGTGTTCGCCGTGGTGCTTGTTGCCCTGGCGGGTTGCGGGAGCAGCGACCGTCCCCTGATTGAGACGACGATCTCCAGCGACCCCGCTGTGGACGGGGATATTGTCGATGCGGCAGGGGTGCGGACCGTATCCCTTGTGAACAGGGATGGACTTCCAGGGGTGCTGGCGGGGGTGGATCCGGTAAATGACGACGTCTACCGGGCGTTCCTGCACTTCCCGCTGACCAGGGTTCCCGCGAACCATGCCATCAGTTCGGCGACCCTCAGCGTCGTCATTCGCAGCGTAACCGTGGTCCCTCCGACGGCGACCATACCGCTTCGCATCGAGCTGGTCTCGTTCGATCCGCCAATCATTACAAACGATTTCGACCGCGCCATCCTGCTCCCGCTGGCAGCCACCGTCGTCTCGCCTCCGATCACATCTGCCGACGTCAACCGCGAGGTGAACATCGACGTGACCTCGCTCATGGCCGAGGCGCAGTTCAGGGGACTGCCCGACTTCCAGGTGCGCATCCTGCAGGACAACGACCTGCTTACCACCGTCCCCGGTATCGTCGAGATCGACGAGGCGACGGTGGCGAACGAGCCGAGGCTGACGGTGGTGCACTTCTAGAAGTACCGGCTCACGTCGAGGTCGTAGAGGTAGGGATCCAAAACAGCGGTAATGGTCTGGGGGGAGCCGGGTGAGCCGAGGGCGATCACCTCTCCCCCCTCCGTCTCGCGTCCCTCCCGGTCGGCGATGATGCGGACCAAGGGGTTGTCCCACTGGGCCGGGTCCTCGCTGTTCCCCACCACCACCGCGATGTCCTTTTCGTCCAAAAGCAGCAGCGACCCCACCGGATGGATCCCGACGCAACCGACGAAAACCTTCAGGAGCGCCTGATCGTAGGACTTCCCGCTTTGCGACAGCATCACCCTGAGGGCCTTGTGGGGAGGATAGGCGGTCCGACCGCTGACCCGCGAGGAGGTAAGGCCGTCGTAGCTGTCGGCGATGCTGATGATCCGCCCCAAAAGCCCCAGCTTACGGTACCCCACGCGCGGATAGCCGGAAAAATCCGCCATCAGGTGATGCTCAAAGATGCCGGTGATGATGCGAGCGGTGAGATCGTCGAGCCCCTTCAGCTTCATCACCTTCCTCACCCCGTACAGCGGATGTTTCTCCATCACCTGCCGTTCCTCGACCGAGAGCTCGCCCGGCTTGTCCAGGATATCGCCGGGGACGTCGCAGTTGCCGATGTCGTGGAAGAGAGCGGCAAGCCCCAGCTCGCAGAGATGGAACTTGTTCATCCCCAGCCGTTTTCCCATCAATAACGAGAGGATGCAGACGTTGGCGGCATGATGCTGCGAGGAGCTGTCATGGGAGCGCATGGTGCTGAGCCCCAGGAGGTCGGCTTCGTGCGTGTAGAGAAGGTCGATGATCTGCTGCACCACCCGTTTCGATTCCCGCAGGCGCAGCCTGCGCCCGGACGCCACCTCGGCCGCCACCTCGTCCATCGTGGAGAGGAGCTTGCGGTACAGCGGCCGCACCTTGTCCCCGGCCGCCCTGACCCGCCTGTGCTGCGGCGTTATGGTCAGCACCTCATCCTCACGCAGCAGGTCGAGCTCCAGGTTGCCGATCCCCCTTTGCTGCACCGCTTCCAGCAACCTCTGGAAGATATCCGCCTCATCCTCCTGGGGTTCCTGCAGCAGGTACACGAAACGCTGCAGGTCCGTGCTGGTTACACCCGGGCCGAAGGTGACCCGGCCCAGGTGATGGCGCCGCATCAGCTCGATGATGTAGCGCGGCCCCTCGAAACTGGCGATGTCCGGCCTGAGCCGGAGCTCTCCCAGGTAGAGATGCCCCCCCTTGAGGATGAGGGAGGCGTCCTCGTCTTTCCCGGCGATCGCCCGCACCACCTCGAGGAGGTTGCCGACCCGCTGCACGATCGCCGCGTGGCCGGCACCGTAATTGACGGAACTTTTGAGCAGGACGAAGAAATGCGACACCAGGGTCTTGCCCAGCCTCGCCAACTCGTCTCCCACAGGTTCCCGGTTCATATCAAGCGCCATGGCCCAACCTCACCTCGTCCCGGCCGGATTTCTTTCCTGGGACATATGGGAAGCGATGGCCTGGTCCAGAATGGACCGGACCTCTCCTCCCTTTTTCTGGCCGCGCGCCTCTTCGAGGAGCTGCAGGGCAGACCTGCTGCGGATCCGTCCCAGCCCCAGCACCGCGAGCTGCACGGATTCCTTCTCGTTCCCCTTCTGAAACCAGAAGCGCTTCATGAGCTGTTCGCGCAGCAGGGGGATCACGCTCTCCTGTCCCAACTCACCCAGGGCCAGGAAGACCTCCTTCTTCTCTTCGTAGGGGCGCTCCTGGAAATCGTCACCCCCGGCCAGCGCCACGATCGGCTTGAGTGCGAAGGGAAGCCTCTCCCGTGTCAGGATCTGCAGGGCCTTGATGCGCAGGGCGCTCGATTCATCCCGCAGGTACTTCAGCAGGTACGTCTTGGCCTTGGCGTCGCTGGTGCGCTCCAAAAAGCCCAGCACCTCTCGCCGGATGCGCGGCTCCCGGTGTGAAATCAGCCCGAGGATCATCTTGAGCGCCGCGGGCGTCCCGATCAGGGAAAGGATCAGCACCACGTTGCGCACCAGGTACCAGCGCGGGTCGCTGAGAAAGGGCTCGAATACCGCCGGGTCCCCCCGCCCCAGTTCCACCAGGACCTCCACGATCAGCTTGCGCACCTTGAGCTTCTCCACGCGCCCGAGCAGTTCGCAGATCGCCCCCAGCGAAGGGATGCCCAGGATCAGCAAAAGCTCCTTCAACTGCACGTAATCTATCCCGGCCTCGGCGCTGTCCAGCGCCACCTTAAGCACCTCAACGGTGGAGGCGGAGAGTATCCCGGCCAGGGCCGCGGCCAGTTGCTGCCGCTGCTCGGGTGCCGTGATCGGCAGCTTTTGCAGGCGGTCCAGGAACCGCGCCAGCTGGAGCGCATGCGCTATGTCGCCGGCTACCACGAGGTTGACGGTCAGGGTTCCAAGGATGGCGGTGAAGTCGGCGAAAAGCTCCGGTTCCTGGACCTCGCCCAGGATGGCCGCGAGGATCCTGATCACGTCATCGAGCCCGTTGCAGCGCCCTTCGACGTCGACGGCCTTGCGCAGCCAGGTCTCCTCCTCCGCATTTAGCATGAGCAGGTGCTTCGGGATCATCCGTGGCGCCGGGGGGGGGTGCTCGACGAGCGCCTGCCGGATCCGTTCCAGGGCATCACGCTGCTGGTGGGAATCCTCGGCCTCCCGCATGAGGTAGGGATCGCTGAAGTCGTCCTCGGTGAGGTAGCCGATGTGCTGGAGGTTGCGCTCCCAAAGCTGCGTCACCACGTCGTCGTCGCTGCTGGGGCGCTCGAAGCCGACGACCCCGAGAAACGCCACCAGTTCCGCCTGCTCCACCCCCTGGTCGAAGAACAGGGTCCTGATGCCGTCGGCATGGAGCCGGCTCGCCAGGCTCTCCTTGGGGGCCTTGTTCTCGTAGACCTGTGCACCGTGGTAGCGCAGCACGAACTGCTCCACGTCGAGGGTAAGCTCCCCGTAACGCGCCAGATGCACGGTCATCCTGGTCCCCAGCTCCGAGATGAAGCCGATCAGCACCGGGTTGTTGGGCAGGTAGATCCTGAGAGCCTTCGAGACCTTGATCATCGCCAGGATGATCTGGGTCACCGAGGCAAGCTCTTCCTTGCCGACGTCCGGTTGCTCAACAGCCTGTTCCATCATGCTCCGTCCTCGCCTGCGGTGGTGTTTCCGTCCACTCCGAACGCCCTAAGCTCCGCCCCGCCCTTCGAACCTCTCGATTCATTAGGCCCCTGCATCTTCCATCACCGGCGTAAGCATACGCTTTCCTTCACGTTGTGTAAAGAGAGCCCCTTTGCCGGCGTCGGCGTTTCGTGCCTTCCATTAAAATTTGCGCCACAAAAAAAGGGAGCCGGCTCGAGGCCGACTCCCTATGGTCACTGCTTTGAAGGGCAGGGCTTACATCATGCCGCCCATGCCACCCATGCCGCCCATGCCACCCGGCATCGCCGGCATCGCCGACTCTTCCCTCGGCTTGTCGGCGATCATGGCCTCGGTGGTCATCATGAGACCGGCCACGGAAGCGGCGTTCTGCAGCGCGCTCCTGGAGACCTTGGTCGGGTCGATGATGCCGGCCTCGATCATGTCGACGTAGATGTCGTCGGCAGCGTTGTAGCCGAAGGCATCCTTGCCGTTCTTCACCTTATCGACCACGATGGAGCCGTCGACGCCTGCGTTCTGGGCGATCTGACGGATCGGCTCCTCGAGGGCGCGCTTGATGACGTTGACGCCGAACTGCTGCTCCGGAGCGAGCTGCAGGGAGTCGAGGGACTTGAGGGCGCGCAGGTAAGCGACGCCGCCTCCGGGGACGATCCCTTCATCGACGGCCGCGCGGGTCGCATGGAGGGCGTCCTCGACGCGTGCCTTCTTCTCCTTCATCTCGACCTCGGTGGCTGCGCCGACCTTGATCACGGCAACGCCGCCGACCAGTTTCGCCAAGCGCTCCTGGAGCTTCTCGCGGTCGTAGTCGGAGGTGGTCTCTTCGATCTGGGCGCGGATCATCTTCACGCGGCCCTGGATGTCGGCGTCGGAGCCGTAGCCGTCGATGATGGTGGTGTTGTCCTTGTCGACGGTGATCTTCTTGGCCTGGCCGAGCATGTCGAGGGTGGTGTTCTCGAGTTTGAAGCCGACTTCCTCGGAGATCACCTTGCCGCCGGTCAGGATGGCGATGTCTTCGAGCATCGCCTTGCGGCGGTCGCCGAAGCCCGGGGCCTTGACGGCGCAGACGTTCAGCACGCCGCGCAGCTTGTTGACCACCAGGGTCGCGAGAGCCTCGCCCTCGATGTCCTCGGCGATGATCAGCAGCGGACGGCCGGACTTGGCGGTCTGCTCGAGAACCGGGAGGAGGTCCTTCATGTTGGAGATCTTCTTGTCGTGGATCAGGATGGCGACGTTGTCCATGGCCGCTTCCATGCGCTCCGGATCGGTCACGAAGTAGGGGGAGAGGTAGCCGCGGTCGAACTGCATACCCTCGACGGTCTCAAGGGTGGTCTCCATCGCCTTTGCTTCCTCGACGGTGATGACCCCTTCCTTGCCGACCTTCTCCATGGCCTGGGCGATGATGTCGCCGATGGTCTTGTCGTTGTTGGCGGAGATGGTGCCTACCTGGGCGATCTCCTTGTGGTCCTTGATCGGCTTGGAGATGTTCTTCAGCTCGCCGACCAGCACTTCGACGGCCTGGTCGAGGCCGCGCTTGATCTCCATCGGGTTGTGGCCCGCGGCGACCAGCTTGGAGCCCTGGCGGTAGATGGCCTGGGCAAGAACGGTAGCGGTGGTGGTGCCGTCGCCGGCGACGTCGGAGGTCTTGGAAGCGACTTCCTTCACCAGCTGCGCGCCCATGTTCTCGAACTTGTCCTCGAGCTCGATCTCTTTGGCGACGGTGACGCCGTCCTTGGTGATGAGCGGAGCGCCGTAGGACTTCTCGATGACGACGTTGCGCCCTTTGGGGCCCAGGGTCACTTTAACCGCATCTGCCAGGGTGTTGACGCCTTTGAGGATGCAATTGCGTGCTTCCTGGTCGAATTTTATGATCTTTGCTGCCATATCAAATATCCTCCTTGGAATTGATTCTAGTCGCGGAACGTGTGATGAGGGGCTTTCCCTCTACCTATTTCTCGATTACGCCGAGGATGTCGTCCTCGCGCATGATCAGGAAATCCTCACCGTCGAGCTTCACTTCGCTCCCTGCGTATTTTCCGAACAGCACCTTGTCGCCCACCTTGAGATCGATCGGGTATACCTTGCCGTCCTCGCCCCTCTTCCCGTTGCCCACTGCCACGACTTCGCCCTGCTGCGGCTTTTCCTTGGCGGTTTCCGGGATGTACAGCCCACCGGCGGTCATGGTAGCTTCCTCAACCCTCTTCACGATGATACGGTCCTGCAGCGGTCTAAGATTCATGCTTTCCTCTCCTTTCTTGAGATGCACCGATCTCTTGATATTGAAAAAAATATTAGCACTCAAAACTGCCGAGTGCTAATTGCCTGCTAAATATAAACAGCATGACCTTAAAAATCAAGGGCGGTCTGAAAAATAATTTTCGTACGGCTATGTCCCTGTTACCACTTCCTTTTTGCCAGCTCCTCGGCGTAAAACTTCTGGTACAGGATCTCCCATTCGCGGCTCCCCGGAACCTTCGCCTGGCTGTACGAGGCAAGCTTCGCGCGCACCGCCTGGTCCACCTGTTCCATGATGGAGAAGAACCCCTCGATGGCCCCCTTGATCGAATCGAGCGCGCGCCGCTCGTCCGGGAAATCGGCCAGGTCGTCGTTGTAGAGCTTGTCGTAGATCTTGTGGGCAATATGCGAGATGCGGTCTTCCGAGATATGCATGGTCTCTCCTTGGATGGCTGGCCGGCTGGCCTGCGTCTATCACAGAACGATCTTTCTCTCCTTGGCCAGTTTGTCCTTGATCATCTTGAGCATCCTGTGCCGGTCGATGCCCTGTCCCCCCACGGCCTTGAGCGTCTGCTCCAAAAGCGCCTCCGCGTCGTGCTCCAGGCTTTCCTCCTGCCTGATGTCCTCTGCGATGGCGGCCTTGATCCCCGCCAGCACGGCGCCGCGCCCCTGTTTCTGCTCCACCAGTTGAGCGCGCTCCAGGTCCCCCAGCACCTTCTCCGCCAGGCGCGCGATCTGTTCATCCTTAAGACGCATCTTGCCTCCCGTTTATTAAAGGGTTTCGGTTTGGCGCATTGTACGTCAACCCGGCAAAATTGCAACAGGTTTGGGACCTGCATGAGAGGTGTTGTCATTAAAGAAAACAAGGTTGATTTCTCATAAGCACGGATCTACAATACAGCCACTGACACGCTCTCTCTGCCGTGCCCGTGAGGTTATTAACGCCCCTGCGGAATAATTTATTGCACGGGAGCCTGTTTCGATCGTGGTGAGCTGCCCCATTGCGCGGGAATTGCCTAAAGCGGTCTACAGGAGCCCACCTGAATGGGAACTCGCTGTGAGGCCCCCCAACCAAACGACAGGGCGGAGAGAGCTGCATTAAGAAATCAGGGGATCCGGTGACGGTCCCCTTTTTTTCGTCTTGCGCTCCGGCCCCTGGGGATATATAGCAATGGGTGGCTTTAGCCACTGCTCAGCACCTACGGTTCCGGAGGCCGGATGACGCCCCACTTCCTCCCCAAGCTGGTGAACCCACCCTTCGGCGACCCCGGGGTCTACGTCGACTTCCAGTTCGCCCGGCGGGCCATCCTCTTCGACCTGGGGGAGATCCACCGTCTCGGTCCCCGCAAGATCCTTCGCTTAAGCGACGTCTGCATCTCCCACACCCACATCGACCACTTCATCGGCTTCGACCTCATGCTGCGCGTCATGCTGGGGCGCGACATGGCGCTGCGCCTGTTCGGCCCCCCCGGCATCCTGCGGCAGGTCGAGCACCGGCTCGCCTCCTACAGCTGGAACCTGATCCAGAGCTACCCCACCGAGTTCGTCATCACCGTTACCGAGCTGCACCCCGACGGCGGCGCGCAAAGGGCCCGCTTCAGTTCCCGACGCGTCTTCGCCCGGGAGGCGGAGGAGAGCTTCGTCTTCGAGGATGGCGTGATCCTGGACGAGGAGAACTTGCGCCTGCGCGTCGCCTTCCTGGAGCACAGCATCCCCTGCCTCGCCTACGCCTTCGAGGAGAAGCTGCATGTGAACTTCATGAAGAACCGGCTGGCCGAGTTGGGGCTCCCGGTCGGACCGTGGCTCTCGGAGGTGAAGCGCGCCGTGCTGCGCGGTGAGCCGGACGAGACGGTGATGACGGCACCGCTCCCCGGGGTGGCCGAAGGGCAGCGGCTGACCATCGGCGCTCTGAAAGAACAGGTGCTGCAGGTGGTGCCGGGAGAAAAGATCGCCTACGTCACCGACACCGCCTTTACCCCCGACAACCGCCGCCGCATCGTCGAGTTGGCTCGGGGCGCCGATTACTTCTTCATCGAGGCGGTGTTCCTGGACGTCGATGCCGACCGTGCCCGCGAGCGGGCGCACCTGACCGCCCGACAGGCGGGGGAACTGGCGCGCGAGGCAGGCGCTGCGCGGGTGATCCCGTTCCACTTCTCCCCTAGGCACCTGGAGGCGGAGGATGAACTGCGCCGCGAGGTCGACGAGGCGTTCGCGGGAAATACCCCGACATAACAGGGATAACAGGGATAACAGGGATAAAGGGGATAAGGGGGATAAGGGGGATTAACTCCTCCACGGCATCCCCTCCATCCCTGTTTAACTCCTTAAATATGAAAAGGGGGGCCCGGTTGCCGGGTCCCCCTTTCTCGTTCTCATTGCCTGCCGTCCCGCTAGTCGATCCTGAGCGCCACGAAGAGGGACGTTTCGCCCCTTCTGAGCAACATCTTCAGGTAACCGCCCTTCTTGACGCCTGCAATGGCCTTGTTGTACTCCTTCACGCCGGAGATGCGCACGCCGTTGATCTCCCTGATCAGGTCACCCCCGACGATGCCTGCCCTCTCGGCGATGCTGTCGGTTTGCACGTCGGCAACCAGGACCCCTTTCTCCCCCTGCAGCCTCATCTGCTGGGCACGCTCCGGGGTCAGGTCGATGACCTTCAGCCCGAGCCGGTCCCCGGTCACGGCGGCATCCTCGTCCTCACCCTCTTTCAGCTTCTCGATGGCCACCTCGAGCGGTACCTTCTTGCCGTCGCGCAGCACCACAAGCTTCACCTTCTTGCCTACCGGGGTTGCCGCCACGCGGCGCGGCAGCTCCCCCATCTCCTTGATGGTGTGCCCGTCGTACTCGAGGATGATGTCGCCCCCCTTCACGCCCGCCTTCTCGGCGGGGCTGTCCTTGATGACCTCGGCGACGAGAGCCCCCTGCTCGCTATCCATCCCGAAGGAGTTGGCCAGGTCCTGGGTCACCATCTGCACCGAGACCCCGAGCCAGCCGCGGGTGACCTTCCCGCTGTCCTTGAGCTGCGGCAGGATATCCTTGGCCATGTTGATCGGGATGGCGAAGCCGATCCCCTGCCCGCCGGCCACGATGGCCGTGTTGATGCCGATCACCTCGCCGTCGGTGTTGAAAAGCGGTCCGCCTGAGTTGCCCGGGTTGATGGAGGCGTCAGTCTGGATGAAGTCGTCGTACGGCCCGCTGCCGATCACCCGCCCCTGGGCGCTGATGATGCCGGCGGTGACCGTCTGGCTCAGGCCGAAGGGGTTGCCTATGGCCATAACCCAGTCGCCCACCTCCATCTTGTCACTGTCGCCCAAGGGAGCTACCGGCAGGTGCGCCTTGGTTTCGATCTTGACCAGGGCCAGGTCGAGCTTGTCGTCGCGCCCCTTGATTTCTCCCTTGTACTCGCGGCCGTCGGAGAGCTTCACCTTGATGTCGTCGGCGTCTTTCACCACGTGGTTGTTGGTGATGATGTAGCCGTCATCGCTGATGATGAAGCCCGACCCCATGCTCTGCTGCTTGTAGGGATGCTGACGCGGGGATTCGAAGAACTTCTCGAAGTACTCCTGGAACGGGTCGCCGTTGGGGTGCTGCCGCTTCTTCATGGCGACGTTCTTGGAGGTGCTGATGTTGACTACCGCGGGCTTTAGTTTCTTGGCCAGTTTCGCGAAGTCGGGTGTGAGCGTCGCGGCTCCCGCGACGGTTGAGAAAACGGAGGAGAGAAATAAGCTAAACACCAGAAATCTTGCTACGATTGCTGCCTGCATGGCTACCTCCTGGGATTTGAGTACGGTTAAGCTAATACTGCGCCGGTTGTTTGTCAAGCCCCACCCAAAGCCGCTTCCGTAAACAAAAAAACGGACCTCTCCCCGGCCGCTATGGCAAGGAGAGGTCCGTTTCGGACTGCAGCGCGTGGCGCCGGAGGGGGCTACTCTTCTTCTTTGAGGATGTAACCCACGCCCCTCACGGTGTGGATCAGCTTCTTGTCGGCTTCACGGTCGATCTTCTTACGCAGGTAGTTCACGTAGACGTCGATGATGTTGGTGAAGCTGTCGAAGGTGTAATCCCAGACGTGCTCGGCGATCATGGTCCTGGTGAGCACCTGGTGCGGGTTGCGCATGAAGTACTCGAGCAGGCCGTACTCCTTGGCGGTTAGATCGATCTCCTTGTCCTTGCGCCATACCTTGTGGGTAACCGGGTCGAGACGCAGGTCGGCGAAGCGGATCTCGGCGCCGCGGTCGAGTTCGCTCCTTCTCATCAGCGCACGGACGCGGGCCAAAAGCTCGGCGAAGGCGAACGGCTTGGTCAGGTAGTCGTCGGAACCGGAGTCGAGGCCAGCCACGATATCTTCTACCGAGTCCTTAGCGGTGAGCATCAGGATCGGGGTCACGTTCTTGCGCTCCCTGAGCTCCTTCAGCACGGAAAGGCCGTCCTTTTTCGGGAGCATCCAGTCGAGCACAATCAGGTCGAACGGCTTCTCCAGCGCAAGCTTAAGCCCCTCTTCACCGTCTGCTGCCGTGTGGACTTCGTACTGCTCCTCCTCGAGGCCGCGCTTGATGAAGCTGGCAACCTTTTTCTCGTCTTCAACCACCAAGATTCTCATGTTGATTCCCTCTCTTTGAAATTATGTCGACCTCTAATCGTGCCTGATATCACCATGAAGCCTGCTCAGAATCTCGGCGGCAGACTCCTCAACCGATTTGTTGGTTACGTCGATAACCAGCCAGGCGGGGTGGGCTCGGTAAAAACGCCGGCAGTAGGCAAGCTCTTCTTCAACCTGCCTGTAGTCGGCATAGCTGCCGCGCGGGCTCTGCCTAAGATTCCTGAGCCGCGCGCTCCGGATATCGACAAGTCGCTGCGTGTCGATAATGAGGCCTACCACCCGTTCCGGTTCCACTTCCTCCAACTCGGGGGGAGGATCGATTCCCTGGATGATGGGCACGTTCGCCACTTTGTACCCCTTGTGAGCCAGGTACATGGAAAGCGGCGTCTTCGAGGAGCGGGACACGCCGATCAGGACGATGTCCGCCTTGTGCAGGTTGCGCGGCTCCTGGCCGTCGTCCTGCTTCACAGTGAAATCAACCGCCTCCATGCGGCGGTAATACTCGGAGTTCATCTCGTACTGCAGGCCGGGGAGCTTCTGCGGCCTCATCTCCAGGAACTCGGCCAGCTTGAAGAGAAGCGGAGTGATCAGGTCAACCGCCTCCAACTGCCTCGCCTCGCACTCGTTCCTGACGAACTGCGCCAACTCCGTGTTCACCAGGGTGTAGAAGATGATGCCGGGGAGCCGGTCGACCTCGTCCAGGGCCTTCAGGATATCCTCGCGGTTCCTGATCTGCCCGACCCGGCGCAGGCGAACGTCCACGTCCTTGAACTGGGTCAGCGCGGCCCGCGCCACCCGCTCGACCGTCTCGCCAGTTGCATCCGAAAGTAAGTAAACGTGGTACATCCGTTGTCACCCGAAAACTGTTGCCCTACCAAGACCTTATCGGCCTTACCGTCAAACTCATTAGATATATACCATGTTTTTTCATTTTAGGCAAAACTAAAATTTAATGGGAAAACCTTCTGTAAATTCTTATCGGCAGAGACCGGAAAAATTTTAATTATAATTACGCCCTAGTTTTTTTGGATGTCAAGGTTTTCATTGCCATTCCCTTTATTTCTCTGCTAGTTTAATGCGGCAATTCGCAACCCCAAAGGAGACGCAAACTCATTATGATTACAGACTGGGCGGAAATCGCCTGTGACGTCCCGGCCGAGATGGTCGACACATTAGCGGACTTCTTAGTCGAACTGACCGGCAACGGCGTCGGCGTGGACAACCTGCATCTGGACACCTTTACCCTGGACACCCTCGAAGACACCAGCATCAAGACGGTGAAGGGGTACCTCCCCCTGGACGACTCCCTGGAGGACATGCGCATCAAGGTAGAGCAGTTCCTGGCCCAGCACGGCCCCGACTTCCCCGGCTTCGTCTACACCCCTCCCGTTGTCACCATCATCAAGAACGAGGACTGGGCCAACAACTGGAAGGTGCACTTCAAGCCCGTGCGCATCGGCAAGCGTCTGGTGATCAAGCCGACCTGGGAGGAGTACCATCCGGTCGAGGGGGACCTGGTGATCCAGATCGACCCCGGGATGGCCTTCGGCACCGGCGCCCATCCCACCACGAAGATGTGCCTGGAATCCCTGGAGCGGATCGCCTTTGCCTCCGAGGGGGCGAGGCTCCCTGACCCGGTCCTCGACGTGGGCACCGGCTCCGGCGTGCTCAGCATCGCCGCAGCGCTTCTGGGCGCCACCGAGATCGCCGCCGTCGACATCGATCCCGAGGCGATCAGGGTGACGCAGGAAAACCTGGAGCTGAACGGCGTCGACGGGGTGGTGGAAGCGTCTACCACCGACCTCTCCCAGCTTCCCGACGGCTACGCCGTCGTGGTCGCCAACATCCTCGCCGAGGAGCTGGTGCGCCTCTCCGACCAGCTCACCTCGCGGGTCGCTCCCGGCGGCTGGCTGATCCTCTCCGGCATCCTCACCGAGAAGGAAGAGTTCGTCCGGGCCGGCTTCCCCGCCCTTGAACTCGTGGAAAACCCGCGGGAGGCCGAGTGGTCCTGCCTCACCCTGAGGAAGCCGCTCTAGAAATGCGCAGCTTCTTTCTCGGCGACAACACGGTCTGCGACGGGGAAGTAACCGTCACCGGCGAGCTGTACCGGCACATGGCACGCGTGCTGCGGCTGAAGCAGGGGGCGGAGGTCGAACTGATCGACGCCGACGGCCGACGCCACTGCGGTGTCGTTGGCGAGGTCGGCACCAAGAGCCTCACCGTCCGTATCGCCGCCACCAAGGCCGTGCCCGAGCCCGAAGGCGGGCTGAAGATCACCCTGTACCAGGGGCTTCCCAAGGGGGACAAGCTCGACCTGATCCTGCAGAAGTGCACCGAGCTCGGGATTTCCGAGGTGGTCACCTTCGACGCGGCACGCTCCATCGTGAAGCTGCGGGGTGAAAAGAGCGCGGGGAAACTGGCCCGCTTCGAGAAGATCGTGCAGGAAGCCGCCCGCCAATCCGGGCGGGGTTCCGCGCCACGGGTCGCCATCGGCGGGACTTTGAGGGAAGTGCTCCGGGATGCACGGCACACGGTGCGGCTGCTTTTGTACGAAGGGGAAGAAAAGACGACGCTGCGGGAATGCCTGGACCAGCACCAGGCGCCGGAGAGTGTCGCGGTGGTGGTAGGCCCTGAGGGTGGGCTGAGTGCCGCAGAGGTCGAGGAAGCCCTCGCTTGCGGCTTCACGCCGGTGACGCTGGGGAGGCGCATCCTGCGCACCGAGACGGCCGGACTGGCGCTCGTCTCGATTCTGCAGTTTTACTGGGGAGACCTGGGGTGACGGTCGCGGCCGCCCCCCTTTTCCCCTTTGGGGAGGGGACCGACGGAACCGGCCGCTAACTGAGCGCGACGACCAAGGCCGCTATCGAGACCAGCAGAGACACCCCCGCAACCGCCATGAGCAGCTTCTCGCGGGCCAGCACCACCTTGAGCGTCTTGATGGCGAGCTGCAGGTGCCCCGAGGTCTCAAGGAGCGCCTTCTCCAGTTTCCGGTTCTCCTCTTCCAGATGGTGCAGCCTGGCCTCGATGTCGCTGGGAGACCCGGCTCCCATGAATCTTCCCTTGGCTCGGTTGGCCATGTCGACCACCACCGGGAGGTTCTCCATCAACCTCCCCCACGGGATCCTGGTTGCCGCGATCTTTGCTATGCTCCAGATGCTCATGGCTCCTCCTTTATCCTTCAATCCTTAAGTTTGTGGTACTCCCGCCCTGTTCCGGAAACCGGCAATCCCGAGTCCGGCAATCCCGAGGCTCGCGCTCTGCCGGATCACTGCGCCCGCCCCCCACTCACCCCGCGGAAACAAGGTCCGCGAAGCGGCGCGCGAAAAGCGGCCCCTTGGCCTCGTCCTCGTGTTTGAAGAAGACGAAGGCTTCGCTCCATCCCCTCCCCCGCACCAGCTCCGCCCACTTCCCGAGTTCCTCCACCTGGTAATCGGGGCGTCTCAGCCGCAGGTACCCCCAGGTCGCCGTAGCGACCGGCGGAATTTCCGGCTCTCCCTCGACGTCGACGAGGCAGAGCGCGGCGTCGTTTCTGTGCAGCAACGCGAAGACCTCGTCGTCCAGCCAGGAGCGGTGGCGAAACTGCAAGGCCACGCGGCGTCCCGGGGGGACCAGCGCCAGGAAATCGTGCAACAGGGGGACATCCTTCTTGAGGCTGGGCGGAAGCTGGAAGAGCACCGCCCCCAAGCGGCTCCCCATCACTCCGGCGACATCGAAGAAGTAGGAGACCGCGTCCGAGACGTCCCGCAGCCGGTTCACGTGGGTGATGCGCTGCGGTGCCTTGAGCACGAACCTGAAGGCATCAGGGACCTCTTCGCGCCACCCTGCCAACACGGAATCCCGGGGCATGCGGTGGAAGGTGTTGTTGATTTCCACGCTATTGAACTGCCCGCCGTAATAGCGCAGCATCTCCCCGGGGGGCAGGTCGCTCGGATAAAAGCTCCCTTTCCACGCCGTGTAGGAAAAACCGCTTGTCCCTATGTACAGGAGCATGGCCCGCCCCTCCGTCCCTTGCCTCTGCTTGCCTCTGCTTGCCTCTGCTTCTTGCCTCTGCTTCTTGCCTCGCTGTGCCTCGCTGTGCCTCGCTGTGCCTCGCTTCGTCCACAGCTTCATGTTATACAACAGCGGACCATCTGTACAAGACATTCTAATGTAAATCCTCCCTGCGTCGTGCTCATAGGACGAAAAAAGGCGGGTTCCTCATAAGGAACCCGCCCGTCAGTCAGCCATGTCTGTATTTTCAGGAGATCAAGGACGCCAGCTCGTCACCGAACGCCTCGCGCTGCCAGCGCTTGAGCAGGGCGTTCTGCGAGGAGCCCGGCTCGGCGAGCGCCTCCAGCAGCGTGTTGTTCGCCACCAGCCCAACGCCCAGCCCAAGCTGCGCCGACTTCGCCTCCCGCCAGATCTTCAGCCGTTTCACCTTCTCGTCCTGGAGCCGGTCCAGCACCGGACGGCGGTTCGCCTGCACCTGCGGCAGCTTGTCCTGCGGCAGGGCCAGACCGTTGGCGATGGCCTGCAGCAGCCCGCGCCC
The DNA here is from genome assembly GCF_018919385.1 of Geomonas diazotrophica. Classification (GTDB taxonomy): domain Bacteria; phylum Desulfobacterota; class Desulfuromonadia; order Geobacterales; family Geobacteraceae; genus Geomonas; species Geomonas diazotrophica. The sequence continues at coordinate 212,247 of NZ_JAHLMF010000001.1, forward strand.
GAGCCTCTCGATCAGCTTGGAGGACATGGTGTGGATGCCCACCAGTTCGAAGTTGCTCCTGGGTTGCTTCTCGGCGAGCTCGCGCAACAGGTCGTTACTGAGGATCCTGAAGGGGGGAACGTCCGCGATGCGGGCCTTCTCGTCGCGGAATTTCAGGAGTTCCTCGAGGACGGCCAGCTCGCGCGGCTTCATCTTGTTGGCCCCCTTGAAGCGAAGGCACATGAGCTCCCCCTCGCGCGAAGGGGATCTCACCCCGGCCACCAGCTCGGACTCTTCCTCCACCCAGGCCAGGCGTCCCTTGGCCACCAGCTCCGCCTCCAGCTGACGGTACAGTTCGATCAGCAGGGAGGTGTCCTTCATGGCGTACTCCAGCATCTCCTGGGAGAAGGGACGCTTGCTCCAGTCCGCCTTCTGGTAGCGCTTGTCCAGCTCGACGCCAAAACGCTTCTTCAAAAGGGCGGCCAGGCCGAACTCGCTCTCGCCCAGGAACTGGCTGGCGATCATGGTGTCGAAGAGGTTCACCACCTCGATGCCGAAGTCGCGGTACAGCGAGCGCATGTCGTAGTCCGCACCGTGGAAGATCTTCTTGATGGCCGGGTTGGCGAAGATCGGTGCCAGCGCCCGGACGTCGACCGGCGCCAGCGGATCGATCAGGCGGGTCTCCGACAGAGAGGAAACCTGGATCAGGCAGACCTTCTCCGTATAGTGGTGCAGCGAGTCTGCCTCCAGGTCGAAGGCGAGAACTGACTCCTTAGAGAGACGCTCTACGAGTTCATCCAGGGTCTTTTGGTCGGTGACGAGATGTGCCGCTGCGGGATTTGTTGCCTTAGTTTTGTTCTGCAAATGGTTCCGTCCGTTTCTGCATCTATATATGCTTGCAAGATATTTGGCGTTGGCAACCTGCGGTGGCCATGGCGACTGCGCCAGCCGGAAAGATTACAACCTTTTCACTTTGTGTACAAGTCAAGATCCGCTTTCCGCGAAAAAAACATCTTTCGAGGGATCAACATCCCGGCCCGATCTCGATCAGCGCCTCTATGGTGCGCGCCATCTCCTCTTTGGTGCCGATGGTGATGCGCAGGCCGTGGCTCAGTTTGGGGTCGGTGAAGTGCCGCACCAGGATCTTGCGGTCGTAAAGCCCCTGGTAGACGCGGGTGCCGTCACGGTCAGGGGGGGTGGCGAAGACGTAGTTGCCGCTGGAGGGGATGACGTGGTAGCCGATCTTGGCGAGCTCGGCGGTGAACCAGGCACGGGTCTCCTTGATCTTGGCCACGCACTCCAGGAAGTAGGCCTGGTCGTGGAGCGCCGCGGTGGCGGCAGCCTGCGCCAGGCGGTCCAGGTTGTAGTGGTCGCGGATCTTGTTCAGGGCGGCGATCACCTCCGGTCGCGCGATGGCGAGACCGAGCCTCATCCCGGCCAGGGAGTAGCTCTTGGAGAAGGTACGGGTGACCACCACGTTCTCGAAGGAGCGCACCAGTTCCAGCGAATTCTCTTCAGCAAAGTCCACGTAGGCCTCGTCCACCACCAGCATCCCGGAAATGCGCCCGGCCAGATCGGCGATGTAATCCTGGCTGTAGGTGAAGCCAAGCGGGGCGTTCGGATTGGTGAGGAAGAGGAGCTTGCCGTCGTAGCGCTCCGGCATCCCTTCCGGCTCGAACTCCTCGGTCAGGCCGAAGGTGCGGACCTTGGCCCCCTGGACTTCGGCCAGCGTGCCGTAGTAGGAGTACGAGGGATGGATGTACGCGATCTCCTCGCCCTCACCGGCGAAGGCGCGGATCAGGTTGTTGAGCACCTCGTCCGAACCGTTGGCCATGATGATCCAGGACGGGTCGAAACCGTACAGCGTCGCGGCCTCTTCGCGTGCCAGACGACTCGCCGCGTCCGGATAACGGCGCAGCCCCTCACCGACCTCCCTGGCGATCGCCTCGATCACCTGAGGGGAGGGAGGATAGGGGTTCTCGTTGGTGTTCAACTTGATGTAGGAGGCCACATCTTCGGGCTGGAAGCCCGGGACGTAGCCTGCCATCGCTGCGATGTTTTGCCGCAGGGCGATCATGGCAACTCCTTTGCTGGCGAATTTCGATCTGTGACTATAACCGGAATTCAATAAGAAAGTCAAAGGCTCCGCCTCATGAGGCCGGGACGGAACCCTCGATTTCCGCGTCAATACCGCTCCAGTTCCCGGTAAAGAGTGGTGCGGCGGACCGGGGTGAAGCCGGCGCCCTTGATGAGCTCGATCATCTGCTGTTGGGAGATGCGGAAGCGGCACCCGGCCGCGGCCACCACGTTCTCCTCCAGCATGGTCCCCCCCACGTCGTTCGCGCCGAAGAAGAGCGCCACCTGGGCCATCTTCGCCCCTTGGGTCACCCAGCTCGCCTGAATGTTCGGGATGTTCCTGAGCACGATGCGGGACAGGGCCAGAACCTTGAGGTATTCCACCCCGCTGGCGGTCTCCCCGCCAAGCTCGGTGTTGCCGGGCTGGTAGGTCCAGGGGATGAAGGCGGTGAAGCTCCCCCCCTGCGCCTGCAGCTCGCGCACGCGGAACAGGTGCTCGGCCACGTCCTCGATGCGCTCCTTGCTGCCGAACATCATGGTCGCGGTGGTCGGCATGCCCAGTTTCGCAGCCTCGCGCATGACGTCCGCCCACCCTTGCCAGCCGATCTTCTTCGGAGAGATCTCGGCACGGACGCTGTCCACCAGGATCTCGGCCCCGCCGCCGGGAACCGAATCCAGTCCCGCCTCCTTCAGGCGCTTCAGGGTTTCGGGAATGGAGAGGCCGGAGAGCTTCGCGGTATGGGTGATCTCGGCCGGGGAGAGGGAGTGGTTCTGGACGCCAGGGAAGCGGCGCTTGATCTCTCGAAACAGGGTCTCGTAGTAGCTGATGTCCAGCGACGGGTGCAGCCCGCCCTGCATCAGGAGCTGCGTCCCCCCCTGGTCCACCAGCTCCTGGATCTTGGCCATGATCTCCTCGTTGCCAAGGAGGTAGGCATCCTCGGCATCGGGGTTCCGGTAGAACGCGCAGAACTTGCACTGGGACTCGCAGACGTTGGTGTAGTTGACGTTGCGGTCCACGACAAAACTGACGCAGCCCTCGGGGTGCATGCTGCGGCGGATGGAATCGGCGATACGGCCGACCGCAAGGAGCTCTCCTTCGGTCAGGCACCAGAGCGCCTCCTCGAAGGTTATGTCGGCGCCGGCGGCAACTTTTTCGGTGATGGCTTTAAGCATGGTGAACCTGCGGCTTTCTGTGGCTAAGGGCAGCGGGGTGTGGACCCGGTGGACCGTGTGGACCCGGTGGACGGGCAGAAATCAATAGACCTCGAGCTCGCGGTAAAGGGTGTCGCGCTCGACCGGGATGCGGCCCGCCTTGCGGATCATTGCGACGATGGAGTCGCGGCTCATCGCCTGGGGGGTGTCCGCCCCGGCTTCGTGACCGATACGCTCCTCGACCACGGTACCATCCAGGTCGTTCACGCCGAAGCAGAGCGAAACCTGGGCGATCTTCTCCCCCAGCATCACCCAGTAGGCCTTGACGTTGGCGAAGTTGTCCAGGTAGATGCGGCCGACGGCGAGGGTGCGCAGGTCGTCGACGCCGCTGGTGCCGCTGCCGCCGATCTTCAACTGGGAATGCTCCGGCTGGAAGGCGAGCGGGATGAAGACCTGGAAGCCGCCGGTCCTGTCCTGCAGCTCCCTCAACTGGCGCATGTGATCGACCCGGTCCTCGACGCTCTCCAGGTGACCGTAGAGCATGGTGGCGTTGGATTTCAGCCCGGCCCGGTGCACCTGCTCCATGATGGAGAGCCATTGAACGCCGCTGATCTTCTCGGGGCAGAGCTGGTTGCGGATCTCCGGGGCGAAGATCTCGGCGCCCCCTCCCGGAAGCGAGCCGAGCCCGGCTTCCTTCAGCTTTTCGAGGGTCTGCGGGATGGTAAGCCCGGCGAGCTCCGCCAGGTAGGCGATCTCAACCGCGGTGAAGGCCTTCACGTGCAGCTCCGGCGAGACCGCCTTGATGGTGGCCAGGAGTTCCAGGTAGAACTCGAAGGGGAGATCCGGGTGCAGGCCGCCGACCACGTGGATCTCGGTGGCGCCCTGCTGGAGTGCCTCCTCGGCGCGGGCGCGCACCTCGTCCAGCGACATCAGGTAGGCGCCGGCTTCGCCGGGCCTGCGGAAGAAGGCGCAGAAGCGGCAGCGGTTCACGCAGATGTTGGTGTGGTTGATGTGGCGGTTGACGTTGAAGAAGACCTTGCGGCCGTTGCGCCGCTCGTTCACCGCCTGGGCCAGCTCCCCCAGCTCCAGGAGATTCGGATGCCGGAACAAAAGGAGCGCCTCGGCCTCGTCGATGCGCGCTCCAGCCAGGACTTTGTCTGCTAAGGCTGCAAATGTCATTGTAAGGTTCTTTCCTTTCTTGTCGGACCAGTCGGACTAGTCAGACCGGTCGGACGGGTCTGACGTCGGACAGTCGGACGGCCGGGTTCGGTTTACTCACCGCCCCAGCGGCGGAACAGGGTGTGCTCCACCTGCACGCTGTCCAGCACCTTGCCGACCACGAAGTCCACCAAGTCCTCCATGCTCTGCGGCTGGTGGTAAAAGCCGGGCATCGCGGGGACTATCCTCACCCCCAACCGGGAGAGCTTCAGCATGTGCTCCAAGTGGATGGCGTTCAGCGGGGTCTCGCGCGGCACCAGCACCAGGGGGCGCGCCTCCTTGAGCATCACGTCGGCGGCGCGCTCCAGCAGGTTGCCGGCGTTTCCGCAGCTGATGCGGGACAGGGTCCCCATGGAACAGGGGACCACCAGCATGGCGTCCGGGGCCGACGACCCGCTGGCAATTGGGGCGAAGAGATCATCGCAGGCGAAATAACGAAGGGAACCGTCTGCACCACCGACCCTCTGGCGCAACTGCTCCTGCACCACCTGCGCCGCCCCGCCCCATTCGAGGCCGCACTCCTCGCGCAGCACGGCGAAGCCGGCGTCGCTGATCAGCACGCTGACGCGCGCGCCTGAGCGCAGCAGCTCCTCGATCGTCCTGAGAGCGTAGATGCTGCCGGAGGCCCCGGTTATGGCGACTACGAAATGCCGCTGCTTCACGCCGCCCCCGCTGTCAGGGTATCCAGCAGCGTGGCAAAGAACAGGGTCACGCTGATGTAACCGTTCATGTTGAAGAAAGCGGCGTCGAGGCAGTCCAGGTTGCCGCCGCGCAGCAGGTGGTGCTCGTACAGAAGCATCCCGCAGGTGGCAACCAGACCGGCCAGGAAGAAGGTGCCGAGCCCGAGGTTGACGTAGAGTCCCAGCAGGAAGAGGCAGGAAAGGAGATGGAAGATGCGCGAGGTCCAGAGCGAACCGGTGACGCCGAGCTTCGCCGGGATCGAGTGCAGCCCGCTCTGCCGGTCGAACTCCATGTCCTGCAGCGCGTAGAGGATGTCAAAACCGGCCACCCAGAAGAGAACGGCGAAGGCCAGGAGAAAGGCCGGCAGATCGACGCTGCCGCGGATGGCGATCCAGGCCCCGAGTGGAGCCCCCGCCAGGCAGATCCCCAGCACCACGTGCGCCAAGGAGGTGAAACGCTTGCAGTAGGAGTAAAGGAGGATGAAGCCGAGCGCCACCGGGGCGAGGTAGAGGCAGAGCGGGTTCAGCATCCTCGCCGCGAAAAGCATGAGCAGCACGGAAAGGACGATGAAAAAGATCACGGACCCGCGCCCGAGCAGGCCTGCCGGGATGGCGCGCCCGGCGGTGCGCGGATTGCGGCCGTCGATTTCGGCGTCGATCACCCGGTTGAGCCCCATGGCCGCGGTACGCGCGCCCACCATGGCCAGCACGATCCACCCCGCCTGCGCCAGCGTGGGAAGCCCCTTAGCGGCCAGCAGCGCGCCGGTAAAGGCGAAGGGAAGCGCGAAAATGGTGTGGCTGAACTTTATCATCTCCAGGAATACCTTGATCCTGGCGTAAATCGTCATCTCGACTCCTGCCTGACAGCTCATGAGTTCCTTTCCCGCCCCTTGCTCAGAGAAAGCCGTATTCCCGCCATCTCCGCTCAACCAGGGCGCTGACCGATGCATCCTGTTGCAACAATTCCGACCGCTCTCCACCCTCTTCCGGGAGCTTGCGCGTCGCGTCGACCCCGAGGCAACCATCCTGCGTCACCACCAGGTCGGCAGGGAAACGGACCGCGTTCAACGCCTGCCAAAATCCCTGCGCCAGCGTGAGCTCTCCTTCGGTCCGATTTACGACCACCAGGAGCTTCCCACGCTTCAACCATCCGCCGCTGCGCAGTTGCTCCAGCACCCGTCGCCCCTCCCCCGGCGCCTTCTTCTCGATGGAGACGATGGCACAGCCGTGGAAGATCCCCTCGAGGGGCATGACCAGGTCGGCGATCTCGGGACATTGCCTGCGCAGCAGCGGGAGCAGCAGCCGCCCGGCGGCCTGGGCCAGGTAGCAGTCTTCCATCGGTGGCGGGCCGACCACGGTCGCCGGGCAGATGGGATCGCGCCTGCGGGTGATGCCGGTGACACGCACCAGCGGCACGACTTCACCCGGATCGTAGCACCCGGTGTGGTTGCCGAAAGCGCCCTCCAGGCGGGTCGCCCCCGGCTCGATGACACCCTCGATGACCAGTTCGGCATCGGCGGGAACCGTCAGTTCCGACCCCAGGCAAGGCACCATGCCTATGGGTGCCCCGTCCAGGTAGCCGGCGAAGGAGATCTCGTCCAGCGGTTCCGGCAGAGGGAGCATGGCTGCCAGCGCGAGCGCGGGAGCGGCACCGACGGCGATCGCCACCGGCATCGGCAACCCGGCCGCAAGGTACTTCTGGTGGTGGCTGAACGCGCCGCTGCCGGGCTTCCAGCGGATCCCCACAAAGCCGTCGTCGAAGAGCCGGACCCGGTACATGCCGCAGTTGTCCGCGCCGGTCTCGGGATCCCGGGTGAACACCAGGGGGAGCGTGATGAAGCGCCCGCCGTCGGCAGGCCAGCTCTTCAGAAAAGGGAAACGTCCCGGATCCGGGATCTGCTCGACCACCTCGCGGCAGGGTGGCTCGCGCACCAGTAATGGCGCCGGCGCACTCTCCGGAGATTGAAGCAACTGTTCCATCTTGCCCGTCAACTGGGAGAGGTGTTCGACCTGAAGCGCAAGCGCCATGCGGGAGGGGGAGCCGAAGATGTTCGTTGCAACCTGGTAGGGACTCCCCTTGACCTTGCTGAAGAGAAGCGCCTTGCCGCCACCGGGAAGCTTGCTCTGCCGGTCGGTGATGCAGGCGATCTCCAATTCGGCGTCGACCTCCGCATCCACCCGATGCAGCTCACCTGCGGCATCGAGCACGGCGAGAAAACCGCGTAAGTCCCTGATGGCCATGCACACTCCGCAAATAACCTGAAGTGCAAGTTTTTAACACTTCCACCCGTCGATGACAACGTTTTTCTTCCCCCTGTCCCTCCCGCAGAGCGCTCAGGCTTCCCGACTTAAAAAACGGTCCCGGCGGCACGGCGTTCATGAAAGAGGCTGGCTCTTTTCCTCGACTATCCGGCAGTCCAGCTTCGGTACAGCAGACAGCCAAACTGCGCAAACACTGAACAGCAACTTTTTGAAAACCGGCTGCAAAATCTCTGCAGTTCAAAAGAATTAATGCCGATAAGTGAAGCACATAGGACGGGATTCTCACATTAAATGTTTCTGGCACCTTGTGTGTAACAGAGGTAACAACCACGAAACAGGGGGCTTCCATGAACACTGACACAACAACAAAATGCTATCTGGGCAAAACGGGCTTCGCTTCCAGGATCAGAACACTCGCCCTGGCACTTTCGATCGCGCTTCTGGCCGGCTGCGGCGGAGGCGGCGGAGGGACCACCCCGACCGGCATCAACACGACCCCCGATCCCGTTGCGAGCAACTCCTACACCGTCACCAGCGACGGCTACGGACTGGAAAAGGCCACCTACCTCTCCTCCAGCGTCTCGACCCTCGGCATCGTGTTCCGCGCCGCCATAGCCTCCAGTCTCAACGACCCGGCCTACGAGACTGTCTCACGCATCGACATCGTCCCCGGCGCCACCATCACGGCGCAGACGACCTACGCACTGGGGAGTGCCGGCGGCGCGCCGTCATTCCCGGGCAACCTTTACTTCCTGAACGGACACCCGTCGACCCTCCTGCGCACCGTGGGCGGCACCATCAGCTTCAGCCGCTACGGCGGCAACTCCGGCGACCGGGTCAGCGGCTCTTACAACGCGGTGGTGGAAGACGACAACGACCCGGCAAAGCCGACCTACACCATCGCCGCCAGCTTCGATTTCGTGATCGGCAGCTACGGCGCGGTGCTCCCGGCACCCGGCTCGCTGGCACTGGCGGCACAGCCCGCCTACCAGTCCTACTGCGCCTCCTGCCACGCCTTGGGGGGCTACGACACCAGCGCCTCCGGTGCTCCCGATCTTGCGCTTAAGGGGGGAGAGGTCCCGGCCAGATACGCAGCGGGACAGGCCGGACACCAGGGAGTCACCCTCACCGCAGACCAGATCGCCGCTCTCAAGGTGCTGCTCAACACCAACTGATTCGCTCCTGCGGGGAGCCGGCACCGCGCCGGCTCCCCGGTTGTATCAGCCTCCCGACGACGCCCAATCCCCCTATCTACTCGATGTTTCCGCTGCGCGAGCGTAGCCGCAGCAACAAGAAGCCACTCCACACCGTTCACGCCGAAAAAGGCAACGACAGTCTAGGCAAAATCACACGACCACATTCTCATTGGAAAAAAACTTTATATTTTTCATGTAATTTGCTACTGTTGCGCCGTTTTGTAGGCATTAAGCTGGCGGCAGCGTAGTCTTCCCAGAAAAAGGCGATGCAAACACTTTAAATCACTGAAGTAAAACAGAACTCTTCTGGAGCCCCCATGATCTGAGCCTAACCATTCCCATACCTCACTCCGACAATGGCAAACCCGGAGCAATCCGGCGACGCAAAGCCACGGGTCCACTTTACGAAAAGGGGACAGCTGGGCTACCGAAGAGCATCTGGAGTCAGGCCCGGGGGAGGACAATAACGTCCTCCCTACGGCAGAGATGCCCGTCTCCGTGTACATGAAGACGGGCATTTTTGCATCAAACGCACAAGATGCCGCAAATAGCCGTATAAGCAGGATTTGTGACGTAAACAAAATAAAAACGATCAGCCGTCAACCAGAGCAGCAAACGCACAAAAAGGAGAAGTAAAATGCAAAAAAACAAGAAGTTAGCTACCGCAGCCGTCGCCCTCATCCTGGCAGCAATGCCGCTCGTCGCCTGGGCACAACCCAAAGTCACCATCACCATGAAGGCGGAGAAAGAGGTGAGCGTCACGGCCAAGGGAAAACAGGTGAAGAAGCGGGTGGCGGCCAAGGGCGTGCAGCCGGGGGAAGAAATCATCTACACCCTCAGCTACCAGAATTCCGGGAACGAAGCCGCCAAGGATGTCGTCATCAGCGACCCGATCCCCGCCGGCACCGCCTACATCCCGGGCAGTGCCAGCGAAACCGGCGACCTCGCCTTCTCCATCGACAAAGGGAAAACGTTCAAGAAACCGACCCTGCTGACTTACGAGCTGAAGGGAAACACCGGGAAGATGGAGAAAAAGGTGGCATCTCCGGATGAGTACACCGACGTGCGCTGGACTATCCCGCAGGTGCCGGCCGGCGGCACGGGGTCGGTCAGCTTCAAGGTAAAGGTGAAGTAATTTCAGGGCTGAACGCGGAATAAGCAGTTCGATGACAAAATTGAAAACTATCTGAAAAGGAGTGCCTATGATCCAAATCTGAAGCGTAACTAGCAGTATCAGCAGTATCAGCAGTATCAGCAGTATCAGCAGTATCAGCAGTATCAGCAGTATCAGCAGGTCTTTTAATTTTATTTGAAATGAAGCATCACAAAAAGGAGACCATATGAAACGCAATCTTTTTGCTGCCCTGGCACTCAGCGCCGTGGCAGCAGTCGGCGTTCCCGCCACCGCCATGGCAAGCACCACCGCCGGAACCACCATTCTCAACGTCGTAACCGTGGATTACAAGGACGCGACCAACACCAACTCCTTCAGCGCCGCGTTCTCCACCTCGGTCAGCGTCAACCTGGTCAAGGCCGGCCTGAACATCACCACCGCCCCCAGCACCGCCAACTACACCCCCGCGTTCAGCTGTGCGGCCCTCGACAGCTACGCCTCCGGCGGGACCTTCAGCGCCGTCTACGCCATGACCGCAACGGCCAACGGCCAGGACACCTACAAGCTCAACATCGAGCAGGCCTCGCACAATGCCAGCACCAGCAGCGCGACCTACACCATCCTGAAAGCGGACGGCAACGTCCAGGCTGCCGCCACCTCGGCCGCCAGCGACCTCGTGCTGAACAGCGCCATCGTGGTCGGCACCTCCGGCACGGACACCCTGCTCTTCCCGGGCGGCTCGCTCAAGAGCGCGGCCGACGGGGGCTTCGCCGCCGGCGACATCGTGGTCGTCGATTACGGTGCCACCAAGACCGCGTACCTGGTCAAGAACGTGACCCTCGGCCACGCCGCAGGTTACACCGTGAACGGCGCCATCGCCAGCACCGCCACCGGCAAAAAGACCGACGAGGAGCGCGACCAGGTCCAGGTCGAAGCCTTTGTCAACGTGAACGGCATCGGTAACGGCGGCACCGCCCCGGCCTTCAACACCACAGCTCCCGCAGTCGGCACCGTGGTTGGCGAGATGGCCATCGTTAAAATCGACGTCACTGCAGTTTCCAGCGCCAAGGACCTCGACGCCAGCGTCGACTACAAGCTCACCGTCACCGACAGCTCCGCCAACAACACCCAGTACGTCGGCAGCGCCACCAACAGCCCGGCCAACACCTGCCCCGCCGGCAACTTCCTGGCCACGAAGCTGGAGATCCTGAAGCAGGTGAGGAACTTCACCGACAACGGCAGCTTCGGCGCCACCGCCACCAGTGACCCGGGCAAGGTGCTCGAGTACCTCGTCACCGTGACCAACAACGGCGGTCAGGCCAACTCTGCCGCGGTCATCGACAACATCCCCACCTACACCAAACTGGTCACCTTCCAGGATACCTACGGCGGAACGGTATCCACCGACGGTACCGGCTACTTCGCGCAGATCTTCGACGGCGTGAACACGGTGAACCTCACCGTTGATGCCAGCGGCGAAGTCGCCGCCCAGCCCTTATCCCCCGCTCCGAGCGTCGGCTTCGGCAAGGCTGCCGCCGTCACTGCGGGTGCAGCACTCAACTTCTACCTCGGTCAAGGCTCCAGCGCCTCGGCAGGGGGCACCGTGCCTTCGTGCAGCGACAGCACCAAGAACACCCAGGCCCTCTGCATTGCCCCCTTTACCTGGAACCGCACCTACACCATCAAGTACCGCGTGAAGGTGGACTAGCCCGGCCCGCCCCTCCGGCACCGGTGACGGTGCCGGAGGGCTCGCCCAGGAGGTAGAACAACATGAGAGCTGCAATGAAATTGCTGCTGGCGCTCGCGCTGGCCGCTCCGGCGGTGCTGTGCGCGCAGGCTTCCTTTGCCAGCACGGCCGCCAACACCGCCATCGTGAACAGGGCGGTTCTTTCCTACAACGGCGGTCTGACCGCCGAGAGCTCGGTGACCGTCAAGGTCGACCTGGTGCCCGCACTGCCCAACGTCACCATCACCACCGGCGTGGCCGCCTACCAGGGTCCCGACACCCCGGGCATTTCCAACACCGTCACCGTGACCTCGTCCGCCAACGGCCCGGCCACCTACACGGTGACCCCTTCGGTGACCGGTTCGAGCAACACCACCGGCGCCAGTGTAACCGGCGGCACCAGCGTGATCCTCGGTGCCACCATCACCGCGGGCAGCGGCAGCACCACCTCGATCGTGGTCCCGGCGCCGATCGGCGGCGCCATCAGCGCCGATTCCGAGGTGAACGGCATCGCCGTGAACGACATCATCGTCTTCACCGTGAACAGCCACACCTACACCCCGAAGGTCACCTCGACCCAGTACAACGCAAGCGGCAACACCTTCACCATCAACTGGGCCAACACCGAGGCGATTCCCGCTGCCGACATCCTCGGGGCCGGCGTCCAGGTGGGTGAGCGCCAGCAGGTGAACCTCACCGCCAAACCGGGAACCATCAGCACCCTCGGCCTGGACATCACCACGACCGTCAAGGCCGAGGTGACCGCGCCCAGCTTCCCGACCAACTCCGCAACCACCGCTCCGGCCAACAGGTGGACCTCCACGCCGCCGACCATCACGTTCCAGAAGTACTCCCGCAACGTGACCGCGCCGGTGGCAGGGACCGGCACCGCGCACTACAACACCTCCGTCGAGGGTAATACCGGGGCGGGTTCGCTTCCCTACTACACCGGAGGGGTCACCGGCAAGCCCGGGGACACCATCGAGTACGTGATCGAAGCCTCCAACAGCGGCGCCAGCACCTTCGACCTCACCTCGTGCGCCGTCTCGGACTACGTGCCGACCACCTACGTCACCGATCCGCAGGCCGCCTACACCGGCTCCAGGCAGATCTTCTACATAGACACCAACGGCGTCACCTCGACCATCACGGCCGGGGCGGCCGGCGTCTACCAGGCGAGCTACGTGGCGGGGAACTCCCCGAACCTCGTGGTGAACGTCGGTGTCAACGCCAACGCCACCACCCCCGGGACCATCCCGATCGGCAAAGGCGTGACCATCGCCTACCAGGTGAAGATCAAGTAGGGAGACACACGGCAGCGTGATGATGAACCCGATCGACAACATCCTAAGCAGCCTCTCCGGCCTCCGGGCCGGGGAGCTTGCCGGCGCCCGCGGCGACCGGCGGGGCCGCGGCACGTCTGTGCCGCGGGCTGCCGCGGAGTTGCGTCCGGAGCGCTGCCGGTTTACCGCCCTGTTCGTCCCGCTCCTTCTCGGCCTCACCCTTCTCCTTTCCGGGCACGAGGGGCGGGCAGCCGTCAACGGCGACCAGATCGTGAACCGGGCCAGCTTCAGTTGCGGGCAACTCCCCACCGTCACCAGCCAGGTCACGGTCACCGTGATGGTGCGTACGGCGTCGACGGCACAGTTCCTCAAGTACGCACCCGGAACGACCGGCGCAAGCAGCATGACCGTTCCAGCCACCTCTTACTACGACAGCACCGGTGGTCTGGCCACCCTCCCGGCGCCTGTTACCGTCGGCAACCAGGGCACCATCGACCTCTCCGCACCGGTCACACTGACCACCTCCAGCACGTTCCACGCCGGCGAACCCCTCTTCGTGAGGGTAACTGACCCGGACCAGAACCTGGACAGCACGGTTGCGGAGACGGTAGAGGTCACCATCACCGACCCAACCACCGGCGACACCGAACTTCTCCAGCTAACCGAAACCGGGCCGGATACCGGCACCTTCCTGGGGTACATCCAGACCACTTCAGAGAACAGCGCCGCCAGAAACGGCGTGCTCAGCGTGACCGAATCCTCTGACATCGAGGCGAAGTACGTCGACAAGGTCGACGGCAGCGACAGTTCCGCAGCGGCCGCCATCGTCGACCCCTTCGGTATCGTCTTCGATTCCGTCACCGGGAAGCCGGTCGACGGTGTCACGGTGGAATTGATCGACGCAACGACCGGTCTCGGCGCCACCGTTTTGGGCGACAACGGCCTCGCCGGCAACATCTACCCGAGCACGGTGGTCTCCGGATCAATAGCCCACGACAGTGAGGGAAGAACCTATGCTTTCACCCCGGGTGGGTACCGTTTCCCCTTCGTCGCCCCGGGCAAGTACCTGCTGAAGGTGACGCCGCCGCAGACCTATACCGCTCCGTCAACCGTCGCCACGGCGAGGCTACAAACCCTCCCCCACGCCCCCTTCAACATCCTGGAGCCGGGCTCGCGCGGCGAGGCGTTCACCGTCGAGGCCGGGCCGGCCATCCGGGTAGACATCCCGATCGACCCGAAGATAGGCACCCTGTGGCTTAGAAAGAGTGCCGGGAAGAGCGTCGTGTCCGCTGGAGAGTACCTGAGCTACGAGGTGACGCTGCAGAACTCCGACACGGTGGGGACGGTCTTCAACACCGTCGTTACCGACAGGCTCCCGGCCGGTTTCCGCTATCAGAAAGGCTCCGCGCGGCTGAACGGGTCGGTGACAGCCGATCCGGCCATATCCAGCGATGGCAGCACCCTCACCTTCAACGCCGGTGACATCGGGCCCGGGGCCTCGAAGCTGCTCCGTTACGTGGTCCTGGTTGGGGTGGGCGCAAAACCCGGCACCGCGGTAAACGTCGCCTCGGCCAGCAGCAACCCGCCCGTCAGCGCGACGCCCGCAACCGCATCGGTCACAGTGCAGGAGGCGTTCCTGCAGAGCCGTAACATCATCATGGGACGCGTCTTCGTGGGTGCCTGCAGCGAGAACCCCGAAGACAACAAGAAGGGGATGGAGGGGGTCGGTATCTACCTCGAGGATGGCACCTTCGTGGTCAGCGACAAGCGTGGCATGTTCCACTTCGAGGGGGTAGCCTCGGGGACGCACGTGGTCCAGCTCGACATCGATTCCATCCCGGAAGGGTATCGGGTGCAGCAATGCGAACAGAACAGCCGGTTCGCCGGGCGTGCCTATTCGCAGTTCGCCGAACTCCAGGGCGGAACCATGTGGCGCACCGACTTCTACCTGGCCCGCCTGGGAGAGAAGGCGGCATCTGCGGGACCCGCTGTATCCACCGGCACAACCGCAGCCACCTCGGCGCCGATGCCCGCGGCGCCCGCGACCTCCAGCTCGACCAGCTCGACCAGCTCGACCAGCTCGACCGGCTCGACCGGCTCGACCGGCTCGACCAGCTCGACCAGCTCTACCAGCTCTGCAGGCTCGGCAAGCCCAGTCGCGCCGTCCATGTCGTCCATGTCGTCCATGTCGTCCATGTCGTCCATGTCGTCCATGTCGTCCATGCCGTCCCCCACGGCTGTACCGGCTGTAGCGCCGGCGGCAGACCCGAGGTACCAGGGCGAAGTGAGCCTGGAGATGATCAGCAGCCAAAACGGCGAGGTGATCGAGTACCGCATTCCGATGCAGGCCGCCGGGGTTCCCCTGGAAAACCTGCGTCTCACGGTGGATCTACCTACCGGCGCCAGCTACCGCAAGGGGAGCAGCACCCTGGAAGGGGCTTCCTATGCCGACCCTGTCGTGAACGGCAACCGGCTCAGTTACGTCTTGGGAGCCGCCGACGCCGCTTGGGGCAGGGAACTCCGCTTCAAGGCCGGCATAGACCGCGCGGGTCAGAGTGGGAGCCTGCAAACCAAGGCGAGCCTCAGCTTCGACACTCCCGGGGCCAAGGGTGTCGCGGCGCCCGAGGTGGACAACATCCTCTCGCTGCTGAAGGAGGAAAGCCGCGTGTCGCTGTCGCCCGTGGTTCTGCACCCGCACTTCCCGACCTTCGGAGCCGAGCTCAGCGACGATGATCGCAAGCAGCTCGCAACCCTGGCTGAGCTTCTGGGGCATTTCAATATCGACCGCATCGAGGTGACCGGGCACACCGACATGGTGCGTATCGCCCCGCGCAGCCGCAGCATCTACGCCGACAACACCGCCCTCTCCTTCGCCCGGGCCAAGAACGTGGGGCGCTACCTGACGGCGGCCCTGCATCTTCCCCCCGAGACACTCTACCTGAATGGCCGCGGCGAGAAGGAACCGGTGGCCAGCAACAGGACCGAGTCCGGGCGTGCCCAGAACCGCCGTGTCGAGGTGAAGGTTTCGCTGTCGCAGAGCGTACAGACTACGCGGGTTGTCATGGTGAAAGAGAGAAGCGGAGTGAAGAAACAGCAGGTGGCCGGGGGCCTGGGCAGCCCGGTGTCCGTTGCGCCCTCCGCAACTGCACCCGCGGCCGCACCCGCACAGGCACCCGCACAGGCACGCCCGGCGGCTCTCTCGGCTGCAGCCGGTCCAGCGGCTCCGACAGCGCCGGCCACCGCACCTGGCCAGCAGGCGGAGCGCGTCGAGCTCTATGCCGCGCTTGAGGAGGGGGTCGTGCACCACCGCATCAAGCTGGCGGGAGTGGACAAGGCCCTGCAGAACGTCGCGGTCAACCTGACGCTTCCCAAGAGCCTCCTTTACATGAACGGCACCTCCCGTCTTTGCGGCAGCGAAACCCCGGACCCGCAGGTAACCGACACGGCGTTGGTCTACCGCTTCGACAAGTTGCCGCAGAATGGAAAGCTCGACCTGCGCCTGCAAGCGCTGCTGGACCCGGACGTGAAGGAAGAGAATTCGAACAGCAGCGTGACCGTCCAGATCTGCGATGCCAAGGGGAGGCCTCTCAAGACGCTGAACGCCTCTACTGAGCTCACGGACAGCATGGAGGAGATCACCCGTCCCGACCTCATCCCGCTGCCGGGCTCGGTCCAGGTCCAGGCCAAGACAGAGAAGGACCCGGTCGACAGCAGCGATTTCGAGGAAAAGGTCAGCAAAGGCAAGGCCCAGGCCGCCGATCCGAACGCCGACCTGCACGTCAAAGAGAAGGAGGGGATACTCTCCCCTGCCGACGGCACCGTACTCGCCTCGCAGATCAATGCGGTCCAGATCGTGCTCAACTCGGCGCTCACGCCGGTACTCACCCTGGACGGGCAAACGATCCCGCCCGAGAAAATCGGCTTCAAGATGAAGGACCTCGAGAGCGAAAAGAGCCTGTACACCTACATCGGCATCGACTTCGGCAGCAAGGGCGACCACGTCCTGCAGTTGAAGGGAATGGACGGCTTCGGGGTCGCGCGCTTCGAGCAGAACGCCAAACTGGCCCGCACCGGCGAGATCGCCGCGATCCGGCTGGTTTCCGCCGAGGGCAACGTCGCCGACGGCAGGACCCCGGTGCGCGTGCGCATTGAGCTGCTGGACCAGGACGGCAAACCGGTCCCGGCCAACGCCGAGCTGGCGCTCAAGGGGGGCGAACTGCGCCCCTACCTGGAGCCGGGAACGCTTGCGGCCAGTGCGGGGAGCGGACTGATCCCGGTCGACGCACAGGGATGGATGAAATTCCAGCCGGTGACCGCGAGCGGCCTGTACCGGGCACAGCTCGCCTACAACAGGGCGACCCTGGACCTGGAAACTTACGTGAAGCCCAAGATGCGCAACTGGATCCTGGTCGGCCTCGCCGAGGGGACGGTGGGGTACAACACGGCGACCGGTCACATGCAGAACCTGAAGGACGCGGGGGGGGAGGAGCACCTCTACGACGACGAGCGGCTTGCCTTCTACGCCAAGGGGAGCGTCAAGGGAGAGTGGCTGCTCACCATGTCCTACGACAGCGCCAAGAAGAACACCGGGGTTTCGGGCAACTCGCTGTTCCAGAACATCGACCCCAACGCCTTTTACACGCTTTACGGCGACGCCACGGCCCAGGCCTACGACGCCTCCAGCCGCAGGAAGGTGTTCCTGAAGGTGGAGCGCGACCAGTTCAACGCCATGCTGGGGGACTTCGACACCGGCCTGTCGGTCACCGAGCTCTCCCGCTACAGCCGCAGGCTCAACGGCGTCAAGACCGAATACCGCTCCAAGGATTTCGAGGTGACCGCTTTTGGCAGCGAGACCGGACAGTCCTTCGTCAAAGACGAGCTGCGCGGCGACGGGACCTCCGGCCTGTACCGCCTGAGCCGGAAGGGGGTGGTGGCGAACTCCGAGCAGGTCACCATCGAGTCGCGCGACCGCTTCCACAGCGAGCTGGTGGTCGAAAGCAAGACGCTCACCCGCTTCATCGACTACAGCATCGACTACGAGGCGGGCACCATCTTCTTCAAGAGCCCCGTCTTCAGCAAGGACGATCAGCTGAACCCGGTCTACATCGTGGTCGACTACGAGGTCACCGACGCCGGCGGCGACGCGCTCACCTACGGCGGCCGTGCCGGGGTGAAGCTCATGGATGGGAACCTTAGGATCGGCGGCAGCTACATCCATGAAGGGCATGTGAGCGGCGACAGCAACCTCTATGGCGCCGACGCCACCGTGACCCTCGGTCCCAGCACCAAGGCGCGTGCGGAGATCGCCACCACCCAGCGCAACATGCCGACGGACAAGGCGTCCGGAAACGCGTACTTAGCCGAGGTCACCCACCTGGACCAGAAACTGGAAGGGAAGGCGTATTTCCGGGAGCAGCAGGAGGACTTCGGCCTGGGACAGCAGAAGGGGAGCGAGGCGGGGACCCGCAAGTTCGGAGCTGAAGGGACCTACCGCCTGGGCAACGAGCTGACCCTTGGCTCCCAGCTTTACCGCCAGTACAACCTGACCGGCGGTACCGTCAGGGACTTCGCCGAAGGCCAGATCGGCTACACCGACAAGGAATTCACCGGCAAGGCCGGACTGCGCTACGCCAACGACACGCTCGCCGACGGCAGCGATGCCACCTCGGTGCTGGGCACGGTCGGGGCGAGCTGGAAAACGCTGAACAAGCGCCTGACCCTCCGGGCCGATCACGAACAGGCGCTCTTCAGCAAGAACCAAAACGCCGACTACCCGACACGGACCGTGCTGGGAGCCGATTTCCAGGTCATCCCGTCGCTGCTCCTCTTCGCCCAACAGGAGTTCACCCACGCCGACGACGCGGACACCAACACCACCAGGGTCGGCATGAAGGCCACCCCCTGGAGCGGCGGCACCTTCTCGAGCTCGGTGGCCAACGACCGGAAGGAGAACGACGAGCGGACCTTCGCCAACGTGGGTCTCGCCCAGAAATGGCAGGTCAACAGCTTCTGGTCCGTCGACGGCGGCTTCGACCGCAGCCAGACCATCAGGAGAAGCGCCGGCTACCAGTTCGATGCCAAGGTCCCCAGCGCCTCCGGCGGCGAGGATTACAATGCGATATCCCTGGGAGCTACCTACCAGGAGAAGAAACTTCTGTGGTCGAACCGGGTCGAGTACCGCAACGGCGAAACCGAAGACAAGTGGGGTGTGATCACCGGCCTTACCAACGAGCAGGGGCTGTTCTGGGGCTGGACCGGGAAACTGCAGGTCTTGCACACCCGCTCGACTGACGGAGCCCGCACCGCCGATGCGGACCTCAGGCTGGGGCTCGCCTACCGGCCGCCGGTGACCCGCTGGATCCTCCTGGACCGGCTCGACCTGCTCCTCAAGGACGAGAAAAGCCCCGGCACATCCACCCAGGGGAGAAGGATCGTCAACAACCTGAACGCCAACTTCCGTCCGGACAAGCGGAACCAGCTCTCGCTACAGTACGGGGTCAAGTACGTGCTGGAGCAGCTGGACGACCAGGATTTCAGCGGAGTGACCGATCTTGTCGGTGCCGAAGGACGGCATGATCTCAGCGACACGTGGGACATCGGGCTGCGCGGCTCGGCCCTGCACAGCTGGCAGGCGGGCCAGGTGAACTACAGCCTGGGGGCCTCGATCGGCTGCAACGTCATGCAGAACGCCTGGTTGAGCCTGGGCTACAACCTGCTCGGCTTCCGCGACCGCGACTTCTCGGCCGCCAACTACACCGCCCAGGGCCCGTTCGTACAGTTTCGCTTCAAGTTCGACCAGAATTCCGTGAAGGAAGGTCTGGCCGCGCTGAACCGGGGTGATTAGCAGCATAAAGAGACAGTGGACCGAAGGCCGTAGGAATTGCAGCAACGGCCTCAGGAGACGTGATGCATAAAGTCGACAACCCAAAGACAGTCACAAAGGGTAACGGAAGGCGCCGGCACTGGCACTTTCCGGGTATCGTAGCGGGAGCGCTCCTTGCGCTTCTGGGGACTTCCTCTGCCTCCCTTGCGCTCACCACCAGCGCCTGGAAAGACCAGACCTGCGTCGGCTACCGCACCGGCGGCCTCAACTGCACGGCCGGGGAGTTCACCATAGCGCCGGTGTTCACGGCCCAGGCCGATACCCCCCCCTTCTGCATCGCGGGGGGCGCCTTCAGCTTCAAGGTAGAACTCGGGCTCTCAGGCACCAATACGGACCGCTACGACGTCGGCTTCTTCGTCGGACAGCAGGGGAACGACCCGCGCGACACGACCCCCGGCAACATCTGCTCCGTCGCGGCCTTCCCGACCAGCCCTAGCCCGTGGCTCAACCTGGACGGAGACGGCTGCGGCGACTTCAAAGGCGGGGCGAACTTCACCACCACCGTCGACGAGATCAAGGTCCTCTGCACCGGCGACAACTCCGGCGCCCTCAAAATTCCCTACGTCGTCACCTACTGGCAGAACCCCGGCAACGCCTGCACCGGCCCCGGCGACGTCAGTAACGGCTCCCCCTCCAAGTGCAACGCCGGCGTCGCCACCGTCGCCGGGAACGTCAGCGTCTTCACCGGTGCCTTCGTCGACGTCACCAAGCAGACCCTCCCGGACGGGAGCACCCAGCCCTTCAGCTTCACCGCGACCGGGCCGGCGGGGTCGAAGGTGGTCGTCCTGACCGGCGCCACCCTTACCGCGACCTCGGCCTCCGGCGGCACCTACTCGCCGTCGACCATCGCGGCGGCCGGCAACAGCGTCAGCTTCACCTTAAAGGACAACGAGACCGCCCGCGTCTTCATCAACGCGCTCGCCACGGACCAGACACTTACCATCACCGAGGGCGCGGCGGGAGGCGACTGGGACAACACCGCTGCCATCGCCTGCGCCCCGGTAACCGGCTCCCCCACGTTCACGACCACCCCGGCCGCCCGCAGCCTGAGCGCCGCGCTGAACACGACCAACTCGGCCGGGGCCTGCACCATCACCAACACGAAGCGCCCCCGGGTGACCCTGGTGAAGAACGTGGCCGCCAGGATTAACGCCGGCGATCAATTCACCGTCAGCGCGAGCGGTGGCGGCACCCTGACCGGAACCACCACGGTCAGCACCTCGGGAACGCAAACTTCCGCCAGCACCGTCTTCAACAGTTCACCCGGGATCGCTCTTACTCTCAACGACACGAAAGCGGCAGGGAGCACTGCCGCCACCAGATACGCGGGCAGCCTCACCTGCAGCAACGCCTACACCGGCAGCGGCGCCACCCCGGCGGCTGCCCTCCCGAACCAGCTCTTCACCTCCAGCTACTCGTTGACGCCGGTAGCCGGAGACGAACTGACCTGCACCTTCACCAACACCCCGCGCCCGGCCCTCTCCAAGAGCTACACAAGCGGCAGCATCGCGCTGGGCGGAAGCAGTACCCTGAACTTCAACATCGTGAACGAGCCGACCACCAAGCCTGCGCAGAGAAACCTCGCCTTCACCGACACCTTCCCCGCCGGGCTCACCGTCACCGGCGTGGCCCCCCTCACCGGCACCGGTTGCAGCGGCACCCCCTCCTTCACCACGTCGGCGGTGTCGTTGTCTGCCGGGGCTATGACAGCGGGCACCGCCAACTGCAATTTCAGCGCGACGGTGCGCGGCGATGCCGCCGCCTCGTACCTGAACAACGCCTCCAGGTTCAGCGGCGAGGGGGGGGGGCTCGATACCAGCAGCGCAAGCGCTACCCTCAACGTCTTCACGCCCCCAACGGTTGCGAAATCCTTCGGAGCCGCCACCGTAGCCATGGGAGCACCGGTGAGCCTGTCGCTCATCCTCACCAACCCCGCCGCCAACGCGGCGCCATTGACCGGAGTGAGCGTAACCGACACCTTCCCCGCGGGAATGGTGCTGCGCAACACCGGTTTCAGCTTTACTCCGGCCGGTTGCGGCAGCGTGACCAACAGCTCGGGAGCGGCATCCGCTGCCGGGGACAACGGCGTGCGCTTCTCCTCTTCCTCCATCGCTCCCGGCGCAAGCTGCCAGGTCACCCTGAACGTGGCCAGTTCCGGCTACGGCACCCTGACCAACACCACAACCGCTCCGCTGGCCGCCGGTCCGGTCAGCCTTGCCGGCAGCAGCGCCAGCGCCGACCTCAACGTCGCGGCCATGCCCCTCATCTCCATCCTCAAATCGGCCAACCGTTCCAGCGCCGACCCGGGGCAGGACGTGCTTTACACCATCGAAGTTGCCAACACCGGCGGAGGCGCCGGAAGCAACGTCGTCCTCACCGACGACCTGAGTCCCTACGTCTCCTTCTACCTGGGCGGCGGCACACCCTTCACCTTCACGGACGGCGCGCCCGCTTCCGGCGTCTCCTTGGGGGTTCCCCAATACTCCAGTGACAAGGGGGCCACCTGGGGCTATGCGCCCGCGCCCGGTGCCGGCGGAGCGCCCGCAGGTTACGACGGCAACATCACCACCTGGCGCATCCCCATGTCCGGCACTATCAGGGCCGGCGGGAATTTCAGGCTCGATTACAAGGTGAGGGTGAAATAGTTTTTTTGTGATTTCAACCGATTGACGGGGGAGGAGACAACGGAAAACGGATTTTTTGAAGAAGAAAGATTCTTATTGCTTGACAATCGGCGATAAATGCTGATATATCTCTCCTCCTGATTGACCCGTCAGAGTTTCAGAACCGGAATGTAGCGCAGCCTGGTAGCGCACCTGCTTCGGGAGCAGGGGGTCGGAGGTTCGAATCCTCTCATTCCGACCATTAATTGAAAAAGGCCCTTGGCATCCGCCAAGGGCCTTTTTACGTTGACGCTCCGCCCCCTCCGGTCCGCGAAGGATTCTCCTTGCGATTGTTGGAGAGTTTTTCCTGCCGCCCGTGTGCACTATGGTTGGGGGCTACAGCGCAGCAGTGGTCATCAGGCCTTACGTCAGTAGGCCTCGAAGCTATGATCGAACTGATCTTCTTTGATGTCTAGGTTCACCCCATGTTCGCTGGTGCGCGACGATACAGTAGGCTTACGCACAACATGGGCAATGGGAATCCCCTTGGATGGCTTCGCCTGTCCCAGGGCGGTGGGGCGAGGGGCAGTGCGGCCTCCATCGATCTTGAAGAAGCTGATACTCGACTGCAACACCTCGGCCTGCGAGCTTAGTTCCTCCGCGGTTGAAGCCATTTCCTCGCTGGCAGAAGCGTTCTGCTGGATGACCTGGTCGAGTTGCTGTATCGCCTTGTTTATCTGCTCTGCTCCGACCCCCTGCTCCCGACTGGCAGCACTGATCTCCTGGACCAGTTCGGCTGTCTTCAGGATGTCCGGCACCATCTGTACGAGCATCGCTCCAGCCTTCTCCGCAACATCGACGCTATTAGCTGAGAGTTCCGAGATCTCCACCGCAGCCTTGTGGCTCCGTTCGGCAAGCTTGCGGACCTCCGCTGCGACCACTGAGAATCCCTTACCGTGCTCGCCGGCACGAGCCGCCTCGATGGCTGCGTTCAGTGCCAGCAGGTTGGTCTGTCGAGCTATCTCTTCAATAACGTTGATCTTGCCGGTGATATCCCGCATGGCCCGGACGGTCTGCTCCACTGCCTTCCCGCTCTCCTTCGCGTTCTCGGCACTACGCGCCGCAATCTTCTCGGTCTGGGACGCATTGTCGGCATTGTGACTGATGTTTGAGCTCATCTGCTCCATGCTGCTGGAGACCTCTTCGGCTGCAGCAGCCTGCTCGCTCGCCCCCTGACTCATCTCAGTCGCACTCGAAGAGAGTTCCACACTTCCCGCGGCGACATTGCTTGAGGCGCTCTGCACTGATGCTACGACCTCCTTCAGGCCGCCAACCATTTCGTTCAGCGCTTGGGCCAATTGCCCGACCTCGTCCTTGCAGCCTACTTCGAGGGTCTTGGTCAGATCTCCCTTGGAGACGGCGTGAGCAAAATCCACTCCTTTGCGCAACGGGGCGGTGATCATCCGGGAAATGAAGAATCCTAGAAGGAGTGCGAGGACCATTCCCCCCGCCGCGGCTCCGATCATGAAAGAGGTCGCTTCGCTGGCTACCTTCTCATTCTTTTCGGCGGTCAGCTTGGCTTGGCTTACCTTAGAGTCCACCAACCGATCCAGCACCTCCTGGTAGTGTATGGCGGACTTCTTCCCGCCCCCCTGGAGGATGCTCCGCGCCTCGGCATCACGGTCAATCTTGGCAAGTTCCATGACCTTTTCTATGTACTGCCCGTATTCCACCCGGACCTGCTTGTAGTCTTCCAAGAGCTTGCGCCCCTCTTCGGTCAGGATGGTCTTCTCGACGGCGGCGACCTTCTCCCCGATACCGGTGCGCAGCCCCTTGATGGTCCCTAGAATCTTCTCCTTCTCTGCATGGTCGTTGGTCTCTACCAGGTCGCGCAGATTGATCCTGACTCGCTGGAAAGCAACTGCGATGGCACTTATCTCCTCCAAGGGAATCGTGACTTTTTCGTACATGAGCGTGTCGGCTGCCTTGATCGTATGGATCTTAGCTGTTCCGATCCATCCGACCCCGCCAGCAATCAAAGCAAGCGCCACGAAGCTTCCCATCAGCTTTTTTCCGATCCCCAGATTCAAGAACCAATTCATGCTCACCTCCACGCTCGGTAGTATATGCCCCCTACATGCCACCGATCTACGTAGCGACCAAGGAGACTCAAGATGATTTAACTATCGGGTCCCTGCACAAGAACTTAAGCAACTATCGTTAACCTCAACGATGACTGCCAACACGTTCACGTAGCTGTGGAGTCAGGCCTGGCATCGATGGTGTCGGGGTGGATCGAGGAACTGACCAGCGCGTAAGTTCACCCCCTCCGGGCCGCGCGAGGCTCTCTTTGCTGTGGCTTCTACCCGTCTGTGTGTGAAGTCGACTGTGCCAGTGCCAGTAATGGATATTGAACAAGACCGAATCTGTCCGATAGTTGTCATTGACATTTCATTGAGCGAAGGATTTAATGTGAAGTACAGGGAAGTATTGACTTTTTGTCCAGAACCAAAGAAGGAGACACTCTCAAGGCACACGGCCCAATCAGTCACTTTCACCTACTTGATCAATATAGGAGGGTATCTCTTCTTTAGCCCCCCGGGGCTTTGCGTGATTTATAGTAGAGGAGGGTTTGGCCATGAAAAAATCCACCAATGGCACCGCCGTTGCGTC
Source organism: Geomonas diazotrophica (assembly GCF_018919385.1). Taxonomy (GTDB): domain Bacteria; phylum Desulfobacterota; class Desulfuromonadia; order Geobacterales; family Geobacteraceae; genus Geomonas; species Geomonas diazotrophica. The sequence continues at coordinate 237,092 of NZ_JAHLMF010000001.1, forward strand.
CAAATCTAAACCGTCTTTCGTCGTTGGCCTCGGGGCATCGGCCGGCGGACTCGCTGCCCTGGAAAAATTTTTCGACGCCATGCCGCCTAACTCGGGCATGGCCTTCGTAGTCATACAGCACCTCTCTCCCGACTTCAAAAGCCTGATGGACGACCTGCTGGCCCGACACACCAAGATGTCCATCCACCGCGTGACCAACGGCATCACCCTGCGCAGCAACTCCATCTACCTGATCCCTTCCAAGACCCACATGACCGTCGCGAAGGGAAAGCTTTACCTGACGGAGCTTTTGCCGGCGCAACACTCCGAACTTCCCATCGACGTCTTCCTGCGCTCGCTGGCTGAGGACTCCGGTCCGCAGGCCATCGCGGTGATCCTGTCGGGCACCGGCACCGACGGCTCGCGCGGAGTGCGTGACATCCACGACGCCGGGGGACTTGTCCTGGTGCAGACCGTGGACTCGGCGCAGTTCGACGGCATGCCGCGCAGCGCCATCGCCACCGGCTTCTGCGACCTCATGCTCGACCCGGACGAGATGCCTGCCGCGATCGTGCGCTACGCCCGCACACCTGCCGCGGAGCGCCGGCAGGCCTTGTACGGCTACCTGGCCGACGACCAGTACAACGGCGAGTACCAGCAGATCTTCGCGCTGTTGAGAAGCCAGTACAACATCGACTTCTCCAAGTACAAACCGCCAACCATAACGCGCCGTATCCAGAGACGGATGGAGTTCTGCCATGTCGGGGAATCGACCGCCTATGCGGCGCTGCTCGCCCGGGACCCCGAGGAGCTGGACGCACTGTACCGCGACCTGCTGATAGGGGTGACCGAGTTTTTCCGCGATCCGAAGGCGTTCAAGGTGCTGGAAGACATCGTCATCCCGGAAATACTGCGTGACCGCAAGGACCACGACGAGGTGAGGATCTGGTCAGCCGGGTGCGCCACCGGAGAGGAGGCCTACACGCTGGCCATCCTTTGCACCCAGAAAGCCCAGGAACTCGGCTTCACCGGAAAGATCACCATCTTTGCCACGGATGCGCACCGCAAATCCATCGAGTTCGCCTCCCACGGGAAGTACGAGGCGCAGCGCCTGAGAAACATGTCGAAGGAACGCCTGCTCCACTTCTGCCACCAGGAGGGGACCCACTACCACATGAGCCCGGCGCTGCGCAAGATGATCGTCTTTGCCACCCACAACCTGATCAGCGATCCCCCATTCACCAGAATGGACCTGATCTGCTGCCGCAACCTGCTCATCTACCTCGACCAGCCGACCCAGGACAAGGTGCTGGCACTGTTCAGCTTCGCGCTGCGCAGCAAGGGTTTTTTGTTCCTCGGCAGCAGCGAGGGACTCGGCAAGCGTGCCGCCGACTTCGAGACGCTGGACAGCCCGTCCAAGATGTTCCGCAAGACCCGCGATCTCAAGTTCGCCAGCGACATCGACATCAAGAACGTACCGGCGCGCTCCGTCCTTCCAGCCCTGCAGCGCACGGAACGCCCCTCGGTCAGCATGGACCGCCAGCTGTTGTACGACTACGATCTCCTGCTCGGCCAGTACATGCCTTCAGGCGTGCTGGTCAACGAGAAGCGCCAGATCCTGCACCACTTCGGGGACGCCTCGTCGCTCCTGAAACTCCCGACGGGGCGCTACGAAAACGACATCCTCACCCTGGTGGACGACGCCCTCAAGATACCCCTGAGCACCGCCTTCCATCGCGCCGAAAAGGCCAACACCGACATCAGCATGAAACAGATCGTGGTGCGGGACGGCGAGAAGCAGAGACGCTTCGACCTGCTGGTGCGCCCCATTCAGGACCGAAAGGCCCACCTGACTCACTTTTTCATATCCTTTACCCCCTCGAAAGCGCATCCCCGGGCCGCCCAGGAAGGGGACCAGCCACCCCCGACCGCGGAGCTTGCTTCGGAGCACGTCAAACAGCGCATGATCGAGCTCGAGGGGGAACTGCAGGCCGTGAAGGAGAGCCTCAGCACCACCATCGAAGAGTTGCAGACCTCCAACGAGGAGCTCCAGGCAACCAACGAGGAGCTTCTGGCCAGCAACGAGGAACTGCAGAGCACCAACGAGGAGCTCCACTCGGTAAACGAGGAACTCTACACGGTGAACTCGGAATTCGAGCTGAAGAACAAGGAGCTGCTGCAGCTCAACCGGGACCACGACAACCTGCTCTCCAGCATCGAAGTCGGGCTCGTCTTCCTCGACCACAACCTGCGCATCCGCAGGTACAACTCATCACTGGAGCGGATCTTCAAGCTGCTCCCCCAGGACATCGGCCGCCCCATCGACCACATCGCGTACCATCTCACCCACCGGCAATCGATGCTGGAGGATGCCAAGACCGTGCTGAGAACCGGGGAGCACATCGAGAAGGAGGACTGCAGCGGCGACGGGCAATGGTTCCTGAACCGGATCTTTCCGTTTCGGACCGAATCCGGGTCGGTGGACGGGGTGGTGCTCACCTTCACCGACATCACCGACCTGAAGCGCGCGGAGCAAAAGGCGAACCTCTCGAACCGCGAGCTGGAGCGCAAGGTGGACGAGCGCACCCAGGAGCTGCGGCTGGCCAAGGAGGCGGCAGACAAGGCGAACGTAGCGAAGAGCCTCTTTCTCGCCAACATGAGCCACGAGATCCGCACGCCGATCAACGGCATCCTCGGTGTGGTGCAGCTCCTTGAGATGACCTCGCTTTCGGCCGAACAGCGGGATTTCCTGAAAACGATGCAGCAGGCGACGGGGAACCTCCTCGCCATCATCGACGACATCCTCGACTTCTCCAAGATCGAGGCGGGCAAAATCGGCATCATAAAGGAACGGTTCCTGCTGGGCGAGGTCATGGACGAGACGCTGCGCGTGCACACGCCGCGACTTCTGGCGAAGGGGCTGAAACTTGACTGCACGCCGCTGGACGCGCTGCAGTTGGGACTGATAGGCGATCCGCTGCGCCTGAAACAGGTGCTCTCCAACCTGCTGTCCAACGCCATCAAGTTCACGGATCAGGGGGTGATCTCGCTGCAGGTGGAGACCTCCCCCGCAGGTCCCGGACAGTTGCGGCTCCACTTCATCATCGCCGACACCGGGATCGGGCTCGATCCCTCGATGGCGCAGCACCTGTTCGAGCCGTTCACCCAGGCGGACGACTCCATCACCCGCAAGTTCGGCGGCACCGGCCTCGGGCTCGCCATCTGCAAGCAGCTGGTGGAACTTATGGGAGGGACCATCTGGCTGGCCAGCAAGCCGGAGCGGGGTGCGGTATTCCACTTCACCGTGGTCTGCCAGGTCGCCGAGAGCGCAAGTTCGGGGGCGGCCGAGCAAAAAGGCAGGGATGCGGCGTCCCCTCACCGTGACAACGCCCTCAAGATCCTGCTGGCAGAGGACGACGCGGTGAGCCGGGAGCTTTTGACGCAGATGCTCAAACGGTCGGGGCACCGTACCACGGTGGTGGCCAACGGGCGGCAGGCCCTCTCCCGCGTGGCCGAGGAAGAGTTCGACGTCATCCTGATGGACATCTCCATGCCCGACATAGACGGGCTCAGCGCCACGCAGGCCATCCGGCAGCTGCCGCAAGACAACCCCAACCGCGAAGTCCCGGTCTTCGCCCTCACCGCTCACGTCATGGGTGAAGCCCAGGAGCGCTTCCTGGCGGGCGGGGTGACCCAGGTGATTACCAAGCCGGTGGACTTCAAGGCGTTGAGGGAAGTACTGGAGCAGTACAGCACGGAGCCGGAATCCGAATCGGCCGGGGCCTAACAAGGGCGCAGCGCCGGCTCCGGCGCTGAAGCACGAAGCGCTCACTGCCGCGATTCATGACAAAAGGCCCTTGGGATGGCACCAAGGGCCTTTTTCGATGCAGGATTTCTCCCGGTTTCTATCCGCCGGCAAAGCGGGGGGCAGCGTCGGACCTAGAGAACACGCGGATGGTTCCGGTTCAGGAACATGCGCACGGCAAGGTACACCACCGGGAGGATCCCTACGATGAAGAGGATGTCACCCGGCAGACGCAGCCACTCGAAGAAGCGCACCGCAGGGTCGGCGAAGAATTCCGGCTGCCGCCCCTGCCAGTAAGAGGTGGCAAGGATCTTCCTCAACTGGAGCAGCCCCACCGGAAAGAGGTTTAAAAAAAGCATGCAGGCGAGCCCCAGGTTGGTGCACCAGAAAGCGATGGCCATGGCGCGGTTGCTGGCACGGTCCAGGGGGACGAAGTAGCGCGTCACGAACATGAAAAAGCCCAGGGAGAGCATGCCGTACACTCCCATCATGGCACCGTGACCGTGGTTGGCGGTCCACTGGGTGCCGATCTCGTAGTAGCTCACGATGGGGAGGTTGATCAGGAAGCCGAACACCCCCGCTCCCAGAAAGTTCCAGAACCCGACCGCTATCAGGAACATCACCGCCCACTTGTGCGGGAACACCTCGGCGGCGGTGCTGAGCATGGAGCTGCCGGCCGGGGCCCCGAGGCCCATGAACTTCCACGCCTCGTAGGTGAGTAGCAGCAGGGGGATCACTTCCAGGGCGGAGAAGCACGCACCGAACGCCATGTGCACCTCAGGCTGACCGCTGAAGTAGAGATGGTGCATGGTTCCAAGCACCCCGCCTATGGAGTAGAGGATGATGTCCAGGTAGATGATGGTGGTGGCGACCCGCATGCGCACCACCCCAAGGAGCATGAAGACGTAGGCCACCATGATGGTGGTGAAGAGCTCCAGGAAGTCCTCAACCCACAGGTGTACCACCCAGAAGCGCCAGAACTCCACCTGATTGAAGTGGGCCGTCTTGCCGTAGAGCATCCCCGCGGCATAGAAGAGGGGGATGGAAACGGCGCTGTAGATGAAGAGCCACGGCATGTTTCCCGGATGCTCCCCCCGGAGCCTTTCCCTCATTCCGCGTACCAGGATGACCAGCCATATCAGCATCCCCACCGTCAGCAGTATCTGCCACAGCCGCCCCAGATCGAGGTATTCCCACCCCTGCGACCCGACATAGAACCATGGCCCGGCGGTGGAAAGCATCCCCTTGAGGCTCATGGCCTCCCCCGTGAGGCTCCCCACCACCACTACCACCAGCGCTCCCAGAAGGATCAGCGCCAGCTTCTCCTGATGCGGCGGCTCCTTTCCCGCGATCATGGGGGTGAGGAAGATCCCCATGGCGAGAAAGCTTGAGGCGACGAAGAAGAGCGCGAGCTGGACGTGCCACATGCGGGAGAGGTTGTACGGCAGAACGTCCCCCAAAGAGAAGCCGTAAAATCCGGCGGGCTCCACGTGGTAGTGGGCGTTCACCCCTCCCAGCAGCCCCTGCAGGAGGAAGAGGCCCGCCACGACCACGAAGTACCAGGCCACCGTGCGTTGCGAGGGGGTGAGCCGCACCTTTTCCGGCGCCTCCATCTTCGCCGAGTATTCATCCGCCGCATGCCAGCCGAGGAACTCGTAGCGGCCGAACACGAAAAGGATGGCGCCGGTACCGCACAGCAGGGCTATCAGGCTCAACACGCTCCACATCACTATCCCGGGGGTGGGGCGGTTGCCCGCCAGCTCATCGGGCGGCCAGTTGTTGGTGTAGGAGTGGTCGGTGCCGGGACGCCGGGCGGTGCTTGCCCAGGCAGCCCAGGAGAAATAGGCGGTGAGCTTTCTGATCTCCTCGGGGTCGCCCAGGTAAGGCCGCTGCAACCCCTGCTGTGACTGCGGCGGCCCGAACCAGCCGCGGTAGTAGTCGATGAGCTCCGTGTGTGCACGCGCCCGCTCAGGGGAAAAGGTGAGCACCCCCCCGTCCTCGGCGTAACTGTTTTCTCTCAGCTCGGCACGCACCTTGGCTGCCGCGTCTGCGGCCGAAAGCCCCTGCCCCGAGTAGTACCCGGCTTCCTTCTCGCCGCTTAAGTGCAGGTACTGTGCGGTAAAATCCGGGCCGAGATACGCGCCGTGGCCGAAAATGGTGCCGTACTGCATGAGCCCCAGCTTCTGGAAGATGTACTGACCGCCGATGATGTCGTCGCCGGTGTACAGCAGCGTGCCGTTCGTCGCCCTCACCTCCCGCGGAACCGGGGGACCCTCATTGGCGTTGCGGTAGGCGAGATAGCCCAGCACCGTGAATCCGAACAGGAACGTGACCACGGCGGTCACCAACCATCGGGGTGAGAGAACCAAGTTTCTTTCGGGTACGTTCATGGAAACCTCCATTACCGGTTATCATCGTGAAAAAGGCCGGGCATCCCCGGTGCTCCTCCCTCGGCTCTACCGCGGTTGGGGTAGTGAACGCGAACTGTCGAAATTGTTTCCAGTAAAAGAATGTACCGGCCCATTTCCGAGTGTCAAACAGGCATAGTCGCCAGCTTGGCAGCGATTTTTGTCATTCCCGCTCTGGGCCCTGCCGCGCAGGTCGTTTGCTTTGCACTAAAAGGGCTCTTTCCTTCCGCCGGCAAACGAAAAGGCCCTTGGCAAATGCCAAGGGCCTTTTCATTCCCTGCTTCACTCCACGCGAAGCTCCCTGCTTCGCCTCTTTCTGACCCGTTCAGATTATCTCAATAAGCATTTACGCTTGCGACGAGCTCGTCTTCATCCATATTCCCGATGCCGCTCCAGTAGATGGGCCAGTTGGTACCGGTAATGGTGTTGACGAAGGTATCGCTGACCGAAACCGGCGTATTGTGGCCGGAATAGTAGTACCCCCGGTAGAGCGCCTGGTCTGCGGTGTTGGTCACCAGCGCCGGAGTAAGCCGGGCCAGGGAGGCATCCAGGTTGCCAGTCAGGGAATAGGCCGCCGAGAAGGTGTAATAACGGGAGAAGCTTAAAGGAACAGCGGCAAGGACGTAGTTGAATGAGCTGTAGTCAACGGGCTTTAGGGTACGGCCGGAAATGGTGAAAACCTTGAAAGCCGGGTTGTTGCCGAAATATGGAGCTATGGCAGGCGTTATTTCGACCGTGCCGGAAGAAGGGAGGATACGGTATTCATCCATATGGGTATGTCCGGCAAGGGTAAGAGAAACCACTGCGGGGTAATTGTCCAGTATCTTCAGAAACCTTGTCTGGTACCCTGCCACCCACATCATGGTGGCGCTGGAAATATGGCCATTGGCATCCACGTGGGCAGGCTGCGCGGTGGTGCCGAGATCCGCGCCGGGGGGGGCGTGCATCAAAAGCCATACCTTTTTGCCGGCGACCGTTGCGGCGGCAAGCCTTGAGTCCAGCCAGTCCAGTTGCGCGGCTACGGCGGCGTCATTGGCGCCGGGAACCGGCGCTACCAGCGGAGAAAAAATTATGGTGTTCATCCCTATCACCACTAGGTTCGTTCCTGGAGGTTCCACCGAGTAATATCCGCCGCTCGTGAAGGTTTTCAGGAATTCCTGATGCTCGCCCATGCCGTTTAGCAGCGCCGTGTAGTACAGTTCCGCCGTATTGGAGAGGAAGGTACTGTCCGGGCCGTATCCGGTGTAGGAATCGCCGTTGCCGAGGGCGAAGAAGACCGGGAGCTTTCCGACAGCCTTCCTCACCTTGTCCATGAAAAAGGCAACCGCCTTGTCCGTGAAGGCCTGCATGGCCGCGGTATCCGCGGCATCCCGGGGGGTAGTGGTGCCGTTTAGGTGGTAGTAAAAGATCTGTGGCAGACCATGCCCGAGGATATCCCCGGTGAAAATCACGAACGGGCTTGCGCCGAGATCCGCCTTTATGCTCTCCAGCGCAAGCTCGAGCAAGGGGTAATTGGAATCCTTGCCCCACGCCGAAGGGGAGGTGATGCCCGATGTCTTGAAAACCCCGTCCCATTGGCTCGCATCGGCTGCTATCAGCGCCTGGAAAAGCGTTCCGTCGTACAAGGGGTTGAAATGGACGTCGGAGAATACCACCACCGGGAAATCGTCGGCCGCTGAGCTCCCGCACCCCGTGTTCAACGCACCCAGGTAGAGGCACGCGACGGTTCCCGCCGAACATTTCATGAAGTCACGCCTGCTCATACCGGAGACCGGCTTGTCGCCCCGCACCTCTTTTTTGCCCACGAAATCCCCCCTCTCCGTTTTATGCGAACCGGCCCGGCCACATCTGCGTCCGGCGCCGGTTCGCCCCCCTCCTCGCGACTAATTCATCGCCAGTTTGTAACGGGACAGCAGTTCCCTGCGGTTTCGGCGCAGGTCCTTTCCGTTAGGGGCCGCGGGATAGGGCTTTTCGCCCATCAACCCCTTCCACAGGATGCGGTTGTAACGTGCGAAATCGAACTTGTCCTCGGAGGAGAAATCCATTCCCCTGGTGGCCTTCGCCCAGTACTGCGCGTCGTGGGTAGGCTTCGGCGCCTGCGCCTTTTTGCCCAGGGGGGCGAGCCCGGCAAACGGCGGCAAGGTCGTCCCGTAGAGGATCGCTGCCGGCTTGGCGGTGAAGCTCCAGGGCGCCGGGGTCGTGGTGAAGCAATCGGTCATCGGCCGGGCCAGGGCGTCGTTCAGGTTCATCGGCGTAAGCCCCAGGACTTCCTCGATGGTACGCAGGAAGTTCACCGTGTTGTAGTGGGAGGAGACGAGCGCTCCCTGCTTCACGTACGCCCCCGCCACGAACGCGATGCTGCGGTGGGAATCGACATGGTCGCCGCCGTCCTGGGAATCGTCCTCGATGATGAAGACCAGCGTGTTGTCCTTGTACTTGGGGCTCTTGGAGAGCTTTTCCAGGAGCAGGCCGACCGCGTAGTCGTTATCGGCCTGCTGTATTTCCGGTGTGTTCACCCCGTCGATCGCGGTGGCGAAGTTGCCGGTGTGGTCGTGCATGAGGCGGACCAGGCTGAGCGCCGGAAGGGTGCCGGAAGTCTCGTAGGCATCGAACTCCCGCTCCCATTCCTTGAACCGGTAATAATCGGGAAACGAGTTGTCGAAGCCGCGGTAATAGATGTCGGTGCAGGGGGCAAGCGCGGCGCTGGAGGGGTAGGCGACCTGGGTGGCAACGGCGGCCGGATCCTTCAAAAGAGGTATGCCGCCTGCAGCCAGGGGGATGTTGTAGCGGGTCGTGTCCAGGAAAAAGCCGTAGTTTCTGACCGTAAGACCCCGGCGCAGGGCCGCGTCCCAAAGATACCCCTTGTTCACCTCGTTGCCCGGGCCATCCGGCGCTGCCACGTCGGTCTGTCCGGGCAGGAGGTCGTCGTCGTCCGGGGTGAGGGGGTTGGCCGCCTTGCGTTCGGCGAGGGTCCCGTAGGCGACGTTCACGCTGCGGTTGGTCCCTTCAGTGTCCAGACTGAGCCCGCGCCCCGCATAGGCGACCGCATACTGGCGCTCCACCACATCCGGGGCGCGCCCGGACGTGGTCCAGGCCCAGCCGTCGTTGCTCACCTCGGCAGTGTCGTAGAAGTTGTCCAGGGTGACGAATGTCCGCGCTGCGGCGTGCTGGTTCGGGGTGTAGCGCTCCCCGAACTCCGCGAGCGCCGGATCCCCGTTGCCCACTGCCAGGTCTCCCAGGATCTGATCGTAGGTCCGGTTTTCCTTGATGATGAAGATGACATGCTTCACGTTGGCCTGGAGAACGCTCATGACCTCCCTGTCCCTGGCACCGTCGGCATAGGAGAAGCGGTTGTTGGAGATGACCTGCCCCGTCAGTGTCTGCAGTTGTGCTGCAGCGGGAAGCGGGAGGCTCTGGAGCCCGGCCTTGGTCAGCTGGGGGTTGTAGTGGTTGGTCTGAAAGCCGTTCGGACGCGAAGGAGGTCCGTAACTGTAGCGGAAATCCGCATTCGGACCGGTTGCCGATTTCCCGTTGACCACGTACAACCAGCTCCCGTCCGCACTGACGCTGACCGAGTTGGGATACCAGCCGGTGGGAATGAGCCCGGCGACCTCACCGCTTGTGCGGGTGTCGCTCAATTCCACCACCGCGACGCTGTTCAGGTTCCCGTTGGTGACCAGCAGGCGCCTTTCATCGGGCGAGATGGTGACGCTGTTTGGGTTTGCGCCCCTGAGTCCCGTGAGCGAAGCAGGGAGTACCGACGCCGGCGCGATGACGGGGATGGTGCCGACGACCGCGTTGTCGCCGGTGCGTATGACGTCGACCGAATCCGACTGGTCTTCGACCACGTAAAGGAGCGACTGGTCTTTGTTCAACGCCATCTTGTTCGGCTGCCCCACGACCTTTATCCTTGCCGTCACGGCCGGGGAGCCGTTCAGCTTGACGACGACGATCTCTCGGTCGCGAACGCTCGACACGTAGGCTGTCGCGGTCCCGTCGGCCTCGGTACCCTTAACGGCCACCCAGAACGGGTACTCACCGCCGGGCACCCCCGCGGCGCCGCCGCTTTTGCCGGGACGCAGATCCAATTCCGCTGCAGGCGCCCAGTTGTTGAGGCCTCCCCTGAAGATGGAAATGGAGTCGTTGTAGTAGTTAGCCACCACGAGCGTCTTGCCGTCGCTGGAAATGGCCAGACCGGCCGCGCACGGCTTCACGCCGATCTGGAGGTTTATGGAGCCATTCCCGAAATTGGCACTCCAGGGAAGACCGTTGCCGCTGCTGTTGTGCCCCAGGGCGAGCGGTGCCACGACCTCGCCCCAGGTTCCGTCGGCGATCCGGGTGAAAACATGGACGTTGTCACTCACCCCGCCGCTCACGTAGAAGGCCTTGCCGGACGGGTCGAAGACAATCCCGTTGTAGCTGTTGGGGACCTGCACCACCTGCTTTTTTACCGGCGTCCCGGAGGAGATGTCGTAGATGAACACGTATTCGTTGGAGTCCGGGGTGTACCAGGGATAGGGAGCAGTGGGGGTGGAGGTATAGACGCGATTGTATCCGCTGGTCAGCACCAGCAGGGTCTTGTTGTCCGGGCTCGTCACCGACGTGACCGCTTGCCCTGCCAGCCACTCCGGCTTGTCGAGCAGCCCCGGGTTCAACGTTTCGAACCGGGCCCCCTGAGGGGCAAGCGGCGTTATGTACTGGTTCATGTTCGGCAGGAACTGAGCCGTGTCGGCACCGCCACCGTTACAGCCGGAGAGAAAAACGAGCACTGCAATAAAAGCCAGGGTAAGCCGCTTGCCGGGCCTCATAAAACCTCCTATCAACTGTTTTTTCTGCCTATCGGCCAATACCTCTTTTTTATTTAATTATTTTCTCCTTCTCCCAAGGCTTCGGGTCGCTCCGCGCCAGCGCCGCCTGCGATAATCCCCTGACACCTTTGTTGCGCCTGCCGACGGCGAGGGTAAAATTAGCCTGTTTTAATTTGATGCCATAAGGGAGGGCGATCATGAACTGGGAGACACATGCCCGGCAGGCAGAAGTGAAGCTGCGAGCTTCCCGCATCCCCGGGTCCGAGGAGATCATTTCTCTCATCAAGCGGGTCAACCCAACGTCTCTTCCACTTTCCGACTCGGATAGGGAACGGGGTTACCGGTTGAAGAGCGAGTTGCAGAACCTGCTCCTGGAGAACTACGGCGAGAGCTTCCGGCTCGACCGGCATCCCTACAGCGACAACATCCTCCTCATCAGACACAGGTCGATTCCGACCGTCGACGCCTGCCATACCCACATCAGATCGCTGTCCGCCAAGGCGCTCGACGCACTTGACGATCCCCCGCCCGTTCCGGTACCTGCAGCCACGGCGAAGCCAGCAGCGAAAAAACGGCTGAGCCAGGCGGAACCGGGTGCTCCTGCCGGGGAGGCGCTCAACACCGCCCAGCAACTGCTCGCCGAGTACGACTTCCCCGGCGCGGAGGAGCGCCTCACGGGGATCCGGATCAGGGACCGGAAAGAGTTGACATACCTGATCAAGGGGGTGCGCATCCTTGTCGAAGAAATGGGTGCCTACGAAAGCGCCGCGGCTACCATCCTCTCCCAGCCTGCGGAGTTCCAGGGCGAGAGACGGGTGCGTGAACTCCTCGCGCTGTCCTGCTACGGCAGGGACATGATCCCGGAGGCCAGGGCGCTTCTGGACACGCTCCGCCCCGACGAGCTGGGCAAGAGCGCCCTTTTGGCCTACGCCGACATCTCTTTCCGGGACGGCAACCTCTCCGCCGCGATGGCTCTTTTGCAGCTTTCGGAGGCGAAAGAGGGGATCCTGCCGGCGGAAACGGAGCTCAGGAAGAAAATCGAGGCGTGCATGCGGGCGGAGGCGGAGAAACTGATGCGGCGGGCTGAGGGCGCGTTCGCGGCGGGCGAATTGGAACAGGTGGAATCGCTGGCCCGGCAGGCTCTTGCACATTCCCCACGCTACCAGGAGGCCCGCCAACTGCTCAGGAAGGTGGATGCGATCAAGACCGCCGGGGAAATCGGAGCCCTGTGGTCGCAGTACGAGGCGATGGCGGCGCCTGAACAAAGGCTCGACTTGCTTGGAAAGCTGCTGGAACTCGACACGAACAACGAGGAGCGCATCAAAGGCCTCATTGCTACAGAGAAGGCTCTGGTCAGGCGGAGGACGGCAGATGACCGCCTGCAGGAACTCGCCACCCTCGCGGCCCGGGAGGACTGGTCGCGATGCTTCGACATCCTCCATTGGCTGACTCGCCAGGACGACGCTGAGAGGTTCGATGTCGCCTTCGACATTGCCCCAAGTTTCTCCGTGCTCTACCGTAACCGCAGGCTGTTCAAGCTCCCCGCGCCCGAAGCCAAGAAGATATGGCTTGACCTTGTGGCGGTCAAGGCGCGGCTTTTGGACGGGAACCAGGATGGTTGCCTTGAGCGCTTCGAACAGATCAAGCGCTACTTTGATAGCTACCCGTATTTCAGCGAGGAGTACGATCGCCTGGTAACTTGCGAGTCGGAGGCTGCCAGGAACGAGGCGGATAAACTGATGAAGGAGCTCTATTTTGAAGCCTCGTCGTTGATGGAGGCAAGGGTGCTCGCCGCCCGGCTGCGCAGGACGATAACGAAGCTGCCACCCGATGAAGTCGCCCGCTTCCGGTCCATGATCGACCTGGCGGTTTCGTATCACATCCCTAAAAACAGCGAGGAAGATAATCTCGATGATTACCGGACGTTGCTCTTGATCGGCAATGCCGCCAAGGCCGCCTCCCTGCGGGAGTCCATCAGCGATCGCGACCGGGTCGCCTCGATCGACCGTGAGACTGCCGAGTATTTCGCCATCTCCGTGGAACCCATTGCCGTGACCGTCTCGCCGGACGCCCCCTTAGACTTGACAAGCGAACCGGGGTCGCCACTGACCCAGATCGGCGAATCTCCCCGACATGTGCTCTTCAGGGAGGACGAGGAAACCATCATCGTCGTGGACCTCGCCAGGCCAGGAGCAGCGAGGTACAGGTCCCCTCACTTCAAAAACCTGGGCTACCTCGACTCCCTTCCCGACAGGGACATCTTCCTGTTCGCCAACACCGTTACCTGCAACAACGTGTGGCGGGCAAAGCTGTCGGAAGCGGAGGCATGTTTCTGCGCCGAAATAGAGGTCAACCGGAACTACACCTACGAGGGGCGTGCTTCCTTCATCGGGATGTTCATGTCCAGCAGCAAGGACAACGATTACTACGCGTGCATCGAGGAGAGTGACGGGGTAAGGGTGGTGAAACAGAGCCTCGATGTGCATAGCAGCACGGTGAGAAGCTTTCACCTCAAAGGCGAGGTGAGCGGTATCAGCAGGGCTTCGTACCACCCCGACACGCTCCTGATATGCACCGACAGCGGCACCTTCCTCCTCAACAGCAACCTTGACCTTCCCCACGGCTCGAGCCCGCTGGCCCGCACTTTCCCGATGCGGCTGTTCGCCCTCCACATCGAGAAGCTGAACGTGTACATCTCAGACAATGTCGTCAAGGTCCTCAACTCGAAGCTGAGGATCATAAAGCAGTATCCGAACTCCTCCGCGGGAACGTTCGTCTCCTCGCCAGGCGTCATGGCTTTATGCACCGAGACCGATACGGCCCTCATCAGTCTCGCAACCGGCAAGGGGACCTTTTACGACCTCAACAGCAACAAGTTCAGCCAGACAATCCCCCTGGGGCGGCTACTGTGGACGAATACGCCGACCAGGTGGCACTGCTTCGATTACGACAAGGGCTCCTCCACCCTGGTCGTCAAGGACATCACCCACGAACTCGCCACCCTTTTGGAGTGGCGGGTGATCTGCACGCCGGATCAGGACGGTGACACTCAGCTTGCGAACATCAGGCAGTTTGAGGACCCCGCCTTTTTCAACCTCCCTGCCAAGGCACCGGCATAAGCCGGCGATGCCGCCGAACCGCGCCTGGCCCCGGCAGCGGGTCGGCGCCCGGATTGAAAGCGCGCCGGCAACGTCACGTCGTTTTGACGACCTGCACTACGAGGTGAGGGGAATACCGTGCAGCTCTCTTAGCTCATGAGGGAGAGTGCCGTCTGCGAGCCCTGTAAGCTCCCGAAATGCTTGCCTGCCGCCACGAGAAAAACCTGACCGCCTGGAGCGACTCCCGCCAAACGTTTCGGTTTTATAACAAAATTCTATAATAATTATAATTCCAAATATCAACATATGCATAAAAAAATTATTTACTCGCCCCATCGCAACATGCTACCTTTTCGTCACTTTTTTCCAGACAGAATCGTGCATGCTGCTGTCACAGGCACTACGTGACACTGTGCATAAAACTCAGCGTTATGGCACAACGAGCAGCAGCATACAGGCGAATACCGCGTTTTACAAAACCGGCACAGTCTGCATCTGCCTGAAAGGCCACGCCTGCACGAGTCATCCGGCACGACCGGCGTCGCGACAGCGTAAAATACGATAGACGATAATACTAAACCATCCGCGAGGATGGGGCGGAAAGCCTACAGGGTCTCACAGAGACAGCCGGGTTGCCGAAATATCTCACGATATCGAAGCAACCCGGCTTTTTTTGTGCGCACATCCGGAGTTGTTCACGGTAAGCGAGCCGAACTCGCTCGCCCAAGGCACTCCCGGAGGGTTTTACCCCCGGGGAAGGACAACCAGAAGCTTTTCGCAAGAAGGAGGTTTTATGAAACAAACCCGCCTGGTACTCGTCGTCGTACTCTGTTGCCTCACCCTTTCCGGGCTGCTGTCGCAAGCATTCGGGGCAAGCGCCGCCATTCTCGGCTGGAACAACCTGGGCATGCACTGCATGGACAGCGACTACTCCGTCTTTTCCATACTCCCCCCCTACAACACCATCGAGGCGCAGCTCCTCGTGGGGGGCAAGCTCATGCAGAGCGGTTCGGGCTACACGGTGAGCTACGAGGCAGTCGCCGATCCCGACGGATCCATCAACTCCACGTCCATCGGCAAGGGGAACTGGGGGCAGTTCGCCAACGCCCTCTACGGCCTGCCGGCTTCCGCGAGCGCCGACAACGGGCTGGCCGGCTGGAGCATGCCGGGCCTGGCCAACGTCCCGCAGCGGATGAGGTTCGAGACCTACAACGCCCCGGCTTCCGGCGTCTCGACGCCGGTCAACTGGTTCCGCGCCGAAGGGATCCCGATCACCCCGATCGACGACAAGGGGAACAAGAACTCGTACCCGCTCATGCGCCTTGTGGCCCGGGACGCGGGCAACACGGTGATCGCGAAGAGCGACATCGTCCTGCCGGTATCCGACGAGATGGACTGCAGCGTCTGCCACAGCTCCGGGACCATGGCGGCGGCGCAACCCGCTTCCGGCTGGGTCTTCGCCCCGACCAAGGATCGCGATTACCGCCTGAACATCATCCGCCTGCACGACGAGCAGCAGTTCGGCCAAAACGGTGCACTGTACCGGGACGCACTCGCCGCCAAGGGACTGGACGCCGGAGGGCTCTACGCAACCGTAGCCGCTGGAAGACCGATCCTCTGCGCGGCCTGTCATGCCTCCGAGGCACTCGGCACTGCCAGTTTCACCAGTAGCAACGGTTCGGTGCCGCCGCTCACCTCTTCCATGCACACCAAGCACGCCGCCGTGAAAGACCCGGTCCTGAACGTCACCCTGGACGATGCCACAAACCGTAACGCCTGTTACCGCTGCCACCCCGGCTCGGCCACGCGCTGCCTGCGCGGCGCCATGGGCAGCGCCATAGCCACCGACGGCTCCATGGCGATGCAGTGCCAGAGCTGCCACGGCAGCATGTCCCAGGTAGGTTCCAGCTCCAGGGTCGGCTGGTTCATGGAGCCGAACTGCCAGAACTGTCACACCGGCACCGCGGTGAAGAACAGCGGGCAGATACGCTATACCAGCGTGTTCGACAGCACCGGCGGACCGCGTATCCCCGCCGACCCGACCTTCGCCACCACGCCCGACACCCCGGCACCGGGGCTGTCCCTGTACCGCTTCTCGGTCGGCCACGGCGGCCTGCAGTGCTCGGCATGTCACGGCTCCACCCACGCCGAGTTCCCCTCCTCGCACCGAAACGACAACATCAGGAACGTCCAGCTCCAGGGGCACGGCGGGGTGACGGTCGAATGCACCGCGTGCCATGCCAGCACGCCCACCACCGCCAACGGCGGCCCCCACGGGATGCACCCGGTCGGCCAGAGCTGGGTCAGCGGTCACCATGACCTGATCAGTTCCGTGGGCGTTGCCTCGTGCAAGGCCTGCCACGGCACCGATTACCGGGGCACCGTCCTCTCCAGGATGCAGGCAGACCGCACCATGAGTCTGGGCGACTTCGGCACCCAGTCCTTTTTCCGCGGGGCGACCATTGGGTGCTACACCTGCCACCAGGGGCCGTCCAACTCCGGGTTCAACAGTGCAGCCGCCCCCACCGTCGGCAACGTGACCGGCGCCGGAGTGGCCGGAGCTTCGGTAGTCATGACCATACCGGTTACCGGGGTGAACGCCGTCCTGCGCATCGTGAGCCAACCCGCCAACGGCACCGTAGGTCTTGTCAACGGCGTCGCCACCTACTACCCCGGTGAAGGGTTCACCGGGACCGACACGTTCACCTTCGCAGCCTACGACGGCGCCAAGAACTCCAACCTCGGCACCGGCACGGTAACCATCGCCCCCGGCGCCCCCGTCATAACCCAGAATCCCGCCAGCGTCACGGTGGCGGCAGGCAGTGCAGCCAGCTTCACCGTCGCGGCATCCGGCAGCGCTCCCCTGAGTTACCAGTGGTTCAAGAACGGCAGCGCCGTCGCCGGAGCAACGACACCGGTTCTCTCCATTCCCGCCGCCGGCTCCGTCGACGCCGGTTCCTACTATGCCGTGGTGAGCAACTATGCGGGCTCCGCCACCAGCAGCGCCGCCGTCCTCACCGTGACCTACCCGGCACCTGCCATCACCGGCTTCACCCCCGCCTCCGGGAGCGCCGGGAGCACGGTCACCGTGAACGGCACCAACTTCGTCGGGGTCAACTCGGTGAAGTTCAACGGCACGAGCGCCAGCTTCACCCAGGTCTCCGCGACCCAGCTCAGCGCCACCGTCCCGCAAGGCGCCACCACCGGCCCGGTCAGCGTCACCACGGCCAACGGTACGGCCACGAGCTCGACCTCCTTCACCGTTTTGGTCTCCCCGACCATCACCGGGTTCACTCCGGGCTACGGCGGCGTCGGGACTGCCGTCACCGTCACCGGCTCCAACTTCACCGGCGTGACCGCCGTCAAATTCAACGGCGTGAGCGCCCCCTTCACCGTCACTTCGGGCACGACCCTGGTCACCGGCGTCCCCGCCGGGGCCACCAGCGGCAAGCTCACCGTCACCGCAACCGGCGGCACCGCGACCAGCAGCTCGAGCTTCTCCGTCTCCGGCAAGAGCGTCGCTCCCAGGATCAAGAGCTTCTCCCCCAGTTCCGGCAAGGTTGGCAGCACCATCACCGTGACCGGCACCAACCTGGGCGGCATGACGTCCGCGAGGATCGGCGGGGTCGGTGCGCCGTTCGCCGTGGTTTCCGCCGGGAAGGTGCTGCTGACGGTGCCGACCGGAGCCAAGAGCGGCAGGATCTCCGTGACCACCGCAGGGGGGACCGGCACCTCCAGTTCCAACTTCACGGTTCTGCCGTAACGCTGCAACCGGCTTCCGGCACCACGTTCGCCACGCAGGAAGAGCCCTCGGCAACAGCCGAGGGCTCTTCTTTTTCTTTCATTACTTCGCCGGCGGTGGTGTTCTGCCCCCCCCGCACGCATCAGAACCTGAACAACGGTTCCGGGCCAACTGTGCAGAGGCTGAATACCGCACAGAAACAGATTATCAACTCCGTAGCCGCACCCTCCCCGGTTACACCTTGACGTCTTCCTTTCCGGCAGGCCGGACCGGGGTGGGCACCGTCCTTGACAAGAGGAACGATTTTCATTAGGGTACCGTCGCAGGCAACCGTGGGCCGAGGTTGCCGGGCCGGACCTCCCAACACCTCCATTCCGTTGCAACAGAAAAAGCCCTCAGGCCAACGCCGAGGGCTTTCGTTTTCGCTCCGGCTCCACTAGAACCAAAGGAAGTGTCAGGCTGCATGATTCAAGAGCAAAGCTTTACCTACCGCCCCATCGGCCTCTTGCGATCCCCCTATTCCCGCCGCATCGAGGCGCCGCACCAGGGCACCGTGATAGCCGGCACCGAAACCGGCGACTTCGCCACTGCCACCCTGGAACTCCGGGACTGGCTGGAGGAAAAGGCGATCCAGGACCTGGGGGGCTTCCAGAGACTTTGGCTGATTTTCGCCTTCCACCGCAGCGAAGGGTGGAAAAGCAACGTGAAGCCACCCCGCGGGGGGCCCAAACGCGGCGTCCTGGCAACAAGATCGCCGCACCGCCCCAACTCCATCGGGCTGTCGGCCGTGGAACTGGTGAGGGTGGAAGGGAAAACGCTGCACCTGCGCGGGGTGGACCTGCTGGACGGTACGCCCATTCTGGACATCAAACCGTACGTCCCGTATGCCGACGCCTTCCCCGATTCCAAGGCGGGTTGGATAGACGAGATGGATGCCAAGGTGGGCCGCTATTTCGCACCGGGTCCCCGCAAGCCCCGGTGACCGGCGGCTGCGGCATCGGGGGACTCCACGACCTCGCGCAGGGCCTCGGAGACCGCATTCATGCAGGTGTCCTTCCCGTAGTAGCAGCCAATCCCCCCCAGGGCCTTCACCGCCTCCCGGGGGTCCAGGCCCGACCTCAGGCCATAGGAGAGTATCCTGGTCAGGCCGTCGAAGACGGCAGCCCCACAGTGGCCTGCCTTGCCGAACCGGACGAAGATCTCGAAGGGCTTTCCCCTGGGATCCGTGGTGACGGTGACGTAGATCCTGCCGCAGTGGGTCTCTTTCTGGAAGGTGATACTCGGAACGGAACCGGGACGCGCCTTCTTCTTCATAGCTGAACCTCCCTCCCCCTCTCAACACCGGTCAAGATTGGAATTCGACGCCTGACAGTATAGCGACCCCTCTCGCCGGCACAACGCTTTGTCCCATCGGCACCCACTCTGTCCTTTTTGCGGACACCGGCGCCGCACCTCTTCTTTGCAACTCCTTGAAAATTCGCGATAGAGCATGATGGTACACCCCCTGCTACTCCGCTATGGCAGGCCGGCCGGCTGCACCTTCTGGGGACAGCGGCCCACATCGGAGCTTGAGGAGGAACCAACATGTTCTCGGACAACTTACTGGCAACCATCGGCACCAGCGGACCGGTCCTGGAAAAGACGCTGATCCAGGAGGTGAGAAAGATCTTCTCAACCATGATGGGGATGGACCACCTGCTGCATCTGCCGCTGGCAGTCAACCCGGCATCCAACTTCACGGATTGCATAAGCGCTCTCGTTGGGTTGGCCGGCGAATACAACGGGCTGGTCGGGCTGCACGTGTCGACCCAGTTGGCCCAGCGCCTGGCGGGACAGCTCCTCGACACCGAGGAGCCGAGCGAGGAAGAGGTCGAGGACGCCCTGGGAGAGCTCGCCAACGTCCTGGCCGGCGACTTCAAGCGCCACCTCTCCCCCGAGTCCCTGGCCATCCGGCTCTCCACCCCGTCCATCGTCTCCGGGAAACAATACGCGATTCACGTGTCGAAGAAACCGGAGGTAATGACCCTGCTCTTCGATTCGGAGGACGATTGGTTCATGGTGGCACTGGCCGTGGAGCAGTAGCTTGTCGTCTGGGAGCCCCTGGCCGGAACCCCGGTCGTTTCCGGTTTTTTGATCTAGATCAAGGAATTCCTTCCCGGCATGTGGTTTACATGTGCCCTGCTTTTTTACTTATTAATGGGGAGGAAATTACATGATTCATGGTTTGAGGAAGCTGGGAGGGGCGCTGGCGCTGGTGCTGATGCTGGCCGGGGCCGCCTTCGCAGGGAAGAGCAACTGTATCACCTGTCACGAGAAGGTGACGCCGAACATCGTCAAGGACTTCCTGTCCGGCGAGATGGGCAAAAGCGGCAGCGTCGACTGCTCCAGCTGCCACGGCACCGCCCACCAGAGCGCCAAAGACGTCGCCAAGGTGACCATGCCGACCGAGAAGACCTGCAAGGAGTGCCACACCAAGCAGCACGACCAGTACGCCTCCGGCAAGCACGCCGCCGCCTGGGTGGCGATGGACGCCATGCCGACCAACAAGATCCAGCCCCACGCCTACATCCAGGGGATGAAGGGCTGCGGCGGCTGCCACAAGGTCGGTATCCGCGACGAGAAGTCCCGCGCCGACGGGCAGTACGGCTCCCCCTGCAACTCCTGCCACACCCGCCACAAGTTCAGCAAGGCCGAGGCGAAGAAGCCGGAAGCCTGCCGCACCTGCCACATGGGCTTCGATCACCCGCAGTGGGAGATGTGGTCCAACTCCAAGCACGGCTCCATCTACCAGATGGAAGGTGACACCGGCCGCGCACCCACCTGCCAGACCTGCCACATGAGCGACGGCGACCACAACGTGATGACCTCCTGGGGCTTCCTGGCGCTGCGCCTCCCCGAAGAGGACGCCGAGTGGATGGGATACCGCGTCACCATACTGAAAGGTCTCGGGGTACTCGACCCGGCAGGAAAGCCGACCGGCCGCCTGGAACTGGTCAAGGCGGGCAAGGTGGCGCGCCTCAGCAAGGAAGAGTGGCAGGCGTCCCGCGACAAGATGATCGGGATCTGCAGCAAGTGCCACAGCGCGACCTACGCGAAGACCCAGCTCGGCAACGCCGACCAGATGATCAAAGAGGCGGACAAGCTGATGGCCGAGGCGATCACCATCGTGGCCGACCTGTACGAGAAGGGGATCATCAAGCCGCAGAAAGGGCAGCCGGCGTATCCGGACCTGCTCACCTTCTACGACACCAGGACCCCGATCGAGCAGACCCTGTACGTGATGTTCCTGGAGCACCGCATGCGTGCCTTCCAGGGGGCGTTCCACATGAACCCCGACTACGTCACCTGGTACGGCCTGGCCGAACTGCAGAAGGACCTGGTGGATATCAAGGCGGACGCCGCCGCGATGATCCGCGAGTCCGGCCACAAGAAGTAGCACCACGACAGACGGCAAAGCTGTCACTGCAGCGGGGCGTCCCGGACGCCCCGCTGTTTTTGCGCCCGGCGCGCCAGTCGCGTCGCCGCCGAGTTGACGCAACAACCGGTCGGCAATTTCGAAACCAGCAACGGAAAAAGTCACATTGCATGGGTGGATAACGGCGCTACACTCACTAGGTTTCCATCAAATTGCGGAGGTGACTTATGGTGAAGAAGCTCATGCTGGCAATGGCGATCCTTTCCCTCATCTGCGCCTGTGCGGTACCACGCGCAAAGCTCGACTCCAACCCCGCTTACAGTTCCCATCACTTCAGCAATCACGAACTCGACATCTCCTGGAAAGCGGAAAACACCGACAAGGGGATGCGCATCGACGGTACCCTCAAGAACGTGCGACCGGATCTCCCCTACACCTCTTTGCAGTTGACCGCCAAGCTGCTCGATGACAGCGGCAAGGAACTCGGCAAGGGAACCAAGAACTTCGAGGGTCGCTTCACGGGGAGTGAAGCTTTCACCATGGATATCCCCCTCCCCCGGCCGGAAAGCGTGAAGCGGGTGAATTTCTCCTACTCCTACGGAACGACCGAGGATTTCCACCGCGACGATTTCAACAGCGTCCCGTAGCGCTCGACGCCACCCTCCCCAAAACGAAGGCCCTTGGCACAGCCAAGGGCCTTTTTCCCGCACCCATACCCGCAGACCCGCATCGCCTCAAGCTGCCCCTCTACCGGGGTTTGTCTCGTCTCCAGCCGCGCCACTCGCCGCGGCGCAGTGCCTTGAAGGAACCTATCAGCACTTCGGCGGGAATCACCAGGAGCCAAATGGTCAGGACGACCGCTATGATGATCAGGAGCACAAGCAGTATCGTTTTCATTATAAGCCGCCTTTGCCTCCCTTAATAAGACCTTACCACAAGGCTCTTCACATGAACAAGCTGCCCTCCCCGCCCCCCGCATTCACAGGGCGGGATTCTACGGTATCATTCATCTCTGGTTCTCCGCCCGATACCAGCCGTGCTGCGCGCCCCTTCGCAAGGGGCGCGTCAAGGAGGGGCCGTTATGTCTGAAACCGGCGCAGCCATACCGGAAAGACTGCAGGATGACCTGGACTACCTGATGGAGTGCCTGGCCGAGATGTTCAACGGGCTGGGCGAGTCGCAGCTCGCGGCCTGCCTGCCGAAGACCGGCTCGGTTGCTCCTTCCGAGGACTGCAAGTTCGTCAGGGCCTGGTCCATAGCGTTTCAGCTGCTCAGCATGGCGGAGGAGAACTTCGCGGTGCAGACACGGCGGACGGTGGAGGCCGGCCAGGGTCTGGTGGCCGAACCGGGCCTTTGGGGACGGGTGCTGGAAAAGCTCAACCGCAGCGGGGTGCCGCAGGAACAGGTTGCGTACCTTTTGGGACAGATCAGGGTGGAGCCGGTACTGACCGCCCACCCCACCGAGGCCAAGCGGGCCTCGGTACTGAGACACCTGCGCGAACTCTACCTCTTGCTGGTCAAGCGGGAGAACACGGTCTGGACCCCCCTGGAGCGGGACGAGATCCGCAAAGAGATCGTGGCCATGCTGGAGCGGCTCTGGCATACCGGCGAGATCCACCTGGAAAAGCCGAAGGTCTTGAACGAACTGGCGACCATCATCTACCACCTGCGCGAGATCTTTCCCCAGGCGATCTCGATCCTGGACAAGAGGATCTGCCGCGCCTGGCGCGAGACGGGGCTGACCAGGCCCCTCTCTCCGCTCACCGACCGCCTCCCCCGAGTCTCCTTCAGCACCTGGGTGGGGGGGGACCGGGACGGGCACCCCCTGGTGACCGCCGAGGTCACCGCCGCCACCCTGAGGGAACTGAGGCTGAACGCGTTACTGCTGATCCACGGGCAGCTCACCACCCTCGGGAGCAGGCTCAGCATCTCCCGGCTGCTGCTTCCCCCTCCCCCCGAGCTCTCCGGGCGCCTGGAGATGCTTGCCGCGACGACCGGGGCACTGGGCGTCGAGGCGCTCAAGCGCAACCCGGAGGAGCCCTGGCGCCAGCTGGTGAACCTTATGAAGGCCAGGCTCCCGGTCGACGTCACCGGGAAAGAGGAGACCCTTTGCGGCGACTCCGGCGCCCGCTACTGCCGCTCCGGCGAACTCGAGGAGGACCTGCGCCTGCTCAGGGACACCCTGGTGGCGACGGGGGCCACCCGGCTCGCCCTTGCCGACGTGGTGCCGGTGCTGCGCAGCGTGGAGGTGTTCGGCTTCCACCTGGCCTCGCTGGACATCAGGCAGAACAGCGCCTTCCACGACAAGGCGGTGGAACAGCTCATGGCTGCGGCCGGGATGACTGAACGAGGCTTTTCGCAGTGGCAGGAGCCGGAGCGTCTCGCCTTTCTGGACCGGGAGCTCGCCTCGCCCCGTCCCTTCCTCCTCCCGGACGCAAGCCCCGGCAATGAAGCAGAGAGCGTGATCAGCTGCTATCGCGTGCTGGCGGCCCAGATCCGAAACTACGGCTCCGAGTCGCTGGGGGCCCTCATCGTCAGCATGACCCGCTCCCTCACCGACCTCCTGGTGGTCTACCTCCTGGCGCGCGAGGCGGGCCTCGCGGTGCGCACGGGACAGGGACTGGCCTGCCTCCTCCCCGTGGTCCCCCTCTTCGAGACCATCAACGACCTCGCCGGCAGCGCCGTCATCCTGGAACAGTTTCTGGAGCATCCCATGACCCGCCGCACCCTGGCCCTTCTCTGCGGCGGGGAGCCGGT
Source organism: Geomonas diazotrophica (assembly GCF_018919385.1). GTDB lineage: Bacteria > Desulfobacterota > Desulfuromonadia > Geobacterales > Geobacteraceae > Geomonas > Geomonas diazotrophica. The sequence goes on from NZ_JAHLMF010000001.1 coordinate 261,104, forward strand.
GCAGCAGGTCATGGTCGGGTACAGCGACAGCAACAAGGATGGCGGGATCATGGCGAGCCTGTGGGGGCTGTACCGCGCCCAGGAGGCCATGCTGGCAGCGGGGCGGCGCCAGGGGGTGCGGCTGCGCTTCTTCCACGGCAGGGGGGGCACCATCAGCCGCGGGGCCGGCCCCACGAGCCGCTTCCTGCGCGGGCTGCCGGAGGGGTCGGCCGCGGGGGACCTGCGCCTGACCGAGCAGGGCGAGGTCATCTCCCAGAAGTACTCCAACCCGCTGAACGCCGCCTACCACCTGGAACTTCTGCTGGCCGGAACGGCCGGCGTCAGCATCCCGCGGCGCGGCGCCCCCGGACCGGGGCACCCGCTGGAGCCGGTCATGGACCGCCTTGCCGAGCGGAGCCGGTCGGCGTACCGGCAGTTGCTGGAGAGCGACGGGTTCGTCACCTTCTTCCGCCAGGCCACCCCCATCGACGTCATCGAATCGAGCAGCATAGGCTCCCGCCCGGCGCGCCGCACCGCCCAGGCGAGCCTCGCCGACCTCCGGGCCATCCCGTGGGTCTTCAGCTGGAGCCAGGCCCGCTACTTCCTCTCCGGCTGGTACGGCATCGGCTGCGCGCTCGAGGAGCTCATGAACCAGGAGCCGTCCCTGTTCGGCGAGCTGGTCCGCAACTGCCAGAGCTGGACCGTCTTGCACTACATCATCAGCAACGCCGCCACCAGCGTCGCCAGCGCCAATCTCGAGATCATGCGGCGCTACGCCGCACTGGTCCACGACCAGGCGATACGGGAGCAGATCTTTTCCGCCATCGGCGGCGAGTACCAACGCACCGTCAGGATGCTCGAGGAGATCTACGGCGGGTCGCTGGCCGAGCGGCGCGCCGCCGTGCACAGCTCGCTTGCCCGGCGCGAGGACGCCCTCAAGGTGCTGCACGAGCGACAGATCGCCCTGCTGCGCCAATGGCGCCACCTAGGCGCCCACCAGAACAAGGAGATGTCTTCCCAACTGCTGTTCCGGCTCCTGGAGACCGTGAACGCCATCGCCGCCGGACTGGGCACAACCGGCTAGCCCCGCTACCCGCCTCTCCTCCCGGACTTTCCTCATCTCCCCTCTCTCCCGGCTCGATCGAGCCGGGAAGCGGTTTCTCTCACCCTGATGGGATAATGCGAAGGTGCCATCTCCACTTTTCCTCATGAGGTTCGCGACGCTTTCTCCTTTAGAAAAGCGATATTGCGTCGAATAGCCTCACAGGTCGTGCGGGAATCTTGCCGCGCGTCGACCGTTGCATCCCCCGCCGCACAGGAGCCTTACCGTGACCATCAAAGCCAAGCTGATCCTGAATGCCACCATCGTGCTCATCGCCGTGGCTGCCGTTTCCGTCGCCAGTTTCCTCAGCATGAACTCGATCAAGGGCAAACTCTCGTACCTCACCGAGAAAAGCACCCCCTACCAGGTCCGCACCATGGAGTTCCAAAGGGCGTTACAGGGAGCGACTGCCGACCTGGTCAAGGTGGGAGCGGCCCGCAGCCAGGCCGAGTTCGCCGCCGCCAAGGGGGAGGCGCTGAAGTCGCTCGCGGAAGTGTCAGGCACCCAGGCAAAACTCGAGGCGGTTTCCGGCGAGAAACTGGAGGCGTCCGCGGAATTCAACAGCATCGCCGAAGAGCTCTTCGCCACCATGACCGCCCGGCTCGCCTCGGAGCAGGAATCCGCCCGGGCACACGCCATGATCGTGGAGAAAAGCCGGGAGGCGAGTGCCCGGCTCCAGGACCTGGAGGGGAAAGTCAGGAGCCTGCAGCAGTCAAGCTCATCGGCCTACGCCAAAGCCAACGACGAGGCGGACAAGACCTCCAAGAACATCGCCAGCATAGAGACGCTCAAGGTCTCCCTGAAGGAGCTTCGCTACCTCCTCTACGACATGCAGCGGGCGCCCGAGAAAAAGCAGATCCAGAACCAGTACCTGGCCACCCAGAAGAAAATCCAGCAAAACGGCAACATCCGCAACAACAGGAAGATCGGCGGCCAGTTCGCCCTCTTCAGCTCCAAGACCGAACAGTTCATGAAGATCATGGCGGAGGGTGACCCGCGCCGGACCGAGGCGCAGCTCAAAGAGGCGCTGGACGCGCTCTCCGAGGTGGAGGACGAGATCGAGGATGAGGTCGACAAGTCCCAGTTGCAGGTCGGCAGGATCTCCGGAAAGCTTCCCGGCTACCTCTCCCGCGCCAACGCGGCGGTAAACGTCCTGTCCGGCAACACCGAGCTCGTTTCCCTGGGCAAGTCGCTCGAGGGGCTTTCGGGCCGACTGTTCTTCGCCAACACGCAGAAGGAACTCGATGCCGTCGCGGCGGAGTTCAACCAGCAGTACGCCCGGCTTGCCACGGTGGAGAAATCGGTCGCCTCCCTGCTGCAGACCGCCGGGGCGGAGCGCGAGATGCGCATCCTGAACGGCGTCTCCGCCTCCCTGGCAGGCGTGCGGGAGACCGTATTCGCCTCCGACGGCATCGTCGCCAAACTGCGCCAGAAGATGCAGCTCCAGGAAAAAGCGGAGCAAGGGGGGGCCAGGCTGCGCGACGTGGTTGCCAGGCAGGCGGAACAGGGGAAAAAGACCGTATCAGCGGCGCAGGAGGGACAGGAGCAGGCCATCGGCACGGTGAACCGCACCATCCGCTTCAGCATGACGCTGATCCTGGTGATAGCCGTCACCACCGCCCTGATCGGGAACCTGGTCGGCATGTGGATCTTCCGCAGCATCTCGCGTCCGATTGCACAACTGGTCGCGACGGCCGAGCAGGCCGCCGAGGGGAACCTTGCCGTAACCCTCTCGGCGACCGGCAGCGACGAGGTGGGCCGGGTGCAGGGGGCCATGGCGCGCATGCTCTCGAGCCTCAGGGAGGTGATGGTAAGGATCGGGGCGGCAACAAGCACGCTCGCCGCCAGTTCCGATCAGATGGCCGCTACGGCGGAGATCCTCGAGCAGGGCGCGACCCGCCAGGAGCACCGGGTCCACGATTCCGCCACGGCCATGGCGCAGATGAACGCCACCACCGCGAACATGGCCCAGAGCACCGCGCAGACTGCCGGCGCCGCCGACACCATGAAGGAGATCGCCCGGGAGGGAAAGCGCGCCATGCAGCTCACCGCGCAAGAGTTGCAGCGCTTCGCGCATACCTTCTCCGAGACAGCCGGCATGGTGGAGCAGCTAAGCGGCCAGTCCGCCCAGATCAGCGAGATCGGGATACTCATCAGGGACATCGCCGACCAGACCAACCTGCTCGCGCTGAATGCCGCCATCGAGGCCGCCCGTGCCGGCGAGCAGGGGAGAGGGTTTGCAGTGGTGGCCGACAGCGTGAGGGAACTGGCAGAGCGCACCGCCGTCGCCACCGCCGATATCAACCAGACGGTGCGGGTGATGCAGGAAAGCGTGAACCGCTCAGTTGCCAAGATGGGTGAGGAACGGGCCGCGGTCGGCGCCATCCTGGGCAGCGTCCAGGAGACGGAGCAGGCCATAGACCGTATCGCGAGCTACGTAGACCAGGTAAACGAGATGGTGCGGCGCATCGCGGTCGCAACCGAGGAACAGTCGGCAACGAGCAGCGAGGTCGCCGGCAACGTGGACGAGATCGCCGGGCTCACCCGCGAACTGCGGACGGCCTGCAGCGGCATCCGGGAATCGTCCGACGGGCTTTCGAGCCTGGCCGGCGATCTGAAGGGGATGGTGGGGTGGTTCAGGGTCTGACCCTACCCCTCCGTGAGCGGACACAGCGAAGGCCCCCTTGCTCTTGCCAGGGGGCCTTTTGCATTGCTGCTGGTCGGGAAAAAAATCCCCGGGGAGGAGGACCAGCACCTCCTCCCCAGGCAGGACGGCTGATGCTACGGGTTGGTGGTGATGGGGAACGTCGTAGCGTTCACCCATCCGGAGGAAACGATGGTGCCGTTGTTGGACCTGATCCGGTACCAGTACTTGGTGTTGCGGGAAAGCCCGGTCTGGGTCAGGGTGGTCACCCCGGCATTGACGGTGACGCTGTTCAGGTTCTTGGTGAAGGCCGAATCGGTGGCTCTCTGGATGGTGAAGCCGGTTTCGTTGCTGGAGAGATCCTGCCAATTAAGGACCACGCTCCTGCTGTTGCCGTTGTTCGCGCCGTTGGCAGCGGTGAAGTTCCCCGGGGCGGCCGGCTGTGCCGGGAGCAGGATGGTCGGGGAAACCGCGTAACCGGAGAGCCCGGCCACGTTCACCGCGGCGACGCGGTAGACGTAGGTGGTGTCGGCTGCCGAGAGGGTCAGGTTATCGGTGTAGCTCACGTTGCCGGTGTTGCTGCGGGCCGGAAGTTTCGCGATCTGCACGAAGGCACCGCCGTTCACCGAGCGCTCGAGTACGAAGCCGGTCTCGGTGGTCGCGTTGTCGGTGAAGGTGATGGTCACCTTCGGACCGGCAACCAGGGCCGCGGTCATGTTGGTCGGGTCAACCGGTGCGCTACCGGTGAAGAGTGGCGCGGAGGCCGACTGCACGGTCAGGCTCGGCATCTGCCCGCCGTAGCCGACGGTGTTCAGCGCCAGCACCTGGTACTCGGTCACCACGCTCGGGTTGTAGATGGCCGGGTCCTGCAGCGTCTTCACGCCGGTGGTGTTGGCCTGGTCCAGCGGGGAGGCGATGCTGCCCACGGTGGTCCAGGTGGTGCCGTTGGTGGTTTTCCTCACCACGTACGAGGTCTCGCTGATCGAGTTGTCGTTCCAGGCCAGGGTGAGCCGTGCCTTGTTACCGGAGCCGGCGGTGGTGAAGGCGAGGCCGTCAGCCTGTTTCGGCGGCAGGGCCAGGGAGACCGGACGCATCATGTCCATCTCCTCGTGGCTCAGGATGTGGCAATGCCATACGTATTCCCAACCGAAGTTGACCAGCTGGTTGACGATCGGGTCGGTCGGGTTGCCGGAGACGTCGGTGGGCTCGAACATCGCGGTGGAGCCGGCCGGCATCATCGGGTTGAGCATCCTGATGCTGTTCGGAATTTCGAACGGCAGGGTCGGGACGATCGGCCTCAGGGCGACTATGGTGTCCTCGAGTGGGCTGATGCGCACGGTGTCTTTCCAGCCGAGCTCGTTGGCATCCGGCGGGATGATGATGTTGTCCCAGGTCACCCGGTTGAGCACCTGCACGTCGTAGAGGTGGAAGTGGATCGGGTGGGTGTCCACGCCGTTATGGGTGATCTTCCAGATCTGGGTGCCGTCCTGGGTGGAGATCGGGGTGATGTTCAGGTCCCCCTTGGGCAGGTTGGTGCCGTCGATCAGCTCGGTTGCCGGGTTGACGTACGGGTAGAGAACTACATTCTGTGCGCCCGGGGCGGCCGGAACCGCCTCGACGCCGATGTTTGCGGTCATCCTGCCGAACTCGTCGAAGGAAACTGCATTCATCTCGTCATGCAGGGCTTTCGGCGCCAGCGGGATCTGGAACTTCGTGGTCGGCGCGAGCAGCGTGTTGAAGCCGAACAGGTCACCCCCCTGGTCAGAGATGCGGGCGAAGCCGTCGCAAGACTGGTTGGTGCTCCCCGGGGCGTTGCACCAGCTGGCCGCCGGGAACTTGGTGCCGTAGGCCGAGTTGTAGGCGGCCTGGCCGACGATGATCGGGTGCTGACCGGATTCGAAGACGCCGGAGCCGTCGGCCTGGTGCGCGAACGCTGCCTGCAGCGAGGCGAGGTCGAAGGACGCCGGGGTAACGGTCGGGTCCGGGAGCGGGTTGACCCTGATCTGCATCACGGTCCTGGTGTTGGGGCCGTAGCCCGGGATTACGCCGGGGGCGCCGACCGGGGAGAGGTCGGGAGCGCCGGTGTAGTAGTCGTAGCTCGCCACGCGGGCCGGGTAGGCGGCCGGGGCGTCGTTGTACAGGATCAGCGTCTGGCCGGCGTACTTGGAGAAGTCGACGATCACGTCGGCCCTCTCTGCCGGTGCCAGTGCCAGGGAGTGCTGGTCCACGTTGCCCACGTCGAAGCGGGTCGGGTCGGTGATCCAGGTGATGGGCTGCGGCGGGATCACGGCCGGTGCCGGGAGGAAACCGCCTTCGCTGCCGATCTGGATCCAGTCCGGCCCTTTCGGGGAGAGGGTGGTGTCCGGAGTCGGGAACACGTTCGGGTCGAGTTGTGCCGCTGCCAGCTCGGCTGCCTTGAAGGCCACCTCGGTGCCGCCGATCGGGTTGCCGTCCGCGTTGGGAGCGGTGCTGGCGGTGGCGGCGTCGGCGACGTACATGTGCAGGTTGAAGAAGCGGTCGTTGGCGGCGTTCAGGATGCGCAGGCGGTACGCCTTGGGATCGACCGTGGTGTACGGATAGACGGTGCCGTTGACCACCGGGGTGTCGTTGAACTGCTCCATGCCCACCGAGATGTTCGGGGTGCCCGGGATCATTTCAGGCTCGCAGAACGGGTCGGTCTGGTACTGCCAGGTGGCCGGGTCGTCCAGGTTGCAGGCAACCGGCAGCGGCGTGGTGAAGGCGGTCGCCGGGTCCATGTTGTAGCGCGGGTTCTTGATCGGCGGGTACATCGGTTTTGCCGGGGGCCAGAACCAGGGGCCGTACATCCAGCGGCCGAAGGCGCTCATGCCGCTCGGGTCGCTCGGGTTTTGCGCGGGCATGTAGACGTGGTGGTACCAGAGGTTGCCGAAGCCGCCCCAGCGGTCGGCGTCCCAGGTCGGGTCCTGGTCGTAGAGCTGGCCGGTGCGGGCGACCTTGTCGCCCTGCGGCACGAAGGTGCGGTCCTGGACGATGAGCGGGATGGTGCTGTCCGGGCCGGGGATGAGCCCCTTGCTGATCAGCGCCTGCTCGGTCTGGTCCTCGATCAGGTAACCGGCAGCCTCGCCAGCATACACGTTCAGGCGGGTGATGCCCCAGGCGTGGTCGTGGTAGAACATGAGACGCGCGCTCTGCTGGTTCGTGTAGAAGAAGGTGATGGCGCCGGGGCCCGGATCGGGCATGTCGGGAACGTTCTTCACGCTCACGCCGGCAGGCCAGGGGGTCATCTCGTCTTTCGGGGTGGTCCACTGGTGCGGCGTACCGTCGCTGATCCAGGGGGTCACGCCGCCGTGGAGGTGCAGGGTGGCCCTGTTGTCCTTGAAGCACATGTCGGATTTGGGGTTGGCGGTGCACATCGGGTTGCGCACGTCGTCGGTTACCGTGCCGGCGTCCATCGGGGTCACCATGGACATCGGTCCCATGCCCGAGCCCATCATGGTGGAGTCGACGGGGAGGAACATGTCGCCACCCGCGCCGTTGGGGAGCAGGTTGCGGAACAGGATCCTGACCGGACGATCCTTCTGGGCCACGATGACGGGTCCGAGGTAGTTGGGGGGAGTCACGCCGGTGTAGCCGGCGATCGATACCGTGCTGCCATCAACCATCGCGTTGGTGAGGGGAATTTGCTTGCCGGGGACCACGGTGGTGGAAAGCTGCACGTAGCCGCGCAGCAGGGTCGGCGGCAGGTCGGAGTGCATCTTCTGGCGGTACTGCACCAGGCCGATCTCATAGTAGTCCGAGCCGGGATAGGTGGTGGTGTCGGCAACCGCCACCGGGAGATACTGGCCCAGGTCGTTGGAGTTGCTCTCGCCCAGACCGGGCAGACGGTTTACGAATTTTTTGATGCCGCCGGAGGCCGCACCGGTAACCGGGTCGACCGTCGGCAGCGGGCTCAGCGCCCAGTTGGGAGCCGGTCCGAAATAATGGGGTACTTTCGTTTCATCGATCGCCTGTGCCGGCGGGGGAGCGAGTCCCCAAAGCGTGATCACCAGCGTCGCCAGGCACGCCACCAATGTTGTTCTCAGCCTGTCCATAACTTCCTCCTTTTTACATATCAAGGTGGTTCATTGCTTGCTGGTTTACTTCTTCATCCCCTGTTGTCTCTTTGCGTGTCCTTTTTTCTCCACTTCCTGCATCTTCTTGCTCCGTTCCATCTTGGACTGCGCTACCTTCTTGGCGTTCTGGACGCCCTGCCCTGTCTTGGGAGCCGTTCCCTTTCCGGCCGAAGCAGCATTCGCGGTTACCGCCAAGGAAAGGGACAGTATCAATCCCGCTGTCATCGTCATTAATCGCCTCATAACCGTTTCCTCCTTTACCCCCAGTCATTGTCATGTCGCCGTTTCAATCACAGGTCCGTCCCGTTTTTGGCTGAACCAATGCCCATGTATTTACAGGGACCGTGCCACATCGGTAAAAATAATTTTCATGTTATTTGTCGAATAGTTACGGCCAGGAAAGGAGTCGTGCGGGACGGCGAAGGCTGTCGCGACTTGAAAGTGCGACCGGAGGCACGGTGTGGGAAAATCCGCTCCAGTCGTGGATCCGCGCCCCCCGTATACGTTCAACGACAAGTGAATGTTTTTTTGCACCCCTTCGTGAAGTTATTTTCAAGATGGGGATGTGCTTCTCACCCAGGCATGTCCCGGGGAGAGAGGTGGCTGTCGTCAGAGTTTTCGAATTGTAATTGTTTTTTCTTCACTTTGAGGCCGGAGGAGATTACTATGAGCGCGGTAAGTGCCCGTGATCATTTCCAGTTGGTGGCGGCCGGCGCTTATGCTCCCGGTGACCAACTAAGCAGGCAGCTACATTCAATACAGAGGAGGGAGCATGAAGAAGAAGTTAGTAGCACTGGGGTTGACGGCTATCGCTGTGATGGGCATTAGCGGGTGCGCCATTACGACAGACACCATAGCGGTGAACTACCAGCCCCAGTCCGGGGTGACCGCCCTGCCGGGCGCCCAGTCGGTGGTGGTGGACGTGAAGGTAAAGGACAACCGGCTCATCCAGGACAAGGTCAGTTGCAAGAAGAACGGTTTCGGCATGGAAATGGCGCGCATCATAACTGCCGAGGACGTGAATGTTACCTTCAAGAAGGCTCTGGAGCAGGAGCTGAAGGCCCGCGGCTTCGCCATCGGCCCTGAGGCCCTGGTCACCGTGGACGCCGAGCTGAACAAGTTCTACAGCGACTTCAAGATGGGCTTCGTCTCCGTCGACGCCCTCGCCGAGTGCAGCCTCGGCGTCACCGTTAAAGGCAAGAAAGGGAACCTGCTCTTCTCCCGCCAGTACATGACCGAGGGAGCGGAGCGCAACGGCATGATCGCCGGCGGAGACAATGCGCGGCTCGCCCTGGAGCAGGCCCTCGCCCAGGGAATGCAGAAACTCTTCGCCGACCCCGCCTTCATCGCGGCGTTGCTGGACGTCTCCAAGAGCTGATCCCCCTCCCCGGCTCCGCCTTTCTCACCAAGCTGGGCGGAGCCGGGTATGTCTTGAGTTTCAGGTTTGGAATTTCCTGAACCTCTCCACCGCCTCGGGGATGGTCTCCTCGGTGATGTTCCCGAACGCGAGCCTCAGATACCCCTCCAGCCCCGGACCGAACACCTCGCCGGGCAAAAGAAGCATCCCCGATTCCTCGACCAACCGCTTCGCCACCTCCCGCCCGCTCTTTCCCGCGCAGGGGTGCCCCACCCAGCCGAAGAAAGGGCCGCTGGCGACCAGCCGGAAGGGGTTCCCCGGCTGCGCCATCTCGGCCCGAAACACCTCGTGGCGCCGCTCCATCATGACCCGGTTTTGCGCCACCCAATCGGAGAGATGCTCGAAACCGTAGCGCACCGCATGCTGGGTGACCCGGGGCTGGCAGACCGCCATGGTGTCCTGGGCCTTCAAGGCGTTTTCGATGAACCGCGCCGAGGCGGCCAGCATTCCGGCCCGATACCCCGTGAGCGCGAAGGTCTTGCCGAAGGAGGCGATCTGCACGAAATGGTCCCCCCAGGAGGGATCCCGGAACAGGTCGTGGGGACGGACGCCGCCGGTGATGAAACTGTTGTAGGTCTCGTCCAGCACCAGCGCCACGTTGCGCCGACGTGCCAGTTGATGGAGCTCCCTTATGGTTTCCGGCGGGGTCACCGCTCCGGTGGGGTTACTGGGGGTGACGAGGAGGATGGCCCGGGTCTTGTCGGTGATGAGGCCTGCGATGGCGGCGGTGTCGGGGAGGCCGCCGGTCGACTCGTCGAAGGGGGCGAAAACGCAGCGGATCCCAAGTACGGCAAGCGCCATGGGGTGGTCGAAGTAGGCGGGCAGCTGCACGATGACCTCGTCACCGGCACGGCACAGGGTCACCATGGCGAGCCAGAGCGCCTGACTTGCCCCGATGGTGAGGCAGATCTGGGAGGGATCGATGCAGGCGTCGTAGAGCCGCCGGTAGCCGCGGCAGATCGCCTCGCGCACCTCGGGGAGCCCCTCGTCGATGCTGTAGCGCGAGGTGAGCGGGTCGCGCATCACCTGTGCCAGGTGATCGATCAGCTCGGGCGGCGGCGGATAGTCGGGTATCGCCTGGCAGAGATCGATCAGTGCAAGCTTCGGGTTGGCGGCCGCGAGCCACCCCTTCACCTCCGAGATCGGCGGCGGGTGGACCCTCTCAATCAGTTCCGAAACGGGAAACTTCATACTCCCCCCCTTCACGAGCAACGGCGGCTTGGCCGCACGCCCCTTAATACAACTGTTGCAGTGCCTGCGGCAAGCAAAACTTAAAACCATTGGTCACGGAGACAATACGAGGGAATCTGAGGGAGACCGCTCGGTGGCCAAGGGTTTATCCCCAGGCTGGTAAACATGTAAACGGCAAATAATGTTAAAACCCGATCAGAAAGGTAAAGTTGCCCCGTCGAGCTGGCGATAAGCCATTCCACACCGGTAACCTACCGTGTTACCGGGGAAAAGCCCCTACGGAGGTAATTGATGCTAGCCAACCTGAGGATAGGCACACGCCTTTTCATCCTATTCAACACAGTACTTCTCTTCATCGTGCTGATCGGGGCAGCGAGCTACTGGAGCATGAGCAGGATGCAGTCCCACGTGAGCGACCTGACCAGCAACCGCGGCGCCCTGCAGGACAACTCGCAGCTCGCCCTGGCCCACATCAATATGATGAGGCGTTACGAGAAGGACCTCTTCCTGAACATGGGCGATCCCGCCAAGATGGCGGGGTACCAGAAGAAATGGAACGATACGCTGGGCAAACTGAACCGGTTGGTGGATTCCTCGCAGAAGCTTGTCTCCGCGCCCGGCTACCCAAGCGCCGCACGCGACCAGGAGTGCCTCGCCGCCATGCGCCGGGACATAGACGCCTACGCGACAGGATTCCGCAAGGTGGCCGGCCGCGTCGCGGCCGGGGAGATCATCACTCCGCAGGACGCCAACAAGGCGATTGAGGAGTACAAAACGGCGACGCACGATTCCGAAGCGTTGAGCATCCGGTTCGCCGACAACATGGAAAAGGAGATGGACGCGACCACGCAGCAGGCGGTCTCGACCAGCCATCGCCTGAAGGTGAGCATCCTCCTCTTCTCCGGCGCAGCCGCCTTCATTGCCTGGTTGCTCGGTTACCTGGCGGCACGCTCCATCACCGTGCCGCTCGCGAAGCTGGTCTTGGTGGCCCAAAGCATCGCCCGCGGCGATCTCGGATGCGAGGTCGCGGTGACCTCCCGCGACGAGACCGGCGAGCTGACCGCAGCGGTGCAGACCATGGCGCAAAACCTGCGCCGCATCATCGGAGAGGTTGCCGACCACGCGGCGCAGGTGGCCGCCGCGGCCGCACAGATGCACGGCACCGCGGAGCGCATCGCGGGCGGGGCCGAGCGCGTGGCCGTGCAGACGGGGGCGGTCGCAAGCGCCGGCGAGGAGATGTCGGCCACCTCGAGCGAGATCGCCTCCAACTCGCAACTGGCGGCGCAGGGGGCTCATAACGCCGCCGAGGCGGCCCAGGCCGGCGCCGCCGTGGTCGAGAACACGGTGACGGTGATGGCGCAGATCGCGGCGAAGGTGCAGGAGAGCGCCCGCACCGTAGAGAGCCTCGGGCAGCGCTCGGACCAGATCGAAGCCATCATAGGCACCATCGAGGACATCGCGGACCAGACCAACCTCCTGGCGCTCAACGCCGCCATCGAGGCGGCGCGCGCCGGTGAACAGGGGCGGGGCTTCGCCGTCGTGGCGGACGAGGTGCGGGCGCTGGCCGAGCGGACCACCAAGGCGACCCACGAGACCGGCGAGATGATCAAGGCGATCCAGCGGGAGACCAGGGAAGCGGTTGACGCCATGGAGCAGGGGGTGCGGCAGGTGGAGGCGGGGACCTCGGAGGCTTCGGGATCGGGGGGCGCCCTGCGCGAGATCCTGCAACAGGTGAGCTCGGTGGCGCTGCAGGTGCAGCAGATCGCCGTTGCCGCCGAAGAGCAGAGCGCGACCAACGAGGAAATCGCCGACAGGATGCAGCAGATCACCCTGGTGGTGCAGGAAACCTCGCAGGGGGCGCAGGACTCGGTGACCGCGGCGGCGCTGTTGAACCGCAACGCCGAGGAGTTGCAGCAGTTGGTGCGCCAGTTCCGGCTCTAGCGGGAAAGGCAATACCGAAAAAACCATTGGCCACGGAGAAAATCCGGGGAAATCCGAGAGAGGCTGCAAGACAATGCCTTTTGGTTTAACCCAAAAAGCCCGTGTCCGGTCTGCCTGTCTCGGATGTTCTCAGATCTGCTCCGTACCTACGCGCTGTAGCGAGCGTGGTCAATGGTCGGCTCGGTTCAGTGCTCCTGCGGCGGGGAGGTGAGGTACTGCTCGAACTGCCGCTTGTCCTGGCAGCAGCGGTACGCCTCCTCGGGCGCCACCTTCTTGGTCTTCAAAAGGTCCAGGATGTGCTGGTCCATGAGCTGCATGCCGTCCTTCCGGCCGGTCTGCATGATGGAGGGGATCTGGAAGGTCTTCCCTTCGCGGATCAGGTTGCCGATGGCGGGATTCCAGACCATGATCTCCTGGGCCGCGGCGCGCCCCTTGCCGTCCGCCGTCTTGAGAAGCTGCTGGCAGACCACCCCCTTGAGCGATTCGGAGAGGATCGCGCGCACCTGCTCCTGGGCGTCCTTGGGGAAGACGTCGATGATGCGGTCCACGGTCTTGGCGGCGGAGCTCGTATGCAGCGTGCCGAAGACCAGGTGGCCGGTCTCGGCGGCGCTCATGGCGAGGCTGATGGTCTCCAGGTCGCGCATCTCACCCACCAGGATGACGTCCGGATCCTCCCTCAACGCCGCCCTGAGGGCGCTGGCGAAGCTCTCGGAGTGCTCGCCGATCTGGCGCTGGTTGAACAGCGACATCTTGTTCTCGTGGATGAACTCCAGCGGGTCTTCGAGGGTGAGGATGTGCTCGCGCCGCGTGCTGTTGATCAGGTCGATCATGGCGGCCAGCGTGGTCGACTTGCCGCTCCCCGTCGGGCCTGTCACCAGCACCATCCCCTTCCTGAGCTTGGTCATGTTGCGGACCCCCTCGGGAAGACCGAGGTCGTCGGCGGAGAGGATCTTGCTCGGGATGATGCGGAACACCGCCGCGATGCCGCGATGCTGCATCATGTAGTTGCCGCGGAAACGCGCCAGCCCCGGAACCGAGTAGGCGAAGTCGAGGTCGTGCTTCTCCTCGAAGTGCTCGCGTTGCTTCGGGGTCAGTATCTCGTACAGGATCGCCTTCAGCTCCTCGTGCGAGAGGGTCTTGAAGTTCTGGCGCTCCATCTCGCCGCGCAAACGAAAGATCGGCGGGGAGCCTGCGGAAAGGTGCAAATCGGATGCTCCCGCGTCGTTTAGCAGCTTGAACAGCGCATCAATCCTTGCCATGTCTTATCTCCGTCACAGTATTATTGAAGCGACGTATTCGCCGGGGGCGATCTCGCCCCGCTCCAGGAGTTCCGCCCCCTCCTCCGCGATGCCGCGGAAGCCGGTGTCCCTCAGGTAGCGAACCACTTCGTCGCTGTTGCGGATCATCTCCAACGCCTCCAGGAGGTCCTTGTCGAACCGGATCACGTCCAGGAGGTACTTCTTGCCGCGGTAGCCGGTCTGGTCACAGGCCGGGCAGCCGGCGGGGCGGTAGTAGTTGCGGTCGCCGCCCCCCAGCCTGAGCGCCGCCAGCTCCTCGGGCGCCGGGACGTAGCGCTCCTTGCACTCGGGGCACAAAAGCAGCGCGCAACGGCTGGATACCACTCCCCTGATGTGGGTCGGAATAAGGAAGTTCTTCTGGATCAGGTAGATGAGCTGCTTCAGCACCTCAGTCTTGCTCGCCTGCGACATCCCCGCCACCACCAGCTTGCCGCGCATGACCGCCTTGCTCGCCGCGATGAAGGTGGGAAGGTCGGTCACGTCCTCGATCACCAGGGTGTCCGGGTCGTGCTCCAGGGCCGCCCCGATCACCGCGGCGCTGTCATCCACGCAGCAGCGGACGCTGGAAAGGCGGGGGAAGCGGGTCCTGCCGCGGCCAAGCCGGTCGCCGATCAGCAGCACGGTGCGGCCGGCATGGTCACAGGAATCGATGAAGAGGTCGATCAACCGGCTGCGCTCCTCGGCGGAGCGGCCGGCAAAGAGGATGAGCCCCTCCCTGGCGGCGGTGAGGGCCCCGAGGTCGTCGCGCTGGCGCGGCGTGAGCCCCAGGTCGTCCATGGTGCTCAGCTGGGGCGCGACGGCGTGCAGCCTGAGGGTCACGTAGTCGCCGCCGTCGCCGGCCATCAGCAGGGCCTGGAAGGGGATCTTCTTCCCCTGCCAGAGGAACTTCAGCACGCCGCTGGCCGCCCCCTCTCCCTCGGAGGGAAGGTTGGAGAGGCGCCGGATCCGCTCGGTCAGGCGGGCGTAGTGGGTGATGGCGATCCGGCCAAGCTCTGCGCTCTTGTGGCCGCTGCGCGCCAGCACGCGGACCTGGTCCCCCAGGGGCTGCAGGGCGATGCCGGTCAGCTTCTTCTGCACCACGCGCAGCAGCAGGTGATTCAGGAGCATGGCGCCGGTAAGGTCGGCGTTGATCGCCCCGAGGACGCTGGCGCTGAAGTGCCCGGAGGAAAAGCCCAGCTCCGGCTGGGTGACGTCCGGCCCGTACAGGGTCTCGTGCATCTCCCGGATTTCACGGATGAGGCCTACCGAGATGTTGACGTGGCAACCGGAGACGCGGGAGAGCTCCTCGATCGCCTCCTTGTCGAGCGGGTCGGCCATGGCCACCGACAGCTCGCTGCCGGAGAGGACCACCGGGCAGAGGCTGTGGCGCCTGGCCAGCTGGCCCGGGACCTTCTCAACGGCGGCGGGGTCGATGTTTTCCTTCTTGAGCCGTACGTAGGGGATGTTCAGCTGGTTGGCGAGCGCCCAGTCGATGTCCTCCTGGGTGACGACCCCCATCCGGACCAGCGCCTCGCCGACCCGGCATCCCGAGACCTTCTGCGCCTCGAGGGCGGCCCTCAACTCGTGCTCGGTGATGATCTGGGATTTGAAGAGTACCTCACCGATGGACCCTTCCTTGACAAGCCCGTTCATTGCATAACCTCCAGGATGCTGCAGGTGGCGGTGCCAGGGGCAAATGTACCCGAAAACAAATCAACTGACAATGACAATGGAGCAGACAAATCAATTGACAATTGACAGTGGACAATTGACAATGGCCGGACTCAATTGACATGTACGGTTGACAATTGAACGATGCCGACGCGGCAGGGCCAGTGACAAGGCCCGCGCTGCCAGATGGCACCAATACCCCGGATGCACTACCTCGGCCAAGCAGAACCTCAACGCAGATCCCTTTCCCGCTTATCTGTCAGTCGCGTTGCAAGTCACTGCCATCATTACAGAAAAAGACCACACATTGTCAATTGCCAATTATCAATTGTCAATTGAATAAGGAGTTTGCATGCAAAGAAAAGCCATCGCCCTGCTCTCGGGCGGCCTCGATTCCACCCTCGCCGTCAAGGTGCTCCTGGAACAGGGGATCGCCGTCGAGGCGCTCAACTTCACCTCCCCCTTCTGCACCTGCACCGGCAAGAACGCCGGCTGCAAGTCCGAGGCGGTGCGGGTGGCCGAGGAATTCAAGATCCCCATCAAGGTGATGCACAAGGGTGCCGACTACCTGGAGATCATCAGGAATCCCAAGCACGGCTATGGCAAGGGGATGAACCCCTGCATCGACTGCCGCATCTACCTGCTGCAAAAGGCCAAGGAGTACATGAAGGAATCCGGTGCCGACTTCGTGATCACCGGCGAGGTGCTGGGACAGCGCCCGATGAGCCAGCGCCGCGACACCCTGCGCATCATCGAGCGGGAGAGCGGCCTGGAAGGGCTCCTTTTGCGCCCCCTCTCAGCGAAACACTTCCAGCCCACCATCCCCGAGCAGGAAGGGTGGGTGGACCGCGAGAAGCTCCTCTCCATCTCGGGACGCTCCCGCAAGGAGCAGTTCGAACTGGCCGAGGAACTGGACGTGAAGAACTACCCCTGCCCGGCCGGCGGCTGCCTCCTGACCGAGCTTTCCTTCGTCGGCAAGATCCGCGACGTCTTCGACCACTCGGACCAGTTGAACCTCAGGGACTTCCGGATGCTGAAGCTCGGCAGGCACTTCAGGATCGGGCGCCGCACCAAGGTGGTCATGGGGAGAAACGAGGCCGAGAACGAGCTTCTGGAGCGGGCCATCCAGCCCGGCGAGGCGGCACTGCGCTGGAAGGAGGGCAAGAGCCCCCTGGCGGCGCTCATGGGCGAGAGCTCGCCGGAACTTTTGGAGCGCGCCGCCCAGATCCTTTTGCGCTACACCAAGGCGGAGCCGGGAGCCGCGGCCACCATCGCCGTCACCTGCGACGGCGCGGAAACCGAATTCGCCACTACCAACGCCATGGACGAGGCGGCCGTGGAGAGCGTCCGGCTTTAGGCCCCGCTCCCGCCGCAACACGCCCCCGGCTCCTGCTGGCTGATCCGGTACACGTTCTTCCCCTCCTGCTTGGCGCGGTACATCGCGCTGTCCGCGCAGCGCACAATGCTGTCGGGGTCCTCGCTGCAGCTCGGATAGATGCAGACCCCGATGCTCACGCCGACACCCGCCTCCGCCCCTTCCACCAGGAAGGGGCGGGCAAAGGCGTCGAGGATCCTCTCCGCCACCACCGTCGCATCCTGCGGCTCCGCCATCTTGGTAAGGATGATGGTGAACTCGTCCCCCCCCATGCGCGCCACCATGTCGCAGGCACGCACGCAGTCCTTGAGCCGCTGACCGGCCTCCAGGAGCACGGCGTCCCCGGCGGCATGGCCGAAGCGGTCGTTGATCTCCTTGAAGCAGTCCAGGTCGAGGTACATGAGCGCCATCGGGTGGTGGTAGCGTTTCGCCTCGGAGAGCGCGTGCCTCAGCCGGTCGAAGAAGAGCACCCGGTTCGGTAGCGAGGTGAGCGAGTCGTAGTGGGCCAGGGTCTCCAGCCTCGCCTTGGCCAGCTTGCGCTCGGTGATGTCGCGGAAGATCACCTGCAGCGCCCGCTCGCCGCGATAGACGAACGGCCCCACCCCCAGCTCCACCTCGATGCTGGTCGAGTCGTTGCGCAACAGCCGCTCCTCGATCCAGGGGGCGCTGCTGTCCCCCTGCTCAGCGTACAGCACCTGTTCCAGAAAGAGTTCCGCCGACTCCCGCTCGATGAACTCCACCATCTCCCGCCCCACGAGCTGGTCCGGTGACTGGCAACCCAGCAGCTCGCTCCCGGCGGGGTTGATGAAGACGAAGCGACGCCCGACCAGGATGGCGATGCCGTCCAGCGACAGCTCCACCAGGCGCCGGAAGCGCTCCTCGCTCTCTCCGATGGCCGCCACCATGTTGGTGAGCCGCTCCTCGGTCTTCGCCTTGACGGTCACGTCCTGCAGGGTCTCGATGGCGGCCACCACGTTCCCCTCGCTGTCCCTGATCGGGGCGGCGTCGAAGCAGAGGTAGCGCTGCTTCCCCTTGAGCCGGAACCAGCTTTCGGCCCGCAACCCTTCCGGTATCAGCTCGGAATCCGCGTAACATTGGTACAGGTCCGCCATCTCGTGCAGGGCGCCGTCCACCACGACGTCGGCCAGCACCCGGCGCTTTTCCGGGTAGAAGGCGCGCCATGCCTCCGCCCTCCCCACCTGGCTCTCTGCGGCAACCCCGGTCAGCTCCTCCATCGCCTTGTTCCAGATGATGACCCGGTGCTCCGCGTCGATGACGAAGCAGGGGAGCGCGCTGTGCTGCAGCAGCTGCACGGCGAAGCTCTTCTCGTGCTCCAGCCGGCGCCTTTGGCTGGTCAGTTCCTGCATCATCGTGTTGAAGGCCTGCACCAGCTCTCCGAACTCGTCCCGGCTTGGCGGCGGCATCGGTTCGAAGGAGGTCCCCTCCCCCATGCTGCGCACCCTGGCGGCGAAGGCCAGCAACGGGGTGGTCAGGCGCCCGACGAAGACCCAGACGAAGGCCAGGGCGACGGGAAGGAGTGCCGAAAGGCTGTAGAGCACCAGGGCACGGGCCCGGTAGATAGGCTCGTACGCCTCCGTGAGCGGCCGCTCCGCCGCCAGGATCCACCTGGTTGTCTGCAGCCTCTTGAAGGAATAGATCCCGTCGACGCCGGAGGGACCGACCATCTCCCCGCTCCCCTCGTAGCCGCCGATCACCCGGTCCAGGAGGTCATCCTTCCCCGGGGGGGGAAGCGGAAGCGGGAGCCGATCCCGATTGGGGTGCACGATCATCCGCCGTTGCTCGTTGAAGAGGAAGAAGTTGCCGCCATCACCGACCCGCAGCCGCCCCAACCGGCTCAGGAAGTTCTCCTCCGCGAGCTCCACCCTCCCCCCGAGCACCCCGATGACGTTGCCGTCGGTACCCAGTACCGGCGCGGTGAATACCACCAGGAGCCTTCCCCGCGCCGAGATCAGCGGCTCGGATATGAAGGGCTTCGCTGAGCCGACGGTGCGGATGAAGTATTCGCGGCTGGAGAAATCCTTGCCGATGAAGAGGGTTTGCCCCGGGGCCGAGGCGAGCAGGATCCCCTTGGGGGAATAGAAGCCGGTGCCGTCGCTGAAGACCTGGTGCAGGTCGAGGCGTGAGTCGAGGAAGTGCTGCAGGCGCTCCGGATCGGTCGCCAGGGAGGGGGGGATGCTCATGGCCACCGCGACCAGTTCCCGCTGCGCGGATGCGATGCGGTCGTCCAGGTCCGCGGCCATGGCGGTCACCACGGAATACTGGCGGCTGGCCATGCTGGCCTTGAACTCCTTGATGAAGAACATGAGGCCCAGTCCGGCGACCCCCGTGCTCACGATCACGATCAGGAGGAAGACCACCAGGGCCAGTTTTATTTTCAGGCTGAACCTAGCCATCGTTTCTCGGTTTTTAGTCGTTGTGGGTGGCGTAGATGGCCGCGAAATCGGCGGCCGTCGCCTCGAATGCCTCCAGGACCTGGGGGTCGAAATGATGGGGCATGGTCCTGCCATCCCCCTTGGTGATGATCTCCACGGTCCTCTCGTGATCCAGGGCGGGCTTGTAGACCCGCTTGCTCCTGAGGGCATCGTACTGGTCCACCAGCATGACGATGCGCCCCTCCATGGGGATCGCGTCCCCCACGAGGCCTCGCGGGTAGCCGCCGCCGTCCCAGCGCTCGTGGTGTGTGTTGGCGATGGAGGCAGCCATCTGCAGCACCAGGTGGTTGGAGCCGGCGAGGATCTTACCCCCGATGGTGGTGTGGCTCTTCATGATGCCGAACTCCTCCGTGGTGAGCGGACCGGCCTTCAGGAGGATGGCATCCGGGATGCCGATCTTGCCGACGTCGTGCATGGGCGAGGCCATGGCGATGCCGTCCACGAACTCGCGCGGCATCGCCAGCTGTTCGGCCAGCCGCTTGGCGTAGAGCCCGATGCGGGCGATGTGCTTGCCGGTATCCTCGTCCCTCAGTTCGGCCGCGGCAGTCAGCCTCTCGATGGTCTCGCGGCTCATGCTGCGCATCTGCACCAGCGCCTCGCCCAGTTCCCGGGTCCGGTCCAGCACCTGGCGCTCCAGCTCCGCCTTATAGTTTTTCTCCACCAGCAACAGCCTCTGGTAGTTGATCCCTTTTTCCACCGCGTAGATCAGGTAGGGAGTCTTGAAAGGCTTGATGATGAAGTCGAAGGCGCCCTTCTTGATGGCCGATACCGCCATCTCCAGCTCCGCGTACGCCGTCATCAGGATCACCGGGATGTCTTTGTCGAGTTCGTGGATCTGTTCCAGGAGCTCGATCCCCGACATCTGCGGCATGTTCACGTCGGTGAGCACGACATCGGGAGGGGATTGGCGCAGCAGTTCCAGCGCATCCATGCCGTTTGAGCAAGGGTGCACCTCGAAGCCGCTCACAGAAAGGAGCAGGGCAACGCTTTCCAAGACATATGGGTCGTCATCTACCAAGATGACGCGGCCTGATATAGCTGTTTCCATCACAGTTCTCCAATAGCTGGGGACGCTGAATCGTCTTCTTGTTAGTTTTCGGCAAATTTAATGGGAACTTGAGGGGGAGAATTCTAAGATAAGTCTAAGCGAGGTGGCGGAAAAGTCCGCGTGGGGGGAGCTATGGGAGCTATGGGAGCTATGGGAGCTATGGGAGCTGTGGGAGCTGTGGGAGCTGTGAGAGCTGTGAGAGGCAGGCAGGCCTGTCCCCTCGCCCCCTGGGAGAGGGGTAGGGGTGAGGGTTGTTGCCAGAAATGCTGCCGTGGCTGATCGCTGCACCCTCCCCCCGGCCCTCTCCCGGGGGGAGAGGGCCGGGGGCGGAAGTAGATTGGTGTGGGTTGGGGCGGAGCCTTGTAGTGGGCGGTTGCCTGGGCTTCTGGAGCCGGGTTGACCGGTCCGGCGGCACGGTCCTACTGCTTCTCCTGGGGCGCCCCTTCCTTCGCCGGGGCGGCACCGTCCTGCGGCTTCTCCGGTGCAGGTTCCGTTGCCGCCGGATGCTGCTCGGCCGGGGCGCCGGCGGGCTCGCCCTGCCCCTTGTCCGGTTCGGAGACAAGCCCCTGCGGGACGGTCGCGCTGGTGCGGTTGGCCATGACCTCGACCTGCTTGATGCTCTCGTCGACCTTCCTCTGCATCCGCCCGACGTTGGGCATCTCGGCCAGGGCCGCCTGGTACTCGCCGGAGGAGAGCACCCCCTTGTTGGCCAGGAGCTTGAGGATCATGTTGGAGCGCTTGAGCACCTTGTCCAGGTTCTTGTACGGGTTGTAGGCGACGCGCGGCCCCGGGAGCATGGCGGCCAGGAAGGCGCACTCGCGCGGGGTGAGCGCGGCCGGTGACTTGCCGAAGTAGTAGCGCGCACCGTGGCCGATGCCGTGCACCATGGGGCCCAGTTCGATCACGTTCAGGTAGAGTTCGATGATGCGCCCCTTGGTGAGCTCCTGCTCCATCCGCTTGGCCAGGTAGAGCTCCTTGGCCTTGCGGGTCAGGGTCTTTTCACGGGAGAGGAACAGGTTCTTGGCCACCTGCTGGGTGATGGTGGAGGCGCCGCGGGCGAAGCTCTGCTTCTCAAGGTCGTACTTGATCGCCTCTTTGATCGCCTTGACGTCGATCCCCTCGTGCTTGTAGAAGGAGGCGTCCTCGGCCAGGATCACCGCCCACTTCATCTCGGAAGGGATCTGCGACAGGGGGGCCCAGTAGCGGTTCTTGGGGCCGACCACCAACGGGTGGTAGTTCCCCTGCCAGTCCTTGACCTGGATGGTCAGGTTGGTCTTCTTGTCCTTGAGCGCGGTGACCGGCGGGAGGAAAAAGAGCGAGACGGAGACGTAGACCGCGTACACGGCGCAGAGACCGGCGCCCCAGATGAGGTATTTCTTCCATTTCATAGCAGCGGTTCCTTTACTGGTTTTCCTGCCCCGTCTGCGCCATCTGGGAAGCCATGACCAGGGCGGCCTTCATGCTGGCGGGGCTCGCCTTGCCGGTCCCGGCGAGGTCGTAGGCGGTGCCGTGGTCGACCGAGGTGCGGATGATGGGGAGGCCGAGGGTGACGTTCACCCCGTCGTCGAAGTGCAGAAGCTTGAGCGGGATGAGCCCCTGGTCGTGGTACATGCAGACCACCGCGTCGTAGCCACCCTGGGCCGCGAAGTGGAACAGGGTGTCCGCCGAGAGCGGTCCCACCGCGTCGATCCCCTCTTCCCGGGCCGCGGCCACGGCCGGTGCGATGATGCTGCTCTCCTCGTCGCCGAACATCCCCCCCTCGCCGCAGTGCGGGTTGAGCGCCAGCACGGCCAGGCGGGGAGACTTGCAGAACCAGCGGGAGAGCGAGTCGTGGGTGATCCTGATGGTGGAGAGGACCCGTTCGAAGGTGACCAGCTCGGGGACGCGGGAAAGCGCCTCGTGGATGGTGACCAGGGTGACCCTGAGGCGGTCCCCCGCCAGCATCATCACCACCTCCTGTCCGCCGGTCAGTTCGGCCAGCAGCTCCGTGTGCCCCGGAAAGCGGTGCCCGGCGCTGTTCAGCGACTCCTTGTTGATGGGAGCAGTCGCCATGGCCGCGGCAACCCCGTCCATGCAGAGCGTGGCCGCCTCGCAGATGTAGCGGTAGCAGGCGTCGCCACCGGCCGGGCCGGGCTTGCCAAAGACCATTTCCTCGGGGGCAAGGGTAGAGAGCTCGCGCAGGTAGAGGGTTCCGGGCAGCGGATCGGCCGGGGGTACCAGGTCCGGCGCCGAGACCACCGTGAGGTCGACCCCGGCCACGGCTATGCCGCGCTCTATGGCGGCGCGGTCGCCCAGCACCAGGGGGCGGCACAGTTTGGTGACGGCGGGGTCGGCGAGCGCCGCCGCGATGATCTCAGGGCCGATGCCGCTCGGGTCGCCCATGGTGACGGCTATGATCGGTTTTTCCAAACTTGGTCTCCTTCCAGCAGCTCCACGGCCCGGGCCAGCGCCCTCACCCGGCCTTCGGCCACCCTCTCCCGCCCCCGGACCATAGACCCTCGGTGGCGAGGGTAAAGAACCATCAGGGCACTTGCCCACAGCGGCGCGCCCGTCCCCCCCTCGCCCTCCGGGAGAGGGGCAGGGGTGAGGGATACCGCACAAACGAATAGGGGCCGGTGAGCCCCTATCCGCGTTTCAGCCAAGGGGGCAGGCAGCCGGCGGAGCCAGCCCCACCTGCGCCCCAGGCACCTATTTGCGCACGTTGAGCGGCAGGATCAGCTTCTGCACCAAGCCGGTCTCCCGCTCGCGCCACTGCAGCCTCAGCTCCTTGGCGCTCGGGGCCTCGCCCGGGAAGAAAACGAAACCGTTGGAGAGGCTGTCGGCCGGGATGGGCTTACCCTCCAACCCCTTGCTCCTCAGGTCGTCCGAGATACGGTTCTCGCGGTCGTTGGAGGTCCCCTCCTGGGTGCCGCCGATGACGGCGCCCCCTGCCGCACCGAGTGCGGCACCCTTGCCGAGCGACCCGGCCACGCTCCTGCCGGAAACGATCCCCAACGCCGCCCCGAGGACCGTGCCTGCCGCGGCCCCGAGCAGGGCACCCTTGCCGGCCCCCTTGCCGAAGAAGGAGGCGAACTGGGTCGAGCTCTCCAGCCGGTCGAAGGCCACCTTGTTGGTGACCATGGGCCAGTAGTTCCCCCCCTCGTCCACCAGGAAGGTCTGCCCGGCCATGAGCTCCAGGGTCTTGCCGCTCTTGTTGTCCATGACCAGCATGACCGGCAACAGCCCCGCTCCCTTGATGTCGAAGCCGAAGGCCTTCTCCGCCGCGTCCGGCGTCGCATACGCCTCACCGCCCAGCGAAACGCCCGACTGTTCCAGGTGGTTCTGGTACGCCTCGGGCGGCCTGAAGGAAACGTACTGGCTCTTGTAGTGGGTGCATCCGGAGAATAGCAGCATGGCTATCATGAAGACGGCTAGTTTTCTCATGGGTTGTCTCCTTGTTATTCTCATTAGTGACGGATACTAAACTATATACCGGTTTTCAGGCCCGCTCAAGCCCGGCGAAGCGCACCAGGAGCTTCTTCGGCCCCCCCAGGGAATTGAACCAGACGATCACCTTCTGGTTGTCCCCCTCCCCTTCTATCTTCCTGATGGTCCCCGGCCCGAACTGGGCGTGGCGCACCTTCATGCCGACCCAGATGCTGTCGTCCTCATCGTCGGGGACCATGCGCACCTCGTTGTCCTCGAACTCCGGCTCGATCTCGTCCTCGAACAGGGCGGCGAGGTTGTGGGAGGAGGCAGAAAAGTCGCGGGAGGGCTCGGGGCGCTGCCAAAGGTCGCCGCTGTCCAGGAGTTCCCTGGGGATGTCGGCGATGAAGCGGGCGGGGGCGTTCATCTGCTCCTGCCCGAAGATGTGGCGGCGGCGCACGTTCAGAAGGAACAGGCGCTTCTTGGCGCGGGTCATCCCCACGTAGCAGAGCCTTCTTTCCTCCTCCATCTGCTCCGGGTTCTCCAGGGCGCGCACGTGGGGGAAGAGCTTCTCCTCCATGCCGATCATGAAGACCAGCTGGAATTCCAGCCCCTTGGCCGAGTGCAGGGTCATCAGCGTGGCGGAGGATTTCTTCCCCTCCCCCTCGTGCTCCAGGTCGGAGACCAGCGCGACCCGCTCCAGGAAATCGGCCAGCCCGTGCTCGCCCGGCCCACTCTCGTAGGTCTGCATGGCGGTCACCAACTCCTGCAGGTTGTCGATCCGCTCCTGGGCCTCGTCGGTCCGCTGGGTCTTCAGGCGGGCGTAGTAGCCGGAATCGTTGATGACGGCGGCGGTGAGCTCGGACAACGGGAGCTTCTCGCTCAGGCTCTTGTACCCCTCCAACTCGTTGACGAAGGCGGCGACCTTGCCCCGGGCGGCGGCGGGGAGCAGCGGCCCGTAGGCCCCTTCCAGCATGGCGTCGTAGAAAGGGAGCCCCTTTTCGTTGGCGAAATCGGAGATCTTCTGGACCGTGGTGTTGCCGATGCCGCGCGGCGGCGTATTGATGATCCTCTTCACCGCCACGTCGTCGGAAGGGTTGTCCAGCACCTTCAGGTAGGCGAGGATGTCCTTCACCTCGAGCCTCGCATAGAAGCGCACGCCTCCGACCATGTGGTGCGGGATCTGGGCCCCGACCAGGGCCTCCTCGATGACGCGGGACTGGGCGTTGGTCCGGTAAAAGACAGCAACCTCGGAGAGATCGCCCCCTTCGGCGAGGAAACGTTCGACCTCCCGGCAGACGGTGCGCCCCTCCTCCCACTCGTTGGGGAGGGTCCGGTACACGATGCGCTCGCCCTCGGGGTTGTCGGTCCAGAGGCGCTTGGGCTTTCTCCCCCTGTTCTTCTGCACCACGTGCCAGGCGCCGTCCAGGATGGTCTTGGTGGAGCGGTAGTTCTGCTCCAGCTTCACCACCTTGACCCCGGGGAAATCCTTCTCGAATTCCAGGATGTTGCGGATATCCGCCCCGCGCCAGCCGTAGATGGACTGATCGTCGTCACCCACCACGCAAAGGTTCTGGCGGGCGCCGGCCAGAAGCTGGACCAGGCGGTACTGCACGGGGTTGGTGTCCTGGTACTCGTCCACCATGATCCAGCGCCAGCGCTGCAGGTACTTGTCCAGCACCTCCGGGTGCTCCTCGAAGAGCTGCACGGTCAAAAGGAGCAGGTCCCCGAAGT
The DNA here is from genome assembly GCF_018919385.1 of Geomonas diazotrophica. Lineage (GTDB taxonomy): Bacteria > Desulfobacterota > Desulfuromonadia > Geobacterales > Geobacteraceae > Geomonas > Geomonas diazotrophica. Next base: position 286,432 of record NZ_JAHLMF010000001.1, read on the forward strand.
CGGCCGCGTTGCAGCGCTTCAGGCGTTCCTGGTAGCAGCGGTAGACCCGGGCCAGGGTCGCCTGGTAGGGGGAATCCGCCGGGACGTCGAAGGGGCTCATCCCCTGATTCTTGAACTCGTCGATCGCGCTCCCCAAGAGCTTCACCGGGTAGCGCTTCTCGTCAAGGTTCAGCTCGGCGGCGCAGTCCTTCAAAAGGCGCTCGCAGTCCTTGTCGTCGTAGATGGCGAAGTTCGAGTCGTAACCGAGGCTCTTGATGTCGCTTCTCAGGATGCGGGCGCAGGTGGAATGGAAGGTGGAGACGAGAGGAGCGTCCCCCTCCCCCAGCATGTGCTTGATGCGCTCGCGCATCTCGCCGGCGGCCTTGTTGGTGAAGGTTACGGCCAGGATCTGCCAGGGTGGGACTCCCCGCTCGTGGATGAGGTAGGCGATGCGGTGCACGATGACGCGCGTCTTGCCGGAGCCGGCGCCGGCAAGGACCAGCATTGGTCCCTCGCCGTGCAGCACCGCCTCCTGCTGGGGAGGGTTCAGATTGTGGAGCAGTTTCATGATTTTCCTTAAGACCTGCCGGGGCTTAGGCGCCGCGGGGTGCCGAGCGCCTATTTATACCACTTAGCCCCAGCCAGGTCAAAAGGGAATGTCGCTAGAGCCTTTCCAGCGACCGGGCCAGGGCGGAACGGATCGGCTTGGGGAGCAGGGCGAACTTCAGTCCAAGCCCCTTGGGCCGCAGCGCCGTCTTCTCGCCGGACCAGATCACCTTGCAGGGAGAATCCACCAGGGTGCCATCGGGAAGGGTAAAGGAGAGATTCACCACGTTGCCGGACTTGGCGGGGAGGTCGGTGACCACGTAAGTCCCGTCCACACCGAGGTCGTACAGGGTGCAGGAGGATGCCTCGCCGTTGAGCTGCAGGGTCCCGGACAGGCTGCAGGGGCGGCGCCTCTCGCGCCGGTCGATGCCGGGAATGAACTCCCGGGCGATCTCCAGGAAGCGGTCCCGCCCGGCAGGCTTGGTGAGGAAATAGTTGCAGCCGGCGGCAAGGCAGTCGTCCTTGTCCTGCTGCACCGACGTGGAGGAGATGATCACCACCGGGACGTCGGCGTGATCCGGATGAGAGCGGATGGCCCGGCAGCAGGCGGCCCCGTCCATGTTGGGCATCTGCAGGTCCATGAAGACCAGGGACGGCTTCTCGCTCTTGACCACCTCGAGAGCCTCCACGCCGTCGCGCGCCGTGACGATGTTCACATCGGTATGCTTGAAGAAATCCCTCTCGATTTCGAGGAACATCTGCAGGTCATCCACGAGCAGTATGGTGGGTTGCAAGGCGCACCTCCCTTCTTCCAGTTTCGAATATAGATTTTTTCGAATAAAATACGCTGTGGGGCCGGGCAAGTCAAGCCGCTGGTTGACCACCAACTCTTCGGCAGGTTTGGGCAGAAACTGAAAAAAAGCCGCGCATCGCTGCGCGGCCCTTCAGGTTGCCCCAATATTTTTCTTCCTGCAGTCCCCGTTCCCTTGCGGGAGGGGGAAGGGGGCGGGGGACTCCCCTGCCGTCACTTCCCCCGCAACGAGAGCAGGCGTTCCTTGATCTTCCGGACCTCACTGAGCGCCTGTGCGCTGAGCCGGTCCGGCGCGCAGTTCTCGCGGTCGGCGCGGCGCACCTCCTCGCAGAAGGAGATGGTCCCGAGCAGCTGCCGCGAAGGGATCTCCCCTTCGATAAGCCGCCGGTCCTCGTCGTCGCGCACCTTGCTTCCCACCACGAAGACCTCCTCGATACCGAGGTCGCCCGCCAACCGTTCGATCTGGCGGGCAGTCTGCAGGCTGCGCTGCCCCGGTTCCACAACGACCACCAGGGCGTCCACCGATTCGGCCGTCCGACGTCCCAGGTGCTCGAGTCCAGCCTCCATGTCCATGATCACCACCTCGTCACGCTCCAGGAGCAGGTGCCCCATCAGGCGCTTGACCAGGGTGCTTTCCGGGCAGGCGCATCCGCTCCCCCCCTGTTCCAGGGTCCCCATCCAGAGGAAACGGACGCCGTCGTGCTCCAGGCAGAACTGCTCCGGCAGGTCGCTCACCTTGGGATTCAGTTTGAAGAAGGAGCCGTAGCCCCCGCTGGCCCCGGTGCGCTCCTCCGCGAGTTCCTTCATGCGCGCCACCGGCTGCAGGCTTTCGGCGCGATCGGCTGGGATGCCGAGCGCCGCGGCCAGGTTGGCGTCCGGGTCGGCGTCGACGGCGAGCACCCTGGCGCCGTCGGCCGTAAAGGCGCGGCAAAGGAGGCTCGCGAATGTGGTCTTCCCCACGCCCCCCTTGCCGGTGATGGCGATCTTCAGTCCCGCTCCGCGCTGCGGCACCGCGTGGAGGCGGGGATGGTGATGGTCGTGACTGTGGTCGTGATGGTGATCATGCTCGTGATCGTGATCATGCTCATGGTCGTGGTCATGCGCGTGGTTGTGATGGTCGCACATAGTTCCTTCTCCCTCTTTCATGCAAACTTGCTGGTCATCCCCTCACCCTCCCGGCCTTCGCCCTCCGAAGGGCTATGGTCCGCGGGGGGGAGAGGGGGTGTGGACGCCGACGCCCTGCCCCGTTAAATCCCCAGTCCCTTCCTGCGCTCCTCGATCACCTCCAGGAGCTTGTCCGCGGCGAGGTTCGGGTCGAGCTCCACGAGGAAATACCCTCCGAGCAGATCCTTAGCGGTCTGCGTCAGGAGCTCGGTCACCTTGGCCGAGCCGGTCACCTGCGGCATGGTGCCCAGGTGAGTCGGAATGCCCAGCGCCACGCTCCAGGTGCCGATGGCGACCGCCTTCTCCGACATCGCCTCGGGCGCGGAGGCCACCAGCGGGAGCTGGTCGAGGTCGACGCCGAGCTTGTCGGCCACGGCCACCGCCACCTGTACGGCGCGGCTGTTGTCCACACAGGAGCCCATGTGCAGCACGAGCGGCAGCGGCCCGTTCAGCCCCGCCGAGGTGCCGATGGCGGTCATGACCCCCTTGAGCGATTCCCCGGCGTACTCCAGCGTCGCCTCCTGGGTCATCAGCCCGTGCTTCGCGAAGGAGCCGGCGCCGCAGCCGGTGGCGAGCATCAACACGTTGTTCGCCGCGAGCTTCTTGGCCATGGTCACGAAGCTGCTGTCCTGCGCCACCTGGGTCGAGTTGCACCCTGCAAAGAGGGCGATGCCGCGGATGTTGCCGTTGGCGATGTTCTCGATGAGCGGTTGGAGCGGGTCGGCGGCGTTCAAGGTCGCCAGCGCACCCACCACGGACTCCACGCCGAAGCCGACGATGGCGGTCTGTTTCACGTCCGGGATGTTCACCCGGCGCGGGTCGCGGCGCTTGTAGGCCTCGATCGCGGTAGCCACGATGCGACGGGCGCTCTCCAGGGCGGCCTCCTCCTTGAAGTCCACGTGGGTGGCCCCGGGAATCTTGTTCTCCGCCATGGTGGTGATCACGGCGGTGTGGAAACAGGCGCCGATCTCGCTCACCGAGGGCATGATGCACTGCACGTCGACCACCATGGCGTCCACCGCGCCGGTGACCAGCGCCAGCTCCTGGGAGAGGTAGTTCGCGGCCAGCGGGATGCCGTGTCGCACCATGACCTCGTTGCCGGTGCAGCAGATGCCGACGATGTTGATGCCGTCCTTGGCGCCCGCCTTGCGTGCCTCCTCGTCCATCTGCCCCGCGACCTCGCAGACCACCTCGCTCAGAAGGGGGTTGTGGCCGTGCACCGCGATGTTGACCGCGTCCGGCTTGATCACGCCGAGGTTGGCGGCGGTGACCACCGGGGTCGGTGAGCCGAAGAGGGCGTCGGAGAGCTCGGTCGCAAGGCACATGCCGTCGAAGTCGGCGAGCGCCCCCTTGATGCCCCCCAGGATCAGGTTGACCGGGTCGGCGTCGCATCCCACCAGGGTACGCCCCATGATCTGGGTGATCACGGCGTCGATGTTGTGCGGCAAGACGTGCAGGGCCTGCAGGCGCTCCAGGCGTTTCTTCGTGAGCGTCGCCTCGATCCAGTTGCAGGGGGCGTCGTGGTCCTGGTTCTGGAAGTCCTCCAGGGTCGCCTTGGCCACCGCAGCCGCGATGGCAGGTACGTCCTGCCCTTCGGTGCAGATGCCGAGCTTCGCCGCAACCGCGCGCAGCTTCGCCTCGTCACGGATCTGGTAGGCAGGGAGCCTTCCCTCGGCGACACCCTGCAGGGCGAGCGCCACGTGGCGGCCGTGCTCGGAGTGTCCCGCCGCACCGGCCGCGATCATGCGGATCACGTTCCTGGCCACGATGGTGTCGGCGTCGGCGCCGCAGATGCCGCGCTGGGGGCCGTCCCCGAACGGGTCGATGCGGCAGGGGCCCTTCCAGCAGATGCGGCAACAGACCCCGAGTTGGCCGAAGCCGCACTGCGGCTGCATGGCGCGGTGGCGGTCCCAGACGGTGGCAATCCCTTCTTTCTTGGCGATGGGCAACAGGGTCGCCGCGGACGGATCGGTGCTGAGCTTCATGGTCATATCCTTGCCTTCCTTGATTTGAGATGTTGTAGCGACTGGGCCAGCTCGGCGGCCCGCGCCTCGATGAGGGTCTGACGGTACTCTTCCAGGTCGATGAGCGAGAGCGCCTTGGTCGGGCAACCCTCGACACAGGCCGGTACGTCGCGCCCGGTGCCGGCGCAGAGATCGCACTTACGCGCGATACCACCGTTGGTGCGGAAGCTCTCCGGATCGCTCCCCTCGTGCTTCACGCTTATCGCGCCGAATGGGCAGACCATGACGCAGACCTTGCACCCGACGCAGTTCTTCTCGCGTACACCGACCTGCCCGCTTTCCTGGAGCATGGCGCCGGTGGGGCAGGCCGCGGCGCAGGGGGCGTCCTCGCACTGGCGGCACTGCACCGGCATCATGACACCCCCCGCCGCCACCACCTTGTTGCGCGGCCTCAGGGTGAGCCCCGAGAGCGCCGCCTGGTGCAGCCCGCTCCCGGAATGGGCCACGGCGCAGGCCAACTCGCAGCCGTGACAGCCGAGACAGCGCTCGGGGTCGGCAAATACGATGGCATTTTCACGTTGTCGCTTCATTGTGATCTCCTTTGCATGTCCTTATTACACAAGCTCTTCCGCCCGCTCTCGTCCACATCCCCTCTCCCTCCGGGAGAGGGCCAGGGTGAGGGCGCCTGCAGTAGCACTCTCCTCACTTCGTGGCGCCCCCCTCACCCGGCCTGCGGCCACCCTCTCCCGGAGGGCGAGGGAGAAACCATCGGCCGATCCGGATTAATGTTCGCCTCCAGGCTCTCCAGGTACAGTTCCCTGCCGCCGGTCATCTCGACGTCGCCTCCGGCGCAGCAGGGACAGATAAAGTTGAAATTTACGATCCTGAAGCGTTCCCCGCAGCCACGGCAGCGGCCGGCAAGGGGCACCTCCTCGATCTCCAGCTCTGCCCCTTCGGCCACGGTCCCCTGTGCCACCACCTCGAAGCAGGCGGCAAGGGTCATCGGCTCCACCGCCGCCAGCTCCCCCACCTTCAGGCGCACCTTGGAGATGGACTCGATGCCGCGCACTGCCACCTGCTCGTTGATGATTTCGAAAAGCCCCGTCACCAGGGTGATCTCGTGCATGGCGCCCCCTAGCGGTCCGTGCAGGCGATGCAGGGATCGATGCTGTTCACGATGAGCGGGATGTTCCCGACCGGCTCACCCTTGAGCATCACCTTGAGGGCGTCCCAGTTCATGTAGGAGGGGACGCGCCACTTGAGCCGCACCGGGAAGTCCGAGCCATCGGTCCTCAGGTAGTACATGAGCTCGCCGCGCGGCGCCTCTGATTTGGCGATGGCCTCCCCGGCCGGGATCTCGGGGAGGTTGTCGGCGCAGAGCGGGCCCGCGGGGAGTTGCGCCAGGCACTGCTCGATGAGGGAGACCGACTGCCGCGCCTCAGCTAGCCGCACCAGGTTGCGCGCCCGGACGTCCCCTGCCGTTTGCGAAGGCACCTCGAACTTGAGCCGGTCGTAGGCACCGTAGGGGCTCTTCTTGCGCACGTCGTAGTCGATGCCGCAGGCCCTGGCCACCGGCCCCACCACGGCGCACTCGACCGCCGCCTCGCGCGGCAGCACCCCCACCCACGCCATGCGGGCCATGAGCGCCGGGTTGTTGCCGAACTGCAGGTAGAGCTCGTCCAGCGGCCTTTTCATCTCCTCCATCGCCCCGGCGAGGTAGGCTGCGGCCTCGGGGGTGAGATCGTAGCGCACGCCGCCGATCACGTTCGCGGCCAGGTCCATCCGGTTGCCGTAGATCGCCTCCTTGGCGCGCTGCATGATCTCGCGAACCTCCATGATGCGCCTGAAGAGGGGGGTCTCGCCGATCGCGTTGGCCTGCACCGCGCAGCAGAAAAGATGCGAGGCGATGCGCTTGATCTCGTCGGCCACGGCGCGCAGGTACTCGGCCCGCTCCGGAATGGCGATGCCCGCCACCTCCTCGACGGCCGCGCAGAAGGTGCTCGGGTGGCTGTTGGAACAAAGCGAGCAGAGCCGCTCCAGGAGGGTGATGTTCTGGTAGAGGTTTCGGCGCATCACCAGGTGCTCCATGCCGCGGTGCACCTGTCCCGGCAGGACGTCCAGGTCGGCCACCCGGTCCCCTTCCAGCTTCACCCGGAAATACATGGGCTCTTCGAGGGCCAACTGGTGCGCCCCCAGTTCGATGATTTTCGTGGTCATGCGTCCTCCCGTTCGCCCGCCAGCACCTTGTCCCAGAGGGCCTTGCCGGTCGCCGCGTTGGTGAAAGTCGAATAGGGGACCAGGCGCTCGAAGGGGGCGTGGGGCAGGGTGTGGTCGAGGAACAGGCGCCTCGGGTCGGGGTGCCCCACCACCTGGACGTCATAGAGTTCCATCAGCTCCCGCTCCTGCCAGTCGCAGTTGCGAAAGATCGGGGTGAGGGAGGGAACGCGCGCCCACTCCAGGGGGAGCACCACGGTGAGGGTGAGGGTGGCGCCGTCCAGGTCGAAGTGGTAGGCGATTTCGCGCTCTCCCTTCTCCTTGGCCCGTTCCGGGAGGTAGGGGGTGACCATCGCAAGGCGCCCCTCCAGTTCCGCCACGGCGCGGGCCGCCGGGAGCAGCGCCTCGCCGCAGGGGAGGCGGCACCAGCCGGTCAGGACGCCCTTGCGGTCCCGGCGCCACAGCACGTTTATTTCTTCGCCCGCTGCCATCGCCAGCGCGGCGGCAACGTTGGTCGTCAAATCAGTCATCGTCTGGGCACTCCTATGCTCATCAACTGCCGGCAGGCCGGGCAGAGGTTTTTGAGCTTCTCGATCTCGGGGTTGGGGCGGCGGAAGGCGGCGTGCAGGAGCTGCGGGGCGGTGGGGATGATGGCCTCGCCGCAGCCGGTGCAGGGTGCGTAAGGAACCTCGCCCCGCTCGATCTGGGTGAAAGCATCGGCAGCGCGGTGGTCGAGGCGCCAGTCGCCGGTGACGGAAAGGGCGCCGGTGGGGCAGTAGTGGCTGCACAGGCCGCAGAAGACGCAGCTGTTGTGCCAGAGGGTCAGGCGGACGCCACCGTCTCCCGCCTCGAAGCGGATAGCTCCCGCCGCGCAGACGTGGCGGCACATGCGGCAGTCCACGCAGGCCTTGGCGTCGTAGCTCATCCTGCCGCGGGCGGGGAAGTTATCGGTTCCATGATGCTTCCGGTGATCGGGGTTTCGGGCCGGCTCCTCGCCATCGCGCCGGGCCCGTCGGATCTCCAGCGCTGCGCCGATTCCCGCCAACAAGGCCTGGGGGCGCGGCGGGCAGCCCGGGATGTTCACGTCCACCGGCAGGTGACGCTCGATCGGACCGTCCACCGCGTAGCTGTCGCGGAAGACGCCACCGGACACCGGGCAAACGCCCACAGCGACGGTTACCTTGTCCCGTGGCGCCTGCGCGTAGAGCCGCAGCACTTCGTCCCTGGCGCGGATGGTGAGTGGGCCGGTGATGAGGACGATGTCCGCCTCGTGCGCCGATTCTGTGTAGCGGCAGCCCAGTTGCTCCACGTCGAATTCGGTCACCGCCGAGGTCACCGCCAGTTCCACGTCGCAGCCGTTGCAGGACCCGGTGTTGATGCGGAACAGCCGCACCGGCCCGACTGCCGTTTCTTCTACCTCGATGTGCATCGCGCTCTCCCCGTTGCAGACAAGTTGCAGCATGGGCGGCAATGTAGGTGAAAAACGGGTGGCGGTCTGTCGGGCAGCCGACAGTTATGTTTTTTTCGGGATTAATTATGACCTCCCGCCAGTCCCCTCTCCCGGAGGGGGAGGGGGGCGGACGGTGGGTGGAGAGGTGTCGCGAAGCGGAAGCATCACAGATTGCAACGCCCTCACCCCGGCTCTCTCCCGGGGGGAGAGGGGGATATTGGATGCCCGGAGAAGTTCTGCTGCAAAGGGGCTGTTTGTCTGGGGAAAGCGGCTGGAGAAAAGACGGCCGCAGCCGCGGCGTTACGGGGTTTCCTTCAACGTCTTAAACGCGGCGAGGTCCTTGATGAGGAGGGTCTTGCGGTCGATCTTCACAAGGAGGTCGGTCTTGATGAAGTCGTTGATGATCTGCGAGATGGTCTGGCGCGTGGTGCCGACCAGGAGGGCGATATCTTCGGTACCGAGGCCCAACTGCACCACGGTCCCTTCCGGGGTCATCCGTCCCCTGTCGGCCGCCGCCCCGAGCAGGAAGTCCACCAGGCGCAGCCGGACGTCCTTGAAGGCGAGCCCCTCGATGGTCTGGATGGAGTTCTGCAGCAGCTCGCCGAGCACCTTGACCATGGTGAGCGAAAGCTCCGGGCGGCGGGCGAGCGCCCGCCCGAAAGTCGCGGTGCTGCAGACCAGGATCTCCGTCCCCTCCAGGGCCTGCACGAAAGCGGGGGTATGGGTGCTGAAGACATCGCCCCTTTCCAGCAGCGCGAGCGTGAATTCCTTGTCCTCGTAGGCGAGGTAGATGCGGAGCCGGCCGCTTCTCACCACGAACACGAGGTTCTTCTCCTCGAAGGGGGAATAGACGAGGGTCTTTTTGGCGTAGTGGCGCGGGGTAAAGTTGGCCTGGAAGTCGGGGTCGGCGTGGAATAGTGCGAGGAGGTCTGCGTCGGAAAGCTTCATCTTGTTCGGCATCGATATCTCCTCCAGGAGAGTTACCGGCGCATTATGAAGCAGGTGGTGCGCAAAAGGCAAGGTGGGCAGCGCCGGCGATGCGTATACACCGGCGCCGCCACCTCAGCCTTCCAACAGCCATGCGGCAGGTCATTTTTCCGAGACGGTGAACTTGTCGAAGAAAACGTAGGAATCGGCCTTCGACCATAGACCGATGCGGCCGTTGACCGGTTCGGTCCAGGCCTGGTCCACATACTTGACCCCGTCCAGGTATCCCAGGATCCTTTTCCCTTCCAGCACCAGTTTGAGATCGTGCCACTGGCCGGACGGGACCGGCACCTTGCCGGCCCACTGCACCGTGGCGCGCCGTCCCTGCTCCATCCGGAACAGGACCAGGTTGTCCTCCAGCGCGTTGGCGCGCAACAACAGGTAATCGCCGTTGGGCTTGATATCGAAGGCAATCCCCGCGGCCTGGTCTATCCTGCCGCTCACCCCCTTGAAGGCCACCTCGATGCTCCCGCCACGGAAGCTTTTCACGTCGTTGCAGACCGACAGCGGAAAGTAACGGTAGCGCTCCAGCCCGGCCAGGAATTCCGCGGAACCCGCTCCGTAGAGCGCCTTCGCCTTGCCTGCGCCCCCCGGAGCCATTACACCCTGCTCCCAGTTCCGACCATCCACCGCGTAGACGGGGCGGGAGCCGTCCCGGTCAACGTGCCACGTCCCGACCAGTGCGCTGAAACTCCGCGCCTCGGCTCCCGGTGCCTCCCTGGCAAAACCGATCTGCTGCGCCCCCTTGGCCAGGGCCGGTAACGCCGCCGCGACCATTGCCAGCGCCGCCACCACACACATCACGATCTTCCTGCCGCTTCTCTTTACCTGGCTCATCTTTCAGCACTCCTGCCGGCACTCATGCGTTGCCGTCGTTTTTCGGCGCGCCCAGCAACCTGCCCAGGCGTCCTCCCCCCGGAGGGGGGAGGGGCGGTGGAACACGCGCGGCGTCGCTGACAATCGACCGTTTACAGCGGGTATTGCTCCTCAGCTCGTCAGCTCTTCTTGATCTTCAATACCAGGGTGGCCCCGTTCATGTCGGTCTGATCGTCGGTGAAGGAGCGGTTGTTGTAACGGTTCAGGTCGTAGATCAGACGCGCTTTCACGGTGTAATCGCCGGAAGGGAGTGCGGGTGTCCAGGTGAGGATGCGCTCCTCGCCGGCCCTGATGATCGCCTCGTGCGGCCCCTGCGCATCGGCCTGGCTCGCCGCCACCGCATCGGGCCGCTTCTTGTCCTCTTCCAGGAACTTCCTGTCGTCCGGCCGGGGACCGTAGGAGGGGGCGAACATCCATTCCCTGGTCGCCACCGGCTTGCCCATCGGGTCCAGGACCGTGATGTTCAGGTACACGGCGCGACGGTTGGAGCCGGTCGGAACCGAGTGCCCGGCGCCGATGTTGATCAGGTGGAAGGCGAGATCAGGTTTACCCTCGGTCGGCTGGCTGATCACCATGCTGAGCGCGCTCGCCAGACGCTGCTGGGAACGCCCGCCGGTCCACAGGTGCCGCGCCACGGGGCGCTCGGGGTTGTCGAACTCCTCGGCAACCTTACGCATGGTACGCGGCATGTGGCAGTCCTGGCACTGCTGCTTGCCCAGCCCCGGCTTGAAGAAGTCCTCGCGCCACTCAAGGAAGGTCTGGGTCTGCTTGCCGACCGCCCGCTTGCCCATGCTGTGGCAGTAGGCGCACATGGCCGAGGTCTGAATGGCGGGATCGGCCACCGTCTGGTGCGGTGCGGTGACGGCATGGGCGGAACGGATCTTCCCTTCCGGTGTGAGGTGGCAGCTCGCACAGGTGATGCCGACTGCCTCCTTCTCCTTGCCGCGCGCCTTGGGCTTGGTCATCTCGACCACGTTGATGTCGGGGATGGCAAATGGCTCCGGGTAGTGGCAAGCGTTGCAGGAGCGTCCCTCCTCCTCTGCCTCCCGGGCATGCACCGGGTACCGTTCGGCCCCGGCGAAGGCGTGGGCGGTAGCCGTTGCCGAAACCCCTGCCGGCATCGGTATCGCCTCCCCTTCCTTCTGAGGGATGGTGGTCGGCTGGTAGTGCAGGTCGCTGCCAAAACCGAAGGCGAACTCGCGGTAAATGGCCTTGTGGCAACCGCCGCAGGTCTCGGAGGGCGTGGCGGTTCCCTGCGGGAAGTCCATCCCCCCCGCGGCAGCGGCCAGCGCCGCACCGGCCAACAGCATGACAATGGCTCCCGTGCATCCTGATACGATGGCTCTCTTCATTTTTCCTCCGTAGCGGCTGCGCCGCCTTTTTTACCCCGTCCAGGGTGATTTATACCAGCGGGAACAGAATGGTGAACCTGCAGCCCTGCCCCGCCTCGCTCTCCAATTGGATCCTGCCGCCGTTGAGCTCCACCGCCTGCCGCGTGATGGCAAGGCCGAGCCCCGCCCCCCCCTGCTCGCGCGATCGTCCGGGGTCGGCACGGTAGAAGCGGTCGAAGATCAGCTCCTGGTGCTCCCTCGCTATCCCCGGCCCCTGATCCTGCACCTCGAGGGCGGCTTCGCCCCGCTCCGTCCGGTACACGCGCAGGTCGATGCGTCCCGGCGGCGAGTACTTCACCGCGTTGTCCAGCAGGTTGATCAGCGCCTGGCGCAGCATCTCCGGGTTCACCATGGCGCAGACCCCAGCTCCTGCCTCCAGCTCGATCACCTGCCCCTTTTCCTCCGCCAGTACGCCGATCATGTCCACGGCATCCGCCGCCATCTCGGCGAGGTCCACCCGCACCCGTGTCACCGTGAGCCCCCCCGCGTCGCCGCGGCTCAAGGTCAGCAGGCAGTCTACCAGCTTGGTGAGCCGGTCGGTCTCCTCCAGCATGCTGGCGATCACCTCGCGACAGCCGGCGGCGTCCAGTTCCCGCTGCAGCCCAACCTCCCCCACGCTCCTGAGGGCGGTGAGCGGCGTGCGCAGTTCGTGGGAAGCATCAGCGCTAAAGCGTCGTAACCTCTCGAAGGAATCCTCCAGCCGCGCGAAGGTGCCGTTCAGCATCTGCGCCAGGCGGCCGAACTCGTCGCCGGGATTGTCCACGGGGAGCCGCTCGGACAGCCGCTCCGCCGTGATGGCGCCCGCCAGCGCCGTGATCTCCTCAATCGGGTTGAGCACCCGACCCGCCAGGAAGTAGCCGCCCGCTACCGCCAGCACCACGGCTATGGGAATGCCGAAGAGCAGGATCATCCCGATGCTTTCCAGGCTCGTTCTCAGTGTCTGTTCGCTCTCGGCTACGGCGACCACCCGACTCTGCCCCGCCCCCGGCAAGACGACGCTCCTGATCCGGAAGGCCTGCCCGCTGTGCGAGCGCCAGGAGCGTCCCGGGCCGTGCGGCAGCCCCGCCAGCGCCTTTTCCAGCACCTCCCGGCTCCAGCCCGGGGTCTCCGCGACCACCTCGTTTCCCTGGCTTACCTGGAAAAATTCCACTGAGCCGTGCTGCGCCAGCTCGTTGATTTCAAAGGGTTCCTCGCGCAGCACCCGGCTCACCGTCGCGAGGTCGCGTTCCAGTTGCGCATCCACCTCGCGCAGCAGGCTGGAGCGGACGAAGAGATAGATACCCAGCGCGAAGGCAACGACGATGGCGGCAAGTGCCGCGGCGTACCAGATGGCCAAGCGCACCCGTATGCTGCGCGGCCTGAGGGTCATTCCCCTTCCTCCATGGTGAAACCGAGTCCTCGGACCGTCTTGAGCAGCTTGCGCTCGAACGGGCCGTCCACCTTGCGCCTGAGCCGCGCGATGTGCACGTCGATCACGTTGTCGAGCGGGGTCGAACGCTCCTTCACCTGCCAGACGTCCCGCGACAGCATCTCCCGGGTCACCACGTTGCCCCGGTTGCGCAGAAGGTACTCAAGAAGCTGGAATTCCTTCACGGTCAGATCGATCCCCTCGCCGTCGCGTTTCACCTTCCGCCCCACCAAGTCCATCTCCAGCCCCCCCAGCGAAAGCTGCACCTGGGCCTCCTTCTTTTCCCGGCGCAGTATGAGCCGGATGCGGGCCAGGAGCTCCGGAAAGGCAAACGGCTTCACCAGGTACTCGTCCGCGCCGCTATCCAACCCCAGCACGCGGTCCTCGATCGAGTCGCGTGCGGTCAGGATCAGCACCGGCGTATCGAAGCCGCGCTTTCTCATGGTGGTGAGGATCTCCAGCCCGTCGCGCCCGGGGAGCATCAGGTCGAGGAGCACCAGGTCGAAGGCACCGGCGCTCAGCTGGAAGAAACCTTCTTCACCGCTGTAGGCCACGCTGACCCGGTACTGCTCGGCCTCCAGCCCGGCCTTGAGGGCATCGGCCACCTTCTTCTCGTCCTCTATCACCAACACGTGCATGTGCACCTCTTGAAGTGTTTGCAGTATCTGCCAAATCCTGTGTCGCGCTCAACTGAAGTTGTTCTGACAAAGAAGTCAGAATTGCTGTCAGAGTTCTCCCCACAATGAGCTCGTCTGCCCGTGAGGCAACAGCAGAAGTTAAGCACCCCAAACGCAATATGCAACGGCCGCCACGAGGATTGAACGGCCGGAAAAGAGAAACTGATGCACCATGACGGCTCCTTTTGCACCTGCGCCGCCGCTGCGGGCAGGAAACAGGGCTGATTCCATCCAATCAGTTGCTTGTGGCAGTCGCCATTTTTGTTAATATCCACCAATGTGCTTTCTTGACCGGGAGATCTGCATGGGCGCGGGACGAGACATACTGATCGTCGACGACAACGAGGTGGTGACCGATGTCCTGGTCGACCTGTTCCGCAAGGAAGGGTACGACAGCGCAGGTGTCGCCAGCGGCGAGGAATGCCTGGAAGAGCTGCGCCGGGCAGGCTACAAGCTGGTCATGCTGGACGTGCGCCTCCCGGGCATCGGCGGCATAGAGGTCCTGCGCGCCATCGCGGACGACCATCCCTGGACCGATGTGATCATCATGACCAGTCACGTGTCGCTGGAGACCGCGGTCCAGGCCCTGCGGCTGGGAGCCCAGGACTACCTGTTCAAGCCCTTCGACGACCTCGAGATGGTAGTGGCCACGGTGAACAGGGCCCTGGAGCGCCGCCGCCTGCTGGAGGCGCACGACCACCTGGTGCGCACTCTGACCGAGCTCGCCATCGAAAACACCCGCATCATGGCGGAACTGCGCTCGGCGAACAGCGACCTGGAGGAAAAGGTCGCCCAGCGCACCGCGGAGATCTCCAAGGCGAACCTGCAGCAAAAGGCGATCATCGCCGAACTCAGGGAGGCCAAGGAGGCGGCCGAGGCGGCCAACCGCGCGAAGTCGCAGTTTCTCGCCAACATGAGCCACGAGATCCGCACCCCGATGAACGGCGTGCTGGGGATGGCTGAACTGCTGCTGCACACCGAGCTGAACCAGAAACAGCGTGGCTACGTCGAGATGCTGCACCAGTCGGGCGAGTCGCTTTTGGGCATCATCAACGACATCCTCAACATCTCCAAGATCGAGGCGGGGAAGCTGGAGATCGAGAAAATCCCCTTCGACCTGCACGAGACGGTGCGGGGGGCCGTGGAGCTGTACCACGAGGTGGGGCGCCGCAAGGGGGTGGCGGTGGAGCTGCATATCGCCGCCGACGTCCCCCGCCGCGCCCTGGGTGACCCGAACCGCCTGCGCCAGGTGCTGCTCAACATCGTCAACAACGGCCTGAAGTTCACCGAGAAGGGTTCCGTTCAGGTCAGGGCTTCCCTGGTCGAGAAAAGCGGCAACGGCCACTACGTCGGCTTCGAGGTGAGGGACACCGGCATCGGCATCCCCCCCGAGGCCATGCCGACCATCTTCGAACTGTTCACCCAGGTCGACGGTTCGACGACCCGCAAGTACGGGGGAACCGGTCTCGGGTTGGCCATAGCCAAGCAACTGGTGGAATTGATGGGGGGAGAAATCGGGGTGGAAAGCGAGCCGGGGCGCGGTTCCGTGTTCACCTTCATCGTCTACCTGCACGCCCCCCCCGAGGCCGCGACCGAGGACGAGGACCTTCCTATAGAGCTGGAGAACCCGTTGGAGGATCCCCCCTGCCAAGCGCGGTTCGACGCGCGCGTGCTCCTGGCCGAGGATAACCCGGTCAACTGCGAGGTGGCCCACGCCATGATGACCGCCCTGGGCTGCCAGGTGGACGTGGCCCAGAACGGGAGCCAGGCGGTATCGGCCCTGGCGCGCAAGGCCTACGACCTGGTTTTCATGGACTGCCAGATGCCGGAGCTGGACGGCTACGAGGCCACCCGCGCCATCAGGGAGCAGGAGCGCGGCTCCGGCAGGCACACGCCTATCATCGCGCTCACCGCCCATGCCATGGCCGGATCGCGTGAATGCTGCCTGAGCGCCGGCATGGACGACTTTCTCAGCAAGCCCTTCAACCTGGCACAGCTCCAGGAACTGATCGAAAGGTGGACCACGACGTAAGCAGTTTCCCCACGAAGCGCCACACCTCAAAGACAAATCCCCCCTGTCCCCCCTTCGCAAAGGGGGGAACGTATTGGCTTTACCCTGATCTCCCGGCACGCCGCCCCCCCTCGGGGTCTCCAGCCAGACCCTTTAAGAAAACAGTTCTCTGACTACTCACCATCTTGCCGTAATTTATATCCATCTATGGTCTGACTCAGAGGCGGCCCTGATACAGTTGATTATTTTGCTATGTCAGTTACATCCGCTTCAGATTCAGTAGTTATGTGATACGCTCCTTATATCTCGTAGTTGCCCATCCTCTCCTCTACGCGTCCGGGGCAGAAGGAGCATCTGCATGAATGTGCCGGCCCTGGTGACTGCAGCAGCCCTCGCGCTGATCCCGTGCGAGGCGTGGGCGGAGGTTGTCGATCTCACGTTGAAACAGGCGGTCAGGCTGGGGGTCGAACAGAACCTGGCCCTGAAGGCGGAACTGTACAACGCCGCCATAGCGCAGGCAGAGGTGCGCAAGACCCGCGGCATCTACAATACCGGGCTCACCCTGGGCGCGTCGTGGCAGGATTCGGACACCTTTCCCGTCAGCACCGGCGGGCCCAGCAGGCAAAAGACCCTGAAGCTCCTCACCGGCATCAATCGGCTGGTCCCCACCGGCGGCACCTTCGGTTTTCAGTTCAACAACTACTACAACGAGACCGACTACAGCTCCTCCACCTATCCCCGTTACTGGCAGAGCGAGGTCACCTTCGCCCTTAATCAGCCGCTATTGAGAAACCTGGGACCGCAGGTGACCAACCTGAATATCGTGGTCGCTGAGCAGGCGCGGGAAGGGGCGGTGAAACGCGTGGCCGGCAGGATCCAGAACCTGGTGGCGCAGATCCGCATCGAGTATTTCAAGCTGCACAGCCTGCGCGAGGACCTGCGGTCGCGGGAGGTGTCGCTGGGGCTGTCCCGCAGGGTGCTCGGGGAGATCGAGGAACGGGTCAAGGCCGGCGTGCTCCCGCCGATGGAGATCCTGAACGCGAAGTACGGGGTGGCTGCGCGCGAGAAGGAGGTCATCGACGCGGACAAGGCGCTGCGGGACCAGGTCGACCTCCTGCGTCAGATCCTGCAGATGCCTCCCGGCGAGATCAACGCGGTCGACGCTCCCGACCTGACCAGGGTCACGGCGGACGAGGCCGAAGGGATCCGGCGGGCGCTTGCCCTGCGGCCGGAACTGGACGAGGCGAAGCTGCAGATCGAGAGCGCCGAGACGCAGCGCCGGGGGGCGAGGAACAAGACCCTGCCCGGCCTGAACCTGTACGGTACCTGGACCTACGGCGGCATGGGGGAGCAGTACAACCAGGATATGAACCGGCTGGTTCGCGCTGACACTCCGGTCTGGACCGCCGGGCTGCAGTTCGAGTACCCGTTGGGCAACGATGCCGCCGAGGCGGAGTACGTGAAGAGCAGGCTGCGGCTGGACCAGTCGAAGACCCAGTTGAACAACCTGAATTCGCTGGTGGTGACCGACGTGCGTTCCGCGCTGCGGGCCATGGATGCCAGTTTCAAGCAGCTCGATGTGACGGCCAGGGAGAAGGAGTTCGCCGAGGAGCGGCTCTCCGCCTACATCTCCAAGTCCGAGGTTGGCCTGGCGACCGCCCGCGACGTCCTGGACGTGGAGAACGACCTGGCGCGGGCGCGCAGCAACCAGATCAAGGCGCAGGTGAACTACGTCACCGCCGTGACGCAGTATCTGCAGGCAACCGGCGAGCTGCTGGAGCGGGAGGGGATAACGGTGAACGGGAGGACGGTCGAAGAGCTGTTGGCGGGCAAACACTGAGTCCCTCTCCCGTCAAGGAAGAGGGAGCGATGGGAATAATGGGAACGTAGAACGTAGAACGTAGAACGTAGAACGTAGAACGGGTTTTATTCCCCTTTGCCCGAAAACGCCATGCTCTTCTCGCTCTGCTCGTCGAACCGGAGCAGCTCGCTTCTCAGGTGGAAGTGGGCGTTCTGCATCCAGCGCTGCACTTCGTCGGAGAAAAGCCGGGCCACCACCCGCCCCAACACGCCTTCGCCCCCGCAACGACAGGCCACCACACCCACCAGGGTCTTGCTCCTCCTGGAGAAAATCTCGTCCTCGAAGGAAACCAGCGCCTCGTAACTCCCCGGATCCCCCTGCCTGCCGCAGCGGCCGAAAAGCTGGCGGTCTATCCTCTTGGCATCGTGCAACTCCGTCGCTATTACGTGCAGCCCCCCCAGCTCCTTCACTCCCGGCCCCAGATGGATGTCGGTGCCGCGCCCGGCCATGTTGGTGGCGACGGTCACCTTCCCGGCGTTCCCCGCCTCGGCGATGATCTGCGCCTCGTTTTCGTCCTGCCTCGCGTTCAGCACCACGTGCTGCACACCCGCCCGCCAGAGCCTGCGACTCACTTCCTCCGAGGCCGCCACGGTCTTGGTCCCGATCAGCACCGGCCTCCCGCTTTGGTGCAGCTCCCGCACCCGCTCACCCAGGGCTCGCCACTTCTCCTCGAGGCTCTTGTAGTAGCGGAAGGGGAGCGCCGTCCTGATCAGCGGCTTGTTGGTGCCTACCCTGACCACGTTGAGCCTGTACACGGACCAGAGTTCGCCGGCAACCTCGCGGGCGGTCCCGGTCATGCCGGCGAGAAAGCAGTAGCGGCGGAAGAAGCGCTGGTAACTGATCTTGGCGATGGTCTCGTTGCGCGGCGAGATGGCCAATCCCTCCTTCGCCTCGATCAGCTGGTGCAGCCCGAGCTCCCAGGAGCGGTCCGCCATGACCCGGCCGGTGTACTCGTCGATGATCTTCACCTTGCCGTCGTGCACCAGGTAGTCGCGGTCCAGCTTGAAAAGGTGCAACGCCGAGAGCGCCTGGGTGATCAGCTGCTCGCGGCGACGCGCCCCCTGCCACGCGCTCCCCAAGACGGCGGCGAGAAGGGCGATCAGCCCCTTGCCGTCCTCGGTCAGCTCCAGGGTCCTCTTGCCGTGGTCGATGGTGAAGTGCGCCCCCTCCTCGAACCGGGCGGCGGTCTCGATGGCGTTGTGGTAGAGCTCCTCGCCGTCCGAGACCTCGGCCCCGGGACCGGAGATGATCAGCGGCGTTCTCGCCTCGTCGATCAGCACGCTGTCCGCCTCGTCCACGATGGCGAAGGGAAGCCCGCGCATGAGCAGCGACGCCTGCCCCCCCTTGCCGCACAGCCGCCGCACCGAAAGCTGGATCGCTCCGGGGCGGCTCCCGAGCGCAATGCGGTCCTTCAGGTAGTCGAAAACCACTTCCTTGTTGGTGCAATAGGCGATGTCGCAGGCGTAAGTCTCGCGGCGCGCCGCCGGGCTCATCCCGGAGACGATGGTGCCGACGGACAGGCCGAGGAAATCGTAGATGGGGCGGGTGATCCCCGCGTCTCGCCGGGCCAGGTAGTCGTTCACGGTGATGACGTGCACCGGGATCCCGGCCAGCGCCGCGGTGCATGCGGCGAGGGTGGCGGTGAGTGTCTTCCCCTCGCCGGTCTCCATCTCGGCCACCATGCCGAGCAAAAGCACGAAGCCTCCCATTACCTGCACCGGGTAATGCCGCATGCCCACGCGCCGGGACGCCACCTCGCGCACCAGGGCGAAGGCGCGGACCACGAGGTCGCGGCGCAACCCCGCACGGCGCAGCTGCGGCTTCAAGGTCCGGGCGACGGCGGCAAGTTCGCGATCATCCAGAAGGCGCATGGACTCGCCGGCCTGCTCCACCCGCCCGGCCAGGCGCCGCAAGAGTGAGGGGCGCACCGTCGCCGCCAGGGGAAGCCTCCCAAGGCCGGCGCGGAGGGCGTGTTCCAGGCGTGACTCGGTCAGGAGGTTCTCCGGGTAGCGGCCGTGCAGGCGCGCGGGTGGGAAAAGGCTCAGGTCAAACATCGAAGCGCCTCATGAACAGCCGCCGTACCGACCGGTAGCACTGGCTTGCCAGCGGCTCGGGCTGGAAGTTGAAGCGGACATAGACCCGCTCGTTCACGCTCACCTCGTTGAGCGCCAGCGGGAGCCGGAGGTCGAGCTGGAAGGTCCTCTCGAAGGTCTTCACCTGGTCGCGGTCGCTGGGATCGGTGGGGAGCCGCCCCCCCCCGGCGCTCCCCAGGGAGGTGGAAGGGAGACGCTCCAGCCCCGCCGGGGTCTCGCGCAGCAGCGTCGCCGGGATGCTCCGGTCCAGCCGGCGCGACAGGCGCACCTCGATGGAGAGGCTGCGGGTGTGGATCAGGTCGAGGTCCGCCTGGGTCACCACCACCCGCACCGTCGGGCGGTCCCCCTGCAGCACGAAGCCGACCACCTCCCCCTTTTGCAGGTGGCGCCCCGGGAGGTCGCTGTCGCGCTGCAGGACCAGCTTACCCGCCACCGGGCTCACCACCTTGAGCCGCGCCAACTGCTCGTCGACCCAGGCTATCCGCTCGCGCACCGGGACCATCTCCTCGGCGGTGATGCGGGCCTTGAGCCGGTCGGTGAAGAGCTCGGAGTCGCGTCGCGCCTTGAGCAGGGCGAGCTGCGCCGCCAGGACCTTGCGTTCCGCCTCCAGTTCGGGATCGTCGCTCTCCAAAAGCGTCTCGCCCCGTCGCACCACGCTTCCCGGCAGCACGCTCACCTTCCGGATCAGCCCGCCGGCACCGGCCCGGAGCACCGACTCCTCGGGGACCCAGACCACCCCCTGCGCCCGGCTCCAGCAGGGGAAAGGAAGGGCGCAGAAAAGCGCGACGAGGAGGGCGACCGGGGCCGCGGCGGTGCACGCCGCGCGCAGGCGCCGCTCGTACAGGGCGGGGTTGAAGCAGATGAAGTAGATCGCCTTCCCCAGCGGGAGGGCCACCATGGAAACGAGCGCCCACCCCCCCAGGATCACCCCGATGAAGAAGAACTTCTGCGAGATGAAGAGGACGATGCCGAGGTAGACGAAGATGCGGTAGACAAACGATGTCCCGAAGTAGGCGAGGAGCCAGAACGGTTCTCCGGGGGCCAGGTGCGGCGCCTCCAGCTTCTTCAGGCCGAACAGGTGATGCTGCACCAGGTACGCCGCGTAGCGCTGCCCGCGCTGCCCGAGGTTCGGGATGGCCAGCAGGTCGGAGAGGATGTAGTAGCCGTCGTAGCGTAGAAGGGGGTTGCCGTTGAAGAAGATGGTGGATACGCCGCCGATGAACATGGCGTTGAACAAGGCGGAGCGCAACAACCCCGGCTCGACGCAGAGCCAGAGCATGAGCGCCAGCGAGGCTATGAAGAGCTCTGCCATGATCCCCGCGGCGCTCACCATGGCGCGCCGCCCCCGCTGCGGGAAGGCCGAGGCGGCCGAGGCGTCGACGTAGGGGACCGGGATCAGCACGAGGAGCATGATCCCCACCTCGTGCACCTCGCCACCCCATCTCTTCACGGCGAGCGCGTGCCCGATCTCGTGGCAGAACTTGACCAGGGGGTACACCGCCCAGAGGAGCGCGATGTTGTGCATGGAGAGCACCCGGTCCAGCACGTCGTGCGAGAGTTCGGCCCGGTGCCCGAAGGCGAGCGCCGCCCCCGCGAGCACGACGGCAAGCCAGATGACGCCGCTCACCGGGCTGAAGATGGCGCGGGAGAGCGGCTGCAGCAGGTTCAGGAGCCGGTCCGGGTCGAAGATCGGGAAGCGCCAGGAAAGGGGCGACAGGAGCGTCTGGCGCAGCTTCCCCTGGCGCAGGTTCTCGCCGCGCTGGAACAGCTCCCGGGTGTCGGGCTGTATGTCGCACAAGAGTACGTCCGCCGAGTGGAGCTGCGCCAGCAGCCGGAGCAGGTCGTCCTGGGTGGGCGCATCGTCCCCGAAGGAATCGACGGAGAACTTCCAGAGGTCCTCGACGCTCCGCTTGCCATCCATGAGCCCGATGACGTGGTAGACCACCGGGCTGAAACGGTAGAGCTGGCCGGTGACGTGGTTCTGCAGTACGAACCACACCTCGCCCCGGTACTCGTGCCGATGCAACTGGGCATGGCGGCGCAGGCGGGGCTGCAGCCGGCAGATGCGGTACCACGATGAGCTGAAAAGCTGTTGGGTCATCTCGTCACCTACGGGAGCCAGGACCACGCCCAAAGGCGCAGCCAGTCGACCATCTCATGGGTCCAGATCCAGAAGAGCAGGCGCCTCTCCACGAAGATCTTGCCCACCCCTTCCATGCCCGGCCTGATCCTGGCGCTCAGGCGGTCCAGGGACGCCTCGACCAGGAACTGGTTCTTCCCTTCCACGGTCATGGCGATGGGGGTGATCTTCCTGACCGTGATCGGGAAATCGCTGTCGGGAAGGGAATTGAGCACCAGCATGCCCCGCTGTCCCAGCTTCAGGTCGGAGACGCGCTGCTCGTCCACGTACAGCCTGACCCGGTAATCCTGCAGCGGCGCCACCTCGAAGAGGACCTTGTTCCGGTCGACCGGCGCGCCCAGCGACTGGCTGAGATCACCCGACAAGACGACCGCGTCGAAGGGGGCGGTGAGGCGCGAGCGGCCGAGCTGCTCGTCCAGGAGCTTCAGCTGGGTCCGCGCCTGTTCCAGTTGCTGCTTCAACACCCGCATCTGCACCGTGTCGCCGTTGGCCAGCGCCTCGCGGTACTGGCGGGAGTACTGTTCGGAAAGGCTGTAGGTCTTCAGGCGTTCCAGGCGTTTCTCGCGGTCGTCCAGGCGGGCCAGGGGCGCTCCCTTGCGCACGACGTCGCCCGGCCGGGCCGGCGCCTCGGCGATAAACCCGTCGTAGGGTGCGGTAATGGCGCGCACCAGCGATCCTTCCATCGTGGTACGCGCCGAAATCCGGTAGTCGCCTTTGGCTACGCAGAAAAAGGCGACCAGCGCAAGGAGCAGCACGAAGGCGGTCTTGTAGACCAGGTGCCCCCGCCCGAACAGCTTCCCCAACTGGTCGCCGGCGGCGATCGCCGCATGCACGAGGACCGGACGGTCCAGCCGCAACTTCTCCTCAAGGATCGGCCCCACCACCGCTGCCACCACCTCGCAGAACTCGATCTCGTGGGGTGTGAAGGGAGATGACAGCGGACGCTCCAACGTGATGGCACCCAGTCCCCTCCCCTGGGAATCGAAGAAGGGGACGGTGCAGATGGCGCGCTCACCCTCGCCTGCGGAAAGTTCCCCGTGCACCCGGCAGACCACGGGGCCTCCCCCGTTTGGCGCGGGAAGGGCGACGGAGCGTTCCTGGTCCAGGCTCTCGTCCATGGCGGAGGCGACGGCACGCACCTGGTTCATGCGCTCCTTGAACTGGGCGCTGTGGGAGAGCGCCCGCACCTTGACGTGGCGCCCCTTGACGAAGCCGACACTCACCCGGTCGGCCGTAAGGCGAGTGGCGAGGAGGGTGGCGAAGGAAGAGGCGGCCGCGCTGAAGCGGGGTTCCTCCAGCACCCCCGCCACGAACTCGAGGGCGCCGGATACGCGCTCGTTGGCTTGACGGGCCAGTTGTATCTCGCGCTTGAGCATCCGGCTCTCGATCCAGGAGGTGCCCCACTGCAGCTGGCGCATGGCAACCTGGAGCGCGTCACCGCTGCGCTGCGTGACGCGCAGCGCCATGACCCCGAAGATGCGCTCCGCGCTCAGCACCGGGAAGGCGATGCAGAGCAGGGGCTCGGTGTTGAGCGGCCCGACCGCCTCGCCGCCGTCGCGGATCACCACCCCCTTGCGCTCCTTGGCCGCTCGCTCGATGACGGCGGTGTGCTTCATGGTTTCGGCGCCGCTGGCGGGCCAGACGGCGACCGGGACGAAGGGGGCGTCTTCCCCCTGGGAGAGGACCACGACCCCGGTCCTCACGCCGGAGATGATCTTCGACATGAGCTGCAGCCACGCGCTGCAGAACTCGATGTCGGATGCCTCGTCCACGAGGTAGGACCAAAGCGACGGGTCGCTGTAGGCGGCCCAGCTCTCGTCGCCGTGAGGACGGGCGGGATGCACTGAAGGAAAAGGTGTGTCGGGCATGGCACTATTTCTCCGTGGTCTGGACCGCGTGGCCGAGGCTCAGCTCGCCGAAGCGCGCCTCGTACTGGCCGACCACGTGTTCCAGGAGCTTGCAGAGCCGCTTCGCCGCGTAGGGGCTGAGGATGATCCGGTTGCCGAGTTTCACGGTGACCTCCTGCTGCCCCGCGTAGAGGGTCTGGTTGGTCCCGAACAGCAGGGTCACCTCCTCGCGGGTGCTGGTCACGTTGCAGACGTTGGCGTAGCTCGTCCCCATGGCGCTGTCATCCCACTTGACGACCGGGACGTTGGTTCCGGTTCCGGCGGTTTCGTCCTTCTTGTCCTTGTCAGCCATAACCCCTCCTATTCAAATTTCTGATCGGCGACAATCTCCCTCTGGTCCCCTCTCCCTGTGGGAGAGGGGATGGTGGACGCGGCGGAAGATGATGCCCAATCAGTTTCCAAGCAGAAAGCTTCTAAAAGCTCTGTTCCCCGGATTCCCGGTTAGACCTACAGGTTGACCACCCAACCCGGCAGCCCCGCCGGATGTTTCGGGCTCCGGGTCCAGTCGACCACCGGCGCGCCCGCATGCTTCCCGGTGAGTTCCGCCGCCGGGACGAACCTGCCGCTGTTCTCGTCATAGAGGAGCGCCTCGTACTGGTAACCCGCCACCGACGCCGTCTCGCGTTCGCCGGCGTCCAGGGTCGGGGCCATCACGGCATCGTCACCGGTGAGCAGATGCGGGACGCCCAGGACGTGCCCCACCTCGTGGACCACAACGGTCAAGAGGTCCATGTTGCCGGCGGCCGCGCTGTCGCTCCGGGCCACCAAGTCGCCACTGTCGTTTCTGACGAACTCGGCGCTCTCCTCGGGGGTGCCGTCCACGAACCAGCCGTAGCCTGCCGCATCACGGTCGAGGCAGATGGTGTCGCCCACCCGCTGGGCCAGGGTGAGGCCGTCCAGGTCCGCCACCACGAACTTCAGGTTCTGCAGCCCGGCAACCGCCTGCTCGTCCAACTGCAGGGCGATTTTCCAGTACTCGATCGCCACCGGGATGATGGGCGCCAAGCTATCGGCGGTGAGAACGTCGCCGCCACCCACCTGTGCCGCATCGGCAGGTGCCGCCGCCATCATGGCCTGGACCTTGGTGAAGGCCGGGTCGTCGGTCTTGACGGTGAAGCTGTCGAAGTAGCCGGCGGCGCCTTGGGCGAAGAGCCCCATCTTACCGTCGACGGAGAGGGCATTGAAGGTGTAGCCGAGCACCGCCTGGGTGTCGACGGTGACGCTCACCGTGGTCCCCTTGATGGTGACGCCCAGGGTATGGTCGCCGGCGGTCAGGGTCCGGGAGATCCTGGTATCGATGACCAGGTTCCCCTTCTGCACGTGGCCGATAACCACTTCCTTGGTGGTCGCGTTGTAGGCGGCGAACTTATAGTTGTCCGTGCCGTAGGCATCGAACACCACACCCGCCGTGCCGGTGGAATGGAGCTTGGTTTCAAGGACCAGCACCGAGGAGGGGCTGATGGAGAAGGTGCCGGCCGGGACACCCGCCGCCTGGCTCAGGTCGATGAAGTTCACCGCCGGGGCTGTGGTCGGGGTGGCCGTAAAGTAGCCGCCGGAAGTGGTCCAGCTCCCGGTCCGCTGTTCGGTGAAGAGGCTCGGGGCGGCGTCAAAGTTTTCCATACCGGTGTAGGTGAAGACCGGCGCCAGTTTCTGCACCGCGACGTTGTCGAAGTACCCCTTGGCCCCCACGCTCCCCATGCCG
Source organism: Geomonas diazotrophica (assembly GCF_018919385.1). Classification (GTDB taxonomy): domain Bacteria; phylum Desulfobacterota; class Desulfuromonadia; order Geobacterales; family Geobacteraceae; genus Geomonas; species Geomonas diazotrophica. Next base: position 311,613 of record NZ_JAHLMF010000001.1, read on the forward strand.
ATCATGCCGTAGTTGAGGCCGAAGCTCATGCCGTCGACGACGCGGGCCGCGAAGGCGTAGCTGAACAGCTTGGTGTTGTCCAGAAGCAGCGTCGCCGTGGTGCCGTTCACCGCCACCATGAGGTTGTAGGTGCTGTTCGGCTTCACCTGCAGCGGGGTCTGGGCGTCCACCACCCAACCGGAGGAGGTGCGGTGCCCCATCTCGAACTTGTTGGTCGAGATGTTCACGCCGGCAAACTTGTAGTCGGTCGGGCTCACGTAGTCGAAGATGATGTAGGCGTTCGCCTTCCAACCGGCGGTCGGTTTGTCCGCCTTGAGGGTCGCGAGCACCTCGTAGTAGTTGGGGAGGTACTGGCCGACATCGTAGACCGCCACCGCGTCGGTGGCGCTGCTGGTCGCCTCGACCCTGAGGCTGCCGTTGACCACGCTCCACTTGCCGCTGTCGGCGAAGAAGGCCTGGGTGCTGCCGTTGTTGAAGTCGGAGCTCCTGATCACGTCGCGCTTGCCGCCCGGGATGTTGCCGGCCTGGATGTCGCGCGGCGCGCCGGTCTGGTCCTGCCAGGCCGGATCCTGCTGCCGTACCATGCCCAGTTCCGCGTAGGGCTCGCCCTGGCGGGCGGTATCGCTGACGCCCTGGACCAGGGTCTGGTCGAAACCGTCGCTCTTCGCGAGCGCCAGCAGGTATTCGGGGAGTTGCGGCTGCAGGGTGCGGCTCACCGTCGCCAGGCCGAAGGGGGCGAACGGCACCAAAGGCAATGGGGAGCCCGGGATGAGTTCAGGGTGAACTCCACCAATTGGTAATAGAGCATCTTCTGTGCCAATGGTTGGTCGACCGGGCACCTGCCCAAAACTGATTCAAACCACATGAGTTTTAATTGAATTGGATCAAATATGTCCCATTGTCTTGTAAAGAATAACGACACAGACATGGCAAGGATATCGACAGTATCAGTGAGAGCCCATGAGCATCAGTTGACAGCACTGCAACTGCACCCATAATTGCTGGGTCCGTTGCTATCCCAAACCGAGGAACGGCTATGACACTGTTTCCCATTTTACCTGCTGTCGTGATTGTTCTGGCCACTGTCGCAACCGCTCTGCCGCAGGATTTGGACTGCTACTTGGCCCCTTACATGACAGTCAACGTGGGAAGCGAGGTTATCGGCGTGCTCGCCGAGGTGCCGGTCGACCGCGGGGATTACGTCAAGAAGGGGGAGGTCATCGCCCGCCTGGACTCCAAGGTGGAGCAGCAGACCAAGGAGCTCAAGCGGGAGCGGCTCGAATACCTGGCCCGGGAACAGGAGCGCAAGAAGCAGCTTTTCAAGAAGGGGATCATCTCTTCGCAGGAGATCGACGAGGCCGAGACGGCCGTGAAGGTGGCGCAGCGCGAGTACGACGAAGCGGTCCAGTTCCTGGCCCGGCGCACCATCAGGACCACAGTGGACGGGGTCGTGGTGCAGCGGTTCCTTTCGCCGGGAGAGCGGGTCGAGGAGAAACCCATCATGAAGCTGGCACAGATCGACCCGATCAACGCCGAGATCTACGTTCCGGCCGCGCAACTGCGCAGTATCAAGGTGGGTGACAAGGCGTTCATACGCCCGGAGCCGCCGGGGAAGGGAGAATACCGGGGTGTGGTCAAGGTCATCGACCCGGTGGTCGACGCGGGAGGGATGTACGGGGTCCGGGTGGAGGTGAAAAACCCGAAACACCAACTACCGGCGGGGCTTAAGTGCCAGGTCCGGTTCGCCGGGAAGTGACCCGGAACCGTGTGTGTCGATTCTCTTAACAGCTTGAAAAACCTGGGAAAAAAGAATCGGCTGTTTCCATTATTCCCTTCTTTTGCCCCGAGACCCGGTTCCCGTTTCGATCCTGCGACTGCGCGGGCGCGCATTGGTCACGGTTTGACCTGGTCGACGAACCGTCCCTTATATTTCGCAGCTCCCAGGCAGCGCTCGAAGACGAACTGGCAGATTCTCGTCCCGGGATAAAGCGCCAGGGTCTTGTGCCCCAGGTTAACGATTTCCAGCACCTGCTGGTTTGAAATGCCCGGCTGCATGAAGCCGGCGGTGACGTGGACCGCCAACCCGAAGCGGGCGAAACGGCTCCTCCCCTCCAGCCACCCCGCCATGGTCTCGGACAGGGTGATCCTCTCCCTGGTGATGCCCAGGATCATCTCGCAGGGGGCTATGGTTATGTAGTCTCCATCCGCGACCGACACGGCTTCGGTGACATCGGCAAAGTCAGATTCGTTGTGTACGTGACACACCCCCGTCTCTTTCTTGAAGATCCTGAATTCGTTGCCCAAGGTGAGATCAACCGACCCCGGGCCTACCTGTGAATCCTGCAAAGGGTCGATGCTTATCTCCCCTCGATTGATGGCATCCCATATTTCACGACCTACCAGAACGGTCATATCTCCACCTCGCTAGTCTTTTGATGATGCTGAGATCGGTTTTGGTCCCGCTCTTATAGTGTACTAGGTAAGTTGATTCACGCTCGCGCCGATTTTTATGGCCATCTCTTTGCCGACAAGCCGGGTGGATAGTGTGGAAACGTGAAGACCCCGGCGCCTTTCGGCGGCCGGGGTCTTTTGGTCAGGTGAAATTGGCTATGTCGTCTGGCCCGGCGTGCGAATCGGTTTATTCGACCGTGACGCTCTTGGCCAGGTTGCGGGGCTGGTCGACGTCGGTCCCTTTCAGGACGGCGACGTGATAGGCCAAAAGCTGCATTGGGATCGAGATGATGATCGGCATGACTTCCTCGCCGTCCTCCGGGATCTCCAGCGCGACCTCGACCTTGCCGGCGACCTCGGCGTCACCCTTGGAGCAGACCGCAATGACGCGGCCGCCGCGGGCGATGACTTCTTCCATGTTGGAGAAGACCTTGTCGTAGGTCGCTCCCTTCGGCACCAGCACCACGACCGGCATGTGCTCGTCGATGAGGGCGATGGGACCGTGCTTCATCTCGCCGGCGGCGTACCCCTCGGCGTGGATGTAGGAGATTTCCTTCAGCTTCAGCGCGCCCTCAAGGGCGATGGGGTAGTTCATTCCGCGCCCAAGGTAGAGGAAATCGCGGGCGGAGATGTAATTTCTCGCAACCTTTTCCACCTGCTCGTTCAGCTTGAGGGCCTCTTCCATGAGTCCCGGAACGCGCACGATGGCGGAGATGAGCTTTCTCCCCTGCTCCTGGTCCATCTTGCCGCGGGAGCGCCCCAGGCGGATGGTGAACAGGTAGAGGGCGATCAACTGCGTCACGAAGGCCTTGGTGGAGGCGACACCGATTTCGGGACCGGCGTGGGTATAGATGACGCCGTCGGCCTCGCGGGCGATGGAGGAGTCGACCACGTTGCAGATGGCGACGCAGGTACCGCCGCGGCGCTTGGATTCGCGCATGGCGGCCAGGGTGTCGGCGGTCTCACCGGACTGGGAGATCAGCATCACCAGGGTGTTCTCGTCCACCACGGGGTTGCGGTAGCGGAACTCGGAGGCGATGTCCACTTCGACCGGAACGCGGCAGTACTCCTCGATCAGGAATTTCCCGACCAGCGCCGCATGCCAGGAGGTGCCGCAGGCGATGATGCAGATGCGGTTAACCTTCTGCAGTTGCGCGTCGCTGAGGGAAAGGTCCTCGAGGTAGACGTCCCCCTGCTCCTCCCGGAGCCGTCCGGCGATGGTGTCGCGCACGGCGCGGGGCTGCTCGAAGATCTCCTTGAGCATGAAGTGCTTGTAGCCCCCCTTCTCCGCCATGTGCGGCGACCAGTCGATGTGGCGCGGGGTCTTCTCCAGCTTTTCGCCGTTGACGTTGCTGAACTCGGCGCTTCCCCCCTTGAACACCACCATCTCGCCGTCCTCCATGAAGATCATGGAGCGGGTGTGGGACAGGATCGCGGGGATGTCGGAGGCGACGTAGAACTCGCCGTCCCCGAGCCCGACCACCATGGGGGCGCCGTGCTTGGCCGCGATCAGCTGGTCCGGCTCGCTCTCGCTCACGATGCAGATGGCGTAGGCCCCTTTAAGGATGCTCAACGCCTGGCGCACCGCGGCCTCGAAGCTGCCGCATTCCTTCATCTTCTGGTCGATCAGGTGCGCGATGACCTCGGTGTCGGTCTCGCTCTTGAAGACATGCCCCTGCGCCTTGAGCCCCTCACGCAGCTGCAGGTAGTTCTCGATGATGCCGTTGTGCACCACGACGATGGGGCCGGCCTGGTGCGGGTGGGCGTTGATCTCTGAGGGACGGCCGTGGGTGGCCCACCGGGTATGTCCGATGCCGACGGTGCCGAGCACGGGGCTGGAGGCGAGGAGCTTCTCCAGGTTGGAAAGCTTTCCCTCGCTGCGACGGATGCTCGCCTTGCCGTCGCTCATGGTGCAGATACCGGCGGAATCGTAGCCACGATATTCGAGCTTTCTCAACCCTTCAATAATGATGGAGGTGGCTTCCTGCCGCCCGGTGAATCCAACGATACCGCACATGTATGACTCCGTTTAATCTATTTGTTAATTAACAATGGGGCAGGCCCAGACGGTACAGGATAGCATCTCGGCCAGGTCCGCAACAGTTATTTTTTCCTGAGCGTCCACCCTTCCTTGTTCACCTGGGGGGAGCGGGCGATGGCCAGGGAATCGGCGGGGACGTCCTTGGTGACCGTGGTGCCTGCCGCGATCAGGGCATTCCTCCCCACCGTGACCGGGGCCACCAGTTGCACGTCGCTCCCGACGAAGACGCCGTCCTCGATGACGGTCTTGTGCTTTCTGACCCCGTCGTAGTTGCAGGTGATGGTACCGCAGCCGATGTTGACGTCGCGGCCGATGGTGGCGTCACCCAGGTAGGTGAGATGCGAGGCCTTGGACCCCACTCCCATGAAGGCCTTCTTGGTCTCGACGAAGTTGCCGATCTTCACCTGCGCCGAAAGCTCGGTGCCGGGGCGCAGGTGGGCCATCGGCCCGATGGCCGCCTCGGGGCCGACCAGGGAATCCTCCAGCACGCTCCCCGCCTTGACCACTACGTCGTCGGCGATCCGGCACCCCTCGATCAGCGCGTTCTGGCCGATCTTGCAGCGCTCGCCGATCACCGTGTTCCCCTTGATGACGGCGCCCGGGTAGACCACGCTGTCGCGGCCGATCTTGACCCCGCGGTCGATGTAGACCACGGAGGGATCGATCATGGTCACGCCGGAGAGCATCAGCTCCCGGTTGATGCGCTGGCGCAGCACCGCCGCCGCGTCGGCCATCTGGACGCGGTCGTTCACGCCGGAGATCTCCAGGGGGTCGGCAACCTGGTAGCTGCGGCAGGCAAGCCCACGGGCGTTGGCCTGGCACACAACGTCGGTGAGGTAGTACTCCTTCTGGGCGTTGTTGTTCTCGAGCCGGGCAACCGCCTCCGCGAGGAAGCCACGGTCGACACAGTAAACGCCGGCATTCACCTCCCGGATCAGGCGCTCCGCTTCGCTCGCATCCTTCTGCTCGGTGATGGCGACCACCTTGCCGTCCGCATCCTTGACGATCCGGCCGTAGCCGAAGGGGTCATCCAGCGTCGCGGTCATGACCGTCACGCATGCCTTGCTCTGCTGGTGGGCGTCGAGCATGCCGCGCAGGCTGTCCGCGGTGAGCAGCGGGGTGTCGCCGCAGAGGATGAGCACGGTCTCGGCATCCTCTTCGATCTCGGGCATGGCGCAGCGCACGGCATGTCCGGTGCCGAGCTGCTCGGCCTGCAGCGCGAACCCAACCTCGGTGCGCCCGGCAAAGTAATCCCGCACCTTTTCCTGCTGGTGCCCCACCACCAGGACGCAACGCTCCACTCCTGCGGCGAAGGCGGCGGCGACCGGCCATTCAATCATCGGCGGGCCGGCCACCGGGTGCATCACCTTGACCAGGTCCGACTTCATCCTGGTTCCCATGCCGGCTGCCAGCACTATTGCAGATATCTTGTTCATCGTAGTCCCCCTTGCCGCTGAGCAAATTGTTCTTTATTAACAATAATGCCTGGTGAGGTCAAGCTGTTTCACTCCCGCTATTCGCGCAACCTATGTGCTTTTTATCGTTTACTAAACCGTAACTTACCGTTATAGTCCTGCAGTGGAGGTTTGAATGGGTGTCGCCGAGGACATAGCCAAGCTGGAGCTTGACCTGCGCGAACTTGTCATCAAGTACGAACAGTACTTCTTCGGAATCGAGAAGAGGGAGCCGTTGCGGCTGCTCGACGCGGTGGAACGGGCCGTCAGACGCTACCAGAACGTCAGCATCCCGAACACCAGCCAGAGGTTCAAGTACGATTCACTGGTCGCCACGCTGAGCGTGCACAAGCAGAAGTGGACCCGCACCAACCGTCTGATCGAAGAGGGGAAGTTCCAGAGGGACCGCTTCAGGATGTCTCTGCACCAGGCCGAAAAGGCCGAGAAGCCAAGCAAGTCCACCCCCACGCCCGCCTCCCCCGAAGCCCAGGTGGAATCCGTCTTCCAGCAGTACGTCAACGCGCGCCTGGCCTGCAACCTCCCTGTGGACAATGTCACCAGGGAGAAAGTCGCCGAGGCGATCAACCGGCAAAAGCCCGTCCTGATGCAGAAGTACGGTTGCCGCGACGTCGATTTCGTCGTGGTGATCGAGGGCGGCAAGCCCTCCCTGAAGGCCCGCCCCAAGACTACATGAAAATAGCCCTTATTGCCATCCATCCCCACCCTTCCCCGCAAGCGGTGCCGCTGGCCTGCGCTTATTTGCAGGAAGCGCTCCTCGCCGACCAGACGCTGAAGGGGTCGCTCCAGACCACCATCGCCGAGTTCTTCCTGCACGACGACGCCGCCACCTGCGCCCGGGGAATCGCCGTGAACGCGCCCGACCTGGTCGCCTTCTCCGTCTACGTCTGGAGCCGCGACCACGCCGTAGCCGTGGCCAGGGAGTTGCGCTCGCTTCTTCCCGGCGCCGTCCTTTGCGCCGGAGGCGCCGAGCCGACCGCCAACCCGGCGGGTCTGCTCAATGAGGGAGTCTTCGACTTCCTGGTGCGAGGCGAGGGCGAAGGGGCACTGGTGCAGGCGGTCCGGCTGCTGTCCGCGGGTGGGACACCTGCGGGGGTTCCGGGTATCGTGCTGCCGGGAGAGCCGGCGGCGACCCTTCCCCCGCCGCTGGACCTCGACTCGGTCCCGTCCCCGTACCTGTCCGGACGGCTCGACCCGACCATCCCCGGCGGTGCGCTCTGGCAGCTCTCGCGCGGCTGTGACTTCGCCTGCTCCTTCTGCTTCGACCACAAGGGAAGCGGCGGGGTGCGCCGCTTCTCCATGGAGCGCATCGAGGCTGAACTCCGCCTGTTCGCGCGGCTCCAGGTCCCCCAGATCTTCGTGCTCGACTCGACCTTCAACAAGGACCCCAAGAGGGCGAAGGAGATCCTGCGCCTGATCCGGAAGACGGCCCCCGGGATCCACTTCCACTTCGAGGTGCGCAGCGAGTTCATCGACGCCGAGATGGCGGAACTATTCGCCTCGATCACCTGCTCGCTGCAGATCGGCCTGCAGAGTGCCGACGCCGCCGTCCTGCGCGCCGTCGGTCGCGGCTTCGACCGGGAGGACTTCGTCAACCGCGCTTTTCTTTTGAACCAAAGCGGCGCCATCTTCGGCTTCGACCTGATCTACGGGCTCCCCGGCGACACGCCCGAGCTGTTCCGCTCTTCGCTCGATTTCGCCCTCTCGCTCTACCCGAACCACTTGGACATCTTTCCCCTGGCCGTGCTCCCCGGGACGAGGCTCTACGGCAAGGCGCAAACGCTCGGGCTGCGGCACCTGGCGGACCCGCCGTACACGGTCTACGCCACCGCCGGCTACACCCTGGAGCAGTTGGACCAAACCGGCCGTCTCGCCGCCGCCTGTGACGTCTTTTACAGCCGGGGCAAGGCGGTCGCCTGGTTCAACTCGGTCGTCGCCCCCCTCAAGCTGACCCCGAGCGCCTTCCTGTCCGCCTTCGCCGCCTTCTTGGGGGAGCGCGGGGAGGCGGACATCGCCGAGGAGGAGATCTGGGGGCTGCAGAGAAGCTTCCTGGAGAGGATCTTCAAGCAAAGGAAGAAAGCCAAGCTGCTGCCGCTGGCGCTCGACCTCGCGGACTACCACCACCACTACGCCGCGGCGCTGATGGCCACCCCTCCGGAGCCCCCCTCACCGAAACAACTTAGCCTGCTCGACCCGCTCAAGCAGCCGCTGGTGCTCGCCGCCAGCACCACCCTGGCGCGCTTCAGCTACGAGGTACTCGAGATCCTGGACGCGGGCGAGCCTGACCTGGCCGAATTCTCCGCCTGCTTCAACGCGACGGGTTCCTGCGCCCTCATTTACCCCGCGCACGGCGAGGTTTGCACCGAGTCGGTCTCCCCTCCCTATTTCGAGCTGCTGCAGGCACTGGACGGAAAGCAAACCGCACAGGCCCTCTGCCGCAGGATCCGCCTCTCCGTGGACGAGGCCCGCGAGTTCCTGGAATTCGCCCTCGCTGAAGGCATCGTGCAGCTGGCCTCCGCCCGCCAGGTTTAATTGGATCCTTTTACTCCGCTTTGATTTCCCGCCCCGCCCACACCGCCGCCGGATCCGTATACACAATATCTATATTCAACCGGCACTCATTTACCCGCCTCTTCATTCTGTCGATTTAATAAAAATTTCAGCACCAACAGTTGCCGTTCGTCTTTTACAGTAACGTCAAACCGGGCATTTAACCAATTTCTATTAGCAGTACACAATAATTACTGTGTCGTTATCGTTCGTGACAGACAATCCGGCAAAACAGCGTTAGCAAAGTTGTATCCTGCTTATTAATTGACGCTTTTTCAGTTGATTTATGAAGCCGCGCGTATTAAAGTAGGCGCCGTTGCGAGCGCCCCAATAGATTAAAGCGTTCTAAAACGATCCTAAATACAGGAGAATACAATGGTTCAAGTCTTCACACGCCTCATCCCGCTGCTACTGCTCCTAGCATTAGCCCGGCCCGGTTTCGCCGCACAGGGCCTGGCCATCGACCCGGCAACCTGCCTGGGCTGCCACGGCAACAAGATTTCCGCCGAGCAGATGGCCAACTCCGTGCACGGCAAAAACGGCTGCACCAGCTGCCACATCGAGATTGTCGAGCTCGCCAAGCACATGAGGGGCGAGATCAAGGTGGGCAAGGTACAGTGCGTCCGCTGCCACAAGAAGGAAGCCGCCGAGCACGCCAAGAGTATCCACAGCGAGAAGGGCATCGGGTGCGCACAGTGCCACACCGACATGCACAGCCACACCTACTGGAACAAGGACAAGCGCAGGGTCATCGTCAAGTGCACCCAGTGCCACAAGGACGAGCGCGGCTTCAGCCAGTCGGTACACGGCAAGGGCGTACTCGCCGGGAACCAGGATTCGGCGGCTTGCAACGACTGCCACAACCTGCACGAAATCAAGGCGCTGGGCGATCCGAACTCCAAGGAGAACCGTGAGTTCCACACCAAGGTCTGCCTCCGCTGCCACGCAGACCAGAAACTGGTCGAGCGCAACCACATCTCCGAAGTCGCCGTCAAGAGCTACATGGAGAGCTACCACGGCAAGAACTACCGCCTGGGTTACCCGGAGAAGGTCGCCGGCTGCGCCGACTGCCACACCGCCCACGCGATCCTGCCGTCCAAGGATCCCAAGTCCTCCGTCAACCCGGCGAACCTGGTCCAGACCTGCTCCAAGTGCCACCGCAAGGGGAGCATGCTCTTCACGAAGTTCTATGCCCACGGCGAGCACAACGACCGCGAGAAGTACCCCATCCTGTTCTACACCTTCATCGCGATGACCGGCCTGCTGGTCGGCACCTTCACCGTGTTCTGGATCCACACCCTGCTCTGGATGATCCGCGGCTTCGTTGAGAACCGCGAGAAGGCCGCAGCACTCGAAGAAGGCATCATCCTGCACCACGTACCCGAGGGGCACAAGCAGTACCGCCGCTTCAGAAGGGTCCACGTGTTCATGCACCTGCTGGTCATCATCAGCTTCCTCGGCCTCTCCCTCACCGGCCTGCCGCTCAAGTTCAGCGACCAGATCTGGGCGAAGTTCCTGATGGATCTGTACGGCGGCGCGCCGAACGCGGGTTTCTTCCACAGGATCTGCGCCGGCATCACCTTCATCTACTTCTCGATGGCCCTGGTCATGAGCGTCCACTTCCTGCTCATCAGGAAGGACATCAAGGGCAATTTCTTCCAGAGGCTGTTCGGACCTGACTCCCTCTGCCCGAACCTGCGCGACATCAGCGACGTCATCGGCATGGTCCGCTGGTTCTTCTTCAAAGGGCCGAAACCGGCCTTCGAAAGGTGGACCTACTGGGAGAAATTCGACTTCATCGCGGTCTTCTGGGGTATGTTCGCCATCGGCGGCTCCGGCCTGATGCTTTGGTTCCCCGAGTTCTTCGGCATGTTCCTGCCGGGCTGGGCCTTCAACGTGGCCACCATCGTTCACTCCGACGAGGCGCTGCTGGCTACCGGCTTCATCTTCTCGGTCCACTTCTTCAACACCCACGGGCGTCCGGAGAAGTTCCCGATGGACTTCGTCATCTTCAACGGCCAGATGTCCAAACATGAGTTCGTGGAAGAGCGTGGCGACCAGTGGGCCCGTTACGAGAAGGAAGGGATTACCGAGAAGTTCGCTGCCAAGAAGTCTTCCGGCATCTTCTACGACTTCTGCCTGAAGACCTTCGGCTTCACCGCGCTGTTCATCGGCATCACCCTGCTGATGCTGATGATCTACGCCTTCATGCACCCGCACCACTAAGCGGCTGCTGAACCATGCAACAAAAAAGGGCCTCCCGATTCGGGAGGCCCTTTTTTCCGTTTTTGCGCCGGGCAGTAAAAACCCCTCGCCCTTTGGGAGAGGGGAAGGGGTGAGGGGGTTGGAAGCCCGGGCGTGTCTACTTCGTGGCAGCGCCGTCACCCCGGCCCTCTCCCGGGAGAGGGAGAGATCAAGAGGGCGAGAAGGCGCCAGGCGTTACAGCATGTCCACCGGGTCGACGTCGATGGTGAGGCGCACCGTGGAGGGGTGGCTGAAGCCGCCCCGGAAGTGGAAGAGGAGCCGGTGCAGGTCGGCCCGCTCCACCCCCTTCAACAGTATCTGCCAGCGAAACCGCCCCCGCACCTTCCCCAGCGGCGCCGTGACCGGCCCGAGCACCTCCACCCTGAGCCGTGCCTCGCGCTTGATACGGCGCAGAAGCGCCGCGGCCTCTGCGGCAGCGCTCTCCCCCTGCCCCGCCGCCACCGCTGAAAAGGTCAGCGCCGCCAGGTGCGCGAAGGGAGGGTACCCCACCTCCTCGCGAAACGCGATCTCCTCCCGGTAAAAGCCGAGATAGTCGTGCGCCACCGCGTGGGTGAGCGCGTAATGTTCGGGCGCCAGCGTCTGCACCAGCACCCGTCCCGGCTTGTCGCCGCGCCCCGCCCGCCCCATCACCTGGGTCACCAGCTGGAAGGTGCGCTCGGCGCTGCGAAAATCGGGGAGGTTCAGGGATGCATCGGCGGAGAGTACCCCCACCAGGGTCACCCCGGGGAAGTCATGCCCCTTGGCGATCATCTGGGTGCCGATCAGGATATCCACCGTCCCTTCCTCCAGCTCCTTAAGGACCCGTGCGTGCCCTCCCTTGCCCCGGGTGGAGTCCCGGTCCATGCGGGAGACCCGCGCGTCGGGAAGGAGCTTCTGCACCTCGTCCTCGACCCGCTCGGTGCCGCGCCCGAGCAACGTGATGGCGCCGCTTTGGCAGTCGGGGCAGGTGCTCGGGGGGAGCATGGTGAAGTCGCAGTAGTGGCAGACGTGCTTTCCCTTGATGCGGTGGTAGGTGAGGGTCACCGCGCAGTTGGGGCAGCGCAGCACGTGGCCGCAGGTCTCGCAGACAAGGTAGGTGGCGAAGCCGCGCCGGTTCAAAAAGAGCAGGGTCTGGCCGCCGGCGTCAAGGTTCTCCCCCATGGCCTCGATGAGCTCGGGGAGGAAGATCTCCCCCCTGTGGTTGCGCGCGTCCAGCATCCTCGTCTCCGGCATGGGGAGATCGCGCACGCGGTCCGGGAGCTGCAGGTAGCCGAGACGACCGGTCTGGGCGGCGTGGTAGCTGGTCACCAGCGGCGTCGCCGAGCCGAGGACCACCACGGCCTTGGCAAGCTTACCCCGCACCAGGGCGAGGTCCCGCGCGTTGTAGCGCACCCCCTCGGACTGCTTGTAGCTTCCCTCGTGCTCTTCGTCGACCACGATCACCCCGATCCGCTCAAGCGGCGCGAACAGGGCGGAGCGGGCACCGATCACGATGGATGCCTCGCCGCGCCGGATGCGGCGCCACTCGTCGAAGCGCTCCCCGTCGGAAAGCCCGGAGTGCAGCACCGCGATGCCGCAGTCGAAGCGGCGCTTGAAGCGCCCGACCAGCTGCGGGGTGAGGGCGATCTCGGGCACCAGCACCAGCGCACTCCTGCCGGCGGCGAGCGCCACCGCGATGGACTGCAGGTAGACCTCGGTCTTGCCGCTGCCGGTGACGCCGTGCAAGAGAAACGGAGAGAACTCGCCCGTTTCCAGCGCCGCGGCGACCTTGGCCAGGGCCTCGGCCTGGGCCGGATTCAAGGGGAGGGGGCCGTCGTGGCCATACTCCTTCGCCTTGAACGGGTCGCGGTACACCTCGCGCTGGGAAAGGTGCGCCGCCCCCAGCTCCACCAGGCGCCCCAGTTGGGAAGTGCAGGGGCCGAAGCGCTCCCTGAGCTGAGGGCCGGAACATTCGCCGACCTCCAGCAGGTATTCCAGGATCTCCAGCCCCTTGCCCCGCGGGCGGAGCGTGCAGTCCGGGACCGCGGTGTAGACCCGCTCGGTGCGCACGCTCTTCCCACCGGCCAGGTACTCCTTGAGCACCGGGGTGCCGTCCTCGGATTGTTCGCAGCGGTAGCGGCTCACCAGATTGATGCCCGCCGGGAGCGCCATCTTGATCACCTCGCCCAAGGGGTGCAGGTAATAGCCGGCGATCCAGCGGTAGAAATCGAGTTCGGCCGCGGTGAACAGCGGCTCCTCGTCGAGGACCTCGAGCACTTCCTTGAGCTCACCGGCAGCCGGCGCATCGGCGTCGCCGAGCAGGTACCCGGTGACCTTGCGCCTCCCGAAGGGGACCAGGACACGCTTGCCGGGGGATACCGCTGGGGACAGACGCTCGGGCACCAGGTAGTGGAAGCTTCCCTCCAGTGGGAGCGGGATGGCGACCTCTACGATGTGGGGGTGGTCTGTCTGCATGGGGTAGAGATGGGTCTTGCGGTAAGAGGTCGGGAGAGGGAGAAGAAGGGAAATCGGGACGCTGCGCCCTGCCCTCGCCCGCCCTGCGGGCACCCTCTCCCCGGGGGGGGGAGAGGGGTTGAGGCGGGTGTTACTTTTTCAGGACCTCTTCGGCGACGGCACGTCCCAGGGCCTCGCAGTCGGCGATCGCCTCGGGCTTGGGCATGAAGGGGGTGCGCACGAAGGGGGCGGGGAGCTTGAAGTTCATGCTCTTCAGCCTCTCCTCGGCCATGCGGCAGGCCTCGCCGGACCAGCCGTAGCTGCCGAAGACGCCGCCGACGTTCCCCTTCAGGCTCACCGTGGAGAGGTAGGCGAGCACGTCCCACATCGGCTTGGGGATGTCGCGGTTGATGGTCGGGGTGCCGAAGATGAGCCCGTCGCACTCCTCCATGAGGTCGCGGATGTCGGCGACGGAGGCGTGGTTGATATGGCACAGGGTAACGTGGACGCCGGCATCGCCGGCCCCCTTGGCCACGGCCTCGGCCATCTGCTCGGTATTGCCGTGCGGGGAGATGTAGAAGATGGCAACGCGGCGCCCGGCCGCCTTGGGCTGGGACCACTTCTGGTACAGTTCCACCGCCTTCCTGGCGTCGCTTCGGTACACCGGGCCGTGGCTCGGGCAGAGCATCTTCAACTCGACCCCGTCCAGCTTCGCCACCGCCTGCAGGATGCGCTCCTTGAACGGGCGCATGATGCAGTCGAAGTAGAAGCGGGTCTCGCCCGAGAAGTCGGGGCACTCGTCGGCGAAAAGCCCGTCCGGGGAGAAGTGCGAGCCGAAGGCGTCGCAGGAGAAGAGCACCTGGTCCTCTTCCAGCAGGGTGAACATGGTATCAGGCCAGTGCAGGAAGGGGGCGGCGATGAAGCGCAGGGTGCGCCCCCCCAGGTCGATCTGGTCGTTGTCCTTGACGATGCGGGACTCGAAAGGAAGGTGGATCTGGTTCCCGAGGAAGGTGCGCGCGGCCTGGCTGGAGACCACGGTCGCCTTGGGGCAGTGCTTCAGAAGCTGCGACAGGGAACCGGAGTGGTCCGGCTCGGAATGGTTCACGACGATGTAGTCGACGTCGGCCGGATCGATGATGGAGCGGATCTTCTCCAGGTACTCGTCGAAGCGCTTGGCCTTCACCGTATCGATGATGGCGATATGGGACTCCCCCTGCACCAGGTAGGAGTTGTAGGTGGTACCGTACTGGGTGGGAAAGAGGTCGTCGAAGACGGTGAGGCTGGGATCCTTGACCCCGATCCAGTGGAGACCCTTTCCAAGTTCGACTGCTGCTGACATCTGCTACCCCCTTCGTATCTCTCATGGCTGCCGGAAGCCGGCGGCGCTCATTCGCAAGCGGCCCCCGCGGCAGGATGCCGGGGGGCCGTATACACAGATGCAAACGATACCAAAACCAACGACTTAAAGCAAGGAAAAGGCTAGTTTCCTGCCCCGCCCCTGCCGCGGCGGTATTCCACCAACGGCTGGGGATCGCGCCGGCTGTTCCCTTGTCCCGGACGCGCCCCCTGGGCAGGACGTCCCTTGGGTGCGAAACCTTTCTTGCGCGGGTCGAAGCCAGGACGCCCCTTGCGGGCGCCGGGGCCGGAGCTGCTCCTTCTGAGCGGACGGGTCGGTTCCAGCCCTTCGATGACGTGCTGGGGCAGCGGCTTGCCGGTCAGGCGCTCGATGCGGTCCAGGTAGGCGACCTCGTTCATGGAGCAGAAGGAGATGGCGATGCCGGTGGCGCCGGCGCGGCCGGTCCTGCCGATACGGTGCACGTAGTCCTCGGCGAACTTCGGGAGGTCGTAGTTGATGACGTGGCTGATACCGGAGACGTCGAGGCCGCGGGCGGCGACGTCGGTGGCGACCAGAAGGCGCACCTTGCCGCGGCGCATGTTGGTGATGGTCTTGTTGCGGGCCCCCTGCGACATGTCGCCGTGCAGCGCGGCGGCGGCGTGCCCCTGCGAGTAGAGCTCGAAGGCGAGCTGGTCGGCATCCCTCTTGGTGGCCGAGAAGATGATCGCCTTGGTGACGCTGGCGTCGGAGACCAGGTGCTGCAGCAGGCGGTTCTTGTGGCGCATGTCGTCGGCGACGTGCAGGCGCTGCTCGATCTGGAGGCTCGTGATCTGCTTGACGTCTACCGCGACGCGGACCGGGTCCTTCAGCAGGCGCTGGGCGAGCTTCGCCATGGCGTCATCCATGGTGGCGGTGAAGAGCAGGGTCTGGCGCTCGGTCGGGGCCGCGGCCGCGATGCGGTCCACGTCCTCGGAGAAGCCCATGTCCAGCATGCGGTCCGCCTCGTCCAGGACCAGCATCTCCAGGCGGGAGAAGTTGATGGAACGGCGGTCCAGGTGGTCGATCAGGCGCCCCGGGGTGGCCACGATGATGTCGACCGGGCTGGACAGGAGCATCATCTGGTCGCGGTAGGGCATCCCCCCGAGGATGGAGCCGCAGCGCACCCGCATGAACTTGCCGTAGGTCCTGACCGCGTCCACCACCTGGATGGCGAGTTCGCGGGTCGGTGTGAGCACGAGGATGCGCGGACCCTTGCCGCGCAGCGGCGACGGGACCAGCAGGCGCTCCAGCGCAGGCAGGACGAACGACGCGGTCTTGCCGGTGCCGGTCTGGGCGCTGCCGATCAGGTCGCGGCCGGAGAGCGCCAGCGGGATCGACTCGGCCTGGATCGGGGTCGGCTCGGTGTAGCCGCAGGCGCTGATTGCTTTGAGGAGAGGGGCGGAGAGATTCAGTGATTCAAAAGACATGTGTTTCCTTTACGTACCCTCGCGACAAAGCCGGGCCACGCTGTATCCCGGGAATCCCCACGGGAAAAGGTGGCTGCTGCGCCGGAAGGCGGTGAAATGTGGGGCGTGCCAAACCTGCCGCGACAACGATTGTCGCAGGCTTAGCTGAATATTATCGGCAACACGCCATATGACCGGCAAACCATACATCGTTGCCAACCAATTAGCTGCTGCCGCATTTCTCGTGGGGATTAACCTGAATGCGAGGGGTTGGATCGATGGGAGGGGTATTACCCCGGTGGAACTGATGTCAGTCAGACGAACAGCTTTACTACAGTAACCCAGTAAAGGCAAGTTTTCTTTTCAACGTATACGTTTACACGAAAAAACCCCGCTTTGGAGGCGGGGTTCCCTGTGCGTGCCGGAGACGTAGCAACAGTCGTGGAGGGGCACGTCGCTGGCTGGTCAGAGACTACTTCTTCTTGGCAGCGATGGCATCCTTCAGGGCCTTGCCCGGGCGGAACTTGGGCACCTTGGCTTCGGCGATCTTGATCTCCTTGCCGGTCTGCGGGTTCCTGCCGGTACGGGCCTGACGGCTCGCGACTTCAAAGCTGCCGAAACCTACCAGGGTTACCCTGTCGCCCTTCTTCAGCGCACCGCTCACGGTGGAGATGAATGCACCGACGGCCTTCTCGGCTGCGGCCTTGGGGATGTTTGCGGACTTCGCCACTGCTTCGACCAGTTCTGCTTTAGTCATGTGAGACCCTCCTTGGCTGGATTAAATTAACGCCACTATAATCATATATTCGTAATTTGCAAGGGTTTTCTTGTGCCGGCTTCCATTTTATCCGCGACAGGAGCGGTTCTAGCCCGATTTTGACCCCTCGATCCGCTCCTGGCAAGGGTTTACGGGAACCCGTTTGGGGCGGCGAAACAACCGCCCCCGACACCGATAAACCCTGTAATACCGGTCATTTACGGCGCTGAAACCGCGTCAACTGCGGGTTCGGCACTGTAGCTGGTAGGCTCCGTCCCCGAGACGAAGCACTCCTGCACCGCTCCCGGGGTTCCCTCCTTGGCCAGGCGGCCGTTGCGCGGGTCGATGAGCGCGAAGGTGACGTTGCCCGGGGTCGGGAAGGACTTCACCGGCATCCCGGCCAGGGCCCGCTGCATGAACTCGGTCCAGATCGGCGCCGCAGCCTGGCCGCCCGAGCCGCCGGCTCCAAGACTCCTCTCCTGATCATAGCCGACCCAGACCCCCGCCACCAGTTGCGGCACGTACCCCACGAACCAGGCGTCCTTCATGTCGTTGGTGGTACCGGTCTTTCCCGCCACCGGGCGCCCCAGGGCGCGCGCGCGCCCGCCGGTACCGCTGGAGACGACGCTTTGCATGAGGTTGGTCATGATGAAGGCGGTCTCGGGCGGGATCGCCGGGATTACGCCGCCGGTCGCCTCGGAGAGCACCGGCTGCCCCGGCTGCGGCACGGCCGGCGGGGCCTTCCCCTCCTCCCCTTCCGCCGGTCCATCGGCCGGTACACTCGACATCTGGCCGAACACGGGGACCTTCGGCTCCTGCACCTCTTCCAGCACGTTGCCGTCGCGGTCCAGCACCTTGGTGACGAAGTAGGGGGTGGTGCGGTAGCCGCCGGAGGCGAACACCGCGTAGGCGCTGGTGAGCTCCATCGGCGTGACGCTGGACGACCCCAGGGCGAGGGTGAGGTTGCTGGCCAGGGGCGAGGTGATCCCCAGCTTCTTCGCGTAATCGATGGCGCTACCGACCCCGATCTGCTCCAGGATCTTCACGCTGACCACGTTGATGGAGTTGGTGAGGGCCTCGCGCATGGTGACCGGGCCGCGGTAGACGTTGTCGTGGTTCTTTGGTTTCCAGGCCTTGTCGCCGCCGCTTTCGTACTCCACCTGGGAGTCGTCGATGATGCTCGCGGTGGTCATGCCGTGCTCGAGGGCCGCGGCGTAGATGACCGGCTTGAAGGCGGAGCCGGGGTTCCTCTTGGCCTGCATGGCGCGGTTGAACTGGCTCTTCTTGTAGTCGTACCCGCCGACCATGGCGCGCACGCCGCCGGTCATGGGGTCGATGGCGATCAGCGCCGCCTGCGCCTCGGGGGACTGGTCCAGGGCGAACACGGCGCCGGAGCGGTTCTTGTCCGGCTCCTTCACCTGCAGCTCGAGCACCGCGCCGAGGCCGATGGCCCGCTTGGCCTGCGGCTTCCCGTAGCTGTTGACCAGCTCGACGCGGCCGGCCCAGTCCATGTTCTTTTTAGGGAGCGTGCCGGTGCGGTCGCCCACCCGGACCGTCAGTTCGTGTTTCGCCGGGTCGACCCCGGTCACCACCCCCTGGTAGACCGCCCCCTGCTTCAGGGAGAGCTCGTCGATGTCGTCCTCGACCTTCTTGCAGAAAGGCTCCACCTCGGCCTCGGAGAGGTATTTGGCCGCGCCGCGGAAACCCTGGCGCTTGTCGACCGCCTTGAGGCCGTTCACCACGGAATCGTAGGCGGCCTTCTGCATCTCGGCGTTCATGGTGGTGTAGATCTTCAAGCCGTCCTTGTAGATGCGTTCCTCACCGTACTTCTCGACCAGCTGCTGCCTGACCTGCTCGAGGAAGTAGGCCGACTGCTCGGCGTTCACCTTCTTGAGGGGCTGGATCACGATCGGGGTCGCCTTGGCGTACTCCGCCTCGGCCTGGGTGATGTACCCTTCCTTCACCATCCGCTCCAGGACGTACCCCTGGCGCTCCTTGGCCCTTTCCAGGTGCTTGATGGGTGAGTAGCTGTTGGGCGCCTTGGGGAGCCCCGCGAGCATCGCCATCTCGGCCAGGTTCAGCTTGTCCACCTCTTTGCCGAAGTAGGTCTCGGCCGCGAGCTGCACGCCGTAGGCCCCCGCACCGAGGTAGATCTGGTTCAGGTAGATGTAGAGGATCTCGTCCTTGGTGAGCCGCTCCTCCATCCTCGTGGCGAGGATCGCCTCCTTGAGCTTCCTGGAGAACTTTTTTTCCGGCGTGAGCAGCATGGACTTCGCCACCTGCTGGGTGATGGTGGAGGCCCCTTCCTTCTTGCGCATGGAGATCAGGTTCTTGAAGGCGGCGCGGGCGACGCCCACGTAGTCGATCCCCTTGTGCTGGTAGAAGTTGGAGTCCTCGGCGGACACGAAGGCCTGGATCAGCCGTTTGGGCATCTTGTCCACCGGCACCACGGTGCGTCGCTCCAGGTAGAACTCGCCGACGAGCGTGCCGTCCTGGCCGTAGACCTGCGAGAGGATGGGGGGGCGGTAGTCGGCCAGACGATCGACCTTGGGGAGCGCCCCCAGGAGGTAGAAGAAATATCCCAGGAAGGCGAGCAGCATGAGGGTGGAGCCGCCGGCGGCGACCCAGAGCAGGTACTTCAGGGTGGGCGTGGGTGCTTTTTTCAACCTGCGCTGCTGCTGTCGCGGCTGCGCCTTGTAGATTTCCATGTCGAGAGGGTCTCCAATCGGGTTGATGCGTGCGCTGGATCATGGCCTGGCGTACCCGGAAGGCCGATGTTCGGGGAGGCGGGAAGCTCCTTGCCCCCCTGCGGCAAGGGTAGAGCTGGTCGGGAATCTGCGGGTGCACCTTGGTTATGCCGAACCCGGAGCCGGGCGCCAAGACGAAGAGTATCCCAGATTGCCGCAGTAATTCAAGGTTATTATGCTTCGCCCGCCCGTCGCGCGCCATCCCGAGGACCGACATCGTCCACCCTTCGCCGCGTCGCCCGTGCCCCTCGAGGCGCGCCGGTCGGAGCCCTTATCCCTTTATAATGTATACACATTCTCTTCTGCGGCGAAAAAATGCTATTATGGCACACATCGTCCAAGCCAAAACCGGAGCCTGACCCAAGAGATGACCAGCCACCTCCCCGAACTCGCCAAAAACCTGGTGCGCGGCGCCTTCATGGAGCTCTACCTGACCCCCAAGCCGGGTCTCGTCGACCTCTGCGACTGCGGCGCCCACCCCGAGCTCTCCGTGCCCCGCATGGAGGCGTCGCTGAAGATCGTCTCCCTGTACCTTATGGACCTGTGCGACGCGGTCCTTTCCGGCGAGGACCTGGCGGCCCGGGTGCGCCTGGGGGTCGCCGCCGAGCGCGCGGTCCAGAGGGCCGTTGGGACCAGCTGCCACAAGGGGTACATCTTCCTGGGGGGGCTGGTCCTTTGCGCCAGCGCCTGCGCCCCCGGCCGTGACGAGGCCAGCCTGCGCGCCTCGATCGCCGGTCTCGCCGAGCTCTTCTTCGAGCACGGGGAACCGGGTTCTGCGCACCGGGTGCGCAACCGTTTTCAGGGAGGTGGGATCCGCGAGGAGGCCCTGGCCGGCCTGCCCAGCCTCTTCGACGAGGCACTTCCCGTGTACAGGCGCGAGCTCGCCGAGGGAGGCAACCGCGGCAGCGCCGTGTTCGCCATGATGGGAAGGCTGATGCAGACGGTGGAGGACAGCACCACCCTGCGCAGCGGCGGCCGCAGCGGCCTGAAAACCGTCCGCGAAGACGGCCGGCTGCTGGAACGAATGGTGGCGCAACGCGACGATTTCCTTTCCTTCCTCGCCCAGCGTAACGCCCACTACGTAAGCCGCAGCCTCACCATGGGAGGGGTCGCCGGCCTGCTCGCCCTCGCCCTCGCCTGGCTCAGCCACACCGGAGAACTTGAGGCCGCCTAGCCCCCGCCCCCCCTTTCTGGCAATTCCCTAGCAATACCGGTTTACTTACCCCCGGTCACATGTTAGAATCTCCCCGCTTGACCCGCTCCACCTCACCCACCACAGGCAGACAAGGGTACCGGCATGTCCTTTGAAGGCGATTTGGAACACCTTCCCTTAGTGGATGTCATTCAGCTGCTGCACCAGACCGGCAAGACCGGCACCCTTACGCTGAAGAGCGTGAAAGGGGAGAGCCAGCTCGTCTTCCGTGACGGCTTCATCGTCAGCGCGAACCACGTCAACAACTCCATCCGTATCGGCCAGGTCATGCTTGACATGGGTCTTTTGAGCCGCGAGGCCCTTGAGAAGACCCTTGTCGAGCAGCGCAGCGCCGGCGACGACCGCAAGCCGATCATCCAGATGCTGATCGAGAATGGTACCGTCGAAAACCAGGCGGCATACCAGGGGCTCGAAGCTCTCATCGAGATGACCATCGTCGAGGTGCTCACCTGGACCCGGGGGACCTTCTGCCTCGAGGTGAACAAGGTCGTCGTCTCCGACGAATACCGCTACTTCCCCGAGCAGATCAACATGAACACGCAGAGTATCCTCATGGACGCCCTGCGCATCTACGACGAGCGCAAGCGCGACGGCACCCTCACCCCGGAGTCCATTTTCGGCAACCTCGCCGCCCCCGAAGCGCAGCGCGGCTCAGCAGCCGAGATCTCCGCCGCCGACCTTGGGCTTGAGGAATTGGAGGGGCTGGAGAGGCACATCCCGACCTTTTTCTCGGCGCTCCAGGAGGAGGTCCCCGACACCCCGGCCAGCCGGCTTCAGGGGGAACTGTCCGGGATCCCGGCCGGCGAGCAGCAGGAATTGTTCCGTTACCTGGAGCAGCTCTCGGGGCGTGCCCAGGAATCCGGCAGCGACCTCGGCGTGATCCTTCTCACCTCCGCGAAACTCATGCGCGAGTGCTGCTCCACGGTCTGCGGCCAGCGCTTCATCTGCGCCACGGACGATCCCGACCAGCTCGACCCCATCATCGACCAGGCGCTTTCCCGTGAGAAGTCCCCGCTGCTGCTGCTGGACGCAGGAGAGCCCTCCGGGAGAAATGGGCGCGACCTGGCTGCTTTACTCAGGCAAAACCGGGAGCGCTTTCCCGACCTCGCCATCGTGCTACTCGTCACCCCTGCCGACTACGCGCTATGCGCCGCCGCGCAGGAAAACGGCGTGACCGCGCTGCTGCCGCGCCCCAGCCGCGACCAGCGTCCCGACACCTTCATCTCCGACACCATCGACAGCTGCCGAGCCCTGGCGGCCTACCTGGAGCAGGACCACGGCAAACCGGTGCAAGACCTGTCCGGAAAATTCCGCGGCCAGTTTCTTTCCCTCGCCGAGCAGCGCGACCTTCCGGAGGTCACCTTCGCACTGTTGCAGGCGGCCTGCGGCGTCTTCCGCCGCGGGGTAACCCTGGTGGTGGTGCGTTCCGAGCTCATCGCCGAGCGGGCGATCGGGGTGGACGCCGCCGGCGCCGTCACCTCGGCCAAGCTGCGCCTGACAGCGCCTCCTGAGTCGCTGTACCAGCGCGCCCTCAACGGCGAGATCTGCTACTGCGACGCGGACCAGCCGCTGCGCGACACCATGTACGGGGCCATCGGCACACCCTTGACCGGCAAGGCGCTGCTCCTCCCCGTGAAGAGCTTCGGCCGCGTCATCGCCGTCATCTACGCCGACTTCGGCCCGGGGACCGGAACCGACCCGCAACTGCCGCTGCTGGAGATCCTGGCCCAGCACGCCGGTCTGGTGATCGACAACATCCTGTACCGCAAGCGCTGCGCCCAGAAATAGAGCGCCGGCCGCTCAAGCCCGTCGCCCGGCGCGCCGAAAAGAACACCCATCTTCAATTCAATTTGCTGCAGCAAGAGAGGGACAGCCATGGATGCCAAGATTTTCGTCCAGATACTGGAAATAGCCTTCAGCAAGAAGGTGTCCGACGTGCATTTCGAGGTGGACAACCCTCCCTTTTTCCGCGGTAAAGGGCAGATCATCCGCTCCAAGCTCCCCAACCTCAGCGCCGAGGATACCGAATTCATCGCCGCGCAGATCCTGACCCACCACGGCCGGCGCTGGGAAACGGATCAGAAGGAGTTCGACACCTCCTTCTCCCTCCCAAGCGGTGCGCGTTTCCGCGTCAGCATCTTCCGCCAGCGTGGCCATTTCGGCATCATCATGAGGGTCATCCCCGCCCACATCGGCACCTTCGAGGAGCTGCACCTGCCGCCGGTCCTGGGGGAGATCGTGAAGGCCCCCAACGGGTTGATCCTGGTGACCGGCCCGACCGGCAACGGCAAGTCGACCACGCTCGCCTCGATGCTGCGCTACATCAACGAGAATTTCAGCTACAACTGCATCACCATCGAGGACCCCATCGAGTTCCTGTTCCAGTCGGAAAAGAGCTGCATCATCCAGCGCGAGGTCGGGATCGACACCGACAACTTCAGCTCGGCGCTCAAGGCCGCGCTCCGCATGGACCCGGACCTGATCATGGTGGGGGAGATGCGCGACACCGACACCATCGAATCCTGCCTGATGGCCGCCGAGACCGGGCACCTGGTGATGTCCACCCTGCACACCCAGGGCGCGGTTTCCACCATCAACAGGATCGTCGGGCACTTCCCGCCGGACGCGCAGGAGATCGTCAGGCAAAGGTTGGCCGACATCCTGGTGGCCACCGTCTCTATCCGCCTGGTGATGAACAAGACCGGCGAGAGCATCATCCCGGTAATGGAGATCATGCGCGCCACCACCACCATCCAGAGCTGCATCCGTGAGGGGCGCCTGGACGAGATCGAGGCACACATGGAGAACGGCCGCAGCCAGTACCAGATGCAGACCCTCGACCAGCACCTGATCCAACTGCACGAACAGGAGCAGATCACCATGGAGGAGGCCAAGCGCCTGTCCCACTCCATGGACCTGGAGCGCAAGCTCATGTTCACCAACTAGATCCGCCGCACGGATCGTACAGGGGACCACGGATCGTGCCGCGGTCCCTTTTTTGCGCCTTGCACCCGCCGCACGCACCCATCTGTGTACTCTCAAAGATTAAAGAGAGTAACAAAAGTAATTCACACTTCTCCTGCTGATTAATTTATCGGCAACAAACCCCACCTGACCTCGTCGGTTTTGCCAACAAAATCAGCATCATTCCACCAATTGCACACTTTATGCACAGCACTGCCCAAAAATGGTTCATGACATGCATATCTCTGCGGCATATTTCAGCACGTCGTCTCCCCAACCCGACACAGCTGATGAAAGAGTGGTCAACCCACTCCTACAATGATCAAAGGAGGAATGTATGTCGCCACAGATTGACGAGAAAGTAGAGCCCATTTTTCAGGAAGTCCTGAAGAGAAACCCGGGCGAAGTCGAGTTCCACCAGGCAGTTCGCGAGGTCCTGGAATCACTGGGCCCGGTCCTTGTGAAACACCCGGAGTTCACCGAGCGCAAGATCATCGAGAGGATCTGCGAACCGGAGCGTCAGATCATCTTCCGGGTGCCCTGGCAGGACGACGCCGGCAACGTCCACATCAACCGCGGCTTCCGCGTCGAGTTCAACAGCTCGCTCGGCCCCTACAAGGGCGGCCTGCGCTTCCACCCCTCGGTCTACCTCGGCATCATAAAATTCCTCGGCTTCGAGCAGATCTTCAAGAACTCCCTCACCGGCCTCCCCATCGGCGGCGGTAAAGGCGGTTCCGACTTCGACCCTAAGGGGAAATCCGACAACGAGATCATGCGTTTTTGCCAGAGCTTCATAACGGAGCTGTACCGCCACCTGGGCGAGCACACCGACGTGCCGGCCGGCGACATCGGGGTCGGCGGACGCGAGATCGGCTACATGTTCGGCCAGTACAAGCGGATCACCAACCGGTTCGAGCCGGGCGTCCTCACCGGCAAGGGGCTCGACTGGGGCGGCTCCCTGGTGCGCACCGAGGCGACCGGTTACGGCGCCACCTTCTTCGTCGATGCCATGCTGAAGGTGCGTAAGGACAGCTTCGAAGGGAAGACCTGCTCCGTCTCCGGCTCGGGCAACGTGGCCATCTACACCATCGAGAAGATCCACCAGCTCGGCGGCAAGTGCGTCACCTGCTCCGACTCCAACGGGGTGATCTTCCACGAGAAAGGGATCGACCTCGAACTCGTCAAGCAGCTGAAGGAAGTGGAGCGCCGCCGCATCGAGGACTACGCCAAGTACCACAAGGACGCGAAGTACATCCCCAACGGCAACATCTGGGGCATCCCCTGCCAGGTGGCCATGCCCTCGGCAACCCAGAACGAGATCAACGGCAAAGACGCGGCCACCCTGGTCAAGAACGGCTGCGTCGCGGTTGGTGAAGGGGCCAACATGCCGACCACGCCGGAAGGGGTGAAGGTGTTCCTGGAGGCGGGCATCGCCTACGGCCCGGGCAAGGCGGCCAACGCCGGCGGCGTTGCCACCTCGGCGCTGGAGATGCAGCAGAACGCCTGCCGCGACGCCTGGACCTTCGAGTACACCGAGCAGCGCCTGGCCCAGATCATGAAGAACATCCACGACACCTGCTACGAGACCGCCGCCGAGTACGGCACCCCGGGCAACTACGTGAACGGCGCCAACATCGCCGGCTTCATCAAAGTCGCCAAGGCGATGGTGGCCCACGGCCTGATCTAGTCAGAGGCGCCGCTGGACCAGGAATAACGAAGAAGGCTCGACCGTATCCGGTCGAGCCTTCTTTTTTGGTCCTCCCGCTCCCGGGAAAGAAACGGCAATTGTCAATAACTTGTCCCGCTGTCCCCCTTTGCGAAGGGGAACAGCGGGATGACAACGTGGCGCCGGCCTATGAGAAGGCAGCCAGCAGTTCCTCCACCTCCCGGCTCAGCTCGGCGATCTCCTGGCGCAAAGTCCCGACCTCTTGTTCCAGGTGCTCCAGGCGCTCGTTGCCCGGCCGGAGCCTGGGAACCGGCGCGGCGCTCGGCTGCTCCGGCTCCTCCTCCGGAAGCTCCGGCATACCCGCGAAGAGCTGGGCGTAGCGTACTTCCTTGCGCCCGGCCTGGCGCGGCAGCCGAAGCACCAGGGGGGGGCCGTGCTGCTGCAGCTTGAGCAGGATGTCCTCGACCGCCGCCAGGTCGCCGACCTCAGCCATGCGTTCGCTGCGGCTGCGCAGCTCCCCCGCTGTCTGCGCTCCGCGCAGCATGAGCTCGGCGAGAACCGCGTGGGCGGGAACGGGCAGCCCCAGCTTGTCCCCCACGGAGTGGACGTACTTGTCGACACGCCCGCCGGTGGTGGTGAGACGCGCCAGCCCGCGTGCCCCCAGGGCCTCGAGGCCGCGCTGCAGCTCTGCTTCGGAGAGGCTCATCACCGGGTCCCGGTTCGACTTCTGGTTGCAGGCCGCGGCGAGCGCGTTCAGGGTGAGCGGGTAGTACTCCGGGGTGGTGAGTTCCTTCTCCATCAGGCACCCCAGGATCCTGATCTCCAGCTCGGTCAGGTTCATTCTCATCGGCTGCTCCTTTGCATGAAAATCGCGGCAGGCGCGACCGCAGTTGCAGGCGCCTCGCCCGGCAACGGTACTTTATCAGATGACATGCCCATTCGGAAAATGTATTATGAAGCGGAATTGCGCTCCGGCCGGCAGCCGTACCCGCCCGCCGGCATCCGCCCGTGCCAGCCTCACCCTCGGCGGCGGATGACTCCACCCCCCTGATGAGGAACCCGTGATGGGTAAAGCCAGACTGCTTTACGCGGCCGCCGCCCTGATGCTCGTAGCGGCAACAGATGCTTCCGCGTTCTGCTTCGAAGAAGCCGGCGTGGAATACGGCATCAACCCGCAAATCCTGCGGGCGATCGCCAAGGTAGAATCCAACTTCAACCCTGCCGCCGTCAACTACAACACCAACGGCACCTACGATTTCGGGCTGATGCAGATCAACTCCAGCTGGGCTCCGACCATCGGCAAGCAGCGCTGGAACTCCCTTGGTGACCCGTGCAACAGCGTGAAGACCGGCGCCTGGATCCTCTCCATGTGCATGGAGAAGTACGGTTACACCTGGAAGGCGATCGGCTGCTACAACAGCCAGACCCCGGACAAACGGGACCGCTACTCGAAAAAGGTCTTCGACCAGTTGCAGCGAGTGAAGCCGGTGCGGCAGGAAGCGGAGTACAGGCCTCTCAAGGACAGCCTCGAGGCTCTGGTGCGTCAGAAGGTGGACGGCTGGGTGGACGAGGCGGCGAAAGGGAAGAGTGACGAATTCAAGGAGAAGGTGAAGGGAACCGTGCCGACTCCCAAGGAAGTGCTGCAGCAAAAAGCCGCTCCCGCCGAGACCACCGCGAAGAGCGCTCTCCCACCGGCGACTCCCCCGAGCAACTCCATTTCCCAGGACAACATCGGCTACTACACCGAGGATGGGGAGCACTCGGCAATCCCCATCCCCTAGACATAGCTACCTGGCGCCGCATCCGGCGGGCATGACCCACTTGTGCCCCGGAGAAGGCGCCGTGTCGGTGATCAGGACGCGCCTCCCGGCCGCGTCGTCCTGCTGAACCAGGAACCCGTTCGCCTGCCTCCCCTCCTGCAGGATGTGCTTCCCGAAATCGGGCGCGATCCCCACCAGTTTGAACAACCTCTCCGTCACCGTCTGGAAATCCTCCTTCCCGGTCAGCATCAGCACCCGATACCCTGCTGTCTCCAGTATTCGGATCAGGGTGTAGTTATACGGGTCATTCTCGCCGATGCTTACGATGCAGCGGTTCCCCTTGTACTCGAAGTAGCGGTCGACCCTTATGCTGAAGGGAGTTGCGGAGCCTTCGGGGGACTGGATGATCTTGTTGCGGCTCCAGGCGGCGGAGATGGCGTTGAGCACCGAATCGACGACACTGCCGGCATCATGCCGGCTGACCGAGCAGACCCAGGTCGCCGCCTGGGGGATGGCCGGCACGGACGGCGCCGCGGCGACAGGAGGTGCCACCTTTGAAGGCGTAGCATCCGGAGCAGGAGCGGGTTTCCGAGCCGGTGCCGGTGCGGGTGCGGGTGCCGGTGCCGGTGCCAGTGCGGTTTTCGGGACCGGGACCGGTTCGGCCTTGGTTGCCGGCGCGGGCTGCAGGGGCGGTGCAGGCTTGGTTGCCGGTACCGGAGCAGGTTGCGGCTCAGCCTGAACCGGGGCCTTCTGGACCGGTGCCGGTGCAGGTGCAGGTGCAGGTGCCGGGGCAGGGACGGGGACAGCTTTGGGCGCAGGGACCGGCGCCGGAACAGGTGCGGCGGGCTCGGGGGCCCGGGGAGCCTCAACCGGTGCCGCTTTGGTTTCCTCGGGAGCCTCTGTCCGTTTTGCCTTGGAGGGCAAGGCTTCGGGACGCGTGCGTTCCTTCTCCTTCTTGGCCGGCTTCGCCTCGGCTTTGTGCAGAGCCGCAGCCGGAATCAGCAGGGTCCGCCCCACCTCGAGCGTCTTGATGTTCTTAATGTCGTTGAGCTCGATGATCTCCGGGACCAGGCGCTCGGCCGCCTCGTTGGACATGCCGAAATGGGTGACCAGGATCTTGAAGATGTGGTCACCCGGCTTGACGGTGTAGCGCACGTACTCCGCACCGGGAGTACCCTGCTCTTTTTTGGCCTCATGCTTGGCCTTCGCCTCCGGCTCTTTCTTTTTGGGCACCGGCTTGTGCTCCTTCGGGGCCGGCTTCTGGACGGGTTTCGGCGCCGCAGCCGGCTTTTGACGCTCCAAATCCTTGATGTCGATCTGGAATTCGGGAGTCGCGGCGTGGAGCCGGGCAGGGATCACCAGGAGCGCCAGGAGCAGTGCGGCCTTGTTGGCAGGGGTCATCGGGTTGCCTCTTTTCAAGGGTAGTAGACCACCAGGGCCTTCATCTTTTTATTGGTCTTATTGCGGTAGATCGTCAGCGCAGCGCCGCCCGGCGCCGCGCATTGTTCGACGAGGTAGTCGCCTTTGCCTGCGCTCGACTCGACGCGGTAGCTGTCCGCGCCGCCGAACTGGCGCAGCACCCTTTTGAAGAGATCGTCAGAGATCGTGCCGCCGGGCACGGGAATGACCTGGATGGCCCGATAGACGTTATTCTCCTTGAACAGCTTGTACTCCGCACGGATGCCGAGGTATCTCACCCAGCCTGGATTCTTCTTGCCGTACTCAGCATCCAGCTTGGTCCCTTCGAGCATGGCGGGGAGACCCTCCACACCGCGCCGGGGGGCGCTCTTGGCCTGGGGCTGCCCCCCCGGCTTGGCGCCGGGAGGCGTCGGCGGCTTCACCGCCGGGACGGGTGGGGTAGCTGGGGCCTTGGCTGCCGGCGGGGCAGCGGACGGCACCCCCTTTGAGGGTGCCGGAGCAGCGCCGGGGGCATGCACCGGGGCGGCCGGCGCGGAAGCGCTCGGGGCGGCCGGGGATGGCGCCGGTCTCACTGCCGGCTTCGCGGCCGGCATGGTTGCCTGCTCGGGGGCGGAATTCCTGCCGGCCAGGTACGACACCAGCGGAATGGCGATCAGGACCAGGGCCGGCACGATGAACAGAAAGGGCCGGCGCCGCTTCTTTTGCTCGACCCGAAGCAGCGCTTCGGCAACGGTCTCGCCGGTGTAGTAGCCGCCGCCCTCCTTGGTCGCCAAATCGAGTGCGGGGGGAGCAGGCGTGGCCTCCTCGAGGAGCTCCCTACCGGAGACCCCCTTTCTGACCTCCACGCGGTCTTCCACCTCCGAGAGCGCCGCTTCCATGGGGGCGTTCCTCCCCTCGGCCTGCTGCATGACCTCCTCGAAGGCGGAGACGTCGCTCTTGCCGCCCCCCCGCAAGGCAGGATACTCCCCCGCGCCTGCCGGCTCCACCGGCAGTGGCTGAAACTCAACTACCGGAGCAGGGGTGGCCTCTTCTGTCGGCTGCTCGAGGTCTGCCGGTTCCGGACACGTCGGCGCTGCGCCTTGCTGCGGGGCCTCTTCCTGCGCCGCGGCGGTGGCGGGAGCGGCTTTTCTCCCCTTGGATGGCGCGGGTCTGGCAGGCTGCGGCTCTTCCGGCGGCGCTGCCGCCAGGGGATCCCCCGCCAGCAGCGCCGCCACTGACTGCTCCAGCAGCGCATCATCCATGGTGAGGTCGAGCGAGACCCTGCCGTGCCTTTTGGCCTGGGCGGCATCCTCGCTGTCGCCGGCCAGCAGCACCAGCCCCCCCCCGGTGGGGAGCATCTTGTCCAGGTGACGCAGCAGGATGTCCCCCGAGAAACCGGAGATACGGCTTTGCACGAAGGTGATATCGGGGGAAAAGGCGGAGAGTTCGAACTCGCCCAGGGCGAGGGTTGACGCTGTCTGCAGTTGCAGAAGTCCCTGCTCTGACATGTCGTGGAAGATTCGTTGCACCCGCTGGGTGTCTGCGATGAGGAGGACGCGCGTCATGGGTTCCCTTGGTTTTTAGTGGCACATTTTAGGTTACGGGAGAGGAATAATCAATATTATTCGGTTCATGTGAGCAAGACAAAGATCGCCGTGAGCGCGCTATTGGTTGCGTTGCCGCCTGTAATTGTGATAGATTGCTGCCGGGCCGGCATTGGCGCAGTCACATCCCGAGGGAGTTGTAATGCAAGGCTTGTTGAAAAAACTGCTATGTGCACTCATTGCCCTGGTGCTGAGCGGCTGCGCTACTACCTACGTCCCCATCAGCTGGGGACAGGGTGACACCGTCAAGAAACTCTCGAAAGAGGACGTTTTCCTTGCCGCGCTTTTCAACCGCTACGACCCGGACCGCAGCACCGTTCGCGTTTCCGGCCCCTCGTTCGATGAGGTGATGATGCCCAGCGAGGTGAAATTTCACCTCGGCGCCTACCGCCCGGACATGAAGCTCATCTATCGCAATCTCTTTCAGCAGTACAGCGAAGGACAGCTGCGCTCGGTGATGCTGCACGAGTTGGCGCACCACGTCTGGTATACCGGCATGACGGCGCAGCAGCGTGAAGACTGGCGCCAGTACTTGGCCAAGAACCCTACGCCCATGCAATCGATGGTGCGCGCCACCTACAAGCAGGGGAGCGATTACGACAGCGAAGACTTCGCCTTTGCCGTGGAGTTCGCCCGGCCCAACGACTTGGAGCAGCTGACCATCCTCAAGGTGATCACCCCCGAGGAGCGCGACAGGATCATGAAGGAGAAGTTTCCGAAGAGTCCGGAACCACCCAAGGGGCCGCCACTGGTCCACACGGCGGAGGGGCCGCGCCCTGCCGACGACAAGGACCTGCCCCAGGCAACGCCACTGAAGAGCGCGAAGGACCAAAAGGACCGGACCCATCAGCATGAAATTTATTGACCGTTTGGAAAGAAAGATCGGCCGTTACGCCGTCCCCAACCTCACCATCTACCTGATCGCGGGGCAGTCGTTCTTCTACCTGATGTACATGACGGGGAAGCTGGACCGGATGGCCACCTACTTCTCCGCGGAGCTGTTCCTGTCCGGGGAGTGGTGGCGCATCTTCACCATCCCCTTCGATCCGCCGCAGTCCAGCCTCATCTTCACCCTGATCGCCTGGTATTTCTTCTACATGCTCGGCTCTACCCTCGAGGAGCATTGGGGCGCCTTCCGCTACAACGCTTACCTGGTGCTCGGCTGCCTGATCACCTTCGCGTCCTCTTTCCTGATCCCTGCGTATCCGGTCAGCAACGCCTTTCTCGCCGGCTCGGTCTTCCTCGCCTTCGCCACGTTGTTCCCGGAATTCCAGATACTGCTCTTCTTCGTGCTGCCGGTTAGGATCAAGTGGCTGGCGCTTCTGACCTGGCTTGGGTACGCCTACCAATGCATCATCGGCGGCTGGCCCTCCAGGGTCATGGTACTGGCCGCGATCGCCAACTACCTGATCTTCTTCGCCAACGACATCTACCTCAACCTGCGCCACGGCAAGAGGCAGCTCACGAAGAAGGTCGGCGGACTCCAGTTCCGTGAAAAGGAACTGGTACACAAGTGCACCACCTGCGGCATCACCGAGAAGACGCATCCCGACATGGACTTCCGTTACTGCCCCAAGTGCAACGGTCAGTATGGCTATTGCCGGGACCACATCTTCAGCCACGAACACAAGAAATAAACTACGCAGCACGCTGCGGACGCCCCGCGGGGCTACAGGAGAATCTAGATGCTGAACAAGCTGGCCGGCATACAGGGGAAGTTGAACAACATCGGCGACGAGGTCTACCAGACCTGGAGCTACGAGCAGCGCCACGATGAGATCGCCAAGCTGGTGCAGGGCTTCAGAAACGGCCTGCCGGTCCAGATCCTCTGCCAGCTCTCCGCCTCCATCGCCGGAGGGACCGCCGAAGCCGCCGAGCACCTCGCCATACTCATCTCCCGCCGGGAAAGAAAGACCATCGTGAACCGCGAATCCGGCTCGGACAAGGCACTGCGGGACCTGCTGCAGGCCACCCTGCTCCCCGCCAGAAACTGAGCCCGTCCCTACTCCTTATCCGCCACCGGCGCCGACCCGTTGATGATCTTCCCCGGCGCCGCATCGTCTTGTGCCAGCACGAAGTCAATTCCTGACACCATGTCCCCCCCCGGCGGCACCGTCACCCCGCGCGGGGACAACGCGTTCGCCTTCAGGCGCTGCACCTCTTCGACCGGTATGCGAACCAGGTACTTGCCGGGCCGTACCGTCTTGAAAAGGTAGTAGCCGCTCTCCTCCGACAGCGTCGTAGCCTGCAGCCTGCCCTGTTGCTCTCCTGCCCCGACCAGTTCCACCCTCACCCCCTTCATAGGCACCGCCCCCCCCCGTGCCAGACGCACCGTTACCGTCCCGTCGATTTCGCCCCCGGTGGTCAGGGTGAACGCACACCTGGCAACCACCCCGGCCCTGGGTACGATGCGACACCCTTCCTCCGTGGGGACCATGAAAGGATCCTCGATCGAAGTCATATCCACCGTCACATCGACCGGGACGTCCGGCTGCAGGAAAGGGATGACCTGGGCGCCGGCTCCGTCAGGGATGGCCCTGACCCTGCTGCCGTTCAACAGGAAATCGACACGCGGCAACGCCCTGGTCGTGCCGTCGGGTTCGGCCACCGCGGCGGAAACCGCGATCATGCCGTAGGGCGCCAGCGGTTCGGCAGAAGACAGCAGCCGCCCGGCGGGAACTGCGGCGACCGAAGAGCGCACGCCGACGTCCAAACCATAGGCGCCATCGGTGCTCCCATGGGCGGCGATGGAATAGCCCAGCCGGCCCAACCGCTTCGACACCCCGAGTCTCACTCCGGTCAACCGGTCCGCCGGGGCATGAGACAACACCGAGTTCAGCTGCAGCCCCGGTGCCATCTCCAGGTCGGCGCTGATGTTGATGCTGGAAGGCTTGGCGACCGGGAGGAAGGAGTACCCGGCCTCTCCCCTCACGCTGACGTCGCTTTGCCTGGTGCTGACCTGCAGTTGTCCTGTGGCGGAGGTGTTCCCCTGCAGCCGGGACAGATCAGCCTGCAGTGTGGTATTCCAACCGTTCCAGCCACCGGAAACGCGCCACTGCGATGTCGTCTCGGTCCGTCCCGATTTCCTGGTGCCGAAGCCGATCTCCAGCGAGTACGGGACACGTATCTTATCGATTATGGTGAAGGATGAGTTTCCCCTGACGCTGGTTAGGGTCCGCAGCGGATCGCTTCTGTAGTAAAACTGCGGCGACTCGTAGTCGTGGAAGAACCGCTGCACCAGCTCCAGGTTCAAACCGAACAGGTCCCGGCTGCTTGATTTCAAGCTGACGAGCTGCCCCTCCGGGCCACGCCCCGCCCCCAAGGCCTGGATCACTTCCAGCGATAGCAGGGTGAACCCGAAGGCGGTCCTCGCCCCGACCCCGAAATACTCCCGCTCCCCCGTTGCCCGCTCCGCATCCTTGACCACGAGCAGCGATCCGGTCAGATTCCTGGTAAGGCCGAAGTCCGAGGTGAAGGTCAAGTTGGACTCCGCCTGCTCCCCCTCCGGATCCTCGTGACGAGCAAGCCCCGTCTGCCACCCGGCGGATAAGGAGTAGAGGAATTCCCCCGTGGGAGTGGTGGCGTCGGAAACAAAGACCTCTTCCGACTCTTTGCGCTCCCCGAAGGGGCCATGCAGCACCACCTTGAAACTGTTCACGCCGTAGTAAACCCGGAGGTTGACGAAATGGTACATTCCCTCCGCCGTCGGCGGCTGGTATTGGACCTGGGTGCCGTTGTGGAAAAGTTCCGCGTCCCAGCCGGCGGGAAGCTGACCGTGTATGTCGTGGGACATGAACTGGCCCGCGCCGATCAGGGGGCGGTTCGAGAGGTAGAGGCCGTACATCGGTTTGGTCGATGCCCCTACGCCGTCCACGTACGGCGCCTGGGTCGAGCCGAGCGCCACCTGGTTGAACCACAGAGGTCCGGCCCGGTAGCCCGACGCGCTGCGGCGGGACATGGTGAGGTCGAGCCGCTTGAGATCGTCGTTCACCGCGAGCAGATGAGCCTCCCCCGTCATGTGGAGGAGGTCGCCCGCGATGTCCAGCGAGTTCTGCATCCTGCCGCGATTGCCCCTGGCGCCGTCCGAGCCAAGGCTCAACTGTGTGGCGAGGTCGACAGCAGGGATAGACGCGGTCTGTCTCGTTGCGGTCGCATCGGGGTATTGTCTTGATTGGGGCGGAGGTTTGGGAGCCACGAAGGCTTGCCGCTTTTTCAAGGCCTGCAGCGGCAACGGCACGCGCGCTTTGAGCTCCAGGGTTGAGGTTTCCCGGCGCAGGTAGAAATCCACCGGCAGCCACCGCGAGAGCGTGCCGGAATTCACCAGGATCTCACCCTTTTGCACGAACGCCTCGCTGTTGATGGAGAACGCCTCCCTGCCGTGAACGGCGTACCCCTCGTCCAAGTCGATCACGAAGGGGTGGTCCTCGCTCAGCACGAAGCCGAAGGCCCTCTTCTGATCGCACTTGATGGCCAGCGACAGCGCCTCCGCAAGGGGGCAGACCGGGACGAAGATCTGGCCGTTTTTCTCCACGAGCAGGAAGCTGTCCGCCACCCTTTCATTGTCCAGTTCAAGCGCGACGATCATCTCCTGATCATTGGGAGCAGGGGGGGCGGGCTCACCGTAGGAAAGCGAAACGGTGATGAAGAGATGAATCAGCAGCAGGGCGAACCAGGCTCCCACGGTATGAGCGCCTGCGCGGGGTACCATCTGCTAGGGAAGGACGACGGCAGTCTCAGCCAGGGGCTTTTTTTCGTTACGCTCGGTGAAGACCAGGCGTACGGCGTCGCCGCTTCTGAGACGCGAGTTCTCCGACACGACGAGTGAAACCTTGCGCACCGTGTTGGGGGTGTAGATCGCGAAGCCCTTTCCCTCCGCCACCTTTTCCTGTCCCCGGTACACCGCGACGTCACCGTAGACCGACCTGGTGCCGGACCGGAGCATTGTGAAGGAGAGCACCTGCTGTTTTTCGCCAGACAGGGTAACCGACCAGGGAACGATCGATGCGCCGGCTTGCAGGTCGCCGTGCCGGGCGATGACGGGGATGGATACGCCCACGTTCGCCACGATGTTCATCTTGATGACGCCGGGCTCGTCGTCTTTTTCTGGTAGCTTGGCGATGGCGGGGGCCGACCTGGTGAACAGCAGGTGCGACCGGTACTCGCCGGCCTCGAGGTCGGGGGGGGCTTTGAACAGGATCCGTACGGTCTGGCCGCCTCCCGGCAGCAGGGTCACCTGGCGGGGGGAATACTTTACCACCTCGTCCGCGAACCTCTCCCCCTTTTCCGGGGTGGTGACTTCCTGGAAGTCTCCCGTATCCGTCATCCGTCTCCGCACCATGATGATCTTGTAGGTCGCCTGCGACTCACCGGCGTTGATGATATCGACCTGCGCGGCACGTTGCTTGTCCGTCATGACCACCCGCGTCGGGTACA
Organism: Geomonas diazotrophica; assembly: GCF_018919385.1. Lineage (GTDB taxonomy): Bacteria > Desulfobacterota > Desulfuromonadia > Geobacterales > Geobacteraceae > Geomonas > Geomonas diazotrophica. The sequence continues at coordinate 347,127 of NZ_JAHLMF010000001.1, forward strand.
CCATGAGATCTGCCGCAACCACCGTCACGGTGGGGGTGCCGATGATTACGTTCGTGGCGGTTATCACCATAGCCGCCCACTTGGCGAGCAGTAGCTTCACGACTCCTCCTTTATTTGACCGAAACGTTCATGCTGCCGCTGTACTGTGCGTTGCGCTGCACCGCCCCGACGTTCAACGTCCCCCCCACCGAAAAACTGACCGAGCCCCCGGCCGGGATGACTCCCGTCAGGGGTATGGAGGAGGTGATTGCCGTGACCGTCATCTGGTCTACACCAGCATTGATGATGACTTCTGCCGGCAGGGTCATGGTATAGGTTTCCCCTGCGTTCCCGGTGATGGTGAAGCGGGCCGCGGAGAAGGTGGTTCCCAGGGGGAGGACGTTCCCTGAATAGGTTCTGCTTCCGGCGGAGGTGATGGTTACCGTGCCGGAGCGCCCCGCGCCTCCCGCGACCCTGCCGAAGTCGAAATCCTGGTTCCTGGTGACTATGGTTGGCGCGGCAAAAGCGGTAGTTTCGGTCATGTACCACAGCGTCAGAAAGGCGACACTGGGCTTGGCAAGGAAACCGTATGCGCGCATCGTCATCTCTCTCCATTCCCCTTCCCGACCCGCAATAGACAAGGGGGGCAAGGTTTCGCCCCCCTTGGTGAACTTTGAATTGGACGGCTAGTTGTAATTGACCGCCACATCCACGGTCCCGTTGTAGGTGCCGGAGGCCTGGCTGGCGCCGACGGTGAGGGTGGCGCCGAGCTTGAGGGTTTCGTTACCGCCAACGAATGTCCCGAGCGTGCCACCGCTGGTGATGGCGGTGGTGAAGCTGCCTATGGTCATTGGCGTGCCGGGGCCGGTCAGGTCGGTCTGGGCCGGGAACGTGATGGCGTAGGTGCTGGTGGGTTCACCGGAGATGGTGAATGCCGCCGCCGCGGCAGTGGTGCTAAATGCCGCAGTGGTGGTCACCCCACCGGTCACGGACTGGGCGTTGGCAGTGTCGACGACGACAGTGCCAACCGATGCGCCCGACATGAATTTGCCGAACTGGAGATCTGCTGTTTTGGTGATGGTGACGGGCAGGACGACCGTCGCGCTGGTGCCGGCCGTTGCCGTTGCCGCCTGGCTGACGCCGGTGCCTGCAGCCCACGCCAGGGCGGTGCATCCTGCCATGACTAAAACCTTCAATAACGTTTTTCATAGGGGCATCTCCTTTAACGCATGTACGCACTTTTTTGGAGTAGCACGGTCGGAACCGGCAGGCGATTTACCGGCGGCGGCCTGCCCCGGCCATGATGAAGCTGAACGCCGCCCCAAGAGACGTTTCGGCTATCGTTGTTGCCACTGTTACGGTCCCACGGTCGCCTTTCCATCTGGTCCTCCGAACGGATCGGCCGGCTTTTCTGTGCCGGAGCCCGCTCGCCAAACGAGGTGCCTTTCTGGCAGGTACAGGTGCGTGTTCCGGGGCGTCAGCACGTCGCCCGAACGCCCAAAGCACGCAGGATTTTTTACGACGATTAAATATATCTAACCTAAAAAACTTTTCTACAAATTTAATGGTGTCATGTTCCACGACGTGCCCGAACTGGTAAGATGTTGTAGTCGGATTGGAGACGGGTACCGCGAAAGGAAGGGAAATGAACAGGTTGACGCTGATAGGGATGCCCGGGTCCGGCAAGAGCGCCCTGGGAAGGATTATCGCCACCCGCCTGGGATGGCAGTTTATCGACACCGACCTCTGCATCGAGCGGCGCTTTGGGAAGAAACTGCAGGCGGTGGTGGACCAGGTTGGAACGGAAGAATTCGCACGCATCGAGGAGGAGACCGTGCTGGGGCTGACCAGCGAGGGGGCTGCGGTCATCTCCACCGGAGGGAGCGTGGTGTATTCGGAGGCCGCCATGCGCCACCTGGCTTCCATCTCGACCATCGTCTTTCTGGACGTGCCGATACACAGGCTGCACCCGCGCATCGCCAGGGCGGCGCCGCGGGGGATAGTAGGCATGGGGGAAGGCGGGCTCGAAGAACTGTACCGTAGGCGGTTCGAGCTGTACCACAAATACGCGCACAGCATCGTACTGCTCGACGGGGAGAACCTGCAGGATGCTGCGACGAGGATCATATCACAATGCGGCGTGTCCTGATGAAGCAGCGGCATCTGCGTTGACTTTGTCTACTCAGTCCCCTAATATCTACCTCATGCCTGAAGCCATCGAGACAAATAAGTCTTCGAGAGTAAGCCTGTCGGGTCTCTCCCTGATACAGAAGATAAGCGCGGGTTACGCGGCCATGGCGCTTTTCACCGCTGCCGCACTCGTCTTCTCCTCCTACAACATCTATCGCAGCACCAACATCACCCGCAACATCGCCAACAACGAACTCCCCGTCATCAGCGCCCTCATCGAGCTGCGCACCTCGGTGCTGAGCCAGGAGGGCTTCGCCGGCAAGTACGCCATCCTCAAGGATCCCGCCTTCATCGATCTCTTCCGCCAGCGACAGGCGGAGGCGCTGGCGAGCCTTGAGCTCCTCGGAAAGGGGAAGCCGACCGCCGACCTGAAGCAGCTGAACGGGCTGTACCGGGCCTATCAAAAGGCGGCGGAGGACCTCTTCGCCGGGCACACCAGCAATACCGGACCGATGCGGTCGTCGGCGCTCAGGCTGCTCAACGCGGTGGACGCTTCCTACCTCAAACGCAAGGACATGCTGAAGCTGGTGCTCTCCCGGGCGGACAAGCAGCAGAAACAGACCATCTGGTGGACGGTCGCCATCTCCTGCACCGGGTTCCTGCTCGCCATCGGCGTGGCTCCCTTCGTCACCTACCGGACCTTCGGGGCCATCCGCGAATTGCAAAGCGCCACGCACCGCATCGCCGCCGGCGACTTCGACTACAACCCGAACGTCCCCTCTGGTGACGAGATCAGCGAACTGGCGCGGGACTTCACCAAGATGGCGGCGCGGCTCAAGGTGCTCGAACAGATGAGCCTGGACGCGAGCCCGCTGACCCGGCTTCCCGGCAACTTCGCCATCGAGCGGGTCCTCGAGGACCGCCTGCAAAGCGGCGCGACCTTCGCCTTTTGCTATGCCGACCTGGACAACTTCAAACCGTACGGCGACCACTACGGCTACGCCAAGGGGAGCGAAATGCTCCGCCTCACCGGGGACCTGATCCAGGCAGCGGTGAAGGCGCATGGCGGCAGCGACGGTTTCGTCGGGCACGTGGGGGGCGACGACTTCGTCATGGTGATCCCGGCCGAGCGCGTCTCCGCGGTCTGCGAGGCCGTCATCGCCAGCTTCAACGCCGAAGTGGTCAAACACTATTCGCCGGAGGACTTGAAAGTTGGGGGTATCGAGGGGTGCGACCGCTACGGGGTGCAGCGCTTCTTCCCGGTGATGACCATCTCCATCGCGGTCATCATCTGCGGTCGGGACCAGTACTCGTCCGCCGTCGATATCGCCCGGGCCGCGGCCAAGGTGAAGGACCGCGCCAAGGAGAAACCGGGGAGCAAGTACCTGATCGGCGCCTCGGGGAAGGTGACCGCATGAGGATCGCGACGCTCATCATCTGCCTGGCTGCCCTTCTCTGCGCAGGGTGCGCCACCATGGGCTCAAAAGAGGGAAGCTTCCTTGAGCGCTACAACGGATCGCGACAACTCTCCCAGGCGGAAACGATGCTGAAAGAGGGAGATATTCACGGCGCCATCAACGCGCTGGACACCATCTGCAACGGCCCGGCAGTCACCGGGGTGACCGACGAAGCGCTCTTTCGCCTGGCGCTATTGACGCTGAAAGCGAAACCGGGGTCGGCGCAGGCGCAGCACCTGCTGAAGCGGTTGAAAAAGGAGTACCCCGCCAGCCAGTGGACCGCGCTGGCGGCTCCGGTAAGCGAACAGGTCAACGCCCTCGAAGAGCAGCGGCGCCAGAACAAGGCGCTCAAGGGGAACAACCAGGCCTTGAGCCGCGAGATCACCGAGCTCAACCAGCGCCTCGAGCAGCTGAAGAACCTCGACCAGGAGTTGGAGAAGAAGGCGCGCTAGTAGTCCTCTCGGACGTTGCGCCAGATCGACATGAAAGAGGCGGCCGGGATACCCGGCCGCCTCTTCTTCGTTCCGTCAGCAGTTACGCTACGGCAGTACCAGCGGCGGCTCTTCGAGCGCCGAGAGCTGCTCGCGCAACTGCAGGATGTGCTCGCCCCAGTAACGGACCGTGTTGAACCAGGGAAAGGCGGTGGGAAAGGCCGGGTCGTCCCAGCGGCGCGCCAGCCAAGCGCTGTAATGCAGCATGCGCAGGGAACGAAGGGCCTCCACCAGGCGCAGTTCCGCCGGGTTGAAGTCGCAGAACTCCTCGTATCCCTTGATCAACTGGGCGAGCTGGGCCAGTTGGCGCGGACGGTCGCCGGAAAGCATCATCCAGAGGTCCTGCACCGCCGGGGCCATGCGCGCGTCGTCGAAGTCGACGAAGTGGGGGGCGTCGTCGCGCCAGAGGATGTTGCCGGCGTGGCAGTCCCCATGGGCACGGATGTAGCGCACCTGCGGCACCGAGGCGAACGCCTCGTCCACCACCTGCAAAAGCTGGCTGGTGACCGCCTCATAGCTTTCCCGGTACTCCTGCGGGATGAAGCGCTCGCGGATGAGGGCGACGCTGTCATGGCCGAAGTCACGGCTGTCCAGGGCCGGGCGGTGCTCGAAGGGGCGTACCGCGCCGATGCTGTGGATGCGCCCGAGCATCCGTCCCAGGATCAAGAGGTTCCCGTCGTTGTCGAATTCGGGGGCGTGTCCCCCCTGGCGCGGGTAGAGTGCGAAACGAAAGCCGTGGTAGTGGAAAAGCGATTCGCCTGAAGGGTTCAGCAGCGGAGGCACCACGGAGAGTTCGTGCTCGGCCAGTTCCAGGCAGAAGCGGTGCTCCTCGACGATCTGCTCGTCGCTCCAGCGTCCGGGACGGTAGAACTTGGCGATGAGCGGCTTTTCCTCCTCTATCCCCACCTGGTAGACGCGGTTCTCGTAACTGTTCAGGGCCGAGGTGCGGCAATCACAGCGGTACCCCTGGCTCTCCACGGCGTCCATGATGAAATTCGGGGTCAGGGTATGGAACGGGTGCTGCGCATCATGCATAAGGGATCCTCTCCGGCGTTTTCTTTCGCCCAGCACAATAACACCAATCGCCCCGGGAACCAAGCGGCGTGACAGGGGGTTGTCCTCCCGGCGGGTTCCGGGCAAAAAAAAGCCTGCAGTTGGCCGCTGCAGGCTGTCGCCTGGTCCATCGGATACCGAAGGGGCTAGAAGAGGGCCCTGGTAAGCACGTCCGCGGGCGCCTGGAACGGCCCCAGCGGGTTGACCTGGTCGGTCATCTGGTCGATCTTGGGCTCGCCGCTGGAAAGCTTGTAGGCTACGTGGTGGTTCACGAAGACCACCAGCGCCTTGAAGCGCCACCCCGTTTCGTGGGTTTTGCGTTTGAAGTTGAAGATGTCGAGCCAGAAGTTGCCGACCCGCTTGCTGTAGCTCCTTTTCGGCTCGAAGACGTAGGCCCGGCAGTCGGACCTCGCCCTCAGGCAGGCCTGCAGCCCCGGATCGAGGTCCTTGGCGGGGAGCCCCTGCAACATCGCGGCGATGTCCAGGTAGTTGAGGACCTTGATGTTGGGGGACGACTTGATGTCGAACCCGATCTTCTGCAGGTCTTCCACCGTCGTCTTCCCTACCGTGATGCTGTCGTAGGATGCCTTGGCCGCCTCGTACTCCTCCCAGGGGGATTCGGTGACGGCCTTGGAACGCGGCAGCAGGTTGGAGCAACCGACCTGTGTCAGCAACAGCAGGAACAGCAGCATTTTATTCAGTGATCTTGAGCGCATGGGGCTATCCTTTCTGGTACGTCCCCGAAAAACAATGAGCTGATTATAACGCAATTCCGCAGGTCGCGCCGTTTACCCCTTCTTTTTCTGGGCCTTCAGTCCGCAATAAGGGCAGCGCTTCTCGGGGACCGACCTGCCGCAGGTCTCGCACCAGTAGGGAAAGGTCTCCTCCCCCCGGCAGGCCGCGCACCGCTGCTGCTCTTCCTGATCGTTCCGGCGGCTCTCCTTTTTCGCCATGTCCCCCTCCCCTTCCGGGGTCACAACATCATCTTCTTGAGGTACTGACCGGTGTAGGAGCGCTCCACCCGTCCCACCTGCTCCGGCGTCCCCACCGCGATGATCTCCCCGCCCCGGTCCCCGCCCTCCGGTCCCAGGTCTATGATCCAGTCCGCCGTCTTGATGACGTCCAGGTTGTGCTCGATGACCACGATCGTGTTCCCCGCGTCCACCAGCTTGTGCAACACCTCGAGGAGCTTCGCGATATCGGCGAAGTGCAGGCCGGTGGTCGGCTCGTCCAGAATGTAGATGGTGCGCCCGGTGGCGCGCTTGGAGAGCTCCTTGGCGAGCTTCACGCGCTGTGCCTCGCCCCCGGAGAGCGTCGTGGCCGACTGGCCCAGCTTTATGTAGCCAAGCCCCACCTCCTCCAGGGTCTGCAGCTTCGCCCTGGTGCGCGGGATGTGCTCCAGAAAGACCAGGGCCTGCGACACGGTCATGTCCAGGACCTCTGCTATGGAGCGCCCCTTGAACTTGACCTCCAGGGTTTCCCGGTTGTAGCGCGCCCCTTTGCAGACCTCGCACTGCACGTAGACGTCGGGGAGAAAGTGCATCTCGATCTTGATGATGCCGTCCCCGGAGCAGGCCTCGCAGCGCCCTCCCTTGACGTTGAAGGAGTAGCGCCCCGGCTTGTACCCCCGCATCTTGGACTCGGGGAGCTGCGCGAAGATCTCCCTGATCTCGGTGAAGAGCCCCGTATAGGTCGCCGGGTTGGAGCGCGGGGTGCGCCCGATGGGGGACTGGTCGATGTTGATCACCTTGTCCAGCACCTCGATGCCGTGGATCGCCCGCACCGCCCCCGCCTTCTCCCGGCTCTTGTAGAGCCGCTGGTTCAGCGTCTTGTACAGCGTGTCGATGATGAGCGTGGACTTCCCCGAGCCGGAGACGCCGGTGATGCAGGTCATCACGCCGAGCGGGACGTCCACGCTCACGTTCTTCAGGTTGTTCTCGCTGGCCCCCTCGATGTTCAAAAAGCGGTGTCCCTTCCGTCGCTTCTTGGGCACCGGGATGGTGAGCGCACCCGAGAGGTAGCGCCCGGTCAGCGAGTGCGGGTTGGCCATGATCTCGGCCGGGGTCCCCTCGGCCACCACCTCACCCCCGTGCACGCCAGCGCCCGGCCCCATGTCGATTACCCAGTCCGCCTCGGTGATGGTCTCCTCGTCGTGCTCCACCACCAGCACGGTGTTGCCGATGTCGCGCAGGTGCCGCAGCGTCGACAAAAGCCGCCCGTTGTCGCGCTGGTGCAGCCCAATGGAGGGTTCGTCCAGGATGTAGAGGACGCCGACCAGCGAGGAGCCGATCTGCGTCGCCAGCCGGATCCTCTGCCCCTCGCCGCCGGAAAGCGTCCCGGAGGAGCGGTCCAGCGAGAGGTAGTCGAGCCCGACGTTGACCAGGAAGTTGAGGCGCTCCCGGATCTCCTTCAGGATCCTGCGCGCGATGTCCTCTTCCTTGTCGGTGAGCACGAGCGACTCGAAGAAGGCGAGGCCGTCCTTGATGGAGAGGGCAGTCACCTGCTGGATGTTCTGGTTCCCAACGAGGACGTAGAGCGCCTCCTTCTTCAGGCGCGCCCCGTTGCAGGTGGGGCACGGCATCACGTCCATGTATTTTTCCAGCTCCTCGCGCACCGTCTCGGAATCGCTCTCCCGGTGGCGCCGTTCCAGGTTGTTCAGCACCCCTTCGAAGGGCTTGCGGTAGGTGTGCCGCTTGCCGCTGTCGTCGACCCACCAGAAGTCGACCTGCTCCCCTCCGGAGCCGTGCAGGATCACATCCTTGGCCTTCTTGGAGAGGCTCTTGAAGGGGGCGTCCATGCGGAAGCCGTAGGCCTTGGCGAGCGCCTCGAGGGTCAACTGGTACCACCCGGAAAAGCGGGTCTGCCACGGCGCGATGGCACCCTCCGCCAGGGAGAGGCCAGGGTCGGGGACCACCAGTTCCTCGTCGAGGTACATCCTGGTGCCCAGGCCGGTGCAGTCCGGGCAGGCACCGTAGGGGTTGTTGAACGAGAACATGCGCGGGGTCATCTCGGGATAGGAGATGCCGCACTCGATGCAGGCGGCCGATTCAGAGAAGAGCAGGGTTTCCTCCTTGATCTCCCGGCTGTCGTCCTCGGAGAGCGCGACCTTGACGATCCCCTCGGCGTGCGAGAGCGCCGTTTCCAGCGAGTCCGCCAGCCTCTTCTCGAAGCCGGGCTTCACCACCAGGCGATCCACCACGATGTCGATGTCGTGCTTTTTCTTCTTGTCGAGGGTGATCTCCTCGCCCAGGTCGTGGGTCTCGCCGTCGATCACCACGCGGACGAAGCCGTCTTTTCGCAACTGGGCCAGCTCCTTCTTGTACTCACCCTTCCGGCCGCGCACGATCGGGGAGAGAAGGGTGAGCTTCGCCCCCTGGGGAAGCGCGGCGATCTGGTCCACCATCTGGGACACCGTCTGCGAGGTGATCAGGCGCCCGCAGTTGTAGCAATGCGGCTTGCCCACCCGGGCGAAGAGCAGGCGCAGGTAGTCGTATATCTCGGTGACGGTCCCCACCGTCGAGCGGGGGTTCTTGCTTGTGGTCTTCTGTTCTATCGAGATCGCCGGGGAAAGCCCCTCGATCGACTCCACGTCGGGCTTCTCCATCTGCTCCAGGAACTGGCGCGCGTAGGCCGAGAGCGACTCGACGTAGCGCCGCTGCCCCTCGGCGTAGATGGTGTCGAAGGCGAGGGTGGATTTCCCCGACCCGGAGATGCCGGTGATCACCACCAGACGGTCCCGCGGGATCTCGACGTCGATGCATTTCAGGTTGTGCTCGCAGGCACCTTTTACGATGATCTTGTCCGTTGCCATGATGCTCCCGTTGTTTGGCTCTGAAGGCACGCCAAGCGCGCAGCAGTAAAATATAGCACATGCGCCGTTCATTTTGCAGCGCCAGCTTCATTATAATGAGAAGTCGACCGGCACCACAAGGGAGACTCTCTTCAGTTTTTTTGAAACGCTGCCGATAAGGGAGTGAGATTCGCTTCGGCCCGCCCGGGGAGGAAATTTTCACGGAGGCGCACATGAACCGCCATCTTGCATCGCATATCGCACCGTACACCCTGGCCGCCTGGCTTTTTGCGGGAGTCCCGTCCCTGCACGCCCAGGCAGCCGCTACCGCACCGGAACCTGCCGCCAAGGAAAATGTTGCCAAGGAAAACGCTGCCGAGGCGCAGACGCTCAAGGCCGCCGAGGCGAAACTGGCCGCGCTCGCCAGGGAGGTGGAGTCGGACAAGCCGGCAGCGCAGGTCTCCAAGAAGAAGTCCGGCAAGAAGGGGTCCAAGGGGAAGCTGAAAAAGAAGAAGAGCTCCAAGAGGGGGAAGGGTAACGGGAAGGGCGCCGTTGCCGTCAAGGTCAAGGTGCTGGATCGGCGCATGACCCAGGCCGAGGTCCAGGGGGTGCTGGCCGGCAGCCGCGACTTTTCAGGCACCGACCTGAGCGGCCTCAACCTCACCGGCTACGACCTGTCGGGCGCCAAGTTCAACCGCGCCAACCTGCAGTCGGTCAACCTGGAGCGCGCCGACCTCTCCGAGACCGACCTTGAGCTGGCCGACCTCACCGGGGCCGACCTGCGTGGCGCCTCTCTGAACCAGGCCCGCATCAGGGGGACCAGGCTCGCCGGCGCAAAGCTCGACGGCGCCATGTGGACCGACAAGACCATCTGCCGGGCCGGGTCGGTGGGGAACTGCATCGAATGACCATCACCCTTCCCTCGCGGGAGGAAAGAGGTGGGAAAGGATGGCAGGTCCGTCAGAAGCAACAAAAAAAGCCCCCGGGGGTTCCCCCGGGGGCTTTTCGTCGTTTAAAGGATGGACTTTAAACCCTTACTACGTTGGCTGCCTGGAGGCCTTTCGGTCCCTGCTGCACGTCAAAAGTTACGGAATCGCCCTCTGCCAGAGATTTGAACCCTTCGCTCTGGATCGCGGAGAAGTGTACGAACACATCCTCGCCGTTCTCCTGCTCGATGAAACCAAAACCCTTGCTGTCATTGAACCACTTCACTACACCTTTAGCCATTACCACATCTCCTGTTACTGCTCTTTTACGTGATTGCGGGACCATCCCCGGCACAGGTAAAGATTTTATGCACGGGTCTGGCCCCTGTCAAGCGCTTTTGTTAGATTTCTTTCCTATTTCTCGAAGTCCATTTCCGCCATCCTCTTGTACAGATCGAAGCGGCGGGCGGTGAGTTCGGAGGAGCGGGCCATGAGAGTCGCGGCCGCCTCCGGGTTGTTCTTCTTCAGCACGCGGTAGCGGTTCTCGCCGTAGGCGTACTCCTCGAGAGATATGCTCGGCTCCTTGCTGTCCAGGACGAGCGGGTTCTTGCCCTGTTCGGCGAGCTCCGGGTTGTAGCGGACCAGCGGCCAGTGGCCGGAGGCGACCGCACGCTTCTGGGTCTCGACGGCGGTGGCCATGTCGATGCCGTGGGCGATGCAGTGGCTGTAGGCCAGGATCAGGGACGGGCCGTCATACGCCTCGGCCTCCATGAACGCCTTGACCACCTGGGCCGGGTTGGAGAGAGAGACCTTGGCGACGTAGACGTTGCCGTAGGCCATGGCGATCATGGCCAGGTCCTTCTTGGCCTGCGGCTTGCCCCCGGCGGCGAACTGCGCCACGGCGCCCATCGGGGTGGACTTGGAGGCCTGGCCGCCGGTGTTGGAGTACACCTCGGTGTCGAGCACCAGGAGGTTCACGTTCTTGCCGGAAGCGATGACGTGGTCCAGGCCGCCGTAGCCGATATCATATGCCCAGCCGTCGCCGCCGACGATCCAGACCGACTTCTTGACCAGGTAGTCGGCGATGGAGAGGAGCTTCTTCGCCGCGGCGTCGCCGGAAGCGGACAGGATCTCCTTCAGCTTGGCCACGCGGGCCCGCTGCGCCTCGATACCGGCCTGGGTCTTCTGGTCGGCGCCCTTGATCTCGGCGACCAGCTCCGCCGGGAGGGAGAGGGTGTCGATCAGCTCGAGCGCGGCCTGGTTGAACTTGTCCACGGCGAGCCTCATGCCGAAGCCGAACTCGGCGTTGTCCTCGAAGAGCGAGTTGGACCAGGCCGGGCCGCGACCGTCGGCGTTCTTGGCCCACGGGGTGGTGGGCAGGTTGCCGCCGTAGATCGAGGTGCAGCCGGTGGCGTTGGCGATGAGCGCGCGGTCGCCGAAGAGCTGGGACATGAGCTTCAGGTACGGGGTCTCGCCGCAGCCTGCGCAGGCGCCGGAGTACTCGAAGAGCGGGCGCACCAGCTGGCTTCCCTTGAGGGTGTCGAGCTTCAAGAGGCTCGGGTCGGTCTCGGGGAGGTTGAGGAAGAACTCGTAGTTGGCTGCCTCGGAGGCGCGCAGCGGCGCCTGGAACTTCATGTTGATCGCCTTGTGCTTCGGGTCCTCCTTCGACTTCGCCGGGCAGTTGGCCACGCAGGCGGCGCAGCCGGTGCAGTCCTCGGGGGCTACCTGGATGGTGCACTTCATCCCCTTGAACTCGTTGCCGCGGGCGTCCGCGGACTTGAAGGTTTCCGGTGCACCGGCCAGCTTGTCGGCGTCGTACACCTTCATCCTGATGGTGGCGTGCGGGCAGACGAAGGAGCAGATGCCGCACTGGATGCAGAGCTGCTCGTCCCAGACCGGGATGTCCACGGCGATGTTGCGCTTCTCGTACTGCGAGGTCGCGGTCGGGAAGGTGCCGTCGGCCGGGAGCATGGAGACCGGAACGTCGTCGCCGTGACCGGCGATCAGCTGGGCGGTCACTTCCTGTACGAACTTGGGAGCGTGGGCGCCCACCACGGCCGGCTTCCTGATCTTGCTGGTGGCGGTCGCCGGGACCGTGATCTCGAAGATGTTCTCGAGGGCGGCGTCCACCGCCTTGTTGTTCATCTCGACGACCTTCTCGCCGGACTTGCCGTAGGACTTCTTGATGGCGTCCTTGATGGAGGCGATGGCGGCGTCAAGCGGCATGATGTTGGAGATCTTGAAGAAGGCGGTCTGCATGATCACGTTGATCCTGGCGCCAAGGCCCAGCTTCTCGCCCAGCGCGATGGCGTTGATCACGTAGAACTTGAGCTTCTTGTCGATGATCTGCTGCTGCACCTCGACCGGCATGGAGTTCCAGACCTGCTCCTTGTCGTCGGTGAGCGAACAGAGGAGGAAGGTGCCGCCGACCTTGGCGCGGGTCAGCATGTCGTACTTCTCGAGGAACGAGAAGTTGTGGCAGGCGACGAAGTCCGCCTGGTCGATCAGGTACGGGGAGCGGATCTCACCCTTGCCGAAGCGCAGGTGCGACACGGTCACTGTGCCGGCCTTCTTGGAGTCGTAGACGAAGTAGGCCTGGACGTTGTTGTCCGTGTTCTCGCCGATGATCTTGATGGAGTTCTTGTTGGCGCCGACGGTGCCGTCGGAGCCCAGGCCGAAGAACATGGCGGAGTAGGTACCGGCGGAGGGGTTCACGAAGCTCGGATCGTAGTCGAGCGAGCAGTTGGTGACGTCCTCCTTGATGCCGACCACGAAGTGGTTCTTCGGCTTGTCGGCCTTCAGGTTGTCGAACACCCCTTTGGCCATGCCCGGGGTGAACTCCTTGGAGCCCAGGCCGAAGCGGCCGCCCACGATGATCGGGTAGGACTTGAAGGAGGTCTTGCCGTCCGCCATGGCCTCGCCGATGGCGGTCCTGACGTCGAGGTAGAGCGGCTCGCCCAGGGAGCCCGGCTCCTTGGTGCGGTCGAGCACGGCGATCTTCTTGACGCTGGCCGGGAGGCAGGCTGCGACGGCGTCAACCGGGAACGGCCTGAACAGGCGCACCTTGACCAGACCCACCTTCTCGCCGGCAGCGTTCAGGGTCTCCAGGGTCTCCTGGACCGTGTCGGCGGCGCTCCCCATCACGATGACGACGCGCTCCGCGTCCGGGGCGCCGACGTATTCCGCGACGGAGTACTTGCGGCCGGTGAGTCCTGCAAACTTGTCCATCTCCTCCTGCACGATCTGCAGGGCTTTCGGGTAGTAGGCGTTGACGGTCTCGCGACCCTGGAAGTAGACGTCCGGGTTCTGGGCGGTGCCGCGCAGCACCGGACGGTCCGGGGTCAGCGCGCGTGCCCGGTGCGCCTGCACCAGTTCGTCGCTGATCATGAAGCGCATGTCGTCAAAGGTAAGCTCCTCGACCTTCTGTACCTCGTGGGAGGTCCTGAAACCGTCGAAGTAGTGCATGAAGGGGACGCGCGCCCTGAGGGTGGCCGCCTGGGAGATCAGCGCGAAGTCCATGACCTCCTGCACGTTGTTGGAGCAGATCATGCCCCAGCCGGTGGAACGGGCGGACATGACGTCGGAGTGGTCGCCGAAGATGTTCAGCGCGGCGGCGGAAATGGCGCGGGCAGAGATGTGGAACACCGTCGAGGTGAGCTCGCCGGCGATCTTGAACATGTTCGGGATCATGAGCAAGAGGCCCTGGCTGGCGGTGAAGGTGGTCGTGAGGGCGCCGGCCTGGAGCGCGCCGTGCACGGCACCGGAGGCGCCCCCTTCGGACTGCAGCTCGGAAACGGAGGGGACGGTGCCCCAGATGTTCTTCTCGCCCCGGGCGCTCTTCTCGTCGGAGATCTCCCCCATGACCGAGGAGGGGGTGATCGGGTAGATGGCGATCACCTCGTTGGTGGCGTGGGCCACGTGTGCTGCCGCGGTGTTACCGTCGATTGTTACCATTCTGCGGGACATTGATTTCCTCCTGTGTTTGAAAATCCAATTGAGCTTTACGGTAAAAGATCGTTCTAGTTCCCACTCGCGAAGGGGCTCAAAGCTCCGAGCGCCCCTCCACCGCCCGCTGCACGGTCGCCGCGTCCACGTATTCCAGGTCGCTGCCGATGGGGATGCCGTGCGCCAGACGCGTCACCTTGATCCCGAGCGGCTTGATCATCCTGGTCAGGTAGAGTGCCGTCGCCTCCCCTTCCACCGTGAAGTTGGTGGCGATCAGCACCTCGCGTACCTCGCCCCCCTCCAACCGCTGCATCAGCTCGGCGATCCTCAGGTCGCGGGGTGTAACGCCGTTTAACGGTGAAAGCGCCCCCTGAAGCACGTGGTAGCGGCCGCGGAAAGCGCGGCTTCTCTCAAGGGCCAGCAGGTCTTGCGGCTCCTCCACCACGCAGAGCGTGGCGCCGTCGCGCTCCCCCGAGCAGATCCAGCAGGGATCGTCCTCGGTGATGGCAAAACAGAGGGAGCAAAAACGGACCTTTTCCTTCACCTGCAGGAGGCTCTCTGCTAACGCCTCGATATTACCGGGATATTTAAGCAGATGAAAGGCAAGCCGCAAGGCACTTTTTTCACCGACACCAGGCAGTTTCTTCAATTCTCCCACCAGCCTGGTCAGCGAGCCCGAAAAATGTAGCATATTCCCACCATGGATAAAACAAGTTTTTACTGGTTATTTTTACCAAAAAAATTTTGATCGTAGAATTGGATAATTAAAGGGTGCACACCTAACGGCGTGCACCCTCTCTTTCATCCATCTGCTGCGATAGCCGGGGACCTCTAGAAAAGGCCGGGGATGCTCAGCCCGCCGGTGATCTTGCTCATCTCCTCGCTCATCTCCTGGTGCACCTTCTTGAGGGCCTCGTTGACGGCGGTGATGACCAGATCCTGCAGCATTTCCACGTCTTCGGGGTCGACGGCTTCCTTCTTGATGACCAGCGAGAGCACCTGGTTCTTGCCGTTGACAACCACCGTTACCGCGCCGCCGCCGGTGGTCACCTCGGCGGTTCTTTCCGCCGCCTGCTCCTGCAGCTTGCCCATCTTCTGCTGCATCATCTGCGCCTGCTTCATGATCTGCGCCAAACCTTTAGACATCGTATCCTCCAATTTTACTTTATTGTCGCAGCGTACCGCGGAACATTGTTATGATTTTGCCGCTTCTTTTTGCGGAAGTTCCTGCACCTCGGCGATCTCGCCGTCGAAAAGCTCCACCGCCACGGCTACCAGCGGATGCTCCTCCGCCTCGCGCCTCAGGACTGCCTTTCGCTCGGCGTCTTCAAGGCTTTTTTTTTCCGACAGGGTCGGGGCGGCGTCCGAGGGAGGCCCGCTCAGCGCGACCACCTTGACCTGGGTCGGGACGCCGAAATGGCCTTGGGCCAGGCTCTTCAGTTCGTTGATCTGCTCAGGATCCTGCAGCCGGGTCAGTTGGAAGGAGCCCTGCAGGCAGCCGATCTCCAGGACGCCCTGGGCCACCTTGACCGGGTAGACCTCTTCCAACGCGCCACCGAGCATCGGCTTCTTCGCCTTGACCGCCTGCACGAAGCCTCCCCAGAGGTCGCCGCCGGAGGCAAAGGCGGGCGGTGCCGCCTGCGGCTCCGCGGCGGGGCGCGGCGGGGCTCCCGCCACCGGTGCTGCCGCAACGGGAGCTGCGGCGGGGCGGGAGGGTGGCGACTGCTGCTGAGGCGGCGCCGACTGCTGTGCCGGGCGCGGCGCGGGGGAGGACGGGCGCGGCGCTTCGGCGCGCGGCGGCAACGGTCCCCCCTTTTCCAGGGCGTCGAGGCGCGCCAGCAGGTCCTGCACCGGGATGGCCGGGGCGAGACTCGCCATCTTGATCAGCGCCATCTCAAGGATCAGGCGCGGAAAGCCCGCGTGCGCCATCTCGGCCTCGGCCTTGAGCAGGATGGCCAGGTGGCGCTGCAGGTCCTGGACCGAGGCCTGCCCCCCCAGCGCGGTCAGCTCTCCCAGCTCGGCGTCCGAGAGCTCCAGCAGGTCACCCGGCTCCCCGACCGCCTTCAGGATGGCGATGTTGCGGAACTGGTTGATCAGTTCCTGGCAGAACTGGCGCATGCTGTAGCCGAAGGAATCGACCTGGGCCACGATACCGAGGGCCCCCTTGACGTCAGCCTCGAGCACGCTGCGGCAGCCGTCCATGATCAGGCGCCGGTCCACCACGCCCAAAAGCGCGGCCACGTCGGCATCGGAGACGCTGTTGCCACAGAAGGCGAGCACCTGGTCCAGCGTGGAGAGGGAATCGCGCATGCTGCCGTCCCCCTTCCTGGCCACGACCGAGAGCGCCTCGTCGGATACCTGCACCCCCTCCTGGTCCACGATGAAACGCAGCCTCGAGACGATGCGCGGCAGCGCGATCCGCTTGAAGTCGAAGCGTTGGCAGCGCGACAGGATGGTGATGGGGACCTTGTGCGGTTCGGTGGTGGCGAAGATGAACTTGACGTGCGGCGGCGGCTCCTCCAGCGTCTTCAAAAGCGCGTTGAAGGCGTTGGTGGTCAGCATGTGCACTTCGTCGATGATGAATATCTTGTAGCGCGAACGCGAGGGGAGGTACTTGATGTTGTCCCGCAGCTCCCTGATGTCGTCGACGCCGGTGTTGGAGGCGCCGTCGATCTCGAAGACGTCGACCGAGTTCCCCTCGGTGATCTCCAGGCAGGTGGAGCAGGTGTTGCACGGCTCCACGGTCAGGCCGCTCTCGCAGTTGAGTGCCTTCGCCAGGATGCGCGCAGAACTGGTCTTGCCGACCCCGCGGGCGCCGGTAAAGAGAAAGGCGTGTGCCACCCTGCCGCCGTCGATGGCGTTTTTCAGGGTCTGACTGACATGCTCCTGGCCGACCAGGTCGCTGAAGGTCTGGGGGCGCCATTTTCTAGCAAGGACAAGATAGGACAAGGCGGCGTACCTCTATGGCATCACGTGGTTCATGGTTCGTGCGGGGCGTGGGGCGGGCGGGGGGTTGCGGAAAGAGCTGATAGCTGGGCTACCCCGCGGCACACGGGGGCGGTTACTGCCGCTGCTTCCTTCCGGACCTGACGGGGTTCATAACCTTCCGTTGCGCGGGACCCAGCTATCAGGTCTATCCGCAAAGGGTAAATGTAAATATGGCGGAGAGAGAGGGATTCGAACCCTCGGTACGCTATTAACGTACACACGCTTTCCAGGCGTGCTCCTTCAACCACTCGGACATCTCTCCACAACAAGGAGGAGATATATAATACACGCCGCATTAATTGTAAAGCGAATTCTTCAGGGGGACGTAAAACGCCGGCCACCCAAGCAGCAACGGTGGGCCGGACCCGGCACCAGTGCGCTGCGGTCAACCGGCCAGTTCGTCGGGCCGGCGCCCCTTCTTACGCATGAGGATGGCCTGCAGGAGGGACTGCTTCTCTTTTTGCAGCAACTGCTTGGCGATGATGGAGCGCACCGAGAGGAGTTCCTTTCTGAGCGCCTCGGCGTTCTTCACCAGGTGCCTGGCCCGGGGGTCGCTCCGGACGTAGGGGGAGAGCAGGTGCACGGCCTCCGAGATCTTACGGCTGACCAGCACCCGTTCACGGTAGTCTTCCAGCCGGCCCGATTTGAGGCGTTCCTCTAGTGCAGCAAACTCCGCGCTGAAGTAATTTATCACGTCGGAGTGGAGGACATCTTCTTGTTTCATAGGCTCACCCTTAATTAAACTTCTCACAGCCGGTTCTCCTCAGGCTTCAAAAAGCTCTTCGGCAGCTCCCATTTTTTCTTTACTTTTATTTGGGGTCGCCGGAAAAACTTTGCCTGCCAACTGTCTGGATAATCGGCCCCGTTTTTGCTATGCTCAACCGGTGCTAAAGAGCTCCACCCACCAAAGCGAAAGGCCCCGCCCCGACACGATGACCATGCCCGAAGTGCAGTACCTGAAACAGCTCAACGAGAAACTGACCTCCCCCACCTGCCAGGTGAGCGTGGCGGGGCTGGAGGGGTCAGCGCCTGCCTACCTCCTGTCGCGGCTCGCCGATGACGGCGCGCCGCCCATGGTGGTGCTGACCGCCGACCAGGAGAGCGCGGACGAGCTCGCCCGCGAGCTTCGCTTCTTCGCCTCCCGTCCGGAGGCCGTGCTCCCCTTCCCCGCCTGGGATGTCACCCCTTTCGAGGCGGCATCGCCCCACCCGGACCTGGTCGGCGAGCGGCTGAACGCGCTCGTACGCCTCTTGGACGGCGGGGCGCGGGCGGTGGTGCTCCCGGTTGCCAGCGCCCTGCAGCGGGTCATTCCGCGCGACACCCTGGGCGGGGTCTGCCAGTACCTGGTGACCGGCGAGGAACTGGAGCGGGACGGCCTGGTCGAAAAGCTGGTGAAGCTCGGCTATTCCCACGTCCCCCTGGTCGAGGACCGCGGCACCTTCTCGGTGCGCGGCGGGATCCTGGACATCTTCCCTCCCGACCGGGAGCAGCCGGTGCGCATCGAGTTCTTCGGCGACCTGGTCGAGACCATACGCCTCTTCGATCCCGTCTCCCAGCGCTCCCTGGAGCCGCTCGAGGAACTGGTACTGCTCCCCTCGCGGGAGGTGATCCTCTCCGAGCAGGTGGTGAAGGAGCTCGCCCCGAGGCTCAAGCGGCGCTGCGACCACCTGGGCATCGGCGCCGACCGCCGCCGAGAGCTCCTGGAGCAGCTCCAGCAGGCCATCTATCCCCCCGGGGTCGAGTTCCTGCAGCCCCTGTTCCACCCGCAGTTGGAGACCATCCTCGATTACGCGGGGGAGGGCGCCGTCCGGGTGCTGGTCGACCCCGCCGCCATAGCCGATGCGCTGCAGCGCTTCGGGGAGGACCTGGACAGCGCTGCGAAACGCGCCGAGCTGCGCGACGCCATCGTCTGCGACCCCGCCGAGCTCTACCTCTCTGCGCAGGACCTGGAGCGCGCCCTCTCCAGCGGCCGTCGCCTGGAGTTCCCCCGCCTGGAGATCGAGGGGGAAGGGGGCGAAAGGCTCCGGTTCGCCTGTTCCGGCAACCAGGACTTGAAACTCGATACCAACCCGGAAGGGGAGCGGGTGCTGGCCCCGTTGACCGAGAAGGTGGTGACCTGGATTGCGGCGGGGAACCGCGTGCTGATCCCCTGCCACCAGGCCGGGCAGGCCAGGAGGCTCTACGAGCTCCTCTCGCACTACCGCCTCCCCCTGGAACACTCCCAGGATTCGTTCCGGACCGCCGCGGCCCGCCCCCCCGGCCGGGTAGAGATCCTGATCGGCGAGATATCCCGCGGCTTCCGGCTCGAGCAGGAGCGCCTGGTGGTGATCGCCGAGGAGGAGATCTTCGGCAAGAGGGTGAAGCGGCGCGGCCTCTCCGAGGCAAGGAAGCAGCAGCTTCTCACCTCGCTGGCGGAGTTGAAGCCGGGCGACCACATGGTGCACATCGACTTCGGCGTCGCCCTGTACCGGGGGCTGCAGCACCTGAGCCTCACCGGGATGGAGGGGGACTTCCTGCTCCTCGAGTACGCAGGGGGCGACAAGCTCTACCTACCGGTGGATCGCATCAACCTGGTGCAGCGCTACGTGGGAGCCGAAGGGATCGAGCCCAGGCTGGACCGCCTGGGCGGCGCCGGGTGGGAAAAGGCCAAGGCCAAGGCCCGCGCCGAGATCCAGGAGATGGCGGGGGAGTTATTGAAGATCCATGCCGCCCGCGAGATCCAGGAAGGGTACCGCTTCTCCCCCGCCGACGACATGTACCGCGCCTTCGAGGCCTCCTTCGCCTTCGAGGAGACCCCGGACCAGGCGGCCGCCATCGACCAGGTGGTCGCCGACATGGAGAGCCAGCGCCCCATGGACCGCCTGGTCTGCGGCGACGTCGGCTACGGCAAGACCGAGGTGGCCATGCGCGCCGCCTTCAAGGCGACCCTGGACGGCAAGCAGGTGGCCATCCTGGTGCCGACCACGGTCCTGGCCCAGCAGCACGCCGAGAGTTTCGCGGCGCGGCTCAAGGACTACCCGGTGCGGGTGGAGATGCTGTCGCGCTTTCGCACCCCGCAGCAGCAGAAACAGATCCTTGAGGGGGTGAAGAAGGGGGAGGTCGACATCGTGATCGGCACCCATCGCCTCCTGCAAAAGGACGTGGTCTTCAAGGACCTGGGGCTGTTGATCGTGGACGAGGAGCAGCGCTTCGGGGTGGCGCACAAGGAAAGGCTCAAGCAGTTCCGTGCCGTGGTGGACATCCTCACCCTCACCGCGACGCCGATCCCGCGCACGCTGTACATGTCGCTCATGGGGATCCGCGACCTCTCCATCATCGACACCCCGCCGGTGGACCGGCTCGCCATCAAGACCTTCGTCTCCCGCTCCTCCGACGAACTGATCCGCGAGGCCGTCCTGCGCGAGCTACGCCGCGGCGGCCAGGTCTTCTTCGTGCACAACCGGGTGCAGTCGATCGGCGCCATGGCCGAGGAGTTACGGCGCATCGTCCCCGAGGCCAAGATCGCCGTGGGGCACGGACAGATGGCGGAGAAGGAACTTGAGCAGGTGATGCTCTCCTTCATGCACGGCGAGGCGAACCTCCTTCTGTGCACCACCATCATCGAAAGCGGCCTGGACATCCCCACCGCCAACACGCTCATCGTGAACCGCGCCGACACCTTCGGGCTCTCCCAGCTCTACCAGCTGCGCGGCAGGGTCGGCCGTTCCAAGACCCGCGCCTATGCCTACCTGCTGATTCCCGGGGAGGGCTCCATCTCCTCCGATGCTCGGGAGCGGCTGAAGATCATCCAGGAGCTGACCGAACTAGGGGCCGGCTTCAGGATCGCCACCCACGACCTGGAGATCCGCGGTGCCGGCGATCTCCTGGGGGCGCGCCAAAGCGGCGACATCGCGGCGGTCGGCTTCGAGCTCTACACCGAGCTCCTGGACGAGGCGGTGCGGACCCTCAAGGGGGAGGCGCTCCCCGAGCGGGTGGAACCGGAGATCAAGCTCAAGGTACCGGCCTTCATCCCGGAGGATTACGTCCGGGACCCGAACCAGCGCCTGCTCATCTACAAGAAGCTGACCCAGCCCGCCGACGAGGCGGAGGTCGACGACATCCGCGAAGAGCTGGCGGACCGCTTCGGGCCGCTGCCGGTCGCGGCGCTCTACCTCCTGGAGGTGATGCGCCTGCGCGTCGCCCTGAA
Source organism: Geomonas diazotrophica (assembly GCF_018919385.1). Taxonomy (GTDB): domain Bacteria; phylum Desulfobacterota; class Desulfuromonadia; order Geobacterales; family Geobacteraceae; genus Geomonas; species Geomonas diazotrophica. Next base: position 368,072 of record NZ_JAHLMF010000001.1, read on the forward strand.
ACGGCTCCTGGTGAAGGAGATCGAGTACTCCGGCAACGAGCTCTCGCTCGCCTTCCACGAGAGGACGCCGGTCTCACCGGACGCCATCACCGGGTTGTTGCGGAAAGAGAAAGGAAAATACAGGTTTACGCCGGACTTCCGGCTTTACGTGCGGGTCGCCGACTGCTCGTTCGACGGGGTGCTGGCGGAGGCCAGAAATGTCTTGAAATGCCTAGTGTGATATGCTAGCGTTCCCCGGATTGGAATAAATTTACGCTAATTACAAAAGGAGCCAATCGTGCACTTCAGCAAAACCACCGCAGTACTTTTGATCGCGCTCAGCGTTGCCTTTGCCGGCTGCAAAAAGCAGCAGGAGGCCACCGGGGCGAAACAGGAAGGTCCGGGTAAAGGGATCGTCCTCGCCGAGGTGAACGGCGCCAACATCACCGACAAAGATTTCTACAAGGAGCAGGCCGCCCTTCCTCCCCAGCTCAAGCCCATGACCGAAACCCCGGAAGGGAAGAAGGAGATGGTCGACACCATGGTGGTGCGCGAGCTGATCCTGCAGCAGGCAGCTAAAGACGGCATCGACAAGAGCCCGGAAGTGGCCGCCAAGCTCGAGGATCTGAAGAGGCGCGTCATCGTCGAGGCGTTCCTCAAGAAGAAGATCGAGGAGTCCGCCAAGGTGAGCGACGCCGAGATGCAGGACTACTACAACAAGAACAAGGACAAGTTCAAATCCGACGCCCAGATCAGGGCCAGCCACATCCTTGTGAAGTCCGAGGCGCTGGCCAAGGAGATCGAGAAGCAGCTCAAGGGTGGCGCAAGCTTCGAGGAACTCGCCAAGAAGAACTCCATCGACGGCGCGGCCCCGAAGGGGGGCGACCTCGGCTGGTTCAGCAAAGGCTCCATGATTCCTGACTTCGAAAAGGTGGCCTTCGGCCTCAAGGACGGCGAGACCTCCGGCATCGTGAAGACCCAGTTCGGCTACCACATCATCAAGAAGACCGGTTCCCGTCCGGCCGGCGTCCGCACCCTGGACGAGGCGAAGGACGAGATCAAGGCGGCCCTGGCCCCCGCCAAGCAGCAGGAGACCTTCAAAAAGCTCAAGGATGACCTGAAGAAGCAGGCGAAGATCTCCTTCAAGGAAGATGCCCTGAAAGAACTCGGCGGTGAAGGCGCCAAAGGCGGCGCGACCCATCCGGCCGACGCACAGCCGGCCCAGCCTGCACAGGCCAAGTAAGCGCAATCATTCAGGCAGCAACAGAATAAACAAACGGCCGGGCTAGTCCCGGCCGTTTTTGCACAAGCGCCGCCTCTGCGGCCACAGAGAGAACACATGGTCAAAATCATCATCGCCTGCAGCTTGCTTACCCTTCTCGCCGCAACCCCAAGCTTTGCCAACGCCAAACAGATCAGCAGCATCGCCGCCATCGTCAACGACGAAGTGATCACCAGCGTCGACGTCGACAAGGAACTGGCCCAGGTCCAGAAGGAGACCGAGAAACTTCCGGCTTCCGAGAAGACCGGGCTGCGCAGCGTAGCGGTAAACCGCCTGGTGGACCGTAAACTGGTCGAGCAGAAAATCCGCGAACTCGACATCAAGGTAAGCGACGAGGACGTGCGCCTGGCCATCGAGGACGTCAAGAAGCAGAACAACCTGACCCAGGAAGCGCTGGAGAAGGCGCTGGCCACCCAGGGGCTCACCGTCGAGCAGTACAAGGTGCAGCTCAAAGAGCAGTTGGAGCGGATGCGGCTCATGAGCCAGGAGGTGCGCTCCAAGATCCAGGTGGGCGAGCGCGAGATGCACGAATACTACGAGGCGCACCGGGCCGACTACGGCGGCAGCGAGACCTTCCACGCGCGGCACATCTTCTTCAAGCTGGACCCGAAGGGGAGCGCCGAGGATGCCGCCAAGACCCGGAAGCTCGCCGACGAGGTGCTGGCCAAGGCCCGAGGGGGCGAGGACTTCGTCGAACTGGCCAAGAAGTACTCCCAGGATCCTGCGGCCGCCAAGGACGGGGGGGACCTGGGAACCTTCAAGAGAAGCGACATGCTTGCCGAGATCGGCAACACCGTCGCCGCCATGAAGCCCGGCGAGGTGAGTTCGCTGGTGGAGAGCCCGGCCGGACTGCACATCATCAAACTGGAGCAGAAGAGCCAGGAGAAAGGGCGCCCATTCGAGGAGGTGAAGGACTCCATCGAGGAACAGCTCTACAAGAAAAAATCGGACGAACGCTTCAACCAGTGGGTCAAGGACCTGCGCAGCGCCGCCAGCATCGACATCAAGCAGCCCTGAGTTGCCGCTTCCAAAGACAAAAAATCCCCCTCGCCCGGTAACGGCGAGGGGGATTTTTTATTTCGAACTGTGGTGCCTGCCCGTGAAAGCTAGAGCCCTTCCGCCGCCAGTTGCTCCACCAGCTCGCGCTGGCGCGCAGTCGGTTTTTCGGGCACGTGCACCGCGACCCTCACGTACATGTCGCCACGCGCCTGCGACCCGAGCACCGGAAACCCCAGCCCCTTCAGGCGCACCTTGGTGCCGGACTGGATGCCGGCCGGGATCTTGATCCTCTTGGTCCCCTCCATGGTCGGCGCCTCGATCTGCCCGCCGAGTACCGCCTGTGAGAAACGCACCTCGTGGTTGAGCACGATGTCCGAACCCTCGCGCTGGAACAGGGGGTCCGAGCCCACCGTCACGGAGAGGTACAGGTCCCCCGCGGGGCCGCCCATGCGCCCCGGCGCGCCGCGCCCGGCAACCCTGAGCCTCGCGCCGGTCTCGATCCCTGCCGGGATCTTCACCGACAGCTCTTCGCGTGCGCCGTCGCGCATGAAGGCCACCCGTTTCTCGGCGCCGTCGTAGGCATCGCGGAAGGTGACCTGGATCTCCATGGAGAAGTCCTCTCCCTTGGCGGCCATGGGGCGGCCGCGGCCGCCGCCGCGCTGACGCCGCACCGCGTCGCCGAAGATGCGGGAGAAGATGTCGTCGGTGCCAAAGCCCTGATCGCGGAACATGTCGTCGACGTTGAAGCCCCTGAAGATATCCTCCTGCGAGAACCGCTCGTGGAAGTTGGTGGAGCCGAACTGGTCGAACTGCTCTTTCTTCTTGGGGTCGGAGAGGACCGCGTACGCCTCGTTGATTTCCTTGAAGCGCTCCTCGGCCTGCTTGTCGCCCGGGTTCTTGTCCGGGTGATACTTGACCGCAAGTTTGCGGTACGCCCGCTTGATTTCGTCCGCCGAGGCGCCTTTTTTGAGGCCGAGCACCTCGTAATAATCTCTTTGCGCCATGTTAGTTCCCTTTCATATTTCCTTCGTTTCAGCTCCACAGAATGTAATAGCTGACTGAGTCATTGTCAACATGTTGTAAACCTTGACAACCCGCGGCAGGCGCGCTTATATAGGCTGGAATTAACGACCCTTAAAAACAGGAGCTGCCAGATGAAGCAATTCGACGCCATCGTCATAGGTGCAGGGATCAGCGGTCTCAGTTTCGCAAGCCATACAGCTGCCAAGGGGCTGAATACGCTGGTTCTCGAGAAGAGCGACAGGCCTGGCGGCTGCTTTCATTCCCATCGTTTCGAGGGGAGCGCGGCCGGGTTCTGGCTGGAGCTCGGTGCCCACACCTGCTACAACTCCTACGGCGGTCTGCTGGAGCTCATGGAAAGGCATGCCCTGATGGCAAGCATCCTTCCCAGGGAGAAGGTGTCGTTCAAGATGCTGGTGAACAACGAGGTAAAGAGCATCCCCTCGCAGCTCTCCTTCCCGGAGTTGTTCTGCTCCGCGTGGAAGCTGTTCACCCTTAAGAAGGACGGCGCCAGCGTCGCCTCGTATTACGGCAGCATCGTCGGCCGAGGGAACTACGACCGGGTCTTCGGTCCCGCCTTCAACGCCGTCATCTCGCAGCGTGCCGACGACTTCCCGGCCGACATGCTGTTCAACAAGCGCCCCAGGAGAAAGGACGTCATCAAGAGCTTCACCCTGCAGGGGGGGCTGAACAGCGTCATCGACAAGCTGGCCGTCGCGGACCGGGTCACCCTGCAAACCGGCGCAGAGGTAGCCCGCATCTCCAAGGACGCGAACGTTTATACGGTGGAGTTGGCCGACGGGACCGCGTACCAGGCGCCTCGGCTCACCCTGGCCGCCCCTCCCCCCGCGAGCGCCAAACTCGCCGGGGAGATCGCGCCGGAGCTCTCAAAGGTGCTCACTCAGATCAAGCTCGAGACCATCGAGAGCGTGGGGTTCGCCGTACAGAAGAGCAAGTTGAAGCTGCCCCTTATGGCCGGTCTGATCCCGACCGGCGAGGAGTTCTACTCCGCCGTCTCTCGCGACACCGTGCTGCACGACAGCTACCGCGGGTTCAGCTTCCACTACAAAGCCGGAAAGGTGTCCCTGGAAGCCAAGCTGAAACGGATCGCGTCCGTGTTGCAGGTGCAGACCGACGACCTGGAGCAGGTGGTGCAGCGGGAGAGCCAGCTCCCCTCCCCGGTGGTGGGGCACAAGGCGCTCACCGACCAGATCGACCGCCTGGTCCAGGGGAGCAACCTCTACGTCACCGGCAACTACTTCGCCGGGATGGCCGTCGAGGATTGCATCGTACGCTCGAAGAAAGAGTTCGAAAGATTAGCCGCGTCGCTGTGACACCCGCGTCTTTTGGTGAAAAAAGCCCGCCCACGTCGTGGGGCGGGCGTTACCGAACCCAAAACCGCAACCGCTCTTAAAGCCTCCACCGCCACAAACACAACCCCAAAACCCCACCATAGAGCGCCACACCCGCCGGATTCGAAAAGGCGACCTTCAGATCCTGCCCTGACGGTATCGAGCTGTAGCTGAAAACATAAATGGCGACGTACATCAGGAGGGTGTGTGGCAGATCAGCAGGAAACCACGTACTCCACCCCAGGTACAGGTAATAGGCGATGACGTTCAACATAAGCGGCGCCAGCGCCGAGGGAAGCGCGGAAACCGGTCCCGGGCTGCTGATGGTAACCGAGCCGAGCACCCAACGCCCCGGGCCATCCCGGCGGGGTATGATGCTGAACCCTACGGGCCGCCCCCCGGTGACGGCGGCGACCACGAGGTGCGACAACTCGTGCAGCAGCGTCCCGGGGAGCGCCCAGCAGATCTGCCAAAAGGCACCTGCCCTACCCACCCGCGCCTGCAATACCGCCAGCGCGATCACCAGCAACACCCCCGCGAAGTGGTGCCACCTTCCAGGGTCCGCTGCCGCCTCCATGATACCGCCCATGTTCCCCCCTCCAGTTGACCAGCGGCAGCATACCCCGAATATCAGCCGGTGACAAGGCGTCATGCCTCTTGCGAACTACAGCCATTCTGCTATGGTTTATCGGCTAATGAGAAGCACGTCAAAGGAGGATGAAGCTATGTTTCTGGAAGGACAAAATGCCCCCGATTTCAGACTTCAGGGGAGTGACGGGAAGGCGCACACACTCGGAGATTATCGGGGAAAGCTCCTGGTTCTTTTCTTCTACCCCAGGGACAACACCCCTGGCTGCACGGCGGAGGCGGTAGGCTTTGCCAAGCTGCACCCGCTCTTCGAGCAGCTCGGAGCGGTGTTGGTCGGGGTCTCCAAGGATTCCATGAAGTCTCACGACAAGTTCATCGCCGACTTCAAGCTCCCCTTCACCCTCCTCTCCGACCCGGACGCCTCCGTTATGAGAAGTTACGGTGCCTTCGGCGAGAAGGTCCAGTACGGCAAAACCACCATGGGCACCATCCGTTCCACCGTGGTGATCTCACCGGACGGGATCGTCATCAAACACTGGCCCAAGGTGCCCAAGGCTTCGGAACACCCGGACAAGGTTCTGGATTTCTTCAAGATGCTCGCCAAAGGTCGCTAGGCAAAAGAAAAGGGGCGAAATCCTTCGCCCCTCTCTTCTTTCCCTGTGCAGCCGGCCGTTCCGAGGCCACCCGCTTAATCGACGTAATTGTAGTTCGTTTCACTGTCCAGGATCTTCACCATTGACTCGGCTGTGTACGGATACTCTGTTTCCGATTCCTCGACCTTCCTGTTGGGCGGCGGCGTCCAACGCAGCACCCAGTCCCCATCACGTTTCTCTTTGAACACTCTGCCCTGGCAGCGGGCTTCGAGAGTGCGCCACATCTCGTCTTCATTGATCAACTCGAAACCGTCGATCTTCTCACTTTCATTCAGGTTCTGCAGGAACCTGTCAAGCAGGTCGAAGTCAATGAAGTCCTCCTCATTGCGCCACCACTTGATGAATACACCGTCGGGGTGAGCACTCTTCGCCTCTCTGATCTCCTTTACCAGTTGGTATCCTTTCATGGCCACCTCCTTCGGGCTTGTTCCTGCCTGCCTCATTCTGCCTTACAGGGCCTATTAAATAGTACATCCGGCGTTACTTTTCCGCAAGCGACAGTATCAGCCACCGCCCGCCGGCCGTCGCGGGAGAGCGGAATCTCAACGATGAGATCTGCACCCAGCCGCTTGAATTTCAGAAAATTGCAGCTTAAATGTTACATCGTTAACCACACCTCACTCGGAGCCCGCCATGACAAGGATCTGCTGCCTGCTGCTGATTGCATTCGCTCTGTCTCTGGGTGCAGAAAGCTACGCGTGCGCCAACAGCTGGGGCCCCTTCGGGGTGCGCGGGGGGATCGCCGTGGACGGCAGGGACAACGGCGCCGAAATCTTTGAAACCTTCGCCACCTACCAGCTCCCCTGGAACCTGCGCAGCAAGGGTGGTTGGGGCGTGTCCACCCAGGTTTCTCTGACGGCCGGGGTCCTTTCCAGCGGCGACGACCTCGGATTCATCGGCTCGGTCGGCCCGGCCTTCGGCATCGGCAATCCCGACTCCGTCGAACTCGACCTCGGCGTAAGCATCGCCGTGCTCAGCCGTGACGAGTTCGGCGGGAGAGATTACAACGGCATCGAGCAGTTCATCTCCCATGCCGGCCTCATCTATCGCTTCACCCCGTCCTTCGCGCTTTCTTACCGGTTCCAGCACATGTCCAACGCCGGCCTGAACGGGTATATGAACCCCGGACTCAACATGCACCTCTTCGGGATCAACTGGTACCCGGAGAGGTAACCATCTTCCTTTTGACAGATCCCCTCCCGCGTTATACTATCGGTGCCCTGCAACGGCCGGGGTAAGGGACATGATCACGCCAGCTGCCGGTGATCCAGGGTTGAAGCACTCCCCGAAACGTCCCGGTACGCCGGCACGACAATTCACCTTAGGAAGGTTTCCCATCGTTACCACCAGAAAGAGCCGGCTGCACCGGCTTATCATCGAAAGACTGGCGCAGGATCTGTCCGTTTTGTCCAATGCCGCCAAAACCGCTCACGAAGCCGCCATCCACGAAGAAAATGTCCCGGATAACAAGTACGACACGCTGAGCCTGGAAGCATCATACGTCGCGCAAGGGCAGGCGAATCGGGCCCAGGAGCTGAAGCGCGCGCTGCAGGCGTACCAGCGCCTCACCCTGCACCCCTTCGGCGAAGGGGACAGCATCCGGCTCACCGCCCTGGTGACGCTCGAGGACGAGGAGGGAACAGCCAAGACCTTCTTCATCGGCCCACAGGAAGGAGGCCTCAAACTGCAGCTCGACGGCGAGGAGATACTGGTGATCACCGCGGCCTCCCCCCTGGGGAGCGAGCTGATCGGGAAATCGCTGGGAGACGAGGTGGAACTGGGAAGCAGTTGCTACGAGATCGTCGACGTTTGCTGATCTGTGCAACCGGCCGTTTGCTATTGACATTGCCCTACGGCGGCTCTAAATTAGCGCCTGATTAACAACGTCGTTTCTCTGCCACTCCGGCAGGTCGGCCGCGCAGGCTTCGACCGGCGCCGCCCCCTCGTCGTCATGGCGTTGGTTCAATGAATTGCACGTGTAATTTGATGTTTTGGCGGAGGGTAGCTTGGAAAAAATGCGGTTAGGCGAAATGCTGGTTCAGGCGGGGAAGATCACGCCGGCCCAGCTCGATGAGACGCTCAAAGGTCAGGCCATATTCGGCGGACGTTTCGGTACCAACCTGGTGGAAATGGGGTACCTGGACGAGCAGGACCTGGCGGAGTTCCTGAGCCAGAAGATCGGCATCGCCCACGCCGCTCCGGGCCAACTGCTCGACATCCCCCCCAACATCATCAAGCTCATCCCGTTCGACTACGTCAAGAAGTACAAAGCCATTCCGATAGCGCTCAACAACCGTAAGGTCACCCTCGCCATGGTGGACCCCACCGACCTTCACGCCATCGACGAGATCGCCTTCGCGACCGGCTATATCATCGTACCGGTGATCGCGCCGGAACTGCGCATCGTGACCGCCTTGGAGAAGTACTACGGCATCAAGCGCGAGGTGCGCTATATCAGCGTCGAAGGGGGCAGCAGAAGCCGGAGCAGGCACCATGCCGCCCATTCCCCCACCCCACCTCCGGCCAAGCCTGCGGCACGGGTGGTGACAGCTCCCCCTCAGCCAGCGCCGCCCAAACCGACGCTCGAAGAGTGGCCCGTTCACATGGAGGAGGAGATCCTCGATCTTCCCATGCTGGAGGAGTTGAGCCTGGAAGTGCTGGAGCAGGCCGAGGTGGCAACGGCGCCGGCAACGGCCGCGCCAGTCGCCCCGCCAGTCGCCCCGTCTCCGGCACCCGAGGCAGCGGCGCCCCCGGCGAGCCAACCGTCCACCCAACAGGCCGCGGCCGCCGCACCGCCCCCTGTGGCAGTGGCCGAGCTGTACCAGGAGGAGATCGAGGAACCGGAGCAGGATTACTCGTTGGAAAGCGTCCTGGTCGGGCTGGCCGAGGCGGACGACCGCGACTGGATCGCGGAACTGATCACCGGCCACCTGGGGCCCCAGTTCAAACGGGTCGCCTTCTTCCTGCTGCGCGGCGGGCACGCCACCGGGTGGATGGCACGGGTCGACAACAAGCTTGTCCCCGAGTTCGAGGGGCTGGAGCTTTCACTGGACGAACCGTCGGTGCTGAACGTGGTGAACCAGAGCAAGAGCTTCTTCCTGGGGCCGATGCCCCCCACCCCCGGCAACCAGGCCATCATGGAAGCCCTCGGGGGCGGTACCCCCTTCAACAATTTACTGGTGCCGCTGCTGATGATGGGGCGCGTGGTCGCCGTCTTGTACGTCGGCGGGGGCAGCTTGCCCCTCGACGAGAAACTTCCCGAAATACAGAGGCTGATAGGGAAAGCGGCCATGGCTTTCGAGATCCTGATACTGAAGAGCAAGATTATGATGACATGATCTAATGATCCGATCACCGTCCGCGGACTAATTGACTTTCGGCAGCGCTACGCTAGATTATACGGGTACCAAAATCCCCTGTTATTCTCAATGAAAGGCCGGTATGCCAGTCACCGCACAGCAGGTCGAGTTCATCCCCCTCGCCATTTACACAGCCCTCGCGGTGGGGCTGATCGGCGTCCTGCTGGCGGCGGCTTATTTCCTGGGTTCAGGCAAAGATGCCGCCGACAAGCACATCCCTTACGAATCCGGGGTGGTCCCGACCGGGTCCGCCCGTCATGCGTCCCGAGTCCCCTTCTATCTCATCGCCATCTTCTTCATCGTTTTCGACGTCGAAGGCTCTTTCATCCTGACATGGGCCACTGCCTGGGACCTGCTCGGGATCCAGGGGCTCGTGCACATCACCGTCTTCATCGTGGTCCTCATGCTGGGGCTGGTCTGGCTCTGGATGAAGGGGGGACTGGACTGGGGGCCGTCCGCCATCCGTATGCGAGGTAAACAACCTTGAGCGAGAGGGACGACGAAAAAATACCGGAAAACGTCCTCCTCACCTCCTTGGACGACCTGATCAACTGGGGGAGGGCGAACTCACTCTGGCCGATGTTCTTCGGTCTTTCCTGCTGCTTCGTGGAAATGATGGCTTCCTTCACCTCGCGCTACGACGTCTCGCGCTTCGGCGCCGAGGTGCTGCGCGGCACCCCGCGCGAGGCCGACCTCATGGTGATCGCGGGGACGGTCTTCAAGAAGATGGCTCCCAGCATCCTCAGGCTCTACGACCAGATGGCCGAGCCCAAGTGGGTCATCTCCATGGGGAGCTGCGCCAACTCCGGCGGCATGTACGACGTCTACTCCGTGGTGCAGGGGGTGAACCAGATCCTGCCGGTCGACCTGTACATCCCCGGCTGTCCTCCGCGTCCGGAGTCGTTCCTGGAAGGGCTCATGCTGCTACAGCAGAAGATCAGGAGCGAGGAACGCCCCACCCGCCCGGTTTTGCGGATGCAGGGAGGAACCCAGGGGACCGTTGCCCCCATCCTCGTGGACGGCGTCACCAAGTCCCGCGACACCCGCGGCCCCGGCATGGAGGGGATCGCTATCCGCGGCAGCTCGATGCAGCACCCGCACTTCGCCGCGCCGCGCTCGGACGAGCTTTGGCGCCCGAAGCAGCCCCGCCTCCCCTACCCGGAGTTCGGGCTGCAGGAGGAATTGCAGGAAAAATTCGGCGGCGAGGTGCTCCGCGACGAAGCCGCCTCCGACATGCTCACCTACCGCGCGCCGGCCCACCTGGTGCCCGATCTGCTCAGACACCTGAAAGAGCGCCAGGGGTCCCCCTTCCGGCGGCTGGAAGACATCGCCTGCGTGGACGAATCCTGCCGCCGCGACCGCGACAGGTTCCGCGATTTCACCGTCAACTACCACCTCACCTGCTTCGACACCCCCGGCAGGATCAGGATCAAGACAGAACTGGAAGGAGCCTACCCCGAGGCACCCAGCGTCACCTCCGTTTTTCCCGTCGCCAACTGGTACGAGCGGGAAGCCTACGACATGTTCGGCATCCGCTTCGCCGGACACCCCAACCTGACCAGGATACTGATGCCCCCCGACTGGGAGGGGCACCCGCTCAGGAAGGAACACCCCTCCCGGGCCACGGAAATGCGCCCCTACACGGCGGAGGAAGCGCGCGGGCGCAAGTCGCTGCCCGGTGGCGACTTCTTCGACCGCGTCGACGACGAGACGCTGATCCTGAACGTCGGCCCCCAGCACCCCGGCACCCACGGGGTGGTGCGCTTCATCCTGAAGCTCTCCGGCGAGGAGATCGTGGACATGGACACCGAGATCGGCTACCACCACCGTGGCGCCGAAAAAATCGGGGAGCGGCAGAACTGGCACCAGTACATGCCCTACACCGACCGGATCGACTACCTGGCCGGCGTGCAGAACAACCTGGCCTACGTCAACTCGGTGGAGACCCTCTGCGGCATCGAGGTGCCGGAGCGTGCCCAGTACATCCGGGTCATGCTCAGCGAGCTGTTCCGCATCGCCAACCACCTGGTCTGGCTGGGGACCTTCGCGGCCGACATCGGCGCCATGACCCCGGTCTTCTACACCTTCACCGACCGGGAGAAGATCTTCGACATCGTGGAGCTGATCACCGGCGGACGGATGCATCCCGCCTGGTTCAGGATCGGTGGCGTCGCGGACGACCTCCCGGCAGGGTGGCTGGACAAGGTCCGGACCTTCCTGGAGTGGTTCCCGCCGCGCCTTGCCGAGTACGAGAAGCTTCTGACCGGAAACCCCATCTTCACGGCGCGCCTTAAGGGGGTCTCCGCCATCACCAGGGACGAGGCCCTGGAGTGGGGGCTCACCGGGCCGATGCTGCGCGCCTGCGGGTTCGACTGGGACCTGCGCAAGAAGATGCCCTACTGCGGCTACGACCGTTTCGACTTCCAGGTGGCCACCGCCGAGGGGGGAGACTGCTACGCGCGCTACCTGGTGCGCATGGAGGAGATGCGCCAGTCGCTCTCCATCGTCAGGCAGGCCGCCGCAGGGATGCCGGATGGGCGCTGGATCTCTTCCGATTACCGCTACGTGCTGCCCCAGAAGCGGGACGCCCTTGAGGACATAGAGTCCCTGATCCACCACTTCGTGAACGCTACGCGCGGCATGTCCCCTCCCAAGGGAGAGTGCTACGCGCCGATCGAGGCACCAAAGGGAGAATACGGCTACTTCGCCGTTTCCGACGGGCTGCACACCGCCTACCGCATGCGCATCCGGACCCCGACCTTCCCGCACATCCAGTCGCTGCCCATGTTGAGCCGGGGCTGGCTGGTGTCGGACTTCCTGGCCATCATCGGGTCCATCGACTTCGTGCTGGCGGACCTGGACCGGTAACTGTAAGGAGAGAACCGGGGATGATACCCGAGACGCTGAAAACATCGCTTAAGGCGCGGGTCGCCTCCGCCCTCACCCCCCGCGAGGCAGCGGTGGACGTGATGAAGGAGCTGCAGGCGCACTACGGCTGGCTCACCGACGAGGCGGTGGAAGAGGCCGCGGCGCTCCTGGGGCTTTCGCCTTTGCAGGTGGAGGAACTGGCCACCTTCTACGAGATGATCTACCGCCGCCCGGTGGGGAAGAAGGTGATCCACGTCTGCGACTCCATCTCCTGCTGGTGCGCCGACTGCGACAAGATCATCCAGCACCTGAAGGACAAGCTCGGCGTCGGGCTCGGCGGCACCACCGCGGACGGCATGTTCACCTTGATTCCGTGCTGCTGCATGGGGATGTGCGGTGACAGCCCGGCCATGTCGGTGGGGGGCGTCCCGTACGGGAAGCTGACGCCTGAACTGGTGGACGAGATACTGGAAATGGAGCGGAACAACAGGTAAAGGCACCCTCACCCGGCCGTCTCCCGGAGGTGAGGGAGTCCCATCCCTTCTCCCCTGGGAGGAGGTGCCCGAAGGGGCGGATGAGCGCGCTGCCACAGGGCGAAAGACAGAGACCGACAAGGAACCATGGAACTCCCTCTTTTCCGACATAACCGCCCCAACCGCGTGGTGACGTTCGACGAGTACCGCGAGGAGGGGGGCTTCGAAGCCCTCAAGAAGGCCTTCTCCGGGATGAGCCCGAACGACGTGCAGCAAGCCGTCATGGACTCGGGGCTCAGGGGGCGCGGCGGCGCCGGTTTCTCGACCGGCCGCAAGTGGTCCTTCGTCCCCCGCGACCTCCCCGGCCCGCGCTGGCTCATCTGCAACTGCGACGAGATGGAGCCGGGGACCTACAAGGACCGGGTGCTCCTGGAACACAACCCGTACTCCCTGATCGAGGGGATGACCCTCGCCTGCTACGCGCTGGGGGTGCGCCACGCCTTCATCTTCATCAGGAAGGGGTACGAGAAGGCGGCGGCCAACCTGGCGCGCGGCATCGAGGAGGCGAAGAAGGCGGGACTGCTCGGCGAGCACATCCTGGGGAGCGAGCACTCCATCGACCTGGACCTGCACCTCTCCGCCGGCCGCTACATCTGCGGCGAGGAGACCGCGCTTATCAACGCGCTGGAGGGGAAGCGCCCCAACCCGCGCTCCAAGCCCCCCTTTCCGGCGGTGAAGGGGCTCTGGCAGGGGCCGACCGTGGTCAACAACGTGGAGACCCTGGCCAACGTCCCGGCCATCGTCGCCAACGGCGCCCCCTGGTTCAAGGGTCTGGCCCTCAACCCAGAGGGGGCCGGCAGCAAGCTCTTCTGCGTGAGCGGCTCGGTCAAGAACCGCGCCTGCGTCGAGCTTCCCATCGGCACAACGCTTGGGGACATCATCGACGGGGCCTGCGGCGGCATGCGCGACGGCAGGAAGTTCAAGGCCTGCATCCCGGGAGGGGCCTCAACCCAGTTCCTGAAGCCGGAGCACTGGACGCTCCCCATGGACTACGAAACCGTGGCCAAGGCGGGCTCCCGGCTCGGCTCCGGCGGGGTGATCGTCTTCGACGAGGGGCACTGCCTGGTGGAGGCGACCCTGAACCTGATCACCTTCTTCGCCCGGGAATCCTGCGGCTGGTGCACCCCGTGCCGGGAAGGGCTTCCCTACGTGAAAGAGATCCTGACCCGGATCGAGAACGGGCGCGGCGAGGAAGATGACATCACCATCCTGCGCGAGCACGTGAAGTATCTGAACTACACCTTCTGCGCCCTCGCCCCCGGCGCGATGGCCCCTCTGGACGGCCTGCTGCGGGATTTCGAGGACGAGGTGCGGGAGCATATCACGAAGAAGAAGTGCCCGTTCAAGGGGTGACTGCCGGCTCGAAGGCAAGAGGTAGATAAAGGTACATGCCCAAACTGATCATCGATGACATACCGGTGGAGGTCGCGCCGGGAACCAGCGTCCTTGAGGCGGCCCGCAGCGTCGGGATAACCATCCCGCACTTTTGCTACCACCCCGCCCTGGCCATCGCCGCCGCCTGCAGGCTCTGCGCGGTGAAGCTCCTGGACGGCCCGGTCAAAGGAATCCAGATGTCCTGCGCCCTGCCGGCCCAGGACGGCATGGTGGTCTCCACCACCGATCCGGAGGCCTTGAAGATGCGCTCCCTGGTCATCGAGTGGCTCATGCTGAACCACCCGCACGACTGCCCGGTCTGCGATGAGGGGGGCGAGTGCCTGCTGCAGGACTTCACCATCGCCGGAGGCCACAGCCACCGCCGTTACCAGGGGAAAAAGCGTACCTTCCAGAACCAGTACCTGGGCGAGGGGATCCAACACGAGATGAACCGCTGCATCGAGTGCTACCGCTGCGCCCGCTTCTACCAGGATTACGCAGGGGGCACCGACTTCGGCGTCATGGGGAGCGCCGGGCGGGTCTACTTCGGCAGGTTTCAGGAGGGACCCCTGGAATCTCCCTTCTCCGGGAACCTGGTCGACATCTGCCCGACCGGCGTCTTCACCGACAAGACCGGGCGTTTCCGGGCCCGCTACTGGGACTACCAGTTCGCCCCCTCCATCTGCCAGCACTGCTCTGTTGGGTGCAACACCTCGCCGCAGAACTTCCAGCGCGAGACCATCAAGATCGTCGGGCGCCGCAACGACCAGGTGAACGGCTGGTTCATCTGCGACCGGGCCCGCTTCGACAAGGGGTACCTCAACGACCCGCAGCGCCCAAGGGAACCCCGCCTGGACGGCGCCACCTGCGGCGACGACGTCGCCGTCGACGCGGCCGCCAAATCCATCGCCGAGTTCGTGCGCAAAAACGGCGCCGACAGCCTCGCCTTGGTGGGCTCCCCGAGGCTCTCGCTGGAAGGCATGGTCCTTCTGGCGCAGCTCGCCCGCGCCGCGGGGGGAGCCAGGCTCTGCTACTTCGGCGATCCCGCCCAGCAGCAGGGGAGCGTGGCGGCGGCCCGGCTGCTCCGCGAAGAGAACAGCGCGTATGTGCGGGACATCGAGCAGGCCCAGTGGATCGCCCTGCACGCCCTCGACCTGATCGAGGAGGCCCCCATGCTGGCCCTGTCGGTGCGCAAGGCTTTCCTGGCCGGGGCCCAGATCTTCCTGGTCGACGGCGACCCGATCCCGGCCCGCAACACCCCTCCATTCAAGTACACGGCCGTGGAGTCGCTGGACCAGGTCCCCTTCGAGAAGGGGGGGAAAGGGGTGATCATCTGCGGCGCCGGCAAGAAGGATCCCGACCTCCTGGCACAAATCGCCTCCTGCGGCGCCAAGCTGGTCATGCTGCAGCCCGGTGCGAACGGCTTCGCCGCCGGACTGCTCGCGCAGGAGCATGCGGCATCCCCCCTGGCCGATCTGGTGGCTGCCCGGCAGGTGCGGGGAGTAGTCTGCTTCGAGGCCGATGTGCCTGAAGGGCTCCTCTCCGGATTGGAGGTCCTGGCGAGCGCGGACTGGCGCCGGGGACCGGTCGAGGCGAAAAGCCCCATCTTCATCCCCACCACCACCTGGGTGGAGTCCGACGGCACCGCCATCAATTACGAGGGGAGAGCCCAGCGTTTCCAGCGCAGCAGGTTGGCCGGGCTTCCCTTGAAAGGGCTCGACCCGAAGTACTACGGCAACGCCACCGAGGCCGTCACCCTGCATCCGCCGCGGGTGCACCGGGAAGAGGTTCCCGGGGGGGCGGAGCGCGACGCCTGGCAGGTCATGGCGCAGTTGATCGCGAGGCTTGGGGGTGAGCCGGTAGTGGAGCCTTTGGAAGGGAAATGGAGCGCGCTGAGGAGCCTCGACCCGGAGGGCGAGGGAATTCGAATTTTCGAGATCGTTGCGGGCGAATGATTATTCGCCCCGCCGACAGCATCTGCACGCTCTCCCTCTCCCTTTGGGAGAGGGCTGGGGTGAGGGCGCCACTTCGCTCCACCATGTTCAATAGCACTGACACGACACCTCCCTCACCTGCCCACGTACCCTCTCCCGGAGGGAGAGGGTACGTGGGCAGGCAAAAGCGGGAAGGAATGAGGTCATGACCTGGACTGCCACCGACATAGCGCTGATGCTCGGCAAGATCGTGCTGCTCTACGCCATCATTCTGACCGGCGCCGCCTACCTGGTGCTTGCGGAGCGGCGCATCCTGGGCTTCATCCAGGACCGGATCGGCCCCAACCGGGTCGGCCCCCTGGGACTCTTGCAGCCCTTGGCCGACGTGATCAAGATGCTCACCAAGGAGGACATGATCCCGACCGCCGCCGACCGCCTGCTCTTCTCCCTGGCGCCGGCCATGGCCGCCATCCCAGCCATCCTGACCTTCGCCATCATCCCGCTCGGGGCGCCGGTACAGCTCTTCGGGCGCCAGGTGCACCTGCAGATCGCCGACCTGAACGTGGGGGTGCTCTTCTTCATGGCCCTCTCCTCCATCGCGGTCTACGGCGTGGCGCTCGGCGGGTGGGCCTCGAACTCGAAGTATGCGCTCCTGGGGAGCATCCGCGGCCTGTCCCAGCTGATCTCCTACGAGCTCTCGATGGGGCTGTCGCTGGTCCCCGTGGTGATGCTGGCCAAGTCGCTTAGCTTGGCCGACATCGTGAACGCCCAGGCCGAGATGCCCTTCATCGTGTACCAGCCGGTCGCCTTCGCGATCTTCCTGGTCAGTATCCTGGCCGAGTGCCGCAGGATCCCGTTCGACCTCCCCGAGGCGGAGGGGGAGCTGGTGGCCGGCTTCCACACGGAGTATTCGGGGATGCGCTTCGGGCTCTTCTTCGTCGGGGAGTACATCAACATCATCTCGCTGGGCTCGCTCGCCTCGCTCTTCTTCCTGGGCGGATGGCGCGGCCCACTGCTGCCGCCGGTCTTGTGGTTTTTCATCAAGGTCGGATTATTCTCGTTCCTGTTCATCTGGGTCAGGGGAACCCTCCCACGCCTTCGCTACGACCAGCTCATGCACCTGGGCTGGAAGTTCCTGACACCGCTTGCTCTTCTCAACATTCTAGTCACCGGGTGGTGGCTGGCTTTACGATAAGAGGCGTTGTACTGGGCAATGTATTCTCACAAAGGAGGAACTGCGATGACAACAACCGTGGAAGTCGAGTTGGGGGCAGGGTTCAGGGCACAGGTGGATGCGGTGGACAAAAACGGCCATACCGCGCTGATGGACGCGGCGAAGGCCGGGAACCTGGCCGAGGTGAACGACCTGCTGGAGCGGGGCGCGAACCTGACCGCCAGAAGCGACAAGGGAAAAACGGCGCTGCACTTCGCGGCGGCGCACGGCAATGCGGACGTGGTACGCCTGCTGTTGCAAAGGGGAGCCGAGGTCGATGCCCGCGACCGTGACGGCCACACCCCGCTCATGCTGGCGGCGAACTACGGCTGCACCCAGACCACGCAGATGCTGGTCGACAGCGGCGCCGACCCGCTGGCAATGTCCTACTCCGGAACCACCGCCCTCGCCTATGCAGAGAACAACCAGCACAGACAAACCCTCGACGTCTTGATGAAGTCACTACGGCCCAACTGACACCTCTTTCCGGCAGGCAGCCCGCGCTGCCTGCCGGGCCCCGGCCCTCCCTACGCTGTCACAGCGCGCGGTCGGCCCTAAATGAATCTGCCGGCATCTATTACGGCACCAACGACACTTCGAGCAGGAACGGATGCCCATACTGAACGACATAAAAGAGATCCTGACCGGCCTTTCCATCACCTTCCGCCACATCTTCAGGAAACCGGTCACGGTGCAGTTCCCGGAGGAGCGCAGGGCCATGCCCGAGCGCTTCCGCGGCAGCATCGTCCTGACCCGCGACCCCGACGGCGCCGAGCGCTGCGTCGCCTGCTATCTTTGCTCCGGGGCCTGCCCCGTCGACTGCATCTCGATGGCCGCGGCGGAAGGGGAGAACGGCCGACGTTACGCCGCCTGGTTCCGCATCAACTTCTCGCGCTGCATCCTGTGCGGCCTCTGCGCCGAGGCCTGTCCCACCCTGGCCATCCAGATGTCGCCCGAGATGTTCCACTGCAGGCGCCAGGTCATCGACATGGTTTACGAGAAGGAGGACCTGCTGATCGACGGCACCGGCAAGGATCCCAATTACAATTTCTACCGCCACGCCGGGACCGGTGTGGTGCAGCCGCGCGGTAGCGGCGCAGGTGAGCAGGCGCCTGCAGACCCCAGAAGCCTGTTGCCGTAGTATAGGCTAGGAAATTCAGGGGACACCTCCCTCTCCCTCTGGGAGAGGGAAAGCTCACACACGGGGCAGGTGCGGGTTTAAGACTTCCCCCTCCCCGGCACTCCCCCTTTGGGGCGGGGACGCGGCACAGACGGACACAAAAGTTATTTCGGAGCGAAATGGAAGCGACCCTTTTCTACATACTGGCGGCGGTACTCCTCACCGGGACCCTGCTCGCCATCACGGCGCGGCAGGCGGTACGTTCCATCGTCTACCTGGTGACCTCGTTCTTCGCCCTGGCCCTGATGTTCTACCTCCTGGGGGCGCCGCTCATCGCGGCCTTCGAGGTGATCATCTACGCCGGGGCCATCATGGTGCTCTTCCTGTTCGTCATCATGATGCTGGAACTGGAGTCCCCCGAGAAACTCCCGCAGCCGCACTTCACGAATTGGCTGCCGGCCCTGCTCCTGGCGGGCGCGGTGGTCGGCTCGCTGGTGGTCCTCCTCTGCTCCCGCCTGCGGGCGGTGCCTCCCGGTTTCGTCGAGATCCCGGTGCGCCAGTTCGCCTTCGCGCTGTTCAAGCAGTACGGGGTTGCCGTGGAAGTCGTTTCGATGCAGCTCCTCTTCGCGCTGGTGGGCGCGCTCTACCTCGGGAGGCGCAGATGAGCGTACCGCTGTCCCACGTGCTGATCGTGGCATCCCTGATGTTCGCCATGGGCCTTGGCTGCGTGGTCGCCTGGCGCGCCAACGTGATCATGATGCTGATCGGCATCGAGATCATGCTGAACGCCGTGATGCTTACCTTTGTCGGCGGCTCCGCCCACTGGGGCATCGCCGACGGACAACTGTTCTCACTGATGCTGATGGCACTGACGTCCGCAGAGGTGTCGCTGGCGCTCGCCATGGTCGTTTACCTGCACCGGCGCAAGAACACCGTCAACACCGACCAGTTCGACTCCATGAAGGGATAGCCCTTTCTTTCCCTCCCCGAGAGGGGCGGGGTGAGGGCGCCGGTAGTGGCGACACTGCCGCATTGGCACCTCCCTCACCCGCCCTGCCGGGCACCCTCTCCCAAAGGGAGAGGGGATTTGGACGGGGACAGGAACAATAAGGACAATGATGCTTCCTACCTACCTCACATTGATGCTCCTTTTCCCGCTTTTGGGCGGGCTTACCTGCGCGCTGGCCGGGCGGAAGCTGCCGCGCACGCTGGTGGAGGTCTTCGCCTGCGCCACGGTCTGGGGCAGTTTCCTCTGCGCTGTGCTTGCGGCCGCCGCCTACACCGCCCCCCAGGTGATCACCCTCGCCGATTGGTTCACGAGCTTCGACCTTTCCATCCCGATCTCGCTCTACCTCGATCCCCTCTCGCTCTCGATGACGGTCATGATCGGTTTCGTCTGCGGGCTGATCCACGTCTATTCCGTCTTCTACATGCGCGAGGATCAAGATTACGCGCGCTACTTCGCCCTGCTGAACCTGTTCGTCTTCGCCATGCTGACCCTGGTCCTCGGCGAAACCCTGCCGCTTTTGTACCTCGGCTGGGAAGGGGTGGGCTTCTGCTCGTACCTCTTGATCGGCTTCTGGTACGCGGACCCGGCCAACGCCGACGCCGGCAGGAAGGCCTTCATCACCACCAGGATCGGCGACGTGGCCCTGATGATCGCGCTGGCCTGGCTGTTCCAGCTCTTCGGTACCCTTTCCGTCACCAAGGTGAACGGGATGGGGTTCCTCATGCCCGGCTCCGTCATCACCATGCTCGGGATCCTGTTCCTGATCGCCGCCATGGGGAAGTCCGCCCAGATGCCGCTCATGGTCTGGCTCCCGGACGCCATGGCCGGCCCGACCCCTGTCTCCGCCATGATCCACGCCGCCACGATGGTGACCGCCGGGGTCTACCTGCTGGCGCGCCTGCTGCCACTGATCGGCGGCTCCCAGGTCGCCCTCGCCGCCATCGCGGTCACCGGCGGGCTGACCGCCTTCTACGGCGCCACCTGCGCCCTCGCGCAGCGCGACCTCAAACGGGTCCTCGCCTACTCCACCATCAGCCAGATCGGCTACATGATGCTCGGCGTAGGCGCCGGGGCGGTGACCGCCGCGACCTTCCACCTGCTGGTGCACGCCTTCTTCAAGGCCCTGCTCTTCCTCGGTGCCGGCTGCGTCATCGCGGCCATGCACCACGAGCAGGACATCTACAAGATGGGCGGGTTGAAGCGCTCGCTGCCGCTCACCTTCTGGAGCTTCCTGGTGGGGGCTGCCTGCCTCGCCGGAATCCCCTTCACCGGCGGTTTCTTCAGCAAGGACAGCATCCTGCTGGCGGTCTGGCTCAAGGGGGGAGTGCTGTACCAGGCGCTGTACCTCCTCGGCCTGCTCACGGCGCTGATCACGGCGTTCTACAGCTTCCGCTTGGTGTTCCTGGTCTTTGCCGGCGGCAACGGTCACGTGCACCGCAGCTCCGGCCTCACGGTTATGCAGCTGGTGCTGATCCCGCTCGCCATCCTCGGGCTGTTCGGAGGATTGCTCGACCTTCCCGCCTACCTGGGCGGCGGGTACCTGAGCGCTTTCTTCGAGGGACTTCCCGCAGGCGACCTCCTGAAGGTATCGCACGAGCAGGAGATCGCGATGCAGGTTCTGGCCGGGGTCGTGGCACTGCTCGGCCTGGCAGCCGCGTACTTCCGCTACGGAAAGGGGCGCGCCGAGCGGATGCGGGAGGCCCAGGCGCGGCCGTCGGCGCTGATCGGCTTCCTGGCGCAAGGGTGGTACTTCGACAAGCTGTACCATCTGGTCCTGATCCGTCCCTACCAGGCCTGTGCCGGGTTCTTCTGGGAACGGGTTGATCACGGGGTGATCGATGCCTCGGTGGATGGCCTCGGGTCCGGCCTGGGCGGCGCCGGGCGCCTGCTCGGACGCTGGAGCACCGGAAAGGTCGCCGTCTACCTGATCAGTTTCGCCGCCGGGGGGGCCCTGATTCTTGGGTACCTCGCCTGGCTCGCGCTGTAACGTAACCGGCGCCTGCGCGCCACGGGAACTGCCGATGACTTCTCTCATCCCGATACTCACCCTGCTAGTCTTCCTACCGCTCTGCGGTTCGCTGCTGACCTTCGCGGTCCGCCGCAGCGACAACGCGGTGCGCGGGGTCGCGCTCGCCTTCAGCCTGGCGGAACTCGCGCTCTCCCTCTTGCCGCTCATGCTGTCGGGGCAGAAAGCGGCGGGTGCGCCTGCCGGATTCTTCCTCTACCAGGATGCAGCGTGGATCGAGCGCTTCGGGATCCGTTACACCCTGGGCATGGACGGCATCAGCGCGGTAATGGTCCTGCTGACCGCCTTCATCACCTTGATCGCCGTCCTCTCCGCCTGGGGGGTGAAGGAGCGCTGCGGGCTGTTCTTCTCACTGCTGCTCGCCCTGCAAGGCGCCGTCCAGGGGCTGTTCCTGAGCCTCGACCTGTTCCTCTTCTACCTCTTCTGGGAGGCGATGCTGATCCCGATGCTGCTTCTCATCGGCGTGTGGGGGACCGGGCGCCCGGTGTACTCCACCATCAAATTTTTCCTCTACACCTTCGTGGGTTCCCTGCTCATGCTGGTGGCGATCATCGCGCTCTACCTGATGCACGGGGCGCAGACCGCGAGCTACACCTTCGCGCTCCCCGAGTTGGTCCGCACCAACATCCCGCACGACATCGGGCTCTGGCTCTTCGCCGCGTTCCTTCTTTCCTTCGCCATCAAGTTCCCGCTTTTCCCGCTGCACACATGGCAGCCCGATGCCTACTGCGACGCGCCGGTCGCCGGCACCCTGATGCTCGGCAGCCTTCTCTCCAAGACCGCCGCCTACGGCCTGATCCGCATCGCCTTCCCGCTTTTCCCCGAGGCGTCGCGCGCCCTCACGCCGCTGATCTACGTGGTGGCCGTGCTCGGCATCGGCTACTTCGCCTGGATCGCCTTCGCGCAGCGGGACATGAAGCGGATGCTGGCCTACTCGAGCGTCAGCCACATGGGGTTCGTCGCCCTCGGCATCGCCGCCTGGAGCCCCGTTGCGGTCTCCGGCGCGCTGCTGCAGATGGTGAACCACGCCATAACGACCGGCGCGCTCTTCCTCGTGGTCGGCATGCTCGAGGAACGGGCCGACAGCCGCGATCTTTCCCGCTACGGCGGCACCTGGGGGAAGATCCCCCTCTTTTCCTTCTTCTTCCTCGTCTTCAACATGGCTTCCGCGGGTGTCCCCGGGCTCAACAACTTCGTGAGCGAACTGATCATCCTGGTCGGCACCTTCCGGGTCGCGCCGTTGGCCGCCGCGATCGCCTTCCTGGGGACGATACTCACGCTTGTCTACACGGTGCGGCTGGTCCAGGAAGTGCTGTTCGGCAAAGAGAAGAAACCGCTGGAACTGAAGGATCTGTCGCCCAGAGAGGCGGGTATGCTGGCGGTGATGGCGCTGGTGGTCGTTTACCTTGGCGTGCACCCCGGCCCGGTTCTGGACCTGTTCAAGACACCACTTGAGGTGTTGCTTGCGAAATAACCGCCGGGACTCAGAGGATCTCTGAGACCTCTGAGTCTTCTGTGTTGAGCTTTTAAGCTTCGGAGTTTCAATGACCATTTCCGATCTATACACAATCATGCCGATCGTGATCACAGCGGGGGCGGCGCTGTTCGTGCTTTTATGCGGACCGATGCTCCTTTCCGCGAGCCTCACGGCCATCGGCGTGACCGCCTCGGCGGCGGCCGGGCTGTGGGCGGCACTCGGCACCCCTGCGTCGACTCAGGCCGTCTCGGGGCTCTGCTTCACACCGCTGGCCCGGTTCCTGATCCCGGTATTCTGCTTCGCGGCGGCCGTGACCCTGCTCCTCTCCCACAGCTATAACGAGCGCCGCGGCATCAAGGGAGAAGAGTTCCCGGCCACGGTGCTCTTCGCCCTGTTCGCCTTGTGCGTACTCCCCTGCGCCACCAACATGCTGATCCTGTTCCTCGCGCTGGAGTCGGTCTCCTTCGCCTTTTACATCCTGGTAAGCATGGACCTGAACCGGGCCGAATCGGGAGAGGCGGGGCTCAAGTACCTCCTGATGGGGGCGGTGGCGGCGGCCTTCACCGCCTTCGGCTTCGCCCTCCTCTTCACCGGCAGCGGCACCCTCCAGCTTTCCGGCGCCCTGGCCCGCCCGGACAACAGGGCCATCATCTCCGCGGGGTGGGGCGTCATCCTTGTGGGCATGGCCTTCAAGCTCTCGCTGGTCCCCGGGCACCTCTGGACGCCCGACGTCTACCAGGGAGCCCCGGCGCCGGTTTCCGCTTTTCTCTCGACCAGTTCCAAGGTCGCCGCCGCCGCGCTTTTGCTGATATTGTTGGCCCTGTTCCCGCCGATGCCTGAACTTCGCGTCCCCCTGGCTGCGTTGTCGGTGCTCTCCATGGTGCTGGGGAACCTGGCGGCGCTGCTGCAGCAGAACATCAAGAGGATGCTCGCCTACTCCTCGGTGGCTCACATGGGCTATCTGAGCCTCGCCCTTTTGAGCGGCAGCCGCGACGGCTATGCAGCCGTCCTCCTTTACGGTGCCGTCTATACCGCCATGAACCTCGCCGCCTTCGGTGCGATTTCCTCCCTTTCCATCGACGAGGAAAGGGAGCTCGTCACCGACTACGCCGGGCTGGGCTTCACGGCTCCTCTGCGCGGCGGCGTGCTGGCCCTCGCCATGATCTCCCTGGCCGGCATACCGCCGACGGCAGGTTTCATCGGCAAGTTCTTCATCTTCTACTCCGCCATCAAGGGTGGATCCATCGCCCTCGCCATCATCGGCATCCTGAGCGCCGCCGCGTCGGCTTATTTCTACCTCAGGGTAGTGGCTCAACTCTACATGCACCGCAGCCAGGCTCCCGCCCCCCGTGCCGTCTCCCTCGCCGAGGGCCTCGCCCTCTGCCTCGCCTCTGCAATGATTCTCGTGATCGGTGTCTATCCCGGCCCCCTGCTCAAGGCCATCGACACCGCCCTGCAGTGACTAACCTCCCGTTTCGTGTTGCGGCAAGTACAGGCGTGGATCATGCGGAGAGATCAGTCGTTTGTCGCCTCTCCCTCCCTTTACAGGAGAGGGGAGCGGAGAACGAACGGGATTGATGGCACCTTCCTCGCCCCCTTCCGCGAGGGGAGGGAGGATCGCGGGCAACGTTTGCAAGTTCCCGGAACAACGAAAGAGGCACCGTGCCGCGGGCTGGGCAGGTGCCTCTTTCGTTCCTCGTTTTCATCCCCTCTCGCTTTTCTAGTGCAGCGTTTCCTTAAAGGTGTTCAGGTACTGAAGGTCGAAGGAGCCGTCCATCTCGCCGTACATGATTTCGAGGGCGCTCTCCTTTGACAGCGCCTGACGATAGGATCTGTTGGTGGTCAGGGCACTGAAGACATCTGCGATGGCAGTGATCTTCGAGCTCCTGGCGATGTCGTAGCTGGAGAGGCCGTCGGGGTAGCCGCTGCCGTTTTCCTTTTCGTGATGGTGCTTTACGATCCCGAGGGCAACCGGCGTGAAGATCTTCAGATCTCGCAAGGTGCTGTAGCCGTAGACGGGATGTTTCTTCACTTCCAGGAACTCCGACGGCGAGAGCTTTCCCGGCTTGTCCAACAGCTCCTTGGGTACGTAGACCTTGCCGTAGTCGTGGAACAGGGACCCCATCCCCACGTCCATCAACTCGTCGCGGCCGAGGTCGAACTCCTTTATGTGCAGCGAAATCGAGTAGGTTGCGACCTGGACGGAGTGTACGTAGGTGTAGGCGTTATGGTCAACCAGGCTGCTCAGCGCCGGCATCACCCCGTTCGAATTCATCACGTCGTTGAGGATGTGCTTGATCAGGTTCCGGCAACGATCAACGTTCTGCTTGATAGCTATGGCGGGGCTGTCGAAGATCTCCTGCACGTAATTGACTGATGCCTGGTACAGCATGTTCTGCTTGAGCTCCGGTTCGATGCTGTCATCGCCGAGCAGCAACGGGAGATTCGCCTCCACATACTGGTTGTACGTCGACATTTCGGCAGCCTTGACGAAGAGATGTTTCACATTGTTGTCGAGTAGCCGCTCCTTGTCGCCCTGGGTGAATGAGAGTTTGGGGTCCTTGTACAGCACATGGTTGTCGCCGTGCTTGATGAACAGGGCTACCCCCGGCAGTGTTTCCGGTATCAGTGATTCCAGCTGGATCATTCGGTACATGCCCGACCTCCTGATGAAGTGGGAACCGCGCCGCAGCAATGCTATTGGAACAATCCGATCCTCTGTCCGGTGTATTATTAAAAAACACAAACGCTAGTCTACCATGTCTTTTCCGGATTGCCGGTTTTGCCCGTGGTCCCTGCCGGCGGCAGACCAGGCCAATAAAAAGGGGGAGCAGCCTGTCGGCCCTCCCCCTCTGTGCACCACGTATCTTTTCTGTTGTTACCAGGTCTCGTCCGGCTCGCCCCAAAGGTTCAAGGCGATGTCGTCCAGCAGTTCGGGAATCCCCTCACCGGTTGCCGCGGAAATGGGGAAAACCTTGATGCCGCGTTCCTCGAAGTAGGGAAGCACCTTTTCCAGGTTCTCCCTGACGTGCGGCAGGTCGATCTTGTTGATCACCACGGTCTGCCGCTTCTCGGCCAGCTCCGGGTTGAAGAGAGCCAGTTCGCGGTTGATCGCCTCGTACTCCGCGATGGGATCGCGGTCCGGCATCCAGGAGAGGTCGAGCAGGTGCAAAAGCTGCCCGGTGCGCTCGAGGTGCTTGAGGAAACGGTGCCCAAGCCCCGCCCCTTCGCTCGCCCCCTCGATCACGCCCGGGATGTCGGCCATTACGAAGGAGCGGTAGTTCTTGTACTTGACCACGCCGAGGTTCGGCTTCAGCGTGGTGAAGTGGTATTCCGCGATCTTCGGGCGCGCCGCGGAGATCTTGCTGATCAGCGAGGACTTGCCCACGCTGGGCATACCCAAAAGGCCGACATCGGCCATGAGCTTCAGCTCCAGACGGATCCACAGCTCCTCGCCCGGCTCGCCCGGCTGGGCGAACTTCGGCGCCTTGTGGGTGGCGGTCTTGAAGCGGGCGTTGCCTTGCCCGCCGCGTCCACCCTTCAGGAGCACGATGGAGGAATCCGGCTCGGTGAGATCCGCCAGGATCTCGTCGGTCTCGGCGTCCTTGATCACGGTCCCCTGCGGTACCAGGATCTCCTTGACGTCGCCGTTGGCGCCGTGTCGGTCGCTACCCATGCCGTTTCTGCCGCGGCCGGCCTTCTGGTGCGGATGCTGGCGCAGGTCGAGCAGCGTGGAGAGGTGCGGCGAAACCTTCACCACCACGTCGCCCCCCTTGCCGCCGTCGCCGCCGTCGGGGCCCCCCAAGGGAATGAACTTCTCGCGGCGGAAGGAAACGCACCCCGCACCGCCGTCACCGGACTTCACGTAAATTTTTACTTCATCAATGAAACTCATTAAGTTTTATCCTGTGCAAACGGCAAAAGCCCGGACCTTGCGGCTCCGGGCTTTCACACTTTCGTCTTGCTGCGCTGGCTAGTTGGCCGGGTAGACAGAGACCTTCTTGCGGTCCTTGCCCAGACGCTCGAACTTCACCACGCCCTCGATCAGGGCGTACAGCGTGTAATCCTTACCGAGGCCCACGTTGTTGCCCGGGTGGATCTTGGTGCCGTGCTGACGGTAGATGATGTTGCCAGCTTTGACGGCTTCGCCGCCAAACTTTTTGCAACCAAGTCTTTGGCCGTCGGAGTCGCGACCGTTCCTGGAACTACCGACGCCTTTCTTGTGTGCCATTTTCTGCTCCTTCTGCCGGTAGCGGCCCTGATCCCAACGAATCGCGGCTGCCGCACCGCCGTTTGAATATTACCTAGGCGTTAATCTTCTCAATCAACAGAATAGTCCTGAGTTGACGGTGCCCGTTAAGTTTCCTGGAGTTTTTCCGGCGCTTGGACTTGAAGACCAGAATCTTCTTGTCTTTGCCCTGCTCGACAATCTTGCCGACTACAGAGGCGCTGGGCACTAAAGGTGTTCCGATAACAACCTTATCGCCGCCAACCATCAGGACATCGGAGATCTCGATGGTATCACCCACCGCACCCTCCAGTTTTTCGACTTTGAGAAAGTCGCCTTCGGAAACTTTATATTGTTTCCCTCCGGTTTTGACTACTGCGTACATGTACTTCACCACCTTTACTCTGGATTTACAATTGAGCGGTCAAACTTATCTTGAAAAGTGTTTCGAGTCAAGGTTTTTTTCTGCCGCTCCCGTTTTTCCTGCCGAGAGAGTGGCAGAGGCTAATCGAGGTCCACGAAGACCTCGTCGCCGCGGATCTCGACCGGGTAGATCTTCAGGGGTGCGCATTCGGGGTGTTCCGGGCAGGCACCGGTCACCAGGTCGAAGCGGTAGCCGTGACGCTGGCAGGACAGTTTCCCCGCCTCCTTGACCAGCGCCCCCTGCAGCGGCGCCCCCTGGTGCGGGCACTCGTGCTCGCAGGCATAGACCGTCCCCTTGGTCTTCACCAGGAGGATCTTCTCCCCGCCCACTTCCACCAGCTTCTTGCCAAATTCAGGAATCTCGGAAACTTTCGCGGCAAATACCATGGAACACCTCCGGTTCAATCAAAGAATTGGTCCCACCATTACCTTGTCCATGTAACCTGTAGGGGCGAATAATCATTCGCCCCCCATAGACGAAGCACCTTGGCAGACGCCACCTGCGCGGTCGTCCCGCAGCGGCATTGGTGCCGCCAACCGCGGCTGGGCGAATAGTTATTCGCCCCTACAGAAACCGTCCGCCCCTTAGGCCGGTGCGCTGCCTTACCGCTTCACGATCTTCACGCAGTGCGCCGACTCCTCCGCCTTGGCGCGGGCCTCGTCGCAATCGGCGCCGAAGGCGAGCGCGACGCCCATGCGGCGTCCCTTCCTTGTGTCGGGCTTGCCGAAGAGGCGCAGCTTGCTACCGGGAACGGCCAGAGCCTCAGCGACCCCTTCGAACCCCACCTCTGCTGCCGCATCCTCGGCCAGGATGACGTGGGATGCGGCGCACCCCTGGCTCTCCACCTCCGGCACCGGCAGCCCGAGGATGGCGCGCACGTGCAGCTCGAACTCGGAGAGGTTCTGGGAGATCATGGTGACCATGCCGGTGTCGTGCGGCCTCGGAGAGACCTCGGAGAACCAGACCTTGTCGCCGGTGATGAAGAACTCGCACCCGAAGATGCCGCGCCCTCCGAGAGAGCCGGTGACGGCCTCGGCCTGGCGCTGCGCCTCGGCCAGCACCGACGGCGTCATCGGCGTCGGCTGCCAGGACTCGTGGTAGTCGCCGTCGATCTGGCGGTGGCCGATGGGAGGACAGAAGCTGGTGCCCCCCACGTGGCGCACGGTGAGCAGGGTGATCTCGTAGTCGAAGGGAATGAACTGCTCCACGATGACCTTGTTGGAGGCGCCGCGCGCCCCCTCGATGGCGTACTTGAAGCAGCGCTCCATGTCCGCCGCGTCGCGCAGGACGCTCTGCCCCTTGCCCGACGAGCTCATGATCGGCTTGACGACACAGGGAAGGCCGATGGCGGCAACCGCCTCGCGGAACTCATCCATGCTGGTGGCGAAACGGTAGGCGGCGGTGGGGAGGCCGAGCTCCTCGGCGGCCAGGCGGCGGATCCCCTCCCGGTTCATGGTCAGGTTGGCGGCACGTGCCGTCGGGATTACGTTAAAGCCTTCCTTTTCCAGCTCCAGGAGGTACTCGGTGTTGATCGCCTCGATCTCGGGGACGATGTAGCTCGGCTTTTCCAGGCGCACCACCCGGTCCAGCTCTTCGCGGTTCAGCATGTCGATCACGTGGCTTCTGTGCGCGACCTGCATAGCCGGGGCGTCGGCGTAGCGGTCCACCGCGACCACCTCGATCCCGAATCTCTGGGCCTCGATGGCCACTTCCTTGCCGAGCTCACCCGAGCCCAAAAGCATCATCCTCGTCGCACCATTTTTCAGCGGCGTGCCAATCATCTTCTCTCCTGGTCGTTTATTTAACTTACGGCTACTTCGAACTGTTCCTGGTGGAAGCCGGGCTTGGCGCGGACCGTGATCCGCTTCTTGAAGTTCTTCTCCAGCTCCTCGAGACCGCGGCGCTCCTCGTCGTAAAGGAGGTCGGCCACCTGCGGGTGCACGGTGAGCATCACCTTGGTGCCGCGGATGTCGAGCATCTCGCGGCGCAGCTCGCGGAAGATCTCGTGGCAGACGGTGATCTTGGACTTCACGTAGCCGCGCCCCTCGCAGTACGGACAGGGCTCGCACATCATGCGACCGAGACTCTCGCGCACCCTCTTCCTGGTCATCTCGACCAGGCCGAGCTCGGAGATCTTCAGGATGTTGGTCTTGGACTTGTCGCTCTTGAGCGCCTCTTCCAGGGCACCGTAGACCTTCTCGCGGTTCACCTCCTTCTCCATGTCGATGAAGTCGATGATGATGATCCCGCCCAGGTTCCTAAGGCGCAGCTGGTAGGCGATCTCCTTGACCGCTTCCAGGTTGGTTTTCAGGATGGTGTCTTCGAGGTTGTGCTTGCCGACGTAGCGCCCGGTGTTCACGTCGATGGCGGTAAGCGCCTCGGTCTGCTCAATGATGATGTAGCCGCCGCTTTTGAGCCAGACCTTGCGTCCCAGCGCGCGGCTGATCTCCACCTCGAGGCCGAAGTGGTCGAAGATCGGCTCCTCCTCGTCGTAGAGCTCGATGGAGTACTTCATCTTGGGCATGAAGGTGCTGATGAACTGGACGATCTTGTCGTGCTCGGGCTTGGAGTCGACCACGATGCGCTCGACCGACTCGGTGAGGATGTCGCGCACCACCTTCTGGGTCACGTCGAGGTCCGAGTGTATCAGGCTCGGTGCGCCCGCCTTGTCCTTCTTCTTGGCGATCTCGTCCCAGAGCTTGGTGAGGTAATGCAGGTCGGCGACCAGGTCCTCCTCGCTCTTACCCTCGGAGACGGTCCTGACGATGAAACCGCCGCCTACCGGCTTGATGCGGTCCACGATCTCCTTCAGGCGTTCCCGCTCGGCCTCGTCCTCGATGCGGCGCGAGATGCCGACGTGGTCGACGGTCGGCATGTAAACCAGGTGCCGTCCCGGGAGCGAGATGTGGGCCGTGATGCGCGCCCCCTTGGTGCCGATCGGCTCCTTGGAGATCTGCACCAGGAGTTCCTGCCCTTCCTGCAGGAGTTCCTCGATCGGGTGGAGCGGGTGAGGCATCGGCTCCTCCCCCTCCTCGGGCTCGATGTAACTGTCGTACTCGTCCATGGCGTCGAACACGTCCGCCACGTAGAGGAAGGCCGCTTTTTCCAGCCCGATGTCCACGAACGCCGCCTGCATGCCAGGCAACACCCGGACCACCTTTCCCTTGTAGATGTTGCCGATGATCCCCTTCACCCTGCTCCTCTCGACATACAGCTCCGCAATGGTGCCGTTCTCGATGAGCGCGATGCGGGTCTCGTGGGAGGTGGTGTTAATGACCAGCTCGTTTCCCATGCTAACCCCTTCCTATATATAAAATTCAAAAGCAAACTGTTTCAGGTCCTACATGCATGCGTCCTGTAGGGGCGAATAACTATTCGCCCAGCCGGTGGCGCTGCCGACACCTCTGCGCGTAAGCCTCGCCAACGGGTGGCTGAGGGGGGCGAATGATTATTCGCCCCTACAGATGTCACAGAACGCGGCTCCGTTACTCCTTGAAAAGCACTTCCAGCTTCTCCAGCCGCACCTCTTTGAGGGCGTCGGCGGGGACGCCGAGGATGGCGCTGGCGAACTCGAGCAGCTTGCCGCGCCCCGCAACCATCTCCAGGGTCCGCCCTTCGACCTTCAGTTCGGCCAGTTCGTGACGCAGGTCGAACTCGGTCGACTTCCCCTTCTTCTCGCGCTTGACCGGCGACGACTCCAGGGCGAGGAAGGCAGCCGCCTTCGCCTCCAGGTCGCACGCCAGCTCCTCGGGGAGGGTCACGCGGTAGCGCACCTTGTCCATGATGACGGACAGCGCCGGCGCCCGCAGCGCGATCTCCTGGGCCTCCAGCACCCGCACCCCCCCAGGGAGGGTCGCGTTCAGCGCTTCCTGCAGCTGGGCTGCCGTATATCCGGCATCGACCTCGAAATCCATGTACTCGGCATAGGATTCGATGCCGACGGAGAGCGCGGTGGCAAAGGAAAACTTCGGGTGGGGATGGAACCCCTGCGAAAAGCGGATCGGGATGCCGGAGCGCCCCACCGCCCTGGTGAACAGGGTCAACATCTCCAGGTGGCTCAGAAACCGCATCCGCCCAACCTTCTCGAAACGGATCCGGATCCTCTGCGCCTCTTCGGTCGTCTCCGGTACCGCCGCCTGGCTGGCGTAGGTGCCAAAGGGAACCGGCTCGTTTAGTCGCAGCTTTATTTCCTTGAAATCGCAGACACCGCAGCCGGTGCAGCGATCGAAGCGGCAGTCGGGGGTGGGGGCGCCGACGAGCGATGCCTCGCGCTCCTTGAGCAGGAATGGCTTGGTCACGCCGCAATCGATGTGGTCCCAGGGGAGCACCTCGTCCAGCTCGCGGCGCCTCAGGTAGAAGCTCGCGTCAATACCGGAGTTCTCGAAGGCCTGCACCCATTTCAGGCGGTCGAAATGTTCCCACCAGCCGTCGAAACGGCAGCCCAGGCGATGCGCCTCGATCAGGAGCTTCGAAAGCCTGCGGTCGCCGCGGGCGAAGACACCTTCCATGCCGGAAAGAGAGGCATCCTGCCACTTCATGATCAGCTTCTTTTTCTTGAGGGCGTCGCGCAGGTAGCGCTGCTTCTCGACGATCTCGGCTTCGCTGATCTGCGGCTCCCACTGAAACGGGGTGTGCGGCTTGGGGACGAAGCTCGAAACCGAGACGTTCACGTCGCCGCCGTTGCCGGCAAACTTCCCCTGCCGCTTCACTTCGCGGGAGAGTTCCACGATGCCGTCCACGTCTTCCATGGTTTCCGTGGGGAGGCCGATCATGAAATAGAGCTTGATCAGTCGCCAGCCGTTGCCGTAGACCGAGCGGGCGTTTTCCAGCAGCGCCTCTTCGGTGATCCCCTTGTTGATCACGCTCCTGAGCCGCTCGCTCCCCGCCTCGGGGGCCAGGGTGAAGCCGGTCTTGCGCACGCGGCGGATCTCCTCCGCCATCTCGTCGCTCAGGCTCCCGACCCGCATAGAGGGTAGGGAGACCGCTTTTTTCTGGGCCGAGTAGCGGTCCATGAGCCCCTTGAGCAGCGGGGTGAGGCAGCCGTAATCGCCGGTGGAGAGGGAGAGGAGTGAAATCTCGTCGTACCCCGTGTTGTGCAGCGCTTCTTCCATGATCTCGAAGATCCGCTCGGGGCTGCGCTCGCGCACAGGCCGATAAATATACCCTGCCTGGCAGAACCTGCAACCTCTCGTGCAACCACGGGAAATTTCAACGCTCACCCGATCGTGCACCGTCTTCAGGAACGGGACGATGGGCGAGGTCGGATAATAGGCGGTCTCCAGGTCGGCGACAAAGCGCCTGCGCACGCCCTGACACCACTCCTTCACCGGGGTGATGGCCGCGACCCTGCCGTCGTCGTGATAGCTCACCTCGAACAGGGAGGGGACGTAGACCCCTTCGATCCGGGCGAGGCGCTCCAGGAGTTCCGCCTTGGCAACCCCCTGCTCCTTCGCCGTCCGCACGCAGTCGGCAAGCTCAATCACCGCCTCCTCGCCGTCGCCGATCAGGAAGGCATCGAAGAAGTCGGCCAGGGGCTCCGGGTTATAGGCGCAGGGGCCGCCCGCGATGACGAGCGGATACCCCTCGGGCCTGTCGCAGGCAAGCAGCGGGATCCCGGAGAGATCCAGCATGTTCAGGATGTTGGTGTAGGAAAGCTCGTACTGCAGGGTGAAACCGAGAATGTCGGCGTCGGCCAAAGGAGTACCGGCTTCCAGCGTGACCAGGGGCTTCGCCTCGGCGCGCAGCGACTCCTCGAGGTCGGGCCACGGCGCGTAGGCGCGCTCGGGCATGACCCACGGCACCTCTTTCAGGACACCGTACAGGACCTGCAGCCCGAGATGACTCATTCCTATCTCATATACGTCAGGGAACGCGAGCACAAAGCGGAGCGCCCCTTCCCGGTCGGCAACTGTTCCCATCTCCCCACCCATGTAACGGGCGGGTTTTTCCACTGACAAAAGTATGTTATTGCTCAAAAATCCCCCAGATAGCCCGGCTCAGCCGTGACCGGACATAATAACAAAATATTCGAAGCGCTGGCAAGCAATATACCCTCGGCATCGGCACGGTTCACCACAAAGTATACCGCATTTGCGGTACTCATTGGAGCATATGCGGCGGCGCTTTCATGAGAGCCCGGGTCCCTCCTGGGGTCGCCTCACGTTTTTTCCAGTGTTTACGGTTATAATGAGAGATTGGCACGCAACCTGCTCTATGCCAGACACCAACCCATTTTGTACAAGGAGAATTACCATGAAAAAAGTTCTGTCCTCCGTAGTTGCTGCTCTCGTTGCTGTTGCTTTCGCTGGTGTTGTTTTCGCTGCTGACGCTGCTCCGGCTGCTGCTCCGGCTGCAGAGGCTAAGAAAGAAGAGAAAGCTCCGGCTAAGAAAGCTGCTCCGAAGAAGAAAAAAGCTGCTAAGAAAGCCGCTGCTAAGAAAGAAGAGAAGAAAGAAGCTGCTCCGGCCGCTCCGGCTGCTCCGGCTGCAAAGTAATTTCCCCTTAACGGGTAATTGCGAAAGGCCGCATCTCACGATGCGGCCTTTTTTATTTCTGCCCAGAAAAAGGGCGCCAGCCCGTACCCTCTCCCATAGCAGCGCCCTCACCCCAGTCCCTCTCCCGGAGGGCGAGGGGACAGGATGTCGCCCGCTCCGCGCTTCGTTGCTGCGGGCATAAAAAAAGATCCAAGGGTTCCGGTCGCGGAACAGGCCTTGGATCTTTTTTGCATTAATGGGAAGCGTTGCCGGGTCCGCCTACTCCTTCTGCCAGGCGTAGGCCGGATCGAGGTACGGATCGTAGAAACCGGGATAGGCCAGGAAGAATGTGGCCGTCTCACCGACACCCGATGCGGTACGTACCAGCGTCATCCCTATCCCTTTTATGGGACCAACGGTTACACACTTGGCGGCTCCTTCTTCCTTGCAGGTGAGATAGATCTGCTTCGGCAACTCCAGCCACCCGGTCGCTATATTGGCAACACCCCGGACCAGCTTGTTGGCCATGCCGTCCACCACCTCTTGCGGGGAGGCCGTATCCACGGTGCGGGTATCGGCCGCATGTCCCTTCTCTGCCGTCAGGACCAGCGCCAGCGCCAGTATGGCCAAGAAAACAAACCTCTTCTGCATCATCTACTCTCCCTTGGCTGGAACAGGTTGAGCCTCACTCTGGCCTCTCGGTTCGACCCGTTTTTCTTCCCAACCTTCCCAGACGAACTCGGGGGTGATCATGGAGTCGTAATAGCCGGGCTGGGGCACCGCGAAAAAGACGGTCTCGGTCAGGCCGGTCAACAAGCGGTAGAAGGCCATTCCCACGCCCTTCAGCGGCCCGACCACGTAGCCGATACCGCCGCGGTCACGTACCATCAGGTAGGACTGCTTGGGCACCTCGACCAGCGAGGTCGCCGTATTGGTCACCCCTCGAACCAGCTTGAACGCCATCTTCTCGGCAATTGCCTCCGGCTGCTGACCTTCCAAAGCAAACGAAGACGTGGCAAAAACCATGAGCAACAACAGGGATAACAAGGTCGCCTTGGTACGCATGTCGACTCCTTTTTGAGCTACATGTCGGTAAATGCTATGTTCTTGTAACATAGATGGCTTTCATTGGCAAGATGGCACTACCTCTATCATTGTAGAGATCAATAACAAAAAAGGCGCGGTTGCGAAACCGCGCCTTTTCTCTATTCAAACTGTGGGTGGATGCTTCTTATTTGCCGTGCTTCTTGGCGAGATATTCTGCGACGCCGGCGGTAGAAGCCTTCATAGAATCCTCACCTTCCTGCCAGTTGGCCGGGCAGACTTCGCCGCCATGGGTCTCGACGAACTGAAGCGCATCCAGCATCCTGAGGGCCTCACCGACGCTGCGCCCCAGCGGTAGGTCGTTGATGACGGTATGGCGCACCACGCCCTTGGTGTCGATCAGGAACAGCCCGCGCAGCGCAACCGACTCGTTCAGCAGGATGCCGTAGCTCCTGGCGATGGACTTGTCGAGGTCCTCGACCAGCGGGTACTGGACGTTGCCGATGCCGCCGTTTTCCACCGTAGTGTTCTTCCAGGCCAAGTGGGTGAACCTGGAGTCTACGGAAACCCCGATCACCTCGCAATTCTTCTCTTTGAATTCCGCCACCCTCTTGTTGAAGGCGAGGATCTCGGAGGGGCAGACGAAGGTGAAGTCGAGCGGGTAGAAAAAGAGGACGACGTACTTGCCGCGATATTTGGACAGAGTGAGCTCTGCGAAGGAGTTATCGGGCAGTACCGCCTGTGCCGTGAAATCGGGGGCTTCCTTAGTTACCAAGGTAGTAAGACTCATAGGTGCTGTTCTCCTTTCGGCTGATTGGGATTCTAATGGGAGCAACTGTACCAGTGGTCCAATCCCCTGTCAATCAAAAAAGATCAAAAGCGTCCTATTTGTCCTTTGTGCCTTGAGGAAGGTCCGATTTCATCCTACGACGGACCTCTAACGCTCCACGATTTCTCCGCGGATACTGATGGTTACCTCGCGGAAGGGGATCTCCATCCCCGAAGCAGCCAAGGCCTGGCGCGCCGCCATCACGATGCCGCCGCAACAGGGGACCTCCATCCTGAGTACGGTGATCCCCTTGATGCCGGAGACGCGGAACAGTTCGGTCAGCTTGGTCAGGTACGCGTTGTTGTCATCGAGCTTGGGGCAACCGACCACCACCGCCTTGCCCGCGAGGAAATCCTGGTGGTAGTTGGCATAGGCGAAGGGCACGCAGTCCGCGGTGATGAGCAGTTCGGCATCCTTGAAATACGGGGCGGTTACCGGCACCAGGTGCAACTGCACCGGCCACTGCGCCAGCTGGCTCTGCACCGAACCCGGTGCGGGCGCCGCCGCGGACGGCGCCGGCGCGAAGCTCTGAACGCGAGAGCCCGGGCATCCGCCACCGCCGTGACCATGACCATGACCATGACCATGACCACCACCGTGACCACCACCGTGGCCATGACCGTGCCCGGCAGGGGCTCCGCCCTGGGCGCCGAGATGCTTCTCTACGGCAATTTCGTCGAATTCGTCCGCTTCACGCTCTATGATGGTGATCGCATCCTGGGGGCACTCTCCCAGGCAGGCCCCCAGGCCATCGCACAGGTTGTCTGCGGCGATCTGGGCCTTGCCATCCACAATCTTGATGGCGCCTTCCGCGCAGGAAGGGACGCAGAGCCCGCAGCCGTCGCACTTGTCCTGGTCGATATGCACAATTTTCCTGATCATCTTTACCCCCCGAAATC
The DNA here is from genome assembly GCF_018919385.1 of Geomonas diazotrophica. Classification (GTDB taxonomy): domain Bacteria; phylum Desulfobacterota; class Desulfuromonadia; order Geobacterales; family Geobacteraceae; genus Geomonas; species Geomonas diazotrophica. The sequence continues at coordinate 404,753 of NZ_JAHLMF010000001.1, forward strand.
CGTTCTAAGTTATACGTTCTATGTTCTATGTTCTAAGTCAAAACCGAAAGACTGTTGTTGTGTTGCTCCGAAGCTCGAAGGTCCTGATTCTAACGTAGAACCTGGAACGTCTTCTAGAAAAAGTAGTGCCAGAGTAGATCGAGGCGACCGCGCAGCATCAGGTGTTTCCCCGAGTAGGCCATGATCTCGCGGATCTTGGCGCGCTGCACCTTCCCGTAGCAGTGCACGTGACAGTGCTTGCAAGTCGGCTTGGGGTCGAGAGGGCATTTCTCCCGCTTCAGCTTGGCATAGGCCAAAAGCTCCGAGCAATCCTCACAGAGCACTCCCTTCTGGCTCTTGTGCTTGCCGCGGCAGTAGCAGCCGATGAAGGTTTCCAGTACCCTGATGTCTTTTTCCTGCTTCTGCGTCTTTTCCATGATCGCCACCATAACAGAAGCAATCCAGTTTCGTCATGACCAAAGTCAATTAAATTGACTCCGCACCCTTTGCCTTTGCTGCGGATTTATGCTAATTTTCCGCGAATGAACACTAACATGGAAAAAGTCATCATCCCGCGCGCGGAGCACTCGATCTCCCGCTCCGTACTGAGCCCCAACGGCGTCAAGGTGCTCTACAAGCTCCGGGAGCACGGCTTCATCGCCTACCTGGTGGGCGGCGGCGTCAGGGACCTGCTCCTGGGGCGCGAGCCCAAGGACTTCGACGTCGTCACCGATGCAACCCCCAACCAGCTCAAGAAGCTGTTCCGCAACTGCCGCCTGATCGGCCGACGCTTCCGCCTGGCCCACATCCACTTCCACGACGAAATCATCGAGGTCGCCACCTTCCGCTCCACCGTCGATGCCGCGGAGGCATCCCTCGAGGAAGCCGCCGAGGCCTTGCCCGAGGAGCTCGTCGAGGCTCCTCCCGAGGCAGAGCAGCTTGAAGAGGAGCGCGACAGGAGAAGGCGCCGGCACCACCACGGTCCTCCCATCCTGAAGAGCGAGGACGGCATGGTGCTCAGGGACAACGTCTTCGGCACCCCTGAAGAGGACGCGGTGCGGCGCGATTTCACCGTCAACGCCCTGTTCTACAACATCGCCGACTTCTCCATCATCGATCACGTGGGGGGGATGGAGGATCTCAAAAACGGGCTGATCCGCACCATCGGCGACCCCATGGTCCGCTTCACCGAGGACCCGGTGCGCATGATCCGCGCGATCCGGTTCGCCTCCATGCTCGGCTTCAACATCGAGGCCCGGACCGAGGCCGCCATCGAGGCACTCTGCGGCACCATCAACAAGGCCACGCCGCCGCGCCTTTACGAGGAAGTGCTGAAACTGCTCCTCATGGGGGCCGGCGAGCGGACCTACCAGATGATGCGCCACTGCGGGCTGTTCGAGCCGCTCTTCCCGCACTTCGACGCCTGGCTTTCCCGCGAGTCGGATTGCTATCCCCATGTCCGGGTGGGCAAGGCGCTTGAATGGGCCGACAGCCAGATCGGCCAGGGGATCGCCGTCACCCCGCCGCTGCTGATCGCCCTGATGTTCGGGGAATACCTGGAAGAGAAGGTGGCGCAGTTTCGCGACGAGGGGCTTCCACCGCAACAGGCAACCGACGCAGCGGTGGCTGCCTTTGCCGGGGAACTCGCGCCGACCGTTTCGGTGCCCAACCGGGTGCTGGTTGCGGTGCGCGACATCCTGAACATGCAGCACCGCTTCCAGAAGACCCCTGGCAGGAACGGCCGCGGCGTGCTGGGGCGTCCCGTCTTCCCGGACGCGTTGCAGTATCTCCGCTTCATGGAGCAGCTCACCCCGCCGAAGAGGTCGCTGGCCGAGTGGTGGGAGCGTTACGCCGTTCAGCAGGCGGAGGGACTGGAACCCGCGCCGCAACGCGGGAACGAAGCCGCTGCAGCCGACGCAGAGGCGCCCAAGAAGAAGCGGCGCAGGCGGAGGCGGCGCAAAAAGCCCGGGGGCGCACCCGAATAAGCGCAACGCTCCCCCCTCCCTCGACGGGAGGGGGGACAGGGCACCTTTCCGGAATCGTCCTGGCACCGAATAAAAGAAGCCCCTCACCCGTAGCACGGGATCGAGGGGCTTTTTCGTGACCCAATGTCAACCCAACCGTCAACTGCCTTTGGTTATTTCCGCCACTTCGAGCCGCTTGATCTTGTCGCGCAGCTCCGCCGCCTTCTCGAACTCCTGGGCCTTGGCCGCCGCCAGCATCTCTTTTCTCAACCGTTTCAACGTCTTTTCCAGGTCCTTGGGATTGAGGAACTCCTCCCCCTTGACCGGGACGGTGACCCAGTCCTTCTCCTCGGGGGCCTGCAGCACGTTGCCGATCAGCCTCTTCACGCTCTCGGGGGTGATGCCGTGCTCCAGGTTGTACGCCTGCTGCAGCTCCCGGCGCCTGATGGTCTCGTCGATGGCGGACTGCATCGAGCCGGTCACCTTGTCGGCGTACATGAGCACGCGCCCGGACACGTTCCTCGCGGCGCGGCCGCAGGTCTGGATCAGCGAGCGGGTGGAACGCAGGAACCCTTCTTTGTCGGCGTCCAGGATCGCCACCAGCGATACCTCGGGGAGGTCCAGCCCCTCGCGCAGCAGGTTGATGCCGACCAGCAGGTCGAATTCCCCCAGCCGCAGGTCGCGCAGGATTTCCATGCGCTGGAAGGTGTCGATGTCCGAATGGAGGTAACGCACCCGGATCCCGAGCTCCCGATAGTAGTCGGTGAGCTCCTCCGCCATCCTCTTGGTCAGGGTGGTCACCAGGATGCGCTCCCCCCGCTCGGCGGTGAGGCGAACCTCGTGCAGCAGGTCGTCCACCTGTCCCGCCGCGGGACGTACCTCGATGACAGGATCGATGAGGCCGGTGGGGCGAATCAGCTGCTCGACCACGACGCCTCCGGACATCTTAAGCTCGTAATCGGCGGGGGTCGCCGACACGTAGACGGTCTGGTTCAGCTTCCTGGTGAACTCCTGGAAGGTCAGCGGCCGGTTGTCCAGGGCCGAAGGGAGCCGGAAACCGAAGTTCACCAGTGTTTCCTTGCGGCTCCTGTCCCCGCGGTACATCCCCCCCACCTGCGATACGGTGATGTGTGACTCGTCCACCACCAGCAGGAAGTCATCCGGGAAGTAGTCGATGAGCGTGTAGGGGGGCTCCCCCGCCAGGCGTCCGTCGAAATGCCGCGAATAGTTCTCGATCCCCTGGCAAAAGCCCATCTGCTCCATCATTTCGATGTCGAAAAAGGTGCGCTGCTCGATGCGCTGCGCCTCCAGGAGCATGTTCTGGTCCTTGAAGTAGCGGATGCGCTCCTCCAGTTCGACCCTGATCTGCTCGACCGCCCGCTCCAGTGTCTGGCGGCTCGCCACGTAGTGCGAGGCCGGGTAGATGGCGAAGCGGGGGAGTTTCTGGATCTGCACGCCGCGCAGGGGATCGATCTCCGAGATGGCCTCGACGGTGTCCCCCCAGAACTCGATCCTGATGGCGCGCTCGTCGTCGTGAGCCGGGAACACCTCGACGGTGTCGCCGCGCACCCGGAAGCTGCCGCGGTGGAAGTCGACGTCGTTTCTCTCGTACTGGATCTCCACCAGGCGTTTTAGGAGTTCGTCGCGCCCCAGATCGTCCCCCTCCCGCACCCGGATCTGCATCTCCTGGTACGACTCCGGCGAACCGATGCCGTAGATGCAGGAGACCGAAGCGACGATGATCACGTCGCGCCGGGTCAAAAGGCTCCTGGTGGCGGCATGGCGGAACTTGTCGATCTCGTCGTTGATCGAGGAGTCCTTTTCGATGAAGGTATCCGAGGAGGGGATGTAGGCTTCAGGCTGGTAGTAGTCGTAATAGGAGACGAAGTACTCGACGGCGTTGTTGGGGAACAGTTCCTTGAACTCGCCGTAGAGCTGGGCCGCCAGGGTCTTGTTGGGGGCGAGCACCAGGGCGGGGCGGTTGCACCGGGCGATCACCTGGGCCATGGTGAAGGTCTTGCCGGAGCCGGTGACCCCGAGCAGGACCTGGTGCTGGTCGCCGCGCAGCACCCCTTCGGAAAGCTCTTCGATGGCGCGCGGTTGGTCACCCCGCGCATGGAAGCCCGTTACCAGTTCGAATTTGTCCATGCGCAGGATATTAACAGGATGAGGTGCGGCTTGGCAACAAGGGGATCAGGCCGCGGTGCAGGTCCGGTGCGGGGGAAGCTGGTTCACGCTCAGCCAGTAGTTCATCACCTGCTTCATGTTTTCGCAGAACTGACCGTAGTCCACGGGTTTGCGGATGTAGCTGTTGGCGCCCAGGCGGTAGCTGTCCAGGATGTCCTGCTCCTCGGTGGACGAGGTGAACACGATCACCGGGATGGAGCGGGTCTTCGCCTCCTCCCGCATGCGACGCAGCACCTCCAGACCGTTCACCTTGGGGAGCTTCAGATCGAGCAGCACCAGAAGCGGCGTGGGCGCCTGTTCGGCCCCGGCGTTGCGCCCGGTACCGAATAGGTGCTCCAGCGCTTCGGCGCCGTCGCGCGCTACCACGATGCCGTACGGCATGTGCTTGCGTATCGCCCTGAGGGTCAGAGCCTCGTCGTCAGGGTTGTCCTCGACCAGCAGGATCATCTTGTTCACGGGAGTCCTCCTTGCTAGAGAGATAGCGGCAGCAAGTTTGTAACAAACTTTTAACGCGTTTACAATAATTTTTTAATAATTTCGTTCTCAGACCAATCTTAATCCAACTGTTGATTTTTCCGCTCCCCCTGTGCGATACTGCAGCATCTTACGCAATTCACAAAGGGAGGTCATATGTTTGGATTCGGAATGCCGGAGCTCATTATTATCCTGGTGATCGTGCTCGTGGTGTTCGGAGCCGGCCGGCTCCCGGAGATCGGCGGAGCGCTCGGCAAGAGCATCAGGAACTTCAAGAAGGCTTCCAGCGGCAAGGACGAAATTGAGATTAAAGCCGGCCGCCCGGATGACGATAAGAAAGGGAGCTAGCTCCAGCTCATTAGTTTGCGTCCCCGTCGTTCCGAGGTCTCCGCTGCAGCTAGCGGGGACCTTTTGTTTTTTGGCGCGGCATATCGGCAGATCAGGCCGTCACACCGGAATAATCATGAAAAAACACCATAAAGACGCCCCTGCCCCCCCGGGCACCGGACAGATCGTAGAGCTCCTGGTTGCCACCGGCGTCATCACCAACCAACAGCTTCTCTATGCCCAGCGCGTGCACGGGAAGTTGCAATCCACGAAGACACTGATCGACGTGCTCCAGGAGCTGGAGTACATAAAGCGCGAGGACGTGGTGCGGACCCTGCGCGAGAACAGCCTTTCCATCCGGATCGGCGACCTGCTGGTCGAACTCGGCTACCTGAAGCAAAGCGAACTCCTCACCGCGCTTAACCTGCAAAAGGAAGGGGGCACCCCGCGCAAGATGCTCGGGGACATCATCGTGGAAAAAGGGTTCATCGAGGAACGCAGGCTGACCGAGGTGCTTTCCTTCCAGCTCGGCTTCCCGATGGCGGAGTTGGAATTCCGCAAACTGGACCGAAAACTGTTCGCCAAGGCCCCCTTCGAGGTGTTCCGGGACGAACTCTTCGTCCCCTACGCCGTCGACGAGGAGGGGGCGACGCTGGTAGCCTTCGCCAACCCCCTGGAGAAGTACTCGCGTCTGTCAGCCGAAAAGATCTTCGGCAGGAACGTGAAGCCTGCCATCGCCACCCGTACCGCCATCCTCTCCGCCATCGCCGCGGCACAAAAAACCGCCGGCGACGATACCACCGTGCCCGACGAGAGCACCGTGGTAGGGATGATCAACAAGCTCTTCGACGACGCCATGACCATGGGGGCCAGTGACATCCACATCGAGCCGCTCAGGGACCGGCTCCGCATACGGCTGCGCCACGACGGGGTCATGATGCCGCACATGGAGCTGTCGCTCGACCTCGCGCCGCAGCTCTCCTCTCGCATCAAGGTCATGGCCCAGGCCGACATCGCCGAAAAGAGGCGCCACCAGGACGGTCGCATCATCTACGAGAGCCGGCTGCACGGCTTCAACCTCGACATGCGCGTCTCCTTCTACATCACCATCTTCGGCGAGAAGATCGTACTGCGTCTTTTGAACAAGAAGGAGGCCATCCTCGAGGTCTCGCAGATCGGCATGGCGCCGCGCATGCTCAAGCAGTTCATGGAGGACGCCCTGGAGACCCCGTCCGGGGTCATGATCATCACCGGCCCCACCGGTAGCGGCAAGACCTCGACCCTCTACGGCTGCGTGAGCCACCTGAACAACATCAACACCAGCATCATCACGGCCGAGGACCCGGTGGAGTACGTCATTGAGGGGGTGGCCCAATGCTCCATTAACAACAAGATCGGGGTGACCTTCGAGGAAACCCTGCGCCACATGGTGCGCCAGGACCCGGACGTGATCGTCCTCGGAGAGATCCGCGATACTTTCTCCGCCGAGACCGCCATCCAGGCGGCCTTGACCGGCCACAAGGTGCTCACCACCTTCCACACCGAGGACAGCATCGGCGGCCTGCTGCGGCTGATGAACATGCAGATCGAGTCGTTCCTGATCTCCTCCACCGTGGTCTGCGTGGTCGCCCAGCGCCTGCTGCGCCTGGTCTGCAACGACTGCGCCGAGCCTTACATCCCCGCACCGGCGGAGTACGGACGGATGGGGATGTCGGCCAAGGACCTGGCCGGAGCCAACTTCCGGGCGGGCAGGGGGTGCACCAACTGCCGATTCACCGGATTCAAGGGGAGGAGCGCCGTTTTCGAACTCCTGGTCCTGAATGAACCGGTGAAGGAGGCGATCCTGCAGAACCGGTCCTCAGCCGAGATCCGCAGGCTCAGCATGGAGACCTCCGGGCTGGTGACCCTGTTCGAGGACGGCCTGGTGAAGGCAGCCAACGGGCTGATATCGGTCCACGAGGTGCTGCGCGACCTTCCCCGCATAGGCACGCCCAGGCCGCTCATGGAACTCCGGCGCATCCTCGGATACTGAGGGAAGGCAAGAGATGCACAGTGCAAGGAGAGCAGTTGACATGAACCAGCAAACCTCGATCGTTGAGGTGATCAAGGCGCGGCTCGCGGAGGGAAGCCTCAGCATCCCGGTGTTCCACGTGGTAGCCATCAGGCTGCAGCAGGCGCTGGCGCGTCCCGACTTCGACATCAAGGAGGTGCACCAGCTACTGAACGCGGATCCCGGCATCGCCACCGGCGTCCTCAGGGCGGCCAACTCCGCCTTCTACGCCGGGCTTACCAAGGTGAGCACGATCCGGGAGGCGATCATCAGGCTGGGCGCCAACGAGGTGGCCAACCTGGCCATGGTCACCACGCAGCAGGACCTGTACCGCTCCAACGACACCCGGTACAACGCCGTGATGCAGACGCTATGGAAGCATTCTTTCTGCTGCGCGGTGGGGAGCAAGTGGCTCGCGCAAAAGGTGGGGTTCGCAGCGCAGGCGCAGGAGGCCTTCCTGGGAGGGCTGCTGCACGACCTGGGCAAACTGTTCCTCCTGAAGTGCATGGAGGAGGTGGGCCGTGAGCAGCATTTCAACGGGGTCACCAGCCAGGCGGTGCTGAGGGAGGTGCTCTCGACGCTGCACGTCGAGCAGGGGTACCAGCTCATGGTGCAGTGGCAGATGCCGCAGATCTACTGCGACATCGTCGCCGGACACCAGCAGGAGCGCTGGGATCAGGGCAACGTGCTGCTGGCCATGGTGCGGCTTGCGAACCTGGCGTGCCGCAAGCTCGGCATCGGGATGAACCGCGACCCCTCGGTCCTGCTCTTCGCCTCCGGCGAGGCACAAGTGCTGGGCCTCAAGGAGACCGCCCTGGCGGAGCTGGAGATCGTCATCGAGGACGCGCTCGCCGTCCCCATTTCAGCGGAATAAGATCGGGCGGCGTCCCTATTTTAGTGCAGCCACCGCTTGAGCAGCTCCGGGTTGAGCGGCTTTGGCAGAACGGCCACCACTCCCAGGCTCTTGCACTGCTCTATGTCCTTGGGATCTTCCGAGGAGGAGAGCGCGAAGACCTTGAGCGCCTTGGTTCGGTCGTTGCTGCGCAGCCGCTGCAGCACCCCGACCCCGTCGATCTTCGGCAGCTTCATGTCCAGCAGCACGAAGTTGGGTTCATGGTGCCCCCCCCAATTCGTCCCCTCTCCCAGGAGCATCCCCAACGCTTCAGCCCCGTCGCGCGCAACCGTCACCTTGTCGTAGCCCGCTTTCTTCAGGGCCCGCAAGGCGAGTTCTTCGCAATTGCTGTTATCTTCGACCAGCAAAATCTCAGCTTCTTGCATAGCGCCTCCAAAAACTGCCATCCAGGGTCCTTTCTCACTGTCACACGAGGGTTGGTTATTCGACGGTTCCCGGGTGAATTGAATTAAATTTTATTTAACACGTATTTTTACAAATCAGACTGTCGCTCGCGCTCCAGCCCTGCTGCCGATTGGTTTTCATCTTCCAGCGTCACGCCATCCAAACATCTGTCAGCGGCCGCCATTTCGCTGGCTTTGCGGCCACAACCGGGCACAAACTGAGGAGTATTGAGAGCAGCCACCTAGGCTATGACATTGACAGAACCAACCTCTGAGTCAGGGATAATTTTATATCATACATTAACCAATACACAAATAGGGTTTTTCGAAAGTCATACAAAAAAAAGGCGCCGCGGCAGTGAGTTCACACAGACGCGACGCCCTTGTTGTCCGCTTGGTCGACGCTATCCCTCGACCGGTGCTCCGCGTGAGGACTTGCGCCCTTCCCGCTTGCTTCTTTGGAATGCCAGGGCAATTTCGTGCTGCTGCTCCTTGCCGAGCGCTTTCCTCGCCATCTTGAACACCTCTTTCTCCTCCTCCTGCATGTGGTGCTCGACGATCTCGCCGAGCACCTTCAGCTTCGCCACCCAGCGCTCGTCATCCACCGCCAGGGATTGGAAGGTCCCCAGCATGGCCTTGGCGACCTGGTGCTCCTCGAACGCCTGCAGCACCTTGTCGCGGATCTCCTCGTTCTGCTCCAGGGCGCTATAGAAGAAGCGCTCCTCCCCTTCCATGTGCAGTTCCAGCTCCTCCTCCAACTGCGAGAACAGCTTCTGCAGTGAGGAGATCTCCTTCTTGCCCGCCTTTTCCGCCTTGTCGAAAAGGTAGCGGGCCTTTTCGTGGTCCTGCTTCAGCAGGTCGAAGATGGTCATCTCCGCCCTGCTTTGCGACTCGCTCGACTTCTGGCCTGTAGGCATTTGCTGTCTCCTTTAGGCGCCACGGCAAATGGCACCCATACATGTAGGGGCGAACTTCCGTTCGCCCCCGCGTTGCTACTACCCGGATTTTCGTTACCGCTCCTATGCCATCCCCCTCGGCTTGGGCTTGTCGGAGCTGGCGAAGTCCGCTTTGGACTCGCCTTCCGAGCCGATGTCGGCTGCGCCGGTCTGCTTCAGAATTTCGATGGCGCGCTTTTTCCAGTCCGCATTGTCGCAGTGCACGGAAAGAAGGATCCCCCCTTCCTTCACCCGCCCTTCGTAGCGTTTGGCCTCGTACTCAGGGATGCCCATGCCGATGAGCGCCCCTGCGACCCCGCCGATCACCCCGCCTGCGCCCACGCCTGCCAGCGCCGCGACGATCGGCCCCGCGGCGATGAAGGGGCCGACGCCCGGGATGGCCAGGGCGCCTATGCCGCTCAGCCACCCCAAGGCCCCGCCGATCACCGCGCCGGTGCCGGCACCCGCGGTAGAGCCTTCCGGAACCTTGGTGTGCTTTTCATGGGCGAAGTCCTTGGTGCCTACGTTCTCGGAAAACAGGACCGAGATGTCCGTGTTGCGGAAGTCCGCCGCGCGCAGCGACTCTACTGCCTGTTCAACGCTGTCGCGGCTGCGGTAGATACCGAAAACTGCCGTGTTCTTTGCCATGATGAACCTCCTTTTTCTGGTGCTGCCGGTTTGGCGGTGCCCGCTTTATTTATGCTCCGGAGGCTCAGGCACCTTGGCTCCCTTCTCGCGCGCCTCCGAAAGACCGATGGCCACCGCCTGCTTGCGGTCGGTCACCTTTTTGCCGCTGCCACCGCTTTTCAGTTCCCCCTTCTTGAACTTGTCCATCACCTCGTGCACCGTTTCCTGCGCCTTCTTGCCGTATTTCGCCATGACCTTTTCCTCCTTCGTCCTGCGACCTTCTAGATGCGCCCCAATAGCACCAGGATCAACAGGATCAGCAGGACCAGCCCCAAGCCTCCGCTTGGGTAATAACCCCATCCGGCGCTGTAGGGCCAGGTGGGGAGTGAACCGACGAGCAGCAAGATCACGATCACAAGCAGAATCAACCTCATGTCTTCCTCCTTTTCCCTCCGGGAATCTGCTGCTGTTGCATCACTTCCTTTTGCCGAGCGCGGTGACGTCCCTCTCGAAGGTGGGCAGAATGGCCTTTATGAAGGCATTGCGGATCAGCTCCACCACGACTTGCCATGTGCTGGTCCTCGGGTTTTGCACCGGGCCGGAGATGTCCGCCTTGGTCGCTACCTGGTCCCGCGGCCTGTTTTCCAGCAGCTTGGCGATTCCCCCAACCAGCATCTCGTAGACCCTGTGGAAGAACCCCTTGTTCTTATCCTGGCGCCGGTCATATACCTTCATGTCCTTGAAAAAGGGTTTGATGTAGCCGTTCACCCTGTTGTTCTTCACGTGCAGCTCCGTGACCAGCGAAAAGGTGCCGGCGGTGACGTCGAAGTTTCCGTAGCTGCGCAGCAGGCCGTTCAGTGAGACGAGCTGGGTGTTGTCGATTTTCAGGTAGAGGTCGAGGTCGGGCCCCTTGTCCTCGGGGCGGAAGGTAGCCGTCGCCTCGGTGACGCCGCTCCCCATGAATCTGCCGGAGAGCCTGGCCTTGGCCGGCCCCTTGGAAAACTGGTTGGAGAAGTTGTCGAGGTAGAGGTTCGCGTCCGACAGGAAAAGGCGGACCTTTTTGCCCCCGTAGTCGTTGATGAACCCCACGTTGGCGTCGGTCAGGATGAAGTGCTCGATGGTCAGTACCAGGTTCGGCTTGTTGCTCACCTCCTTGGCCGCCCTCTTCACCTTCTCCGCCCTTCTCGCCTCCGCGCGGGCCGTCTCCGGGGTGTGGATGTAGTCGAGCCTGACGCCGTTAATGTTCAGGTTCTTGAGCCGGGCCGTCTGCACCTTGCGGCCGAACTCGACGTCGCCGCTCGCGCTCAGGACGCCCCCCTCGATCCTGACGTTGGAGCGGGCGGCCAACTGGGCGAAATAGGCGATGGGAACCTTGGCGAGTTCGATAACGGCCTTCACCGCGGGGGTCGGCTCCGCCAGGAAGTCCGCCCGTCCCTCCACCCGACCATGCCCGGTACCGAAGATGTCGGTTTCCATCTGGAAATCGGACGGGTACACCTTGTCCGGCAGGTGTATGTTGCGGATGTTGTTGGCCGACAGGTTCAGGTGGGTGAGCTTCAGAGGTCGCTTGGGGTCCTCATCGATGTAGGTGAGGCTTCCATCGGTGATCTTCAAAAGGTTGATCTTCAGAGGGTAGATCGCCTCGAAGGCCTGTTGCCATCCCTTCTGCTTCATGGGTACCTTGCTGGCGGCCTCGCTTTTCAGCTGCTGCAAGTCGACATGGATCTTCGGCCCGTCGACCCTCATGTCGCCGACCAGTCTCCCGGACAATACCTCGCGCCACTGGACGCTGGCCCTTAGGTAGGGAAACTCGGCCACCGGCGGCTCCGGGTGCGCCTCCTGGGTTATCGTCAACCCCTTCAGGGTTACAGAGAGGCCGATCAGGCTGAAGTGCAGTCTGGGGAGCCTGACCTTGTACCCCTTGAGGCTCTGGTTCATCTTCTTTTCCGTGGTGCGCCGCAACGGTTCATCGATGAAGAAGCTGGCGATGAAGGCGATGAGGACGAGGGAGACCATTATCCCCACGATCCAGAGCAGGACCTTCGGGACGGCCAGCCCGTGTCGAGTGTCGCGCGGCGCCGGTTCCTTCGGTTCAACCATAACGATCTCCTGTAGTTGCAGATGGAGGAGTCCAAGCAAAGTAAAGGCACGCTAATAAATGTATGCATTGCATGCCTGTTGTCAATCGCGGGGAGCGCTTTACCCCTCCCCCCGCCTTCAATCATGGTAAAATTCCAGCTGTGCCTGCACCCGACGCGGCGGCAATGAAAGTCTGCACCCGAGGAGGTCAAACATGAGAGCTATGTGGTCCGGTTCGATAAGCTTCGGACTGGTGAACATCCCGGTGAAACTCTATAGCGGCTCCCAGAGCAACTCTCTGGACCTGGACATGCTGCGTAAGAACGATCTTTGCCCAATCAAGTACCTGCGGGTCTGCAAGACCGACAACAAGGAAGTCCCCTACGAGGAGATCGTCAAAGGGTACGAGTACAGCGACGGCGAGTACATCGTGCTGACCGACGAGGACTTCGTAAACGCCAGCCTGGAAAAGACCCACCTGATCGACATCGTCGACTTCATCGACGAGAAAGAGATAGACACCCGCTACTTCGAGAAGCCCTACTACCTCGAGCCTGACAAAAGCGGTCCCAAGGCCTATGCGCTGCTCAGGGAGGCGTTGAAGCGGTCGGGCAAGGTGGGGGTTGCCTACTACGTCCTGAGAAACCGCGGCAGCCTCGGCATCGTCCGGCCGCTGGACGACCTGCTGGTCTTGAACCAGATCCGGTATGCCGAGGAGCTGCGCGACGCCTCGGATCTCAAGCTGCCCGGCAACGAGCAGGTGCGGGAGCAGGAGGTGGCCCTGGCCCTGTCCCTGATCGACCAGTTGACGGTGAAGTTCGACCCGGTGAAGTACAGGGACCAGTACATCGACGACCTGAAAAAGCTGATCGAAGAGAAGGCGCAGGGGCGCCAGCCGGCACCGGCCAAGGCCCCGCCTCCGCCGAAGGTGGCTGACATGATGGCCCTTTTGAAGGAGAGCCTGAAGCAGAAGCGGAAAGAAGCGGCGTAGCCGGCGCTATCCGCCCCCGCCGTCTTCCAGCTACCCCCTCCCTCCCCCTCCGGGGGAGGGAGCCCCCGCGCAACGCCTCCCCATAGTCCCCTTCCATTCCCATAGCTTCGAACAACGGACTCCGCCAACGCCCATAATTCCGACCGACCCCGTTGCAATCGCCCCCTCTTGTGTTAGCTTGTTCTAATTCAAAAACCGGCACCTTTAATAAGAACAAGCGCCATCAGCTTCCAAGGGAGGATAAGGCATGGAACCGAGTGAAACCGAACGCAGCCAGTCGAGAGAGTGGCGAAGAGAGACGCGGGTAAACGTGGGTCCCGCCGAGCGGAAGGCGTCCGTCATCGGCGGTGCGGCCCTGGCGGTTTCGGGGCTCAGGTGCATCAGCAAGAGAAATTACGCCTCGGGGCTCGCCATGATGCTGGCCGGGGGGATGTTCCTGTACCGGGGGCAGACCGGACACTGCGGGATCTACGACGCCATGGGGATGGACACGGTGCACACGCGCAACTCCGCCCTGACCATAGAGAAGGCGGTCACCATCGGGCTGCCGCCGCAAGAGGTGTACGAATTCTGGCGCAACCTCGAGAACCTCCCCCGCTTCATGAAGCACCTGGAGTCGGTGCAGGTGACCGGGGCCCGGACCTCCCACTGGAGAGCCATCGGGCCGGGCGGGATCAGAGCCGAATGGGACGCCGAGATGATGGAGGACACGCCGGGCCAGCAGATCAGCTGGCATTCGGTGGGCGAGGCGGACGTCCCCAACAAGGGGAGCGTGGAGTTCAAGGAGGCGCCGGGACACCGGGGGACCGAGGTGAAGGTGACCATCGACTACTACCCCCCCGGCGGCGGTGCGGGAAGGGCGGCTGCGAAGCTGGCCCGGGGGATCAACGCCCAGCAGCTCGAGGAGGATCTGAAAAGGCTGAAGCAGATCCTGGAAGTGGGCGAGGAAACCACGGCACGGCGCACGGTCGAATAAACGCGATCCCGCCGGGCACGCGGCGGACAAGGAGGGTATATGAGGGCGGTATGCTGGCACGGCAAGCATGACGTGCGGGTGGACGAGGTGGCGGACCCGCAAATCGTCAGCAAGGGGGATGTCATCGTCAAGGTCGCGCTCACCTGCATCTGCGGCTCCGACCTGCACCTGTACAACGGCTACGTCCCCACCATGAAGAAAGGGGACATCATGGGGCACGAGTTCGTCGGAGAAATCGTCGAGACAGGGAGCGGCGTCTCCCGCTTCCACGTCGGCGACCGGGTCATCGTCCCCTTCCCGATCTCCTGCGGCGTCTGCTGGTACTGCAAGCACGAACTCTGGTCGCTGTGCGACAACTCCAACCCCAACTCCTGGATGCTGGAGCACCTCTACGGCGACACCGGTGGCGGTATCTTCGGCTACTCGCACATGTACGGCGGCTTCTCCGGCGGCCAGGCCGAGTACGTCCGGGTCCCGTTCGCGGACGTCGGCCTGGAGAAGATCCCGGACGGGATCCCCTACGAGCAGGTGGTGCTCCTGACCGACATCTGCCCGACCGGCTACCAGGCCGCCGACAACTGCAACATCAGCCCCGGCGACACCGTCGCCGTCTGGGGGTGCGGCCCGGTGGGGCTCATGGCGATGATGTCGGCACGGCACCTCGGGGCCGAGCGGGTCATAGGGATAGACCGCTTCCCGGAGCGCCTGCAGATGGCCCATTCCCAGTGCCGGGCCGAGGTGCTGAACTACGAGGAGGTGGACGTGGCGGAGGCGCTGCAGAATATGACCGGGGGGCGCGGTCCGGACTCCTGCATCGACGCCGTCGGGCTGGAAGCGGTCGGAACCGGCATCGAGGGGATCTACGATTCGGTGAAGCAGACGCTCCGGCTCGAAACGGACCGCACCTCGGCGCTGCGCCAGTTGACCAAGGCCTGCCGCAAGGGGGGGACGCTCTCCATCGTCGGGGTCTACAGCGGCTTCATCGACAATTTCCCCATGGGCGCCATCTTTGCCAAGGGGCTCACCCTGCACGCGGGGCAGGCCCACGTGCACAAGTACCTGCCGCACCTGCTCAAGCTGGTAGAGGAGCAGCAGTTGAATCCCTCCTCCATCATCACGCACCGGCTGCCGCTCGACCAGGCGCCCGGCGCCTATAAGACCTTCCTGAACAAGCAGGATGCCTGCATCAAGATCGTCCTGAACCCTCAGGAATCGGCAAGTGCCGCCAGGCCGGGCCCCGAGGAGGCGAGAGCCGTATAGACCCGCCCCCCCACATGGCATGCCGCCATAGAGGGGTAACAGATGCCCTCGCAAGAGGAGGAGCCCGACATGTTTTCACTGCGCAGCCACTTCAAGCTGGGTGACGCCAGTTACAAGGACCTGGCGAAAAAGGCCTACCACAAGTTCAGCGACGAGGACTGCTCGGAACATGCCGCCGCCATGGCCTACTACTTCCTGTTTGCCTCGTTCCCCTTCCTGCTTTTTCTCACCACCTTGATCGGCTACCTCCCCATCCCTCACCTGATGGACTACATGCTGGCCAACGCGGCCAGGTTTCTTCCCTCGGAGGCGTTCTCCCTGATCGAGAGCAACATCCGGGCCCTTTTTCTGAACAAGAAGCAGGGGCTGCTGTCCATCGGCATCCTGCTGGCGCTATGGGCTTCTTCCAACGCCATGGTTTCGGTCATGGACGCGATGAACAACCTCTACGACGTCAAGGAGGGGCGTCCGTTTTGGAAGGTGCGCCTGGTCGCCATCGGGCTTGTGGTGGGGCTTTCCCTACTCTTTTTGGGGGCGATGGTACTGCTCATGTTCGGGGTGAAGATCGCCGACTTCATAGCCGGGGTGATCGACTTCGGCGTCGCCTTCAAGGTCGGCCTCGTCATCGGGCTCATCCCCGTCACCCTCTTCCTCCTGGTGCTTGCCGTCGCCATCATCTACTACTTCACCCCTGACGTGGAACACGAGTGGAAATGGATCAGCCCCGGCGCGGTGGTCGCCATCCCCTGCTGGATCGCCATGTCCTTCGGTTTTTCCTACTACATCAACAACTTCGGCTCCTACGACAAGACCTACGGCAGCATCGGCGCCGTGATCGTGCTCCTGTTGTGGCTCTACCTGAGCGGGCTGATCATCCTGGCCGGAGCAGTCATCAACGCGGTCATCGAGCACAGTTCGAAGGAGGGGAAGGAGCCGGGTGAGAAGGTGGAAGGGGAGCACGCCGCGGAGCGCGGCACCCATTCAAAGGAGGAGTCACAGCGGAAGGCAAAGGAAGAGGCGGCAAAATCGTAGAGGGGATGACGAGTGGCGCAGAACGCTCCTTCCACCCGAAGGGGGAGGCTGGGAGGGGGTGAGGCTGTGGCAGCCGGTGTTCCCCCTCCCTGTCCCTCCACTCCGGGGGTGGGGACGCCCGGGGCAAGGTGGGTGTTGGCGCAGAAAGAACTTACTTGATCTGCCCCCGGATCTCGCCCATGGGGTAGGTCACCGTCGGCACATCCACATAGGCCTCGCCGGCATCTATGATACGTACCAGGTCCTCGACGGTTTTCCCCTCCAGCTCGCCTATCAGGTTCTCATTGGTGATGAGCCCCTCGGCGAGGATCCCCTTGAATACGCCCATCTTCACCGGACCACCGAACAGCCCCACCAAGGGGGGGCCATTTTGCCCCGGCTTGCCGTGATGGATGTGCGCCGCGACCGGGCTCGTTATCCTGCTCACGTTCAACTCGTAACTCATCTCGCCGCCCGCGTAAATCATCTTGATATCCCCCCGGGCCGGAGTCTTCACCAAGGGAGCCTCCTGCTGGCCCGAAAGCTTGGCCCGAAAGATCCTCTGTTCCGCCCCCGCCGGCAGGGTAGCCAACACGGCCAAGACTACCACCGACATTTGCCATTTCCTCATGATGTTCTCCCCTTTTCGGCGCCCTCCGGCCTGGCGGAAGCCTGCCCCAAGACAAGGAGGTCGAGAATGCCGGAGAGCGGTATGGAGAGCCACTCCGGCCGGTTGTTGAGCTCGTAGCCCAGCTCGTAGATCGCCTTGTCCAGCATGAAGGTTTGCAGCATGATTTCCACCTCGTCCGGCGCGCTCGGCATGAACGAGGCGCCGGACGCCACTTCCCGGTAGGCGTCGAGGAAGACCGCGGCGTTGTAGCGGTACCAGGCATGGACCCAGGGAAGGAGGTAGGCGATATCCTCGTCGCGCACCTGCGTGCGCTGCATGATCACGGCGTGCGCCGCGTAGTGGAACGAGCGCATCATGCCTGCCACGTCACGTAGCGGTGACTGCTTGATCCTCCGTTCGCTCAGCGACTTGATCGGCTCCCCCTCCAGGTCGATGATCAGGAAGTTGTCGCCGGTGTAGAGGAGCTGCCCCAGGTGGTAGTCGCCGTGGACGCGGGTCTTCATGGCGCCGAACTTGCGCACCATGAACTTCTGGAAGACGGCGTAAAGGTCGTTCTCCATGCCGAGAAGCCCCTCCGCCTCGCCGGCCGCTTGCTGCGGGACGGCCGCCATGTTCCTGCGCAGGAGTTCGAGGACCTTCCTGCAGCGCGTGCGCATGGACTGATAAACGCTGCGCTGGTAGAGGAGCGTGAAGGGCTCTGGCGCGAAGTCCGCGTCGTCGCTGCGGGAGGAGAGTGCGATGTGGAATTCGGCGGTCCGCCTGCCGATGAGGGCGACCCTGTCGGGATACACCCCCTGGATGAGCTCCAAGAGCGCGGGGGTGAAGCCGCTCGACTCGTTGCCGGGGTGGGGCTCGAGCCCCGATTTCTTCGCGTCCTCGCGGTGGGCGAGGACGCGGTCCACGAACCGCCCCACCTCGCCGAGCGTGAAGGTCCAGGCATCCCCCTGGTTCGGGACGAACCCCTGCAGAAGTCCCATGGCAAAGGCCTCGCCGCTGTTGCGCCGGTATTCCAGGGTCCCCCCTAGGGGTGCCACGTGCGGGAAGCGGACCCGGTCGAGGAACCTGCCGAGTTCCAGCTCCGGGTGGGCCCCCTCCTCCATGCGCCGGTAGAGCTTGAAGAAGAAGTTGTTACCGAAGGTTACGGAGCTGTTGCTCTGCTCCGCCTTCCCCACCTGGGACGGGAACGGGGGCTTCTTCCCTTCCATGAGCGCCGCCAGCGCGATGGCCGGCTGTCCCGAGAGGCGGCCGCCGTCGCCCTTCAGCGACTTCCTGCGCGAGATGAGCTCGAAGAGCACCCAGCGCAGATGCGAGTTGTAGAGGCCGTCGTAGAGAAGCCCCGGCCGGTCCCCCACCCTGAGCTGGCATATGACCGCCTCAGGGGAAGCGCCGAGGAGCATCTCGCCCCCGCCGTCCATCGGGACGTAGTGCAGCGGCAGCAGGTAGACCTCCGGCGTCCCCTCGCTGTAGGTGACCTCCAGGAAGGCGAGGATGACCGAGGAGCTGTCGATCGGGATAGTGAGCATGTCAAGCATGGAGAACCTGACCATGATGCGGCTCTTCCCCTGGAACCAGCGCGACTTCCTGAGGTAGTCCGGCAGGACCGATTGCTCCAACTGGCGCAGCCCCGCCGCCCTGAGCGCGTTCTCCCAGCCGCCCGTCACCGCGATCTCCTCCAGCACCCCCTCCTCGCGCGGCTTGGTCTTTTCCCGACCGTCGGCCAGAATGAGCAGGTGGTAGTCGTAGGGCCCCATGATGACACCGTACGGGGATTCCTTGATGGCCGGGAACCGGTTGCGGCTGAACATCTCCTCCGGATAGAAGCCCACGAAGCGGGGCTGGTTCACCTGCACGAACTGGGTGGCCCGGGAAAGGTTGATCAGCACCAGGATGATCTGGTCCTCATACTGGCGCAGCATGGCCAGCACCTTGGGGTTGTCCAGCGGGATGAACTCGAGCGTCCCCCAGCCGAAGGCCCGGAACCTCTTTCTCAGGTCGATCATCCGCTTCATCCACCAAAGCAGCGAAGAAGGGTTCTTGGCCTGGTTCTCGACGTTGCGCGCCTCATAGTGGTACTCCGGGTCGATGATGATCGGGAGGTAGAGTTTCTGCGGGTTTGCCGGCGAGAACCCGGCGTTGCGGTCCGGGCTCCACTGCATCGGGGTGCGCACGCCGTTTCTGTCACCCAGGTAATAGTTGTCCCCCATGCCGATCTCGTCGCCGTAGTAGACGATCGGAGTGCCGGGCATGGTGAACAGGAGCACGTTCATCAGCTCGATCTTGCGCCGGTCGTCCCCCATGAGCGGCGCGAGCCGGCGCCGGATGCCGAGGTTGATCCGTGCCCGGGGATCCCGGGCGTAGATGCGGTACATGTAGTCCCGCTCCTCGTCGGTCACCATCTCCAGGGTGAGCTCATCGTGGTTTCTCAGGAACATGGCCCACTGGCACTGCTGCGGGATGGGCGGGGTCTGCTGCAGGATGTTGACGATGGGGAAGGAGTCCTCCATCTGCAGCGCCATGAACATGCGGGGCATGAGCGGGAAGTGGAACGCCATCTGGCAGGCGGCGCCCCCTCCGAAGTATGATGCGGCGTCCTCGGGCCACTGGTTCGCCTCGGCGAGCAGCATCTTGTCCTGATATTTCGCGTCGATGTAAGAGCGCAGCTTCTTTAGGAACTCGTAGGTCTCCGGGAGGTTTTCGCAGTTGGTCCCCTCGCGCTCGTACAGGTACGGAACCGCGTCCAGGCGCAGGCCGTCCACCCCCATGCCGAACCAGAAGTCGATGACCCGGAACATCGCCTCATGCACCCGGGGGTTGTCGTAGTTGAGGTCGGGCTGGTGCGAGTAGAAGCGGTGCCAGTAGTAGCTCTTGGCGACGGGATCGCGGGTCCAGTTGGAGACCTCGAAGTCCTTGAATATGATGCGGGCGTCCAGGAACTTATCGGGGGTGTCGCTCCAGACGTAGAAGTCGCGCCAGGGAGAGCCGGGCTTGGCGCTGCGGGACTTCTGGAACCAGGGGTGCTGGTCCGAGGTGTGGTTCAGGACCAGCTCGGTGATGACCCGCATCCCCAAGGCGTGCGCACCCTTGAGGAAGTCCTGGAAGTCGCGCAGGGTGCCGTAGTCGGGGTGGACGCTGCGGTAGTCCGCGATGTCGTAGCCGTCGTCCCGAAGCGGCGAGGGGTAGAAGGGGAGCACCCAGATGGCGGTGATGCCCAGGTCGCGCAGGTACGGGAGCTTCTGCGTCAGCCCCCGGAAGTCCCCGATGCCGTCCCCGTTGGAATCGCAAAAGCTCTTTATGTGCACCTCGTAGATGACGGCGTCCTTGAACCAGAGCGGGTTCTTCTCGTTGCGAAATGGCATGGCTTACCCCTGCTAGAAGTAGTAGTCGAAGTCGGACTCCCGGCGCTGCCAGGTGCTGATCCGGTAGATGCAGGCGGGGTTGATCTGCGGGTCGAGCCGCACGGTGGCGGTCTCCCCCTGCCAGATCGAGTGATCGCCGCCGATCAGGTCGTGCAGAAGGTACGACTGCCCCGGCCGCACGCCGAACAGCTCCAGCGGCAGGCTGAGTCGCGCCGTGCGCACCCGGAAGGGATCCAGGTTCACCGCGACCAGGAGCGATCCCTTCTTCTGCTCGGCGATCTTGGCGTAGAAGAGGACGCTGTCGTCATCGGCCGCGAGGAAGGTGACGTTGTTGGTCTGCTGCAGCGCCGCGTGATCGCGGCGGACCCGGTTCAGCATGACGATCAGCTCGCGGATGTTGCCGCCCCCCTCCCGGTCCCACTGCCGGATCTCGTACTTCTCGGCGTCGCGGTACTCCTCGGAGCCGGGCTTTTCCGGTTCCCCGACGCAGAGCTCGTAAGCCGGGCCGTAGATGCCGTAGTTTGAGGAGAGCGTGGCAGCGAGCACGAGCCGGATCATGAAGGCGGGGCGCCCCCCGTACTGCAGGTATTCGGTGAGGATGTCCGGGGTGTTGGGCCAGAAATTCGGGCGCATGAACTCCCTGGTGTCGCCGCGGGTCAGCTCGGTCAGGTACTCGGTCAGCTCTCCCTTGCTGTTACGCCAGGAGAAGTAGCTGTAGGACTGGGTGAAGCCGAGCTTGGCGAGCCGGGCCATGATCTTCGGGCGGGTGAAGGCCTCGGCCAGGAAGATGACGTCCTGCGACTTCTCCTTGGCCTGGCCGATGAGCCACTCCCACATCGGGAAAGGCTTGGTGTGCGGGTTGTCCACCCGGAAGATGCGCACCCCCTGGTCCATCCAGAAGAAGACGATGGACTTCAGCTCCTCCCAGAGCTCCTCCCACTGAGCGGTCTCGAAGTTGATCGGCACGATGTCCTGGTACTTCTTGGGGGGATTCTCCGCGTACTGCACGGTACCGTCCGGGCGCCACGTGAACCACTCCGGGTGCTCCTTCAGGTAGGGATGGTCGGGCGAACACTGGAAGGCGAGGTCCAAGGCGATCTCGATGCCGTGCCTTTCCGCCTCGCGCACCAGGTAGCGGAAATCGTCCAGGGTGCCGAGCTCCGGGTGCACCGTCTTGTGCCCTCCGGCCTCGGAGCCGATGGCCCAGGGGCTGCCGGGGTCGCCCGGCTGGGCCTCGACGGCGTTGGCTTTTCCCTTGCGCTTGCTGGAGCCGATGGGGTGGATCGGGGGAAGGTAGAGGACGTCGAAGCCGAGCATCGCGATGTCAGGGAGGAGCGCGATGCAGTCCCGCAGCGTGCCGTGGCGCCCCTCAACGCCCAGCGAGCGCGGGAAGAGCTCGTACCAGCTGCTGAAGAGCGCCTTCTTGCGGTCCACCCTGACCACCAGCTCCTTGTGGTAGAGGGTGGCGAGCCCGCGCGCGCAGCAGGTGCTCACCAGGTCGGCGAGCCGGGTCTCCAGCCCGAGCGCCACCGCGCCTTCCTGGTCCTTTTCCGCCGAGAGCGCCGCGGCCGCCTCCCGCAGCCTTGCCGCATCCTCCGCGTTGGCCTCCCCCGCTGCCTGCTCCAGGATCTTCGCGCCGATTCTCAGGTCGACCGCCACGTCCTGCCCCGCCTCGAACCGCTTTTGCAGGTCCCTCTGCCAGGTACGGAAGTGGTCGACCCACCCCATCAAGGTGTACTGGTAGAAGCCGGGCTCGCCCAGAACGAAGCTCCCCTCCCAGCGGTCGTTGTTCAGGCGCCGCATCACGCTCTCCTGCCACTGCTCCTCCCCCATCCGGCGGTACAGCAGCAGAGCCACGACCTCGTCGTGTCCGTCGCTGAAGACATCTGCCTGCACCACCATCTCGTCGCCGGCGATCCGCTGCACGGCGAACCTGCCGCAGTCGATCTGCGGGTGCACCATCTCGATGGCTATCCGGGCTCTCCCTTCCATAGGCTCACCTCGTCTTCAACGGCTGCATCCGCGGCACCGCCCTCACCCGCCCTTCGGGCACCCTCTCCCGGAGGGAGAGGGGATCAGGCGGGACGTCCTAGTCCCCTTGCCGTCGGAGAGGGGATAAGGCGGGTGACGTCCATGACCCCCTCGCCGTCGAAGAGAGGATAGGTCGGGTGACGTCCAAGTCCCCCTGGCCGTCGGGGGCCATTCCCCCCTCGCCCTCCGGGAGAGGGGCGGGGGTGAGGGATCAGCTAGGCAGGCTCCAGCAGCGCCACGCTCACCTCGCCGAACAAGACGGCAAGAGGTATCGCCGGCCGTCCCCCGTGCCGCTTTGCCTCTACCGGCTGACTGTTGACCACGTTGCGGTACCGCGGGGCCGCGCCTTCCGGCAGCAGCAGCACGGTGTCCTGCCACACCCCCTCGCCCAGCGGGCTACTCTCCGGCTCCGGCATGAGCGTCGCCACCAGCCGCGCCGCCGCCACGATGAGCACACCTTCGCCTCCCTTCCTGGCAAAGGCACAGACGTGCCGCTCCCGCGCCCCCTTTGCCTCGAGCGGCAGGTACTCCCCGAAATCGAACGGGTCGCGGTTCTGCCGCCGGTAGTTCAGCACCCGGTAGATGAGGAAGAGCTTGATCCGGCCGTCTTCGCTTCGCTCCAGAAGCTCCCGGCAGAGCGCCTGCGCGCCGATCTCCGCCTCGCGCACCCGGAGTTCCCGCAGCGCCACGATCCTCGCGCCGTAGTCGACCTGGCGCCGGTTGTCGGGATCGACCAGGGTGAACTCGATCAGCTCCGTCCCCTGGTAGAAGTCCGGAACTCCCGGGACGGTCATCTTCAGGAGGGCCTGGGACAGCGAGGTGAAAACGCCGCAGCGGGCCAGGCGCTTTTGCAGCGACCGGAACTCACGCAAAAACAGGTTCCCCGGCGACTGCTCCAGGATGCCGTCCGCGAAACCAAGCACCGCCTCCTCGTAAGCCGCATTCGGGCTCACCCAGCTGGTGTTGACCTTGGCTTCCCGCAAGGCCTTGATCAGGTACTCCTTGATCCTCCCCCTGAAGCTCTCGTAGCCAGCCTGGTCGATCTCCCCCGCGGGCCAGGCACCGAGCAGGGTCTGGTAGATCAGGTACTCCTCGTTGCGGTCCGGGACTCGCTGGTTGTCTATCAGGCTGGCCCGCCCCTTGTTGATCCGGCTCCAGCGCACCACCGATTTCTGCCAGAGTTCCGGAAGCTCGGAGAGGGCGTCGATCCGGGTGCGTACGTCCTCGCCGCGCTTGGAGTCGTGGGTGGATGTGGTGATCATGCCGTGCGGGAAGTTCTTGTTGCGCTCCAGGTTCTGGCCGTGGAATGCGTCCAGGGTGGTTCCGAATTTGCCCGGCATCCCGCCGACGTCGTTCAGGGAAATGAGCCGGTGGTATACGTAGAAGGCGGTGTCCTCCAGCCCCTTGGCCATGACCGGCCCGGTGATCTGCTGGAAACGCATGGCAACAGAGAGCCAGGTGCGGCGGCTCTCCTCGGCGGCGCGCTCAGGAGCCTTCAAAAGGAGCACGTCCCGCACGAAATCGAACACGGAGCCGCTGATGGCCGGGTTCCTCCGCTTGGCCTTGGACACCGCCGCCTCGATGTACTGCATGTCCTTGTCGCGCACGGAGGGGGAATTCGCGTAGGTGCGGTAGACCGGAAAGCAGGCGATCACCTCGCTGATGGCACGGGCCAGGCTGTTCAAGGTGAAGTCGCGGGTGAGCCGGTCCTGCTCGGAGATGTTGTTCAGTTGGTGCGCCAGCATGTTCACCTCACCGGAGAGCGAGACCTGCATCACCAGCTTCTTCTTTTCGTAGACGATCTCGGTGAAGTCGGAGACGCGTTTTACGAAGCGGTCGTAGATGCGGTCAAACTGCTTGGCGGCCTCGGTGTCCACGAAGATGCCGTTCACGCTGTTCAAAAACTCGTAACCGGTGGTGCCTGCCACCGGCCACTGTTCCGGGAGCTGCTCCCCTTTCATCAGGATCTTCTCCACCACCGCGTAAAGCGGCTGGTAGTACGGCTCCCGCTCCAGCTCCCGGTAATACTCCCCTTCCGGGCCGTCGTCCCCCTCTCCCCCCTGGCCGCAGCCGCAGAGCTGCAGGTACGCGCTCTTTTGCAGGTTCTGCAGGTAGGAAACGGGGTCGTAGAGCCCGTCGACGTGGTCGATGCGCACCCCGGTCACCTTCCCCTCGCGGATCAGCCGCAACAGCAGCCCGTGGGTGAGGTGGTAGACCGCCTGGTCCTCCATGCGGATCGCCGCCAGCGCGTTGATGTCGAAGAAGCGCCGGTAATTGATCTCCTCGGTGGCGACCCCCCAGTAGGAGAGGCGATAGACCTGCTCCTGCAGCAGTTGGTCCATGAGATCGAAGCTGCCCGGCTCCCCCTTTACTCCGTTGAAGATCCTGACGTTCTCCGCGATGAACTCGGTAACCTCGGGCGCATCCTGGCACAACTGCCAGAGCCTCTTCTTGATGATCTCCTTCTCCCGCTGGCGCTCGCCCATCTTCTCGGGGTCCTGCTCGGTGGCGGGAGGGAGATGCTGCAGCCCGGTCTCGATGCTCAAAAGCTCCTGGACCGGCGCGGCGTCCGGCGGAAACCTCTCCTTCAGGACGTCCAGGCGGTGTTGGAGAATCTGGAGGTAACTGCGCGGCTCGATCGGTATCTGCAGCGCATTGCACTGGACGAAGAAGGCGCCGTCGCGGAACAGAAGCTGCAACCCGCCGCTCTCCAGCACCTTGCCGTACTGGTCTCCCAGAAACGGCAGCAGCACTTTCCCGGTCAGCTCCTTTTTCACCGGCGCCCAGTCGATGTCGAAGAAGTTGGCGTAGGGGGAGCTCATGCCGTTTTCGAGGATGTCCATCCACCAGATGTTGTCCCCGCTTTCGATGCACATGTGGTTCGGTACGAAGTCGAGGATATGCCCCATGCCGTGGCGGGCGAGCTCGTCCACGAAGGCATGGTAGCTCCGTTCGTCGCCGAGCTCCCTGTTGAGGATGGTCTGGTTCACCACGTCGTAGCCGTGCACGCTCCCCTCCTTTGCCGCAAGGTAGGAGGAGGCGTACACGTCGCTCACGCCGAGGTCGTGCAGGTAGCCGACGATCCTGGTGGCGTCGGCGAAGGTGAAGCCGGCGTTGAACTGCAAACGGTAGGTGGCGCTGGGTATACGTGCCTGCGGCTGGCGTGGCTGGCGTTCCATCGCATCCCCCGTCTATCCCTGCGGCAGTACCGCGTCGAGGTTGAAGTGCAGCATGTCCCCGAGCTTCTTGAAGGCATCGAACCAGAGGCTCGCCCCCTCCTCGCCGCTGCTGGAACGCGCCAGGTACTCCGGGTAGACGGTCTTCGCCAGGTCGTAATAGTCGTTCTGCAGCTGCCACAGCACAAGGTTGACCGGGATCTCGTTAAGAAGTTCCATGTACTTCTGCATCCTGCCCATCACCTTGAGGTCGGAGGGGTCCTGGAGCAACTGGGCCGAGAGCTTCTCCAGGTGGCGCCGCATGTAGTACTCGGTCTCGGGCCCCTCGATCCCCACGCCCCATTTCCGGATCTGCCCCACGATGCGTCGCACCCCCTCCTCGTCCACGTCCTCCTCGCTCATGGCGCGCTTCAGGGCCTCGTTCAGGGCCGGCTGGGCCACGGCCATGAAGACGTGGGGGACCGGCACCCCGGTCTCCTTGACGAACTCCATCAGCGGCCGTACGCGCTCGTACATCTCCTGGTAGCTCGCGACGCTTTCCTCGAGGTTGCGGTTTATGATCTCCCCGATGATCTTGCGCTGCTCGTCGCTGAAGAGGTTCAAAAGGGAGAAGCTGTGCGTGCCAAAGTGCTTGTCCATGAGGAGCACCAGGTCCGAGTAGAGCCCCTTGTCGAAGGCGGCGCTCAACTCCTCGCGCATGGCGGCATACCCCTGCTGGTCGCAGCCCTCCATCACCCCCCCCTTGAAATCGTGGCTCCCCAGACGCATCACGCAGAAGGTGAGACAGGCCTTCTCCTCGGTGATCTCGCTCGCCACATGGATGCGTCCCATGGCGATGACGGCGTCCGGGGTGCCGATCTTGTGGTACTCTTCCCTGGCGATGGCGTAGCAGTAGATCTGCGAATGCTCCTCGTAATCCTCGTAGAGGGAGCTGAAGGCGTAGTGGGCGCCGACCTTCACCAGGTCGAGACGGATCGGGAGCACGAAGTTCTGATATATCCAGAGTCCGTCCTTGTATTCAGGTATGTTGCTCTTCGCCTCCTTGAGCCGCTCCAGGAACCCTTTCTCCACCGGTCCTTCAACCACGCCCCCGGCGAGCTGCAGCGCGCGGCTCGCGTAGTCGATCACCTGCACGGTCTCAAGCCCGGAGAGCTCATCGAAAAACCAGCCGCAGCTCGTGTACATGAGCATGGTGTGGCGCTGCATCTCTAATAGCTTGAGAGCCTTGATCTTCTCCTCTGCCGTAAGCTCCCGCAGCGCGTGCCTGGAAAGGAACTGCTCCGCCACCTCCATTCCGCAGTTCAGGATCACCTCGATGTAGGCGTCCCGCACCCGCCAGGGATTCTTGAACAGTTCACGCCCCTTCTGCTCGAACCCCTTCGCCAGCAGGTCCCGTAGCCAGTCGAGGGACGCGCGCAGCGGCTGGCGCCATTGCTGGTTCCACCCCGGCATGCCGCCGGAGCAGCCGCAATCGCTGTTCCAGCGCTCAACCCCGTGTGCGCAGCTCCAGGAGGTGCGTTCGTGGATGCGCACCTCGGTCTGCGCGGGGCAAAGCTCCAGGTATTCGCCGTAGTTGGTGAGCCGGGCGAGGTTGTTGCTCTCGATGTGGTTCAGGCAGGAGGCGAGGGCCATGTCGCCGAACTTCTGGTGATGGCCGTAGGTCTCGCCGTCGGTGGCGATGTGCATGAGCTGGGGCCAGTCACGCTCCTCGGTGAAGCCGCCGACGAGCCGGCTGGCGAGCGCCTCGCCGCTTTCCAGGAGCTTCTCGAAGGCGACCGCGCGGGAGATCGGTCCGTCGTAGAAGAAGAGGCTGATGGTGCGGCCGGATGGGAGGTTGCAGAGGTAGGCGCGGGTCGGGTCGATCTCCGCCTCGAGCCACTCCTCCTCGCCGACGGCGCGATAGGCCGCGGCCTGGTGCGGCGCCAGGATGGTGTACCTGATCCCGAGCTCGGCGAGGATGTCGAGCGTCTCGAGGTCGACGGCGGTCTCGGCGAGCCACATCCCCTCAGGAAAGCGCCCGAAGCGCTTCTCGAAGTCCGCGATGCCCCACACCGCCTGGGTCCGCTTGTCCCGCGCGTTCGCAAGCGGCATGATCATGTGGTTGTAGACCTGGGCGATGGCGGAGCCGTGGCCGGAGCGCCACTGCATGCTCTGCTTGTCCGCGTCGAGGATCGCCTGGTAGATCCTCGGGGCCGCCTGCTCCATCCAGGAGAGGACGGTGGGACCGAAGTTGAAGCTGATCTTCGCGTAGTTGCTGGAGATGTTCATGACGCGGCTGTCGCCGTCCAGGACGCGGGAGGCCGCGTTCGACGCATAGCACTCGGCGGTGACGCGCTCGTTCCAGTCGTGGTAGGGGAAGGCCGAATCCTGAATCTCGACAGCCTCGAGCCACGGGTTCTCCCGGGGAGGCTGGTAGAAGTGACCGTGAATGCAGACGTAACGCTGGGTATCGTTCTCCTGCGCCATGACTTCCTCCTCAAAGCTTCGCGCTGTACACGACCACGCTGAAGGGGTTGATCCTGACCATACCGCGGGAACCTCCTTCCCCCGCCTCGATCCGCTCCGGCGTCTCCTCTCCCGGCCCGCGCCACTCAAGGGCCGAGGAGTCGAGCACCCGTTCCCAGATCCCCCCGGGGAGGGGAAGCGGGACATCCTGCTGGATGTTGCTGAAGCTGAACAGGCAGACGACGGCGTTGGTTTCCATCCACCTCCTGAAAAAAAGCACCTTCTGTTCCGGCAGGCCCGAGACCTCCATGCCGTCGCGCTGGAAGACCTGCAGCGCCGGAAGCGAACTGCGCAGGGAGAAGAGTTTCCTGTAGAAGGCGAGGATCACCGCCTGCTCCCCTTCCTTCACCGTCCCCACGCTGGTCTTCGACTCCAGGAAGGTATCCTCCGCCGAGGGGTCCGGAATCTCCCCCTCGCACACCCCCGACGGGTGCTCCTCCAGCTTCCCTTTGAACACCTGCTCGGCCAGCTCCAGGTCTCCATGGTCGATGAAGTAGTGGAAGGGTGCGCGTTCGCCGTACTCCTCCCCCATGAAGAGAAGGGGGAGGTAGGGGGAAAGGATCACCGCCGAGGCGGCGAGAAGGAGCTGGTTCAAGGGGAGGGTCGCGCTCAGCCTGTCGCCGCACTTGCGGTTTCCGACCTGGTCGTGGTTCTGGGAGAAGACGACGAACTGGAACCCCGGGTGCCGCTCGGTCGGCCCGCCGTGGCGCCGCCTGCGGTAGCGGGAGTACTCGCCGGTGTAGACGAAGGCCTCGCTGAAGGCCTTTTGCAGCTGCGCGAACTGCCCGAAATCCTCGTAATAGCCGGTGGTCTCCCCGGTCAGCAGCGCACGCAGGGCGTGGTGGAAGTTGTCGCACCACTGGGCGTCCAAGCCGAAACCGCACTTGTCCGGGGAGTTGATCAGGCGGACGTCGTTGGTGTCGTTCTCCGCGAAGAGGTGGATCTTGCGCCCGAGGCGCTCCCGGTGCGCGTGCACCTCGTCGGCCAGGCGCCTTAAAAGCGGCTTCGGCGTCTGGTCGAAGATCCAGTCGACGGCGTCCAGGCGCAGCCCGTCGAAGTGGAACTCGTTGATCCAGTACCCGGCGTTGACGAGGAAGTACTCGAGCACGGGGTCGCTTTCGGCGCCGTCCAGGTTCACGGCCCGCCCCCAGGGGGTGCGGTACTTGTCGGTGAAGTAGTGACCGAATTCGTCGAGGTAGCATCCCTCCGGACCGAAGTGGTTGTAGACGACGTCCAGGAGGATGGCGAGTCCCTTCCGGTGGCAGGCCTGCACCAGGCGCCTCAGCCCGTCGGGGCCGCCGTAGCTGTGCTGCGGGGCGAAATGGTACGCGCCGTCGTAGCCCCAGTTGCGCGTACCCGGGCACTGGGAGACCGGCATCAGCTCGACGGCGGTGACTCCCAGTTCCACGAGGTACTCGAGGTGCTCGATGGCCGCCTCGAAGGTCCCTTCCCTCGTGAAGGTGCCGACGTGGATCTCGTAGATCCGGTAATCCACCAGGGAAATGCCCTGCCACCCCTCCTCCGTCCAGTGGAAAAGCCCCGGGTCCACCACCTGGGAAGACTCGTGCACCCCGTCAGGCTGGTAACGCGAGACCGGATCGGGGTAGGTCTTGCCGGATTCCAGCTGGAAAAGGTAGCGGTCCCCGTCGATCACGCCGGGTACGGTCACCGAGTGGTACCCCTTCCCCTCAGGCTGCATCGGCACCGTCCCCGCCGCCTTGCCCGAGAGGATCAGGACGTTTACCGCCGTGGACTTCGGGGCCCAGACCCGGAACTGAACGCCACCTTCCCTCAACACCGTGGCACCTAATTCCATCCGCCATCCGCTCGCAACCATACGCCACCTCCCGCCCCGTCACCTCCCCGCCAGGGGCGCATACCCACCGCGCAAACCTCCTCAACGATACATGAGAGCCCCCCCGTGTCAACACACCCAGGGACGCGCGTTCTCGGAGGTTAAGGCCGCTAAACACGCTTAATTCATTAAACATCCACGCAAAGAGCATGCCCGCCCCGCTTAACAAAGGGAGCCCGAATCCGGCCGGACCCGGGCTCCCTTATCATCGGCGAAACCGCGCGGGCTTAAACCGCAGTGATGCCTTTGTCAGCCTTCGGGATTACTTGCGCAGCGTCGGCAGTGCTTCGCGGATAAAGGAGAGGTGGCGCTGTTCGTCGGCGTAGTTGGCGCGCACGATGGCCGAGATGTCCACCGGGAAGTCAAGCTTGGAGGCTTCCTCGTAGCGGCTGGTGGTCAGGCGTTCGTTGCTCTCCATCGCCTCTAGCGCCCCCTTGGTGCCGGTCAGGCTGCGCAGGGCGGTGAAGCCGGAGATGAGGAAACCCTTGAAGTCCGAGGTCAGTTCCGGTGGGGTCCCCCCGAGTTCCAGCACCTTCGCGGAGAGGAGGTCGATGTGCTTGCGGTGGTCCGCCTGGAACTGGATGAGCTTGTCCTTGATGACCACCTCTTTCACGTTCTTGATAGCCTGGTCATAGGCGTGGGTCGCGTCCACGTCAAGCTGGATCAGTTTTTCCAAGTGGTCGAGAATGTCGTCTCTGTTCATGCTTTCCTCCGGATCAGATTTTGGTATTTGTTTGCACGCGGCCCGTATGGCCGCGGGTAAACTGCGCTTCCCTCCTGCAGTCCGCATGAGTTCTCATCACATGACGAATTATTCCTCCCTCATCTTCTCCAGCAGGATCCATTGGCCCGTGGACTTGTGGTGGTTTTCCCCCGCCTCGCGCGCCATCTCCCTGCTGCTCAACCAGTCGGTTATGGCGCCGCAGCCGTCCTTGCACTCCGGAATGTACTGGTATTTTGTGTAGTCGAAATCCATCGGCGCCTCCCCTTTCGGCCGGTCGTCAGTTACAGTCCTCCGCCCAGAGGCACCCCTGCTGCCCGCACTGGGAAGACTGCCCCGAGTCGAAACACGCGTTGTTCCCTTCCGTAACTTGGATCAGGCGGATCAGCTCGCCCTTTTTCAGCTTCCCGCAATGGATGGCCATCTTTTGTGCGATCTCCTTGATGTCCTGGACCTTCATGCTTCTTCTCCTTTCTAGTGGCCGCAGTGGGCCTTGATCTTGTTCCAGAATTGGCAACGTCTAATAATCTAGCCGCCGGTCCTCTTTTGTCAATCTCCCTGCGTCGTGCTGCTGTGATAGACTCATGTGCAGCCGAAGGAGGTGTTCTCATGGGACTGGAAGAGTATCGGCGCAAGAGGGACCTGAACAGGACGCCTGAGCCCGCCGGGAAGGTGGAAAGGTCCGTCGGGACGCTGCGCTTCGTGGTCCACAAGCACGCCGCCTCCCACCTGCATTACGACTTTCGCCTGGAGATCAACGGGGTGCTGAAGAGCTGGGCGATTCCCAAGGGCCCCTCGCTCGATCCCTCCGTGAAGCGGCTGGCCATGATGGTGGAGGACCACCCTTACGAGTACGGCGATTTCGAAGGAGTCATTCCGAAAGGGAACTACGGCGCCGGCGAGGTGATCATCTGGGACGCCGGCACCTTCCATGCCGCGGCGACGAAGGAGCCGGAACTAAGTCTCCAGCTTTTGCGCGAGGGGTTGCAGAAGGGGGACCTGAAGTTCGTCCTGCACGGGGAGAAGCTGAACGGAGAATTCGCCCTGGTGCGGATCAAGGGGGACAAGGGGAACTCCTGGCTCCTGATCAAGAAAAAGGATCAATTTGCCGGGACCGAGGACGTGACGCTCCAGGAACGTTCCGTGGTCAGCAACGCCACCATCGAGGACGTGCGCGCCGGCAGGATGCCACGACGCCCCGCCGCGCAGGTGCAGGATGAGCCGGCAGGCACCGACTCACCGGCTTCCCCCCACCCCCCCTCCCCCAGTTCCCCCGGGTCTCCCGGGTCTCCCGGGTCCGCCGGGTCCGCTTCGTCCACCGTGAGAGGCGGCGCCCCCATGCCGCACCAGTTGCCCCCCATGCTGGCCACCTCCGCCGCCGAGTCCTTCAACGACCCCGACTGGCTCTTCGAGATCAAGCTCGACGGCTACCGCGCCCTTGCCGAGGTCTCCGGCAGCGAAGTCGCTCTCTACTCGCGCAACAACCTCTCCTTCAACAAAAAATTTTCCACCGTGGTTACGGCGCTCGCCTCCCTCGGTGTCGAGGCTGTCCTGGACGGCGAGGTGGTGGCGCTGGACGACAGCGGCCGCTCCTCCTTCCAACTGCTGCAAAATTACCGGCGAACCGGGCGCGGCAACATCGCCTACTTCGTCTTCGACCTCCTCTACCTAAACGGCGTTGACCTGCGCAACCAGCCCCTTTTGGCCCGCAAGGAGAGGCTGCGCGCCCTCCTTCCCGACCTTCCCGACCTGCCCGACATCCGCTACAGCGACCACGTCATGGAGTACGGCAGGCAGTTCTTCGAACTGGTGCGCCAGAACAACTTGGAGGGGCTCCTTGCCAAGCGCGCGACCAGCACCTACCAGGCGGGAAGAAGGAGCAAGGATTGGCTGAAAATCAAGGTGCGACTGCAGCAGGAGGCGGTCATCTGCGGCTTTACCCAGCCGCGCCGCAGCCGTAAAGGATTCGGCGCGCTGGTGCTCGGGGTCTTCGAGGAAGACCGGCTGGTCTGCATCGGCTTTGCCGGAGGGGGATTTGACGAGGCGGGGCTCATGGAGATGTACCACCTGCTGCAACCGCTGGCGCAGGAAAAGTCCCCTTTCCAGCAGCCGGTTGCGTCGGACATGCCCATCACCTGGGTAAGGCCGGAGCTGGTCTGCGAGGTGGAGTTTTCCGAATGGACCGCCGAGAACGTGATGCGCCACCCCATCTACCTGGGGCTCAGGGAGGACAAGGACCCGAAGAGCGTGGTGCGCGAGATGGTCGTTTCGCCCCCGGTGACGCCGCAGCCCGCCGCCGCTTCGGAACCCCCTTCCCTCCCGCGCCAGGCCGACCGGAAGAAAGGGGTGAGCGGAAAGAAAGGGGCGGAAGAGTTGCTGATACTCGGCGGCCACCGCCTCGAGCTTTCCAACCTGGACAAGGTGTTCTGGCCGGACCAGGGGTACACCAAGGGGGACGTCATCAGCTACTACCGGGCCATGGCCCACGCCATGCTCCCCCACCTGGTCGACCGTCCGGAATCGCTCTACCGCACGCCCAACGGCATCACTATGCCGGGCTTTTTCCAGAAGGAGGCGGGCGAGCTCCCCCCTTCGTGGATCACCACCCGGGAGATCTACTCAAAGCACGTCGACAAGAACATCAAGTTCTTCGTCTGCCAGGACGAGGCCACCCTCGTCTACATGGCGAACCTCGGCTGCATCGAGATCAACCCCTGGCTGTCACGCCTGCAGCACCTCGACTACCCGGACTACTTCGTGATCGACCTCGACCCCGAGGACATCCCTTTCGCAAAGGTGATCGAGACGGCGTTGGCGGTCCGGGAGGTCCTGGACCTGGCCGGCGCCATCGGTTTTCCCAAGACCTCCGGCGCTACCGGCATCCACATCTACGTGCCGCTGGGGGCCAAGTACGACTACGACGCCGCGGGCGAGTTCGCCAGGGTCATCGCCACCCTGGTGCACTACAAGGTCCCCGACTTCACCAGCATCCTGCGCAGCCCGAAGCTGCGCCAGAAAAAGGTCTACCTCGACTTCCTGCAGAACAAGCCGGGACAGACCCTGGCGGCGCCGTACAGCATCCGCCCAAGGCCGGGGGCAACCGTTTCGGCCCCGCTCAGGTGGGAGGAGGTGAAACCCGGTCTCGACCCCGGCCAGTTCACCATCGCCACCATGCCACGGCGACTGGAACACATGGGCGACCTGTTCGCAGGGGTGTTGGGGCCGGGGATCGACCTGGAGCAATGCATCGAGAACCTGGAGCGCCGGTAGGCCAAGGCAACGGACGGCGGGCAATGAGAAGCGGAGCAAGAACGCCCTTGGGAATTGAAAAAATACAAGATGTAAAATTGCACCCTTCCCATGATACACTTTGTTTATGGGAATTAATGAGTGGCGGGGAGGTGAACGATCATGTTACGGTTGGCCATCATATTCTTCATTATCACCGTAATTGCCGCCGTGTTCGGTTTCGGTGGCATTGCAACAGCGGCAGCCGGTATCGCAAAACTGCTCTTCTACCTGTTCCTGGTGGTCGCAGTGGTGATGCTGGTGGCAGGCCTTCTGGCAGGACGGAGCATTACACGATGACAAACCTTGGCAAGACCTTCAATCGAGGCGGCGTAAGCCGCCTTTTGTTGTTCTCAATGTAAAGCCGTCCGCGGGTTCATGATTTCATCAGCTGCTCGCGGATGGCGAGCAACTCCCGCTGTTTTTCTCCCGATGTTTCCGGATAGTCCATCTTCAGCTCTTCCAACAGGTTCACCACCACCTGGGCCACGATCAGCCTCGCGTTCTTCTTGTCGTCCGCCGGGACCACATACCACGGGGCCTCCTTGCTGCTGGTGGCGCGCAGGCATCCCTCGTAGGCCCTCATGTACCGCTTCCAGAGCTTGCGCTCCTCGATGTCGTCCTGGTTGAACTTCCAGTTTTTCTCCGGGTTGTCGATCCGCTCCAGGAAGCGCTTGCGCTGTTCCTCCTTGGAGATGTGCAGGAAGAACTTGATGATGCGGGTGCCGTTTCGGGTCAGGTGCGCTTCCAGGTCGTTCATGGAGCGGAAGCGGTCCCGCCAGATGCTCTTGCGGCTGGACAGTTCGTCGGGGAGGTTCTCCGCCGCCAGGATCTCCGGGTGCACCCGGACAATCAGCGCCTCCTCGTAGTAGGAGCGGTTGAAGATGCCGATGCGGCCGCGTTCCGGAAGGCGCCTGATGCTGCGCCAGAGAAAGTCATGGTCGAGCTCCTCGGTGCTTGGGTGCTTGAAGGAGTACACCTCGCATCCCTGCGGGTTGACCCCGGAGAGGACGTGCTTGATCATGCTGTCCTTGCCGGCGGCGTCCATGGCCTGGAAAATGAGCAGGATCGACCAGCTGTTGTTGGCGTAGAGCAGCGCCTGCAGGGCGCTCAGCCGTTCGATCTGTTCGGTCAGGAGCTCCTGGTACTGTTCCTTGGAGTCGTAAAAAGGGGGGACCGAGGTGGGGCGTTTCTTCAGCTCCACCTCGTCCTTCGGCTTCACCCGGAACTGTTCGGTAGGGATCTTCATGCGCGCCTCCTTGGTGACCACACTGTTGAGGCTAACGCAGATCGTGCACTTTTCAATGAGAATGCCTGGCTATGATATTCATGAAGTTACCGGACAGAGCACCATTGGCAACGCGAGAAAGGAGAAAAGGCAGGGGCGAATGATCATTCGCCCCTGCCGCGAGGAGGTCCCGTCATCCTCCCATTTGCTACTTTTCGCTCCTGATCAAAAGCGTCGACATCATCTGTTTGGCCGACTGTGTCACGATACCCCCGAGGTTCGGATCCCCCTTGAAGATCGATGAGAGGAACCCCTTCGCCTGGTCGAAGGTGATGTGCGGCGGCAGCGGCGGTACGTCCGGGTCGCAGCGCGCATCGATCACCACCGGCCGGTTGGCGCTCAAAGCCGTCCTCCAGGCCGAGCGGATCTGCTCGGGATCGTCCAGCCTGATACCGTCCAGGCCGAGCATCTCGGCGTACCCCGCGTAGGGGAATTCCGGTATGTCCTGGGAGGCGCTGAACTTGGCGTCGCCGTTCATGACGCGCTGCTCCCAGGTCACCTGGTTCAGGTCCCCGTTGTTGAGCACCAGGACCACCAGCTGCGGATTGCTCCACTCCTTCCAGTACTTGGCGATGTTCACGAGGCCGTTGATCCCCTGCATCTGCATGGCGCCGTCCCCCACCATGGCGATCACCGGCCGGTCCGGGTAGTTCATCTTGGCGGAGACGGCGTAGGGGACCCCCGGGCACATGGTGGCGAGCCCCCCCGAGAGGGACGCCATCATCCCCGCCCGGATCTTGAGATCCCGCGCGTACCAGTTGGCGGCCGAACCCGAGTCGCAGGTCAGGATGCAGTTGTCGGGAAGCTGCGCCGAGAGTTCCCAGAACAGGCGCTGCGGGTTGATCGGGTTCGCTGCAAGCTTGGCGCGGGCCTCAAGGACCTCCCACCACTCGTTGACCCCCTTCTCGATGTCATCGCGCCAGCCGCGGTCCTGCTTCTGCTCCAGAAGCGGGATCAGCGCACGCAGGGTGAGCCTCGCGTCCCCCTGCAGGTTCACCTCCATGGGATAACGCAGCCCGAGCATCCTGGCGCTGATGTCGATCTGCACCCCGCGCGCCTGCCCCTCCTTGGGCAGGAACTCCGCATAGGGGAATCCGCTGCCTATCATGAGCAGCGTGTCGCACTCCTTCATCATTTCCCAGCTCGGCTTGGTCCCCAAAAGGCCTATGGAACCGGTGACGTAGGGGAGGGTGTCCGGCAGCACCGCCTTGCCCAGAAGCGCCTTGGCCACCCCCGCCCCCAGCTTCTCCGCCGCTATGGCCACCTCCTCGCCCGCGCCCAGCGCGCCGGCCCCCACCAGGAAGGCCACCTTTTTCCCGGCGTTCAAGACGTCTGCGGCGCGTTTGAGGTCGTCACGAGCCGGAACGATCTCCGGCCGGGTGAAACCGAGCCCGGTGAAGGTCGCGCCGTGCTTGCGCACCGGCGACGGGACCGCGTCCATCTCCTGCATGTCGGTGGGGAAGATCACGCAGGTGACGGTCCGCTCGGCCAGGGCGATGCGGATGGCGCGGTCCACCAATTGCCTCACCTGCCCGGCGCTGCTGGCCATGTGCACGTAATGGTGGGCCACGTCCTTGAACAGCGAGAGGAGATCCACCTCCTGCTGGTAGTCCGCGCCGAGCGCCTGCGTGGACTGCTGTCCCACGATGGCCACCACGGGCTGATGGTCGAGCTTCGCGTCGTAGAGCCCGTTCAACAGGTGGATCGCACCCGGACCGGATGTCGCGATGCAGACCCCGACCTCACCGGTGAACTTGGCGTGCGCGCAGGCCATGAAGGCCGCCTCCTCCTCGTGGCGGGTCTGGATGAAGGCAACCTTCTCCTTTTCCCGGTTCAAGGCGCCCATCACGCCGTTGATACCGTCGCCCGGGTAGCCGTAGACCTTGCGCACCCCCCAGTCGTAAAGCCGTTGCACCAGGTAATCGCTGGCAGTTGTCATGAGTCCTCCCTGCTCATTAAATTTGATAATTTTAATCACCCTAACAGTCTAGGAAGCGGACCTTCTTTGTCAACAGCGGGCACCCCGGCTCGCACCGCGCGCTTGACAAGAACAGCCACCTTGATAAAAAAGGTTAATCTTTTTTCATCTTGATCTTCATTGAAGCGATGAGAACCGACCCGGGGGGCGAACCGATGTCCGAGATGTCCAGACGCACCTTCTTGTGGATCACGGGGGGGAGCAGCATCGCGCTGGCGACCGATTCGCCGCGCAAGCTGGTCAACAAGCTGATCCCGAAGGTGAACCCACCCGAAGAGATCTCTCCCGGCCACTGGACCTATTACGCGACGACCTGTCGTGAATGCCCCGCCGGCTGCGGCATGCACGTTGCCAACCGCGACGGCCGCGCCACCAAGGCCGAGGGGAACCCCGAACACCCGGTGAACCGGGGTGCGCTCTGCCCGCGTGGGCAGTCCTCGCTGCAGGGACTCTTCGACCCGGACCGGGTCACCAAGGTGCTCTACCGCAGCGGGAGAAAGCACCGGCAAAGGAGCTGGCAGGAGGCCTTCGACTCCATTTCGTCCCGGCTGGCCGCAGGTGGAAGGGTGGCGCTGCTGTCCGCCCTGCAGACCGGGGCGCCGGCCGAGGTGCTGCATGCCTTTGCCGCCGCCTTCGGCTCGGACCGGGTCCTCTTCTACGAACCCTTCAACTACGAATCCCTCCGCGCCGCGCACCAGCAGCTCTTCGGCCTCCCGGTGATCCCCCGCTACGACCTGGAAGGAAGCGACTTCATCCTCAGCTTCGCCGCCGACTTCCTGGAGACCTGGGGCTCGCCGGTCCGCCAGGCGAGGCAGTTTTCCGACGGCCGCGCCTACCGGGAAGGGGAGTCCCCCACCCGGATGGCGTACCTGGGGCCGCGCCTCTCCATGACCGCCGGCAACGGGGACTACTTCGTACAGGTTTCTCCCGAGCAGCTCCCGGTGGTCGCGGCGGCCCTGCTCAGGGTGATCGTGGACCGGGGGTGGGCCAGGAACGACCTGGGGGTGCTCCGGCCTGCTCTGGACACCCTGCTCAACGCCCCCTCTCTCCCCGCGCTGGACCAGGAGCTCCTGCTGACGGTGGCCCGCGGCTTCACCTCGGCACGCCGCCCTGTGGCCCTGGCCGGTCCACCGTTTGCCGCCGGCCCGACCGCCACCCAGACCGCCCTCTGCGTCGCCCTGCTCAACTACGCCGTCGGCGCGATAGGCAGCACGGTCGATTTCTCCCGCCCGCACGCCCTGAGCGGCAGCGCCCGCGACGCCGAGCTGGACCTGTTCTTTTCCTCCCTGGGGGCGCAAGACGTCCTGTTCGTGCTCGACGCGAACCCCGCCTACTCCAGGGCCGGTGCGGCGGACCGGATGGCGCGGGCCGGGATGGTGGTTTACCTCGGTTCGCAGTTGGACGAGACGGCGGAGCTGGCGCGCTGGGTGCTCCCGACCGACAGCCACCTGGAGTCCTGGGGCGAATACCAGCCGGAACCGGGTGTGGACGGTCTGATGCAGCCGGCCATGGGTCGCCTCTACGACACCCGTGGCGCCTGCGATATCTTGATCGCGCTGGCCCGCGAGGCCGGCAGGCCGCTTCGGAGCGCGCGCGGCACGACGCCAGCCGACCTGCTTCAGTGGCTCAAGGAACGGCGTGGTTTCGGCGGCGGCGGGGACGAGGCGGAGCGTGGTTGGCAGGCGGCGCTCAGGACCGGAGGTACCTGGCAGGAAACACTCCCTCCGGGCACGGCACACACCCCGCATCTGGCCGGGATATCCTCCCAGGCGCAGCGCCCCTCGGGACCGGCACGCGCCGAGGACGTGGAACTGTGGCCCTGGGCCTCGATCATGCTCTACGACGGACGTCTGGCCAACCGGGGCTGGCTGCAGGAGGCTCCCGACCCGACCAGCTTCATCGTCTGGGGTAATTGGATCGACCTCCACCCGAAGAAGGCGGCGACCCTCGGCATCGAGGCGGGGGACCTGGTGCAGCTAACGAGCGTTGCCGGGTCTCTGCGGGCGCCGGTCCGCCTCACCACCGAAATCCACGAGCGCTGCGCGGCGGTCGGCCTCGGGCAGGGGCACAGCGCGCTGGGCCAGAACGCGAGGGGGGTCGGCTCCAACGCATTCCTCCTGCTCGATGCCGTCCAACGGGCCGGGTTCTTCACCCCCTGCCGGGTCAGCCGGGTCGCCGGCAACGCCCCACGCCCCATCCGGACCGCGCTGAGCAACGACCAGCTGCAGCGCGACCTGCTCGAGTCGGTGCCGCTCTCGGTGCTGCGCTCCGCGAAACCGCAGGTGGAACGGTTTGACCTGCCGCTCCCCGAGGGGTACCACGCGGATCGCGACCTCTACCCGAAACACGAGCACTTGAAGCACCGCTGGGCCATGGCGGTGGACCTGCAGCGCTGCATCGGCTGCGGCGCCTGCGCCGTCGCCTGCTACGCCGAGAACAACGTCCCGGTGATCGGCCCGGAACTGGTGGCGGACGGCCGGGAGATGGCCTGGCTGCGCGTCCCCCCCTACCGCGTCCCCGGGAGTACCTGGCGCTACGCGTGGCTGCCGCTGCACTGCCAGCACTGCGACGCCGCCCCCTGCGAGCCGGTCTGCCCGGTCTTCGCCTCGATGCACAACGAGGAGGGGCTGAACGCCCAGATCTACAACCGCTGCATCGGCACCCGCTACTGTTCCAACAACTGCCCCTACAAGGTGCGCCGCTTCAACTGGGTGAACCTGGCATGGAGAACGCCCCTGGACCTGCAGTTGAACCCCGAGGTGACCGTGCGCCAGCGCGGCGTGATGGAAAAGTGCACCTTCTGCGTGCAGCGCATCCGGCAGGCGCAGTACCGCGCCGCGCGCGAGGGGCGCAAGCTGCGGGACGGCGAGGTGGTTCCGGCCTGCGCCCAGACCTGCCCGGCCGGGGTCTTCACCTTCGGCGACCTCCTCGACCCGGGCGCCCTGGTGACCAGGCTCACCCGGAGCGACCCGCGCCGCTACCACCTGCTGCATGAGCTCAACACCAAGCCCGCGGTGACGTTTTTGAA
The DNA here is from genome assembly GCF_018919385.1 of Geomonas diazotrophica. GTDB lineage: Bacteria > Desulfobacterota > Desulfuromonadia > Geobacterales > Geobacteraceae > Geomonas > Geomonas diazotrophica. Next base: position 444,766 of record NZ_JAHLMF010000001.1, read on the forward strand.
GCGGGTGGACAACGACGTGGTCTGAGACAGTCCGACGCGGTCTGACCCGGCTGATCGGACCGGTCAGACGTCAGACAGAGGAGAACGCCTGTGCCGCCAAGCTACGGCCAAATCAACGACGACGTCCTGAACGCCATGCAGAAGCCGGGCTACGGGTTCTACCTTGCCGTAGTCTCCCTGGCCGGGCTGGTCGGGCTGGCGGCGCTCAGCCTGATGTACCAGGTCCAGGCGGGAATGGGGGTGACCGGGCTGAACCGCCCCGTCGGCTGGGCGGTCTACATCACCAACTTCGTCTTCTGGGTCGGCATCGCGCACTCGGGAACCCTGATCTCGGCGATCCTTTACCTCCTGCGGGCCAAGTGGCGCGACGCCGTGTCGCGCTCGGCCGAGGCGATGACCATCTTCGCGGTCATGACCGCCGGGCTCTTCCCGCTCATCCACCTCGGGAGGCTGTGGGCCGTCTACTACATCATCCCCTACCCGTCGCAGCGCCAGATCTGGCCGAACTTCGTGAGCCCCCTGGTCTGGGACGTCCTCGCCGTATCCACCTACTTCACGGTGAGCCTCATCTTCTGGTACATCGGCATGATCCCCGACCTCGCGGCGGCGCGGGACCGCTACCGCGCGGAACTGGGCCCGGAACAGTTGAAAAGCAGGATCTACCGCGCCCTGTCGCTTGGGTGGTCCGGCACGGGCACCCAGTGGCACCACTACGGCCGCTCCTACCTCTTCTTCGCGGCCCTCGCCACGCCGCTGGTGGTCTCGGTGCACTCGGTGGTCTCCTGGGACTTCGCCATGAGCCTTTTGCCGGGGTGGCACAGCGCCATCTTCCCCCCCTACTTCGTGGCCGGCGCCATCCACTCCGGCCTCGCCATGGTGCTCACCCTGCTGATCCCGATGCGGAAGCTCCTGCACCTCGAGCGCCTGATCGAGATGCACCACTTTGAGATGCTGGCGAAGACCATCGTCCTCACCGCCACCATCGTCGGCTACGCCTATGCCGTCGAGGCCTTCATCGCCTGGTACAGCGGGGACCTGGTGGAGTGGCAAAACCACAAGTGGCGCCTGTTCGGACCGGTGGCCTGGATGTACTGGCTCTGCGTGGTCTGCAACGTGCTGGTCCCCTGGCTCTTCGTCTTCCGGCGCCTGCGCACGCACTACCTGCCGCTCCTGGTCATCTCGCTGCTGGTCAACGTCGGCATGTGGTACGAGAGGCTGATGATCATCTACACCTCCCAGGCGCACGACTTTCTCCCCCACAATTTCGGGCGCTACCTCCCCACCTGGGTGGAACTGATGATCACCGCCGGTTCCTTCGGCTTCTTCTTCCTCTTCTTCGTCCTCTTCACGAAGGGGCTCCCCACCGTCCCGCTCAGCGAACTGAAGGGGCAGGTTGCGGAAAATGAACTCTCCCCCGGCGCCTCCTGCCCAGAGACGGTGAGCCACCGGCTGCCGCTGCACCGCCCCACCGTCCTCGCCGTGTTCTCCAGCGCCGGCAGCCTGGTCCGGGGGGCGAGGTGCTGCTGCGAGAGCGGTTTCCAGGTGATGGAAACGTTCTCCCCGGTAAAGATCGAACCGCTTTCCGAGGTCCTGAAGCTGAAGAAGAGCCCGGTGCGGCTGTTCACCCTGGCCGGTGCGGTCGCGGGTCTGGCCGGCGGTTTCTGGCTCGCCGGCGGCACCGCGCTGGTGAACCGGCTGACCGTGGGGGGGAAGCCTCCCCTCTCCTGGATCCCGTTCTGCGTGGTCGGCTTCGAGGGAACCATACTCCTCGGGAGCCTCGCGAACCTCCTGGGGCTCGCGCTTTTGGCCCGCCTGTTCCGGCTGGAGACGGCTCCAAGCTACGACCCGCGCTTCTCGCGCGACAAGTTCGGCCTGCTGGTGAGCTGCGGACCCGACCAGGTCGAACTGCTGAAGGAGCGGCTCTCCCCCGCCCGACCGGAGGAATTCCATGTCCGCCAGTGAGCGCCCCTTCGCCAAGCTCTGGCTGCCGTTCTGGCTCCTCCTCGCCCTGGCCGGTATCGCGACCTGGGTCGTGCTGCTGAACGGGGCCGAGGAGCCGCGCGCCTGGCGCTCGCTGCTGATCAACTTCCTGTTCTTCACCTCGCTGGCGGGGGGGATGGTGGTCTGGCCGCCGTTGGTGGCGACCTGCAACGGCCGGTGGCACCTCAAGGTCGAGCGTCTCGCCTCGGTCGGGATCGCCTTCGCGCTCCCCTCACTGGCCGCCCTGGTGCTCCTGTGGGTCGGCAACGACCTTTGGGCGCCTTGGCAGCGGGTCCACTACCACCAGGGGATCTGGCTGCACCCCGACTTCCTGCTGGGGCGCGACCTGGCGGGTCTGCTCATCTTCTGGGGCGCGGCACTGTACCACCTAAACCGGCGACGCTCGGGGGAGGGAAAGTCCAGCGGCGCGGTACTGGTGCTGATCTACTGCCTGGTGTTCTCCCTGCTCGGCTTCGACCTGGTCATGGCGCTCGACCCTTACTGGCACAGCAACCTGGCCGGCGGCTACTTCTTCATGTCCGGGCTCTACATCGCCATCACCTGCTGGGCGCTCCTCGCCGCGAGCCATCCGGCGGCCGAGCCGGACCAGCTCCACGACCTCGGGAAGCTGATGGTCGCCTTCAGCCTGATGACGACCTACCTGATGTACGTGCACCTCTTGCCGTTTTGGTACGAGAACCTCCCCCGCGAGGTCCGCTTCATCGTGCCGCGCCTGCACGGCCCGCAGTGGGCGCCGGTGAGCGCGTTCCTTTTGGCCCTCGTGTACTTCGGGCCGCTGGTGCTCCTCCTGCCGGTCCGCGCCAAGCGCAGCCGCCTGGCACTGGGGGCGATCTCCTTCCTCGTACTGTGCGGGCTCTGGCTGGAACGCTGGTGGCTGGTGGCGCCGACCTTCGAGCAGGCGCCCCGGCTCGGGCTCCCGGAGCTCTCCCTCGCCGCCGGTTTCGCCGGGGTGCTCGGACTCGGGATGACCTGGATGCGCCGGGTTGGGGAGGGGAGGTCGTGATGACGGCAGCGGGACCCGATACCGGCCCGGAGAAGGCACCGGGAAAAGGAGGGACACCGAGGGGGGTGCCTTTGTGGGCCAACGCGGCAGCCGCCGGCGTGCTCCTGTGCGCCGCCCTGGCGGGGATGGTCTACCTGGGCCGGCTCTACCCGGTGGGGCTCGGCCCGCGCCAGCCCATCCCGTTCAGCCACCGGGTGCATGCCGGGATCAAGCAGATCGGCTGCTTCATGTGCCACGACAGCGCCACGCGCTCGTCGCGGGCCGGCATACCGCCGCTGCAGACCTGCCTGCTCTGCCACGCCCGCATCATCCGCACCTACCCCTACATCGCCCGGCTGCGGGAGCTCGCGGCCCGGAACCAGCCGGTGGTCTGGCAGCGGGTGAACTGGGTGCCCGAATTCGTCTATTTCGACCATTCCATGCACCTGCGGCGCGGTGTCGACTGCGGTCACTGCCACGGCGACATCCGGCAGATGGACCGGGTGGCGGGGGCGGTCAAGTTCGAGATGGGCTTTTGCATCCAGTGTCACCGGGACAACCGGGTCACCCACGACTGCTTCGTCTGCCACAGGTGAATGGTTACGACAAAAGCGGTTACGCGAAGAAAAACCAGACTAGGGGAAAACAGATGGTCAACCTTATCCACAAGCCCCAGAGTGCGGCCCTCGCCTTCATGGTCGCGGGCGCGGTCTGGTTCGTGGTGGGCGCCGTGTACGGCATGTTCTCCGCCATCCACCTGGTGGCGCCGGAGTTCCTCCCCCACGTGGCGGCGCTGGTGTTCGGACGGGAGCGCCCGGTCCACATCAACACCATGCTCTACGGCTTCACCGGCACCATGCTGATCGGCTCCGGGCTTTACTACCTCCCGGCCCTGCTGAAAACGAGGCTCTGGTCCGAGCCCCTGGCGTGGATCGCGTTCCTCTTCTGGAACCTGACCGTCCTGAGCGGCCCCGTGGGGTTCGCCTTCGGCCTCACCCAGGGACGCGAGTACAACGAGTACGTCTGGATCGCCGACGTCTCGCTGGTTGTGGCCGTCGCCTGCCTCATCGTCAACACGGCGCTCACCATCGTGCACCGCCGGGAGCCGCAGCTCTACGTCTCCATCTGGTACTTCATGGCCGCGCTCCTCTGGACCGCCTGCAACTATCCGCTGGGGAACGTCATGTGGCACCCGGCCACCGGGGCCATGCCGGGGCTGATCGACTCGCTCTTCCTCTGGTTCTGGGGGCACAACCTGCCGGGACTTCTGATCACGCCTCTCGCCACCGGCGCCGCCTACTACGTGATCCCCCGGGTGACCCGGACGCCGCTCAACTCGCACACCCTTTCGCTTCTGGGCTTTTGGTTCCTGATCGCCCTCTACAGCCACATCGGCGGGCACCACGTGCTGCAGTCCCCCATCCCGAACTGGCTGAAGACGGTTTCCGTGGTCGACTCCGTCTCCATGATACTGCCGGTCTCCATCGTGGTGATCAACCTCTGGCTCACCGCGCGCGGGTTCGGCGGCAGGGTCTGGAGCGACCCGGCGGCGCGGCTGGTGATGGGGGGGATCGTCTGGTACATCATCACCTGCATCCAGGGGCCGCTGCAGTCGCTCCCCTTCCTGCAGCGGGTGACCCACTTCAACAACTGGACCGTCGGTCACGCCCACATCGCCATGCTCGGCTTCGGCGGCTACATCGCGCTGGGCGCCATGTGGCACGTGCTCCCCCTGGCGAGCGGGCGCCCGGTCTATTCCCGGAAGCTGGTCAACCTGCAGTTCGGCCTGATCACCCTGGGGCTCACCGGCTTCTTCCTGGTGCTGACCATGGCCGGGCTGGTGCAGGGGACCGCCTGGCACAACGGCGAGACGGTGCTGCGGGTGCTGCCCCAGATCGCCCCCTTCATGGTGCTGCGGGCCGCGCTCGGCATCTTCATCCTGACCGGCTCGCTGGTCGGCCTTTTCAACCTGTACATGACCCTGCGCCCGGCGCCCGAGCCGGAACTGATCAGGCGCGCGGAGGAGGCGGCATGAAGATGACACCCGCCTTCCTCATCGTCGGAGCGCTCATGGTCTTTTGGGCCTCCACCTTCATCATCGTGGGGATCCCCTCGATGACCATGAAGGACTACCCCTCCGACATCTGGCGACCGCTCTCGCCGCTGGAGCGGGAGGGGCACCGGCTCTACGTGAAAAACGGCTGCAGCTACTGCCATTCCCTCTTCATCCGGGTCAGCGACTGGGACGTCGGGGCGGAGCGGATCGCGAGGGCCGGCGACTACGCAGGGATCGAACCGGCCATCCTGGGGAGCGAGCGCACCGGCCCGGACCTCTCCCAGGAAGGGGGGGAGCACAGCGACGACTGGAACATCGCCCACTTCACCAACCCGCGCTACACCACGCCCGTCTCGCTGATGCCCGCCTGGGACTTCCTGACCGGGCATGAGATCGCCGCGCTGGCTGCCTACGTGCAGGCGCTGGGGGGTAAGGACGCCGACCTGAGGCAAAAACGCCAGCACGACTGGAAGCGGCAGGCGCTCGCCGCCTACGCGGAGGGGGTGGACCGCAACATCGAGTGGCTGCACGCCCAGGTCCCCGAGGTCTGGCGCCGGATGCCCAACCCCTACCCGGCCACCGAGGCGGCGCTGCAGCGCGGCAAGAGGATATACCAGCAGCTCTGCATCAACTGCCACAGCCCGGTCGGCGACGGCAACGGCCCGGCACAGCCCTTCCTGGGGCCGCCCCCGCTGAACTTCACCATTCTCAGGCGTCACCTGGTGGAGAACCGGTACATCGGCGGGATCTTCTACTACCAGATCATGAACGGCATCACCGGCACCGCCATGCCCTACTTCAAGAAGCACCTGGAAAGCGAGAAGATCTGGGACCTGGCCAACTACCTGGCGGTCTCCTTCGTGGGGTACACCGACGCCAACACCGAGCCCCGCGGCATCGACGCCTCCTACGAGGGGGATTGGCAGAACCGCTACCGGCCGCCGGCCGTGAACGGCTCGCCCTAGCCCCCTTCCCCCGGAGACGGCAGCGCCCCCCCTCCCCCTCTCCCGGAGGGGGAGGGGTGACAGGAGAGAGAGATGGACAGCCCGTTGGAAACACCCGCTTTTTTGTTGATCTGGATGTGCCTCCCGCTCCTGATGTGCGGGACGCTGATCGTCTTCTTCGTGTGGGGGGTGCGGTCGGGGCAGTTCGCCGACCAGGAGCGGGCCCGCTACCTGGCGCTGGACAGCGGCATTCCGGAGGAGCCCCCCGAGGAGCCGGGGCAAGGGAGGGGGGCGAATGATTATTCGCCCCTACAGTGGCCGGATGGGCTCCCCGGCTTTTGCCAGGATCAGGGAGGGTTGTCCGGACGGAAGGGAACGTCGCGTGGAGAAAGGAGCTAGGGGGACGTCATGCTGATGCTCTACCTGTACGTGCTGCAGAACCAGTGGCTGGTCATCGCGCTCTTGTCGGGAGCGGCCCTGGTGCTGATCATGGCGCTCACCTACCAGGCGCTCTGGCTGCCGCGCGGCGTCGAGAAGCGGAGCGAAACGATCAAGGTGCGGGGACCGGCCAGCTTCTTCCGCTGGCTGGCTAGCTTCATCCCCTGGGTGATCATCCTCCTCATCGGAGTCTGCATCGCCTTCACCCTCTGCGAGGTCACGCAAAACCACGCCATCCCCCCTAACTGGTGAGGCGCCCCATGGAACGAACCCCAGACTACGACGAGCACCAGGAACTGCGCTCCCCCTGGGAGTGGGTGATCCTGATCGCCTTCAGCGCCTCCATCATGGGGTTCGGCTGGCTGGTGTACCTGCTGGTCCAGGACGCGCCCCGGCGTTGGGATTTCGGACAGCTCCCGGACGCGCCGGCGGAGTCCATATATTCGAGCGAGCAGCCGCGGCGAAAGGCGCAGCGCCAGATCCGGCCGCTGCCGGAGGCGGTGCCGCTGCCGCCCCGGGGGCAAAGCGGTAAACGGGAGGGGGACAGATGAGGAAGCTGACGCTCTTCATGGTGGTGGCGCCCCCGCTGTTCGGGGCGGTCCTCTTCGGGTACATCCTGTACCGGGGCCCGCGCATGACGGTGCAGCACCACGTGCGGGAATTCCAGATGGTGCTCCCGGCACCGGCGGTGGGTTCGGTGAGCGTCACCCCCGCAGCGGGGCGCGCTCCCGCACAGGCCGAAGCAGCGGGGCTCGCCAACCCGGTCCCGGCCACCCCGGCCGCCCTGGTACAGGGGGAAGTCTATTACGGCTATTACTGCGCTTTTTGCCACGGCGGCAGCGGGGCCGGCAACGGCCCCGTCGGCAACAGCTATGTCCCGAGACCCGCCGACCTGCGTCTCCCCAGGGCCTCCTACCGCGACGGCGAACTGCTGCGCGCCATGCTCACCGGAATCGGCCACGAGCCGGTGCTGGAACGGGTGGTCCCCCCCGCGCACCGCTGGCCGTTGGTGACCTACCTGCGCTCGCTGCAACCCTCCCGCTGACCCCGCCCCCCTCACCCGCGTCATGCCCCCGGGCTTCCCGGCTCATCCCTGTCCGCCGGAGAGGAGCTCGTGCAGCAGCCGCGCGAGCTCCTCCATCTGGAAGGGCTTTTTCAGGAACGCCGCACCCTCCCGGCTGGCGCTCGACTCGTCCAGGATGGCGTGGCTGTAGCCGGACATGTAGATGCACTTGATCCCCGGGCGGGTGCGCCTGATCCGCGCCATCATCTCCTGTCCCCCAAGCCCCGGCATCAGCACGTCGGTGAGCACCAGGTCCATGGGCACCTCTGCGTTCGCCGCAACCTCCAGGGCCTCCCGCGGATCGGCTATGGCGAGGCAGCTATAGCCCAAGGCTTCCAGCATGCCGGCGGTAAGCTCGCGCACCATATCCTCATCCTCTACCAGCAGCACCGTGCCGGTTCCCCGGCTCAGCACTGCAGCCGGCGCCGGTTTCTGCCCCGTCTCGTCGCTTACGCACCTCGGGAGGTGGATGCTGAAGGCGCTGCCGCGCCCAGGCTCGGTTTCCAGGTCGATGAAGCCGCCGTTTTGCCTCACGATGCCGTACACGGTGGCAAGCCCCAGCCCGGTCCCCTTCCCCTGTCCCTTGGTCGTGTAGAACGGCTCGAAGACGTGGCCCCGCGTCTCCGCGTCCATGCCCGCGCCCGTGTCCCTGCACACGATCCTGACGTAGCTGCCGCCCGGCACCTCCGGGTGCAGGGGGGGCGGCTCCTCGAGCTGCACGTTGGACGTCTCCAGGGTGATGGTTCCCCCCTGGGGCATGGCGTCGCGGGCGTTGACCGCCAGGTTCATGACGATCTGGTCCAACTGCACCGGGTCGATGCTGATGTTCCACAACCGGTCCCCCGGCACCAGCACGATGGCGACGTGCTCCCCGATCAGGCGCCCCAGCGACTTCTTCAGCTCTTCCAGCATGGCGTTGACCTGCACGCACTTCGGCACCACGACCTGCTGACGCGAGAAGGCGAGCAGCTGCGTGGTGATGTCCCGCGACTGCTCCGCGGCCTTGACGATCTGGCGCAGGTGCTCCAAAAGCGCATCGCCTGCGGCCTGCCGCGCGGCGAGCTCGGCGTTGCCCAGGATCACGGTCAGCTTGTTGTTGAAGTCGTGCGCCACCCCGCCGGCCAGCCGCCCGACCGACTCCAGCTTCTGGGCCTGGCGCAGCTGCTCCTCGATGCCGCGCCGCTCGGTCACGTCACGCACCGTGCCGATGATCCCGATGACCCCGCCGGAGCTGTTTCTCAGGGGGGCGGAGGCGTCGGAAAGCCAGAGCGTCCTCCCGCTCACGTGTCTCGCGGCGAATTCGGCGACCGTGGGGGCGCCCCCCGCCAAAAGCTGTTCCAGGCGGTGCGTCAGGCCGGTTTCGGCAAGCCAGGGAAAGACCTCCGCGGGGCGCTTCCCCAGAACCTCGCTCGCCGGCACGCCGCTCACCTCCTCCATGTACGGGTTCCAGACCAGGTAGCGCAGCTCACGGTCGTAGACGATGATCCCCTCGCGGGCGCTGTTGATGATCTCCTGGTTGAACTGCAGCGTCTCGGAGAGCCGCTCCTCGGCCTTCTTCCGGGCCGTGATGTCCTCGTAGATGCCGAGTACCCCCCGTACCGCGCCGTCCTCGTCGGTGAGCGGCATCTTGCTGGTCTCGATCCAGATGACGCTCCCGTCAGCCTGGGTGAGGTTCTCGATGATGTGCATCTTGGCCTGGTTCCCCTGCATGACCTCCCGGTCGTCGGCCCGGTACCCCTCGGACTCCTCCCGGCTCCAGGGGAGCTCGTAGTCGGTCTTCCCCACAATCAGGGCCGGATCGGCAAGCCCCGCACTCCTCGCGAACTCCCTGTTGCACCCCAGGTAGACGCTGTTTCTGTCCTTCCAGAAGATGCAGTGGGGGATGGAGTCCATGATGTGCATCAGGACGTCGTTGGTGTGGCGCAGCTCCCCCAGGGCCAGGTGGAACTCCCGGTAGGGGCGCTTGACGGCGGCCGCGAAGATGCCTCGGTAGATCAGCAGGAAGGCGAACAGCTTGTACAGGTGCCCGAGGACGTTGAAGCTGTCGAAGGCGCTCTTGTACGCGGTGAAGGCAACTTCGCTCACGATGCAGAGGATGAAGGCGCACAGGTAGTAGAGGTAGATGCCGTCGCCGGAGCCGCGCAGCCTCTTCACGTAGGCCAGGGTGGACAGGAAAAGGAGCACGATGACGACCAGCTCTGAGAGCTTCTTGAAGGGGGTGAGCCCCGAGCCGGCTGCGAAGGTGTCGGGTACCAGGTCCGGCCGGAAGATGATGGCCGCGAAGGAGATCCCGACGATGGCCAGCACCCCCGCTATGAGCTGCACTCTCCCCAGCCAGCGACAACGGCACTTCTCGTCGACGAAGGCGCTGGCCAGGAAGGCGGCGGCAGAAAAGAAGCGCCCGGCGATCCAGAACTGGGTGGACTTGTTGGCGGAGTTGGGGGTGATCAGGTCGGGCATCCCCAGGTAGGCCAGGGTGTGCATGAAGTCCAAAAGGCCGATGCCCAGGAAGGCCACCGCGAGGAAGAGGGTGTGCCGGTCGCGGCTTTGACTGAAGGAGAACCACCCCACCCCGAAGATGGAGAGGGAAACCATGACGCTGAAGAGCTCCACCACGTTGTGGAAGGTGAGGTAGGCGGAAACGTCCAGCACCAGGTACAGCCTGGCACCGAACAGCTGCAGGAGGAGGAACGGGATGACGGCCAGAACCGACAGCGCCACCAGCACCACTTTCCACCGCGATTGCAAGTCACCCAGGGGCATGCCACACCCTCCGCCATGCTTCGTGAAGCCTGCGCCGTACCGCCTTCGTTACATGCACACCTTCAGGATCTGCTCCAGGTCGGTCTCCCCCTGCAGCACCTTCATCAGGCCGTCCATCTTCAGCGTCCACATCCCCTCGTCCATGGCGATGGAGCGCAGTTCGTCCATCCCCACGCCGCGCCTGATGGCGCTCTTGACCGTCTCGGTCCCCACCATCAGCTCGTGCAGGGCGAGGCGCCCCTTGTAGCCGGTGCCGCCGCACTCGTCGCATCCAACGGCCTTCATGAAGTTGGCGTCCTTGAAGTCGGCAAGGAGCTCTATGTTGTCCCCGGCGATCTGCCTCAGCGAGGCCAACGCATCGTCGTAGCGCTGCCGCTGGTCGCGCGCCGGCTTCTTGCATTTCGGGCAGAGCCTCTTGGCCAGGCGCTGGGCCAGGATGCCCAGAAGGGCGTCGGAGAAGTTGAAGGGGTCCATCCCCATCTCGATCAGGCGCACCGCCGCCTCGGGGGCCGAGTTGGTGTGCAGGGTGGAGAAGACCAGGTGGCCGGTGAGCGAGGCCTCGATGGCGATCTTGGAGGTCTCGGCGTCGCGCATCTCGCCGATCATGATGACGTCCGGGTCGGCGCGCAGGAAGGAGCGCAGGGCCTCGGCGAAGGTGAAGCCGATCTTGGCGTTCACCTGCACCTGGCACAGCCCCGCCTGGGTGATCTCCACGGGGTCCTCCGCGGTCCAGATCTTGCGCTCCTGGGTGTTTATGTGTCCCAGCGCCGAGTGCAGCGTCGTGGTCTTGCCGGAGCCGGTGGGGCCGACGCAGAGGATGATGCCGTGCGGCTTCTCCAGGATGTCGATGAAGCGCTCCAGGTTGTGCGGCAACAGCCCCAGCCCGCTCAGGGGGAGCGGCTTGGAGGCCGCCAAAAGCCTCAGGACCGCACCCTCCCGCCCGCCGACCATCGGGGTGATCTCGACGCGGTATTCCAGCATCTGCTGCCGGTAGCGGAGCAGGATCTTGCCGCTTTGCGGGCGCCGCCGCTCGGCGATGTTCAGGTCGGCCATGATCTTGATGCGCACCGTGATGGCCCCCTTGTACGAGGCGGCGACCTTGTGGGCGTGGATGCACTCGCCGTCGATCCGGTAGCGGATGCTGAGCGGCTCGCTCCCGGCGCCGGGCTCGAAGTGGATGTCCGAGGCGCCGCGCCGATAGGCGTCGATCAGGATCCGGTTCACCAGGGAGATGATCTTGGAGTCGGGCTCGAAGAGGAGCCTGGTATCGTCGGCCTCCTCCTCGATTGTCACCGTCTCCGCCTCCCCCTTCATGGCGTTCAACAGGGTGTCCACCGTCTCGACCCGGTTCCGGTAGTACTTGTCGATGGCGGCGAGGATCTGGCGCGACGGGGCGACCACGAGCTCGGGGGCGAAGTTGGTGGAGAATCTCAGGTTGTCCCCGATGGTCAGGTCGGTGGGGGCGCAGGTGGCCACCACCAGTTTTCTCCCATCCAGGGAGATGGGGAAGACCCTGAGCCGGGTGGCCAGCCCCTCGGAAATGGCGCTCAGCGCGGCGTCGGTGGGCACCACCGTCTCCAGGTCCACGAAGCGGAGCCGGAACTTGGTGGCCAGCGCCGAGAGGAGCTGTTCCTCGGTGATGAGCCCCTTCATGATCAGGAGTTCCCCGACCTGCAGCTTCTTACCCTTCTGGCTTTTGAAGGCCGCCTCCACCTGCTCCCGGGTCACCAGCCCCGACTCGACCAGGATGTCCCCAACCCGCGTGTGGTGCATCTCGTGTCTTTGTGCCTGCTCGTGCATCTCACCCTCGTCCACTGCGTCGGCCAACAAAATGGCCGCGTCCTGGTCCCCGCGCTGCGCCTGCTCCTCCTGCAGCTTCAGCGCCGCCTCGAGCTTTTCGTTCGACAGGACTCCCTGGTCGTGGAGGATCTGCCCGGTGTAGCGCGCATCCTGGCGGTAACGCACCCCGGAGTCGGTAAAGAAGATGGTCTGGTTGTCATCTCCCGGCAGCAGCCCCAAAAACCCCTTGAGGAACTTGCCGTTGCCCGGCACGGTCACCTGGAAGGTCTCCCCTGCGATGGTCTGCACCTCCTCAAGGGTCTCGTTGCCGCCGCGCCCGATTCCGGCCGGCGGGCTCTGGAAGCGGATGTAGCAGATCTCATCCAGGGAAAAGACCAGCGTCTCCTTGCTCCCCTCGGTCAGCACCTCGAGGTCGGTATCCTGATATTTGAAGGAACGGGTCAAAACCCCCTTGATCTCGTCCCCGGTCTTCAGCTTGATGGTAAGTTCGTTCATCATCCCCCCTCGGCGGGCCTAGGCCTTGCCGTTTACCAGATGCTGCGCGGTCCCTTCTGCCAGGGGCTGCGCGGCGGAATTTTGCAACTGCAGGTGATCCTCGTCGGTGAAGAACCGGGCGACGCGCTCCGCGTTCACCGGACGTGACACCAGGAAGCCCTGGATCTCGTGGCATCCCTGGTCCTTCAGGGCCTCCAGCTGGTCCACCGATTCCACCCCCTCCGCCACGATCTGCATCTTGAGACTCTTGGCCATGGCGATGATGGCGGTCACGATGGCCTGATCCTCCGAGCTCTTCATCATGTTCAGAATGAAGGTGCGGTCGATCTTCAAGGTGTTGATGGGGAAGCGGTGCAGGTAGGAGAGCGAGGAATAGCCGGTGCCGAAATCGTCGACGGAGATGGTGATCCCCATCTCGCGCAGCTCTCTCAGCACGCGGCAGGTGTACTCGTCGTTCTGCATCAGGGCGCTCTCGGTGATCTCTATCTCCAAAAGGGTGGGGTCCAGCCCCGTCGCCTCCAGCACGGCGCAGACCGACTGCTTCACGTCCTGGCGCTGGAAGTGGAACGGGGAAAGGTTCACCGCCACCCGGACCGGCGCCAGGTTCGCGTCCTGCCACGCCTTGGCCTGCAGGCACGCGGTGCGCAGCACCCAGGCGGTGAGCTCCGCAATCATGCCGCTCTCCTCGGCCAGGCGGATGAACTTGTCGGGCGCCAGCATCCCAAGCCTTGGGTGCATCCAGCGTACCAGCGACTCGACGCTGGTCACCTTGCCGGTCAGGAGGTCGACCTTGGGCTGGTAGTGCAGCACGAACTGCCCCAGCTCCACCGCCTGGCGCAGGTCGGCCAAAAGCGTCACCCGTTCGCTGGCGTGCTCGTTCATCCGCTTGTCGAACAACGCGAAGACGTTCTTGCCGCACCCCTTGGCGTGGTACATGGCGATGTCGGCGTTCATGAGCAGTTCGTCCACGGTCTTGCCGTGGTGGGGAAAGAGGGTCACCCCGACGCTGGCGGTGACGCGGATCTCGCTGGAGCCCAGGCGGAAGGGGGTGGCGAACAGGGCGACCAGCTTCTGCGCCACCAGGGCCGCGTTCTCCTCGTTGGCCACGTTCTGGCAGAAGATGGTGAACTCGTCCCCTCCCAGGCGGGCCACCGTGTCGCAGCTCCTGACCACGGTGCCGAGCCGCCCGGCCACCTCGATGAGCAGCAGGTCCCCGGTACGGTGCCCCAGGGTGTCGTTGATGTCCTTGAAGTGGTCGAGGTCGATGAAGATGACCGCCACCGCCTCCCGGGCCCGCTCGGCGTGGAACAGCGCCTGGGCCAGGCGGTCGTAGAACAGGGTCCGGTTGGGGAGCCGGGTCAGCGGGTCGTAATGGGCGAGCTGCTGCAGGTGGGCCTGGCGCTGCCTGAGGATCTGGTCCCTCTCCTCGATCTCGTGGAGCATCTCGTTGAAGCCGTCGTACAAGAGCCCGATCTCGTCGTCGCAGGGCTTGGTCACGCGCAGCGCGAAATTCTTGCTGGCGGAAATCTCCTTCATGGCTGCCAGCAGACCCAAAAGCGGAGCCGAGATCATCAGCTGCAGCCGGGCCGAAAACAGGCAGAAGACCAGGAAGGTGACCGCCATGAAACCGAGCGCGACCAGGACGTTCCAGCGCAGGCTGTTAAGGAACCCACTGGCGTTGGCATGGATCACCACGGTGCCGATCTGCTCGCCGTCCAGCCGGATCGGCCTGACCACGCTGGCGTAGCCGGACAGAAACGAGCTGGTGTAGGCCTCGCTGGTCACCTGCCGCACCGCCTCGGCCACCTGGTCCTGCGACGCCCAGTCCGGCAGGCCCTCCAGGGGAAGGGCGGTGTGCACCTGCCCGGCGGCCTGGTAGCGCACGAACAGGCGGCCATCCTTGTTGAGGATGTAGACCGCGAGGATGTTGCCCTTCTCGGTGACGGGCCTGATGGTATCCAGCGCCGGCTTCGGGTCGTTGAAGGCCAGCGCCGGTGCGCTGTTTCTGCCGATCATGTCAGCCAGCGAAACCAGGTACTCCTGCTGGTTCCGGTACAGGACCTTGGCCTCGCGCGCCACGAAGAAGAGGGAGGAGACGAAAAGGGTCGCCGTGCAGCACCCCATGATGATCAGCATCAGCTTGCGCTGCAGGGGGAGGTTTCTGATGAACTTTTCGCCGGGACGCCTCATGTCATTCACCTTCGCGTACGATCCTGGCCAGCTTCAGAAGCTGGGAACTGATCTTGAAACGGGACTGCTGCGCCGCCTTGACGTTGATCTCGAAGCGGACTCGCCCCTCGACCTCCACGAGACCTATGATCCCCCCGAGCCGCGCGAAATCGGGGATATCGCTCACCGTCAACAGCGACCGCTTGCGCGCCTGGTCCAGGATCCCGGCAAGGTAGCGCTTCTCCACCCCGCTCACCACCAGCAGGTGGCACTCCCCCAGCTCCTCGCCGGGCTGCATCCGCCTCACCTGCAGGGGATGCCCCAGCACCGTCTTGCCGCGGTACTGCTCCAGGGCCCCGGTGAAGGGGCCGCGCCCGATGCTGCAGACCACCAGCGGGGCCCCGCTTCCGGAGAAGACGCCCGTGGGCCACTCGATGTACTTGGCCATGTTGAACACCATGGCCCCCTTCACCTGGTATTCCTGGGGCGCTTCCGCAAGCAACCGCCCCGCCCCCCCCAGCAGCAGGCAGAGAAGGGCCGGGAGCATCAGCCCCAGGCGGCACCTCCTTATGCGGATCGCTGGCATCGGCATCCCTCTCCTTAGAACCGGTAACTGAACAGGAGCCGGTAGGTCCTGCCGTCCTGGGGGATCAGGCTCTGCGCGTGGTCGGTGGTGGCCGGGTCGTCGAGGCGCCGGTCCAGGAGGTTGTACACGGAGAAGGAAGCATCCAGCCCCGGCAGCAGCGCCGTCGAGGAGAGGGTGGCATTGGTGACCAGGTACCCCGGAGAAGCGACCCCGGCGCCGTTGTGGCTGAACTCGCGCCGGCTCACCCCCTGCATCTCGATCCCCGCGAACACGTTCTTGCGGTACAGGGGCGCGGTCAGGTTCAGCTTCACCAGGTGGCGCGGCGAGTAGTCCAGGCTCTGCTCGGTCCCCTCGTTCCTGGCCGCGACGTAGCCGTAGCTGCTCCTGGCCGCGAAGCCGCTGCTCCATTGCCCCTCTATCTCGAACTCGCCCCCCACCGCCTTGACCCGGTCGATGTTGGCGAAGGCCACCTGGGTCGGCGACACGTCCTGGTAGCTGATCAGGTTGTCGATCTTGTTATAGAAGACGCTCGCGCTGGTGCGCAGCACGCCGCCGTAGTACTGCTCGTAGATCGCCTCGTAGCTGCGCACGGTTTCCGGCCTGAGCGACGTGCTGGTGGCGTAGCCGTCGAAGACGTCGTTGTAGTAGAGTTCGTAGGCGTTGGGCGCCCGGAAGGCGTGGCCGTAGATGAGCTTGAAGACGGTCCCCTCCACGGGGGTGTAGATCAGTGCCAGGCGGGGGCTGGTGGCCCCGCCGAAGGTCTCGTAGTGGTCGTAGCGCACCCCGGCATTCAGGATGAGCGTGTCCAGGATGCGCAGTTCGGCCTGGCCGAAGAGGGCGTAGAAGACGTTTTCGTGGCTGTTATCCAGCCGGCGCCCCCCCGGCACGAGGTCGTAGTTGGGGATCTCGACCTGGAAGTTGTCCCGGACCCTGGCCCCGCCGGTCAGTTGCAGGCGCGGCAGCAGCTGGCGGCTCGCCTGCACCTCCGCGCCCCACCAGCGCGCCAGGTGCTGGTCGCGGTTCACGTAGCTCGCCGGGTACAAGGGAGGATCGTCGCCGGTGCGGTCATAGGCGAAGTTCCCGGTAAAGCGGTACTCGTCGTAGAAGAGCCTGGCGGTGACGCTCGTGCCGTCGATGGCCTTGTCGTACCTGAGGTCGAGATAGCTCCTGCGGTCGTTGGAGTCGGTGCGCGGGTCGTTGAAGATGGTACCGAAGGAGGCGGTGGGGATCCTCTTGTCCCGCGAGACGAGGGCGCCGGCCAGGGTGAAGTCGTGCAGGTGCCCCGAGGCGAACAGCGAGTAGCTGCGGTCCCGGTCCATGTTGCGGGCGATGCCGTTGTTGGTGGCCGGATCGTTGAACTCGGGGAAGAAGAGGCGGTCGTTGCCCCGACTGTCATAGCCGGAACCGGAGAGCAGGAACTCGCCGCCGTTGAAGAGCTTGCCGTAGCTGATGCGGCCGGAGCCGGTCTTTTGGCTCCCCCAGCCCCCTCCCAGCTCGACCCCCTCGATCTGTCTGGCGCTCTTGCTGATCACGTTGATCACGCCGAAGAAGGCCCCCGCGCCGTAGAGGGACGAACTGGGGCCCCTGATGATCTCGATGCGGTCGATGAGTGCCATGTCCAGGATGAACTCGGTGCCGATGGCCGCCGATTCATAGATGGCATCGTTGATCTGGTGGCCGTCAACCAAAAGGAGCACCCGGGTGTTGTAGTCGCCGGGGCGGTTGAAGCCGCGGGTGCCGATGTAGCTGTAGTTCCTGTCGTAGGTGGCGAAGAAGCCGCGGGTCGCCTTCAGCACGTCGGCCAGGGTGCGCCAGCCGTAGCGCCTGATCTCCTCGGAGGTGACCACGGTCACCGACGCGGGCGCCTCGGTCACCACCTGCTCGAACTTGGAGACGCCGTAGACCGTCTCCACCTTCAGGTTGGTGAGCTGCTCCAGGTCCATCGACTCGAGGTCGGACGGCGCCGCCTGCTCCGCGTCCTGGGCGAGCGCCGTCCTGCCGCAGGAAAGGGAGAGCAGCAGTGAGCCGACAAGCACCAGCCGCAGGCCGGGACGGGATTTTCTCATCGCCTTCCTCCAGCGTGCCTGCTTCTTTTGCACCTGTGCCGCCGGACGGAACAACGAGCTTGAGGAAGAAGGCACTGCATGATATCGAAAAAATCCGTGAAAGCTCTTGATGGGTGATGGATCATTTAATATTTTATTATTATTGTCAATGCTTAATACGGCAATGGCGGTGACGCAGATACAGTCACATCGAGAAAGAGGAGACGAGTAACATTAATTACCTGCAACTACATTGCGCCAACCATGCGTTATGACTTGCCCGCATATCGTGGGAAGCGTATCACACTGCACAACCAATGCAATCGAACATCAATGTCTGCTGCAGGTATTATTTTGCCGCCGTTCTTTCATTCCTCTCTTCGGAAGATCGGTCTTAAACCTTAGCGTTCAATGGCTTCTTGTCGCAGCGACGCAATCCCTCATCCCCGCGCTCGCGGCAGCGTGACGCGGACCTGGAATCCGCCGGGGACGTTGCACGCGGCGATGTCGCCGTTGTGCAGGGCGACGACCTTGCGGGCTATGGCGAGACCGAGCCCGCTCCCCTGCGCCGCCGCGTCCCTGCCCCGGTAGAACGGCTCGAAGATGGAGGCCAGCTCCTGCTCGTCGAGCGGCGCGTGGCCGTTGGTGATCCGCAGCCGGACCCCCTGGTCTTCCCGGTCCAGCTCCACGAGCACCTCCGCGCCGGGAGTGCCGTGCAGCACCGCGTTCTCGAGCAGGTTCTTCACGGCAACCCGCAGCACCTCCTCGTTGCCGGCAATGGTCTCGCCGCCGTGCAGCTCCAGGCGCAGCGGGATTCCCCTGCTTTTCGCCAGCGGCCCCACCCCTTTCGCCACCCCCCCGATCAGTTCGGGGAGGTCGACCCGCCCCCCCAGCTGCAGGGGCGCCTGCAGGTCCAGCCTCGAGTACTGCAGGATCTCCCCCACCAGGCGGTCCGCCTCCTCGATCTCCTCACGGATCACCTCCAGCATCTCCCCGGCATCTTCCCGGTCGCAGCGGGCGACCGCCGTTTCCAGACACTCGCCCGCCACCCGGATGCGCGCCAGGGGGCTGCGCAGTTCGTGGGAGACGTTGGCGGTCAGCTCGCGGCCGCCGCGCACCATCCGCTCCACCGTCTCGGCCATGTCGTTGAAGGCGCGGGCCAGGCGCCCGATCTCGTCGCGCTCGGAGAGTTCCGCCCGCGCCGACAGGTCCCCGGCGGCGATGCGCAGGGCCGACTCCTCCAGGCGCTTGAGCGGCCGGGTGATGCGCAGGGTGAGCGGCACCGCGAGCAGCGCCACCAGCGCACCGATCAGGGCGAGCCCCGCGGCGAACCCCCCCGCCGGAAAACTGCCGCCGTGGCGCTGCGACAAAAGGTGCAACCGCAGGGGGCGGTGCTCCGCGCCGGTCACCGGAAGCACCGCGTACCAGGGGAACCCCCCGGCCGGGTCGACGGTCACGGTCACCCCGTCGTGGCTCCCGGTCCGGCGCGCCACCGTCTCGACCTCAGGGGGGCGCCGCCCCTCAAAGGAGGCGCCCAGCAGCTCCCCCGCGGCATCGGTGACCCACACCAGGGCGTGGCTTCTCAGGGCGAGCTGCCGCGCGGCGCCCTGCACCGCGGCGGCCTCGTCGACGCCCCGGGCCAGCGCCGCGGCAACCGAGAGCTCCAGGAAATCCGCCGCGACGTGGCTGCTCTGCGCGACCGACTTGGTCACGTACTGGCGGTGGCTTTCCCCTACCACGAACAGGAAGAGGACGAAGACGAGGGCTTCGGTGAGGGCGAGCGCCACGCACCAGTGCAGCAGGATCTTGAGATAAAGGCTGCGGATCACGGTTCCTCCACCTCGAACATGTAGCCGGAGCCCCAGACCGTCTTGATGCAGCGCTTCCCCCCCGAGATCTGCTCGGTCTTCGTGCGCAGCTTGCTGATGTGGACGTCGATACTGCGGTCGAAGGGGCCGAAATCCTTGCCGCGTGCGTAGTTCAAAAGCGCCTCGCGGGTGAGCACCGTGCCCGGGTAGCTCATCAGCGCCTCCAGGAGCCGGTGTTCGGTCGCCGACAGCTCGACCTCCTGCCCCTGCCGGGAGACCGTGCGCCGCTTGCGCAAAAGGACGAACCCGCCCGCCTCGATGCGATCGCCGGCGGGGGTGGGCTGGCTGCGCCTGAGCACGGCGTTGATGCGCGCCAGAAGCTCCCGCGGGTTGAAGGGCTTGGGGAGGTAGTCGTCCGCCCCAAGCTCCAGGCCGGCGATGCGATCCTCGTCGTCCCCCCTGGCCGTCAGCATGATCACCGGGACCGCGCTCTCCTCGCGGATCCGTTTCAAGATAGAGAGCCCGTTCTCGCCGGGGAGCATGATATCCAGGATTACCGCCGCCGGTTCCCCCTCGTGCAGCGCCTCGACCACCGCTCCACCGTCCGGGAACTCTCTGGTGGTGAAGCCGTACTCGCCAAGGAACTTGGCTACCAGACGCCTGAGCCTCAGGTCGTCATCGACCAGGAAAATGTTTTTCATCTCGGTCACACCCCGCCTCCGGTTTTTCCTTGTTCCGCATAGTAACAGGGAAGCGCGAGGCTCTCGCTTTTTTTACCTTTTTTTTACATACGTCACATACTTTCTTTACACCTTTTCGCTACCCTGTGGCCACTACCATGCAAAGGGAAGCCGCGCCGCGACCCTTGCGGCGCGCCAAGAACCAAGGAGCAGACATGAGCCAGATCGAAGTGAGCGAAGAGATCCGCAGGAATTTCCACCTTTTCTGGGACAACTACCCCGAGCCCGTGATGCTGATCTACAAGGACAGGACCATACTGGAGGCCAACAAGGCCGCGCAGACCCTGGGCTACCCCACTGGCCTCAGGTGCGTCGACCTCGGCGAGAAGAAGCACCACGCCGGTTGCCGCGCCAACGTCGCCCTGCGCGACAAGACCGGCGTGCGCGACACCGCCTGGTACGACTTCAGGTCGGCCGTCCTGGACAGCTACTGGATTCCGCTGGCGGGCGCCGAAGACTTCTACGTCCACTTCGCCAACGACATCACCGAGTTCGCCTCCGAGCGCCTCATCCCCAAGAGCTGCGAGGGGGGTTGCGCCAGCTGCTCCGGGCATTAGGCCGGCCAGCGATTTCCCGCACCCACTCCACTTACGGATGGGTGGGCAAAGCAGCGAGGAGGGGCAGGCGTGTCCTCTCTGGATTCCCCTGACGAACCTTATAAAAGGGGTCATGCGTCGGCATGACCCCTTTTATCGCCGCGGCGCCCCCCTGTTGCCCGCCGCGGTCGGTCACCTGGTCAGTAGTCACTCCCCAAAAGGTAACTGCGGGCAGCCGCCGGGTTGGCAAGCACCTGGTCCGGGCGCATCATCTCGTTGTCCTCGTGGTCGATGATGTGGCAGTGCCAGACGTAGCCGTTGCCGCCGTTGGGATCGAAGGGGAAGAAGCCCGCCGCGGCCGGGCTCGAGGCCGGCAGGTCGGTCGGTGCCCAGCGCACGGCGATCCGGGTCACCTGTCCCGGATAGGCGATGACGGTGTCCTTCCACCCCGCTTCGTGGGGCAGCGGCGGAAGCGCGTTTCTCAGGTAGAGCGGCTTGCCGTTTTTACCCACGGCAGCGATGTCCGGGTTCCCCCCGACGGCACGCGCGTTGCCGGGGTTGTTGTCGTAGCTCTGCGGCGGCCCGAAGCCCGGAATGAAGACCCCCTTCGGATAAGGCTGCCCGGTCATCGGGTCGTACCCCCCGCCGGGGAAAGCGGCGGCGTAGGCCGCGGCGTACGCCTTGGCGTCGAAGCCCTGCCGGTTCACCAGCTGGAACTGCGCCAGGTGCAGGTGGATGGGATGGGCGTCCTCGGTCAGGTTCACGATCTCCCACACCTCGGTTTCCCCCTCCTGCGGGCGCTCGGAGACGAAGTTTCCGCCGGCGTCGGCAGCGAAGCCCGGGATGGGCTCGAACTGGTACATCCCCCCCTCTACGCCGACGATACGCTTGCCGGTCCACTTGGTGTTGTTGACCAGGATCTCGAGCGGCCCTCCCGGGTAGGCGGTCTGGGCCCCGTCCACCGGGTTCGTAGCCGCCTGCGCCATCCCCATCACCTCGTTTAGGGTCAACTGCCTGGTCTTATGCACCGCCACCCCCGGCGCCACGGTCCCGGTCGCCGGGTCGGCCAGCCGCACCAGGGGCGGCCCCTGGTCGGTGCCACCCCGAAGCCGCGCATCGGCCAGGGCGGGGTTGAAGGAGCCGTCCGCGATGGTCCCGCCCACCACGCGAAACTGCAGGATCCTCCCCGTCGTGTTGCCGTCGGCTGTCTCCCCTCCCGGATAGGGGGTCTTGGCCGTGTTGCGCAGCAGCCAGCTGCCGGAGTAGGGGGCCCCGTTGGGGCCTATCCTGCCGGCCTGGTATCCCGCGAAGTCGACGATGACCTGGTAGCGCTCGCCCGGCAACAGGACCAGTTTTCCCGAAGCCCTCGGATCGATCTTCACCGGCCGGTCCAGGTACCCCCCGTCGGTGCCGATCACCCACAGCGGCGGGCCGGGGTTCTTGGAAACCGGGTCCACCAGCGCCATCTCGTAGCTCCTCGCGTTGGACCCGTTCAGAAACAGCAGGGTGTAGCGCTTGGCCTGCACCTCCTTGTAGGGCCAGGACTTCCCGTTAACCACGATCACGTCTCCCACGAACTCCGGGTTCCAGTAGGGGTGTTCCGGGTTGAGCGCCCAGAGCGCGCCACCCGCCGTCCCCGCCGTGAAGAAGAGCTGCCCGTTGCTGTCGAACATGCGGTCCTGGACCACCAGCGGGATCAGCTCCGGCAGGTTCTTGGGGTCGTGCGGCGGATCGGTCACGAGGTAGGCGCCGGCCAGCCCCGCATAGACGTTGAGCCGGGTGGCCCCCAGGGTATGGTCATGGAACCAGATCGGCGCTCCCTCCTGGCTGTTGGGGTAGCGGTAGATGGCGTAGTTCGAGGCGCTGGAGCCGTCTTTGCTGTAGAAGGAAGCGCCCTTCCTGGTGCCGTCGCTGGTGAACCACGAATCCGGCCCCCCGTCCAGTTGCGGGGGAACCTCGCCGCCGTGCAGGTGGACCGCCGCCGGGATCGGCGCATCGTAGCTTTCGCCGTAGTTGGCCGCGCAGTCGCTGCCTGGCTCCGGCGGCATGGCCATATGCGCGCACATGCTCTCGCCGTCGTGGAGCGGGTCCGCCCAGTGCAGTGTCTGGTCCGTGCCGTACCTGTAGGCCAGCACCCTGGTGCTCCTTGCGGTGGGGAGATCGTTGATGAACTTCATCTCCGTTGGTACGCCGCGGGTTGCCGCGATCACCGGCCCGATGAAGGAGTGGCGCCCCGGCACCGTGCCGTCGGCGAGCTGTCCCGCCGCCTGGTCCGGCTTCAGGTATCCCCAGACCCAGGTGCCGCTGTAACCGGGGACTGTTTTCGCCGGGAGCACCATGGTCTTGAACTCCTTCATGCGGAGTTCGATCCGGTCGCTCCCGGCGGGAATGAGGTCCAGATCGGGCAGGCGATCCACGAACTGGGGAATGGAGGAACCTGCCAGTGGAACCTGTGGGGAAACTCCTCCCCACGCATCAATCAGGGATGTTGTGACAAGTGCCACCGCTCCCAGAGTACAAAGTATAAGTCTCGTCCTCATAGCACAGCCTCCTCCACCACGATTTGATCACATAACCATTAAACGCAATTTTTGTTCCCACGCGTAACCGGCTGTTTTTGCGTCGAGACCCGACTTTTGCCGCATCCGACCACGGATTTTCTGTAACGATTTCATCCTTTGCCGGGGAAGACTGTCTTATTTTTCGCACCCCTTGTCATTCAGTCATGTCGGGTTGATTTTCATTCCGGCGCTGGAAAACAAAAAGGGCCAGCCTTTTAGGCTGACCCTTTGTCATTGAGTTTATATGAACGCTGTTCTTGGCAGCTACTCCGGAACGTACTCCGCGGCGCCGATTTCGGTAAGGTAGAGCCTCACCGTGATCGAGCAGGCATCTGCGATTCCCTTGACCATGGCCATGACCTTTTCCAGGATGGCCGCGGCGAGCTTGTTTTCAACCGAGGTGCGGGGTCCAAGGCTACGGGCCAGCACGATGATGCGGATGTCCGCGCCGATGTCCCGGCTGCTTGCCTGGGAAAACTGCAGCGAGATCTGCTCCGGTTTGAGGATGGCCATCTTCCCGCCGCGGATTTCCAGCAATTCGGAAATGATGCTAGGGAGCTCTCTGGCCAGGCCGTCAAGCACCTCGTCATTCACATTTGCTTTATGGACTATCGCGACATTCATGATTACCTCCTCCTTGTGCTGTTTGAGCTTTGAACAATCTCGCCAGTATAGAAGAAAAAGACACAGACATCAACAAAGAGATGACTCGAAAACAAAAGGACCAGGCCTGACGGCTTGATCCCTTGCAAGCGATGCATTGTCTCTGCCTTACTATGGCAGCACGAAGAAGAAGATCGATCCCTGCCCTTTTTCCGATTCGGCCCAAATCTTTCCCTCGTGCCTGTCGATGATTCGTTTGACTGTGGCGAGCCCTATGCCGTTGCCTTCGAATTCTCTGCCGTGCAGCCTCTGGAAGGCGACGAAGAGGTTCTCCTTGTACTTGCGGTCAAAGCCGACCCCGTTGTCCTTGATGAAGATTACCAGCTGGTCGTCAACGATGATCCGGCCGACTTCGATCTTCGGGTTGTCTCTGGTCGAGGTGTACTTCCAGGCGTTCTCCAAGAGGTTCCACATCAACTGGGTCAGCAGGGCCTTATCACCCTGGACGTACAGCCCGTCGACGATGACGACCTCGACTGACCGCCCCGGGTCCCCTTCGGCGAGCCGCTCCATCGCCCCGCGGGCCAGGGCGCTCAGGTTGACCATGTCGCTTTTCAGCTTGATACGGTTTACCTTGGCCAGCTCGAGCATGTCATCGATCAACCGGCTCATGTCCCTCGTGGCTTGGCGGGAGCGCTCCAGCAGATGCCGCGCCTCCTCGGGGAGATGGCATTCGAAATCCTGGGCCAGGATGCTCAGGTAGCCGTTTATGTGGCGCAGCGGTGCCCTCAGGTCATGGGAAACCGCATAGCTGAAGGATTCCAGCTCCTTCACCGTAAGCTCCAGGCTGTGCGCCCGCGCGGCAGCGTTCTCCCACGCCACCTGAAACCGCTGTCCTGCAACTCCGATTCCGTCTGGTGCAGTTCGAGCTCCAAGAGCAAACGGTGCCGATCCATCTCCGAAGGGCGCGCCGGCAGTGCCTGCGCCCCCTCGGCGTTTTACCTTCTCCGACTCTTCGCTAGCTGTTCCCATGGTGGAAGCCCTATACGATCGCAGGGTATTTATGAAAAGATTTACCAACCGTTGCACATTAAATTATTGAAAGGTTAATTTCAATCAAAAATAATGTCCGACGCGCCCCCACTGCGTAACGCCTCTGGCTCGCACCGGCCAGGGGAGAACCCGCGAACACGCCTCCCCCCTTTTTACGAACCCGCGGATCGACTGCTCCATGTGCCACGGCTTCACCCGTCCCGAGCACAACCTCAGGATCGGCCTGCTGCCCGGCAAAACTCTGCATCGGTTCCCTGCAATCGGGGCCCGGCGACGGGCCCCTCTTTTTGCGCGCCCCGGCAGCCTTCCCATCTAGGAGCGACATCCCGGCGGCCGAGTTAAGACCGAGGGAACCCGGCGCAGACTGCCAACCCAAAAACAAAAAAGGGGGACCAGGCAAAATGCCTGGTCCCCCTTTTCAGATGGCGCGCCCGGAGCGATTCGAACGCCCGGCCCCAAGATTCGTAGTCTTGTGCTCTATCCAGCTGAGCTACGGGCGCAAACTTGAGAAATGCAAGGGGTCAGGAAGAGCCTGACCCCGCTTTTTATGGCGCGCTCGGAGAGATTCGAACTCCCGACCTACGGATTCGTAGTCCGTTGCTCTATCCAGCTGAGCTACGAGCGCATTCTTTATCAACTGGCCGGCAGGTAGTCGACCAGGGTGAAACCGTACTGTGGATGCTGAAACGCATGCGTGGTGGGGTAGAGCGAAAACAGCCACCCCTTGTAGATCTCCTTCCCCTTTTCCCGGATCACCAGCTGAGCCGCGGGATTGACCAAGTCGTTGGACTGGGAAGTGAGGGTGGTGCCTTCCATCACGAAGTGCGGTAAAAACGTTTCCACCTTGAGCGTCAGGTCCGATCCGGGAAGATTGAAGTCGGAGCCTATCTTCAGGGTGTAGACCTTCCTCAAGTGGGCGTTCTTGTCGGCGACCCGGATCTGCACCGCCTTCCACTTTCCCTTCACCTGATCCGGTACCACCACCGTGGAAGGAGCCTCGGCCACCTGCGGTGCTGTTGCCGTCTGCTCCGACTTTTCCTTCTCGTTGCACCCTGCTGCGAACCCGATAGCGATGAGGGACAAAACTGTCAGTTTCATCAACCGCTTCACTACAACCTCCGCTGCTGCAACAACCCTGCTACTGCGTACTGCAAAAAAAATGGCGGAGAGCGAGGGATTCGAACCCTCGATACCGGTTTCCCAGTATACACGCTTAGCAGGCGTGCGCCTTCGACCTACTCGGCCAGCTCTCCGTTTCAACATCTACTGCTTTTTCCCTGCTGTGAATCAATGGCGGAGGAAGTAGGATTCGAACCCACGGAACTTTCGTTCAACGGTTTTCAAGACCGCCGCCTTCAACCACTCGGCCATTCCTCCAAAGCCTAGCTGATGCGCTCCGCTCCGCCCATGTAGGGCCTGAGAGCCTCGGGGATCAGCACCGAACCGTCCGCCTGCTGGTAGTTCTCCAGCACCGCTACCACGGTTCTTCCGACTGCGAGGCCCGAGCCGTTCAGCGTGTGGACAAATTCCGGCTTTGCCTTCTCGTCCGGGCGGAAACGGATCCCGGCCCGACGCGCCTGAAAATCTTCGAAACAGCTGCAGGAGGATATCTCCCGGTAGCAGTTCTGACCCGGCAACCAGACCTCGATGTCGAAGGTCTTGGCGGCCGAAAAACCGATATCGCCGGTGCAAAGCTCAACGACCCGATAAGGTATCTGCAGCCTGCGCAGCACCTCCTCGGCGTTGCCGAGCAGCTTCTGCAGCTCCTGGTAGGATTGCTCGGGGGTGGTGAACTTGACCAGCTCGACCTTGTTGAACTGGTGCTGCCTGATCAGACCGCGCGTGTCCTTGCCGTAGGAACCCGCCTCCTTCCGGAAGCAGGGGGTATAGGCGCAGTATGAAATCGGCAGCTCCGATCCCTTCAGGATCTCGCCGCGATGAATGTTGGTTACCGGGACCTCTGCCGTGGGGATGAGAAAAAAATCGACCCCTTCCAGATGGAAGAGATCTTCCTCGAACTTGGGCAACTGGCCCGTACCGGTCATGCTGTCCCTGTTTACCATAAAGGGCGGCAGCATTTCAATATATTTATGCTCGTCGGTATGAAGGTCGAGCATGAAGTTGATCAGCGCTCTCTCCAGCCTGGCACCGAGCCCCTTGTACAGCGTAAAACGCGCTCCGGTCAGCTTTGCGCCGCGCTCGAAGTCGAGGATACCGAGGTTCTCGCCGATCTCCCAGTGCGGTTTCGGCTCGAAGGAGTAGCTGGGGATCTCGCCTTCCAGGCGCACCACGACGTTGTCCGCTTCGGACTTGCCCACCGGGGTGGTCTCGTTCGGGATGTTGGGGACGGTGAGGAGGAATGCCTGCAGCTCCTCTTCCACGCCCTTCAGCTGCTCGTCGATCCCCTTGATCTGCTGGGAGACCTCGCGCATCTGCACCTTCTTGTCGTCACCCTGGCTCTTGTCCTTGAGGCGGGCGATCTCTTCGGTGACCTTGTTGCGCAACGCTTTCAGCGTCTCGCTCTGCTGGAGCAGTTCGCGCCGGCTACCGTCGAGCTCCTTGAAGCGGGCGATATCGACTCCCTCGCCCCTGGTCTTCAACCGGGCTTCTACAGTCTCCAGGTTTTCGCGTAAGTATCTAGCGTCGAGCATGAGTGCGCCTTTACTTTCAGATCACCAAAGCTATACTGTCTAACATTCAATTCTGGGTTAGTCAACTCTTTTTTGCTAAGCCGGCACTTCCTATGCCCGCTGACAGGAGACAGCCGTGGCCAGACTCTTCATTGCCATTGAACTCCCCGAAGACATAAAGCTCTCTCTTTCGGCGTTTTGTGATGAGGTTCCCGGTCTGCGCTGGGTAACGCCCGACCAGATCCATCTGACCCTCCGCTTCCTGGGGGACGTCCTGCCCCAGACCTCCGCCTCACTGAAGCAGAACCTCTCCGCCGTCAACTTCGCCGCCTTCCCGCTCACCCTGCGGGGGGTGGGACACTTCCCCCCACACGGACACCCGAGGGTGCTCTGGGTCGGAGTGGAGGAATCCCGGCCGCTTCTCACCCTTCAGCAGCAGATAGAGTCCGCCGTCGTCAATGCCGGCGTACTACCCGAGGAGCGAGGTTTTTCCCCGCACATCACCCTGGCCCGCATCAAGGAGAATGCATCTGCTGCCGTGGCACGCTTCGAGGCCAGTCACCGGGATCTCAGCTTCCCGCCTTTCAACGTCGAAGAATTCATCCTCTTCTCCAGCGTTCTTACGCCCAAGGGCGCCATCCACCGCCTGGAAGAAACCCACCTCTGCCGGTAGTTCCCCCGAACACGGCGGGCGTTAAGGCGCAGCTTTCACGTGGAAGATCAGTGTCGCGGCGAGTCAAGAAGTTGTCGATTGGGATTCAGGTCGTGGCGCCGAAGCGACGTCAGTCCGTCATTCGGGCCCTTGGGGCAGGATCAAGGTCGGCCCGGAGGAGTGTCCCCTCCGGGCCGGGTAGAGGTTTAGAAGAGTTTGAGCACGGACTGCGCTGCCTGCGAGGACATGGAGAGCGAGGTGGTGCCAAGGCTCTGGCGTGTCTGCAGCATCAGCATGTTGGCGCCTTCCTGGTTCATATCGGCCAGTGTCAGGTTGTCGGCGCCGGTTTGCAGCGTGCTGACCATCGAATCGGTGAAGCTCTGGCGGGTGGTAATGATGTTCAGGTTTGCCGCCAGGGTTTGGGTGTTGGACCTCAGGGTCGAGATGGCGCTATCCATCTTCGCCGTGTCCGTGGTGATGTCCGAGTTGGTGGCCCAGCTGGCGCTCGCGCCTGAGAGGCTCAGGCCGCTGGCATTTCCCAGGAAGCCGACCACGTTCAGGCTGGAGCTCGCGTCCTCGTTGAAGTTCACGGTCAGCGTGTTGGTGGCGCTCAGCAGGTTAAGGCCGCGATAGCCCGAGTCGGACGAGATGTTGTCTATCTGGCTGCGGATGGTGTCATACTGGGTGGCCAGTTTCGACCTAGTGCCCGTATCGCTGGTGGAAAGGGCGGACTGTGCGATACCTTTTGCGGCGTTGATCAGGCCGGTGATGGCCGTGATGCCCGCGTTGGTGGCGCCGACCGTCTGCACCGCTTCCGACATGCCGTCCTTACGGTCGGACAGGTCGCTGGCACGCTGGTTCGCGTTCTGAGCTGCAAAGTAGTTGGTCGGGTTGTCAAGTGCACTGTTCACCTGCTTGCCCGAGGACAGCCTCTCCTGCGTTCTGTTCAGGAGCTTGCTGGTCGATTGGAGGTTGAGGAGGTTGGTCCTCATTCCTGCTGTTAAAGAGATATCGCTGGTTGACATGGTGTTTCCCCCCTTCTGGTTTTGGTCCCGGCGTTCTTGCCGGTTTTTTTACTGCGGCCGATAGGGAGAACCCATTTTTCACCATGTGTGCCGTTTTTACAGGCGAGCCTGCAGCGCACCCCTTCCGGCAAGCCTCCTGATCCGCGCCACCCCCGGCACATCCGCCATAAAAACGGGCTTCTACACCGTCTTACCAAGGAGGAAGCAACAGGACTAAGGGAGAGAAATTTTTTTTGCGGTTGGGGGAGCCGCGCCCCGCATGGTTTGCCCCTGGCGGAGAATCGGGGGGACGAGTCAAAAAACCGTCGCTGCTTTCCTTGCTCCCGCCGCACCGCTGTCAAAAATAATGAAGACACCGGAGCACCACGCCAAATGAGGCGCCTACTCCGACCTGAGCCGGTATCCCACCCCCGCCTCGGTCAGGATATAACGGGGGCGCGAGGCGTCGACCTCGATCTTGCGCCTGAGGTTGCTTATGTTGACCCGCAGGACGTGGGGCTGCTCCAGGTAGGCCACACCCCAGATCTGCCTGAGGATCTGGCTGTGGGTCAGCACCTTCCCGGCGTGGGTCGCCAACATGCGCAGCAACTCGTACTCGGTGGGGGTGAGCGGCACCTCTTCCCCCCGCACGCTCACCCTGCGGTGCGGCAGGTCGACCCGGAGCTCGCCCACCTGGAACACCGGCTCCGGCACCTGCTGCAGCGAGCGGCGCAGCGCCACCTTGATCCGGGCGAGCAGTTCCCCGATCCCGAAGGGCTTGGTGAGGTAGTCGTCGGCACCGCAGTCGAGCGCCCGCACCTTCTCGTCCTCGCGCTCGCGCACCGAAATGACGATGATGGGGACCTGGGACCATTCGCGCACCCGCCTGATCACCTCGATGCCGTCCAGGTCGGGAAGCCCCAGGTCCAGGAGGATGACGTCGGGACGCACCGCCACCGCCGCGGCCAGCCCGGCATGCGCGCTGTCCGCCAGGTGCACCGAGTAGTCGCCGGTATCGAGCGCCGTCTTCAGGAAACGCTGGATGGCGACCTCGTCGTCGATCACCAGGACCCGCGGCAGGTTCGTCTTTTGTTCCTCACCCTTCATCGGCTCTCCCTTCCGCAGCCGCACCAAGCGGCACCTCCACCACGATTTTCAGCCCCTTCCCCTTCCTGTTCTCCGCCCGGATCGACCCGCCGTGCGCCTCGACGATGCCCCGGCAGATGGAAAGCCCGAGCCCCGTCCCACCCACCACCTCCGGGACCGGAGTGCGGTAGAACTTCTCGAAGATGTGCGGCAGGTCCGCTTCCGGGACTCCCGGGCCGCGGTCGGCCACGCCGAGCACCAGCCGTTCTCCCTCCACGTTGGCATCGACCTCCAGTTCCCCGCCGGCCGCGGCGTGCTTCAGCGCGTTGTCCAGCAGGTTGACCAGCACCTGGAGCATCAGCACGAAGTCGAGGGAGACCAGGGGGAGTTCCGGAGCCAGCCGCACCGAAACCGGCATCCCGCAAAGGCGCGCCTCCACCGTCGCTATCGCCGTCCCGATCAGGTCCTGCACGTCGCAGGGCTCCTTTTTCAGCTGCAGCACGCCGGCTTCCAGGCGGGTCATGTCCAGGAGGTTCCCGACGAATCGGTTCAGGCGCGCGGCCTCCTCGCGTGCGGTTTGCAGCAGATCGGTGCGGGAGGAGCCGTTGAGCTTCTCCCCTTCCTCCAGCACCGCGCTCAGGGCCCCGGTTATGGCGGTGAGCGGCGTGCGCAGGTCGTGGGAAATCGAGTTGAGCAGGGCCCGCTCCAGGTTCTCCCGCTCCTTGAGGATCCGCGTTTCCTGGGCCTGCCGCAAAAGGCGCAGCCGCTCCAGCGCCATGGCGATCTGGGTGGCGTAGGCGCTCAATAGCCGTTGCAGTTCCACGTCCTGCCGCACGTCTTGCTCTTCCAGCCTCAGGGCCAGCACCCCGTGCGTCTCCGCCAGGGCCTTAAGCGGCACGTAGGTCAGCCTGTCGCCGCCGTAGGAATCTGTCCCGGCCCCGGCCAGGCGCCGGGAGCGCAGGCACCACTCGGCGACCTGCAGGGCCTCTGGGGGCAAGGCGAACCCGCTGCTCGCCGCAGCCAGCGCCAACTCCTCCTCCCGCCCCAGGATCAGTGCCACCTGGCCGCCCAGCGAGTCCTCGAGATTGGCGACCGCCGCAGCCGCCAGGGAAACCGTGTCGGTCGCGGCGGCAAGATCGCGGCTCAGCCGGTACAGGCTCGCGGTCTGCCGTTCGCGCACCCTGAGTGCTTCGAGGCTTTCCCGCGCCTTGGCCACCAGGGAGCTGATCACGAGCCCCACCGTAAACAGGGCGAGGAAGGTCACCAGGTATTCCTTGTCGGCGATCCTGAAGGAGAGGCGGGGTGGCACGAAATAGAAGTCGAAGGCGAGCACGCCCAGAAAGGCGCTCAGCACGGCGGGTCGTCGCCCGAGAAAGAGCGCCGCCAGGACCACCACCAGCAGATACCCCATCACCATGTTGACCGGCGAGAGATAGGGACGGGCCAGATCGCACAAAAGCGTCGCCACCGCGACCAGGGCGACCGAGGCCGCATATGCGCCCCCTCCCCGGTACCAGGCAGCGTGCGCCCTGCTCCGCAGGACGGCAGTCTCTAATGTGGATGTTCCCTGGTTTTCGCTCATATTTCGAATCTAGCAGAACTACCGGACCATACAAGTGGTTTTCCCACCTCCCCGGGTTCCCGGCGAGGCCGGACGTTAGATGCTCACCCGTATCGGCAGGATCACCGTGGTGATGCCGTCCCACTGCAGGCGGCGCTGGATGGCGAAGGCGGTCTCGTTGTGCAGCATCCGGTGGTAGAACTTCTCCAGCCGGAACGTCAGCTGCCCGGTGAAGACGGTGCAGCGGGGATACTCCTCGCCGAGTTCCTTGCAGATGCCGACCACGCTCTCCACCACGTCCGTCGCCACCGCCATCCGGTAATCCGCCGCGAAGCCGAGCCTTCTTGCCAGCGCAGCGTACTTGGCAAGCCCCTCCTGCACCGACCGCTCCAGCGCCTCCAACTCCTCGGCCCCCTTGAACGAGCCCGAGTCGATCACGGCGACCGAGACGAAGACGACGTTCTTGTAGGTCTTGGGGAAGGTGGTCAGGATCGAAAGAAGCGTGTGCACCCCGAATCCTGAGTAGGCCGAAACGAGCTGTATCGCCGTCGGGTCGTTGCGCGAGGGCGCAGCTTCGTTGACGGGGCCGCTGGTGGGGAAATCGAGCAGCGCCTCGTCCAATTGTGCCATCCCCTTGCGCACCGTCTGGTAGTGTCCCCTGATCAGGTAGCAGATCCCGATCACGACCGAGGTGATGAGCAGCGTGAGCCATCCACCTTCAGCGAACTTCTCGACCGTGGTGACCGCCAGGATGGTGGCACACAGTATCAGGCCGACCAGGTGCACCGAGAGGTGCCGCATCCACTGTGGATCCTCGCGGCTGCGCTGGATGTAGAACCGCGACATTCCCAGCTGCGACAGCGAGAAGGTCAGGAAGACGTTGATGGAGTACATGACCACGAGCGCCGAGACGCTCCCGCCGGTGTACACCAGGAGCACGATGGAGGCAAGCCCCATCAGGACGATGCCGTTGCGCATGGTGAGGCGCACCGAAAGCGCCGCGAAACGGTGCGGCAGCCAGGAGTCGACCGCCATGTTGGACATGACCCGCGGGCCGTCGACGAACCCGGCCTGCGCGGCGACCAGGAGCAGGGCGCCTTCAGAGAAGATGGTGACGAAGGCAAGGACCCCGCCCATCGGCCAGTCGGCGAAGAGGGCGTCGGCCAGCACCGAGTTCAGCGTCTTCCCCTCCACCGGCCTGACCCCGATCAGCGTGTAGCAGAGAAAGAGCAGACCCGCGGTGAATGCCAGCGAACTCGCCATGTACATCATGGTCCTCTTACCGGTCTGCACGCGCGGCTCGCGCATGATCTGCAGGCCGTTGGAAACCGCCTCGATGCCGGTGTAGGTACCGCCCCCCAGGGAATAGGCGCGCAGGAAGAGCATCATGATGCCGAAGACGCCGATGGTGGAGAGGTCGTGCGAGAGCCCGGAGTGGAAGCCCGCGGCAAGCGGCGCGAAGCGGTCGGTGTGGGTGAAGATGCCGTCCAGCAAAAGGAGCACGTGCGTCGCGACGAAGACCATGAAGATCGGGGCCATCACGGAGATCGATTCCTTCACCCCCCTGATGTTCAAAACGATCAGCACCACGGCGAGGGCACAGGCCACCTCGACCTTGTAGGCGTGAAAGGGCTTCGGTATGTAGCTGAACAGGGCGTCGACGCAGGAGGCGATGGAGACGGTGATGGTCAGCACGTAGTCGACCAGGAGGGCGCTCCCCGAAACCACCCCCGCCCTTTCCCCCAGCATGTGCGTCGCCACGATGTAGCCACCGCCGCCATGCGGGAAGTGCTCGATGATGCGGGAATAGGCGTAGGAGATGATGAAGACGGTGAGCGCCGTGAAGAGTCCGAGCGTGATGGCCAGGTAGGTGTGGCTGCCAAGGGCGCGAAAGGCCTCCTCGGGGCCGTACGACGACGAGGAAAGCCCGTCAGCGCCCAATCCCACCCAGGCCAGAACCGGAACGAGGGACATCTTGTGGAAGAGGCTCGGGTCCTTCAGGTATTTCGGCGCCCCGAAAACCGCCGTTGCAACTCGTTTGACCAGGTTTTGCCTTGCCTCGGGCAGTTCCTGTCCCATGCTCGCACCTCCCTTACCGGGCCGCTGTTTTCCGGCCCTGAAAGGATGCTACCGCTTGCGGCATAAAGAGGGTGTCAAGATGCGGCCGGGCGCATCAAGAAAGTATCAAGACCGCGACCGGGGCGTTGCGCGTTTAGGGAGAGGGGTTCGCGAGGAAAAACATTCGGCGTGCGGCGGCAGAAGATCTTGACCACTTCGTGACCTCTTTCAGCCCGATCTTGATCCTGCCTTTATCCGCAAAGCGCTATGGTGAAATCATGAAATCGGGAGGAAACGGGAGGACGACATGAAGATCTATCTTTTCAACACGGAAGATGGCCTCTACCTCGGCGAGGATTTTGCCGACGATGCCATGGCCGGCGGCTCAAGCGTCCCGGCAGGGGCGACCGCGATAGCACCTCCCCCCTTCGGACGGAGGGAGGTGCCGGTGTTCATGGCCGCAGAGAACAGGTGGGTACTGCAGCCTCTCCCCGCTACTCGACGACCATAGGCCCCTTCTGGAGCAAAGAGACGTAAGCCTAAAAAGGCCCTATTTTGTGCGGCTTTAACATCGTTAGGCCGCCGCGGGTAGGATATGGGCCTTTCCCCTCCTATTCTATGCTTAGAAGTTCGACCTCAAATATGAGAGTGGCATTCGGCGGTATTGCCGGTCCAGCGCCACGGCTTCCGTAGGCCAGCTCAGGGGGACAGAAAAGCTTGGCTTTGCCTCCGACCTTCATCATCTGGACCCCTTCGGTCCAACAGGGAATAACGTTCGAAAGGGGTAATTTTGTGACCATTTTACTGTTGTATGAACTGTCGAATTCCCTGCCATCGGGCAGGGTGCCGCGATAGTCGACTCCTACGATGCTCGATACCTTAGGTGACGGGCCGCTCCCCTCCTTGATGGGCTGATACACCATTCCGGACGCTGTCTTTATGGCCCCATTTTCTCTTGCTGCGTCAGCAATAGTATCATTAGCCGCAGCCAGGCCGGGAACAGCAATAGCCAGCGCAATAACTATACTCGCCACTCTTTTCATCTTTGCTCCTGTTCGTGGTCTGAATCTTACATCAATCACGTGATGCTATCATCAGGCTCTGTTTCCATCAATGGTTATGTCCTCTTCTTATTGCCACCCATACTCCGATCCAGCTCCTTGCATGGTACTGCCTTGCCTTCTCCTGGTGCCGAGTTAAGTAACCGATTCTATAACCATAGGCCCCTTTTGCAGCAAAGGAGAGTAAGGTCGAAACACCCTGTTAACTTTACACTTTTATTATAGCCCAAAGCTACGGGTACGATATGGGTAGGACAAGACGCAGGTGACTTTTGCCCTGAGGTCAGGAGTTTTGGGCAATATTATTGATTAGCAGTATTTCGTGCCAGTGGCACTAACGGTACCAAAAATACAGGAAAAGGATGGCCCCTAGAATGCTCGCAACGCCGAGCCCTATGAGGATGAAGCCAGCTGTACGTTGGTCCAAAGCCTGGAGGACCAAGAGAGATCGACGTGCTATCCACATATCAGCAATGTCGATTTTTTTGCCAAAATCCATGTGTTTAAATCTATAAAAGACCCATGCAATTGCAGCGCAAGGAAGCGTGTACCGAACCAGAAGGACTCCGACATGTATCAGTGTGAGATCCGGCTCACTAAGTTTGACGGGGGTGATGCTTAATAGGAGAATCACAGTTACAGCCAAAGTCCATGCCGCTGTGTACCTAGAAATTCGTGCGCCGGCAACGGCGTCTGACGCCTCTATTTTATAAGAACTATTCTGAAAACCTGCCTTTATAGCGGTTTCTAGAAGATCGTCTTGCACGACGGGGGGTATAAAGAACTTATCGTCTCCTCCACCAATTTCCCTCATCGAAATTCCCCTGAATGACTTGGCATAAATCAGTACCCCAAGCGATGAGTTATACGATGCTGGTCGAAAGTCCCGCTTACATTCGATGACTTTTCTATACAGGAAACGGAGGACATTGCTCCTCCATTTTTTTTCATCCCCGTTAACCTCATGAATGTCCACGAGAGTGTCAGACTTGGGATCATGGTGTTGGTGGTTATGACATATGTCTTTTAGAAAGAAAAAGAGTTGGGAGCAAACAATACGTTCCATGTGGGATCTATCATATTGATCCGTTGGGAGCCGTGGTGCCGACTTGGATATCTGGTGTTCAATGGAGTCAGGCATCGTCAACGTCACGACACCTGTCCTTTCGAGCTCAAAGTCCACAAAAAAAGCACATGACGCGGGTATATTATCGAGGAGGTCTTGATAGCGTCCTTGGAAATAGTTTCCCAACGTGGAACCTGTTCTAGCAACGCTGTAACCAGGGTATTGGCGCAGCACCTGCATCGCGTCATCGACCATCGGCTTGGCATCCTGTTTCCAGTCATCTGCAAATTCAAAAAGGAAAAGTCTGCCTCGCAGAGTATCATCCAGGCACAGAGGATCGTCTGAACTTGTTCCGACGCAAAGACACACAAACTCCCCATATATTGCATTTCTCTTCGCGAGAGTCTTTGACACTGCGTCTAGCAGGGTGCGGTGTTGGTAACAAATAATAAATCGGCTGGAATGATCGCCTATGTTAGCTCTAACAGGTTGGGCGGGATAACTTCCGCTCCCTAGTGTATTGAACGAAAGGGCGCCAGAAACGTTAGGCACCCACGCCTTGAAGACCCTTTGCATTTTCACTCCAAACAAAAAAAGGCTCAGTGGTGTCCTGAGCCTTTTCATACCATATTAGTTGTAGGCCTTAGCGGAGGATTGCGTCTATAGCGCTTTCGGAAAGAACGCCTTGCTCAACCCATTCGCGACGATCTTTATTCACAGCCAGACCGGCGCTTATCCGATGATCCCGAGCACCCAGGTAAAACGTGTGCAGAGTTCCAAGCCAAGGATCACGTTTCCTAGGTGATGCCTCTCGATTGCGACGATATTCTTCTGGATCGGCTTTCAAAATCTTCAGCCCCAGTCTAATCATAAAGATGGAAAGCCAGCCTCCAGCCACTATCATGGCTGCGGCAACTGCCTCATGGATGCCCATTTTACCTCCTGTAGAAAAATCCCAGACTAGGTTTATGTTGCGGTTCCTAGTGTTTCTGTGATATTTCCGACCGCCCCAAAGGGGAATGACAGTTATGCACAACTCTTTCCGCTATGGTGCTGTGGAAAACTATTAAAAAACCTCAAGCAATGGAACCACTTGCAAAGCTATATATGCTAAAACCAGCATAAAGCTTTCATTTCAGTTTCCACAGCTTATCCACAGGTTATCAACAGAGTTACCAACAGCAAAACAGCGTAAACTTGTTGATTTATAACGTCTTTGCACATACTTGTCAATTGCTAACGGTGACATCTTTTATTTTTTCACAGCTACATCGCACCCTGTTGATATCCACCTCTATACCTATAGCTGCACATTTCGGCAATTTTGAAACCACCATGAATAAAAAATATCCACAAGACAGTCGCCGAGGCCGACGTTGCTATTGGCAAGGAACTCTAACCGCTCGTCGACCGCCGCACCCTACAAACCCAAGCTAGACGGCAACCGAAAGAGCTTGGGCAAGCCCACCGCTGTGTGCTATTAAACGGCGTACTAAAGGAGGGGCGGGAATGGTCCATTTCATTGATCACGTCATGCGAGAAACCGCCAAGTCACTAGGGAGATCGCTGGATAGCTATTGGCCAACCAGAGTATCAAATACCTGTGAACTGCCGGAACGCAACCTATCCCTTCACTGTTCAGTAGTTCTAGCAAACATGGGTTTTTCCGTACTGCAGGAACTCTCCTTTCCCGGCCAACCGAAAGCCGAACGACTAGACGTACTTGCCATTGCGCCGGCGCACTCCTTCGCACTGCACCTGGAGGTTAAACAGTATTGGTCAGGGAGTATGATCAACTCCCTTGCCGATCTTGAAAGGGTCAAACGGTTCAGCGTCGATAGGAGCCTAGACCCCGTGATTTTTGGCAGATCCTTTGTAGATCCCATCAACTCCCTCGGTTGCGAGGTTGGCGTGGTGGCCGGAACACTCTGGCGTAGTACACGGCAAGGGACCGACCTCACTGGGGAGGCCCAGGAAACTTTCGTCTCCCATGTACAGGCAATGGACGGAGTTATCTGCCAAGAGCCGCACCTAATTCGCAGATACACCCCAGAAGGCAACTCATCTTGGAACGGAGCCTTTTACCTGTACTGGGCGCTCGTAGGGGATTGGCGGCGCAAGGTCAGTGCAGATGGGAAGTTGATCTGATACCGCAGCTACCACAGGCTATGCGATCAATGCAGGTCATCCGCTCGTCGACCTTCTCACCCGCCCCTGCGCAAACGCCTCGACCGCTTCCTGCTCATACCTCACCGCCCCCTTGCCGTCCGAGAGTTTGATGAAGGGGATCCCGCCGCCGGTCACCCGCTTCCGCCTCAACCAGTGCACCGATACCCCTATCTGCTCTGCAACCTCTTTCTCGTTCAGTAGCCGCTGCATGCGCCACCCCCCTTGGCCTTCTCTTCATGGCAGGTGATCGTTACCTTAACGGTTATGGTCCAGCCTGGCATGGCGCCGGTGTCACGCAGGGGCGCATTCTCTTCGGGGTCGGCTGCGAGCCCATCGGCGGCCCCTCCATCACCCTCTTCCAGAGCGCGGCCGGCGCCCTGCTGCATGTCCTCGAACAGACCCAGTTGGTCAGGGTGCACAAGGACCCGTTTCCCTTTCCGACCAGGTGCAGCTCCCGGACACCTCACCCCTGCTTTTTTAGCGCACGTGGGGCCGACACCGGCGGCGATGGACGCCTCTGATGTGAGGGGATGGGTGCAAAGTCGACAGCGGGCCCTGGTGTCAACCAGGTTTGGCTCCCCCGGGTTTGCCTTTTTGGTTTCTGGTGAAGGTCTGTAGCTGCATCTGGGGTAGGCGGTAGGGTCTTCTTTTTCTTGGTCGATAGTGTGCGCCATGATGGGGGCCTCCGATTTTGGGATTTGGGAGGGAATGCCCAATCAGGCAGACAAAACCCGACCAAGAAGAAAACCGGAAATAAAACCAGTGGCACTAAACCGGAAACGAAACCAGAAACTGAACCTGAAACGAGACCAAAAGCGGGCACGAATTCCACCCCTTTTTGGCAACTACTAAATACGTATTTCATATAAACGGGAGAATTCCCCACTTATTTTTTACCCAAAAAAGCCCTATTTTTCATTTGCAGGTCGAGGAGTTGCAGGACGGAGAGGGGTGCACGAAAATAGTCCTTCGTTTACTAGTACAGCAAGGGCGTTGGGAAGGGGCACGACGCTGGATCCCTGCCGCGCTATGCGGTGGTGGATCAGATGGTTTATCATGGGGGGGCGGGCGAATTAGACCAGTGGGCAAGAGGAGGCAGACATGGCGCTGAGCAAAGAGGACCAAGCGGCGGTAAGGCAGATTGTCAGAGAGGAACTGAGAGCGGTTATGTGCATCGAGGTGCTCGCCAAGGAGTTAGCAAGGGAGATACACGCCGAGCAACGCCGCCAGGAGTTAGCGGCTTACGACACAACGCTTGATTTCGACCAAATGGCAAAAGTTCAACGCGCCAAGATGCGCGAGCTCAAAAGGGCAAAAGGAGGTGGCAATTGATGAGGGCCCAGCCATCTCCACCTCAAAATAGCCTAGCCGCACAAGGAGACAGATATGACACTCAGCACCGAAGACTTTGCTAGGATCCGCCAGATCATCCGCGAGGAGTTAACGGCGGCTAAACGGCGCGACGATGGCTATCAAGACCAGGCATACCTGGTCGCCACAACTACCCCGCAGGAGCGCAACCAGATGGCAAGGGTAAAGATGCAAGCGCAACGTGCCGCACAGAAAGCCGCAAAAGCTGCCAAGAACTAGGACAAAAAAAGGGAAGGCCAGGTTTCCCCGGCCTCTGATATTCTACAGTTTTTTAATTCGTCCGTGCGAAAATTTGACTGTGCGCACGGTTTTCAGTGAAGAGGTTGGCAAGATCTGAGTACCCCCCAAACTACGCCCCCACCGGTTGCATCCCGAACTTGCGGGACATTGCTTTCTGCACGCGGCCATCGCCCATAAGGTCGGCCACGAAGATGTCGATGACGCTCTTGCCGTCTTGCTGGCGGTGCTCCACTTTCCCGGCCTTGTTCTTGTCCTCGTAGAGGTTGACCACAGGGGCCGCCGCCGTTTGCTCCTGCTGACGCGGCACATACGGGACAATAGACCCACTTTGCCCAGGCACGAACAGTTCCGGCCGCTTCTCACCAACAATGTATGGGGTGCCGGCGCTTACGTTGCCGCCTGTTTCGCGGCCCTGGTACTGAGTCGATTGAATGGTGGCAAGTTGCATAGCACCAGCCCCGGCAGTCAGCGCCGCCATGGCAAAGTTCAAAGGAGGCGGGGAAGAACTAAGGGCTTTAGCCACGCCCATGGCCGTGTCTATGGTAGCCATCGCAATGGCCAGCTTTTTCCCCATTTCAAACTGGCGCCGGTTGCCCTGCATCAACATTCCGGCCATTTGTGCGCCTACTTTGGTCCCCGCACCAATAGCCGCCTCATACTCAGAATTGCGCAGCGCAAGCTTTGAACGCTGGTAATCCTGGTCAATCTTCTTCAGCGCCTCAGTCTTCTTCTCGGCCATGCCAATTTCGGTATCGTCCCACTTGGCTACCATGGCAACCTGCTGCTCGCGGGAATCCTTCAAGACCAGCAGTTGTTCTTCGTAGGGATTACCGGCCGCCATGATCCCGGCAAACTCGCGCTTGGAGGTGGCAGACTTTTGAGCATCGCCAGCGAGATCTATCGGGAACTGCTTGCGCATCCCACCAAAACCCATTGATTCGCCTGGGCCGGTGAGACTGTAAGGCTGTTTCTTGGTGAAGGTGTCGGTTAGAAGGTCATACGTGCCTTTGTCGGTCTTGGGCTCGGTGAGGAATGGAACATCAAGCGTCGACTTGAGGATCTCCCACCCTTTAACCGCTTCCTCGGTGTTTTTAACCTGATTCCGCGCCCACTCGTCCGTTTTCTTGTTGACGTCGGACAGCCACTTAGCTTCTTCCTCCAGTGCAGCCTGTTCGCGCTTCCAGCCCATAAAGCCAGGATCATTGGTGGTGTAGTTGAGCTTTTCGGCGGCAGAAGCGCCTGTACTACTTCCACCACCCAGCCGCCCAGCGGCACCGGGTTTGCCATCTGCTTTGAGCCGGTTGCCAGCCGCGTCAAGACCAACCTCGGAGTTTGCAAGGGCTTGGAGCATTTTGTCACTGTCAGCATACCGCTGAGCAAAAAGTTTATTCTGTTCAGCCCACCACTTCCCCGTGTTGGTGAACTTGCCGCCGGTCACCGCCCACATGAGGGTAGTGAGGCTGCCGCCAGCCTTGTCAGCCAACATGGCCATACGGGTGATTTCAGCCTCGACATTGTGCAGCCCCTCTATGAATGGGGGAATACTCTTTACAGCAGCTTCGCCGATTGTTATGGCCAGTTGGGTGAGTGGTGGAAGCAGCGCCGTGCCAAGCTGCACCTTCAGCGACTCGGCCACATCGTCGATATCCTTCATCGCCGCCTTGTACTTCTTGACCGCTTGGACCTTGTCATCGCCAAAGATGAGGTGCAGTTCCTTGGCGCGGTCCTCGGCTTCCTTCATTCCCTCGGAGGTGAGACGCAGAATACCGGAAAGTTCGCGCCAGCCCTTTCCGTAAAGGGCCATCGCGGCGGTGTCGCGGTCCTTGCCTTCCTTCAGCGTCTTGAGGTAGTCGTTGACCTCCATCATGACCGTCATGGAGTCTTTGAGGTTTCCATTGCTGTCACGAATGTCGATCCCGGCTTTAGTGAAGGCTTCGCCGTTTTTGAGGGCTTGACGGGTGAGTCGGTCGGATGCACCAACGGCATCGTCGACGGTGAGGAAGGCGTCATCAATGGCAATGCGCATGACGGACGCCTGGGAAGCGGAAACGCCGAACACCTTAGAGAGCTTGACAACCTCTGCGGAAACTTCCTTCGTGGTGTTCACCATGTCCTTGAACATGGCACCACCAGCAAGCACAGCGGTCACGGAAGCTGCAGCAGTCCCGAGCTTGTTGAACGTGGCCGGGATGACGTCAAATGAGCTTGCGATGCTCTTTGCGGAGTCCTGCGCCACCTTGTTGGCTTTCCCCATATCGTCGCGGAAGCGGGCAATATCGGCAGAGAGACTTATGACGAGTTCGCCCAATTGGCCACTCATAAACTACCTCCTTTGGCCTTAATTGCCTGTTGTTCTC
Organism: Geomonas diazotrophica; assembly: GCF_018919385.1. GTDB lineage: Bacteria > Desulfobacterota > Desulfuromonadia > Geobacterales > Geobacteraceae > Geomonas > Geomonas diazotrophica. The sequence continues at coordinate 486,664 of NZ_JAHLMF010000001.1, forward strand.
TCTTTGTCAGTAACCCCTGCCGCTTGAGGTGCTCGACCTCGGATTCACCGTTTTCGGGCCGCTCTGCCGCTTCGAAACGCCACCACATTGATGGCCTCGTGCCCGGGAAGGCCTTAATCCACCAGGCAACTACCTGGTCCTTGTTGTCCAACCACAGTTGCCGGACCTCTTCGGGCATCAGGAAGAAACGGTCTTTCCATGAAGGTCCCTGCGGGCCGTGCTGCATATCGCAGAGCCAGTTGAAACATTCAGGGGAAATGGAGGGCACCAATCTGCTGCGGGGGGTGCGTTTGCGGTTTGTTGCCATGTTACCTCCCAGCCGGTCGACCGGCACGGTCCTGCAGTGGTTCGAGGTCGAGGTTCAACGCCTTGAGGGCCGCAAGCATTGCCGCTCTGCTGTCCCGCTCAACGGTAGTCAAGGGGTGGGCTTTCGGCTGATCAAAACGGTCCTTTACGGTCAAGCCTTCTTTGGCAATGACCGCTTGCGCGTCTCTCATCCGGTCGAATGCTTCAAGGCCGGTTTGCAGGATCAATAGGCCGGCTTCATCGCCGATGTCGTACTCTTTGAGCAGCCGGTCCCATAGGTTTCTAGCCTCTTTGCTCAGGTGTTTCGGTGCTTTGGTTGCCATGTGGCCTCCGGAATTTTTCTAAGGGAATCTTCTTTTCGCGCAAGCGTGGGTTCACACGCGGTCATGGAAGAAAACGGCTGTAAGATGCAGACCGCCCCCAGGGAGGGATAGGTAAAGGCCGCTGAGCTTCCCCGGCGGCCCTATCAAGCCTACTCGCCTACCATCTTCCTTATCTCTTCCTCTGTGAGCCACCCCTCCCTCACCACGTCCCGCAGGTAGTAGGAGACCCGGCTGTTGTCATCGTCCAGGTGCCCGACTTTGGTAAAGGCCATACCGTTACCGAAGGCCACCCCGAATCCGATACCGCTCTTACTGAGTTGATCTCTGAAGCGGCTCTCGGCCGTGACCGCTTTGGACAGGGTGACCACGCCCCTCACCATATCCTGGACAAGCTTCTTGTACTCCGGGGCCAGATCCTTCCCTGCCTGGATGGAGTAACGGTTCTCGGCCTGGCCTATCTCGTTCTGCTGCAGGCGGATCGCCTCTCTGATGATGGTAAGTTTTCGGTACAGGTTGGCACGCTCATCATCAAGGGGACTGTACTCGATGGCCTTCACCTCTTCACCCGCGATGAGCTTAAGGGCGCCCTCCGTCACGGGGTTCGTGTCCCCCTCTGTCTTTGCCGACAGGATCCGATTGATCTCGTTAACCCGCCTATCTGCCTCATCCTTTTGGATCTGCAGCCCTACAAGTTTCCCCCGTTCTTTCTCGAGGTCTTGCCACAGCCTTTCCATGTCCTTCGATTTCATACACGTTCTCCTTTCGCTGCGCCATCACGGCGCTGGATTTGTCTCGGCTTTACCGCCGAGTGATAATACCCCCAACCGTCCGGCCAGGAGCTGGACTGTCCTAGAACTCAAAAGAGGCCTTGAAGCGGGATCCATCTTTCACCGCTACAAAGTAACCACCTGAAGGGCTGCTGACGGTCGGCAGTTCAGGCAGCCACTCCTTCAAGATTTCCTCCTCGGTTTTGGTGCAGTTGTCATCCAAATGGAGTCGGGCTTGGAAGGTGACCGAGTAGACGCGCGCGCTCTTCATGTCAGGCCACCTTCACCCGGGCGAAAGCCTCAGCGAGGACCGGCATGCCGTCTGTCCACGCCTGGAGGATGACACCCGTCTGACCTTCAATGGCATAGAGCTCGTTCAGGATCTTGATCTTCGGCTCAAGGAAATCGGCGATGGCATACCCCTGGGTGAAGTCGCCGAGGCACGCGAGGTAGCCGCCGGAGGCAATGGTGTTGGGTGCGTATTCTGACAGGTTGATTGGGCGGCCTAGGAGCAGATCGGGGAGGTTGGGATCATCTGAGGCCTCGTACAGGTACTGACCTTCAACTGTCTTCAGGGTCGCGACGATCTGCAGGACGGTGCGGTGGACGAACCACTCCATGTTCTGCCAGTACTGGGCCTTTATGGAGTATTTGGCTGCGGTTAAGGCATCGAGGATCGTGGGGATCGTGGCGTTGGCGCCCAGCTCCACCGGAACGTCGCGGGTAACCGGGACACCTTTATCGGACGGGGTAAAAACGCCCAGTGCTTTCTGGTGCCCGTCACCGGTGAGGAAGGCTTTTTCCTCTGCGACTCCCCGCTTATACCCGAGGCGGTCGATGACGACGCTTTCGGCAAAACCGGCGGTTGAGCGGAGAAGGGCATCGCTGATCTTAACGCCCTTGGTGAGTTGGTGGGGAGTGAGCAGCCGGCAGCCAGCCTGGAATCCTGCATCGTCCTTGATCTTGCCGACCTCAGGCGTCCAGTCAGGGTCATCAAAGTCACTCTCAACGGTTGGTGCTGCGAAGGCGTTGGCCTGAGTGATGGTGTACTTCTTGGCGAGCTGGCGGACGCGTACCAGGTTCGTGACCACGGCAACCAGTTCGCCGGCCCACTCCTCCGGCATCCACAAGAAGCCACCCTGGGCGTCGGCACCTGCCATGAGAGACCGCTGCTCCGGCTCGGTCACCCTGGAGCGGCCGTTCACCAGGACACTACGGATTGCGTCGGAGTAGTCCGTGCCGCGGAAGTGCTCACCTTTGAGGACCCGGCCGGCGCGGATCTCGTTGTCGATCTGCGTTCTGAGGTCGAGGGCCTCAGAAAGCGCCCGGTCCACCTGGACCTGTTCCAAAAAGTTGAGGCCGCGACGTTGGCGGACGGCCACTTCGGAAAGTCTCCTAGCCTCGACCAACGCACGGCCTCTACGGTGCTGCAGTTCCTTCAGATTGATTGCCATCGTTTCTCCTTCGCTACGCTTCACAGCGTGGCTGGTGAGGCACTGTCTCCCGACGTTCCCCGTGTTAGAATTTCGTCTTTTGTCCTTGGGCCCGTCCCAGGATTTGGTACACCCAGCGTTCGGTCACCCCGCATGCTTTCGCCGCTTCCTTCACGCCTAGCGAGGCGGCTGCCTGTCTTATCGTCTCCTGCCTCAGAGGGGCGGCACGCGGGATATAGTAGCTTTCCCCGCCGAAGTGGGAACGGACGATTTCCACCACCCGTTCAGCGGTCCCCTGGTCGAACTCCTCAAGAAGGGCCGTTTGAAGTTCGGTCAGGATGCTCATTTATACCCCCGGGCGCACTGAACTTTCCATGTGAACAGTTCACTTTTTTCTGTTCTGCTTCCCACCTGAGAAGAGCCTGGACCGCGCGGCCCAAAGGGAGCCCGCGGTGGAGCATATAATCGAGGGCATGGCTCTCTTCTCCGCAGTACGGGCAAAGAGTCTTCCTGGTCTCCGGGTTGTATTCCGTTGGCAGCTTGCACATGATGCACCGGACAACCACACCCTGGCCGAAGCCAAGCACAGTGCGGACATCAACTCTTCTGGCCTTGTTGGCCTCGTTTCTAGTTACTCTCGGATTTTCTGGTCTCACGTTCTCTCCTCCGCTTCTTGGTTGCGGACAGCCCACATCGCCTTGCCCTTCCCCGCAGATCATGCCGTTCCCGGGCCTCGCACCGCTGCCGTTATCAGTTTGTCGTTCTGCTGAATGAGCCGGTCGTTCTTAACTGCCAACTCGTGAGTCACAGCCAGGGACCCCGCGTAGAGGCTGGAAACCTCCATCAACACGTCCATGAACCCAACTATGATGGTGCGTGCCAGCACAGTATCAATCGCACCTTCGTCAGGAAGGTCTCCGATTTGTTTGACCAGTTGCAGCATTCTATCGCTCAGGCTTTCGGACATGCTTGTTCTCCTTGTCTGGTGTGTAGACCCTTCGCCCGCCGGTCGCCTCCCGGCGTTTCTGCTTCACGGCCTCGAGGAGGGACGCCATAAAATTTGCGTCCTCTGTTGTCACTGGGCATGGCAGGACCAGATTTGAAACACTCTTTTCCATTCCGCCGTTAATCCGCCGTGAGCACACTGTTTTCGAAAATTTGCTGCGTCGTACGGTTGAAGTTCATTTCAATGTCGATCCCTGCTGGTCCCTGCCTATTCTTTTCAACCGTGAGGACATCGCGCCTCCTTTCGTCCTGCCAGAAGAGCAAAAGCGAGTGTGCTTTCTGAGCGATTTTGAAACAGCCGGCGAGTTCCGCTTTAGACGGCCGTCCCTTGCTATTCCCTTGTCTATTGAGTTGCGCCATTACCACCATGTGAATTCCTAGGGATTTCGCACAGTCCACCAACTTCTGGGCATATCTCGCGAGACGTGCCTCTTCTGTTTCTCGGTTGTCACCGGAATGGCTGATTTCTCCGATGTAGTCTATAAAGACCACCTGAACCTTGTGCTGGATCACAAATTTGCTGATGGTCCCCACCACCTCCTCTATGGTCCGGGGGCTGTTATCGGTCATGAAGATACCAGAGCGGTGGAACGTCTCCCCAAAGCTGCAAGCCACCTGGTAGTGCTCCCCGCTCTCGATGTCCTTAACCTTGAGGCCAGAGTGAATTGCACAAAGACGGTCGAGGTTCAAGTCCACATCGTTTTCATTCGAGATGAACAGCGCCCGGTGGCCAGCGATGATGATGTTGTGAAGGAGGTTAAGGGCCAAAGTTGACTTGCCAAAGCCGGTAGCTGCTGCAATGACGGTAATCCGCTTAGGTTGCAGGCCCTTCAACAGCCGACCAAGAATGCTGTACCCAATTTCGAGCCCCCGCACCTCAGGCCGCCTCTCGGCACGTGCCTCTTGAAGTTTCACAACTCTGTTGCAGAGCGAAGCGGAGTCATAAACGGCTTTTGAGGAGCTACTTGTGACAACATCCGCTGCAATATCCGAGAAGTTCCTTGCTACTTCTTCAACTGTGAGGGTCCCGAGTTGAGAAAGAACCTGAAGAGCCCGCATTCTCACCATGCGCTTGTTGGCTAAGGCAGAAAGCCGACGGGCTTTACCAGGCGCAAGGGATGGGATCACATCAACCATGCACTGCGCTAAGAACGGAACCGGAACGTGCGCAAGTTCTGCAATAGTTGTTAGGTCGAGATGGCCGCGTGTCTCGTATTGCTCACCGAAGTTCTTAAAGACCGCAGCCAATCTTCCATCAGAGAAGTGATCAGGCGATATGATGCTGCGGATATCCGGGAAGATGTCTGAGTCAAACAGGAGTGCTCCCATTACCTCCCGCTCTGCTGTTGTATCGACAAACTGGTTTTCTGTGCTCATATAATGGCCTCCAACTGTGCTTTAGTGGGGCGGCTATATTCGTCTGTTGCGGGTGCCAAGTATCGGCTGGCAGAATTGCTTTTCCAGGTCCTCACAGCCGCTTTCCAGTCCTTCATCTTATTCCGGCCGATCATCCAGCCTTTCGAAGCATAAAAATCGATGAACCTTGCAGGGTCACCGTCAAATTCGACTTCAACCATATATGCACCCACTTCGGCCTCGGTGGGGGAGACGAAACTTTTCCCCCTAGAGGATTCTTCTTTTCTTTCTTTTCTTTCTTTCTTGTGTCCGACCCGCGTTTCTTCCGCGTTACTATCTCCCGTTACCTCCGGCAGCGCTTGCGGGTTGTAAGTGGTCCAATTTACAATAGTTATCAACGTGCCCTTTGAGTTACTTTCTACCGTTACCATCTCCCGGTGTTCCAGCCAATCCAGCACGCCCTTAATCGTCTTCTTGTTGGGTATGACTTCCCGGCCCCATTCCGTCCATTTCACGCCTTCGGCTATCTGCTGCAAACTGGTAAGCCTTTGGCCCGGGAGAACCCATATGCCGTATTGGTGGAGGGTCGGGAACAGAAAGGCTTCGTATTGCGCATGTAGCCTCAACCAATACCAGACGCGGTGATAGATCGGAGGCATCATCCAAATGTCGGAGTCCAATTCCTTGCGCCATGACTTAATGAAACCGCCTGGGATGCACTCTGGAGGACTCATCAGATCACCGCCGCGATGGCCTCAGCCGTAAAGTGATTTTTTGCATAGGAAATGAACGCCTGACGGCGCCGTTCATGGAGAAATGCAAGGGGGGAGTTTATTTTCCGCAAAATGTCAGCCTTCCTAGCGGCCTCATTCGCTCCGTTCACTAGAGATCTAGACACACGAAGGGCTTTATAGGGGGTGCCCAAAAGAACCCCTTTAGTTTTTTGATTCATACCGGCTCCGGCGCGTGTTCTCGCGCAAAGGTAGTCCTCCGAACCTATCCAGGCCCAAAGGGGCCCCCGCGGCTGCGGGACGCTCGTCTCACGACGGGCAAGTGACAGGCAGTTATGCAGCCTCTTTCAGTGCCTTTTCGAGCATACGCCGTCTGCATGATGTGATCTCTGCTTTAAGAACAGGGTGCGCATCAAGGAAACCATCTTTATCCAGCAAGCTGGCCATATGATCAAGAACATGGACACGCTTCGTCCAGTCCAGGGTCTTGACCAGCTGGGCTACACTATCGATCGCTTCCTTCATTTCCACAGTTGTCATACTCATCCCCCCCGTAGATTTGCCCCCAAGGGGCGGATTCCCGGCGTGTGGGCCGGTCAGTAGGTGCTGGTTGACGTCCTAACTCGGCTACGCTTGAAAGCTTCGACAGCGTCTACTTCGTAACGGACCCCGGCTTTTGCTCCGTTCCCCATTTTAAGGAAAGGAATACCCCCGCCCGTGATGCGCATACGACGGAGCCAATGAACCGACATGCCGATCTGTTCGGCCACCTCCTTCTCGTTCAACAACTTGTTACCCATAAGACCTCCTTCCATCGCGCGGAGATGCGCATAGCACCCGAAACTTTCTTCACGGATGTTGCGGCTTCGGAAACTTTCCGTTATATTCATTATGACAACCAATCAATACAAAGACAAACTAAACTAAACAAAGATTTTTTGCAAGGATAAATATGGAAACTTTGTCCGAATTCCTAAAAAATGAGCAAAATCAGCAGATTGTGCTTGATAAATTAATCGAGGTGTTCAGAACGAGAGGAGAATGGGGTGCTCATGGCCTTTTCGTGAAGGTTGGAAAGGAGGTCGGTGTTTCACCTGCCTATGTTGGCCAGGTTTTCAACAAGAAAAAGCCTCTGACTACCACCTTCGTGCTAAACATGTCTGGATATCTCAGGGTGCCCGCACAGTGGCTGTGTGGGAAAATGCAAGGGGATTATGAAGAGGCTAAAGCTGCCTTTGAGCGAGGAGTGGCGCTTGGGCCTGAAGAAGTTGAATTGGCGCGACAGAAATCCATTGAGGATAAGTATAGGTCCGACCTTATGCAGGCCGTGGAGCGTCGCGTGAGGCTCGTAGACGAAGCACTGGGCGAAGGCGGACTTGAAGGGGCCCTAGGTGGCAGGGCCGCAGTAGAGGAATTCGTAGAAGAGACGAAGAGAATTTTAGAAGAGCCTGGCTTGACGGCAGAAAAGCGGCTCGAACAGGTGCGAGAGCTGTTAAACCCACTATTTCTTCGTTTGGAGAAAGCAGTAAAAGATATTCCTCGGAAATAAAACAGCCTCGCAGCTATCCAACCGCCCTAGTCACCAGCTCGACCACCTTCCCACACACCCCATGAACCATTAGCCGCTCAATCTCGTTTGCAATAGCCTGGAGGGGTGCGCGAAGGTCGTCGACGTCGGTGCAATCGTAATGTTTCCCCGTCACGCTCCCGTCTGAGTGGTTCGTCAGCTTGTCAATGTCCTGCCTGCGAAGCTTCAGCCTCTCCCCAATCGTGGTGAAGGACCGGCGCAAACCATGAACGGTTAGCTTGAGTCCGGTCTTGTACTGGAGGAGGTCGGCTTTCAGGGCAATGTGCCCCGTTTTGCTCGCATGATTGGCATTCAGGGAAGGGAAAATAAAGGGATTGTCCTCTGGGTTCTCTGCCCGTCTCCGTTTCAGGATCTCGAGGGACTGCCGCGAGAGAGGGACCTTCAGCGGCTGGTTGCTTTTCGTGTCTGGAAGGACCAGAGTCGTCTCCTCTAGGTCGACATGCTCCCACCGGAGCCCCGCCGCTTCCCGGTTCCGCAAGCCATGGTATAGACAGAACACGTAACAGTCCTGCGTGATCTCGTTGAAGGACTTGATGCCCTCCCTGAAGACCTTGAAGTCATTCCCCCTCAAGCAGTCATCCCGACTGGCTGTCTTTGGCCACAAGCCAGCGATACCGATGACGGAGCAGGGGTTGACCGGCATCGCGGCCGGATACTTCACCTTAGCGTAATTCAAGATGGCCTGCAGCTTGCTGAAGTTGTTCTTCGCCGACATTTTCCCGTGGGCCTTCTCAACCAGCTTGAAGCGGTCGATGATGACGTCGGCGGGGATCTTACTGACTTCGGTGAGCGGCAAGTCCATCCAGGTAGCAAACTTGACCGGTATCTCCGACCGGTACGAATCCTCCGTCCGCGGCTTGAAGTTTTTGTCGGCCAGATGGATCTCTAACATCTTGGCTAGCGTCGGCACGTTGGAAGGGGCAACAGGTTGCCCAGCCCGGAGCTGCTGCAGAAGCACGCGCGCCTTCCCACGTGCCTCGTCAGGGGTCAACTCGCCGAAGGCCCCTACCTTGGCCTTACGAGTGACGTATTTGCCCTTTGCCGGGTCCATTACGTCTGCCTGAACGTAGAACACGCGGGCGCCCTTCTGCTTCACCCCTCCCTTGTCCGGGAAGTCGGCGGACACCCTCAACAAGAAACCTCTCAACTCGGTGTCGAAATAATCCACCCTCCCGGATTCCGGTGGGACTATCTGTCTTATCTCTCGCAACGTTAGGTTGATCTTCGGCATAGGCACCCCTCTTTTTCCTACCCACGAGCACAAACCCGCAACGCGGGTAGGACATGGGTAGGTCGAGAAATAAAAAAACCGCTAAAGCTGTACTAAAGCTTAGCGGTTCATTGGACGCGGAGTCAAGCGTAATTTATTGATATTGCTAAAGAATATCAATATGTACAAATGTGAGCAAACTATTCAATTACCATAGGCCCCTTTTGCAGCCTCTTGTAATAGAAATTCTGGCCGTAGAGGACGGCGGCGGGGTTGTGGCCGGTGACGCGGTCCTTCACGACAAGCGTGGTGACCGGGGCCTTGGAGTACTTGTTGAAAAGCATGTCGTGGCCGACGCACAGGCCGACGATCATGTTCATGTCGGTTTCGAGGCTGTTGCAGATCTCCGCCTGTGCGATCGGGTTGCAGGCGGGCTCGAAGGTCCCGGGGCGCACCTTGTCGCTTTCGGCCAGTCCCAACTCCTTCTTGTCGATGCTCCCCGCCTTGCAGCAGACGCTGAAGGGGGTGAATCCCTGGGCCTTCAGGATGGCTACCAGCCGCTCGCACTCGTCGAGCAGGCCGATGCAGGTTGCGATACCGATCCTCTGGTAACCCATGAGCTTCGCGAAGGCGATGGTGTCCTCGACCCGGGTCCAGCGCGCGTTCACCGCGTCGCTGCCGGGGATGGGCTGGTAGCAAAGCCCCTCGACGCGGGCCGCCACGAACGCCATCTTGGCGTCCTCGCTCTCCCCTTTCATCAGCTCCGCCGTTTCCTTCACCACGGCGGCATGCCGGTCGGCCGGACAGTTCCCGGGCCTGGGCGGCGCGGTGGCCGGATCTCCGCTCCAGCAGTTGGTGGTCCCTTTCTTCTGCCAAACCGCGCTGCAGCTCGCGCAGGTGACCTCGGCGTACTCCTTTTCCATGTCTCCTCCTTGTAAGCTCCAACCAAAGACGATTAACCGAAGACGCCATGCCGCAAAGGCAGGCCGTCATGAAAATTTGAGCTGCTGGCTTTCCCCAGCCAAAGCGTCTCTCTGCGTCCTGGCGCCTCCGCGCCTTTGCGTCAAGGGTTTAGCGGCTCCTGGATCAACACGTAGGGGGAGACGATCAGGCAGTTGAAGATCTTCCCCTTCTCGGCATCCCATTTCTTTACCTGCTCGAGGCTCGGCTTGGTCAAAAGGGACGAAGAGAGCCAGCGCTGCACCGCCTGCACCTCGTCCGCCGCGAGGGCCGCCCCCACCTCGACAAGCTCCAGCAGCGGGTCCACCACGATCACCCCGCCGCGCTCCAGGTGCGCCCTGAGCGAAAGCCAGTCGGCGATATCAACCTTGGTGGCAAGTTCCTCCTTGGCATCGGTCATGTCAAACTCCTATTCGAAAGATTTCTTGAAATCGGCGATGGTCTGGCGCAGGGCCGCCACCTCCTCGCGCAGGCCGGCAACCTCCTGCTCCAACTCCGCGATCCGCTTGCTGTCCGCGCCCCCCCTCGAAGCTTCCGGCGCAGCGGCCAGTTCGGCGAGATCCGGCTCGCCCGACAAGAGCTGGCAGTAGCGCGGCTCCTTGCGTCCCGGCTGAACCGGCAGGCGCGTCACCAGCGGAGGCGTCCTCTCCATCAGGTCCTGCAGCACCGCCTCCACCTCGGCAAGGTCTGCGAAGGCGTGCATCCGCTCGCCGCGCGTCCTCAGCTCCCCCACCGTCTGCGGGCCGCGCAGCATCAGCTCGCACAAAAGCGCGAGCTCGGCCGGGGTGAAACGGAACTTTTCCACCAACGCGTGACGGTACTTGGACACCCTGCCGCCAACGCCGGAGAGGAGGGCGAACTGCTTGAAGCGCAGGGTGTCGAGGGCGCCGGTCACCTCGGTCTCATCGAGGTTGGCAACCGGGTCACGGTTCGATTTCTGGTTGCAGGCGTTCACCAGCGCGTTCAGGGAAAGGGGGTAATACTCCGGCGTGGTCAGTTCCTTCTCGATCAGGGAACCGAGCACTCTAACTTCGATGGCGTTAAGGGTCACATCCATGGGGAAAGCTCCTTTATCCGGGGGCTTCTGGTCATCAATAAAACAACGGGGATTGCACCTTATGCCATACCCGGGCGTGAAGTCGCTCCAACTTACTAGATTCCCGGACATGGTTCAATGCAAAAAGAGCGGTTGCGGCAGCGAAGACTCTTCTGTTGTATAACAATATTTTATTTGTTATGGTATGGCACAGTTAAGGCGGCAGCAGCAAATCCGCGCAAGGAGATGACATGGCGGTTAACCTGGATCTGAAGAAGATCAACAAGACGATAAAGATATTTACCGTGGCGCAGTTCGGGCTGATCGCCCTGCTGATCTATACCGCGGTCAACTTCCAGCAGCGGCTGCAGGCAGTGGGCAGGGGCTACCGCTTCATGAACGGGGTGGTCTATGCCTTCGTGATCCAGTTGCTGCTCTTCTACCCCATCTTCAGGTTCGCCGCCAAGGAAGCCGAGCGGGACCTCGCCATCGCCGGGATGTCACCGACCCAGGAGGAGGCCAAGGAGTTCGCCAAGAAAAAAAGATGGACCGATGTGGCCAAGATGTCCGTCCTGGGCTTCTACTTCATCTTCGCCCTGGCGTCCCCGCCGGATCCCTTCATCCTCAGCATCATCATCTACAGCTTCCTGCTCACCGTCCTCACCTACCTGCAGTGCTACAGCTTCGCGGTGAAGAAAGGCTCCAAATAGGCTGAGGTCGAGTTTAAAGAAAAGAAACGCCCCTAAGGGGCGAAGAGCCGGCTTTCGAGAAGGCCGCCACGCTATCGTGGCGGCTTCTTTTTTTGGGGCTATTTTTTCGATTCCGCGGATTTGGCGCGCACCTGCGCTATCCGCTCCTCGGGGAGTCCCAGCCATTCCAGGAAACTCTGGTGCCCCGAAGGGTTTTCCCTTTCGAACAGGGTGTGCCAGTGCCCCATGAGGTTGTCGTCCACCCCGAGGGACCTGAACCTGGAGTTCCACTCTTCCATCGTCACTTTCTTCTTCGTTTCCGACATGGCCTGAATCCTCCTTCCCCCCCATGTGGTAATGATTCCACAAGGAGACCCGTGCAGTAAAGTGCCGATTGTCCTGACAAAGCCGGCACCTGAAAGTCACAGCAAACAAAAAAAGAGGACCGGCACCAGATTTTGCTGGACTAGCGGGCACCGTCCCACGTACCATCCGGGAATAGCCTGGAGCTAGACATCAACCCCATGAGAAGGAACCGAGTAAAAATGGCAATTGCAAAGAAAGGCGACAAAGTACGGATCAACTATACCGGCAGCTTGGAAGATGGCACCATCATCGACACCACCCTCGACACCGGTTGCTGCGAAGACGACGATTGCGGATGCGGCGATAACGGCTGCGAAGACGACGACTGCGGCTGCGGCGAATCCGGCCCGATGGAATTCACCATCGGCAACGAGGAGTTCTTCCCGCAGATCGAAGAGGCCCTGGTCGGCATGGCCCCCGGCGAGAAGAAGACCATCGTGATCCCGGCCGAGGACGCCTTCGGCGAGTACGACGAGGACGAGGTCTTCGCCATCAGCCGCGAGCAGCTTACCGGCGACATCGAGCCGGAAGTCGGCATGGAGCTGGAGCTGACCGGCGACGACGACGAGCCGGTCGACGTGGTCGTGGTCGAGGTGAACGAGACCGCCATCGTGGTCGACGCCAACCACCCGCTGGCGGGCGAAGACATCACCTACGAGATCGAGCTGCTGGAAGTCCTCTAGATAAACCGTCCCTGTTTGCGGGGGCGCCGTTGCACTGACTGAAATGTGGGGGCGAATCATTCGCCCCCACACGATTCACAACGAAAACGGCGTCGAACCACGAGCCGCCTCCCCGCATGCAGAGGCGCGTCATTCCTTGAAGAAGATGCATACCTCAGAAACAACCATTCCCGCCGCCAATCCGCAAGCGAAGCACGTGCTCCCCTGGAACCCGGGAGAGAAACCGCTCATGCTCGCCCCCATGCAAGGGCTCACCAACCGCGCGCTGCGCGAGTTGTTCACGAAATGGGTGCGCCCGGACGTGGTCTGGACCGAATTCATGCGGGTGAACTCCCAGTCGGAGAAGAAGCTCCTCATGCCGGGGGACGTGCGCGAGTGCGCCGCCGAAGAGAACGGGGTGCCGCTGGTGGTCCAGCTGATCGGGCACGGTAGGGACGCGCTGGTCGCCGCGGCACGGACCGCCCAGAAAGCGGGCGCGGTGCACATCAATCTGAACATGGGCTGCCCCTACGGGCGTATGACCAGCGGGCTGACCGGTGGCGGGATGCTGAAGCGCCCGGAACTGCTGCAGGAGATCATCCCGGCGCTGCGGCAGGAAATACGCGGCTCCTTCTCGGTCAAGATCCGTGCGGGGTACGAGGACCCGCAGCAGATCTTCTCGCTGCTCCCACTTTTCGAGAGCTCCCGGATCGACTTCCTGGTGCTGCACCCGCGCACGGTGCGCCAGGCCTACGAAGGGTTCGCCGACCACGCCGTCACCGCGGAGGTGATCAAGCGGACCGCCATTCCCGTGATCGCCAACGGCGACATCAGGAGCGCCGCTTTCGGCCTGGAGCTGCTGGAACGCACCGGGGCGGCCGGCCTCATGCTCGGCCGCGGCGGCATCGGCGAGCCGATGCTTTTCCAGAGGCTGCGCGGCCGCGCCGCCGCCGCTCCCGACCTGGCCGAGAGGCGTGCCATGCTGCACCGCTACCTGAGCGACCTCCTTCCTCTCTACGGCAAGCTCTTCTGCGGCGACATGCAGGTGCTGGGCAAGATCAAGGGTGTGGTCTCCAACGTGGAGGACCACGAAATGGAGCGCGAGCTGAAGCAGCTCAAGCGTGCCAGGAACCTGCACGCCTTCCGCGCCGCAGTAGAAGACCTAGCAGCTTAGTTCCTACCAGTCCCCAGCCTCTAGCCTCCAGCATCTACCCCTTAGCCTCTTCCCAGTAATCCCTTGCAAGGAAAAACAGGGCCGCGGCCACCGCCTGGATACCCACAGGGACCAGGAAGGCCGAATGGAACGCCTGCGCCGTCGCCTCCGGCGTGGTCTTGCCCACGGCGTCGAGCACCATCCCCATGATCTGCTGCACGGAAGCCGCCCCCAACAATACGAAGAGGTTGATGGAGGTGAGCGCGGTGCCGACGATGGAGACCGGGAACATGGAGCGGTTGACCGGGTAGATCATGACGCCGCTCGACACGGCCAGCCCCAGGCAGAAGAAATACGCGCCCAATAGCAGCAGGGGGAGATGATCGAGCGGCCCCTGGAAGCCGGTCATCAGGATCAGCAGCAGTATCTGCCCCCAGAGAAAGGTCTTCTTGTAGGAATGCGCCAGCTTCCGGGCGATGGAATCGATCACCAGGCTGCCGCAGATGAACCCGATCGAGGTGAACATCAGCATCCGCCCCGTCTCCTCCCGCGACAGCTTGAGCACCTCCATCAGGTACGGCCCCCCCCACAGCCCCTGCACCGCCAGGTAGCATCCGTACCAGGCGAAGGCCAGCCCCGCCAAGAGCCAGAAGTCCCGGTTGGTCGTGATGTGCTTCCACGCCTGCAACATCCCCATCTTCACCGGCGCCGGCTCGCCGGCACCTTCCACGGCCACCGCAGGACGGTCGCGCACCAGCAAGAAGACCAGCACCGTGGCCAGGGCCTGCATGACGCCGATGGCGAGGAACGAGTTGCGCCACCCGATCCAGGCCACCGCCAGCGCCAGCGGCGCCGTCCCGGCCAGGTTTCCCATGTTCCCCACCGCGACCATCAGGCCGGAGACCTTACCGAACTCCTGCCTGGTAAACCAGTGGCTGAAAAGGCTGAAGGTCGCCATCAATACCGAGGCGGTGCCGATGCCGATGAGGATGCGCGCGACCAGTGCCTGCCCCATGCTGCCCGCCTGCGAGAAGAGGATCCCCCCAATGGCGGTCAGCACGCCGCAACCGCTGATCACCACGCGGCTCCCCAGCCGGTCGATCATCGGCCCCAGCGGGATCTGCGCAGCGGCATAAACGTAGAAGAGGATGCTGGAGAGCGACCCCAGTTGGGCCGGGGTGAGGTGCAGGTCGCGAGAGACGTCCTTGGCGACCACGGCCAGCGATACGCGATAGAAGTAGACCAGGATGTAGATAAGGGACAGGATGAAAAAAATCAACCAGCGCTGGCGGCGCTGACGTTCGTCGATCATTGTATACGCTCCTCCGCCGCGCACTCTAACACAGCGCTTGGTCAAACTCAACCAAGCGTGCGGAATCACATGCACCTTGTGGACATTGTGTTTTCCGGTACTCTCTTACTGGCTGTGTCAGTGCGAGCGAAGTCCTCGCGCACGTGAACCTGTAGGGGCGAATAATCATTCGCCCGGCCATTGGCAACTTAAGCCCGCCCCTCCCCGGAAAGGGGAGCAAAGGGAACCCGAAGGAGGATATGAGATGTTCCTGGAAAGCGACATTAAGCTGGGGTTCAGCGACGTGCTGATCAGACCAAAGAGATCGAACCTGAAGAGCAGGGCCCAGGTCGACCTGCAGCGGCACTTCAGGTTCCTGCACAGCAAGTACGACTGGAGCGGCGTGCCGGTCATAGCCGCCAACATGGATACCACCGGGACCTTCGAGGTGGCGGACCGGCTTGCCGAGCACGGGATGCTGACCGCACTCCACAAGCACTACACGGTGGCCGAGTGGGATGCCTGGCTCGACAACCATGACCAGGGTGACGACATCTACAACCGGATCATGGTCAGCACCGGCACCTCCGACAGCGATTATGATAAGTTCTCCGCCATCATCGCGAATCATCCGAAGCTGCAGTTCATCTGCATTGACGTTGCCAACGGCTACGCGGAGAGCTTCGTGGAGTTCGTGCAGAAGGTGAGGGACGGCTTCCCCGACAAGACTATCGTCGCGGGCAACGTGGTCACCGGCGAGATGGTCGAGGAACTCCTCTTGTCAGGCGCCGATATCGTCAAGGTGGGGATCGGTCCCGGCTCGGTCTGCACCACCCGCGTAAAGGCAGGTGTCGGCTATCCGCAGCTTTCTGCTGTGATCGAGTGCGCCGATGCCGCGCACGGGCTGGGTGGAAGGATCATTTCCGACGGTGGCTGCACCTGTCCGGGGGACGTCGCCAAGGCATTCGGCGGCGGGGCTGATTTCGTCATGCTGGGCGGGATGCTCGCCGGCCATGACGAGAGCGGCGGCCAGATCGTTGAGCGCGGCGGGAGGCAGTTCAAGCTCTTTTACGGCATGAGTTCGACGACGGCTATGGATAAACACTCCGGGGGCGTCGCCCATTACCGCGCATCGGAGGGAAAGACGGTGGAAGTTCCCTACAGGGGGCCGATTGACGAGACGGTGCGCGACATCCTGGGGGGGGTGCGTTCCGCCTGCACCTACGTGGGGGCCGCCGCGCTCAAGGAACTGACCAAGCGCACGACCTTCATCAGGGTGCAGGAACAGGAGAACAGGATCTTCGGATAGGGCCGCCTGTTTCCCCTCGCCCTCAACAGGCTCCGGCCGGCAGACGGGAGAGGGGGAAATGACGGCAGTCGCCACGGTGGTGCGGCGCCTTCAGTTGACGGTGATCATCGCGTACCCCTTGTTCTGGTAACCGATCAGCGAGGTCAGCACGTTGCCGACCAGCTTCACCTCCGGGACGAGCAGGGCCGGATCGACCTTGAACACCCTCATGGCGACCGCACATGCCTCGAAGCGCACGCCCTTCTTCTTCAACTCCCTGATCAGCTCCAGCGCCTCCTTGTTGATCACCGGTGCGGTCAGAAGCTTGACGCCGGGGCCGCGGAAGGAGACCACCATTTCCGGCCGTACCCCCTGCGCGGTCATGCCGTCGAAGGTTTCCGCGATCAGCTCGAGGTTGAAGACCAGCCGTTCCCAGTCCGGCACCCGCGCGTCGAAGATGACCCGTGCGCTCTTCAATCCCGCCAGGGCGTCGTGGTCCTCCGCTTTAGGGGCCGCCCCCGCGACAGCGACGCTAAGCAGCAGGAACAGCAAGGAGAACAACAGTCGTCTCAGCATCCGTCACCTCCCGGGCAACCCCTCAAGGGCCGCCTTCATGCGCCTGAGCGCTTCCTTCAAGAGTTCCCGGCGGCAGCCGAAGTTGAGCCTCACGTAGCCGGGAAGGCCGAAGTCGCTCCCGCCGGAGAGGCCGACACCGGCTTCTTCGAAGAAGCGGACCGGGTCCTCGATCCCCGTCTTGCGCAGATCGATCCAGGAAAGGTAGGTCGCCTCGACCCGCGCCACACAGAGCCCCATCCCGGTCACCTCTTCTTCCACCAGGTCCCTGTTGCCGCGCAGGTATTCCAGCAGTTCCCGGCGCCACTCCTCCCCATCGCGATATGCCGCCTCGGCGGCGGTGTAGCCCAAGAGATTCACGTGCGGCACGATGCGCCCCATCGCCTTCCTGAAGGCCCGCCGCAAGGTGTCGTCGGAGATGACCGCGAAGGAGCAGCCGAGCCCCGGCACGTTGTAGGTCTTGCTGGGAGCCATCAACGTGATGGTGCGCCGGCTGGTCTCCGGGGAGAGAGTGGCGATCGGGATGTGCCGCACGCCCGGTTCGAGGACCAGGCCGGCATGGATCTCGTCGCTGCAGATCACCAGGTCGTGCCGCGCGGCGAACTCATCCAGGGCGACCAGTTCCTCACGGGTCCAAACCCGCCCCACCGGGTTGTGCGGGCTGCACAGCAGGAGCTGCCTCGTCCTCGGTGTCACCGCGGCCTCCAGCGCCTCCAGGTCCAGGCCCCAGCGACCCGCTTCGCAAACGAGCGGCACGTTGATCGCGTTGCGCCCCGAGAGTGGGGGCGCCGACATGAAGGGGGGATAGACCGGTGTGAAGGTAACGACGTCGTCACCCGGCTCCCCCACCGCCCGGCAACTCACGTTGAGCCCGGTCACCAGCCCCGGCAACCACGTGATCCATTCCCGCCGCACCTGCCAGTCGTATTCCGCCTGCAGCGAGTCGATCACCGCCTGCACCAGCCCCTGGGGCGGCGCGGTGTAGCCAAAGACTCCGTGTTCCACCCGCTCGTGCAGCGCCTTTATGATGGCGGGGGGCGAACGGAAATCCATGTCCGCCACCCAAAGGGGGATGACGTCGCGGTCGCGGTACTTGTCCCACTTCTCGCTCGCGGTGCCGCGCCGGTCGATGATCTCGTCGAAATCGAACTTCTTCTGCGTCATTTAAGCTCCCATACGGTCAGTTCGGAAATGCCGTGCTGGAACTTGCGGCGCGTCTCCCGTATCACGAACGGAACGTCGCGCGGCTCACCCAGCATCCGGAAATGAGGCGACAGCTCTGCCTTTAGGCCATCCAGGGTCCACACCGGCTCCCCCGCCTCCCGGTACCCTCCCAGCCACTCTTCTTTCTTGGTGTATTCCTCCAGCCATGTGTAGGGGGACACCAGCACCAGGAGACCGCCGGGATTGAGCCGGCCGCGGATGCCCGCAAGGAATCGGCGCGGCGAATAGAGCCGGTCCATGATGTTCGCGGCGAGCACCAGGTCGTAGCCGGAGAATTTATCCGGCAGGTTGCAGGCATCCCCCTGGTAGAACTGCACCCGGTCACGCAACGCGGCAAGCCCCAGCTCCTCCAGGCTCAGTTCGTGGAAAGAAACGATCTCCCCCTCTTCGGGAATGGCGTAGCGCAGGTACCCCTCCTCCTGCATCCGGGCCGCCAGCCTAAAGAACCTGCTGGAAAAGTCGATTCCCGTAACCCTTTCGAAACCCCGCGCCAGTTCGAAGCTCGCCCGCCCCACCGCGCAGCCGAGGTCGAGGGCATGCCCCCTGGCGCGCCCGGATGTTAGCTCCAAACAGACGTCTGCGCAAGCCTTCGCGAAGTTAGGCACCCCGAAATGCTCCGGGCCGTAGTGGGCGTCGCAGTACTGCGCCGCCAGCGCGTCGGTCTCGTAGGGATCTTCGTGCAGTTGCAACGGGTTGTCGCTTTCCACGTAACGAAAGCCGGCGTGCTGGAAGAAGTGGCGCCGGAAGGCGTAGCGCGACTCGCGGGTCGCCTCGTTGCCGGTGGAGATCCAGGAGCCCCCCTTGATGAGGTTGTGGCGCGTGTCGAAGGTCGGCGTCGAGAAGTCGTCGTACCAAGGATGGATGCGGAACCCGTGGAAAGCGTAGATGGGGGTTTCGGTCCACTGCCAGACGTTGCCGACGACGTCGAAAAGCTGTCCGAAGCGGAAGCGGTCCACCGGACAGGACGACGCCCAGTAGGCGAGGTTGATGTTGCCGGGAGCCTCGCTCCACTCCTGGGGATCGCGCACGCCGGCGACGTCGTAGATCCGGTACCACTCGTCCTCGCTGGGAAGACGGATCCGTTTCCCGGTCTTGTCGGCGAGCCAGTTGCAAAACGCCTTCGCCTCCAGGTAGTTCACCTCCACCGGCCAGTTCCACGGGAGATCGATCACCTCCACCATGGTGCGCAGCCCCCAGCCGTGCGGGCGCTCCACCCAGAACAGCGGGTGCTCGGCATTCTTGAAGTTGCGCCAGTGCCACCCCTCCTCGCTCCACCAGCGCTCCTCGCGGTACCCGCCGGCCTCCACGAAGGAGAGGTACTCGCGATTGGACACGAGATATTTCGATGCGGCGAACCCCTGCAGCTGAGCCTCGTGATGACCGTACTCGTTGTCCCAGCCGTAGAGCGGATGCCCCTCTTCCTTGCCCAGCACCACCTCTCCTCCGGGAACCGGAACCAGCTCGTTCTCCGGGGGGGCGCCCGCATCCCGGCAGATCTCCCAGAACTCGTGGCGGCGCACCCGGTCGATGGGGAGCTGTCGGATCAGCACCGAGGAAGTCTCCAGGTGGATCCGCTCGTGCTCGATCCCCATCACGATGGCCCAGAAGGGGCTCTCCCAGGTGATGGGGAGGGTGAGCGGCAGGGTCTTGATCAGCCCTGTCACCAACTCGCGCACCTGGTCGCGATACGCCTTCACCTCGCCCCGGGTGGGCCAATCGTAGTGAGTCTCGTCCAGGTCGTCCCACGACATCTCGTCCACGCCGACCGCGAACATCGCCTCCAGGCGCGGGTTGATCCGCTTTTCGATGAGCCGGGCGATCACCAGCTTGTTGACGAAGAACGAGGCGGTGTGCCCAAAGTAGAAGATGAGCGGGTGACGCAGCCGATCCGCCCTCAGGTAGAACGCACCGTCATCCTTCAAGGTGTCATAGAGCAGCTCATCTATCGTGAACGTGGCGTTGAAGTATTCAAGTATCTCGGCGCGTTTCTGTTCAGGATCGCCTTCGTTCAATACCACGCTATGAGTTTTTTTCAGATCCATGTCCGCCCCCAGGTTTTATTGCTGTCACACGCAGTTTTCCTTCTGACTGAAGCAGCCGTTTCAAATGATACCAGAACTTTTCCTGCAGGCGTCGTCGCCGGGTCAGGTGACAGTCCCGATATTGACACCGCGGGTGATAACTTCATCCTTTTCGCAGGTTGGAGGCTCCCGGGAGGAGTCGTTCTATGAATTACAAGTCAGCCATAGTGTGGGTAGCTGCCTGCGCCTCGCCAACTGCCATGCGCTTAATGACGCGGCGCAATACGTCGGTGACCGGCTCAGAGAGTACGGCCTGAAGGTAAGCGAGCAGAGCGACCTGTCAGGGGGAAGAACGGTGGTGAATCTCGAAGGGGTGCTGCGGGGAGCCGGGGCGGTGGCCGATCTGATCAGGAAATAAAGGCGGTTGGCTTAAACGAAGCCGAGTTCGACACGTCTGCCAAAGACTTTGGCGATCTTCTCGAGCGTCTTGATGGTAGGGTTCGCCTTGCGGGGATTCTCCAGGCGCTGATAGACCTGGTAGGCAATGTTCAACTGCTTTGCGATTTCCATCTGCGAGCGCTCGGCACGCAGGGCCCGGAGCATGATTGCGACTGCGACGTGCGGCGCCACCGGGATCTGGTGCACGTTCTTCCCACTCATGTGAGACGGCTCCGGTATTTTGAAATTCCGCTCAAAATCCGACTCCAGGCAACCGTTCAGCGCTTCCTCAGCATTGAGCAGGGCTTCCTCGATCGTGAGGCCGTAGGTCATGACGTTATCAAAGTCAGGAAAGGTTACCAAGTAACCGTCTGCTTCTTTTTTTATGCGTGCGGCGTACGAAAGCATTTCTATTCCTTTATTCCCGCTTGTTTGAGGACCGCATGCACCAGCCCCTTGGGCAGGTCCGCATGGCCATGAACGGGGACGGGGATCGAGCGGCGACCATCCTTGATCATGACGTGGTGGCTGCCGGAGATACGATCCAGCCGCCATCCCGATTCCAGCAGCAGCTTTTTAAGCTGTTTCCCGGTCATTCGGATGATATACAACATATAAGGTGTAAGTCAACAAGTCGCTTTCTCAAACGAAAAGGCGCCCCCTGCGTGGCAGGGGACGCCTTCTTTTGTTTTACGGCCATTTTGTACGGAACGCTAGTCGCAGCTGAAGTTGGACTCGATGCGGCGGTTTTGCTGCTTGCCTGCCGCAGTTTTGTTGCTCGCCACCGGTTTGGTCGGCCCGTACCCTACCGCCTTGATGCGGTCCGGCGCGATGCCGAAGTTCTTGACCAGGTAGTTGCGCACGCTGTCTGCGCGGCGCTGCGAGAGCTTCATGTTGGCGGCCTTGTCCCCGACGCTGTCGGTATGCCCTTCGATGGTCCCCTTGGCGTTGGGGAACTCCTTCAGGAAGTCGGCCAGCGCCTTCAGCTCGTTGTGGTACTCGGCCTTGATGTCGGACTTGTTGGTGTCGAACTTTACGTTGATCACCGTAGGCTTGCACAGCTTGGCCGGCTCGGGGGGCGGCACGACCACGACCGGTGCGGGCTTCGGCGCCGGCACCGGCACCGCCACGTCGACCTTCGCCATGCTCTTCGCGCTGCCACCGGCACCGGTGCAGGTCAGGATGTAGTTGGCGCTGTCCTGCGGGGTAATGACCATAGACCCCGCCGGCTGCACCGGCCCTATGCCCGGTTCGATGACGCAGTTGGTCGCGTTGCTTGATTGCCAGTTAAGGGTGACGGAGTCTCCCTTGGTGACCGAAGCAGGCGTGATGGTCAACTGGTCCGTGGGAGCGGCGGGGGGCGGCGGCTCGACCGCCTTGGGCGCGGGCTTGGGCGGCTCGGGAGCCTTGGCCGGGCAGAGAGCCTTGGCCTTGGCGGTCGCATCCTTGGCGAGCGCAATCGCTTCTTCGGTGTGGCAGGCCCTCAGGACGTCATAGGCCTGGTTCTTGGCGGCTTCGGCCTGCGCGAACTCGGCCGGGCAGAGCTTGTCCTTTCCCTCGGCGCGTGCCGTTTCCACGGCTTTGTCCGCCTGCTGGACGTCGGCGACGATGTAGTAGCCGGGGATATTGCCGCGCCCGTTGTTCACCTCGTAGTGGGCGCAGCCGGACATGGCTCCCACCGACACCAAAGCTGCCAGCAGCAAAGCCCCCTTCAACTGTTTCTCTCTTCTCATGTTGCCTCCTTATCACATTTTTCCCATTCAACTGTCAGTCGGAATGTCGCGACTGGAACAGGGGGCGGGATCATAAAAACAGCCGACTTCGGATATTGGTTGATCTGCAGTCGCAGCCAACACATACCAAGCCGGCGGATATAAACTTACATTGAAATGATTAGGTATTCCAGCAGAGGTCGGAATTAATTTGTCTTCACAC
This sequence comes from Geomonas diazotrophica, assembly GCF_018919385.1. Lineage (GTDB taxonomy): Bacteria > Desulfobacterota > Desulfuromonadia > Geobacterales > Geobacteraceae > Geomonas > Geomonas diazotrophica. The sequence goes on from NZ_JAHLMF010000001.1 coordinate 509,019, forward strand.
TGTTGGTGGGTGTGCTGTGCTGATTTGAGGATCATCACTTCGGAGGCTCTTGAGAAGACGGCCGCCGATGCGGGTCAGCGGCCGTCGATACGTAAAGGCGCGCGGTGCTACAGTGACCGCGGATTGCAGAGGTAATCCTCCTCGTCCGCCTTGGCTCGGCACCGGTTGCAGACGAATTTAGGTCTGGCCGAATGCTTGTCGATCTCTTCGATCCTCCCCTCATGTTTCAACTGGCACATATGCGCCGGGTGTTGTTTCGGTTTTGGGCAGCTTTCCTTCTCGCTCATGTCGTTCTCCTTTTCGTGCGAGTTGATGCCCCTATCATAGCAGGTCTCCCGTGACGTTGGCGAACTTCCCCCCCGAAGCTGGGAAATCTTGGTATTCCAAACTTCATATATTCTAATTGACGTACGAGAATGAAAGTTCTATAAATCCACGGAAGACGGGTAGGCATTGACCCGAATGATCCCGCAATTGCAACGCAGCCATCGCAGCTTCTTCTGGAAAATTCTTGGGCGCCAAGCGCAAAGGAGGAACAATGGCCCTGAAGGACGTACGGATACTGATAGTCGACGACGAGGCGTTTTATCGTGATTCGTTGCGCGATATCCTCAGCAGGATCGGGTTCACGGTAGTTGCCGAGGCGGCAGACGGAATCGAGGCGGTGCGGATGTTTCTCACACATCGCCCGCATATCGTGATAATGGACGTCTACATGCCGGTCAAAAACGGTATCGACGCCACCAGGGAGATGATCGCGCTGAACAAAAACGCCAATGTGCTGACCAGCAGCGCCTCGGATTGCCCCAGTGACACCAACGCGGTGATGAAGGTCGGGGCCAAGGGGATACTCAAGAAACCTTTCGAGCCAAGAGAGATTTACGACACCATCAAGCAAGTCCTGTGCGGCGCCTGAAACGGCAAACTGGCGTATTTTCTTCTTTGTTCCATATTTCATCCTCAATTTCCTTTTAACCTGTAGACGGTGGCAACATGCCCCGGGGAAAAAGGAGACTCGAGATGAAAAAGAAAATCCGGTATCTGATCGCACTAGTGGTGTTACCGTCACTGCTGTCGGCCTGTGTTGTCGTGCCGTTCGATGATTATTACCGCGGACAGCATCACGGAGGGTATTACAACGACTACGATGGCCGCTATGGACGCGGTCCGTACGGTGGGCGCAGGTAGTTTTTCTCGAAAGCTGCCCCGACGGAACGGTCCTTGGCCGTTTGGGATTCCCCGTCGGGGAGTTTCGGTAAAAGCCGCCCCTTCATATCACGCCAGGCCAACTCCTCGCCCCCTCATACCACCACCTTTTAGGGAAACGAGGCGTTCATTTTCTAATATAGGGGTCACTTTAAATAAAAGTAGACCCGCTTTTTCTAATGTAAGACCTGCTTTAAAAAAACGAGGGCCGCTTTTTGTTAAACAAAGTGGTTCAAACACGACAAGCCCCTGCAATTTAGCCGAAGCGCCCTTCACCATCGCAATTCTCCCCTCACTTTTGGCGTCAACGCCCCCTTTTATCCCCGTGAAGGAGGGGTGGTGCTTAATGAAGAGCCCGGTTTATTTAATCTACGACCTTGTTTAAATTAAATACGACCGTCTTTAAATTAACTACGACCTGCTTTTTGTTAACTCCGGTCTGCATTTTCTTAAACACGGTCCGCTTCCGCTTAGGTACCGCCTGGTACCAGTTAGCTACGGCCTCTTCGCTGTAAATATCGCCCGCAGCGGTGCCGGGTGCCCTTCAATCGTCTTCTCCGCGTCATCAGGATCAAGAAAATCCGCCAGCGACTCAAACTGCATCCACTCCGTCGAACGCTGTTCCTCCCGACTGGTGCGGTTGGTGTCGACGCAGGCAATCTGCGTGAACCCGCAGCGCTGCAACCACAGGGTCATCACGGCAATGGACGGGAGGAACCAGACATTGCGCATCTTGGCGTAACGTCCCTGAGGCATGAATACCGTAGCCTCGTCGCCTTCCACAATGAGCGTCTCCAGGATCAATTCTCCTCCTGGGCGCAGGCATCCCTTGAGCTCGAAAAGATGGTCGAGGGGAGAACGACGGTGGTACAGGACTCCCATCGAGAAGACGCTGTCGAAGCAGGCGAGATTCGGGGGAACGTCCTCGATGCCGATGGGGATGACGTGGTGCCGCGGGTCGCGAAGGTAGCGCTGCATGACCTGGAACTGCTGCACCGAAAGCAGGAAGGGCTCGATGCCGAGAACGAAGTCGGCGCCGGCGCCGCGCATGCGCCAGCCGTGATAGCCGTTGCCGCAGCCGACGTCGAGCACCCTTCGTCCGGCCAGCGGCGCGATGTGTGGCACAACGCGCTCCCATTTCCAATCTGAGCGCCACTCGGTATCGATCCCGATGCCAAAGAAATTGTAGGGGCCTTTGCGCCAGGGGTGAAAAGCCCGCAGCTGCGTTATGACGTCTTCACGGCTTATTTCGCCGAGATCGGCATCGAATCCGATGGTGACACTGTCCTGCAGCTCGATGCGGGATGGGAGTATATCCGGCAGCGACTGCAGGGCGCTCTGCCACCCCGACAGCTTGCCGTGGCTTTCGAGGAGCAGTCTCTCCGGCAGGGTCGCCTGCAGCTGCTCTGCCCAGCGCTCCTGGCCCATATCGACGAGTTGGGGATAGAGGGAGTCGTAGAAGTTCATTTCATTGCGACCAGCGAGGCGAAGTTGAAGCACTGGAACCAGACTTCAGAGGAAGTGAATCCGGCCGCTTTCAGCCGCTCGTGGTGACAGGCGAGGGTCTCCGGGATCATCACGTTCTCCAGCGCGGACCTTTTCTGGCTGATCTCCAGATCGCTGTAACCGTTGGCCCTCTTGAAGTCGTGGTGCAGCTCTACATGAAAATGCTGCCGTTCCGGCTCACTGAAGGCGATCTTTTCCGAGAGGATGAGGATGCCGCCAGGCCTGAGCCCGGCGTGGATCCGCTGAATCAGTTCCAGGCGCTGCGCCGGGGGAATGAACTGCAGGGTGAAGTTGAGGACCACCACCGAGGCGTTCTCGACCGTGACGTCCTGGAGATCGGCACAGACCATGGTCACCGGGACGGTCGACCCGGCATCGCGGGCGAGGAGCTCACGGCCGCGCTCGATCATCGCCGGGGAGTTGTCGACGGCGATGATCGAGCACTCCGGCTGGTTGATCCGCTGGCGCATGGCGAGGGTGGCCGCCCCGAGGGAACAGCCGAGATCGTAGCAGTGGCTCCCGGCCTGGGCGTATTTCCCGGCGAGGATCCCGATATTGGAGATGATCATGCCGTAGCCCGGGACCGAGCGTTGGATCATGTCGGGAAAGACTGTGACGACCCGTTCGTCGAACTTGAAATCGATCAATTCCTGCAGCGGCGCCGCGTAGATAGCATCCTTCGTCTTTGTCACTGTCTTCAGGTCCTTTTAGACTGGCAATCAGTAAAAAGTCGAAGATAGCGGGTTTGCTGCCGAACATCAACCCCTTGTTGAATAAGCGACCAAGACGGTTCAGCGCAGGAATGCCACGTCCTTGAGAAGGTCGAGCAGTTTCTGCACCTTCGGCGAGGGCTCTCCCTTGGTGATCAGCATGACCGACGCGACGACGGTCAGGCTCCCCGTCCCCGGGACCCGCACGCCGCGGGAAACCAACGCGCTGGGACCGATGCCGACGGCGCCGGGTGTCTCCAGCACTTTCGCTCTCATTTCCTCGACGCTTGCCACCGGAAGAAACCTGGAGACAACCTGTTCACCCTCCAGCACTTTTCTGATGAAGAGCTCGTTCTCCCCGTCAGCGGCCGGGGACCAGACCACGACAATGTGCCGGTTAGGGCCGCCAACCTTCTTCCAGTTGGTGATCTTGCCGGTGAAGATCGCCTTTAACTGCTTTCTGGTCAGTTTCTTGATTTTTACGCCCTGGTTGAGAAAGACGACGGTCTCGTTGGTACCGACCGGCACCTCCCGGAACTCATCTCCGTCCAGCGCCGTTTCGTTAGCAGCTGCTCGCTCAAGGAAAGTCTGCAGGTCGAGGGTCGAGACGACGGCATCGAGGGAGCCACTATCAAGGTCCGCCAGCTCCGTCCCCGGTTTACTCTGCACGGTGACCAGGCGCAGAGACGGGTTTTCGTCTTCAAAGGTCTCCTTTACCGGTGCGATGACCTCGGTCAGTGCGGTGTCGCCACCACCGATCCTGATCACCTCAGGTGTCGGAGTCTGATTTGCCGCATCTTTTTTGAACGTCGTACACCCTGCGCTGAAGCAGACGGCGATGACCAGCATGCAGAGTGAAACAGATCGTTTCATTACAACCCTCCTGCGCATTACATCGTGTTTCTTTATGAACAGCACCTGTGACAAGCCTCAGGCGCATAGACTTTACTGCAAATATTCCGGCCCAATATCATCCAATTCTTGTCAATAATCAACACAGGATTTTACAAAATCTATTCCATGCGTCAGTTTGAACTTGGATAGGCTCGTCTGGAGTTTTTTTAAAGCAATATCAATTTATTCAAAAGTATCCATCTGTCATCGGTGGCGCTTTGCCATGTTTTGCCATGTCACTATTTACAAGGGAAACGTTGTTGGTAACATTAATGAGCCGAAACGGCCACCACTGTCGAGGAGTTCATCATGCAAAAGACCATGCGCGCGCTGGTTAAGAAATACCCCAAGCCGGGACTATGGCTGGATGAGGTGCCGGTACCGGAGATGGGCATCAACGACGTCCTTATCAAGGTGCACAAGACTGCGGTCTGCGGCACGGACCTGCACATCTGGGACTGGAACACCTGGGCCCAGAAGACGATCCCGGTGCCTATGGTGATCGGGCACGAGTTCGTGGGACGGGTGGTTGCGATGGGGAGCAACGTCGCCGACCTCAACATCGGGGACATCGTCTCGGGCGAGGGGCACATCGTCTGCGGCAGGTGCCGCAACTGCCTGGCGGGGAGACGGCACCTGTGCAAGGACACCAACGGAGTGGGGGTGAACCGCACCGGCGCCTTTGCGGAGTACATCTGCATTCCGGTGACCAACGTCTGGCATGCGGACCCCTCGATTCCGATGGAGATCCTGAGCATCTTCGACCCCTTCGGCAACGCGACCCACACCACACTCGCCTTCCCGGTGCTGGGGGAGGACGTGCTGATCACGGGGGCGGGGCCGATCGGTATCATGGCTACCGCCATCGCCCGCCACGCCGGGGCACGCTACATCGTCACCACGGACATGAACCCCTATCGCCTCGAGCTCGCCAGGAAGATGGGGGCAACAGTGGCGCTCAACGTAAAGGAGAGGACCCTCGCGGACGTGCGCAAGGAGCTGGGGATGAAGGAGGGATTCGACGTGGGCCTGGAGATGTCGGGCAACGGCAACGCCTTCAAGGAGATGCTCGCCAACATGTGCCACGGCGGCAAGATCGCCATGCTCGGGATCCCGTCAGGGGACCTCGCCATCGACTGGAACCAGGTGATCTTCAACATGCTTACCATCAAGGGGATCTACGGCCGAGAGATGTACGAGACCTGGTACCTGATGCAGTCGCTGATCAAGATCGGGCTGGATCTCACCCCGGTGATCACGCACCGGATGCACTACACCGAGTTCGAGGAGGCCTTCAAGGTGATGAGCAGCGGCAACGCCGGGAAGGTCATACTCAACTGGGTGGAGGAGTAGCGGAAGGTCTCCCCTCGCCCTTAGGGAGAGGGGCGGGGGTGAGGGGTTCCCACGAAGCAGATGAGTAGCCGCCAGCGCCCCCACCCGGCCTTCGGCCACCCTCTCCCGGAGGGAGAGGGACTTGGACTTGAGAGGAGTTACGAGAGATGAGCGACAAATTCGCCTGGATAACCGAAGAGATGAAGGCCCTGGAAGAGCAGGGGCTTAGGACCAACATCCGCACCATCGGCTCGGCCTGCGGCCCCTGGATGGTGGTGGACGGGAAGAAGGTGCTGAATTTCTGCACCAACAACTACCTGGGACTCGCCAACCATCCGCGCCTGAAGAAGGCGGCGCAGGAGGCGGTCGAGCAGTGGGGTGTCGGTCCGGCGGCGGTGCGCAGCATCGCGGGGACGCTGGAACTGCACCGCAGGCTGGCACAGCGCCTGGCGGCGTTCAAGGGGGTTGAGGACGCGCTCTATGTGCAGTCGGGCTTCTGCGCCAACCAGGCGGCCATCCCTCCCATGGTCGGCAAAGGGGACGTGATCTTCACCGACAAACTGAATCACGCCAGCATCATCGACGGCTGCCGGCTGTCATCGGCAAAGATCCTGGTCTACGAGCACTGCGACCTCGCCGACTGCGAGCGGGTCATCACCGAGAACATCGGGCAGTACCGGCGGGCGCTCCTCATCACCGACGGGGTCTTCTCCATGGACGGCGACGTCGCCCCCCTGGACAAGCTCTTCGAGCTCTGCGAGCGTCACGGCATCATCACCATGGTGGACGACGCCCACGGCGAAGGGGTGCTCGGCCGTGGCGGGCGCGGCATCGTCGACCATTTCCACCTCAACGGCAAATTCGACCTGGAGATCGGCACGCTGTCCAAGGCGTTCGGAGTCATGGGCGGGGTCATCGCCGGGAAAAAGGTGGTCATCGACTGGATCCGGCAGAAGGCCCGTCCCTTCCTCTTCTCCAGCGCGGTGACCGCGGCCGACACGGCCGCCTGCCTCGCCGCCGTGTACCTCCTGGAGGAGAGCACCGCACTGGTGCAAAAGCTCTGGGACAACACGCGCTACTTCAAGGAAGGGATGCGCCAGTCCGGTTTCGACATCGGGGCGAGCGTCACTCCCATCACCCCGGTCATGCTGGGGGAAGCGACCGTGGCGCAGGAGTTCTCGCGCAGGCTCTTCGCTGCGGAGCCCGGCATCTTCGCCATGCCCATCGGCTTTCCCACCGTTCCGCAGGGTAAGGCACGGATCCGCGTGATGATCAGCGCCGCTCACACGCAGGATGACCTGGAAATGGGGCTCAACACCTTCACCCGCATCGGCCGCGAGCTCGGCGTGATCGGCTGATCATGCTTTTCCCCCCTCCCCCTTGACGGCAGGGGGGGAGGGGTCGCGGTTCAACCTCCCCGATTGTATTCTAGCCTTCGGTGTTCACACACTCATCCCTTAGTTTATTCATATTTCGACTTAAGCTGTCTGTTGTGCCATCCGATAAACACTCAAAACAACATCCGTGTCAGTAACAGACACTTTTAAGTGAATTGCAACCTCGGGAGGTGCTGCATGTCATACCCCAAACGGCTCTGCATCACGGGGTCAAAATTTCTTCTTCTGTTGTGTCTGATCGTCTGGGGTCACTCTTCTGCCCATGCGGCCAATTTCATCGTCATCGCGAACAAGAGCGTCGTGGAAAGCACCCTGACCAAGGCCGAACTGCAGGGCATCTACCTCGGCGAAAAGGTGAAGTGGGGCAACCGGAAACACATCAAGATCGCGGTGCTGGAAGAGGAGCGGACGCTCAAGGAGTTCCTGCAGGCGATCCTCGGCAAGACCCCTTCGCAGTTCGACCAGCATTGGGTCCGGATGGTGACCACCGGGAAGGCGTCCATGCCTCCCGCTTTCACCGAAGCCCAGCAGATGATCGATTTCGTCGCCAAAACCCCCAATGCCATCGGGTTCATCGCCCACGGACAGACGGGCGATGCCGTAAAAACCATTGTCATCAAGTAGGGGAGATTTCGATATGAAGAAAGCTTTGACTGCGATGATGCTGCTCGCCTTTGCCGGATCGGCCCACGCCGTGGAACTAGCCGGCGTCGAGATCCACGGTTTCGCCTCGCAGGGGTACATAAAAACCTCCCCTGACAACAACTTCCCCGTATCCAACAGCGGGGAGGGCTCTTTCAACTTCAACGACTTCGCCGTGAACTTCTCCAAGGAGGTAAACCCCGACCTGCGCGTCGGGCTGCAGCTGCTGGCCATGGACCGCGGCAGCTACGGCAAGGACAAGATCACCCTCGACTGGGCCTTCGGCGACTACCGCGTCACCGACTGGCTCGGCTTCCGGGCCGGGAAGATCAAGATCCCCCTGGGGCTGTACAACGAGTCGCGTGACAACGACGCCGCGCGCACCTTCATCTTCCTGCCCCAGAACGAGTACTACGACTACGAGCGGGACTCGGTGAACGCCATAACCGGTGCAAGCATCTACGGCTCGATCCCTGCCGGGTCGACGGGCACAGTGAACTACCAGTTCCAGATCGGCACCACCCCGATCCCCCTGGACGGCGCTTCGGCCAGGAACTACTCCGCCTACATCTCCACCGTGGACGCCCCCCTTACCACCACCGACGTGAACTCCGCCACCGCGTTCGTGCACCACCTGGAATGGAGAACGCCGGTCGGGGTGCGTGCCACGTTCAGCGGGCTGCACACCTCCTTCGACGGCACCGCCACCGGGATCTACACCGATCCGGTCACCTCCGCCACCACCCCGGTCACGGCAAAATGGAAGTTCGATTCCTGGCACCGCTACATACTGGGCATCGAGTACGTCCTTGACGACCTGACCCTTGCCACCGAGTACCAGCGGGACAACTACACGGTGTCGGCGGACTACCAGAACCCGGCCCTGGAGAACTTCACCTCCAAGCAGGCCTCCGACGGCTGGTACGTCAGCGCCGCCTATCGTTTCACGGACTGGTTCGAGCTGGGGGGGTACTACACGGAGATCTACGCTGACCGGCATCACCGCGATGGATCGACCTTCGAGGAACTGGGCGTGGGGGCTCCCTGGCAGACTTGGCAGAAGGAAAAGGTGCTGACGCTTCGATTCGACCCGGTGCGCAACCTGGTGCTCAAGGTTGAAGGACACCTGATCGATGGGACGTGGAACATGTCCGAGTACACCGAGGCCTCCAAGCGGAACTGGTACCTGCTCGCCACCAAGGCAACGGTATTTTTCTAGGCGGGGCTCAGCGGACTAGCTCGAAACCTTGATGCTCCTTGGGTTGCAGACCACCAGCGGGTCGTTCGCCTGCACCTTGCACTTGTTGCAGTAGACGATCGGCTTTTCGGTGTGCCGGTCGAATTCCTCCATCCTGCCGTCCTTCTTCAGCTTGCACATGTGGGCCTTGTGCCGTGCCGGGTGCTCGCACTTCTGTTTTTCTCCCATCGATAAATCCCCTCTTCAGTTCCCTCTCCCTTTGGGAGAGGGTGGCCGCAGGCCGGGCGAGGGCACTGCCGCGAAAATGGATCCTTGCCTATTGCAACGCCCTCACCCCGACCCTCTCCCGGGGGGAGAGGGAGCTTCCAAAGAGAGGTCTGGCCGCTCGCTTTGATGGGAGAGGGAGGTATCGCCCCTCATCCTCGTTCCCTGCGGGAAAGGGAGGAGGAGATGGCGCGAATCGATAGCTTAAGGAGTTCCGTACAGCGCCAGGGTAAGCAGAGCCGGAAAGATGTTCACGCCGGCGAAGGCCGCACCTTCCCAGCGCTCAAACGGATAAAGCAACAACGGCAGGCAGAAGGCGAGACACCACAGGGGGGCATTCTGCCCCGCGATCAGACCGAAAACCGGCAGCATCAGCGTTGCCGCGACGGTGGCCAGAAGCCAGAGCACCAGAAACGGTGCCGGCCCACGGAAGGAACGCGGCACGAAAAGCGGCACCCCGGCCCGGCGGTAGTCCTCGGCGTACCGTTTCTGCAGCATCCAGAAGTGCGGCACCTGCCACAGGTAGAGGATGCCGCAGAGCAGGACGATCCTGAAATCGGCCGGAGCACCCCCGGCCGCGCTCCAGCCGATGAGGGGCGGCAGCGCTCCGCAGACGGCGCCGACCAGGAGGGCGAACGGGGTGAGACGCTTGAGGGGGGTGTAGATGAGGAGGTACCAAAGAAGTGTAAAGAGGGCGAGGCAAAGCGGCAGGAGACCGCTCTGGTTGAGGAGCAGCACCCCACCCCCGAGGGCGAGCAGGGCGATCGACAATCCGCCCAGCGGTCCCAGCTCCCCCGAGGCGACGGGACGGACCCTGGTGCGGGTCATCAGGGCATCGAGGTCGCGCTCCAGCACCTGGTTGAATGCCGAGGCGGCGCAGGCCATCAGGGCCACACCCGCACAGAGAACAAGCGCCTTCGAATCCGGTCGGGTCCGACAGAGCAGGTAGCCGCCGAGGGCCGCCGCGGCGTTCATCAGCGAAAGCGGGAGCCGGAACAGGCGGTAGAGCCCTTTGCTTTTTTTCAAAACTGCAGCCGCGATCACTTCTCCCCTTCCAGGAATTCCACTATCGCCTTCAGCTCTGCTTCCGGCATCTCGGTCTTGGGCATGATCGGGGGGAAGCCCTCCACGACGGCCGCACCAGGGTCTAAAATGGATTCGCGCAGATACTTCTCGTCAGCCTTCACGGTCTCCGGCTTGCCGCCGCGGGTCACCTTGACCTGGCTATCGTAAAGCCCCTTGAAGGTCGGCCCAACCTTCGGGGTGCCGTCCAGGGAATGGCACCCCAGGCAGCCGTACCGCTGCAAGAGCTCCTGTCCCTTTGCCCCAACGCCGGCCGGCTTCTGCCCGAGCCACGCCGCGAACTGCGCCGGCGGCAGTGCCTCGACCGTACTGATCATCGCGGAATGTCCGGTCCCGCAATACTGCGAGCAGAAGAGATCGTAGCTGCCTGGACTGGTCGCCACGAACCAGACGTGGTTCTTCATACCGGGCACAACGTCGCGCTTGATCCTGAAGGCGGGAACGTAGAAGCCATGCACCACGTCCTTGGAGATAAGGTTCACCTGCACCGGCTTGCCGACCGGCACGTAGAGCTTCGGACTGCTCTTGCCGTTGTCGTAGATGAAGTTCCAAGACCACATCCGCCCCTCTGCCGTCACCTGCATGGCGTTTTTCGGCACGGTTCTGAGCGACAGGTAGCTGGTCCAGCCGTAGTAGAACATGCCGATCACCAGCAGGGTCGGGAGCAGGGTCCAGACGACCTCGAGAAGCGGGCTTCCCGCCACCTGGGAAGTCGGCTCAGGGTTCTTGGAGCGGCGGTAGCGCACCACGAAGTAGATCATGGTGATGGTGATCCCCAAAAGGAGCACCGTGCAGGCGCCGAAGAGGAACTTGAACACCGGGTCGACGGCTTGCGTCGTTGTCATAAGCTGATTTTCCACGTTCGCCCCTTTAACGGTAGAGTACGTCGAAGAAGGTTCCCCCGATGAAGCCCGCCAGGGTGAAGAGCGCCACGAACAGGATGATCCTGAACAGCCGCGGCTCGTACTTCATGTGCATGAAGAAGGCGATCACCAGCCCGGACTTGATGCTGGCGATGGCGAGCGCCGCCCAGACCTTCCAGACCCCCAGCTCGACCCGGGTGACCATGATGGTCGCCGCGGTCAGGACCAGCAGCGTCACCCAGACGGTGGTCAGTTTTCCGTAACTCAGGATGTGTTCCGCGTGTTCCTCTGTCATGCTACTCTCCGGAAAAACAGGTTAAGATTAAGACTAAGATAAAGTTGAAGCCGAACCATTGACGAAGTATGCCACTGACCACCTGCCTAGTCTTTTCTTAATCTTAATCTCAGTCTAAATCTGCTTTTAAAGTATCAGGTAGTAGAGCGGGAAGATGAAGATCCAGACCAAGTCGACCAGGTGCCAGTACAGGGTGACGTTTTCCAGCGTCACGTTGTCGCTCGCGTTTAGCCTCTCTTTTTGCACCATCACCGCGGTCCAGCTCATCAGTACCGCGCCCACGATGACGTGGATGCCGTGCAGGCCCGTGGTGAGGTAGTAGAGACTGAAGAATATGGACTCGCCCGGGGGGCCAGCGATCAGCTTCGGGGAGTTCGGGTAGATGCCGTGATGAAATTTTGCGCTCCACTCCAGGTACTTGATCCCCAGGAAGATGAACGCGCAGCCCACCGTCCCGGAAAGAAGGCCGAGGGTGAGTTTCTTCGCGCCGGTCTTGATCGCGGTCACCGACATGGCCGCGAACAGGGAGCTGGTCAGGAGCACAACGGTGTTGGTGGCGCCGTAGACCAGGTCGAGCTGGCGCCCTCCCAGACCGAACTCCTTGGGGTAGCGGGTCAGGTACACCGAGTAGAGAAGGAAGACGCCGCCGAAAAGGAGCATCTCCGTGAACAGGAACAACCACATGCCGAGCTTGGCGCCGAAACTGTCCTTTTCCAGGTGACTCATGGAACCCCCGCCCCTTTGAAATCGTACGGCCCGTGGGTTACCACCGGGTCCTCTTCGAAGTTCTCGGTGGGCGGAGGCGTCGCGACGCTCCACTCAAGGGTCGCCCCACCCCAGGGGTTACCGGCGAACGCCTCGCCCTTGAAGAGCCCGTGCCAGAGGTTCCAGACCACGATGATGACCCCGGCTATCAGGATCCAGCTCCCGACGGTGGCCACGAAGTTCAGCCGGGCGAATTCTGGGAGGTAGTCGTAGTAGCGCCGCGGCATCCCCTCCATCCCCAGCACCTGCATGGTGAAGTAGAGGATGTTGAAGCCGATGAACATGAAGACCCACCCCACGATGGCCGGCTTCTCCCGGTACCTGCGCCCGAAGTACTTGGGGAGCCAGTAGTGGGCCGCCGCGAAGAAGGCGAAGCCGGTGCCACCGAACATGACGTAATGGAAGTGCCCTACCACGAAGTGGGTGTCGTGCACGTGGATGTCGGTGGCGGCCGCGCCCAGGATCAGGCCGGAGAGACCGCCGATGGAGAAGAGCAGGATGAAGGAGAGCGCGAAGAGCATGGGCGCTTCCAGCGAGATCGAGCCCTTGTACATGGTGGAGACCCAGTTGAAAACCTTGATGGCCGACGGGATCGCCACGATGAAGGTCAGAAATGAGAAGACCAGCACGCCGGTGTCGCTCATCCCCGAGGTGTACATGTGGTGCCCCCATACCGCGGAGCCTGCTGCCGCGATGGCGAGGCTCGAGAAGGCGATCATCTTGTAGCCGAAGATCGGCTTTCTGGAGAAGACCGGGATGATGTCGGAGATCACCCCCATGCCCGGCAGGATCATGATGTAGACCGCCGGGTGCGAATAGATCCAGAACATGTGCTGGTACATGACCGGATCGCCGCCGCGGGTGGGGTCGAACAGCCCCAGCCCCAGGATCCTCTCGGTGACCACGAGCAGCAGAGTTATGGCGATGATCGGGGTGGCGAGCACCTGCACCCACGCAGTCGCGTAGAGGCTCCAGGTGAAGAGCGGGATCCTGGTCCAGGTCATCCCCGGAGCACGCATCCTGTGAATGGTGGTAATGAAGTTGATCCCGGTCAGGATGGAGGAGAAGCCCAGCACGAAGACGCCGAATACCGCCAGCGAGACGTTGGTGGTGGTGCGGGCACTGAAGGGTACGTAAAAAGTCCAGCCGGTGTCGGGTGCACCGCCGCCGGTGAAGAGCGAGACCAGCACGATGATGGCGCCGGTGGCGTAGAGCCACCAGGAAAAGAGGTTCACCCGGGGAAAGGCGACATCCCGAGCGCCGAGCTGTATGGGGAGCACGAGGTTCCCGAACGAGGCCGGTATTCCTGGGATGATGAAGAGAAAGATCATCACCACCCCGTGCACGGTGAACAGAGCGTTGTAGGTCTTCGCGGTCATGATGGTCGGTCCCGGCGCCATCAGCTCCAGCCGGATCAATAGTCCGAGGAAGGCCCCGACCAGGAAGAAGCCGAGCACGCAGTAAAGGTACATCAGCCCGATCCGCTTGTGATCGGTCGAGAATATCCAGGCTCCGATCCCTGTCCTCCCGGTATCCCGCCAGAAGCCGCCTTCCGCCATTGCCGTCTCTTGACTCATTTTTCCCCCGAAACATGCAGCGCCCGCGTAACTAGGCGTCGTTGTCATTTCCCTTGTCATTGCTGTTGCTGGCGTTGCTGCCGTTTTTCCCGTTTTTCCCCCCCACCACCAGGAAGATGATGAAGCCAACCACGCAGACGATGATCGCCGTCGCGCTCACCCGAAGTATGTTGAACTCGTAGCTCTTGCTGTTGGGATCGAAGCTGAAGCAGTAGCTCACCATCTTGCTTATGGTAGTGCCGATGCGCCCCTGGCGCGCTTCCATCAGGGCGAGGGTAAGGTCCTTGGGAAGGAACTGCGTGCCGTAAAGGTAACGCACGATCATGCCGTCCCGCGCCACGACGAAGCTGACCACGGGATGCACGAAGTCGTTGCCCTTGCGTTGGAAATGGAACCCGGCCGCATCGGTGAGCCTCCGTATGCTGGCGGCGTCGCCGGTGAGGAACGTCCAGTTCCCCTGCGGAAATTTCCCCTTCATCACCGTCTGATACAGGTGCTTCGACTTCAGCGCCCGCTGCGGGTTCTCACGCTCGTCGAAGCTGACAGAGATGACCCGATATTCTCTCCCCGGTTCCAGCTTGATCTCGGGGAGCGCCCTGGCCAGCCCTTCCTGCAGATAGTTGCAGACGTTGGTGCAGGAATAGTAGACCGGGAGGATGATGGTCGGGCCGGTGATCAGTTCCTGCAGGCGTCGCTGGCGCCCGTCTTCGTCCTTGAATACCAGGTCCAGGGGGATCTTCGCTCCCAGCCGCTCGTCGAGCCCCACGTTCGCATCCGCCTGTGGTGCGCCCTCATGGTGGGCGGAGGCGTCCTCCTCGCTATGGGCGCGCACGGCTGCCGGGAGCAGCAACAGGACCACCGCTCCCAACAACGCCGCCCGCCTGAGAAAACGAATGATGAGCCTCAATTCCATTAGACCTCTCATGGGAAAAACAAGTGCTCATTATAAATCAATCTTCCCGGCTGTCCACATGAGGTGAAATTATTTAGAACCGAGCCGCCCGTCTGCGGCTTTTCCCCCTGCGATGTTGGGTTGGATGCGCCACCGGGGAAGATTAAGCTTGACTTAATTTTGTTATACATTAGACTGCACCAATATTGTTCCTCATATGGCAGGCAGGTCGGGGAGCGGTCCGAGGCTTTCCCGGCAACAAGGAGGCCGACGATGAAGAGTTTTCCTTGCAAGATCGTGATGGCAGTAATCATACTCTCCTGCGGTTTCGTGATGCAGATCGAACAATCGGAAAAAGTCCAGCAGAGGCAGAGAAACCAGCAGATCAACAACCCCGAAATAGCCGCCAGCCTCGCCGCCGCCCAAGATCGGCTGCACCAAGGCGGGCGCTCTTCCTGGTAAACGCGTATATGAACGTGCTTCATGCGTCATCTCGTTCATAGGGGTCGCAGCTCAATTCAACGTATACGAATCAATATCTTTAAAGTTTTCCCCTTTACCAGACGATAATCTCCTTGAGTGTGCAAAGCCGAGAAAAGGAGATCGTCCATGTCTTTTAGTGCCCGCCTAATCACGATCAACCTGATTGCTGTCTGTGCGACGGTCACCTCTACCATTGCCTTGGGGAATTGCGGCAACATCCTGACAATGGTGGCGGCCGGAACCTTCATCTTTGTAATTTCCGCGCTGGCCAGCTGGCTGGTGGCCCGCTCCGAATCGCGGGTCCTGCGGGAGATCGCCGACGCACTGGAGGCCGCGGCCCAGGGCACGCTCTCCCGCCGCGTCGAGGACATCCCCAGCGGCGAGATCGGGCGTATCGCAAACGCCTTCAACAACATGATGGGGGACTGGAACAAGACCATGCACCAGTTCTTTACCGTGACCGACTTGGTCAGGGACTCCGTTGCACTGGTGAGCGCCACCAACGACGCCATGGCGTCCGCCGCCGAAGACGTCGCCATGCAGGCGTCCACCATCGCCACCGCCAGCGAGGAGATGTCGGCCACCTCCGCCGACATCGCGCGCAACTGCATCTACGCCGCAGAAAATGCCCACAAGGCCACCGCCGAGACCAACGCCGGTGCGGAGATCGTCAGGAACAGCGCGGTACTCATGGAGAACATCGCGCAGCGGGTCACCTCCACCTCCACATCGGTGGCAGGGCTTGGTGAGCGTTCCGACCAGATCGGCGCCATAGCCGGCACTATCGAGGACATCGCCGACCAGACCAACCTCCTCGCATTGAACGCGGCCATCGAGGCCGCCCGCGCCGGCGAGACCGGGCGCGGTTTCGCGGTTGTAGCGGACGAGGTACGGGCCCTGGCCGAGCGGACCACCCGAGCCACCAAGGAGATCGACACCATGATCAAGTCGATCCAGAGCGAGACGCGGGACGCCGTCGGCGCCATGAGCGAGGGGGTGGCGCAGGTGAACCAGGGAACGGCCGAGACCTGCCGCTCCGGCGAGGCCCTGAACGGGATCCTGAGCATGATCAACGACCTGACCATGCAGCTCTCCCAGATCGCCACCGCCGCCGAGGAGCAGACCGCCACCACGCACGAGATCACCGGCAACATCCAGATGATCACCAGCGTGGTCAACAGCAACGTGGAGAGCGCCCGCAACACCAAGGCCGCCACCAGCAAGCTGGTGCAGCAGGTGGACGAGCTGCACGAACTGGTTTCGCACTTCCAGCTCTCCGACGCCATGGTCTGGGACCAGAGCTTCGCCACCACCATCAACACCTTCGACGAGCAGCACAAGAAGCTGTTCGCCATGGTGAACGAGCTGGCCCAGGCGATGCAGCACAAGCGGAGCAAGGAAGTCATCGGTTCCGTGCTGCAGCGCCTGATCGAGTACACCGGGAGCCACTTCGCCGCCGAGGAAGAGGCTTTCCGCAAATCCGGCTATCCCGAGGAGACCGCGCACGTCCAGCAGCACAAGGCCCTGGTGAGCCAGGTGCTCGAGCTCCAGCAGAAATTCAATTCGGGCGAAACGGTGCTCACCCACGACGTCATCGAATTCCTGCAGAACTGGCTGGTGAACCACATCAAGGGGACCGACAAGCGCTACGCCCCCCACCTCACCAAGGCCGGCGTCCGCTAAGGTAAAACCATTTAACAGGGATAAAGGGGATAAAAGGGATAACTGCGTAAATCAGAAGCTGGCCTATCTTCGCAATAGAGGACACGTTAGAAACCCTTATGCTGCCATCTTCAACTCCTGCTGCTCGAACTCTTCTGGGGAGCAATAGCCAATGGCAGAGTGTAGCCTCTTGCGATTGTAAAAACCTTCGATGTA
>NZ_JAHLMF010000010.1 GCF_018919385.1 Geomonas diazotrophica
GGTTTCCACGTTCAGCATCTCCTTTGGGCTCTCCCTCTCTGGTCAGGTCCGGAGAGTATGGAGAAGGATGCTGGGGTGGGTCAATTTTGGACGCCGATTTGGCCTAAAGGTGGGTCATTTTTGCATGCCGGTTCACACTCCGCGACCCATAGATAATTGAGCACACGACCAAGACGCTTTTGTTTGACAGAACAGGTATTGAGAAACCTCTTTAATTCTTCTTTTGCCCATTTGTGATTTATGGTCCCATCGGACTCAAGAGGATCATTTTTGGGCCTGGGCACCACATAACCGCATTGAATATCATTTTGCAGATCACGAACAAAACGAGGGGAAAAGGTAAGGGTGCAAAACTTGCCAAGAAAAGCAGAGGAACACTCAACAGCCCTGCGAATTTTGTTTTTTGCCGACTGGGTGAACCCGTCAGAGACAACATCACCGGAGCGGGAAGGGGGCATCACCTTGTGTTGTCTGCCGGTCAGGAACTGAGCCCCGGTTATTTCGCCGGAGCGATAGGAGCGCACCTTAAACCCGATCCGTCCCGCCTGTTTCCTGTAGAGAGGACTTTCACGGAGATACGCTTGACGGCCTTCAGCCGTTTGAAGCTGGCGTTTCAACCCTTGAGCTTCTATATAATCTTCAAGGGAGGAAAACCCGGAGAGGTACTTATAGAGAGCTTTACCCATTCTCAACCTCTGTCAGAGATTGCGAACAGGTAATAAACCCAAGAGGCGTTGCCGCTTCGCGGAACTGGAAGGAATCAGCCCCGGACCACTCAACGCAAAAAAAGCGGCCTATCGTGGAGCAGTCTGCGAAGAGTTCACATGACTGACAGCCGATAGCCGCTTTGGTTATGTCCCGCCCGTAGGCATTAGAGGTTAAAGAAAGAAGGGACGATTTATCATTAGACATTTCTTCCTGAAATGTCCCATAAGATATATTATGTCAAGTTGCAAGTAGGTATTTTTATTTGGTTGGCCCTCGAGGGTCCTCCCCGTCTTTCGGAACGCTTCCCTGCCGAAGAAAATGGTACGTCGTGCCCGACAGGTGCCTGGCGGTTAGATCTGTCACTCTCTCGATAACGGTTCGACGTAATTCTCCTCCGCCCTGATCACGCGCGCCGCGTCCCGTTTCCTTCGTGATCGGTTCACGCCCCGGTCGATCCCTCGCTGACGCCACCTGCGCTTTCACAACAAAGGTCTCGCTTAAGAAACTCTCCCAGCTTCGAAGTTCGCGTTACACACCGTCCCGTTTGTCCCATCGTTGCGGGCAAAGAAGCTTTCGGCAGGTCGAAGGCCGCTGAAACCCATAAAAGCCCTCCTAGCTCGTCCGCAGCAAAAAACGGGTGCAAGGTTACCCCTGCACCCGATCGAAAAGTCCCTTTATACGCCAAATTTGGAAGCCGCTTTTTTGGGCAACTACCAGAGGCGGCTCTCGAGGGCCTTGACCAACTCGACAACCTTGTCGGCCACCAGTGATTCCAGGATCTTGCCCTTTTCCGCGTTAGCCTTGCCCGGGTCACCCCAGACTCCGCCGGGCCAGAAGCTTTGCTTGTCCCGAACCAGGATCCCGGTCGGAAAATTGGGGTACTCGGCAGCAGAAAGGCCTTTGACCAGATGCGGATGCGAATGCATGATGCGCGAGGTCTCGATCTCGCCGGCATGGGCATCGCCGCGGGTCTCGATCAGATGGGCTCCGCTTTCCTTGGCAAGTTCGTACTCGGTGACGACGGCCACGTTTATGTCGGGCAATTCTTGGATCAGTTCCTCGCCGGCATCCTGAAGCGCCATGCGGTGTGAACCGCCGGCGTGCCCGGTAAGCGCGATGAAGTTAACGAGCCCCTGGGCGTGCAGCGAGCGCACGATGTCCTTCAACAATGCCTTCAAAGTCCCCGTGCTGATGGACACGGTGCCTGGATGGCGCGACGTCGAGCGGCAGCAGCCGTAATGTACCGGCGGCGCCACGAACAGAGGAATCCGCTCGGCGGCTCGTTTTCCCACCTCGTAAGCCTCGATGGTGTCTGTAGAAAGCGGCAAATGGCTGCCATGCTCTTCGACGGATCCAAAAGGAATATAAACGGTCTTGCATACCTCCAGCCCCTGGGCGAACTCATCCATGGTGATGTTCTCGATCAGCACAATATTGCCCCTTTAAGTAGTTGAATTGTATGAATTTTTTTTGGAATGTGCCTCCCCTCCCCTGTTCGGGTATGGGGGAAGGGGGTCAGGTGTCGAGCATCTCCCGCACCTTCCTGGCAAGTTCGATGGGCCTAGCCGGTTTCTTGATGATGTCGACGCCCTCTTCCAGGAAGATCCCCTTGTCCTGTATGATGTCGGCCGTATACCCGCTCAGGAACAACACTTTCAACTGGGGCGAAAGCCTGCGCAACTCCTCGCAGAGTTGCTTGCCGTTCATCTTGGGCATGATCACGTCAAGCAGGGCCAGGCTGATCTCCTGCCACCTCGACTCGAAAAGGTGCAACGCGTCGTCGCCGCTGCTCGCCAATATGACCTGGTAGCCATACCTCTTAAGGACCGACTCAACCAGCCGCCCCACCGCAGCGTCGTCCTCCACGACCAGGATGGTCTCGCTCCCCCCTTCCGGGATGAAGGTGGCGGGCTTCTCGCTCGGTTGCACCTTCTCGGTGATCAGCGGCAGGTAGATGCTGAACGTCGTGCCGAAGCCCACCTGGCTGAAGACGGTGATGTACCCGCCGTGCTGCTTGATGATCCCGTACACGATAGACATCCCCAGTCCGGTGCCGCGCCCGGGGAGCTTGGTGGTGAAGAAGGGCTCGAATATCTTCTGCTGGGTTTCAGCATCCATCCCGGTGCCGGAGTCTGCCACGGTGATGAGGGCGTAGCGCCCAGGCACGCCGTAGCCGTACTGGCGATGGAATTCCTTGTCGAGGGTGACCAGCTCGGTCTTGATGGTGAGCTCACCGCCGGTAGGCATGGCGTCCCTGGCGTTGGTGGCGAGGTTCATCAGCACCTGCTCCAGTTGTCCACTGTCTGCCATTACCAGCAGCTCCTGGTTGCTGAAGGAGGTTTTGAGGGTCACGTCTTCGCCGATGATCCGGACCAGGAACTTGGCGTGCCTACGGGTCAGTTCGTTCAGCTCAACCTGCTGCATCACCATGACCTGCTTGCGGCTGAAGGCCAGAAGACTCCTGGTGAGGTGCGTCGCCCGGTCGGCTGCGTCGAGGATCTGCTCCATGTGGTCCAGCATGGGGTCGCCTTTGGGCAGGGAGTGCTGCAACAGCTGTCCGAAGCCGAGGATGACCGTGAGTATGTTGTTGAAATCGTGGGCAACCCCGCCTGCAAGCTGCCCGATCGCCTCCATTTTCTGTGCCTGCCTCAGCTGTTCCTCGAGTTTCTTTCGATCGCCGATGCTTTCCATGAAGGCCATGAAGTGGCTGATGGTGCCGGAACTGTTCAGGATGGGGGAGATGGTTGCGTGCTGCCAGAAGGTGGTGCCGTTTTTGTGGCGGTTGTACAACTCGCCGGTCCAGACGCGGCCCGAGGTGATGGTGTCCCACATCCCCTGGTAGAGTTCGGGCGAGGTCCTGCCGCTTTGCAGGATGCGCGGGTTCTGTCCGATGACCTCGTCCGAGGTGTAGCCTGCGACCTCGGTGAAACGCGGGTTGACGAACTCGATCTTGCCTGTGGCATCCGTGATTATGATGGCGACGGGACTCTGCATCACTGCCTGGGACAGCTTCAGCAACTGCTCGTCGGCCTGCCTGCGTTCGGTCACGTCCTTATAGACGACCACGGCACCTACCAACTCTCCGCCCTCGCGCAGCGGCCTGCAGTTGTACTCGGCGTAGAAACTGCTTCCGTCCTTGCGCCAGAACAACTCGTCGCTCCCCTGGTAGGGACGTCCGTCGTAGCAGGCAGCCGACAGCGGGCACTCCTGTTCCGGGAACGGGGAGCCGTCCTCCCTGGTGTGGTGCATAAGGGAGTGCTGGTGCTGCCCCAGGAGCTCCTCCTGGGTCCAACCCACCATCTGCGCCGCTGCCGGGTTGACGAAGGTGATGCGCCCCTGCATGTCGACGCCGTTGATCCCTTCACCTGCAGCGTCAAGGATGAGCTGCAATTGGCGCCGGGTCTTTTCGTGTGCGTCCTCGGCCTGCTTGCGCTCGGTGATGTCCTCCAGGCTCTGGATGGCGCCGACCACCCTCCCCTGACGGTCGCGGATCTGCGCCGCGTTGAGGGTGATGTAGTGCCCCTTGCCGTCCGGATCCTCGTACCATCCTTCGGCCTGCACCCCTCCCTCGATCAGGGAGGACTTGCGATAATTGCTGTAGTACTTGACGGCCTCGTCGGGGTTTCCGTCCAGCACCAGGTCTGCCAGGACCGGCCTGTCTGCCTCGTAAAAGATCTTGCCGAGATGGTGCGAGCCGAGCACCTCGCCTGGCTTGATCCCGGTGAGGGTCTCCAGCGCCCGATTCCACATGATGACGCGGTGCTCGCAGTCCAGCACGAACGTGGGTTGCGTCATGTTCAACACCAGGCTCTCGGCAAATTCCTTCTGCGACTGCAGGTCCGCCTCTGCCTTTTTGTGTTCGGTGATGTCGAGCATGACGCCCAGCACCCCGCCGCAGGCGCCGTTTGCGGCTGTAAAACTGGTCTTGAAGAAGATGACGTCACGCTCTGCCTGATCGACGTGCGAGGTTTTGCTTTCGTAGACCTGGAGGCCGCCCCCGGAAATCAACTCCTGGTCCGAACGGTGGTGTACTTGGGCGAGCGGTCCGGGAGTGACGTCGAAGACGGTCTTGCCGATCACCCGTTCCCTGGTGAGACCTGTGAAGTCGAGGAAGGCCTGGTTGCAACCGAGATACCTGCCATCGGCCCCCTTGTAGAACACCGGGATCGGCGTCACCTCGAGGAGCTTCTGGGAGAATTCAAGTTGCCGTTTCAGCTCGAATTTTTGCTGTTGCAGTTCCTTCAGGAGCTGATTGAAGGCCTCTCCGAGCACGCCGATCTCATCGCCTGCTGCGATATTGACTGGCGCGGTCTCCCCCTCCTTGTTCTGGGTCAGCATCCTGATCTGTTCGGTGAAGGAGATAAGCGGGGCGGTCAGGAACTTCGTGCAGAGCCAGACCACGAGCATGGAGATGAGAAATACCACGAACAGCGCGGCGAGGATGTAGCTGCGTGCCCGGTAGATCGGGGCGTAGGCCTCCTGCTGCGGGAAGTTGCTGGCGAGGATCCAGTTGGTTGTCTGGAGCCGCTTGAAGGAGCTAATGACGTGGAGACCCCTGGAGTTGGTGGTTTCCCCGGTCCCCTCGAACCCCTCGATCGCCTCGTCATAGAGACGGTTTTTCCCAAGCGGGACGTCCTGCTTGAAAATCCTGCGGCTGTCCGGGTGGGCGATCATCACCCGGTCGGGGCTGTACAGGTAGAGGTAGCCCTTTTCGCCAAGGGTGATCTTGCCGACCTTCGTGATGAAGTTGTCCTTGGCAAGGTCTATGCTCCCCGCCAGGACCGCAGCCACGTCTCCCTTCTCGTCCAGCACCGGTGCAGTGAGCATGATGATCGGGTGCCGGTGCGTTTGGGCGGAGATGAAGGGGGCGGAGACGAAGGGCTGTTTGGTGGCGAGGGTTTTTTTCAGGTAGTCGCGGTAGAGGAAGTTCTTGCCGATTATGCCGCTGTCGAGCGGGTTTCCCGAGAGGAGCGTTCCCTGGGCGGAAAAGAGGAACAGCCCGTTGTCGAACATGGTCAGGTTTCCCGGCCGCTGGTCGAAGAAGCTTTGCAGGTTGTGCGGGTTACGCAACGCGTCGGCTTTGAGGGTGCGTGCGGTGGCCACCAGTTCGGCCTGCGACAGCCGGAACTTGTCGTCGATCTGGTCGGCCAGGGCGGATACCATGCTGAACTGTTGCGTGTAAAGCAGTCCCTTTATCTGGTCGGTGAAATAAAGGTGGGTGCTAAGCGCAAGAATGGACAGCAGCCCCGCTATCAGCAGGGATATGGTTGCCGTCATCTTGTTTTTCAGGCTAATGGGGCGCAATCAGCCTCCACTGGAAGGTGCGCGGAACGCGGCGTTCTGCAAATTGTTACCATAGTATGAAAATATCGGAGCTGTCCAGCTAAAAAGTTTTCTCCGGTCTTTGGTGAAGTAATTGTTTTTTTTGGGTTTTTCATGTAATACCCGGCGGGCCACCGGGTGGTGGCTGCCCCTGGCACAGAAAAGATTGATAGGCTCGCGCAGCGATTTGATATAGTATTTCGGTTTGCGGCGGCAAAACATTAGAACCGCGCTACTGGAGCAGAGACAAAGATGCTAGAAATCGGCAAGTACAACCGTTTGGAAGTGAAGAAGCTGAGCGCCATAGGTGCCTACCTCGCGTCGGAGCTGGGAGAGATCCTTTTGCCGACCAAGTACGTCCCGGAAGGGCTGCACCACGGCGAGCACCTGAAGGTATTCGTTTACCTCGACTCAGAGGACCGGCTCATCGCTACCACCCTGGAGCCCAAGGCCCAGGTGGGCGATTTCGCACTCATGGAAGTGAAGGACGTGGGCCCGGTGGGCGCCTTTTTGGATTGGGGACTGGAAAAGGACCTGCTGGTCCCATTCAGCGAGCAGCCGCGTCCCATGCAGAAAGGGGAACGGCACCTGGTCCGGGTGTACCTGGACCGCTCCGACCGGATCGCGGCATCGGCCAAGATAGGGAAGTTCCTTGAGAAGTCGGCTGCGGGACTCAAGGAGGGGCAGGACGTCGCGCTTACCTTCTACGAGTTCGGCAACCTGGGCGCCAAGGTCATCATCGACGGTCGCTACGACGGGCTGCTGTTCAAGACCGAGCTCTTCGGCAGGTACCGGGTCGGCGACTGCGCCAAGGGGTACGTGAAGAAGATCCGTGACGACGGCAAGATAGACGTGACCCTGAGGAAGGGGGGGAGGCAGGACCTCACCGGCGGCCGGGAGACCCTGTTGCGGGTACTCAGTGAGCGGGGCGGCTTCCTTCCCGTTGGGGACAAGTCGGCTCCGGAGCTGATCGCGGAGATGTTCCGGATGAGCAAGAAAAACTTCAAGGCCGTGATCGGCAACCTGTACCGGGAAGGGATCATCGAGATTACCAAGGAGGGGATCAGGCTGCGTTAAGTCCCCCCTCCCCGACCAGCGAGGTGAACCCCGGCGTAGGTACCTGCGCCGGGGTTCTTTTATTTGCTGTTACCTGCGATCGCCCAAGAACCTGAGCAGCAGCAGGAACATGTTGATGAAGTCGAGGTAGAGGGTGAGCGCGCCGAGAATGGCTCCCTTGCCGCCCGAATTGCCCATCTGCTTGATCCTCTGGGTGTCGTAGGCGGTAAGGCCGGTGAAGACGATGATGCCGCACAGGCTCAGCACCCAGTTGAGCATCGAGCTGTGCAGGAAGATGTTCACCAAGGAGGCGATTACCACGCCTACCAGCCCCATGAACAGGAAACTCCCCCAGGAAGTGAGGTCGCTCTTGGTGAGGTAGCCGTACAGGCTCATGGCGCCGAACATCCCGGCGGTGACCAGGAAGGTCGACGCTATGGAGGAGTGCGTGTAAGCGACGAAAATGGTGGACATTGTCAGGCCGTTCAGCGCCGCGTAGAGCAAGAAGAGCAGGCTCGCGGTGGCGGTGCTGATCCTGTTGATGGCGCCGCTTATGGCTACCACGAGGCCGAGTTCGCCGAAGATCAGGGCGTAGAAGAGGATGCGGTTGCCCAGGATCGCCTGCAAAAGTGCCGGCGACGATGCGGTTATCACCGAAACGAGAGCGGTGAGCAAAAGTCCCCCACTCATCCAGCCGTAGACTCCCCTCATTACGCCGCTGTTGACTACGCTAATGGTCCGGTACTGAGTCTGATATCTTTCCATTCATGGCTCCCTGTTTGATTGGCAGCTGCGGCCTGTAACACAAGGTTCACGTCGCAGTTGTCACTGATATTACGCCCCTTCTTTATATCATGAACCTATGTGGTCAGGCAGAAAAATAACGATCTAGGCGTGAATATGCAAGGGGGGATGTTACAATCATGTTTCCTGTTATTTTGGTGCAACAACGGCACCCTTTAGCGGCGTTCCTGCCGCATTGACTTAAAGGAGGATCAACCCATGCTGAAAAAACTAGCCATTCTTGTCTGCCTCGCCTCGTTCGCCCCGGCTGCGGCCGGTGCCCAGGAGGTCGCGCCCCTGCTGAACCAGCCAGCACAGCAGGCCGCGCCGATGCAAAAGAGCGTCAACCTCATGCCGCGCGAGGAGCGCGAGGCGACCGTGGTTGCTGTCAACGACGCGCAGGGTACCACCCAGGGTGCCACTGAGGAGCGTCCTCGGAAGAGCCACAGCGGCCTTACCTTCAAGGAGTTCTGCGACGTGCACTTCGGCGAATACCGCTGGGTGTACTGGGTCGGCGCGGTAGCGGCGATCGTAGCCATCCACGTGGTGGCAGCCGACTAAGAAAAAAGGCGGCAGGGGGTTGATTCCCTGCCGCCTTTCGCGACTCCCCTCCCCTTCGGTCAACCTGTTCACCCCCTCATCATTTCGCCCTCTCGTACTGCACCGGCCAGGGAACGTCGGCTCCCAGCGCCTTGGCGGCGTGCAGCGGCCAGTACGGGTCCCGCAGCATGGCGCGCGCGAGTAGTACGGCATCGGCCAAGCCGGTCGCCACGATCTGCTCCGCCTGGACCGGGTCGGTGACGACACCCACCGCTCCGGTCGGGATGCCGACTTCCTGCCTGATGGCCGTTGCAAAAGGGGTCTGGAAGCCGGGGCCAAACGGCGGCATGGCCTCGGGAACCATCCCCCCCGAGGAGCAATCGATGAAATCGATCCCCATCTCCTTCAAGGCCCTGGTCAGGTACAGGGTCTGCTCCAGGTCCCACCCCCCTTCCATCCAGTCCGACGCCGAGACCCTCACGAACAGGGGGAGGTGCTCGGGCCAGAGGTCGCGCACCGCCTTGGCGACCCTGAGCGGAAACCGGCAGCGGTTCTCCAGGGAGCCGCCGAAATCGTCGGTGCGCCGGTTGGAGAGCGGAGACAGGAACTGGTGCAGCAGGTAGCCGTGCGCCATGTGGATCTCGGCCACCTCGAAGCCGGCCTCGACGCTGCGCCGGGCAGCCGCGGCGAATTGTCCGAGGAGCGTCTCAAGGTCCTCCAGGGTCGCCTCGCGGGGGATCACCGGCTCCTCGGTGGAAAAGGGAACCGGGCTGGGGGCGATGGTCTGCCAGCCGCGGTGGTTGACGTCTACCGGTCGGCCTCCCTTCCAGGGAAGGTCGGTTGATGCCTTGCGCCCCGCGTGCGCGAGTTGGATGCCCGGGACCGAACCCTGCTCCTTGATGAAGCGGGTGATGGGTGCGAAGGCGGCGGCGTGCTCGGCGCTCCAGATGCCGCTGTCGTCCGGGGAGATGCGCCCCTGCGGCGTGACCGCGGTCGCCTCGACCATGACCAGGCCGGCGCCCCCTACGGCCCGGCTCCCAAGGTGCACCATGTGCCAGTCGGTGGGGAGCCCGTCTTTGCTGGAGTACATGCACATCGGGGAGACGAAGATGCGGTTCTTGAAGACCAATTCCCGCAGGGTAAGAGGTGTGAAAAGGATGCTCATGCTGGAAAACCTCCCGAAGCTTATGTGATGTGACAGGGGTGCAGTTCCTGCGGCAGTTTAGCAGGCATTGGAACGACTTCAACGATAGGGGCCGCTGCCTTCACCGTGGCGACCGGTGCTCCGGCTGGCACTCCGCGCAGAAAAAGGTGGAGCGGTTGCCGAGTCTTCCCCTGCGGACGGGGGTGCCGCATTCCCGGCAGGGGAGCCCTGCCCGCCCGTAGACGTAGAGCTGCTGCGGGAAGTAGGCGAGCCGCTCTTCGGTTTTCAGAAAGTCCATGGTTGAGCGCCCGGTGGCGATGGCGGTGGCGAGGGTCTCCTTGATGGCGGCGACCAGCGCGGCACAGTCGGCCGAGGACAACTCCCCTGCCGGGGTGTCCGGGTGCAGCCGGCAGCGAAAGAGGCTTTCCGCGGCGTAGATGTTGCCGATTCCGGCCACGACCGCGCTGTCCATCAGGAAGCGCTGCAGGGCGACTTTCCTGCCTCGGCTCAGCCGGTAAAGGTACTCCGGGGCGAAGGCATCGGTGAGCGGTTCGGGACCGATCTTGCGGAGCAACTGGTGTTGCAGCGGGTTCGAACCGGCGAAATGGATCGAGCCGAAGCGGCGCGGGTCGTTCAGCCGGAGCACGATTCCGGAATCGAGCCGCAGGTCGAAGTGGTCGTGGGGCCCCGGCGCGGCCGAGGCGGGCACCAGACGCAGGTGGCCGGTCATCCCCAGGTGCAGCAGCAGTGAGCCTGCGCCGCAGTCGAGGATCAGGTACTTGCCGCGCCGCTCCACCGATCGGACCGTCTGCCCAGCGAGGAGCTGGGAGAGCCCCTCCGGGACCATGTTGCGCAGTTTTGGGATGTAAAGCTCGACTGAGGCGATGCGCGCGAGGGTCAGGTGGTCCTTTATCCCCAGCCGCGTGACTTCGACTTCGGGTAACTCTGGCATGATCGCTCCCGGTTACTTGTCCAGGGCCATTGGGCTGCAGACGTTGTCTTCGGAGTTGGCCTCCGTCCCACAGGTAAAACAGACGACCGTCGGGCTGCTGGTAAGGTGAGCGACCTCTTCCAGGCGTCCGGCGCTTTTGAGCATGCAGATGTGTCCGGTGTGTTTCGCTCCGCAGTGGCAGGTGCCGGTGGCTTCCATGGTGATCCCCCTTTGTCTGATGTTTCCTTAATTACTACTGCAAACATGCTGTGGCAGTCAACTCTTAGGTCGCACATTGTCACCGGCCTCGCTGCAATGATTTGAAAACTGACATTGATTTTTTATAATTTATTGTTGCTACTTTGACGGATTGTGTTTATATTAAAAAAACTTTATCTGTGACTGCCCCGGCGGTGTGGCAGAGACAGTGGTGGAACTGCAGGTAGTTTGCCGAGGTGCTTGGACAGATCGTTGCCCAAGGGGGAGCACATGAATCGATTGTCGCAGGTAAACCAGGTCACCGATCATAACAACAGCGCTCCCCGCACCTGCATCGGGGGCGACGCCCTGGCCGTATCACCACCGGCTTTGCCTGCCCCCCCCTACGAGCAGGTGCTGCGCAACATGTTCTGGTCGGCCCCCTCGGGGGTATACCAGACCGACACGCAAGGGCGGCCTTTGGCTTCGTCTCCTTGTTGTTCCGCAGGCCCTGGCGACGCTGGGACCCACCGGATGGGCTATCTCAATCCCCAGGAGCGAGAGGGCCTGGCTACCTCATTCCAGGCCGCGATGGAGGCGGGGCAGCAGTGGAACCAGCAGTTTCAGTACCATTTTGCCGATGGCGCCGTCTCACGTCTCCGGGCGGTCGTCGCCCCGTTGCGCGGCGCAGACGGTCTCCTGATCGGCTACCAGGTCTGCACCATCGACACCACGGCCCAGTATGAAGCCCACCAGGAGCTTGCGCTCAGCGAAGACCGCCACCGGGTCGCGCTCGACGCGGCGGAGTTGGGGATCTGGGACTTCGATGTCGCGGAAAACGACTGTTACTTCAGCCCCTACTGCTACGAGATGCTGGGCTATAGCGGCGGACAGATGCAGGTGCGCCTCGAGGACTGGACCAACATCATCCATCCGCAGTACCTCGAGAACGCGCGCCGCGTGCTGGAGAACTGCATCAGCGGCGCCATCGAAAAATTCGAGATCGAGTTCCGCCTGAAAACCAACGAGGGGAAATGGCACTGGTTCCGCTGTACCGGCAAGGCTGCGGAGCGCGACGCATCCGGCAAGGCGCGCCGGCTGGCCGGTACCCTGCTGGACATAAACCAGGCCAAGCTCATGGAGCACCTGTTGCAGATGGAGCACGGCCTGCTGAACCTGATCACGGCTACCAGCCCTGTCGGCATCATGTTCATCGAGTCCGACGGCAACACCACCTTCGTAAACCCGAAGGCGGAGCGGATCCTCGGGTTGACCAAGCAGCAGATGGCACACAGGGAGCCCCCTGTCATCGACTCGATTTTCTCGGCGGAACAGGAACAGCACACCGGCGGCGAACTTTCGCTGGGTCAGATCCTGGAACAGGGACGCTGTCTGCTGCAGTCCTGCTTCATCTTCACCCGGCCTGACGGCAGCAGCGCGGTGCTCTCCATCAGCACCGCTCCCTTCCTGGACACCGCCAGCACCGTGAGCGGGACGGTGGTGACCCTGGAAGACGTGACCGAGCAGAAAAAGCGCGAGCAGGTGCTCGCGGACAACGACCGCCTGCTGCGGGAGACCCAGAGGATCGCCCAGTTGGGGAGCTACGTCCTCGACCTGGCCAAGGACCAGTGGGTCTGCTCCAGCAAGCTGGAGGAGATCCTGGGAATCGACGCAGCCTATCCGAAGACCTTGCAGGGGCACTTCGAGATCGTGCACGAGGAGTTCCGGGAGCAGTTCATCGACAGTTACCGTGCCGCCATAAGCAACGACCGCCCCTTCGAACACGAATACAAGATCAGGAGGCACAACGACGGCGAGGAACGCTGGGTGACCGAGTGCTGCGAACTGACCAGGGATGCGGGCGGAAAGCAGGCGCGCATGATCGGAACCATCAAGGACATCACGGAGAGAAAGGCCGCCGAGGAGGCGATCCGCAACCTCAACGACGAGCTGGATCGCCGGGTCATCGAGAGGACCTCGCAGCTCGTGGCGGCCAAGAAGGAGATAGAATCCTTCAGCTACTCCGTCTCGCACGACCTGCGCGCGCCGCTGCGGCACATCAACAGCTACAGCTCGATCCTGGTCGAGGAGCATGGCAATTCCCTCCCGGAGGAGGCCCGTTACTACCTGGAGCGCATCTGCACCGCCAGTAACCGGATGGGGAAACAGATCGACGACCTGTTAGCCCTCACCCGGGTCGGGCGCGCCATCATGAAACGGAGCACCTTCAACATCAGCCAACTGGCCGCCGACGTGGTGGACATGCTCAGCGACGAATCCGACAACCCGCCGGAATTCGTGGTCCAGCCGGGGATCAGCGCCTTCGGCGACAGCGCCTTGGTGAGGCTCGTGCTGCAGAACCTCCTGGGCAACTCGGTCAAGTACTCCTCCCGCACCCTCTCCCCGCGCATCGAGTTCGGCCAGACCCTGGTCGGGGGAAGGCACGCCTTCTTCGTCAGGGACAACGGGGTGGGCTTCGACATGGCCTACGTCGAAAAGCTGTTCCAACCTTTCCAGCGCCTGCACGGCTCCGAGTTCGAGGGGACCGGCATCGGCTTGGCCACCGTGCGACGCATCATCGAACGCCACGGCGGCAGCATCTGGGCAGAAGGAAAAGAGCATGAGGGTGCGACTTTCTACTTCACCCTCTCCAACCCACGCAAAGCCGACGGCACCTCTCGCCGCTAGTCCACACCTGCCCGGACGAAAACCATCCCCGTGGGGCGCCCCCCTGTCACCCCTTCTTTTTTCGTCATTACTAAAACAGTGTCTGTCTGTTGCGCCGGAATGCCGGTTTCACCAGTTGGCAAGGCGGACCCCGCCACAACACGAACCGTCTTGGATTTATCGAAAGACCGCGATGTCCCACGGGAGGTGCGGAAATTATTCTGCGCGACCGGCTAAAAAATCCATTGTCATTTTTGCAAAACTATGTTTTATGTATGTATACAGCTGCGCCAGACCCGTACCGGGAACGCAGCGTAGCAAAGGTATGCGAATCTGCCTGCCGTCTGTAAAGTGAGGGGCCTATGAGGAAAACCTGCCACATGGTGGAGAAGGCTTTGGTGGACGGGATGTTGAAAGGGGAGTTCAAGCCGGGTAGTCCGTTGCTAAGCGAGCGGGACCTGGCCGCGCGCTTCGACGTCAGCAGGGCGACGGTGCGGGAGGCATTGCAGAAGCTGCAGAATGCGGGATGGATCTCGGTTCAGCAGCGGCATGTCACCATGGTGAAGGACTTTTGGTCCCAGGGAGACCTGGAGATCCTTTCCTCGATCACCAGGAACAGCGAGCCCTTCCCCTACGAGCTGGCCACCCACCTGCTGGAGTTGAGGGTCCAGTTTGCGCCGGATTACGCCCGCCGCGCGGTCGAGAACGATGCGGCCGGGCTGGCCGCTGTGCTGCGCAAGGCGGAGAAACTGCGCAACTGCTCCTCGGCGCTGGTCAACTTCGACTGGGAACTGCACCTGGCCATGGCGGTGATGTCGGGCAACCGCATCTATCCCCTGATGCTGAACAGCTTTGCCAGCGTCTATTCCAAACTCAGGTCTGCGCTCTTTTCAAAGGATAAGCACCGCTTGCAGCTGCGTGACTACTACCGCGAGCTGCTGGCCGCCGCCAATGCCGGCAACGCCCTGCTGGCGGAAAACATCACACGAGCGGCCATGCTGATGAGGTTGAACGATTTCAAGCTGTACTTCGGCTCACTGTCCCCGGAATGCCCGGCACCCGCATAACCGCCCCCCCGCGAGTTCAGCTCCCCAGGGTGAAATAGAAGGTGGCCCCTGCGTTCACCTCCGCTTCCGCCCAGATCCTGCCGCCGTGACGGTTGATGATCCGCTGCACGATGGCGAGCCCGATCCCAAGGCCGGGAAATTCCTCTTCCCGGTGCATGCGCTGGAACGGACCGAAAAGCCGGTCGGAGAAGCGCATGTCGAAACCGGCCCCGTCGTCCCTCACGAAGTAGACCAGCTCCCCCCCCTCCTCTTTGCTGCCGAGTTCGATGGTGGCGGACTCCTTCTTGCCGGTGAACTTCCAGGCGTTCTCCAACAGATGCTCCAGGGCGGTCCGTAACAGCACCGCGTCCCCGTGCGCGGGGAGGTGCTCAGGGATCATGAAGTTCACCTTTCTCCCCGGTGCCCCCTCCTTTATGCATAAGGCGTAGCTTTTGGCCATCTGGGAGAGGTCGAGGTTCAAAAGGGTCATGTCCTGGCGCCCTATGCGCGACAGAGCCAAAAGCGCGTCAACCAGTCCCTCCATCTTGCGGCCCGCCCGCACGATGCAGTCGAGGTAACTGTGGGCCGTCGGCTCCAGCGCCTCGCCGTAATCCTCGAGGAGGGCGTTGCTGAAGCCGATCAGGTGCCGAAGCGGGGCGCGCAGGTCGTGAGAAACCGAGTAGCTGAAGGTTTCCAGCTCCCGCCCCAGGTTTTCGGCGTTCCCCTTTTGCCTGGCCAGTTCCTCGTTCACCCGTCGGAGCTCTTGCTCCGCCTGGGCGAGCCTTGCCTCGCAGTCGTCAGCGGACGGCGCCGGACGGCGGGCGGCCTGCTGCTGCGCCGGTTCCGCACCTTTGCGCTGCGCAGCCCGGTTCTCGCCGCTGCCGGGACTCTTTCGGGTGCCTGCCTCGCGCTCGCCTCTGCTTTTAGGCACTTCCATGCGCTCCTCCCACTGCAACTGTCACAGCCCCGCTTAAAACTCTCTTAAGAACTCAATTTTGCCACAAGATGTGGCAATTCACCACTCATAAAAATAACATTTTTACTCACTGCGGCTACCTTCTGACAGCGTTTTTGGAACTGGTGTCGTGCAGGCTTTCCTCAGAAAGGAACGGGCCGGTCCCGTAGTGAGGAACCGGCCCGCGCCGCTGTCACAACCTGCCTCGTCAGAAGGGGTATTTCTCGGCTTCGATCACCGCCTGTGCCAGGAGACGCTTGTCCTGGAGCAGTCCCGCGGCATGGTATCGCGTGAAACGCCGGACGGCGCCCAGCAAAATGGTGAGCGTATCCCCTTCCTCGCTGTAGAAGGCCGCCTTGCGCGCGGCGCTCGCGGTCTTTTCGTTGGCACCGAAGCAGAAGCACCTGACCGCCGCCGTTACCGCCTGTCGTTTCGCTTCGCTCAGCCGCGGCAGGATCTTCTCGGCGCGCAGCACCGCGCTTTCCATGGCGAACACGTTGATCACCACGTCGGCCAGCGCCATGAGGACCTCCTGCTCGTCCTTTATGGCCGCCTGGTACTTCTGCGCCGCGGAGCCCGCAACCACCAGGAAGAGCTGCTTCAGGCCGGACAGGAGAGCCTTTTCGGCGGCGAAGGGGATGGAGTCGTCCAACTCCTCGAAGGAGGGGGTGGTCAGGCTGTCAAGTGCCCTCATCGCCTCGCGCTGCAGCGGGATCTCCCCTTTCAAGGCGCGGGTGAGCAGGGTGCCCGGGATGAGCAGCCGATTGATCTCGTTGGTCCCCTCGAAGATGCGGTTGATGCGCTCGTCGCGGTAGTAGCGCTCGGCCGGGTACTCCTGGATGAAGCCGTAACCGCCGTGGATTTGGACCACCTGGTCGGCCACGAACGCAAGCATCTCCGAGCAGAACACCTTGGCGATGGCGCATTCCATGGCGTACTCCTCGATCCCTTTCTGGTAGGCATCGTAGTAGTTCGGGGTCTCTTTCGGGATGGTGGCCAACCGGTTGTCGATGAGCCCCGCCAGGCGGTAGACCAACGACTCCGAGGCGAAGATCTCGGCCGCCATGTCGGCAAGCTTCTCCTGGATGGCGCCGAAGGAGGCGATCGTGCGGCCGAACTGTTTTCTGAGCACCGCGTATTTCACCCCGTCGGACAGGGCGAACTTCGCCGATCCGGTGACCGCGGCCCCCAGTTTGAAGCGCCCGATGTTAAGGACGTTGAAGGCGATCTTGTGCCCCTTGCCGATCTCGCCCAGGACGTTGGCGACCGGAACCTTGACGTCGTCCAGGATGACCTGGGTGGTCGAGGACCCCTTGATCCCCATCTTCTTCTCCTCCGGCCCGACGCTCACCCCTTCCATGGTCCGCTCCACCAGGAAGGCGGTGAAATACTCCTTGTCCACCTTGGCGAAGACGGTGTAGAGGTCGGCAATCGAGCCGTTGGTGGTGAACTGCTTGGTGCCGTTTAGGAGGTAGTGGCTCCCGTCGGCGGAGAGTGTCGCGCTGGCCTTGGCACCGAGGGCGTCGCTCCCCGAGTCGGGCTCGGTGAGGCAGTAGGCCGCGATCCACTCGCCGCTGGTCAGCTTGTCCAGGTAGCGTGCCTTCTGCTCTTCGGTGCCGTAGTAGACCAGGGGGAGCGTGCCGATGCCGCTGTGGGCGGCGTAGGCCACGGAGAACGAGCCCGAGCCGGAGATCTTCTCGGCCGCCAGCATGCTGGTCGCCTTGTCGAGCTCCAGGCCGCCGTACTCCTCGGGCACGTCGATCATCAGCAGTCCCAGCTCTCCGCAGCGCCTGAGCAGCTGCACCACCTTCTCGAAATTCTGGTGCTCGATCTCTTCGCGCGCCGGGATCACCTCGTTCGTCACGAACTGTTCGGTCGTAGCGCCGATCTGGCGCTGTTCGTCGCTGAAATCCTCCGGGACGAACACCTCGTCCTTACCCGGCTCGGTGATCAGGAATTCCGCTCCTTTGAATATCCTTGCTGCCATGTCACACCTCTCGTTTGTAGTGGAACGCGTCGCCGGGGCTCAGCTCATCTCGAAGATGCCTGCCGCGCCCATGCCGCCGCCGATGCACATGGTGACCATGCCGTAGCGCGCCCCGCGCCGCCGCATCTCGTGCAGCAGGCTCGCGGTAAGCTTGGTACCCGTGCACCCCAGGGGGTGTCCCAGCGCGATGGCGCCGCCGTTGACGTTGACCCGTCCCGGATCGAGCCCCAGTTCCCGCATGCAGGCGAGCGCCTGTACGGCGAAGGCCTCGTTCAACTCGATCAGGTCGAGACTTTCCCGGGTGAGCCCGGCCATCCTCAGTGCCGCGGGGACCGCCTCGACGGGACCGATACCCATGATCTCGGGGGGGACCCCCTTGACCGCGAAGCAGACGAAACGTGCCAGCGGCTTCATCCCGGTCCGTTTCAGGAAGTCCTCGGAAACCACCAGCGCCGCCGCCGCCCCGTCGGTCATCTGCGAGGAGTTCCCGGCGGTGACGGTACCGTCGGCCTTGAAGGCGGGCTTGAGCTTCGCCAGGGCCTCCAGGGTTGTGTCGCCCCTCACCCCGTCGTCGGCGTCGACCAGCTCCTCGCGGCACTGAAGCTTCCCCTTTTGCAGGGAGCAGTACTGCGCCGGCACCGCGACGGTCTCCTCGGCAAACCTCACTTCCGCAAGGGCCCGTGCCGCTTTTTGGTGGCTGGCGAGGGCGAAGGCGTCCTGGTCTTCCCTGGAGAGGCCGTACTTCGCCACCAGCCGCTCCGCCGTGATGCCCATGGAGGCGTAGGTCTCGGGCCAGGAGGCGATGAGCCCCGGGTTGGCGCTGTACTTGTTCCCCCCCATCGGGATCATGGACATGCTCTCGGTCCCCCCGGCGATGATGCAGTCGGCAAAACCGGCCATGATGCGTTCCGCCGCGGTGGCGATGCTCTGCAGCCCGGAGGAGCAGAAGCGGTTCACGGTCTGGCAGGGGACCTGGTAGGGGATGCCGGCCTTGAAGGCGGCGATGCGGGCGACGTTCATCCCCTGCTCCCCTTCCGGAAAGGCGCAGCCGATGATGACGTCATCCACCTGCGCCGGGTCAAGCGCGGTACGTTCCACCAGACCCTTGATGGCCGCGGCCGCGAGATCGTCGGGGCGGACGTCCTTCAGTTTCCCCTTGTAGGCCTTGGTGGCCGGGGTGCGCACGGCCTCTACGATATATGCTGCTCGCATGTTCTTGCTCCTTTGGTGCCTTCGGTTGCTCACGGGGAGAGCCCCTCCCCGACCATCTCCCCCTTGGGGAGGGAGCTAGTTCCTGAGGGGCCTTCCCGTCTTCAGCATGTGCTGGATGCGCTCCTGGGTCTTCTTCTGGCCGCAGAACTTCAGGAAGGTCTCCCGTTCCAGGTCCAGCAGGTACTCCTCGCTGATAACGGTCCCTGCCGGGACGTTGCCGCCGGTGATGACGTCGGCTATCCCCGAAGCGAGGTAGTGGTCGTAACCGGAGATGAAGCCCCCCTGCTCCAGGTTCCAGAGCTGGCTCTTGATGCTGGCGGCGATGCCGCGTCCCGGCGCCTTCAGCATGGCCTCGGGCTTGCCGGGGCGGTAGTTGGCGGCGAGGGAGATCGCCTTCAGCTTGGCGTCGTAGATGCGGCGGTCCAGGGCGAGGGTGATGCTGTCGCCCGGGCGCATGAGCCCCATGGCCATCAGCTCGGTGGCCGACCCGCTCACCTTTGCCATGGCGATGTTCTGGTAGTTCTTCAGGAGAAAGGGGGACACGTCGGTGCCGTTCGCCTCGGCGAGCCGGATGGCCCTAAGCGCCATCTCCTTGGTGCCGCCGCCGGCCGGGATGAGACCCACCCCGATCTCCACGAGCCCCATGTAGGTCTCGGCATGGGCGTTGATGGCGTCGGCGTGCAGGCAGGTCTCGCACCCTCCCCCCATCACCAGGTTGTGGGGCGCCGCCACCACCGGGATCCTGGAGTACTTGATGGCCATCATGGCGCGCTGGAACGATTTCACGGTGAGGTTCAGGTCGTCCCAGGCCCCTTCGGCGCAGGCCATGGCGATCAGCATCAGGTTGGCCCCGGCCGAGAAGAGGCTCCCCTCGTTGGCTATGACCATGCCGATGCCGTCGGACTCGCTCCGGCGCAGCCCTTTCTGGATCATGCTCAGGGTGTCGCCCCCGATGGTGTTCATCTTGGAGTGGAATTCGAGGCAGAAGATGCCGTCGCCGATGTCGATGAGCGAGGCGGCCGCGTTCTTTTCCGCGACCCCACCGGCGCTCTTCAAAAGGGTGAGCGAGACCTGGCCGCGGGTCAGCGGCACCTCACGGTATTTTTTGTCCGCGATGCTGTAGAAGTGGCGCTTTCCCTGCTCCACGCGGTAGAAGCTGTCCACCTCGCGCAGAAACTGCGGTACCGCGATGCCCTCCCGGTCGGCGCGGGCCACGAAGGAGGCGACGCCCAGGGCATCAAGCAACTCGAAAGGACCGAGCTCCCAGTTGTATCCCCACTTCATGGCGTTGTCGATGTTGACCACGTCGTCGGCGATCTCGGGGATCCGTTTCGCGGTGTAGATCAGGGTGTCGCGCAGCGTCCTCCACGCGAATTCCGCGGCCTTGTCGCTTCCCTGCAGCAGTGTCTTCACCCGGGCACCCGGGTCGTCGACCTGCTTCGCCGCACCAACCGAGGCGAACTTGGGGGAGACGCAGTCACGGTAGGCCCCGGTTTGCGGGTCGTAGCAGAGTTTGACGCTTTTGCCGTCAACGCTCTCCCGCTTGAAGAAGCCCCCCTTCCCTTTCTTCCCGGTCAGCCCCTCAGCCACCATGCGGCGCGTGCTTTCCAGGACCCGGAACAGTTCCCGCTCGTCGTCGCCGGTCAGAAGCTCGTAGCTGTTGTCCATGACCCGCACCACCGTGTCGATCCCCACGAGGTCCCAGAGGGCGAAGGTGGCGGTCTTGGGGCGGGCCAGGGCCTGCCCGGTGACGGCGTCGACCTCCTCCACGGTGAGTCCCATCTCCACCATGTGCCGCCAGGTGGCGGCGCCGGCATAGGTGCCGATGCGGTTGGCGATGAAGTTGGGGGTGTCCTTGGCGAACACCACCCCCTTGCCCAGCCGTTTGTCCAGGACGGAGGCCATGCTGCGCAGCAGGCCGGGATCGGTCTCCCGGCAGGGAACCATCTCCATCAGGCGCATGTAGCGCGGCGGATTGAAGAAATGGGTAACCATGAAGCGGCGCCTGAGGTCCGCCGGGAGCGCCTGCGCCAGCTCGTTCACGGAAAGCCCGCTGGTGTTGCTGGAGAGGATGGCGTTCTCATTGAGGTTCGGGACCACATGCTCCTGGAAGAGACGTTTCTTCACCTCGAGGTTTTCCAGCACCACTTCGATGACCCAGTCGCACTCCCTGAGCCTGTGGCTGTCGTCCTCGAAGTTGCCCGTCTCGATCCAGGCGACGTACTCCGGGGCGTAGAGCGCGGCGGGCTTGCTTTTGACCAGTGCCGCCAGCGCCTGGTCGGCGATCGCGTTGCGCTGCGCCTTGTCCTGCGCCCCCTTGGCTTGTTCCGGCACCAGGTCGAGCAGCAGTACCTCCATCCCCGCATTGGCGAGATGCGCGGCGATGCCCGCCCCCATGACGCCGGCACCCAACACGGCAACCTTGTTCATCTGTCTCATCTCATCCTCCGGCTCGGGACGCGGCCTCAGTTCTCCGCGACGGTATACATTCGCTCTATCTTATCCTTATAACGATCAGAAATCACCCGTCTTTTCACCTTGAGGGTCGGGGTGAGCTCCCCTGCCTCCAGGGTGAAATCGCGCGGCAGCAGCACGAAGTTCTTGATGGTCTCGTAATGGGCCAGCTCGGCGTTGACCGCCTCGACCCGCTGCCGGTACAGCTCGAGAACTGGCTCGTGCACCACCAACTCCTCGAGGTCCGTGTAGACGATCCGCTTCTCCTGGGCGAACTCCAGCAGTTTCTCCAGGGTCGGCACGAGGAGCGCGGTCAGATAGGGCCTCTTGTCCCCGTAGACGTAGGCCTGGGAGATGTACTTGTCCCTTTTCAAAAGGTTCTCGATGGGCTGGGGCGCGATATTCTTGCCGCCGGCGGTGACGATCAGGTCCTTCTTTCGGTCCGAGATCACCACGAATTCCCCTTCGAGGCGCCCGATGTCACCGGTTCTGAGCCAGCCGTCGCTGAGGACCTCCCGGGTGGCCGTCTCGTCCTTGTAGTAGCCGATCATGACCTGCGGTCCGCGTACCAGCAGTTCGCCGTCGTCGTCCACCCGGAACTCGGTCTCCTCCAGGGGGGTCCCCACGCTGCCAAAGCGCAGCGCCTCGAAGGTGTTGTTGCAAAGGACCGGGCTCGTCTCGGTGAGGCCGTACCCCTCCAGTATGGGGACCCCGATGCTCCAGAAGAACTCGTTGATCTCCCGGTCCAGGGGGGCACCGCCGCTGGAGCAGAACTTTAGGTTGTCGCCGAAACGCCGCCGCAGCTTGCTGAACACGAGGCGGTCCGCGACGGCGTGCCGCAGCGCGAGCCAAAGCGGCACCTTCTTCTCTATGTACCTCGCGTAGACGTAGCTGCGCCCGATGGCGAGGACGCTTCTGAACAGCTTCCTCTTGTAAAGGGAAAGCTGGTGCACGTGCTCGTAGATGCGCGAATGGATCTTCTCGAAGAGCCTGGGCACGCAGACCATTACGGTGGGCTGGATCTCCAGCATGTTTTCGGCTATCTTCTCGATGCTGTCGGCGAAGGCGATCATGGCCCCCTGCGCGACGGGTAGGTAGTAGCCTGTGCACCTTTCCAGGACGTGGCTCAGGGGCAAAAAGCTCAGGAAGACCTCGCCATCCTCCAGCACAGCCGCCTTGCGGATGGTGGCAAAGACATCGAAGAGGATGTTCCGGTGCGAGAGCATCACCCCCTTGGGGATCCCCGTGGTGCCGGAGGTGTAGATGACGGTCATCAGCGATTCCGGCTCGATGCTGTCGATCACGGCGGAGAGCTCATCTCGTTCCTCGTCGCTGATCGGGTCGTCGATCTCGGAGAGCTGGTAGAACGTGGTGAGCGGCAGCGATGGCTCACCCAGGAAGCGCTCGAAGGAGACCACCAATTGAACCATGGGGATGGCATCCCTGATCTTCAGGAGTTTACGGTACTGCCATTTGCCCGAGATGAAGACGATGCGGGCGTCGCTGTGGTTCAGGGTGTATTCGATCTGCTCGGGCGTGTTGGTGGGGTAGACCGGGACGGTGACCGCGCCGGCGCAGAGGATGCCCATGTCGGCGATGATCCACCCGGCACGGTTCTCGGAGAGGATGGCTATCTTGTCGCCCGGCCTGACGCCGAGCTTGCGCAGGCCGCGCGCCACCATGAGGGCTCGGTTGAAGAACTGGGAGTAGCTCAGGGTGACCCAGTTCCCCTGCTTTCTGAACTTCACCGCCAGCTTAGCGTCCAGCCGGGTCGCCTGGTGCCGTAGCAGGTCGGGTATGGATCGAAAAGGCACCTTTTCCACGTTAAGCTCCAATCAAAGACAGGAAACACAGCATCTGCGTACTTAAAAGATAGTACATGCCTAGCATAATACAAGTGTGGCGGAGCTAACTGGTGAAAAAAAGACTGGCACAGAGGCGACCGGGTGACTCAAACTGTGAAGAAACCGGTGTTAAAGGAATAGTTTGACATGCATCGGGACCATCAATATTATCGACCGATCTGAGTTGCTGAACTTCCGGGTTGAAAGTTCCGCTCTCAAACCTGCCACATATAACGGCATTGATGACTCTTCAGATGATCAACCTGGAAAAATTTACTGTCACGCAAGGAGTTAGCTGTGATCGAAGCCATGATGTCGGAAATGGAAGCTGCATTCTGCAAGGGAATCTTTGACACGGAGACCGTCTTTCGCTTTCACCTGGATAAGGATGCAGTCACCATCATGGTCGGTCCCGATTGCTACCGCGTGGTCAGGGGGGCGACGCCGGAGCCGGTCGACTGTGAATGCAGCACCGGCGCCGAGATGTTCAGGACGATCTGGTACGAGGGGTACCGCCCCGGGATCATGGATTTTCTCGGCGGCGCCATCAAGTGCGACAACCCTTTCCTGCTTCCCGGCTTCCTGAAGGCGTTCGGCCGCTAGCCCCTACTGCGGCAGCACTCCCCCATGCGTCGAACGGGCCAGTGCCCCCTCGAACTCCACCGCGGGGAGCGGCCGGCAGATCAGGTCCCCTTGCACCTCGTCGCAGCCGTAGGTCCTCATGAGCTCCAGTTGCTCCGGCCGCTCCACCCCCACGGCGTTCACCCTGAGCTTCAGGCTGTGCGACATGCAGATCATCGCGGTCACCACGTCCAGGTTGTCCGGGTTGTCGAGGTTCCTGATGAAGCTGCGGTCTATCTTCAGCTTGGCGATGGGAAGCTGCCTGATCCGCTGCAGCGACGAGGAGCCGACGCCGAAGTCGTCGATCGAGAACGCCACCCCCGCTTCGGTGAGCCGCAGCATGTTCTGTCGCGACGTCCCGCCGTTTTCCATGATGGCACGCTCCGGGATGTCCATCTGCAGCGTCCCCGCTTCGATGCCGGTCTCTGAGAGGGCGGCCAGGGTCTGTTCCAGGAAATGGGGTTGGTGGAACTCCCGGTTGGAGAGGTTCACCGCCAGCGACAGGCCGAACCCCTTTTCCTGCCACTTTTTCACCTGGCCGCAGGCGTGGTGGATGACCCACTCCCCGATCGGCACTATGGCGCCGCTTTCCTCGGCGACGGTAATGAACTGCTCCGGGAGCAGCAGGCCCCGCTCCGGGTGGTGCCAGCGCAAAAGTGCCTCCGCCGCGATTATCCTTCCGTCGCCCAGGTTAAGCAGGGGCTGGTACAGCAGTTCCAGTTCCCCCCTGGATACCGCCTGGCGTAGTTGCCGCTCCAGGTTCTGGCGGTTCAGCGTGCGGGCGTTGATCTCGTTGTTGTAGAACTGGTAGCTGCTGCCCCGGTTCTGCTTTGCCACGTACATGGCACCGTCGGCCTTTTGCAGCAGCTCCTCGCAGGAATCCCCGTCGTCCGGGAACATGCTGATGCCGACGCTCGTCCCCACCTTCACCTCGATCCCTTCCAGCCGAAACGGCGCTTGAAAGACCCCCACGATCTTGTTGACCACGGTGCCGACGTCGTCGGGCTGCGCCAGGTCCGGCATGAGCACGTTGAACTCGTCGCCTCCGATGCGCGCCACCGTGTCTGACTCGCGCACGCAGGCTTTGAGCCTCTGGGCCACCGACTGCAACAGCAGGTCCCCCGCTGCATGCCCCAGTGTGTCGTTGATCTGCTTGAAATGGTTCAGGTCGAGGAAGAGCACGGCGAGGCTCTTGCGGTTGCGGCGCGCCTGCGCAAGCTC
Organism: Geomonas diazotrophica; assembly: GCF_018919385.1. GTDB lineage: Bacteria > Desulfobacterota > Desulfuromonadia > Geobacterales > Geobacteraceae > Geomonas > Geomonas diazotrophica. The sequence continues at coordinate 24,690 of NZ_JAHLMF010000010.1, forward strand.
CAGGGCGAGGAAGTCCATGAAGAGCTTGCGGTTGGGTAGGTCGGTCAGGGTGTCGTGCTGAGCCTGGTGCTTGATCACCTGCTCCAGCCGCTTGCGCTCGCTGATGTCCTTGAACAGGGTGAGCAGGAACGGGCTCCCGTCCATGTCGATGCTGTCCGCCGATACCAGTCCCTCCAGCTCCTGCCCCGACTTCCCCCTGATGCGTACCTCGAGGTCGCGCACGACCCCTGTTCGTGCCACCTCCCGAAGCAGCGCCTCGGGCTGCCCTGCATCGAGCCATAACCCGAGCTCAGCGGTGCTGCGGCCGATCACCTCCTCCCGGTCGAATCCCAGCACCCGCAGGAACGCCTCGTTCACCTCGACCAGCCTGAGGTCTCCCAAGCTCGCGATGCTCAAGAGGTCGGGGGTGGCCTGGAAGATGGTTGAGAAGCGCCGCTCAGAGGCGCGAAGGGCGGCCACCTGCTGGGCCACCAGACGTCTCAGGGTGATCTTTTCGCCGATTCGGTCCAGCACCCGGAACAGTTCCGGGTAGTTGACCGGTTTCAACACGTAATGGTCCATCCCGATTTCGATGGCGTTCATGAGGTAGGTGGTCTCGCTGTGGGCGGTGACCGCCACGATGGTGGCGTCGGGATCGATCTCCTTGATCTCACGCGCCATGGCGATGCCGTTCATCTGCGGCATGTTGATGTCGGTGACCACCACGTCGGGGCGGTACTGACGGTACAGCTCGAGCCCCCCCCTTCCGTCGTCGGCCGCGTAGATCTTGATCCCCGGGTAGTTGAGGGCGATCATCCTGGCGATCATCTCGCGCGCCTCGACCTCGTCCTCGACGAGGAGCAGGGCTGCATCCTTGAAGCGCTGGCGGGGTTGTTCCATCTGTCACACCTCGATGCAGAATCGTGCGCCCTGCTCTGTGTTGCACACGGTGAGCGATCCTTTCATGTTCTTTTCCACGATGGTCTTGGACATGAACAGGCCGATGCCGGTGCCCTTGTCGGGCCCTTTTGTGGTGAAATAGGGATCGAAGACCTTGTCGATGATGTCGTCGGGAATCCCCCCCGCGTTGTCCTCGATGGAAAGCACGCTCTTCCCCTCTTTCCTTTCGAGCCGTACCACGATCTTGGGATTGGCTACCTTGCGCTCCAGCAGGGCGTCCTTGGCGTTCATCAGGATGTTGATCAGTACCTGCGAATATTCGTTGGGAAAGCCGAAGATCTCGGCCCCAGGGTCGGCTGCGACATCGAATTCGATCTTCGCCGCGGTGAAAGCGGCCTGCAGGATGGAGAGGGTCTGCTCGAGGATGGACGCCGCCATAAATTTCTGCTTCTCCTTTTCGGGTCCGAAGAAGTTGCGGAAGCCGTCGATGGTCTGGGACATGTAGTTGATGACCTGCATGGCGCGGGCGACGCTGTTTTCCAGGTACTCCCTGGTGAACAACCCCTGCTCGTAGAAGCTTGGGAGCTCCTGGACGATGAGTCCCAACGTGTTCAGCGGCTGACGCCACTGGTGCGCGATGTTCCCTATCATCTCACCCATGGCCGCCAGCCGTCCCTGCCTGATCAAGAGTTGCTCCTGCCTGCGCAGCTCTTCCACGGCGCGCACCCGCTCGGTCATCTCCTCCTTCAGCGCCTCCTGCGCGAGTACGCTGTCGGTGATGTTGAGGCAGGCGCCCACCAGCCTGAGCGGGATCCCGTGCTCGTCGTAGGAGACCCGGGCGCGCATACTGAGCCAGCGCAGCTTGCCGTCGAGAGCTACGGTGCGGTACTCGGCGCTGTAGAGCCCGGCGCCGCTTGTGCTGCGGGCGTCTTTGACGATCTGCTCCAGCCGCCCGCGGTCCTCGGAATGTACCATCTGCAGCACGGCAGCGAGATCTATGGCGCTATCGCTGCCCAAACCGTAGTGCTGCTTGGCTATGGGGGACCAGTCCCCCTTGCCGGTCTGCAGGTTCACATCGAAGATGCCGAGGCCGGTCGCCTCGACGGCGAGCTTTAGCCTTGCTTCGCTCTCCTTGAGCGCCTGCTCGGCCCGCTTCAGCTCGGTAAGGTCCACGGCGAAGCCGATACCCTCTGCGGTCGAATCCGCCATCCGGGCGAGCGCGGTGAGCGCGGCTACGCGCTCGTTGGTCTTGCGCCTGATAAAGACCTTTTCGTAGGGGCGGCTGATGCCGCGAGTGATGGTTTCGTCCATCGCGGCCCGGTCCTTGGCGTACTCCTCGGGGGTGGTGACGTCGGCAAGGCTCAGGGTCCCGCCGCGACACTCGGCTTCGTCGTAGCCTACCAGCTCACAGTAGGCGACGTTGGCGTCGGTGATGAAGCCGTCCCGGTTCCAGAAGAAGATGGCCATCAGGCTCGACTCGTACAGCCAGCGGAACCTGGTCTCGCTGGCGCGCAATTTTTCCTGTGTCTCGCGCAGGTCGTTGATGTCGGTTGCCGTGCCGTACCACTTGACCACCCTCCCCGCCTCGTCCAGTTGTGGAGTGGCGCGGCTCAGGTGCCAGCGGAAGCCGTTATTGCGGCATTTGATGCGCTGCTCGATTTGATAGGTCTCGCCGGTTGCGACGGAGTGCTGCCATGCCAGCGCGGTCCGCTCCCTGTCATCGGGGTGGACGCAGTCGCTGATCAACTGGTCGGGGTCGCCCAAGGTCTGGACCAGGATGCCGTGTTGCACGCCGGTGTAATTCTCGAAGTGGGCGTTGAGATAGTCCAGCTTGCCGTCCGGGTTGGCGGTCCAGACGATCTGAGGCATCGAATCGGCCAGGTTGCGGATGCGCTGGACGGACAGGCGCAACTCCTGCTCGATCGACTTGCGTGCGGTTACGTCGAAGATGACCCCGATGAAACGGCAGGAGGCTTCGTCGCACCAAAACCGCCCCAGCACGTTGACCCACAGCACCGCTTCGTTGTCCGCCCGGGTGATGCGGTGCTCGGAGTAGAACAGGTCGTGTTCGCGTCGGGCGCGGTCGAGTTCCGAGAGCACCTGGCCCTTGTCGGCGGGAATGATCAGGTCCTGCCACATGGACAAAGTCGCTTCCCCGGTCTCCTCCTGCGGCGCAGGGTACCCCAGCAGCAGGTAGTGGCGCCGCGACCAGATCCCTTTCCCGCTGGCGACATCCATGTCGCAGGAGCCCATCTCGGCCGCGTCCAGGGCCAGCTTCAGGCGCTCCTCGCTCTCCAGGAGGGCCTTGGCGGCGCTCCTGCTCTCGGTGATGTCGGTGAACGCGGCAAGCCCCGAGATGATATTGCCGGAGATGTCGAGCAAAGGGGTGGCGTTGACGTTGATAAAGCCGCGGGTGCCGTCCCCCCGGGTGATCTGGTATTCTTCGGCGAGCACCGTCTCGCCCTGCTGTATGGCGCGTATCAACGGGTACCTCTCGGCGGGCAGCGGCGCCCCGTCCAGGGTGTACATCTTCCATCGACGGTGGTCCGCGGTGCTGACCACCTCCCCCACGTCCTCCCGGAAGATGGCGCGGGTCAGTTCGTTGTGGTAGACGACCTTCCCGGAAGGGGCCTCGGCGATGATCACGCCTACGGGCAGTTGCTCGACCACCGCCTCGAACCGTTCCTGCTGGAAGGCGAGTTCCTTCAGCTTGGCATCGCGCTCGGCCTCGGCTTCCTTGCGCTGTGAGACGTCGCGGGCGATGACCTGGATTGCCGGGCTCCCCTGGTAGTCGATCCGGGTCGAGGAACTTTCCAGGAAGAGCTCGCCGCCGTCAAGCCGCAGCAGCCTGAACTCGAGCGTGGTACCTTCGTTCCCACCCATGACGGCCTCGATGCTGTTCCGCATCGCTTCGCGGTCTTTCGGGTGCACAAGCTCCAATATGGTGTGTTTTTGCAGCTGCGCCAGGTTGCGCGCGCCGTAGGTCCCGAGTGCGGCGCAGTTCGCGTAGAGGAAGGAGCCGTCCCGGTGCACCAGGACGGCGTCCGGCGCCATCTCGACCAGGGCTCGATAGTAGCGCTCGCTCTCGCGCAGCAGCCGCTCCTTCTGGATCCGTTCCGCGTTTTCCCGGGCGATGATCGATATGCCGGTGAGTCCCCCTTGCGGGTCGAAGATGGGCGAAAGGGTGAGGGAGACCTGGACCTCGCGTCCCCCCTTGGCCAGGCGTACCGTCTCGAGGTTTCGGATCTTCTCGCCCAGCAGCACCCTCGCGGTGATTTGGTCCAGCTCGTCGAGGCGGTCCTGGGGTACCAGCATCTTGATGCTGCGCCCCACGGTCTCCTCGGCGCTGTAGCCGTAGAGGCTTTCCGCCGCGTGGTTCCAACTGGTGATGATCCCGTCGGGGGTTTTGCTGAAGATGGCGTCGTTCGAGGAGTCGACGATGGCCGCCAGATGCGCCATGGCGTCTTCCTTGTCGGCTGCCTGGATCTCCCCTGGTTTTCGCGTCCTGACGCCTCGCAAGGGCCTATGCCTCCTTGAGGTAGCTGCCCGATTCCGGGTTCGGCTCCAGGGTGAAATAGAAGCTGGCCCCCTGCCCCACCTCCCCTTCCGCCCACATACGTCCCCCGTGCCTGAGCACGATGCTGTGCGCGGTGGCGAGCCCGATCCCGGTCCCCCCCCAGCCGAACTCCCCGGGCGCGTGGATGGTCTGGAAGGGCTTGAACAGTTTTTGCGCGTACTTCATGTTGAACCCGGCGCCGTTGTCGCGCACGAAGTAGGCCCGCACGCCTTGCTGGTCCGTCCAGCCGAATTCGATGCGTCCCTGCTCCTTCTTCGAGGTGAACTTCCAGGCGTTTCCAAGGAGTTGTCCCAAGGCTTTTTCCAGGAGTTCCGGGTCACCCTTCACCCGGGCCCCTTCCGCGATTACGAACTCCACCTTGCGCTGGGGCTCGCCAGCGGCCAGAGAGCGGGCGATGCCGCGGGCGAACGCGCTCAGGTCGGTGTCCCGTATGGTAAGGGTGCAGCGCGCCAGGTGGGTCAGGCTGTTAAATGCGTCCATGATCTGCTTGATCTGCTGCACAACGCTGGCCGATCGTTCCGCGTACTGGCGGCAGTTGGCATGGCCGCAGACCCCGCAATCCTCGACGAGGGCGGTACAGAACCCTTCCAGGCGCGCCACCGGCGCCCTGAGATCGTGGGAAACGAAGTAGCTGAAGTTCTCGAGCTCGCTCACCGTGGCCTGCAGCAGTGAGGTCCGTTGCAACACGCGCCGTTCCAGTTCCTCGGTCAGCAAACGGATTTGCTGTTCGGCCTGTTTAAGCTCCGTCACGTCATGGCAGGTGCCGATCACACCGCTTGCGCCTCCGGTCTCCCGGACCCCTTCGACGTCAATCCGCACGATCCGCACGTCCCCCTCCGGCCGCAGCACCCGGACGAATTTGTGCTCCGGCTGGTGATCAGGGGAGAGTGCGCTCTGCATCGAACTCGCCACCTCTTCGCGGTCGTCCGGGTGGAAGCGTTCCAGAAACGAGTGGTAGGAGGGGGGGATGGCGCCGGGCGCCAGCCCGCAGATGCGGTACATCTCGTCGGACCAGTCCATGTTCTCCGCGTCGATGCCCCGCTGCCAGCTCCCCAAATGAGCTATGCGCTGGGCCGCGGCGAGCTGACACTCGCTTTGGGCGAGGCGCCGGTGCTGTGCGCTCACCAGCCGCTTAAGCTCGATCTGCTCGAGTACCTTGTCGAGCACCGTGAAGAGTTCTTGGTAATTGAGTGGCTTGAGGACGTAGTGGTGCACGCCGATCTCGATGGCGCTCAAAAGGTAGGAGGTGTCGCTGTGTGCGGTGACGGCGATGATGCTTACCTCGGGGTTGATGGCCTTTATCTCGCGGGACATCCGGATCCCGTCCATGACCGGCATGTTGATGTCGGTCATCACGATCTCCGGAGTGTGCTGCCGGTACAGTTCCAACGCCTGCAAACCGTTGTCGGCGCAGTGGACGGTGAGGTGCGGGTAGTTCATGGCCAGCATCCTGGTCACCATCTGGCGGGCGTCGGCTTCGTCCTCGACGTAGAGCATGCTGGCGCCTGCGCCCTCCCGAGCCTCGTCTTTCATTGAGCCCCCTCGTTGCGCGACAGGATACCCTGCAAACGCTCAACCGTCATCGGCTTGTAGATGTAATCGACCACGCCGAGTTCCCTGCACTGCTCCTGGTCGGTCTCGTTGTCGGATGAGGTGAGTACGGCCACCGTAAGAACCTGCAGCTTGGCGCTCGCCCTGATGGCACGCAAAAGGTCGAGCCCGCTGATCTTGGGGAGCTTAAGGTCCAGCAGCACCAGCTTGATTTGGTAGTAGCTGTCATCCTGCTCCATGCGCCTGAGCAGTTCGTCGGCCTCTTCCCCGTCCCGAGCGGTAAGGATCTCGTGTTGGCAGGCCTTGCCTATGATGCGGCTGGCCAGGAACAGGTCGTCGGGGTTGTCTTCGACGAGCAGGATGTACGATGGCGCCATGAGCTTCTCCGCGCCGGCGAGGGCCGTCGGCCGAAAAAAAGCCGAGCGTTTCAGATTGTTGCGTCTGCTCGGCCGCCTGCCAGTGCGGCAGTGGTTAGAATCTGTGTCTTTGCACATTAACAATCGCTTATTCTAGCCTGCTCCGTCACCTTGTCAATCGGGGCGCTCTACCCGGCGCGCCTTGCCGGGCGCCTCGATGCGGAACTCGGCCCCGCCGGCCACGTTGCGTGCGGTGAGCCTGCCGGGGATGTTCTTCTCGATGATCATCTTGGACATGTACAGGCCGATGCCGGTTCCCCGCTCCGGTCCCCTGGTGGTGAAGTAGGGGGCGAAGATCTTCTCCAGGATCCCCTCCGGGATCCCCCCGGCGTTGTCCCGCACGGTTACCACGGATCGCCCCTGCTCCTCGAACACGGCGACCCTGATCTCGCGCCTTTCGATCCTGCGGTCCAAAAAGGCGTCCCGGGCGTTGAACAGGATGTTGAGGATCGCCTGGGAAAACTCGTTGGGGTGGCCGGTTATGACGGGATCCCCCTTTATCTGCAGGTCCACGGCGATCTGCAGGTGCCGGAAGCTCTCCTGGACCAGGGACAGCGTTTTTTGGACCACCTCGGCGACCCGGAAGGAGACGGCCTCCTTGTCCGGCTTGAAGAAGTTCCTGAAGTCGTCGATGGTCCTCGATGTGTGGGTCAGCACCTTCATGAACCGGGCCACGCTCTCCCCCAGGTATTCCCGGCTGAGCCCGCCGCGGTCGTACATGACCGGGAGCTCCTGCACGATGAGCCCGAGCTCGTTGAGCGGCTGGCGCCACTGGTGGGCGATGTTGCTGATCATCTCCCCCAGGGCGGCCAGGCGGTTTTGCTGCAGGAGCATGCGCTCCTTCTCCCCCAACTGCTCCAGCGCCTGCAGCCTTTGCGCGGTCTCCTCCTCGAGCTCGAACAGGGTCCGGGTCAGCTCCTCGTGCTGCAGTTCGATCTTGCGCCGGCTCTGTTCCAGGTCAGCGGTCCGCTGCTCCACCCGCTCCTCCAGCTCCTGCTTGGCCTGTTCCAGGGCGCCGATCAGCTCGCAATTGCGGTAGCTGATGCCGATTATGGAGGCGGTCCCCATCAACAGGCTCACGTCCCTTTCCACCAGGGGGCGCTTGGCCTTCACGTTTTCCGCGGTCAGCACCCCGAGGGAGGTCCCGTCGGACACGACGGGACAGCAGATGAAGGCCCGGGTGCCGTTTTTGAGGGCGCAGGCGAGGGTGCGCCGGCCGAGGGTCTCTTTTTCCAGCTCCAGGTCATTGACCAGGAAAGGCCGTTGCTCCTTCAGGCAGGCGACGTAGACGTCCTTGCCGGCGCCGTTTGGATCAAGCGGCAGGTCGAGGCCGTTCAGGCAGGCGAGTTCACCGGCGCCGTAGCCGTAGCTGGCCCGCAGCTGCAGTCTCCCCTCGTCGCCGTTCACCAGGAAGATCGCGCCGCGGTCGTACTCGAGCCTGCGCTGCATGATGTCGGCCACGTCCATGAGCATCTCTTCGAGCCGGGTGAAGTTCCCCAGCCGCTGTCCGATCTCGTGGGTCAGCATGGCGTTGTTGTAGTTGAGATCGATCTGCTCCAGGAGGGATTCGATCGATTGGTTGGTGCTGCTCAGCCCCTCCTTGACGGCCCTCTTCTCGCTCGTCTCCGCTGCCAGGGAGACCAGCAGGAACAGGCACAGCGAGCCGAGCAGGATCTGGAGTCCCCCCTCTCCCTGCAGGGAGAAGAGCAGCAACAGGTTGGCGGCGACCAGGACAGGGGCCAAAAGGTTGCGTGCCTTCTTCAGGTAGGTGAAGACGCTCTTTTCCCAGGTGACGATGTAACGGCAGACCGGGTCGCCACGGAACACGCATTCCGGCTGCTGGATGGTGGGGAGGTGGCGGATCTCCGGAAAGTACTGCAGGTCGGTGAGCTTGTGATTGAACATCAGTACGATCGCCTCGAAGAAGCCGATCCGGTTCTCGCACTGGTACAGCTTCTCCAGGCCGGGCTCCGCAGGGGTGACGGTGATCTCGACCATGTTGGAGGCGAGGCGCCGGGAATGGTAGGTCGTGCTCCTGGTGAAGTTCGCCGTGGCCTTGCTGATGATGTCGAAGGTGCTGGACGCGTCGACGAGCCCCAGGATGTACTGGCGCATCGCGCCCAGCACGTCGGGTGAGGCAGCGTAGCGCCCGGCTTCGCGTGCGATCTTCGGGTTGCCGGTCATCTGCAGCAACCTTTCGTAGAAGCGGTCCACCTGGTCCTGCCGGAACCAGTGCGCCTGGTCGGCCACCTCGTAGTCCTTCATCCCGGCGTACTCCAGCAGTTCGTTGATGTCGACGTGGCTGTACTTGTGCTTGACCAGCAGGATGAAGGAATTGATGATCCTGCTGTTGTATAGCGGCATGTCGCGTAGGCGGGACGGTTCCATTCCGGCTCCGGGGGATTCAGCGCCCTTTCGCGTGCCCATTGAAAAGGGCGTCGCAGTACTGCAGGAAGTGGTCGCTGTAATGCATGTCCAAGGTCCACAGCAGGTAGCTCTTCTCGCGCGGGAGCGACTTGCTTTCCACGTAGGCGTTCGGAAAGGTGAGCACCGGCATCCCCTCCCCTTCGTAGTGACGGCTCACCCGCCTCAGGGAAAGCTCGATCAGTTCCGCCGGCGTCTCCTCGTCGATGACGATCACCGTGACACAGTTGGTGAGTTCGGCCATGTTGAAGCCGGCGTCGGTGCAGTTCACCAGGAAGAAGGCCTTCAGGCTGCCGCCCTTGCGCAGCGAGTAGAGGTAGATCTCCTTGCGAAAGCCGAGGCTTCGGTACTCGCCGTTGACCTCCCTGCTCCCGGCCGCGCCCGGGTAGAGGTCGAAGGCGTCGATCATGAGCCCCCCGGAGACGTGGCGGTAGAAGCGGTTCAGTTCGGTAAGGTCGAAGTCGCTGCTGAGGGCTAAAACCCACGGCTCGGGCCAGGGGGGCGGCTCCTCTCCCTGGGGGATGTAATGGGAGTAGGCGAACAGGTCGAGCGAGCAGCTTCCCTGGTCATCGTGTTGGCGGGCGAAGCCGCCGAACACCCGCGCGGGAAACTTGTTGTCCGGCCGGTAGTAACAAAAAACGTAGCGCAGGTGGGCAAAGGGGAAGCTCTCCAGTTCGTTCAGGTACTCCCCTACCTGCTCCAGAACAGCCAGGCCCGCCTTAACGGTGGCCGACTTGCGGGCGGCGTGGTGGTGGATGAGCCAGGAGTCGCGGTAGAAGCGGACCATGGCGAGGTGCCCCAGGATCGCTCCGCGGTTCAGGTAGATGAAATGCCGGGCGATGTGGGGGCTTTCGTTGTACAGCCTGGCGTAGATCTCCTTGATGCGCTCCTTGTTGGCCTGGAAGTGCACGTATTTCCCCGGGTAGATGAAGCCGGTCTGGAAAAAGAAGTTCCACAGGTCGTCGAGGTCCACCTCGGTACTGACGTAGGCGTTGCGGTCCGCCGCCTGGTGCAGGATGGAGAGGAGCTTGACGTGGTCGGTGATCTCCATCTCCAGGACCGCGCAACCGCAGCGGACGGTCCTCTCCTCCCCCTCCCCCCCCGTCACGTTGCGCGACAGCACCTGTGCCAGGCAGTCGAGGGTGAGCCCCTGGGCGAAGCTGATCTTGACCCCCGGGATCATCATGCCCGGGAGCAGCAGCGATTCCCCTTCGTTTTCCTCGATGGAGAAGCCGGTACCGGAGATGTCGCCCATCTTCAGGTTCACCCTCCTGCCGATCAGGGGGTGGTCGAACACGATGTTGGGGGATGGAACCAGTTCCTTGCGCTCGTTTCTGTAGGTCTTGGTCCTGAAACGGCGGAAGTTGTTTTGCTGCTGCTTCAGCACGAAGGAGCAGCACCGGATGTCGGGGTGCAGCGACAGGATGTCGAAGGTACCCGAGAAGATCACCTCATCCCCGCGCGACAGTTTGAGATGCACCGGTTCTTCAGTGTTGATCCAGTTGATGGCCTCGGGGCGATCCCAGCTTCCCGAGACCCTGAGCGTCACGGGGGTGAAATCGACCAGCGCGCAGTTGAAGAGGACGCCGTGCTGCAGCAGCTGCGCCGAAATCTCGCTGGCGGGATGGCGCCGGATCCGCCTGGCATGGAATTCGCGGCAGGCAGGTGGGAGGAGCAGGGACAGCCCGGTGTCGTCCATGGAGAGCAGCTCGGAGTTAACCACCAGGTACTTCTTGCCGTCGGCGATGAGGAGGTAGTCGAAGCGGTAGGTCTTGAGGATCTGCTGGATGCCCCAGGGCTCATCCCACCGGCACTCCAGCCGCTCGCCCGCGCACGGTTCGGGACGGGCCCGGAGCAGGATGGCGTCTTCGTAGACCAGGTGCTTCAGGCTGACCAGGACGGTCTGGTCCTGGAAATTGATGTAGTTCAGTCGGTTCACCAGGTGGCTGCGGCTGACGCTCTTCCCTGTCGCCGGGCTCTCGGCATCGGATGGGACTGCACGAAGTGTGGTTGCCGCATCTCCCATGTCTTTCCCTCGGGGCGAGTCCAGGGTTGGTTTGCTGCCGGGGTACGATCCAGCTTTCAGACGGGTGGGTTGGTGCCGCCATTTTGCTCCTGGGCCGAGGGGTTGGCCGCAAGCTCCGGAGCGACGTTCAGCCCCAGCCAGTACTGCACCAAGTTCTGCATCATCACCAGCAGCGCGTTGAACGAGTTGGGCTTGACCAGGAAGGAGTTGCAGCCGAGCTCGTAGGCCCGGTTGAGGTCCGCCGGGGGGACGGGCGTGGTGAGCACGACCACGGGAAGACGCTTCAAGGCGGGCTGTTCCCGCAGCCAGGACAAAAGCCCCACCCCCGAGATGTGCGGCAGCTTCAGATCGAGCAGCATCAGGACCGGCATCGGGTAGCAGTCGCGGTCCTGGTAGGGTTCCCTGCCGCTTAGGTAGCCGATGGCCTCCTCGCCGTCCCTGGCGCTTTGCACCGGGGTGATCACGCCGACCCGCTGCAGGGCGAGTTTGGTGAAATGTGCCTGGTCCTGGTCGCTGTCGACCAGGAGGATGGTGTGGTGCACGTAGCTCATGGTTCCCCCGGCGCTATTCCGCCCTCCTGAGTTCAATCCAGAACCGGCTCCCCTCCCCTTCATTCGATTCCAACCCGATCCGCCCGCCCAGGCGCTGCACCGCCTTGCGCACGATGGCAAGCCCGACCCCCGTCCCGGGGTAGCTCTCCATGCTGTGCAGGCGTTCGAAGATCTTGAAGATCCTCTCCTGGTGCTGCGGCGCTATGCCGATGCCGTTGTCCTCAACGTACAGACGGCAGTACTCCTGCGACTCGTCGGTCCAGATGCGCAGCAGAGGGACCACCCCCTTGGGCACGAATTTGATGCCGTTGGTCATCAGGTTGAGTACCACCTGGACCAGAACCGCCGGGTGCCCGATCACGGTGGGGAGGTCGCTTGATATCTCCAGGCGGTAGGCCTTGCCGCCCGCGGCCAGTTCCAGCTGCTGGGCCGCGTCGCGCACCACCTGTTCCAGGCTCACCGGCTCGAGGGTGATCTCCTGCCTGCTGACGCGGCTGTAGGCGAGCAGGTCCTGGATGAGCTGGTCCATCCCTTGGGCCGCGGTCTTGATGCGGACAAGGTAGGCATTTCGCTCAGCCGGGGTCTGCTGTTCGTCGTCCAGCAGGATCTCGGCGAAGGCCTGCATGGCGCGTATGGGCGCCCGGAGGTCGTGGGAGACGGAGAAGGCGAAGGAATCGAGTTCCTCGTTGATTTCCTCGAGCTGGGCCGTGCGTTCGGCGACGCGCCGCTCCATGGTGGCGGCTTCCTTTTCCAGCTTGGCGCTCAGGTCGGCGATTTCCGCCTCCTCCTCGCGGTACCGGGTGCAGTCGCTGATCACCATGCCGATGTGGTTGTCCGTAAGGGCGAAGATCCGGATCCGGTAAAAGAGGTCCTCCCGGGCAACCTCCCCCAGTTCCTGTGATCCTCCAAAGGCGGCCAGCCGGTGGCACTGCTCCTTGAACCGGTCCTCATCGAACCAGTAGGGAAAGCAGTCGGTCACTAGGCAACTTTGGAAGTTGAAGGACGAACAGCGACAAAGTTTCACCGCCGCCGGGTTCATCTCGATGATTTGCGGCGGTGCGTCCGGGTTTCGCACGTCCAGGTGCAGGATAACGAGCGCCTCCCTCATGTTGGTGAACATCAATCGGTAGAGTTGCTCGGCCTGTTCCATTTCCATGGCGGGCTCTCCTTGGCAAATGCAGAAGAGTATAGCGGAGTGAGATTTGTTTGCACTAATGTTTTGAGCGCAGGGCTACGTTGAACTTCGCCAGGAGATACGGCACGTCGGCCGATCAGGATCTCTGTCAGGTCCACCACAAGGGGGAGAAGTGCGGTAAAGAGGAGGGGCGTGGATTGATTGTGCTGTTACTTCCTTGAGATGTACCTGCTTCCCTCGAGGTAGAAGCGAAGCGGCTTCGCGGCCCAGATGCCCGAGTATGCGACGCCGATGCGAGGCCGCGCCACCACCTGGCGCGCTTCGTTCTCGTCCCGGGGCGCGATGAAGAAGTCCGGGCTCTCAAGGTCGTGGCCGTTGTGGCGCAGATCGATCCCCATGGCACGGCAAAGCAGCCCCGGTCCCTGGCTGCGATCGCGCAGGTTTCGCACCGGTTCCAGGGCGCGCAGCAACACGGCGCAGGCGTTTCCTTCCCGCTCGGTCACCACGTTCATGCAAAAGTACATCCCGTAGATGAGATAGACGTAGGCAAAGCCGGGCGGGCCGAAGAGGATGCGGGTGCGCGGCGTGAGCCCCCTGGAAGAGTGCGCCGCCAGGTCGAGCTCGCCGAGATACGCCTCCACCTCGACGATTTTCCCCACCCTCACCTCTCCGGCCACATCGTGGACCAGGAATGCTCCAAGGAGATCGTGTGCCACATCGATGGTGTCGCGGTCGTAGAAGGAGCGCGGCACCGGGCCCAGGCAAGGCATCGGGGACTCCTAGATCAGTTCTTCCTTTTTGAGGGACTCGACCACCTTGTGCGCCAGGTCCTTCCCTACCCTGGTGACAGCTTCCGGCTCGTAGGCCTGCATGGTGCCGGCCCAGAGCAGTTTGTCTGAACCCGCGTCGAACAGGTTTACCTGCACGGTGGCGATGTCGTAGGTGGTCACGTAGCTCGGGCCGTAGATGGCCATGGATTGGTAGTAACCGGGGAAGTTCCAATCCGGGAAGGCGGGAGGGTACCAGTAGCCGGGATACGGCGACGCGATTGCACTAGGTTGCACCGTCATCTGCTTTTCCACCTTGATGGTCTGCACGGTGAGTATTCCCTGCGATCCCGTTGATCGCACGGCCCGGTCGAGTGCGCGCCAGTCCGGCAGCGTTGCCTGCGACAGGATCGTATGGCTCGCTACCGCCTCGACCCCATGCTTTTGCAGTTCACTGACCAGCATGTCCTCGTACACGGCGCGGCCCCCCCCTTGTCTGGCGAAGCTCACCACGAGCACTTTGTGCACCCGGCTGCCGGTCAGCGCCGGGTTGCGCCAGGTGTCCACCACGGAAACCGAAGCGCAGGAACAAAGCAGGGTGGTCAGGCACAAGAGTACGGCGATCCTGATCAGGTTGCGCATGTGTCACCTCCGTTAACGGCGTGGAATTACCTGCAGGCAGGGATCTGAAGGGGGCCGGTGCAAGATTGGAAATATTTATACCAAGTTGCCGCAGGTTGGCAATCGTATATACTGGGGGGGCGATCATTAGCGCCTCTCCTTCGTCGGATTCGTTGACACCTAAAACAGGTGGCACGGTTCAGGCGGATGCTTTTTTTGCAGGAAAACCGGGGTCCACACAAGCGACGTTCACTCAGGAGGCAAGGCCATGGAAAATTACAAACGCGTTCTCGTGGTCAACAGGATGAGCGAATACTGCCGGGATGCAGTCCAGGCAGGCGTCTCAATCGCCAGGAGATACGGCTCCGAACTCATGGTGCTCCATATCGTCACCAGTCCGGAAGGGACCATGAGCATGGCGGGAGGCGCGCTGAATGCGCCCAGCGCCATTCCCGACGAGGTCAAGAACTACGCCAGCACCAGGGAGCGGGCCAAGGACGAACTCGACAAGATGATCGGCCAGGAGATACGCTCCGGGCTTCCCATCAAGGTCCTCATCAAGGAAGGAAAGCCGGTCGACGAGATCATGCAGGTGGTGAAGGACGAGAAGATCGACCTCATGGTGCTGCTTGCCCATGAAGAAGGGCGCATCGAGCATATACTCTTTGGCCGGGACAACGACGCCATCCTGCGCCGCATGCCCTGCAGCATCCTGCTCGTCAAGAGGGAGCCGGATTCGGTTGAGTGGTAGCACGCGCAAGCGAGGGGAGATTGCCCATGCAGCGATGGATCTGCACCATTTGCCAGTACGTCTACGACCCTTCCGAGGGGGACCCCGTCAACGACGTCCCGCCCGATATCTCGTTCGAGGAGTTGCTGCCTGACTGGCACTGTCCCGTGTGCAAGGCCGCCAAGGGCTTCTTCGAACCGTATCCCGAGGAACCGGAGCGCTGACGGGGTACCGGATGACCAGATAGAAACCTGCGGGGCAGTTCCTGGGACCTGCCCCTTTTCTTTTGAGTCGCGTTCAACGGTAGGGATGGCGGGCGGGGTGCTCTGTATCGAACAGCTCACAGTCGGGATGCCTGCAGACGATGTCATAGCCGACCGGCAGCGCGTAACGGCACTCCGCATCGTCGAGGCTGCAGTAGTATAAAGGCTTGCCGCTGCCTGGCATGACGGCGCCGACGCTGCTGGTTTTACAGTCGGCGAAGCAGCGCACCCTTTTTTTCATTCGACATCCGGACTTTCGCATGGCAACCTCTCCTGGTTTTGGGACTATGTAGGAACGAGAAATCATGCGTCCCGAGCTGAAGAGTATAATAAAAAAATTCTAACTGTAAACTTCCGTCTGTGCAGTTCAGCCTCGTTGAAGATCGGAACCCTACCCTGATGACCATCCTGCAAGCGCTCGACGTTACTAAAAACTACCGTATCGACAGCCGCGACATAACCGTGCTCGACCGCATTTCCCTGGAAGTGTCCGAGGGGGAATTCCTGGTGGTAAAGGGAGAAAGCGGCAGCGGCAAGTCGACCCTCCTCACCATACTTTCCGGCTTGGACCGCCCCGATCAAGGGCGCGTATGCATCGAGGGGCGCGACATCACCGACCTCGCCGAGGACGCCCTCGCCCCGCTGCGCAACAGCACCTTCGGCTTCGTGTTCCAGTCCTTTCACCTGGTGCCATCGCTGACGGCCCTGGAGAACGTCACCTTCCCGGCCGAGCTGAGGCAGGACCGCGCGGCCCGGTCCAAGGCGGGGGCGCTCTTGGAGCGCGTCGGTCTGGCACACCGGATGGCCAGCTTTCCGCACCAGCTCTCCGGCGGCGAGAAGCAGCGCTGCGCCATCTGCCGCGCCCTGATCAACGACCCGCGCATCATCTTCGCTGACGAACCGACGGGCAACCTCGACTCGGTCAACGGATCCGCGATACTACAACTGCTCCTGAAGCTGCAGCGCGAGCGCGGCACCACCCTGCTCCTGGTGACCCACAGTCCCGAGATCGCACGGAGCGCGGACCGCGTGGTGACGCTCAAGGACGGGCGGGTGGTCACGGACACGGCTCATGGTTAACCTCCGCTTCATCGCGCGACAGATGACTGGAGCGAAGCGGCAGTGCGCCGTCTTCATTCTCTGCGTCGCCCTCTCCATGATCACCCTGGTCTCGTTGGGGAGCTTCCGGGAGAGCGTGGAGAGCTCGCTTCTGCGCGACGCGCAGTCGCTGCATGCCGGCGACGTCATCGTCAGGTCCCACGCCCCCCTCCTCCCTTCGGTGGAGAAGGAAATCGCCACACTGGTGCAAAACGGACAGGCCAAAAGTGCCAGGTTTTGGGATTTTTACTCGGTGGTTCAGAAGGTAACGGGTGAAGGTTCCCTGCTCTGCAACCTGAAGGTGGTCGAGCCGGGATACCCCTTCTACGGCAGGGTGCTGCTCCGCTCAGGAAAGGCGCTGGCCGAGGTGCTCAAGCCGGGGAGCCTGGTCGTGGAACAGCAGCTTCTGGACCGCTTGCACCTGCGCCTGGGAGATTCCCTCAAGGTGGGGAACGAAACGCTGGTCGTACGCGACGTGGTGTTGCAGGAGCCTGACCGGCCGGTGAATTTCTTTTCGCTGGGCCCCAGGGTTTTCGTCGCAGCGGCGGATAGGGAGGCGCTCGGGTTGATCGGCTTGGGGAGCCGCGTTGAGCACGTGACCCTGCTCAAGCTGGCGCACCAGGGGGACCTTGATGCCGTCGCCGCACGCCTTGCGGCCGCAAGCGACGAAACCCGCGTACATGTCGCCACCTACAAGAACGCCGGCTCAAGGGTGAAGCGCTTCTTCGACAACCTCCTCTTCTTCCTCAACCTGAGCGGCATCTTTACGCTGCTTCTTTCGGGCTTCGGCATCCAGAGCACCCTTTTCGCCCTGCTGAAGGAGCAGGAGCGGACCATCGCGGTACTGAAGGCCCTGGGGGCGAAAAGCCGCTTCATCATCGGGCACTTCCTCTCCGTGACCCTGGTTCTCGGGGCGATCGGCACCCTGGTCGGCCTCACCGGCAGTTTCGTGTTACAGCGCTTCCTTCCCGCCCTGTTCAGCGGGCTCATACCCGCCCAGGTGACGCTGCAGATCTCGTTCAGTGCCATCTGGCAGGGGATGTTCATCGGCCTGACGGTGGTGCTCCTGTTCACCGCCCTCCCCCTTTACCGGCTCAAGGAGGTGAAGCCTCGCGCCATCTTCGGCAAGGAGGACGCCGCCAGGATCTGGAGCCGTTCCTCCTGGATCATCGCCTGGCTGGGCGCGCTCTTTTTTCTCTCCATGGTGCTGCTCCGGCTGCGCGACCTGAAGACGGGGCTTTACTTCATGCTGGCCCTCGTGGCGCTCATCCTGGTCTCCTACCTGCTTGCCAGCCTGGTGCTGCGGCTGCTCAAGGCGAGCCGACCGGGCAACCTCGCGCTCAGGCAGGCACTCAGGGGGCTGTTCCGGCCGCACAACGCCTCCCTCTCCATCATCGTCACCCTTTCGGCCGCCCTGGGAGTGATCTTCTCCATCACCCTGGTAGAGAAGAACCTCGACGCAAGCTTCATCGAATCCTTCCCGCCCGGCGCCCCCAACGTCTTTCTGATCGACATCCAGCCCGACCAGAAGGAAGGCGTGGCGAGGCTTCTGGGGGGCGGCGCCGATTACTACCCCATCGTCAAGGGGACGGTGAGTGCCGTGAATGACAAGGCGATCGATCCGGAACAGGAGCGAAAATCGCGCGGCGACAACCTTGGGCGGGAGATGAACCTTACCTACCGCAGCGATCTCCTTTCCGACGAGCGCATCGTTTCCGGCGGCACGCTGTTCAGAAAGGACTGGAAGGATGCCTTGCAGGTGTCCGTGCTGGACACGGTGCTCAAGATGCACGACATGAAGGTGGGCGACAGCATCACCTTCAAGATCCAGGGCGTCCCTATGACCGCCCGTATCGCAAGCATCCGCACCCGCACCAGCAGTGGTTTTACGCCCTTTTTCTATTTCGTTTTCCCGCCTGATGCGCTTTCCGGCGCGCCGTACACCATCTTCGCCGCGGTCCGGGTGGACAAGGAGCGCATAAGCTCCCTGCAGAACCAGGTCGTTGCCCAGTTTCCCAACGTGAGCGTCATAGATCTTACCGAGACGGTGGTCGTCTTCGGGCGCATCATGGGGAAACTGTCCACCATCGTGCGCTTCTTCACCGCGTTCAGTATCGTCGCCGGGGTGCTGATCGTGGTAAGCTCGGTGTTCGCGACCCGCTACGCGCGGATCCAGGAAGCCGTCTACTTCACCATCCTGGGGGCGAGGCGCAGGTTCGTGCTGGCGGTTTTCGCCGCAGAGAACCTGCTGCTGGGGCTCGTCAGCGGCGTGATCGCCCTATTCATGTCCCAAGTGGCCAGTCTGCTCATCTGCCGCAAGGGGCTCGACATGGGGTACCAGCCTTACCCCGTTGACAGCCTGCTGCTGTTGCTGGGGACCACGTCATTGGTGGTACTGGTCGGTTTGGCCGTGGCCCTGCCGCTGCTGCGCCAAAAGCCGGTGACCTTCCTGCGCGAGCAGTCGGACGAGTAGAAAGGCGAAGGACTAGAGGCTAGGGGGCGGCGCGTCCCCCCCCGCTTCACTGAGGGCACTGGGGCCACGGCGGGCACTGGGGCCACGGGTCCACCTGCAAAGGAGAAAGACATGCGCAGCTTCTTCACCATCTTCACCCTGGCACTCTGCGCCGTTGCCGGCGCGGGGGCGGTGTTCGCCGCAGGCGCCGCAAAACCGGCCGGCCGCGGCACCATCGTCGCCTTCGGCGACAGCCTCACCGCCGGCTTAGGCGTGCCCGAATCGGAAGCGTACCCGGCCCGGTTGCAACGCAAGCTGCAGCAGGCCGGCTACCAGTGGACCGTGATCAACGCCGGCATCAGCGGCGAAACCAGCTCCGGCGCCCTGGCCCGCGTGGACTGGGTCATGAAACTTAAGCCCGACATCGTGATCCTGGAAACCGGCGCCAACGACGGGCTGCGCGGCCAGGATCCCGAACTGACTCGCCGCAACATCGACAAGATCGTGGCCTCGCTGCGGGCCAAGGGGGTGGTCGTCGTCCTGGCCGGCATGAAGATGCTGAGGAACCTGGGACCTGCCTACACCGGCAAGTTCGCCGCCATCTACCCCCGCGTCGCCAAGGAACACAAGGTGATCCTGATCCCGTTCTTTTTGGACAAGGTGGCGGGCAAGGAGAGTCTCAACCTCTCAGACGGCGTCCACCCTACCGGCACGGGTTACGCCATCATCGTCGATACGGTTTATCCCTACCTGCTCGAGGCCATCAAGCAAAAGGGAGGACATTGAGCCACGGCTCCTCCTCCCGAACTGTTAAAAGTTGCCCTGAACCCGCGTCTTGTCTTGCTTTTTTGCACGATTTAATGTACAGGTACTCTGTTAAACTGGGCACCATTGCATACAGCCGGATCCGCTTTTCGTTGCAGCAATCGACCAGATGCGCGAAGCTGCCTTCTCTATGCCCGAGCCGTACATTTCTGCCTTTTTCAGTACCTTTACGCCGCCGCAACTCCGCTGCAAATTCGTGGCAACAGGAGAATCCCGTTTGGATCTTTTTTCTCTTCAGGGCGAGTCTGGCGCTCGCTCTGCCAAATCCGAGAGTTCCGAGCATGCCGTTATGAGTCTTAGAGACGCGCTCCGCGTCGTACGCCACCCCCTGTACCTAGTGCAGCGGGACGGCGACCTCGTCCCCCAGTTGGGCGGCGCTGGGAGCGTGCAGTCCTGCGTGGGGTACGCCCCCGCCTGCCTCCCCGAGAACCTGGGCGACCCCTCGTTCTGCCGCGAGATCGGCATCCGCTACCCGTACCTGGGCGGCTCCATGGCCAAGGGGATCAGCTCCGCAGCCATGGCAGAAGAGCTCGGGCGTGCCGGGATGCTCGGTTTCTTCGGTGCTGCCGGCCTCCCCATCGCCACGGTTTCCGAGACCGCCGATCGGCTGAAGGCATCCCTTGGCGACATCCCCTACGGCTTCAACCTGATCCATTCCCCGCACGAGCCGGAGCTTGAGAAGGAACTGGCCGAGCTCTATATCCGCAAGGGGGTCCGCATCATCGAGGCCTCCGCCTTTCTCGCCCTGACCCTCCCCCTGGTGCGCTACCGCCTGCACGGCATCAAGAGAGCCGACGACGGCAGCATCGTCACCCCCAACCGGATCATCGCCAAGGTGTCGCGCGAGGAGTTGGCGGCGAAATTCTTCGCCCCGCCCCCCGAGAAGCTCCTGCGCGCCCTGGTTGAAAACGGCTCCATCACCGCCGAACAGGCCGAGCTCGCCGCCCACGTGCCGCTGGCCCAGGACGTGACCGCCGAGGCCGATTCCGGCGGACATACCGACAACCGCCCGGCCATGGCCCTGTTCCCGACCATCAACTCGCTCGCCGCACGGCTTGAGCGTCAGTACGGCTACGGCTGCAAGCTTCGCGTCGGGCTCGGCGGCGGCGTCTCCACTCCCGCCTCTGCCGCAGCCGCCTTCGCCATGGGTGCCGCCTACATCATGACCGGCTCGGTAAACCAGGCCTGCGTCGAGTCGGGCACCTCGGACACCGTTCGCGCCATGCTGGCAGGTACCCGCCAGGCCGACGTCACCATGGCCCCCGCCGCCGACATGTTCGAGATGGGTGTCACCGTGCAGGTCTTGAAGCGCGGCACCATGTTCCCGATGCGTGCGGCCAAGCTGTACGAGCTCTACCGCGCCTACGGCAGCATGGACGAGATCCCGGCCGCGGAGCGCGAAAAGCTGGAAAAGACCATGTTCCTCGCGCCCCTGGAAGAGATATGGCGCGGGACCCGGGAGTACTTCCTCAAGCGCGACCCCTCCCAAGTGGAGCGCAGCGAGCGCGACCCCAAACACAAGATGGCGCTGGTCTTCCGCTGGTACCTCGGCATGGGTGCGCACTGGGCCAAGGACGGCGTTGAAACCCGCAAGATGGATTACCAGGTCTGGTGCGGCCCCGCCATGGGCGCCTTCAACGAATGGGCTGCCGGCTCCTTCCTCGAGGCGGCAGCCGAGCGCAAGATCGTCACCGTTGCGCTCAACATCCTGCATGGCGCGGCGCACCTGACCCGCGCCAACTTCCTGCGCAGCCAGGGCATCGAGCTGCGCCTGGAGGAGATCGCACCGCAACCCCTCGAAATCGCACAAATCAAGGAGTACCTTTGTTGAAAACTGATGATCTGAAACCTGCCGTCTCCAGCAACGGAAATCAGCTTGCCATCATCGGCATCGGTTGCCTCTTCCCGCAAGCAGCGGATAAAAACGCCTACTGGGCCAACATCGTGGACGGGGTCGACGCCATCACGGAAGTCCCCTCCACCCACTGGCCGTTGGACGCCTATTACGACGAGGATCAGAAGAGCCCGGACCGCACCTACGGCCGCCGCGGCGGCTTCCTCTCTCCTGTCGACTTCAACCCGATGGAGTTCAACATCCCGCCCAACGTCCTGGAGGCGATCGACACATCCCAGCTCCTGGGCCTCGTCGCCGCCGGTCAGGCGCTGAAGGACGCCGGTTACGGCCCCGAGCGCGCCTTCGACAAGAGCAACGTCTCCGTCATTCTGGGCGTCACCGGGACCCTGGAACTGGTCATCCCGCTGGGGGCGCGCCTTGGTCACCCTGTCTGGCGCTCCGCGCTCAAGGACGCCGGTGTCGACGAGGAGACCGCCAAGGACGTGGTCGAGCGCATCTCCGACTCCTACGTCCCGTGGCAGGAAAACTCCTTCCCCGGCCTTCTGGGGAACGTGGTCGCGGGGAGGATCAGCAAACAGTACGACTTAGGCGGCACCAACTGCGTGGTGGACGCAGCCTGCGCCAGCTCCTTCAGCGCACTGCACCTCGCCTCCATGGAACTCATGTCCGGCAAATCGGACATCGTCGTGAGCGGTGGCATCGACACCTTCAACGACATCTTCATGTACATGTGCTTCAGCAAGACCCCCGCCCTTTCCCCCACCGGTAACGCCAAGCCGTTCGACGTCTCGGCCGACGGCACCATCCTGGGCGAAGGGCTCGGCATCGTGGTCTTGAAGCGCCTGGCGGACGCTGAGCGCGACGGCGACCAGATCTACGCGGTAATCCGCGGCATCGGTTCTTCCAGCGACGGCAAAGGGGACGCCATCTACGCGCCGAGCTCTGCCGGTCAGAAGAAGGCGCTCCTCAACGCCTACAGGAACGCGGACGTCACGCCGGAAACCATCGGCATGCTGGAAGCGCACGGCACCGGCACCAAGGTCGGCGACGCCGTCGAAGTGAGCGCGCTGCGCGAGGTGTACGGCAAGGCCGATAACCCGTGGTGCGCCCTCGGTTCGGTGAAGTCACAGATCGGCCACACCAAGGCCGCGGCGGGTTCCGCCGGCCTCATCAAGGCCGCGCTCGCCCTGCACCACAAGGTGATCCCGCCTACCATCAAGGTGCAGACCCCGCAGCAGACGGTTGTGGGCGACAGTTCCCCCTTCTATCTCCCGACAGCCAAGCGTCCCTGGTTTCCCCGTCCCGATGCGCCGCGCCGCGCCGCGGTCAGCGCCTTCGGTTTCGGCGGCTCCAACTTCCACGTGGTCCTCGAGGAATATCAGCCCAAGAAGCAGGGCGTGGACTGGGACGGCAACACGCAGATCCTGGCCTTCTCCGGTGCCGACGGCGCTGCCCTGGCCGCCAAGCTCGACTCGGTTCCCGGCGACAGCGCCTGGGGCGCCCTGCGCGACCTGGCGCTTAACTCCCGCGCCTCCTTCGACGCGAAGGCGCCCTGCCGTCTCGCGCTGGTCGTGGAGCGCGGCAAGACCAACCTCGCCTCCCTGGTGAAGAACGCCCGCGCCATGCTGGACAAGAACGCGAAATCCGCCTGGCAGACACCCGACGGCGCCTACTTTGCCTGCGGCGGCGCGCCCGGCAAGCTCGGCATGCTGTTCCCCGGCCAGGGCTCGCAATACACCGGGATGCTCAACGACCTCGCCTGCACGTTCCCGCAGGTGCTCGATGCCGTTGTCGCTGCCAACGACGGCTTCGTCGCCGCTGACGGCAAGATGCTTTCCGATTTGATTTACCCCCCCTCCTCCTTCGATGAGGCAGGCCGCGCCAAGCAGGAAGAGGAACTGCGCGCCACCCAGGTCGCCCAGCCCGCCATCGGCGCCACCAGCCTCGGTGCACTGCGCGTGCTGCGCGATTTCGGCGTCGAACCCGACGCGGTCGCCGGTCACAGCTACGGTGAACTCACCGCCCTGTGCGCCGCCGGAAGGCTCGACGAAAGCGCCCTGCACGAACTGTCCCGCCTGCGCGGCAAGCTGATGGGCGCCGGCTCCGGTGACAAGGGGAGCATGTTGGCCGTCTCCGCGCCGCTGGAAAAGATCGCCGAGGTCGTCGCCGCCGAGAAGCTCGACCTGGTCATCGCAAACAAGAACGCCCCCACCCAGGCCGTTCTTTCCGGCGCCAGCGCCGAGATCAAGCGCGCCGTGACCGTCTTCAAAGGACTCGACCTTACCTGCAAGGAGTTGCCGGTTGCCGCCGCCTTCCATAGCGCGCTGGTCGCCGACGCCGCCAGGCCGTTCCTGGCCGCGCTGGAAAAGATCGACATGTCGCAGGCAAAGATCCCGGTCTACGCCAACACCACCGCCGCCGTCTACCCGGCCGACGCGACCGCTGCCAAGGCACAGCTTGCCGCCCAACTCGCCAAGCCGGTCGAGTTCGTCGCCGAGATCGAGGCGATGTACGCCGCCGGGATCACCAACTTCGTCGAAGTGGGCCCGGGCAACCGGCTGACGGGCCTCGCGCAGGCCATCCTCGGCAATCGTCCCCACGCGGCCTTCGCCCTCGATGCCTCCTCCGGCAAGCGTGGCGGGGTCGCCGACCTGGCCCGCACCCTGGCGCAGCTTGCCGTGCTCGGCTACGGCGTGAACATGGCGCTCTGGGACGAGGGGCATACCCCCGCCCCGGCACCGACCGGCAAGAAGCCCGCGCTGACCATCCCGCTGTGCGGCGCCAACTACGTGAAAGCCAAGCCGAAGAAGCCGCCGGTCCAGCCGAAACCCGTCATGGTGGCGGCACCGCAGGCTCCGGTCGCTACGGCAGCAGCATCCGCTGCTCCGGCTCAAGCCGCAGCCGCCGTACCGCAGCAAGCCGGCTACCAGAACGCCGCACCCGTAGCGCCTGCCTATCAGCCGCAGCCTGTCGCTCAGCCGGCCTCTCATGGTGCGTTGAACGAGTCTCTGCGCCTGGCCCGTGAAGGAATGGCTGTTCTGCAGAAAATGCAGGAGGATACCGCGCTGCTGCACCGCCGCTTCCTCGAAGGGCAGGAAGCCGCAGCGAAGACCTTCCAGACACTCCTCGAACAGCAGCAACGGCTCATCATGGGCGCACCGATTGCTCCGGCCACCTACGCAACGCCGGCTGCAGTTGCACCGGCCGCGCCCGTCGCCGTCCCGCAGGCGCCTGCCTACGTGGCCCCGGTTGCCGCTCCGGTTGCCGCCCCGGTTGCCGCCCCGGTTGCCGCTGCCGTTGCCGCTCCGGCTGTTGCCATTGCAGCTGCGTCGCCTGTCGTGGCCGCGCCCGCTGTTTCGGCACCTGCCGCTCCGAAGGGCGCCGACGCCAGTCAGATTACCCAGACCCTCTTGACCGTGATCTCCGAGAAGACCGGCTATCCCATTGAGATGCTTGAACTGGACATGGGCATGGATTCCGATCTCGGCATCGATTCCATTAAGCGCGTCGAGATCCTCTCCACCCTGCAGGAGCGCCTTCCGGGCTCTCCGGTGATTGGACCTGAGCACCTCGGCACCCTGCGCACCTTGGGGGACATCGCCGGGCACCTCGCCGCCGGTACCGTATCGACCGTATCGACCGTCGCTGCCAGCGCTGCCGCGCCCGTTGCCGCGCCGCAAGCGGGTGCCGCCGCCAGCCAGGTAACCGAAACCCTCCTCGCCGTGGTCAGCGAGAAGACCGGCTACCCGGTTGAGATGCTGGAACTCGAGATGGGGATGGACTCCGATCTCGGCATCGATTCCATCAAGCGGGTAGAGATCCTCTCCACGCTGCAGGAGCGCCTGCCCGGCTCCCCGGCCATCGGCCCCGAGCACCTGGGCACCCTGCGCACGCTGGGCGACATCGCGGGCCATCTCGCTGCTGGTGCGGTTGCCGTTGCAGCAGTAGCACCCGTTGCTACCGCCGTTGCCGCCACCGCTGCTGGCATTGGCGCCGCACAGGTGACTGAAACTCTCCTCGCCGTCGTGAGCGAGAAGACTGGCTACCCCGTGGAAATGCTCGAACTGGAAATGGGGATGGACTCCGACCTCGGTATAGATTCCATCAAGCGGGTCGAAATCCTGTCCACGCTGCAGGAGCGTCTGCCCGGCTCCCCGGCTATCGGCCCCGAACACCTTGGCACTTTACGTACCCTGGGCGATATCGCCGGGCACCTCGCCGCGGGCACGGCTTCCGTAACAGCGGCAGCCCCGGTAGCAGCACCTCAAACTGCGGCAGCGGCACCTGCCGGTGCAGACGTCGCCGCCGTTCTGCTTGAGGTAGTGAGCGAGAAGACGGGCTATCCGACCGAGATGCTTGAACTGACCATGGGCATGGACTCCGACCTCGGCATCGACTCCATCAAACGCGTCGAGATTCTGTCCACGCTGCAGGAGCGCCTCCCCGGCTCGCCGACCATCGGGCCGGAACACCTGGGCACCCTGCGCACCCTGGGCGACATCGCCGGCTTTCTCGGTGCCGGACCTGCCGCTGCTACGGTTGCTGCTGTTGCCGCCCCGACTGCGCCTGCTGCACCCGTTGCGGCCCCAACCGCCGCTGTCGATCACGCCGCCGTCTGCGAAGCCCTGCTCGAAGTCGTCAGCGACAAGACCGGCTACCCGGCCGAGATGCTGGAACTGACCATGGGCATGGACTCCGACCTGGGCATCGACTCGATCAAGCGGGTCGAGATCCTTTCCGCCCTGCAGGAGCGCCTCCCGGCCTGCCCGGCCATCGGCCCGGAACACCTGGGGACGCTACGGACCTTGGGCGACATCGCCAATTTCCTCGCTGGTCCTGCACAACCGGCACAAACGGCTGCTTCCGCACCGGCCGCCCCTGCCGCCCCTGCCGCTGTCGAGGTTGCTGCTCCTGTCTCTACCGATGCAGCGCCTGCCGTTGCCGCTGCCGCTCCGGTAGAGACAACCGCTCACCCGATCCAGCGCAGCTCCATGATCCCGGTGCTGCTCGGAGACAGTGACGATGACGCCATCACCCTTGCCAACGACGGCGAGATCTGGGTCACCGACGACGGCTCCGCCTTTGCCGCGGAACTGTGCGGCATCCTGCTCGAGCACGGCTGCTCGGTGCGCAAGGTGAACGCGGCACAGGCACAACAGATCGCACCGGCTGGGAAGCTCTCCGGCCTGGTCATCTGCGCGCCCGTGGCCGGCACCGACGACCTGTTCCTGGAAAACGCCTTCCTGCTCCTCAAGAACGCCGCAACGGCCTTGATCGAGTCCGGGCGCGCCGACGGCGCCGTGTGCGTCACGGTTTCCCGCCTGGACGGCGCCTTCGGTTTCGGCTTTACCAAGACGCTGAAGGATCCCCTTTCCGGCGCCCTGGCCGGTCTCACCAAGACCGCCGCCTTCGAATGGCCGGAAGTCACCTGCAAGGCGATCGACCTGGGCGAATTCGCCCATCCCGCAGCCGCCGCAGGTGCCGTGGCCGTCGAAATGCTGCGTAGCGGACCGGTAGAAGTCGGCCTGACCCCGGAAGGTCGTTTCGGCCTGCAGACTGCCGTGCTTCCGGCCGCATCGGCCCCGACCGATCCGGTCCTGGAGCAGGGTGACGTCGTGGTCATCACCGGCGGCGGCCGAGGTGTGACCGCCGTTTCGGCGCTGGCGCTGGCGAAGGAATATCATCCGTTCCTGGTGCTTCTCGGCCGCAGCCCGGAGCCGCAGGAGGAGCCCGCCTGGCTCGCCGGCATCATGGACGAAGGTGAGATCAAGCGCGCCATCATGCAGCACGCCACCGGCAAGCTCCATCCCCGCGAAATCGAGGAGCGTTACCGCTCCGTGGTTGCCGGGCGCGAACTGCGCGAGACGCTGACCGCCATCGCCGCCACCGGCGCCGAGGCCATCTACCGTTCGGTCGACATCCGTGACCAGAGCGCGATGGAGCTCCTGCTCGGCGAGGTGCGCCGCGCCCACGGCCCCATCCGCGGCGTGGTGCATGGCGCGGGCGTCCTGGCCGACCGGCTCATCGTGGACAAGACCCCCGAGCAGTTCGAGCAGGTCTACTCCACCAAGGTGCACGGTCTGCGCGCCCTGCTCCACGCGACCCGCAACGACGACCTCAAGTTCATAGCCCTCTTCTCCTCCTCCACCGGCCGTTTCGGCCGCGTTGGACAGGTCGATTACGCGGTGGCCAACGAGGTGCTGAACAAGACTGCCCAGGCCGAGGCGCGCCGCCGTTCCGGCTGCCGCTGCGTCAGCATCAACTGGGGACCGTGGGACGGCGGGATGGTGACCCCGGCACTGAAGAAGGTATTCGCCTCCGAAGGGATAGGGGTCATCGGCCTTGCCGAAGGCGGCGATTTCCTGGCGCGCGAGATCTCCGCAGCCGACGCGCCGGTGGAAATCGTGGCCATCGCCCAGCTCCCCGGTCAGGTGGGCGTCGCCGCACCCGCGGCCGGCAAGCAGCAGAGCCTGTCCGAGGCGTTCTCGCTCACGCTGACCGTTCCGGAATACCCCTTCCTGCGCTCCCACGTGCTGGACGGCAAGGCGGTGCTTCCCATGGCCGTCATCGTCGAATGGCTCGCCCACGGCGCGCTGCACGGCAACCCGGGTTTCCGTTTCCACGGCTTCAACGACCTGCGCATCTGCAAGGGGGTCGTCTTTGAGGACAACACCCCGTTCACGCTGAACGTGATGGCGGGACGCGCTGAAAAACGCGAGTCGTTCTGGCTGGTTCCTGTTGAACTCTCCAGCCCGGGCGTCAACGGCAAGACCATCCTGCACGCCCGCGCCGAGATCGTGCTGGCCACCAAGCACCCCGAGGGGATCCGCTCCATCAAGGAGATCCCGAGCACCCCGTACGCACCGCGCGACGGCGTGATCTACAACAACGAGCGCCTGTTCCACGGGCCGGACCTGCACGGCATCGAGCAGGTGGACGGCTGCTCCGCCAAGGGGATCGCCGCTTCGGTCAAGGGCGCACCGGCGCCTGCCAAGTGGATCAGGCGTCCCCTGAGGAGCTCCTGGCTCACCGATCCGCTGGTCCTCGACAGCGCCTTCCAGATGATGATCCTCTGGAGTTTCGAGCGCTTCGGCGCAGGTTCCCTCCCCTGCTTCGCCGCGCGCTACCGGCAGTTCCAGGAGTCCTTCCCGCGCGAGGGGGTCCAGGTCGTCATCCGCGTCACCTCCGAGAGCCAGCACGGCGCCAGCGCCGACATGGAGTTCCTCGATCGCAGCAGCGGCAAGCTGGTCGCACGCCTGGAAGGATACGAGTGCGTCATCGACCCCTCCTTGAAGCAGGCCTTCCAGCGCAACAAGCTTAGAACCGTGACGGTTGTGGGGGCGGCGTAGGCATGAAGCAGCAGTCGCCTTGCGTGGCAATCGTCGGCCTGGGCGGGATCTTTCCCGACGCGCCGGAACTGACAACATTCTGGGAAAACATCCGTAACGCCAAGAGCGCGGCGCGCGAGGTCCCGGCCGGACGCTGGGCCCTCGCTGTCGACGCGGCCTTTCATCCCGAGGCCGGCAAGCCCGACCACGTCTACTCCAAACGTGGTTGTTTCATCGACAGCCTCCCTCCCCTATCCTCGCTTTCCGGACTGCACATCGACCCGAAGCTCGCAGAGGGGCTGGATCCCGCTTTCCACCTGCTTTTGCACGCCGGCAAGAGATCCTTCGACAGCGCGGTGACTGCGAAACTGGACCGCTCCCGCGTCGGCGTCATCATCGGCAACCTGGCACTTCCCAGCGAGAAATCCGCCGAACTCTCCCGCGCGATCCTGGGCCGGAATTTCGAAGAGAAGCTTTTGGGGCATGTCGCCGGCGACCCCATCCCCAACCCGTTGAACCGTTACGTGGCGGGGCTTCCCGCCGGGCTCCTGGCCGCCGCGCTCGGGCTGGGCGGGGGGTGCTGCACCCTGGACGCCGCCTGCGCCTCCTCGCTCTACGCCATCAAGCTCGCCTGCGACGAGCTCCTCGCCGGCCGCGCCGACGCCATGCTGACCGGCGGCCTTTCCCGCCCCGATCCCCTCTACACCCAGATGGGCTTCGCGCAGCTGCGCGCCCTGTCGCGGCGCGGTGTCTGCTCCCCCTTCGACGCTTCCGGCGACGGACTGGTGGTGGGGGAAGGTGCCGGCATCTTCGTGCTGAAGCGTCTCGACGACGCCCTGGCGCAGGGCGACCGCATCTACGGCGTGATCAGGGGGATCGGTCTCTCCAACGACGTGGGTGGGAGCCTTCTGGCCCCCATGGCCGACGGGCAGTTGCGCGCCATGCGCGCCGCCTACGCGAAGGCGGGGTGGTCGCCGCAGGACGTAGACCTCATCGAATGCCACGCCACCGGGACTCCAGTCGGCGACGCCACCGAAGTCGGAAGTCTCAGGGAACTATGGGGCGACGCCCCCGGCAAGGGGTGCGTGATCGGCTCGGTGAAATCGAACATCGGCCACCTCCTGACAGCCGCCGGGTCCGCCGCGCTGACCAAGGTGCTCCTGGCCATGGCCGAGGAGACCCTGCCGCCGACGGCGAACTTCAACCAGGCGCCGGAAAACTTCCAACTTGAGAAGAGCCCGTTCCGCGTTCTGCGGGGGGCGACCCAGTGGCAGCGCCGCGCGGAAGGCGTGCCCCGGCGTGCCGCGGTCTCCGCTTTCGGTTTCGGTGGGATCAACGCGCACCTGCTGGTAGAGGAATGGCTCCCGAACGCTGCCGCCGCAGCTGCAGCAGAGCCCCCGAAGAAGGGTGGCGCCGTGGCTGTGGTCGGCCTCGACGCGCGGTTCGGCAAATGGCAGGAGCTGAAGTCCTTCCAGGCACGCGTGCTGGGCGGTGAGACCGGCGCGAAGCCGTCCCACCCGAAGGACTGGTGGGGCGCCGAGCAGAGCGCCTGGTTCGGCAAGGAAAAGCTGAAGGACACTCCCTTCGCCGGTTTCTACCTGGACGAGTTCTCCCAGCCGACCGACCAGTTCCGCATCCCGCCGAAGGAGCTGGAAGAGATGCTGCCCCAGCAGCTTTTGATGCTGCAGTCCGCCGCAGCCGCCATGAAGGACGCCGGGATGGATCGCGGCGACAACCTGCGCGCCGGCGTCTTCGTCGGTATCGCGCTCGACCTGAACAGCACCAACTTCGCCTTCCGCTGGAGCGTCGCGGAAAAGGCGGCGGCTTGGGCGCGGGAACTGGGGCTCCAGCTCTCGCCCGCCGAGCTTGAGCAGTGGATCGGACAGTTGCGCGACCAGGCCGGCCCGCCGCTCACCGCCAACCGCACCATGGGCGCGCTGGGAAGCGTCGTCGCCAGCCGCGTGGCCCGGGAGTTCCGCTGTGGCGGCCCGAGCTTCACCATGTCCAGCGAGGAAAGCTCCGGACTGCGCGCCCTGGAAACGGCGGTGCGCCAGCTGCAGTCGGACGAAATCGACCGCGCCATCGTGGGCGCCGTGGATCTCGCCGGTGACTTGAGGGCCGTGATCGGGCAGCACCTGAACCGCCCCTACTCCGGCTTCGGCAGCGTCACCCCCTTCGACCAGACCGCCGACGGCACCGTGGTCGGCGAGGGCGCCGCCACCGTGATCCTGAAGCGCCTCGAAGATGCGGAGCGCGATGGAGACCGGATCTACGCCGTCATCGGCGGTATCGGCAGCGCGAGCGGTGAAGTCATGCTCCCCGGCATCCCCGCCTACCGTCACGCGCTGGAGCGCGCCTACGGCGAGGCCGAGGTAGCACCGGCGGCTGTCGGTCTCATCGAGGCCCACGGCAGCGGGAACGGGGCCGAGGACCGCATGGAAGCCGCCGCCCTGACCGAGTTTTTCGACGAGCCGGGCGCCATGGCGCAACCAAGGCGACTTCCCGTGGCGAGCGTGAAAGGCGACATCGGCCACGCCGGCGCCGCCTCGGGTCTCGCCTCGCTGGTGCGCGGCTGCCTGGCGCTGTACCAGGAGATCATTCCGGGAGCACGCTCCGGCGAGCGTCCCGTCGGCCAGCTCTCCGGCAACGGCGCCCTTTTCCTCCCCAACGGATCGCGCTACTGGCTGAGGAACCGCAGTGAAGGTGCACGCCACGCCGGTGTCAGCGTCTTCGGCGTGGACGGCAGCGTGAGTCACGTCGTGCTGCAGGGGTACGACAACGTCCCCGAGCGCGCCGTCGTCGAGCGGGTCGCCCCGCTGGGCGGATGGGACGAATTCCTGTTCTGCATTACGGGAGCCGACCGGCAGGAGCTTGCCGAAGGGGTGCAGCAGCTGCGGGAAACGGCGGAAAGAAAGCCCGCGCCGGAGATGTCTGTCTTCTCCCGGCGTGTCTGCAAAGAAAGCAGTGCCTCCGGCGCACCGCTCGCGGTCTCCCTGGTGGCCCGAAGCGCCGACGAGCTCGCCTCGCTCTGCCTGCAGGGAGAGCGGATCCTCCGCTCCGACGCGGCCTACGCCGAGGCGGTGCTGCACCCGTCCCAGCGCGACCGCCTCTTCTTCAACGCCAGTCCCATCGGCAAAAGCGGCAAGATCGGGTTCGTCTACCCCGGTTCCGGCAACCATTTCGCCGGGATGGGGATGGAGCTCTCCGCACGCTGGCCCGAGGTCTACCGCCGCCAGGATGCGGAAAACCTCTACCTGCGCGAACAGTTCCAGCCGGAGCAGTTCTGGAACGGTGCGCCCATCGACAGCGTGCACGAGAACCATCTGGCCGTGATCTTCGGGCAGGTGGCGACCGGTTGCGCGGTCACCGACGTGGTGCAGCGCTTCGGGGTCAGGCCCAACGCGGTGATAAGCTACAGCCTGGGCGAATCCGCCGGGCTCTTCGCCACCCGCACCTGGACCGAGCGCGACCTGATGCTGACCCGCATGAAGGCGTCCACCCTGTTCACCCGCGACCTGGCCGGCGAATGCCGTGCCGCCCGCGAGGCATGGGGGGAACCCGAAGGGAAGGAGATCAACTGGAGCATCGGCGTGGTCGACGCCCCGGCGCGCGAGGTGCGCCGCGCCATCAAGAAGACCAGCCGGGTCTACCTTCTCATCGTCAACACGCCGGACGAGTGCGTCATCGGCGGCGACGTGAAGTGGGTGAAGCACCTGGTGGCCATGCTCGATTGCCGCTTCTTCCCGCTGCAGGGTGTTACCACCGTGCATTGCGAGGTGGCGCGCCAGGTGGCTGCCGCCTACCGCGACCTGCACGTCTTCACCACCACCCCTCCCCCCGGCGTCACTTTCTACAGCGGTGCAGCGGGGAGCGCCTACCAGGTGAACCGCCGCAGCGCGGCCGAGTCCATCCTGGCCCAGGCCGTCGAGGGAATCGATTACCCGAAGGTGATCGAAGCGGCCTACGACGAGGGGATCCGCTACTTCATCGAGATGGGCCCCGGCGCTTCCTGCAGCCGGATGATCGGGCGCATCCTGAACGGCCGCCCCCACGTGGCGCGCTCCGTCTGCCAGCCTGGCACGGACGCCAACTCCGCAGTGTTGCGACTATTGGCGCAGCTTACCGCCGAGCGCATCCCGGTCGACCTGGAGCCGCTCTTCACAGCCGCCCCCGAATTGCCGGTTCAGCCGTCGGTGATCGCGCACGAGCAGAAAGGGCTTCGTTTCACCACCGGCGGTGTGCCGTTCGCACCGGGGCTCCCCCATGCCGGACAAAAAGCCCAGGCGCCTGCGGCCGTCCCCCCGGCAGCGCCTGTTCAGCCTGCCGCGCCCCCGGTCCGGATGGCTCAGCCTGAGGTCCCCTCCGGTTCTGCCCGGATAATGCGGTCCATAGATACTCCGGTAAGTACACCTGAAAAAACATCGGTCATGACAGAGGATATGGGTAAACCAGCCAGCGCAAACGCCGCTTTCCCTGCGGCCAGAGAGCAAGCCGCGCCGACATCAGCCGCACCGTCCCAGTTCGCCTCGGCTCCGGGCGTGGCCGTGCAGCAAGCCTTCTCCGAGGTGCCCGTCCAGCCGCTGCTGCACGAGTTCGCCCAGGCCCAGGACGCCCGGCAGCAGGCCCACGAAGCCTATCTGCGGGTGGCCGGCGACCTGAGCCGTTCCATCGCCGACGCCCTGGCGCTGCAGATCTCGATCCAGCAGCAGATGCTGGCCGCCGGCATTCCGGTCGAACAGGATCTCAAAAACCACCCCGCCGGGGCCTACGCTGCCGCGATGTCCGCGCCTGGGCCTGCCGTGGCCGCCCCCGCTGCTGCTGCACCGTCGCCGGCTCCCGCCCCCTACCCCGGCGCGCTTCCGGCGCTTTACGACTACGACATGTGCCTTGAGTTCGCCATCGGTTCGGTCGCCAAGATGCTCGGCCCCGAATTCGCCGAGGCGGACAGCTACCCGACCAGGGTGAGGTTGCCGGACGTGCCGCTGCAGCTCGTGCATCGCATCGTGGCGCTCGAGGGTGAGCCAAAATCGATGACCAGCGGCCGCGTGGTAACCCAGCACGACGTCCATCCGGGCGCCTGGTACCTGGACGGCGGCCGCATCCCGACCTGCATCGCGGTAGAGGCGGGACAGGCCGACCTGTTCCTGTCCGGCTATCTCGGCATCGACTTCATCACCAAGGGGCTCGCCGTCTACCGGCTCCTGGACGCCGTGGTGACCTTCCACCGCGAGCTACCCGCCCCCGGGGAGACCATCAACTACGACATCCACATCGAGCGCTTCTTCAGGCAGGGCGAGACCTACCTGTTCCGCTTCCACTTCGAGGCGACCGTGAACGGGGAACCGCTTCTCTCCATGCGCAACGGCTGCGCCGGCTTCTTCACCCAGGAGGAACTGGACGCCGGCAAGGGGATCGTGCGCGGCGCCATAGACCTGCGTCCCCGCACCGGGAAGCTCCCCGCGGACTGGAACTACCTGGTGCCCATGCAGCGCTCCTCCTACGACGCGCGGCAGCTGGACGCCCTGCGCCGCGGCGATCTCGCGGGATGCTTCGGGCCTCTCTTCGCCGGGCTGCCTGTTCAGCGCCCCCTCACCATCCCCGGCGGCAGGATGGAGCTGGTGCACCGCGTCATGGAACTGGTCCCGGACGGCGGGCGTTGCGGCCTCGGTTTCATCCGCGCCGAAGCGGACATTCATCCGGACGACTGGTTCATCACCTGCCATTTCGCGGACGACCGCGTCATGCCCGGCACGCTCATGTACGAGTGCTGCATGCACACCCTGCGCATCTTCCTGCTGCGCCTGGGCTGGGTGGCGGAGGCCGACGGGGCCGCCTGGCAACCGGTCCCCGGCGTTGCGAGCCAGCTCTGCTGCCGCGGGCAGGTACTGGAGACGACCAAGGTGGTCACCTACGAGGTGACCGTGCGCGAACTGGGCTACCGCCCCGAGCCGTACGCCATCGTCGATGCCCTGATGTACGCCGACGGCAAGCCGATCGTCGAAATCACCAACATGTCCGCGCGGCTCACCGGCACTACCCGTGAAGCACTGCTTCAACTGTGGCGTGTCAACGTTGCGCAATCACATGGCATCGCCCCCGTAGCGATGCAGGCGCCTGCCTACGACCAGAAGCCGGCCATCTACACAAAAAAACAGATACTGGCATACAGCAACGGCAACCCTTCCGAAGGTTTCGGTGACCGATACAAGGTCTTCGACAGCGAGCGGAAGATCGCCCGCCTCCCCGGTCCTCCCTTCCAGTTCATGGATCGCGTCACCGGCATCAAGGGAGAGCCGTGGCAGATGGTGCCGGGCGCGATGGCGGAAGCGCAGTACGACATCCCGGCGGACGAGTGGTATTTTGCCGCCGACCGTCAGCCGCGCATGCCCTTCGCTGTCCTTCTGGAAGCTGCGCTGCAGCCCTGCGGCTGGCTTGCCGCCTACGTCGGTTCCGCCCTAACCAGCCCGACCGACATCTCCTTTAGAAACCTTGGGGGGACTGCGATACAACACCGTCCCGTTACGCCGCAAAGCGGCACCCTGACCGCGACGGCGACCCTTACCAAGGCCGCCACCAGCGGCGGGATGATCATCCAGGAGTTCGACTTTTCGGTGGCGGACCGCCACGGCGTGCTCTACGAAGGCGAGACCATGTTCGGTTTCTTCGCCAAGGAGGCCCTGGCCAACCAGGTCGGCATCCGCGAAGCTGCTCCCTACCTCCCCAGCGCCGAGGAGACGGCACGCGGCCGCTCGCTCCCCTATCCCGAGCAGCGTCCTTTCCCGGACAAGATGCTGAGGATGATCGACAGAATCGAGCTGTACGTTCCGGATGGTGGTCCGGCGGGCCTCGGCTACCTGAGGGGGACCAAGACGGTTGTTGCAGAGGACTGGTACTTCAAGGCGCATTTTTACCAGGACCCGGTGACACCCGGTTCGCTGGGACTGGAGTCGTTCCTGCAGTTGATGAAGTTCGCCGCCGTGGAGCGCTGGGGGTGGAACGATGGCGATTCCGTCGCTGCCGTCGCCCTGGAGCGCAAGCACCGCTGGCTCTACCGCGGCCAGGTCGTGCCGACCGACAAGGAGGTCACCGTGGTGGCCTGGGTCACCGCCGCCGACGATGCCAACCGCGTCCTGACCGCCGCTGGCTTCCTCTACGTGGACGGCCGTGCCATCTACCAGATGAACGACTTCACGGTCCAAATTGAAAGAAGCTAAACACTACGTTCTCCACACTCCCTCCCCCCCTGGGAGAGGGTAAAACGCTGTCAACACTCCCTCTCCCCCTGGGAGAGGGTAAAACGCTGTCAACACTCCCTCTCCCAGGGGGAGAGGGTAAAACGCTGTCAATACTCCCTCTCCCCCGGGAGAGGGTCGGGGTG
The DNA here is from genome assembly GCF_018919385.1 of Geomonas diazotrophica. Classification (GTDB taxonomy): domain Bacteria; phylum Desulfobacterota; class Desulfuromonadia; order Geobacterales; family Geobacteraceae; genus Geomonas; species Geomonas diazotrophica. Next base: position 60,566 of record NZ_JAHLMF010000010.1, read on the forward strand.
AGGGCGCTGCGATAGGCGATCACTCCCTTCGTGGCGTCGCCCTCACCCGCCCTGCGGGCACCCTCTCCCGAGGGGAGAGGGTAAGATGCTGCCCACACTCCCTCTCCCGAGGGGAGAGGGGAAAACGTTTAAACATTATATTTTTCTCTGTGCCCTCTGCGGACCTCGGCGTCCTCTCTGGTCATGCTTTCGGTTTTCATTGTTGTACAGCTTCCGTTTCTTAAGGTGATTGATGAAGTATTCCAAGGTATATATCGAATCTTTCGGTTACGAGCTCGCTCCGGTGGTGGTCACCTCGGATGAGCTCGAGGCGCGGCTGGAGCCGCTTTACAAGACGCTGCACTTCACCCCGGGGCAACTCCAGGCCCTGACCGGGATCCGCGAACGCCGCTGGTGGGAACCGGGCTTTCAGCTCTCCAAGGGGGCCATCGCGGCAGGAAAGAAGGCGCTCTCCGCGGCCGGCATCTCCCCCAACGACATAGGTGCCCTGCTCTACACCGGGGTCTGCCGGGAACGCTTCGAGCCGGCTACCGCCTGCCGCGTCGCTGCAGGTCTCGGCATCTCGGGTAACGTTGCGGTCTACGACCTCTCCAACGCCTGCCTGGGCGTGTTGAACGGCATCCTAGACGTGGCCAACCGCATCGAGCTCGGGCAGATCCGGGCCGGCCTGGTGGTCTCCTGCGAAAGCGCGCGCGACATAAACGACGTCATGATCGCCAAGATGCTGGAGGACCGCAGCATGGAGAACTTCGCCAGCTCGCTGGCCACCCTCACCGGCGGTTCTGGCGCGGTTGCCGTGCTCCTCACCGACGGCTCCTTCTCCAAGTCCGGCCGCAGGAGGCTGCGCGGCGGGATCACTCAGGCGGCGCCTGAACACCACGGCCTCTGCCTCTGGGGCATCACCCCCGACGGCAAGGGCGGCTACGAGCAGTCCATGAGCACCGACGCGGTCAGCGTGATGAACTACGGCGTGGAACTGGGTCGCCGCACCTGGGATGAGTTCCTCCCCGAGGTAGGCTGGAGGGAGACCGACGTGGACCGCGTGGTCTGCCACCAGGTCGGGAGCGCACACCAGAGCGCCATCCTGAAGACGCTGGGCATCCCGCTCAACAAGGACTTCACCAGCTACGAATTCCTGGGGAACATGGGGACCGTTTCCCTGCCCCTGACCGCCGCGCTGGCAGACGAGCGCGACGTGCTTTCCGCCGGCGATCGGGTGGCTCTCTTGGGCATCGGGAGCGGGCTCAACTGCCTCATGCTGGGAGTGGACTGGTGAGAGACGCAGTGAAAAACTACTACCCCTTCACCGGCCGCACCCTCGACCTTGACGGCCTCGCCTACCACTACCTCGACGAGGGCAAGGGAGCCCCGGTGGTCATGGTGCACGGCAACCCCTCCTGGTCCTTCTACTACAGAAACCTGGTACTGGCGCTGCGGGACAACTACCGCTGCATCGTGCCGGACCACATCGGCTGCGGCTTCTCCGACAAGCCGGGCGACGACCGCTACGACTACACCCTCTCCCGCCGCATCGACGACCTGGAGCACCTGATCGATTCGCTCGATCTGCAAGGAAAGATCACCCTTGTGGTGCACGACTGGGGCGGGATGATCGGCATGGGGTACGCAAGCCGCCACCCCGAGCGGATCGGCCGCATCGTGGTCCTGAATACCGCCGCCTTCCATCTCCCCAAGGAGAAGAAGTTCCCGCTGGGGCTGAAGATCTGCCGCGACACGCTGCTTGGCACCCTGCTGGTGCGCGGTTTCAACGCCTTCAGCGTCGGGGCGTCCATCGTCGGCTGCAAGAAGAACCCGATGCCGCAGGAACTGATGAAGGCTTACCGCGCACCCTACGATTCCTGGCAGAACCGGATCGCCACGCTGCGCTTCGTGCAGGACATCCCGCTCGCACCGGGAGACCGCGGTTACGATCTCGTGAGCGAGATTGCCGCCGGTCTGGAGCGCTTCAGCGACCTCCCCATGGCCATCTTCTGGGGAGAGCTCGACTTCGTTTTCGATACCACCTTCCTTGCCGAATGGAAGCGGCGCTTCCCGAAGGCGCAGGTGCACAGCTATCCCGACGCCGGACACTACGTCCTCGAAGACATGAAAGGCGAAGTGGTGCCGCTCATCGTCGAATTCCTGCAGCAGACCGAGGCCCGGGAGACTGCCTGACCCATGTCCGAGATCGATTTCGTCAACATAGCCGCGCATCTGCCCGAGATGGCCAGGCGCCAGCCTGACACCAGGGCGATCATCTTCCCCAAGGGGAAGCGGAGCCTCACCTTCTCGGAGTTGAACCGCCTGAGCGACAGGATCGCGCGCGGGTTGATCGCCCACGGCATCTGCAGCGGCGTGCGCACCGTGCTCATGGTGACGCCGAGTCCGGAATTCTTCGCCCTCACCTTCGCGCTCTTCAAGGTGGGCGCGGTGCCGGTGCTTATCGATCCGGGGCTTGGGATCAAGAACCTGAAGCAGTGCTTCTCCGAGGCCGAACCGCACGCCTTCATCGGCATCCCCAAGGCGCACCTCGCACGCAAGCTCTTCGGCTGGGGCAAGGAAAGCATCCGTACCTGCGTTACCGTCGGCCCGCGGCTGTTCTGGGAAGGGACCACGCTTGCGAAGATCATCGCGGGACAGCAGGACGATACCCCCTTCACCCTCGCCCCGACCCAGAAGGACGACGTCGCGGCCATCCTTTTTACCAGCGGCAGTACCGGCATACCCAAGGGAGCCATCTACAGCCACGGCAACTTCTCCGCGCAGGTGAAGGCCCTGAAGGATGTCTACGGCATCGAGCCGGGGGAGATCGATCTCCCCACCTTCCCGCTCTTCGCCCTGTTCGCTCCGGCACTCGGCATGACCGCGGTGATCCCGGAGATGGACTTCACCCGGCCTGGTTCCGTCGATCCGCGCAAGATCGTGGGACCGATCAACGAGTACGGCGTGACCACCATGTTCGGCTCCCCAGCCCTCATCAACCGGGTGGGACGCTACGGCGTGGAGCACGGCATCAAGCTTCCCACCCTGCGGCGGGCAATCTCCGCCGGGGCGCCGGTGCCTGCCTCCGTGCTCGAGCGCTTCACCAGCCTGCTGAACCCGGGCGTGCAGGTGTTCACCCCTTACGGCGCCACCGAGGCGCTCCCGGTCTGTTCCATAGGCAGCACCGAGATCCTCCAGGAAACCCGTAAAATCACCGATTCCGGCGGCGGGGTCTGCGTCGGGCGGCCGGTTGAAGGCATCCGCCTGGAGATCGTCCAGATTACCGACAACCCCATCTGCGGCTGGGACGATGCGCTGCGCGTCCCCACCGGAAAGATCGGCGAGATCGTGGTGCAGGGGGAACAGGTGACCCGCGGCTACTACAACCGCCCGGAATCGGACCACCTCTCCAAGATCATCGACCCGGAGACGGGCTCGTTCTTCCACCGCATGGGCGACCTCGGGGGGATGGACGAAGACGGTCGTGTCTGGTTCTGCGGCCGCAAATCCCACCGGGTCGAAACCGAAGCAGGCCCTCTTTACACCATCCCCTGCGAGGCGGTCTTCAACACCCATCCCGCCGTGTTCCGCAGCGCCCTGGTGGGCGTGGGGGAGCCGGGGGCGCTCACGCCGGTGATCTGCATCGAACTGGAGAAGGGCGTCAAGGTTGACCAGGAGCAGGTTCGCAAGGAGCTGAAATCGCTGGCCGAGGAACACATTCACACCCGTTCCATCGAATCCTTCCTGTTCCATCCCGCCTTCCCGGTGGACATACGGCACAACGCCAAGATCTTCAGGGAGAAGCTGGCAGTCTGGGCCGCGGAGACGCTCAAGTGCGCGCGCTAGTCACCGGAGGGGGCGGATTCCTCGGCTCGGCCATCGTCAGGCAATTGCGCGCCCGTGGCGACGAAGTGGTCAGTTTCTCGCGCGGAGAGTACCCGGAGCTTGCTTCCCTCGGCGTAGAGCAGCACCGCGGCGACCTCGCCGACTTGAACGCAGTGGTCCAGGCGGCGCAGGGATGCGACACCGTCTTCCACGTCGCCGCTAAGGCGGGCATCTGGGGGGGCTTCCAGGAGTACTACCTCGCCAACGTCGTCGGCACCGAAAACGTGATCGCAGCCTGCCGCATCCTCGGCATCAGGCGCCTGGTCTACACCGGCTCGCCCAGCGTGGTCTTCGACGGTTCCGACGTTGAGGGTGGCGACGAGTCACTCCCCTACCCGGCCCACTTCGAGGCGCACTACCCGCACAGCAAGGCGCTCGCGGAAAAGGCCGTCCTCGCCGCCAACTCGCGCACCCTTTCCACCGTTTCGCTCCGGCCGCATCTGATCTGGGGACCGGGCGACAACCACCTGGTACCGCGCATCGTCGCCAAGGGACGCGCCGGCGCCTTGAGGCGCATCGGCACGCGTACCTGTCTGGTCGACACCGTCTTCGTGGATAACGCGGCCGAGGTGCACCTGAACGCGGCGGACCGTCTCTGCCCCGATGCGCCGCTGGCGGGCAAGGCCTATTTCATCTCCAACGGGGAGCCCATCCCGCTCTGGGACATGGTGAACGCCATCCTGGACGCGGCCGGAGTGCCGCCGGTCAACCGCACCGTCCCGGCCGGAGTTGCCTATGCCGTTGGGGTTGCCTGTGAAGTAGCCTGGAAAACGCTCAAGCTTTCCGGTGAGCCTCCCATGACCCGCTTCGTCGCCAAGGAACTCGCCACCTCCCACTGGTTCGACATCTCCGCGGCCCGCAGGGATCTCGGCTACTCCCCCCGCATCTCGACGCAGGAGGGGCTGAAGCTTCTGAGGGCGTCGTTCGAGGCAGTGGCTTGATTCCGATCGCCGGACTGGAGGGGGTGCGTGCGCAGTTCAGGCTCGAACCGCTGCAGCGCCCGGATCATGAAAAACAACGCCTGCTCGGCTTTTTAAACGACGAGGAAGTACGGCGTGGTGCTCGACTGTTCGATCACCTCAAGCGCGAAGAGTTTCTGGTGGGGCGCGGCTTGTTGCGGGAAATCCTGGCGGGGTACAACGGTTGGGAACCGGGATGTCTCGAGTTTCTCGAGGGGGAGTTCGGAAAGCCGTATCTGGCGGCCGAGCAGGCGGCCGATGGGATGTGTTTCAACGTCTCCCATGCTGGTGGGAAGTTGCTCGTTGCTGTATGTTACGGTGCGGAGATTGGAGTCGATCTGGAAGAGGTGCGGCAGGATCTGGCGTTTCGCCCCATGGCGGAGCGCTATTTTTCTGTGCGGGAACGGGAGCAGCTTTTCAGCCTGGCTCCGCAACTGCAGCTCGATGCTTTCTACCGTTGCTGGACCCGGAAGGAGGCCTATATGAAGGGGACCGGGAGAGGTTTTTCGCTGGTCTCGACGGCGTTTGACGTCTCGCTGTTGCCGGGTGAACCGCCTGCCCTCCTGGGGCATGGTTCGGACCCTGACGAGGTCGGGCGTTGGTGTATCATCGACCTGCCGGTCCCTGGCGGTTATTGCGCGGCGCTGGCAATTCAAAGGCAGGGCGAATAATTATTCGCCCCTACAGAGTCCCATCGTTCCCATCGTTCCCATCATCATCTGCTCTTCCCCCTGAACGCCCGGTAGGCATCCATGTGGCTCTTGTACTTCACCAGGCTCACCTCGCTGTTCAGCCAGGCGTAGATGATGGCGTTGGTTTCCTTGTCCCACTTGAAGAAGAGCCGGTGCTCCCCGGTCGGCTTGGCCCGGCGCCACTGCCGGTAGGCATGCCCCTCGGACTCCCCCTGGTAGTACGAGGCGTGCTGCGGATCTGCAGGAATCTCATCCTTGATGGCCCGGTACACCCGCGCCAGCAGTTTCGCCTGGGGCGAATCCTTGTAGGTCTGCGGGTTCCTCTCCTTCTCCTTGGCCACCACGGCGATCAGTTCGTCCAGCACCTGTTCGAAAGCGGCATGAAAGCGGATGCGCGACTCGTTGCTGACCATGTTTAGACCTCCACGTCCCTGATGAGCTCTTCGATCAGCTTCATTTTGTCCGGGTCCGGGACCTTGATGGTGTCGGCGCTGGAGGCCAGTTCCCGCTCCATGCAGTCGTAGAGGTCGTACACGGTGCCATTCTCCACCGAGAAGGAGAAGGCATCGAAAATGCGTGGATGACAGGGGACGGTAGAGAGCTTTTCGGAGACCCTGTCCTCGTAATAGGTGGCGACCAGGCTGTCCGGGAGCACGAACCGGTAGTGGATGAAAGACGAGTCCTTGCCGTGGACGAGTTCGTAGCGGCACTGCAGCAGGATGGCATCGGTCTCGGAAAAAGCGGTGCCGATACCGGCGAGAACCGCCTTCAGGTCCTGCTCCGCCAACCCCTGGCGTGCCAGCGTTTCGGTCACCGTCTCGTAATCATCCTGGCGCGGGTGACGCACCCCCTCGTGACTTTCCTGCCATTGGGAGAGCAGTTTCTTCAGCAGCGAAAACCTCCCGGTCAACGGCGCGATGCCGATGGCGGCGTTCAGCAGTTTCGGTTCCTGGGGCGCGCGGTCCAGCGCGAGCAGGGCATATTTAGCCGCATCGTTCCAGAGGCAGGATTTTTCCAGGGCAAGGGCGTAATACATCAGGGAAAGGTAGGAGTCGGAGAGCTCGACGGCCTGGAGGTACTGGGCGTGCATCGAGGCGATGTCGTGCTCCAGGCAGGCGACCAGCCCGAGCAGGACGTGGCCGGAGACCGGGTCCTTTTTCAGCAGGGCCTGGGCCGACTTCTTGTGTTTGGCCAGCTTCAGCCCCTGGGTCACGTCCCTGCGGCTGAACGCCCCCAGTTCGCGCAGGAGCTGGCCGAAATCGGGCTGCTTGCGGAAGAACATGGATCGGCTCAGCTAAGCCCGGTGCCGCAGAATCTGCACGAGGCCTCGCGCCATTTGCTGAACTCGCTGCACTTCGGGCATTGCCGGTAGTGCCCCTCTACCGGGCGGAGCGGGCGCTGAAAGGCGGTGATCATCACGGTGGGGGCGAAAAGGGCGTTCAGCAGGAACCACAGAAACGGGTTGCGCCCCTTGGTGTGGGCGATCCAGGCGCCGATGGTGCCGGGCAGAAGGAAGAAAACGACGACGAATCCCCATTCCATCATGTTGGTAGGCATGTACGCTCCAGTAGTCGTTAGGCGCCCTTCCCCTTCGGGACGGGAGCGCCGGATCAGGTTCTGGGTTCGGTCCTGGTGATGGTGCTGCGCAGCTCCAGCCCGAGCAGTCCTGCGGCCTCGCGGACCGCGTTCAGGTAGCGCTCCCTGAAGTGCGGCAGGGCGTCGGTCGGGTTCCCCGCCTCATCCCAGGGAAGCTCGGTGCGGGACAGCACGATCAGGATCTCCTCCAGGGAGTCCCTTTGCTTTCTCAGCTCGCGGATCTCTTTCAAAGCCTCGTGCAACAGCTCTGCCGTGGCGGGGTCGTCGGATGTCGCTGCCTGCAACTTCTGTAGCATATCGGTCATGGGGCGCTCCTCTTGAGTGGTGGCATCGTAGCAGCGAGGCGTATACGAGTCAACAGGCTTTATAGATGCGATTAGTCGGCAACTTCCACCCGCCGACTGGCTCTTTGTGGCCGGCCAACACATTTCTTTTAATTGCCAAAGCGTAACAAAGGCTTTATGCTCTCCCCGTCGCAGTCACCACTACTCAAACAAAGGACGATCATATGAACAGGTTCGTGTCATTACTCATCGGCACCGCACTCACCTCTCTCATCGCCGCGAACGGTTTTGCCGCTGAGGCTGCTCCCGCCGCTGCTCACGCCGCAGCTCCGGCAGTGGCACCCGCCGCGGCTGTTGCCCCCGTGGTTCCCGCCAAGGACGAGGCAAGCGTTGCGGCAGTCAAGATCGCGTTTATCGACATGGGCAAGGTCGCGTCAGAATCTCCCGAAGGCAAGGCGGCAAGCGAGTCGCTGAAGAAGAAGTCGGAGCTCCTGCGCAGCAAGCTCGACGCCCGGACCAAGCAGCTCGAGAAGCAAAAGGCCGCCATCGAGGCCAAGCTTCCCACCATGACCCAGAAGGAGCGCGCAGCCAAGGCGGCCGAATTCCAGAAGAAGGTCGAGGAATTCCAGAAGCTGGCACGGGCGAGCGAACTCGAGGTGAACAAGCTTCAGGACAAGCTGACCAACGAAGTCGGCGGCGTGATCAAGAAGGCGGCCGGTGACTATGCCAAGGCCAATGGCTACCTGTTGGTGGTCGAGGAAAAAGGGGTGCTCTTCGCGGATGAAAGGGTGAAGCCCAAAGACATCAGCGAAGAGGTCGCCGCCGAGCTCTCCAAGAAAGGGAAGAAATAGTTCCTCCACCCTTCCCTGCCCAGCCGTACCATTCTTATCGTTACACCGGCTCGCCGCCTCGGGATTTCCAAGGCGGCGAGCCTTTTTTCACCCCCCCCAGCTCCCAGCCCTCCCAATGGTTACAAAAATTAACATTTGTTAACATAGAAATGGATTTGTTGGTAGAATGTCACCTTGTTTCTTGGAACACCCAAATTCCGAGCGGCACAGGGGACGACGATGATGCTACGACTTTGTCTTATCTCGCTCTGCATGGCGGTGGTCATCTCCTGCCGGTATGACCTCGCGGAAGCGACTCTGGGGGAAGCGGCCCAGACCATTGCCCGAGACTCCAAGGAGTTGTCCGGAGCGCTCCTGAAATCGACCAACCGCGCCAGTTACCGCGTTCAATCGATCGCTTCAGGGACCACGGCCACCACCGTGCGGGAATACGTGAATCCGTCCGGCGTCGTCTTCGCGGTCGCCTGGAACGGCTTGGTACACCCCGATCTGCACGTGCTGCTCGGCAACTATCACGACGACTACCGTAAGGCGCTTTCCGGTACACCGCGTCGGCAGGGGCGTCGAGGTTTGAAAGTGATGACGCGTCGGATGGTGGTGGAAACCTGGGGGCATATGCGCAACCTGCAAGGGCGGGCCTACCTTCCCGAACTCCTGCCCGAAGGAGTGAGCCTCGATGAGATCCGTTAAGCTGTCGGCAGTCATGACCATACTTGCCGTGCTCGTCGCCCTGTCCGGGTGCGGCGGCGGGAAAAAAGGCCCGACCTTGACCTCGATAGCGGTCACCCCTGTCAATTCGACCCTCACGGTCGGCACGACGGGGCAGTTCACAGCCACCGGGACCTACTCCGACAACAGCACACGGGACATAACCAGCCAGGTATCCTGGAGTTCCTCTGTCGCAGGAGTGGCTACCATAAGCAGCGCAGCGGGGACCAAAGGGATGGCCACCGCGGTCTCCGCGGGGACCACGACCGTAACGGCCACCCTTGGAGGGGTGACCGGATCGACCAACCTTACCACCACCTCGTCATCAACCCCGGCCGCAAACGTGATGCCGATGACGGTGAACGGCTCGCTTTGTTCGCCAGGAAGCTACCTAAACAAAGCCTGCGTAAGTATCACCGTCTGCAATCCCGATCTCTCCGCCTGCCAGACGGTGAACGACGTCCTCCTCGACACCGGCAGTTACGGTTTGCGGCTCTTCCAGCAGGCGATACCAAACCTGACTCTGCCGCCCGTGGCCAGCGGCGCCGGCACACTCACCGGCTGCGTCCAGTTCGCCGACGGCAGTTCCCTTTGGGGGCCGATCAGGACGGCCATGGTCAAACTGGGGAACGAACCGTACGTCTCTGTGCCTATCCAGGTGATCAACTCCAGCTTCGGCTCGCTCCCCCTCCCCTGCTCCAACGCGGATCCCACCCCGGTCTCCTCGGGGTTCGCCGGAATCCTGGGGGTGGGGGTGTTCAAGGAAGACTGCGGTCTTGGCTGTGCGTTCACCTCGGCCAACGGTGTATATTACAGCTGCAGCGGGACGAGCTGCGTCGGAGCTTCGGTACCACTAACGGACCAGGTGCAGAACCCGGTTGCGGCGCTCCCGGTGGACAACAACGGTCTGATCGTGACCCTGCCCGCTGTCCCCGTGGGCGGGGTGCCGTCGATCAGCGGATCCGTGGTCCTTGGGATCGGCACCGGCACCAACAATACCCTTTCCGGCCCGGTCGTCCTCAGGACCGACTCCGCCGGGGACTTCACCACCACCTTCAACGGCGGCTCCACCAACGGGTTCGCCGACACCGGCTCCAACGGCCTGTTCTTCCCCAATGCTGACCCGAGTGTGCTCCCGGTATGCCCGTCGCCCAATACCGACTGGTACTGCCCCCCGCTCACCAGGTCCTTGCTGGCGACCAACGTGAGCGCCGGGGGAACGCCCGCGTCCACGGTCAGTTTCCAGATCTCCAATTTCAACAGCCTGTTGAACAGTTCCAACCGGGTCTTCAGCGATATCGGCGGCCCATCCGGCTTCGGGTTCGATTGGGGGTTGCCCTTCTTCATGGGGCGCAGCGTCGCCTTCGGCATCGAAGATGAGAGTTCCGGGCTCGGCAGCGGACCCTACGTCGCCTATTGATTTAACCTCCATCGCGGCTGGCTCAAAGCACCTTGCACACCATGCAGGGTGCTTTTTTTGTTCTTCGCGGTAACTCACATTCATTCCCTTGGTTTGACCTGGCTGGCACCTTCAGATAGTATCCAATGTGGTATCCATGTTTTTCATTGAGGAGGGGTTCCCTTGTCTAAGCCATTACTGATCGTTTCGGCTTTGTTCTTTGCCTTAGCCCAAGTACCTGCGTTTGCCGCTCCTCCCTCCCCCGAGAGCAAGCCGCAAGGCGTGGAGCAGCAGGAAAGTCAAACCAAGCCTGGGGGGACGGCCCGGGTCGTGGTGACCAGCCACAAGGCCCAGATCGGCGGCAAGGAGATTTCATACCAGGCCTGTGCCGGCACGTTGCCGGTGCTCACCGACACTGGGGAGACCGAGGCCGAGATCTTCTACGTTTCCTACCGCGTGCAGCAACCTGCTTCCGCAAAGCCCCGTCCCCTGCTCTTTGCTTTCAACGGCGGCCCGGGCGCCGCCTCCGTCTGGCTGCACCTGGGGGCAATGGGGCCAAGACGGGTGCAGATGCTCCCCGACGGTAGCATGCCGGCACCCCCATTTCGCCTGGTCGACAACGCGTCAAGCTGGCTCGATGTGGCCGATCTCGTCTTCGTTGATCCCGTCGGCACCGGCTACAGCCGCGCCGCCAAGCCCGACCTCACCAAGAAGTTCTCCGCTGTGCAGGGGGACATCGACTCGCTGGGACGCTTTGTCAGGCTTTACCTTACCCGCAACGGGCTCTGGGACACTCCCGTCTTCCTGGTCGGCGAGAGCTACGGCACCTTCCGCTCGGCGGGACTGGCAGAGCACCTGGTTGAGCACGGCGTCGCCCTCAACGGCCTCATACTGGTCTCCAGCATCCTCAACCTGCAGACCGTTTCCTTCGATTACGGCAATGACCTTCCCTACCAGCTTTTCCTGCCGAGCTACACGGCGACCGCCTGGTACCATCGCAAGCTCGCTCCCGAGCTGCAGGCTGACCTGGACCGGACCTTGGCCCAGGCGGAGCAATGGGCGGCATCGGACTACCTCTTGGCACTCAACAAGGGTGATCGGCTGACTATGGCGGAGCGCAAGGCCATAGCGGAAAAACTGGCCTCGTTCACGGGGCTCAGCGTGGACCTGGTTCAGAACAGAAATTTGCGGGTGGACAACCGGGACTTTGCGAAGGAATTGCTGCGCGACGAGAGGCGCACGGTCGGATTGATGGACAGCAGGTTCAACGCGGAGAATCCGGAGCCGGGCAAGCACCTGTGGGGCGATGCGACAATTGCCAACATCCGTCCCCCCTTCACCAGTGCCATGAACACCTACCTTCGGGAGGAGCTTGACTACCGGTCGGACCTGGAGTATTTCGCGCTGGGGGGCGGCATCGGCCGCTGGGATTGGGAGGCCAAGAACAGCTATGCGGATACCGGCGAGAACCTGCGTAACGCGATGGTCAAGAACCCCTACCTGAAGGTCCTGGTCGCCTCGGGCCTGTTCGATCTGGCCACCCCGCATTTCGCCACCGATTACACCTTGGCCCACCTGGGGGTGGGGGAGGCGCTGCGTCGGAACATCTCCGTCAAACGGTACCGCTCGGGGCACATGATGTACCTGGAGGGGGATTCCCTGGCGCAGTTAAAGAGGGACGCGACGGAGTTTATCGGCACAACCCTGAAGCGTTAGTTCAACTCACTGCCAGAGCGCAGGCGGGGCCGGGGTCTCGATCCGGTCCTGCTCCTCCCTGGGCAGCGCGGAGAAGAAGTCGAGCCCGGTCTGCCTTTCCACCTCGCGCACCGGCACCAGGTACTTCGGCATGTCCTCGGTCTCAAGCGGCTGGTTCGGCATGATGAGTGCCAGTGCCTCGCGCCTGGCCGGATCGAGGATCACCTTGTACAGGGCGGATGGGACCGCCACATGGTTGCGGCCGATGGTCCTCAGCGCCCCTTTGGGATAGATCGGCCCGCTGTAGATGAAGAGTTCCCCCCGCTTCTCCACCCACTTGCGCACCTTCCCCTCCAACTCGGCCCAGATGCCTCGGTTCATCCCCTCCCCCGCCTGGGGCACCATGTTTGAGAGGTAGAAGCTCTCCGACATGGCCTGTTCGTCCCACGCCATGTCCGCCGCCGGCGCCATGTGGCCACGGTCGTAACCCGATCCCCGGTAGTCGGAAAGCTCCGCACGCTCCCCCTTGGGAAGTTCGAGGTCTGGACGGAAGTTGTCGGAACGCTTCAGCTTCGCCTGCAACCGCTCCCTGGTCATCCTCTCGACAACCCAGACCGGCGTCTTCTTTTGCGCGTCGTGGCTCAGCAGGAACCCCTTCCGGCACAACAGATCACCGCTTTGGCCGGGTACACCATAGGCGACAAACTCACGGCACTCCTCGAGAGGTCCGCACCATGCTGAGGTTGCCGATAAAAGGATGAGAACAACGATTGAGAGAAGAGTGTTGCGAGGCATGTGACCGCCGGATAGTTCCGCCTGGGGCGGTTATTTTCGCGGCAGTTTAGCAGGAGAAGGCAGCCCGTTGCAACCGTGTAGGCAAGTTCAGAGGATGTCCCGCTCAGTCTCTACGTTGTTGAGATTCAGCTTCCTGTTTATGTCACGCACATATTGCGGATCTTGACCGCTGCAGCTATCTTCCTTGAACTCGAGGAGAAGCCTCAAGAGATAGCAGAACAGCCCAAGCCCCAGGCAAGGCAACACGCCTCCCAACGCCAGCATAAACCCTGAATATTCCACGCCGACCTCCTTGGTCAGAATCTCCAGACTTCAGCGGGAATAAATATATATTAGCAGGTATTAATGTCAAGGGGGCGCATCGTTAATGTTGGATCCATGGGCGGCGTAGAAAGCCTGCGAGCAGGGAATTGCAGCGCGTATGAAAAAAAATCAAGGGCGCAGTTTACACGGTACAAATGTGGTTTATTATAGACGCAATGAATTGGTTCTAATGCTCACCACGCGAGGTACCACCGACAATGCACCAGGGATTCCACTCCGACCACAGCCAAAGCGCTACAGCAGAAACTTTCCATCGGACCGGCATGACCGAGCAGATCGCAGAGGTTAAGGCAAAGCTGATTCACAATGTCAGGCGCAACTCGAAGAGGTACGGCGCACTGACCTCCTCCCGCATCGTGTCCGTACTCGCCAAAGGGTTGCCGGGTGAACTTCAACATGGAGTGCTGGAGGCAATCTCAACAGGCGGCCTCGCCAGTGACATACGCACCCTGGTAACCCCCTCCGGACAGCTTTTCCTCTACTCACAGGATTACATGAACAGTGAAGATGCGGCGGCCAAGGGGAAGCTTGAGGAAGTGAAGCACGCCATGGCAGAAAAGATCCGCAGGGATTCCAGGGTCATCACGGCCCTGACGCCGCTTAACGCCATGTTCGCGCTCTTCCCCGATATCAAGCCGGTAAAGATCTGTTCGTTTCTCAACGAGATGCAGACCCAGGTGCAGTACCGGGACATCAAGACCGCCTCAGCCTTCAGCGGTGAGCTCTACCTCTACTGCGACGCGCACATCACGGAGAAATACGCGGGACTGCTGGTTCGCTCCGCCGTCACCGACGCCTGCAGCACCATCGTGGACACGGTGCGGGAAGAATCCCGCATCTACCCGAGGCCGACCAAGGTGAGCCTTTTCACCAGCCAGGTTTACGGAATCCCCGCCGCGAACCTGCACCCCTGCATCGTGCGGATTCTCAACTCCCCCGAGTACGGGGACATCCGCAAGCTGGTGCATCCTGAGACCGATGCGGAATACCTCTACTCCACCCTCCACATGAATGAGGAGCAGGCCTATACGCTGATGAAATGGATGGAAGAATAAGGTTCGGCTACAGGGAGAGCGCTACCACTTCCGCGATGTCCTTGACCTGGGTGGTGCTCCCGGCCACTTCCTTGATGCCGTCCTCGAACATGGTCATGCAGAAGGGGCAGCTGACGCACACGGTCACCGGCTGTTGCGCCAGCGCCTCCTGTACCCGGCTGCGATTGATGGGAGTACCTTCGTGCTCCTCGAGCCACATGCGCCCTCCCCCCGCACCGCAGCAGAAGGCGTTCTCCCGGTTGCGCCCCATTTCCAGGACCTCGCGCCCCGTTGCCTTCCTCAGCACCTCGCGAGGTGCCTCGTAGACGTCGTTGTGCCGACCGAGGTAGCAGGAATCATGTAACACCACCCTCCCCGTTTCGGCGCTCCGGGCCGGGGTGAGCCTCCCTTCCCGCAAAAGTCTATCGATCAGCTCGCTATGGTGCAGCACCTCCAGCTCCAGCCCGTACTGGCGGTAATCATTCTTGAGGGTCGTGAAGCAGTGCGGGCACTGGGTGATCACCTTGGTGACCCCCTTGGAGAGGAACTGCTGGACCGTCTCCTTTGCCATCTGGTCGAACAGGTATTCGTTCCCGAGCCGCCGTACGCTATCCCCGCAGCACTTCTCCTCCTTGCCCAAGACACCGTAGGAAACGCCCGCCGCGTCGAGCACGCGGGTCAGGGCCACCGAGACCTGCTTGTTGCGCGCATCGAAGGCGCCCGAGCAGCCGACGAAGAGCAGGTATTCGGTCTTCCCCGCCTCGAAGGGACGCAGGTTCAGCTGTGAACTCCACTTGCTCCGCTCCGACGGGGCCATCCCCCAGGGGTTGGAACGCTGCTCCATGTTCTCGAAGAGGTTCAGAAGCTCCTCGGGGAAACTCGCCTCCATCTGCACCAGGTGCCGGCGCATCTTGACGATCTTGGGAAGATGCTCGATGAAGACCGGGCATGCCTCCATGCAGGCGCCGCACGAAGTACAGCTCCAGAGGGCCCTCGCCTTGGTGTTTCCCTTTTTGCCGTCGCCGATCAGCGAGACGCACCGTTCCGCCTGCAGGTCGCCGGAGAGCTTGTCAATGACCGCGCCGTTTTGCAGGAGGTTCTCCTTGATGGCGTGGATCATCTCGCGGGGGTTCAGTGTCTTGCCGGTACTGGAGGCGGGGCAGGCTTGCTGGCAGCGGCCGCACTCGGTGCAGGAGAAGGAATCAAGCAGGTCCTTCCAGGAGAGCCGCTCCACCGTTGCAGCACCGAAGCTGTTTCCTTCCTGGAACGCCTCGCGCTCTTGGCTATTGCATTTCCCCATGCTGCGCAGAAAGACGTTGGGTATGGCGGTAAGTATGTGCATATGTTTGCTGTAAGGGAGAAAGTTCATGAACCCCAAAAGCACCACGGCATGGATCCACCAGAAGACGTTGCCGGTCTGCTCCAATGCACCCGCAGCAGGAGTGGCCATGATCAGGCGGGCGACAAGATTGGACACCGGGGTGGCTGTGGTGCCAGGCAGCATCCCCTGAGCGATGCGCACGCCGTTCACCACGAAATAGGCCAGCATCAGGGTCGCGATCATGGACAGGATCAGGTAGGCCTCAAAGGTGCGGGCCCCCTCGAAGGGAGGGTTCACCGTGCGACGCAGTGCAGCGACCGCCACCGCAACCAGGGCCGCCAGTGAACAGATGTCGAACAGGAACAGCAGCGCCCCGTGTAGCGGAGCCGGGAGCAGCGCAAAGGAGACCGCCGGGAAGATCCCCGAGACCAGGAATTCAAGGTTGGCGAGGGCCAGCACCAGGAAGGCCCAGAAGATGACGCCGTGGTTAAGCCCGAAGGGGCGGCTTACCACCCTCTTTTGCCCCACGGCGTAGACCAGCATCTCCCTGAGTCGGTCCAGGGGGCGGTCGAAGCGGTACTCGTTCTTGCCGACGCTGACCAGTGCCAGTCTGCGGTAGCAACTGAAGGCAAAAGCGGAGAGTGACAGGCTCAGAATTGCGATGAAAATTACGTGTTCCATAGATGCTCCATAAAGTCTGGGCTGAAAGCGGTCGCGCAAAACACACGGAGCATGCGCAAAGGGCGCGGAGTCAAACCAACGGCTTTTCTTAGCGCACTCCGCGGATACTCAGCGTTCTTCGCTTAACTTCTTTGAGGTTTTCAAGCGGCCGTTCGTTGCTTCATTTCCCTTACCCGCGCGGTCAGCGCAGGCACCACCTGAAACAGGTCCCCGACGATGCCGAAGGTGGCCACCTCGAAGATGGGCGCCTCGGGGTCGCGGTTGATGGCTATGATGACGTCGGAATCCTGCATCCCGACCAGGTGCTGGATGGCACCCGAGATGCCGCAGGCGATGTAGATCTTGGGGCGGACCGTCTTTCCCGTCTGGCCGACCTGCCGATCCTGGGGGAGCCAACCCGCGTCCACGGCGCTGCGCGACCCGCCGACCACGCCACCAAGCTCCTCGGCCAACTCTTCGAGCAGGGCGAAGTTTTCCTTTGCCATCAGTCCACGACCGCCCGAGACGATGAATTCGGCACCGGCCACGTCCACCTTGTCCTTGGCGCCCTTCTCGGTGATGACTTCCAGCACCCGGGTGAAGATGGACGACTCGGCAACGGGGCAGCTCTCGTGGATCACCTTGCCGGTCCTGCCGCTTTTCTGTTGCGGCATGGGCATCACGTGCGGGCGCACCGTTGCCATCTGGGGGCGGAAGCGGTCGCACATGATGGTGGCCATGATGTTGCCGCCGAAGGCCGGACGGGTCTGCATGAGGTTTCCCTTCGCGTCGATCCCCAGTCCCGTGCAGTCCGCGGTGAGGCCGGTCTTCACGCGGGTCGCGACGGCGCCTGCCAGGTCGCGACCCATGCCTGTTGCCCCCATCAGCACCACTTCCGGCTTGTGCGTCTCAATGAGGTGGCACATCGCTTCGAGGAACGGCTCGGTGCGGTACTGGCGGAACACCGGATCGTTGACCAGGAACGCCTGGTCCGCTCCGTAGCCGAATGCGAGATCCGCTAAGTGCTCCACGCCGCTCCCTATGACCACCGCGGAAAGAGGCACACCGAGCTGGTCGGCAAGCTCCCGCCCCACCCCGGTCAGTTCCCAGGAAACCTTGGCCGCCTCGCCGTCATTCTGCTCGATGAAGACCCAGACCCCCTTGTATGCGGAGATCCTGCGGCGACGTTCCGATTCTTCTTCGTCCACCTCTTCGCCGCCGTGTTTCTCGAAACCGGCGATGATGGCGAGCTCTTCGGGGGTGTAGAACATCTCCAGTGCGCCGGCCGGGCAGGCCTTGACGCACTTCACGCAACCGATGCACTTTTCCGCAGCGATGATCGGCTCGCCCTGCTCACTCATCTCCACGCCGTCCACGGGACAGACGCTTTGGCAGCGCGCGCCGCAGGCGATGCACTTGCCGGATATCACCCGCGCCTTGCCTCGCGGTTTCTTCAGCTTAACTGGTTCTGTCATGGGGCACCTGTTGTTTTTGAATTCAGTCGGACCAGTCAGACCTGTCGGACCGGTCCGACAAGGGGGGACGCCTATACTGCCAGCATGTCGCCGTCGATCAGCCGTTCGAGCAGCAGGTTCGCCGCGCCAACCGGATCGTTCATGCCGTCGCCAATGATCTCCCCTTCCTTGCGCTCCGGAGAGAAGATGCGGCTTACCCAGGTGGGGGAGCCTTTCAGTCCTACGCTGTTCACGTCCAACTGTAACTGCTCGTTGCTCCAGCACTCCACCTGCGCCTTTGCGGAGGAAAGCCGCATGGGCACCGTCGGGTAGCGCGGCCGATTCAGTTCGCGCACCACGGTAATCATGGCTGGCAGCCGCGCCTCGACGATCTCGTAACGCCCCTCCAGCTTGCGGCGCACCACGATGGTCTTTTGTACCAGGTCGATCTTTTCGATCCGGTCCACCAGGGTCAGCTGGGAGTACCCCAGGCGAACCGCAATGCCCGGCCCCACCTGGGCAGTGTCGCCGTCTATGGTCTGCTTGCCGCAAAAGACGATGCCCACCTCTTCCTGTTCGCCCAGCTTCTTTATGGCGGCCGCGATCACATTGCTGGTCGAGAGCGTATCGGCTCCGCCGAAGACGCGGTCGGAAAGGAGAATGCTGCGGTCGACGCCCAGCGCCAGCGCCTTCCTCAGCGTCGCCTCTGCGTTGGGCGGTCCCATGGATAGTGCCACCGCTTTGAAGCCGTGGTTGTCCTTAAGGCGCAGGCTCTCTTCGAGGGCATGGCTGTCATACGGATTGATGATGAACGGTATGCCGTCCCTTATGAGAGTGTTGGTTACCGGATCGATCTGCACCTGCGTGGTATCCGGAACCTGCTTTATGCAGGCGACGACTAACATGCGTCCCTCCTTGTCGAAGCAGTTCTAAGTTTCGAAGCCATACTTACCGGTTTATGTCTTTATTGGAGTATCGTTTTACCGCTTTATCTTTAAATCACCCCATACTGCCCATGCTCGCCAGAGCGAAAACCTTATGTGGCGAGTACTTTGGCTTGGCGCCAAGGTACATGAGAGTATTGCTTCCCCGAATCGAAAAACCCTTGCGGGTCAACAAAGCTGCAGCCATCAGGTTGCCTGCCGGAACATCCAGGAATACATTGGTTCCGGCCGCGGCCAGGGCCGACTCGAGAAGCGCTGCCGCATGTCCCTCGAAGAGGGTTCCCCAAGGCCCGAGTTGTGTCCCCTGCTCCCAATGCTGGATGCAGACAAACGAGTGATTACCGCAGATGACGTGCCCGCGGTTGCCGGTTACGGCCAGCAGTGCATCACGACGGTCGCCCCACCCGGCGCTGTCCACGTGCCGGATCATCTCCGTGTCGCAGGGTGCCGCCGGAGACCAGCTTCGGCCACCGCCCCCCTCCCCCACCCAGCGGTTGATGCTGTCGACCGGAATAAAGCCCAGTTTCTTGTAAAGCTCCACCCCTTTTGCAGAGGCCGTCAGCCAGACCGTTTCTACGCCGGCATCGAGTAAGGCCTGCAACGCTCCCTGCATCAGCTCCGTACCTATACCGCCCCTGCGTGACTCGGGCGCCACCAGGAGGTTACCGATCCAGCCGCTTTTGTCGTGGCGCAGCGAGGTGATGTACCCCTGCAGCTCACTGTCGGCGCGCTTGACCAGACACCCCTGCGGGAAGGTCTGCAGCAGGAATTCCATCTCCCACTTCCCGCAGATCCATCCCTCACTCGTCGCCGCCGCGAGGAAGTGGCCGATATCGGAGTCAAGGAACGGGCTCAACATGATCAATCTGCCGTTGCCACTGCCAATTGCAGATTCTCGCCGATCAGTCCTACCGCGTCGGCACGGCACTGCTTGCAATGCTTGAACTGTCCTATGGTTTTCTCGTTGTCGCTGCGCAGCGCGTCCAAACGCTCCGCGGAAGGCGGCTCTATGTGTGCAAAATCCGCCTGCGGTATCAGCGGCATGATGTTCATCACGAAGGCCCCAAGTTCCTTGACCTGCTTGGATATGAGCGGTATCTGCGAGTCGTTGACCCCGGGGATCAGTACGGTGTTGATCTTTATGGTCATGCCCAGCTCCGCCGCCTGGCGAATCCCCTCGAGCTGGTTGTGAACCAGGATCTCCCCGGCCTCCTTGCCGCTGTAGGTCGTACCCCGGTAGTGGACGTAGGAGTAGATCCTGCCGCCAATCTCCGGGTCCAGCGTGTTGAGGGTGACGGTAAGGCTGTGCAGCTCCAGCGCCTTCAGGACGGGCATCTTGTCAGGCAGCAAAAGCCCGTTGGTGCTCATACACTTGATAAGGTCGGGGAACTCTCGGTCCACCAGCCGGAAGGTCTCGAAGGTCTCCTCGTTGAAGAGGGGATCGCCTGGGCCCGCGATGCCGATTACCTTGATGATCGGGCCGGTCACCGGGCTCGCCATAACCTCCCGCACCCTGACGATCGCCTCCTCGGGTGAAAGCAGTCGGCTGGTCACGCCGGGGCGGGACTCGTTGGCGCAATCGTGGCGCCTGGTGCAGTAGCCGCACTTGATGTTGCACTTCGGCGCCACCGCCAGGTGCATCCTGCCGTTTTTGTGATGGTTGCCGCCGAAGCAGGGATGTCCCTGAATCTTCTTCATCTTTTCGCACGAGGTTGCCATGTCATCCTCCTTGATCCTTTCAGGCGGGCCTGAAAACGAAAATGCCCGGTCGGATATCTCTATCCGCCGGGCATCGTTGCCGTCGCTTGTATTAGATACATCGTTGTACCTTTGCCTCCATATGAGCATTTAGCGTGCCATTGGTTACGCGCCGTGCTGTCTACAGTGTTCTCCAGCTCCAATGGCTGATAATGGCATGGGTGAAGGACCGGAAGAAAAAGTATGAAGAATAGATGCTTTAGCTGCAGCATTCAGGTTGAATGGGGCATGTGTACCCATCGCCGTGGTTTTGTTTGAAGGACTGACGCCCCACCTGCTCTCTTCCAATTCTTCCCAGCCTCCAGCCACCTGTGCCCGACTATTTTTTGGGCATTGCCTAAGGTCGCGGCAGCAACCCCTCCTCTCACTCTGGCGCCTGACACCGCGAAAGCATGCGAAGAAAGGGGCTCAGCAACATTCAGCGAACCGCCCGGTACAACGGATTGGTTATTGCACAGTTATGCCCATGACCACTTCTTCCGCACATAGCGACCTTATCAGTCGGGCCCGGGGCGCCTTCCTCGGGTTGGCGGTTGGTGATGCGCTGGGAGCTCCGGTAGAGTTCATGACTCGTGGGGAGATCAGGGACAAGTACGGGGTCCTGAAGGAGATGGTGGGAGGCGGTTGGCTCAGGTTGAAGCCCGGGCAGGTGACAGACGATACCGAGATGTCCTTGTGTCTGGCGCGGGCAACCGTAAAGGAAGGAGCATGGAGTCTGCAGGCGGCGGCTGATCACCTTGCCGGGTGGCTCAAATCGAAGCCTATCGATGTTGGTGACACGTGCCGGCGAGGCATAAGGAATTACATGTTGCGCGGGCTGCTGGAGACCCCTCCAAACGAGTGGGATGGCGGCAACGGCGCAGCTATGCGGACCCTGCCTGTCGCGCTCTGTGCCTTGGGAAATGACCAGCTACTGGAGCGTATTATCCTGCAACAAGCCCATCTTACACACAACCATCCTTACTCTGACGCGGCTTCGATATATCTTGGACGTTTGCTACATCTGGCGCTGACCGGGCGATCCTTGCTTCAACTGCGGCGGCAAGCCGATGAGCTCATCTCCGCGCATCCCTCGTTTTCTTTCGAACCATACAAAGGCTTGGCATCCGGTTACGTAGTAGACACCATGCAGACCGTATTCCACTGCTTCTTCAAGTCCCGTTCTTTTGAAGCGTGTATCGTGGAAACCGTCAACCAGGGAGGCGATGCGGACACGACCGGAGCCATAGCAGGAGCCATAGCAGGAGCCTATTATGGAGAAGAGGCAATCCCGTCCCGGTGGAAAAAGAAGCTGGCCAAGGAGTTGGTTGTCGAAATTTATGATCTTGCCGAACAACTGGTGTGCATGTCGCCCTTGTTGAAGTCTGTGGCAGGCGATGATCGGTGACCGCAATAGACGAGTCGTTGAATGCGGTTGATGACTCGTTTACCGCGCTCGGTGACTCGCCTATCGCGTTCGACAACTCGTTTACCGCATTCGATGACTCGTCTACCCCGTTCGATGACTCGCCTACCCCGTTCGATGACTCGTCTATCGCGTTTGATGACTCGCCTATCGCGTCCGGTGACTCGTTTACCCCGTCCGGTGACTTGTCTATCGCGTTCGACGACTCGTCTATCGCGTTTGATGACTCGTCTATCGCGTTTGATGACTCGCCTATCGCGTCCGGTGACTCGTTTACCCCGTCCGGTGACTCGTCTATCGCGTTCGACGACTCGTCTATCGCGGTTGATGACTCATCTATCGCGATTGATGACTCGTTTATTGCGGTTGACGAATCATTTACCGCGTTCGACGAGTTCTCGCCCCCCTGTCTAAACCGTGCACATGAGCCGCTTGACGCGGTACTCACCGCCGATTACGAGACACTCCCCCTCCCCCTTCAGTATTGAGTTCGGTAGCAGCTCGCTGTAGAAGAATACCTTCGCCAGCGGGACCTGTACCTGCCACACGACGAAACCGAACTCCCAGGCGCGCTCCTCGTCGGTGGTGAAGGAGTTGAGGTTGTTAAGGCGAACCATCTCTTCTCGTTTTGAAATCGTCTCCAGGACATCGTATTCGGAACGGTCGAAGGTGCCGCGATACAAGGTGAGATGCTTGCGGTCGGGGTACCTCTTGGCAAGCTCGTACTGGGAGTATTCGTAGAGGAGGTCGAGTTGGGAATTGATGGCCGAGGTGCGCGCGCTCCCCTTAGTGCGGTCGACCGCATACTGCAGGTAATTCTCGTCGTGTATCCCTGCGATGCGCACGTTGTGGAAGGTCGGGGGCAGCCCCATCCTGCTCTCCACCCACCCTTTCAGTACCGCGCCTTCCACTGAGTTGGAATCCATCATCCATCCCCTGAGAAAGCGCAGGTAGCTGTTTTTCAGACTTTTGCGCGCCGTTGCGGTCTCCTGCTGCCACTGGTGCAACTGGAATTTCACCGACATGTAATCGTTGAAGACCGAGGCGCGTTCCTCGTGCGTTTCGATGCCCGCCAGCTTGTCGAAGAAAAAGCGGTTAACAGCGCGCACCCCCTGGATTTCCAAGGGCTGCGGGTTGTCGTTGAAATGGCGGGAGGCGATGACCCAAGGGGGGAGGTTACAGTGGTTGAATGAATTCTCCATTGAATCACCACTAAATCAGATTGAGATTAAGACTCAGATTGAGAGAGAAAAAGCACGACCAGCATCTACAGCACCTTGGCGAGATCCTTCAGGATGGGCTCGATCTCGCCTTCGACTACATACGGTTCTACCCCCAGACGGTCGAGTTCTATCCTCGGAGCTTCCCCGATCATCGAACAGACCACAGCACGGCAGCCTATGAGGGCGTCGGCGGTGTCTTTGAGCGTATGGGCGCGCAGCGGATGGTCCGGATCGAAACGGCAGTATTTCTCCACAGGCCGCTCCTCCAGGAAGGTCACCTCATCGTCCTCCACCCGGTAGATAAGAAAACGCTCGACGTGCCCGAAGTGCTGGTTGACCTCTTTGCCATCTTTGGATGCTACAGCGAAAAGCATGGTTAACCTCCATCAAAATCCCCCCCTCCCTTTGTGGGAGGGGGGAGTCCGCGCGCAATTTCCGATATCCGGGGAACGAACCAAGGGAAAGGGAGGGACGGTTCTTACGCCTCTATCGGGGCAAAGCTGAAGCACTTCTTGGAGCAGGTCCGGCCGCAGGCACCGCAGCCGATACAGTTGCCGGGATTCTCCACTTTCATAAACATCTTCGCCGAATCGTCCTCGTCCACCTCTTCAAAGCTCAGCACGTCATGAGCACAGACCTTGTAGCAGCGGCCGCAGCCTATGCAGGTCTCGTCATCAATGGCGACGATGAATTCGGGGGTCCACTCTTTCTTGCTCTTGGTCAAGCCGGTGATGTAAGCCATGGTGATTCTCCTTTTGTTATGTAGTTGTCAGTCGACAGTTAATGCACTGGATGAATATTTCGCGCGCTTCGCCGGCCTGGCCTCCTCCCCCGAGGTTGAGAGTTAAGGAGGGGGAGACTAGTCCTCGTCAAGGAACGAGCTCACGTTGTCCTTGTCCATCGCCTTACGCAGCCACGGCGGCGGGTTGCCCCGCAGCACCTCCTGCATCTTCTCGATGGACTCCTTCAGCCCCACCTCGACGTTGGTCTTCATCGGGTGGATCCGCTTGGCCACCAGCTTTGCCGCAGCCGGCCCGCCGATCTGCATGGTATAGACGATGGCGCACTCGGAGAGAAGGTTCGCTCGCGCGGCGATGCGGTCCTCCTCGTCACTGCCATGCTCGCCGACGGAGAGGGTCTGGACGTAATGTGCCTCATCCGGCCCCACCTCCCAGATGTGGAACGAGTCCGCCTGGCCGAAGTGCATATCGATGTTGTCGCCTGTCCTGCTGGTAAAAGCGATCTTCATAGCTCGGTCTCCTTAAATCTAGATTGAGATTAAGATAAAGATTAAGTAAAACCGATCTCTCTTAATCTTAATCTTAATCTTTGTCTTAATCTGCCTCATAAATGTAGATTGCGATTAAGATAACGATTAAGTAGAACAGATCTCCCTTAGTCTTAATCTTTGTCTTAATCTGCCTCCTAGTTGTGCGCCAGTTTCTGCGCTTCCTTGGCGTTGGCCTGGAAGATGTTGGCCAGCTCGAATATCAGGTTGAGCGTCCCTTGGTAGCCGACCCACATCTTGTGGTGCGCGCCGAGCCGGTCGAACACCGGCATGCCGGTGCGCAGGTGTGCGCCGATGCCCAGTTTCTTCGCGGCCTGGCGCCCGTTGGAATTGGCCACCAGCAGATCCGCCCCCGCCGCCGTCTGCTCGAGGTCTTCGAGATCCCCGACGAAGAGATTCTCGACCGGCAACAAGTCAAGTCCTCGGGTCCTGGTTGCCGCGATGGCGACGTGGATATCGCAGCCGAGACTGGCGAGGAACGTGGTCATCCCCTTCAGGTGATCGGCCTCAAGGGCCAGCGCGACCTTTTTCTGCCCGAACTGGTAGTGGCAATCGACCATGGCATCCATAAGGCGGCTTCTCCAACGTCTGAACTTCTCCGGCGCCGGCCGTCCGGATACCGCCGAGAGCGTGGTCATCAATAGATCGGACTCGACGAGGCCTGTTATCGACATGAATCCGTAACTGGGGATGCCGAACCTCTCTCCGAGGATGCCGGCGGCGTCGGCCAGCGAATCGCCGAAGTACAGGGTGGCCACACTGCTGCCCGCCGCCTTGATCCTCTCGACGCTGACCCCTCCAATGGACAAGGCCGAAACAGTGGCATCGATATGGCCATCCAGTGCGTTGGAGATGTCGGGTACCACCAGCGGATCGAGACCGAATGCACGGCATATTTCCGAGATTTCTTCCACCTCCGCAGGAGTTAGATGGCACCCGGGCAGGATATTTACCTGTGTAGGTATTGCGATACCGCCTTGCGGAACTGTGGCAACGATCGCTTCTACCGCCGCGGCATACCCCTCCTGCATCGAGCCACAGTAATCCGGGGTGGACGCGTGAATCACAGGAATATCGGCATGCTCGGGGTGCGCTTCACGAAACTGCACGATGGCGCTTCTGACGTCGTCCCCCATGGTTTCGGTCAGGCCTGTGGTCATCACCCCTACCACGGCCGGCTTGAATTTCTCCATGACCCGGTTCAGGCCTGCCTTCACATTCTCCCAGCCGCCGAAGATGGCGGCGTCCTCGCTCATGCTGGTCGAGTTGAGGGCGATGGATTCCTTGAAATGCCGGGAAAGCTGCAACCTGATGAAGGTGGAGCATCCCTGCGCGCCGTGCAAAAGCCCGAGCATCCCGTCGATGCCGAGGTACGCCAGCGTAGCCCCCAGCGCCGGGGAGTTCTTCTGCGGGTTCACGGTCGCGTTTTTGGTCGGCACTTTGACCCGCGATTCCTTCATGTCCATGGCGGCCAGGCGGGCCGCGTGTCCCGTACTGAGGGCAAGGTCCGTTTCCAACGCTGCAGCATTCTTCTCCCAGGGCGCCTTGCCGTTGAGAGCCGGCCAGATCGGGTTGTTCACCGTCAAGTCGAGCTGTTTGGCGAAGGTGACCATGCCGGCGTATCCGGCGTAGGGATGCGAACGGCCGTGGTTGATGTCCAAAAACGGAGTCTTGGTCTTCAACGCAAGGTACTTGGTCTTGCCTCCCGCCACGATCAGGTCGGGGAGCTTGTCGTACATCACGGAGAGAAGACCGGCGGTGCTGGTGTCGGTGATGATGGAGGCATCCTCGTGCATCAAAGCCTTCATACGGTAGAAGTCTTCCAGGGTGGAATTCTGGGTGCCGGCGGCGAGGATCTCGACTCCCAGCTCGGCCAAGGCATTGACCATGGACCAGGTCTTCACTCCGCCGGTAAAGAGCACCGCCCTCTTCCCTTCCAATCGGGCGCGGTAGGGAGCAAGTTCGGCGCGGCAGGCCGATTCGCTTTCCTCTATCAGTCGCTCTACCCGGTCCTGCATCACACTTTTTTCCAGGCCGCTGACCCGGGCATCCAGCTCTCGCGCTATGTCACGCAAGGCCTTGGCCACGTCGGTCATACCGTAGAAGGATTCCTCGAGGTATGGGATGCCATAGTTCTTCTGCATCTTCTTGGCGAGGTTGGTGAGGCTCTTGGAGCAGACGATGATGTTCAACTTGGCGCGGTGCGCGTAACGGAGGTCCTCGAACTTCGAGTCGCCGCTGATGCAGGAGAGAACCCGGATGCCAAGCTGATCGAAGAGCGGCAGCATCCCCCAAAGATCCCCGGCAATGTTGTACTCGCCGATCAGGTTGATGTCGTAGTCCGTGGTGTACTCGGGCTCGGCGGTCCCGATCACGTATTTGAAGAGGGTCTCGCCCGCCAGGCGGTTGCCGATGTTCTTGTCACCGATGAAACCCGGCGTATTTACCGGGATGACCGGGACGCTAACCTTGTCAGCGGCGGCCTTGCAGACGGTCTCGATATCGTCGCCGGTCATGGAGGTTACGCAGGTGGCGTAGACGAAGATCGCTTTCGCCTCCGGGTAGCGCCCGGCCAGTTCCTGGATGGCGCGGTACAGCTTTTTCTCGCCACCGAAGATCACGTCGTTTTGCAGCATCTCCGTGGTGAAGCCGCGGCGGTAGATCTGGGAGTCCGAGGAGCGGGCCCCGCGGTTGTCCCAGGAGTTCCCGGCGCAGGCGATAGGGCCGTGCACCAGGTGGATGACGTCTGTTATGGGCATGAGGACCACGCGCGCGCCGTCATAGGCGCAGCTTCGTTCGGTCCCCTCGCCCGGTTCGGATTTCTTGCAGAACTTGGGAGCCCCGGCGTCGTGTGTGTCGCAATCTGTCGTGTCGTACCAATCCGGCTTCGCCATTGGAGCCTCCTTTAGAAGCGGTAAAAGCAGGGGCTAGGGACTGGGGACTAGGGGCTAGTTAAGTCAAACCCCGTCAGGCGGCTGGCAGAGCTGGCCGCCTGTTGCCAGCCCCTAGCCCCTAGTCCCTGGTTTTGTTATCTCATCATCTCGAAGTGACGGTCATCGCAGGTCTCGTCACGGACTTCGATGAATTTGTTGCAGATGGTGGTCAGCATGTTGATGGCGCCCTGGTAGCCGATCAAGGGAGCACGGTGCAGGTTGACACGGTCGAAGACCGGGAAGCCGAACCGGAACAGCGGGATCTTGGCGTCGCGTGCGGCGAACTTGCCGTGGGTGTCGCCGATCATGGCGTCCACCGGGTCGGTCATCAGCAGGCTTCTCATGTGCCAGAGATCCTTGCCCATGTAGATCTTGCACCCCTTGCCGTCCGGGGACGCGTCCAGTAGCGCCTGAATCTCTTTCTCAACCTTCTTGGTGCCCTTGCTGCAGAGGATGTGGTGCGGTCTGGCGCCCATCTCCAGCAGGAAGGAGACGTAGCCCAACAGGTAATCCGGGTCGCCGTAGAGGGCGAACTTCTTGCCGTGGATGTACTGGTGCGCGTCGGTCATGGCATCGACGGCGTTGCCGCGCTCGGCCTTCAACGACTCCGGCACCGGCTTGCCGAACAGCACGGACAGCTTCAGCAGCAGGGCATCGGTCTTGGCGATGCCGAACGGTGTCGGCAGGGATGCGTGGATGCCGGAGTAGTTGTCCTTGATCCAGCTGAAGGTCTTGGAGCTGGCGAAGGGGGCTACGGTCAGAGTCGCCTTGCCGTTGATGGAATCCGCCGCGTCCTCCAGCTTGGTGCCTCCCGGATATGGACGGTAGGTGCCGTCCAGGGGCGAATCGAAGGTCTCGGAAATATCGGCGAGCAGCGTGTAGGGGATGCCGAATTCCTTGAGGATCCTCTTGTACTCGCGGTAGTTGCCGGTGTTGCAGTCAAAGCCCGGGATCAGGTTCAGCTTCCCGGTGCAGCGCCCCTCGACTTTCCTGTCTTCGGTCAGCGTCTGCAGGATGGAGAGCAGCATCGAGTCGTAGCCGTGAACGTGCGAGCCGTTGAAGCTCGGGGTGTTGGCGTAGGGGAGCGGGTAGTCCTGCGGCACGATCCCCTTGTTCCTCGCGTTCTTGATGAACGCGGTCAGGTCGTCGCCGATGACCTCCGGCATGCAGGAGGTGAAGATCGCCATCATCTTGGGCTTGTAGATGGTGTAGGCGTTCTCCAGTGCCTCGTGCAGGTTGTTCTGTCCCCCGAACACCGCGCCGTCCTCGGTCATGGAGTCGGACACCGCCGGAGCCGGCTCGCGGAAGTGGCGGTTGAAGGTGGAGCGGTAGTACGAGGCGCACCCTTGCGAGCCGTGCACGAAGGGGAGCGTCCCCTCGAAGCCGTGCGCGGCGAGCTCTGCACCCAGCGGCTGGCAGGCGTGCGGCGGGTTGATAACCAGTGCCTGGCGGGCGAAGTTCTTTTCCTTGTACTCCTCGGTATTGATCCACGCGGAAACCCGGTTCACTTCCTCTTCGGGTATCTCGGTGACGTATTTCACGGCAGCTTCTGCAGTCATGGTTATGCTCCTTTAGGCCGGCGACCAATCCGTCGCACGGCGGTAAGTCAGATTGATTAGGATTGAGATAAAGAAGTCATAAACAGGCCGGTTCTACTGTTTCTCTGTCTTTACTTACTCTTTATCTTTGTCTTAATCTGCCTCTAAAACGGTGCCTTCACGAGCTTCCAAGTCGGGCTGTTGACGGCCATGTCGACGTCACGGGCGAAAATCGGGAAACCGTTGTAGGCGTGGTATGGGCCTGAGTAATCCCAGGAATGCATCTGGCGGAACGGGATGCCCATCTTCTGGAACAGGTACTTCTCTTTGATGCCGGAGCCGACCAGGTCGGGACGCAGCTCGTCTACAAACTGCTCCAGTTCGTGCTCGGAGGCGTCGTCGTAGATGACGGTGGCTTCCGGCATCTCCACCGAGGTTCTCTCGTAGTCGTCACCGTGGGCGAATTCGTAACCGGAACCGACCACCACCATCCCGAGGTCCGCGTAGGCGTTCACGGTGTGCCGGGGGCGCAGGCCGCCGACGTAGAGCATCACCTTCTTACCCTCCAGACGCGGACGGTACTCGTCGATCACCGCCTGCATGATCGGGTCGTACTTGGCGATGGCCGCCTCCACTTTCTCCTTGATGGTGTCGTCGAAGTACTCGGCGATCTTCCTCAGGCTTTCGCGGATCTTGGTTGGGCCGAAGAAGTTGAATTCGAGCCAAGGGATGCCGTATTTTTCTTCCATCACGCGGCACATGTAGTTCATGGAGCGGTAGCAGTGGATCAGGTTCAGCTTCACCTTGTGGGTCGCCGCGATCTTCTCCAGCTCGCCGTCGCCAGTCCAGACCGCCTTGACGTTGAGACCTATTTCCTCAAGCAGAGGTTTAACGCTCCAGACGTCGCCGCCGATGTTGTAGTCGCCGATGAGGGCGATGTCGTACGGGGATTCCGGCTCGGCAAACTCGCGGGTACCGATGATGTGGTCGCGGATGGTGTCGTTGGAGATGTGGTGCCCAAGCGACTGCGACACGCCGCGGAAACCCTCGCAGTTGCAGGGGATGACCGGGATCTGCAGCTCCTCGGAGGCGACCTTGGCTACCGAGTTGATGTCGTCGCCGATGAGGCCTACCGGGCACTCGGAGAGTACCGAGATTCCCTTGGCGAGCGGAAAGAGCTCGTGCGCCTCGTTTAGAAGCGTCTTCAGCTTCTTGTCGCCCCCATAGACGATGTCCTTTTCCTGGAAGTCGGAGGTGAACTGCATGGCGAACTGGCTGACGCCGTTCACTCCTGTGACGAGGTTGCGACGTGTGCCCCAGGAGTACCAGCCGCAGCCGACCGGACCGTGGGAGACGTGTACCATGTCGCGGATCGGCCCCCAGACCACCCCTTTGGCGCCTGCATAGGCGCAGCCGCGGGCGCTCATGATGCCGGGAACGGTCTTGCGGTTACTCTTGACGCAGGCCCCCTCCCCTTCGTTGGGAGCCAGGTGCGGCGCCCTCTTCTTCTTGGCCTTATCCGGATAAATCTCCATGGCGTGATCGATCATGGCCTGGGTAGATTCCTTGGTGATCCCTGCTACCTTCTTTACGGGTGCTTCAGACATATAAGGCTCCTTTTCAGGGACGGCTGCCGATTCCGCCCCTGCAGAAAATTAAACCGCTGCCGCCTCGGCCACGCCCACGATAGACTCGTCCTCGGCTTCCATGATGCCGAACTCCATCAGCAGTTCTTCCAGCTCCTCCATCTCCAGCGGAGTCGGGACTACCAGCATCTTGTTGTCGTAAATCTTCTGTGCCAGGGTGCGGTATTCCTGTGCCTGGGGGTGCTCAGGGGAGTACTCGATGACGGTCATCCTGCGCAACTCGGCGCGCTGCACCTGGTTGTCGCGGGGCACGAAGTGGATCATCTGGGTGCCGAGTTTGGCGGCGAGAGCCGAGATCAGTTCGAACTCCTTGTCCGTCTTCCTTGCGTTGCAGATGAGGCCGGCGAGGCGGACCTTGCCTGAAGAGGCGTACTTGAGGATACCCTTGGCGATGTTGTTGGCGGCGTACATTGCCATCATCTCGCCGGAGGTCACGATGTAGATCTCTTCCGCTTTCCCTTCACGGATCGGCATGGCGAAACCGCCGCAGACGACGTCGCCCAGGACGTCGTAGAAAACGAAGTCGAGGTCCTCGGTGTAGGCGCCGTTTTCCTCCAGGAAGTTGATGGCGGTGATGACGCCGCGCCCTGCACAGCCAACCCCAGGCTCCGGTCCGCCGGACTCGACGCATTTGACGTCGCCGTAGCCGACCTTCATGACGTCATCAAGCTCCAGGTCCTCAACGGTGCCGAGTTCGCGGACCAGATCCATGACGGTGGACTGGGCCTTGGCGTGCAGGATAAGACGGGTGGAGTCAGCCTTGGGGTCGCAGCCGACAATCATGACTTTCTTGCCGAGAGATGCCAGGCCTGCCACCGTGTTCTGGGTGGTGGTGGATTTGCCGATGCCGCCTTTGCCGTAGATCGCGATCTGTCTCATGTTCCTTCTCCTTTTTTTGTGCCCCGCTGCCGCCGCCATGCTTGCGGTGACCGCTTGACCGACTTCGTCAGCCACTCTGACGAACCCGCCGGTCTCGTCCGCTCTCCTCAGATCCTGAGGCGGCGCGGGGCTCTTTTGGTTTTCGAGGCCCATTCCAATAAAAAAGGCGCTCCGTATTGCTACGGTGGCGCCCTTGCCTTCTTGCTCTGGTTGGAATACCTCGGTGTATCCCTTATTCGGTTTTATTCTCTTTTAGCAGTTACCGTGCCAAGCTGTAAGATGCCGCTTTTACTATGATATATCGTTTACAAAACCTTCAAGTTTCAATTCGCCGAGCTTTTTGTCGAGGCATTTGCCTAACTATTGTGCAGCACCCGGAAGCTCGTTTGGCCGTTCGGGGGACAGCTCACTATCACGCGGCAAGCGAGACCGAACGGGCCTGGTGCAGCTTGAGCAGGTCTTTAGGGGCGAGCGGTCCCTTGATGCGCTGTGCGGTGCTCCGCACCAGCGCCATCAGTTCCTGCGCCTCGTCCCGGGAGATCGGGATGCCGATCTGGCGGTAGCTCTCAACGATCCCGTTGGTACCGGAGTGTTTGCCGGCCACGATGTGCCTGGTGAGCCCCACCTCTTCCGGCGGGAACAGCTCGTAGTTGCGCGGGTCCTTCAGCACCCCGTCCGCGTGCAGTCCCGATTCGTGGGAGAAGACCTTTTCCCCGACCACCGCCTTCCAGGCCGGCACCTCGCGGTTGGAAGCGCGCCCCACCAGCTTTGAGACCGCACGAAAGCGCCTGGTGTCGATGCCCACGTCGACGCCGCAAGCCACCTTGAGCGCCATGACCACCTCTTCCAGGGCGGCGTTGCCGGCGCGCTCCCCCAGACCGTTCACCGTGGTGCTGATGTAGCGGGCCCCGCCCCTCACCCCGGCGAGAGCGTTCGCGGTGGCGAGGCCCAGGTCGTTATGCGTGTGCACCTCGATCTCCAGTTCCGGAACCGCCGCGTTCAGATGCGCTACCTTCTCGTACATGGCGAAGGGGTCGAGGATGCCCAGGGTGTCGCAGAAGCGGAAACGGTCGGCGCCGTGGTCGCGCGCGGTCCGCATCAGATCGACCAGGAAGCGATCGTCGGCGCGGCTGGCATCCTCGCCGCCGACGCAGACGTACAGCCCCTTCCCCTTGGCAAAGCCCAGCGCGCGCTTGAGCTGTTCCTTCACCCAATCCCTGCTCTTGTTGATCTTGTGCTCGATCATGATGTCCGAGACGCTCAGCGAGATGTCCACTGCCTCGATGCCGCAGGAGATGCTCGCCTCGATGTCCGGAATCAGGGCGCGGTTCCAGGTGATGAGGCGCGCCGACAGGCCCAGGCTGACAAGGGCCCTGATCGAATCGCGCTCCTCCTCCCCCATGGCCGGGATGCCGCATTCCAGTTCGTGCACCCCCATGGCGTCCAAGTGTCTGGCGATGGCGATCTTCTCACGGGTACTGAAGACCACGCCTGCGGTCTGCTCGCCGTCGCGCAAAGTG
This sequence comes from Geomonas diazotrophica, assembly GCF_018919385.1. Lineage (GTDB taxonomy): Bacteria > Desulfobacterota > Desulfuromonadia > Geobacterales > Geobacteraceae > Geomonas > Geomonas diazotrophica. The sequence continues at coordinate 93,339 of NZ_JAHLMF010000010.1, forward strand.
GTGTCACCGATAAATACTTTCGTCTGCTCACCCATGTCGCCTCCCTCCGAAGCCAATGCTTCGTGTAAAAAGCGTAGCGGGCGCCTTTGCCCTGGAACTGCCTAAGTACAGACCGATCAGCAGGAGCTGTGCCAGGAGGAGCCGACGGTTGGTATACGAGAGGAGTCGAGCGCTCAAGCCACTGTAAAAACGCGGAAAAAAGTTGGTCGCGACGGAGGCGTCGTTCGGGTGGCGGCGGCAGGGACCAGGGGCAATCCAAAAAGCAGGCGCCTAAATTAACGGCAGTAGCCTGTTAGGGGGGCGGCAGGGGAAGATCGGCATCTCCTGTAGCAGGATGCCTGTCTCCCTACTTCTTCTTGATCTTTTTTCGTTGTTTATCATTAATCCAGATGGTATCCTGCTGCGGCTTCAATTCCGGATTCATATATCATTGCTGCAACTTGGACAAAGGAGGGAGAGATGATTAAGAAGTTGGCCAACGTGATAACCCTGGTGATGGCGCTGACGGCGTTGGCAGGATGTGGTGGAGGAGGCGGTGAAACGTCGGGCTACTCGGGGAAGACTGCTCCTACCGCCCTGACCGTGGGGAATGCGACCGTGATGTCACTGGATGTCGTCGACGGCCTCGACAGTGTCTCCGCTTTAGGGGGGATCGCCAAAAGGGCGGCCTCCTCGCCGGAAGACTCTATCAGGATCAGATCGCTCTCCGACGCCCTTGAAAAAAGTGTTGCCGCCATGGCACAGAAACCCGCCTTGGCCAAGACCGTCGCGGAAGCAACCAGTGGAACCCAATATGGCTACTCCGGCTCGTTTACCTACGCCGGCACGTTGGACACCACGACGGGCAAAATTGTGGCCACTTTCACCTACAATGCTTACCAGGCGAGCGCAGACTCGGTGATCATCTCGGGTAGCGTGTCTGTCAGCGGTACCGTCCTTGCGCTAAGAGGCGGCGGGGTGCAGCAGCTCAACATCGTCATTTCATCTCTGCAGATCGCAGAGCCAGGAGGACGTTACGGTTCTGACGCAGGGGTGCTGGTCACGGTAAAAGGCAGGATGAGCATCGTCAACGACGTTGACAAGACCATCACCTTGTCGATGGTCTTCACCGACGGGGCAAGCGGCAAGACCTACTGGTACAAGGATTTCAGCACGGTCGTCTCTTACAGCACCACAACCATCCAGGGGACCTTCTACCACCCTGACTATGGCTATGTCACCCTGACCACCCTCACTCCGCTTTCCAACGCCACCAACACCTACGGCGACCCCGTTTCCGGGCAACTGCTGTTCACCGGAGGGAACGGGTCGCAGGTGCGTCTCACCTACACCGGTACCGGCGTCGGCTATCTGCTTGAGCTCGACGCAACTGGAACAGGAATCTACACCGCGCTGTAAGCATCATCAGTCTGACTGTGGTAAAGGCTCTGAGGGGTGGCAAGCACTGCACCCCTCAATGCGTCTCCCCCCTCTTCCCTGCCGCGACACCCCGCTTGTTTCTGCAATGACATATTTTCCAATGGTTTATGTGGTTCCGCCACGTTACACCCGGCCGGTGCAACGGTGGTTGTCCGGCTCGCACGCCAGGTCGGCGTATTGCTGATTTTATTACTAAAGTACTGTCATACAAAACCGAAGAGACATGGGCAATCATCAAGTCACCTACGCCAAAAGGCGGAAAGGTGCAAAGGAGCTGCAGTCATGTCTATTTCGAAAAGGTTGTTCCTGATGTTGTTTGTCTCGGTCTTCGCGATGGTGGGACTCACCGTATTCAACGAGTTCCAATCGGAGCGTGTCTATAACGCGGCAAACTATGGAAACGTCAACAGTATCCCGAGCATCACGATCCTGAACAGGGCTTCGATCGCGATGCGCGACGTACAAACCGACACCTTGATCCACATTCTGAACACCGACGAGTCGAAAACGGCAGAGTTGGATCGGCTTATCCTGGAGGGGAGAGCAGAGGTGGACAAGGCGCTCAAAGAGTACGAGCAACTTCTTTCCGACGACAAGGACAAGCAGCTCCTGGCCGACGACCGCGCCGCCGTGGCCGAACTGTTCACTTTGGTGGACAAGGTCGTGGGCTTGTCCCGCGCCAACAAGAACAGTGACGCAAGGGATCTCTTCACCTCCAACAGGGCTGTCTGCTTCAAGGCGGACAGCGCCTTTGCGGCTCACCTGAAGTACAACCTCGCGCTGTCGGACAAAGGAAGCAAGGAAGCGGTTTCAATAAAGAAATCTGCGCTCGTATTGGCGGTGACGTCGACGCTGATCGTGGTGGCCATCGTCATCGCAGTGGCACTTTTCATTATCCGTTCCGTTCGGGCGGTGGTCTCCGAGGTGATGAGCGCTGCCGACAACGTCTCTTCCGGCAGCCAGCAGATGTCGCAAAGTGCCGAGGAACTCTCCCAGGGGGCCACCGAACAGGCGGCGGCCGCTGAAGAGGCATCATCATCGATGGAGCAGATGTCCGCAAATGTACGCCAAAACGCGGACAACGCTTTGCAAACGGAGAAAATCGCGTTGCAGACCGCTGCCGACGCGAAGGAGAGCGGTCAGGCGGTAGCCAAGACGGTTCAGGCCATGAGAGAAATCGCCGGAAAAATTTCCATAATAGAGGAGATCGCACGTCAGACCAACCTGCTGGCCCTGAATGCCGCGATCGAGGCGGCCCGTGCAGGCGAGCACGGCAAAGGTTTCGCGGTTGTGGCAAGCGAAGTGCGTAAGCTCGCGGAGCGTTCTCAGAAAGCTGCTGCGGAGATATCAAACCTGTCGCAGGGAAGCGTGGAAGTGGCAGACAAGGCTGGCGAGATGCTGACGCAGATGCTCCCCAACATCCAGAAAACCTCTGAGCTGGTGCAGGAGATTACCGCAGCCTGCAAGGAGCAGGACAGTGGCGTGTTGCAGATAAACCAAGCCATCCAGCAACTCGATCAGGTGATTCAGCAAAATGCTTCCGGTGCCGAGGAAATGGCCAGCACCGCCGAAGAGCTCGCCAGCCAGGCCGAACAGCTGCAAAGCGCCATCTCCTTGCTTACTGCCGGCAACAAAGGGGGGAAAAGCGCCGCGCCCGTGCGCAGGCCTTCCGGGAGTCCGGTTGTCAGAAAAGGGGGGACGAGACCGTCCTCCAGCAAGCTGACTTACTCAGGAGCGGTTTTGGACCTCGAAGAGCGTGACGAACGCTTCGAGAAGTATTAGCCCCCCTTCCCTCTCCTCTGCAGGTGCGCCCAGGCAGCGGTGCCCGGGCGCACCCTCCTTTTTGGGCCACTATCGTTGTGCAGGCTTTCCAACGCTTGGCAGTACTGGAAAAAGCAGCGACTCTTGCTGGTATTCAAAAGGACCTGCATTGAACTTGGCAGATCAAGTAAGAGAAGTTCTTATACAAACATCGCTTACTGTGATCCAAGTTACATCTAAATTAAAAGAATTACTCCAATCTGCCCTAACAGTGTGGATGCTTTCAGTTCTGATGGTTTGGCGGGTAACGTCATTGGCAGAAAAGGAGGACGTGATGGCTTCCAGAGACCGCAGCGGCGGCGCAAGGTTGGATTCGGCAGATTTCTGCGTACTGAAAGTGCAACTTTCCCGCAAGGGGGCATTTGCAGGCTCCTCTCCCCCCCAAATGCACTTCATGACGGTCGACAACCGCATGGAGACCCTCGATTTCGTTCAAAACAACCTGGACCTCTGTGCGAAGAACATCCTCAAGCTGGTCCGGGGCAAAGACAGCAAATAAAATCCCCGGGGGACCTGCCCCCGGGGATATGAAGATGACGGCGCCCCCCGGCCGTGTCACGGAAGTACCTGCGCCCCGCCTCATCTGCGGGACGGCGCTATTTTTGCGAGGAACGCGCGCACCCGTTTCGCGTTAGTGCCGAGGTCGGAGATGCCGACCCGGGATACGGATCGTATGTCGAGCAGCGAGCGATCCCCGGCGGGGACGATCCGTACTGCGATGTCATCCTTAAATCCGAACCACCTCGTCGTGTCCGTCGCCTCTATGATCCCTTCCGCCGGACGCTCCGCCACGATATCCCACCCAAGATCCCTTGCAATCAACAGTGCCGTCTTGTAAGCCTCGTTCGCCGATAGCGCCAAAACGACTGTCTTCAGCTCCGGATAGGCCTTCATCTGCTGCGTGGCGACCTCTATCCCGCCGTATCTGACGCCGGCACGGCGCTCGGTGCTGATAGCGACAAAACGGGGCGGATTGTTGAGGTCCGTGCTGATGTCGTGGATGCGCGGGTAGCTTTGGGCCTGAACCTTCCAGTACAAGGGGATTCCGAAGGAGACCAGGGCAAGGAGAAGGGCGATCAGCGACACGAAAACCCCTTTATAGTGTCTTCCTCTCACCGAGACGACGCCGGATGCCACAGCGACGACTGCGCATCCCAATCCGATGTAGCCTGCCGCCTTGATCATGGTGAAGCCGGTTCCGAAGTTCCAGACGTGAAGCCTTGCGCCGGGGCCGGAGGAAAAAAGAAGCAGGGCAGCGCAGACGGCGCAGGCAACAGTAAAAAGCGGCAGCACCATCGCGCTGCTTGGGAATGAACCTCTCTTCTCTGGCTGTTCCATACGGCCTCCCTTACTGGGTGATACCCTCCCCCTTCTCCTCCCCTTCAACCTCTCCTGGTGGAAACTGCATCGCCCGAAACAATCACACTACTGCGTAGCAACCTGTCTGCTTCAGGGCGCTATCCCGGCTATGACACCTGCGCCGTTGGGTAGCTCGATCGGGAGGCGGCGCACCTCGGTCGCCCCTGCCTTCTCGAGCATGTCGAACAGTTCGCCCTGGCTGTAGGACTGCCCTTCCGGCGTTCCCAGCAGCATGTTCAGCGAAAACAGTGCAGGGAAGACCGGCGCATCTCTTGTATCGTCGAGTATGAACTCCTGGATCAGGATCAAGCCCCCAGGCTCCAGGACCGACACGGTCTTCTTCAGCACCCTGGCACAGGCATCGTGGCCCATACCGTGCAACACGTGGGACAGCCAGGCGACGTCGAATCCCTCCGGCAGGTCGTCCTGCTCGAAATCCGCGGCGACAAACCCGATGCGGTCGGACAGGTCGAAACGCGAGACGGTCTGTTCGGCGAAGGTCCTGGTGGTCGGGAGATCGCATATGACGGCATCGAGCTGAGGGTTTTGCCGGCAGAAGTGGATGGCGTAGGTGCCGGGTCCTCCCCCGAGGTCGAGCAGGCGCCGGCGTCCTTGCAGGTCGATCTGCGGAACGATCTTGGGCGCGATCATCATGGCGAGATTGAACATCCCCATCAGGAAGCTTTCGCGCGAGCTTTCCACGTCCTCATGGGAGACCCGCTCCCGGACCGGTTGCCCCGACTTGACCGCCTCGTCCAGCCGGCTCCAGCCGCCAACGAGGTGATGGTGGTGCATTATGATGTGTCCGAGGTAGTCGGGCGAGGTGCGGCTTAGAAACTTCACGGAAAATGCGGTAGCGGTGTAGTGGCGCCCCTGCTTGTCCAGAAGGCCCATGGCTGCAAGGGCGTCCAGCAGCATGGCGAGACCACGCGCATCCAACTCCAGAGTGCCGGCCAACTCTGCAGCGCTCATCGAGGCCGACGCAAGCGGCGTGAACAGGTTCAGTTTCACCCCGGCGTGCAGGGTGCAGGTGCTCCAGTAGCCCCCCGAGAGTTCCAGAAGCGTTGCCGGCGTCCATTCTTTCAATTTCACTATCCCCTCCTGAAAGGTATCCGGATCACAGACCGGACCCGCATGAAATACGGCGATACATCCGAAATCATTGAACGTGGCAAGTCTACCCGCCAGCGGGAGGACCGTCAAGCAGGCGTAAAGGCGCGTGCCTGCCGAAAAAAGAGGGCGGACCCGTCGGCCCGCCCTCACCTCTTGACGCTTGCCTGGTGCCGGTTATTTGACCAGCGTCGGCGGCAGGATTTCGTGCTCCTGCCTGAACTGCAGCTTCTTGGCGCCCCGGTTGTTCGTGTATTTGGTCAGTTCCAGGTCGACCTTCTCCGGCGCAGGTACCCCCGCCTTGGCCAGCAACTGGCGCAGGTGCATGTCCGCCCCGGCGGCATGGCTCGCGGCGTCCTCGATGACCCGCATGCCCTCGGCAGGGTTGTGGAAGCCGGTCGAGTTCTCCGCCCCGACGAAGATCAGGCGGTAGAAGGCCTGCTCGTAATGTTCCCTGGCCATCGCATAGAGCTCGTTATCGATCTGTTTGCCTGCAGCCTTGGCCTTGTTCGCCATTTCGAACAGCTTTGCGTCGGTTGCCACGGCATAGCCGGTCTTGAGGTAACGGTCGATGAAACGGTCCTGGATGGCGATGACCTTCTGGCGCAGCTGCTGCGGCGTCTCGCTGTGGCATGCTGCGCAGGCGGACATGCTCCCCTTGAGCGGGCTCATGATCCTGTGGTCGGTGAGTTCTTGGCCGTTGGCGGACATCATCGGCATGTGACAGTCGGCGCAGGTAACCCCTTCAAGGTAGTGAGGACTCTGGTTCGAGTAGAACTCGTACTCCGGGTGGCGCACGAAACCGAGTTTGAAGCCGGTGACCGCCTGGGTCCACTCCAGGTTCGCCGGAGAGCTCTTGATCTGCTTGATGATGTTTTCGATGGTGATGTGCCCTTCCTTGCTGCCGGCCCAGGGGAAGAAGACGTCGGTGGAGTGCATCTCCTTGTCTTTGGGGATGATGTAGGTGACGTGGCACTGGGCGCAGACGAAGGTGCGCTTTTGCCCCCTGCTCAGCTTGGTCTCGTCCTCACCAATTTCCTTGAGCGCCTTGCCGAGGGTGAAACCGCGCGAGATCTTGAGCGTCATCCCCTTGTTGTCGTGACAGTCGATGCAGGCGACCCCGAGGGTCTGGTTGGCCTTCGGCAGGCGCGCCAACACCTCCTTGTACGGCGTCGGGAAATAAGCCGCTCCCATCTCTTTGGCGAGCTTCGGGGCGTAGGGAGTCTTGCAGGTGAGGCAGGCGCCTCCCGCCTTGATCCTGCCTGGATCGACCTCCAGCTGGTCCTGCACCATGTAGTAGTGCCCGCGCGGCTCGTTGTATTCGGCGCCGAAGCCCCATCCGTTGTACAAAAGTGCCAGGAAGGGATACTCGTCCAGCTTGTCCCGTCTTTGCTCGCCTACGTCGTAACCCCGCTTGTACTTACTCAACCCGGCCGGAGTCGGCTCGCTGGTCAGCTTCCATTGCTGGTAATGAAGCGGGTACAGTTTGCCCCAACGCGCCGGGTCGATGGCCGCATCGGCCGGATCCAGCGGCGCTTCGGTAACCTGGGTCGGCTGCACCTCGGCGCTGCGGTGGCTACACCCGGCCCATATTGCAGTGGCAGCAAGCATGGCAAGGACTGCGACAGTACATCTGTTGGCGATCTTGACACCCATCTTTGATTCCTCCCTGTTCATGGCGTTGGGGACTGTAACGGTGAAAAGGCAAACGTCATGAGTCTACCATCATTTTCGGCAATGGCTGTTTGAAGGAGGGCATTACGTAAGAAAAACCGACTCGGGGAAGCAAAAAAGGGGGGGGGAAGTGACGTAGGGGTAGAAATCAGCTGTCAGTTGCCGCGGCGTGGTTTGTGTGGCTCAACCGATGGTAAGCCTATTTTTGCCGGCAGCCTTACTCTGGTACATTAGGGCGTCTGCGCGTGCCAGCAGCGTCTGCACGGTGTCGTTTTCGACGGCCATGGTGGCCCCGATGGAGATGGTGATGCGGAGCGCCTCGCCTTCCACCAGCACGAAGGACTTTTCCACCAGTCGGCGCAAACGCTGCCCCATGTGCTTTAGGTTCGCTGGAGTTACGTTGCGGATTATGCCGACGAATTCCTCGCCTCCCCAACGGCCGTAGAGGTCGAAGGGACGGGAGTTGGCGCTCAGGGTCCCTGCCACGAACTGCAGCACCCGGTCTCCGGTCTCGTGTCCGTAACAGTCGTTGACTGACTTGAAATCGTCCAGGTCCATGAAAAGGATGCCAAACGGGATGTCGTAACGGTTCATCTCCTCGAGGCGGGACTCGAGCTCGCGGTCGAGGTAGCGGCGGTTGGCCAACTGGGTGAGCCCGTCCAGCAGGGCCAGCTTCTCCAGTTCCTTAAGCCGCACCTCGTTGTCGGCTTGATAGCTGCTGTCGGAGAACATCTCGACGCCGCCTATGACGGTGCCCGCGTCGTCGGTGAGCGGGATGACACGCACCGACACCGGCACGCGGTGGCCGTTTTTATGGTGCAGGAAGACCTCGGCATCGTGCGGGGTCCCCTCGTAGATGGTCGATGCGAGGGGACAATCGCTGCAGCAGAGGTTGAGGCCGACGTCGTCAACGTGGCACAGGATGTTGTCCGCGCACGGCTTGCCGATCACTTCCTCTGCACTGTACCCCGAGATCCTTTCCGCGGCATGGTTCCAGAAGATGATCTTCCTGTCCGTGTCGACGATGTAGAGCCCGTCGCGGAGGTCTTCTATGATCTTTTTGTACGACTCTCTGCTGAGATACATTGACGAAAGGCTCCTTCGGAGGAAGGGAGGCCGTACCGCTACCCGAAGGATGGACGGGGGCAACCTGTGCATTAAAAGGTACGGGAACGAATGGTTAATGAGTATAACGTTCCCCGCCGGGTTGTCAAAGAATAAAGCCTGTTGAGCCGGTTAGACACCGAGGATCAGCCCTTCCAAAAGCCCCGCATCACTCACCTTGAAGGTCGGGAACCCGAACTCGCGCATGGTGGTCAGCACGACCAGGATCCCGGCGATGATCAGGTCCTCGCGCCCCGGCTCCAGGCCGGGCACCTGCAGGCGCTCCCTCGGCGTGAGGGGGAGCAGCCTGTCGAACATCGCCTCCACCTTGGCGAGCGACAGGGTGTGGTTGTTGACCTTTTTATAGTCGTAGTCGGTCATGCCAAGGTCGATGGAGGCCAGGGTGGTTGCCGTTCCGGCGGTCCCCACCAGGGTGGCCCCGCAGAAGCGCTCGTCAAGCCCCGCTCCGGCAAGCCCACTCCGAAAGGCGCGCAGTTCGCGCCGGATCTTGTCCTCCATCTCGGCCACTCCCACCTTCCCTTCGGTGAGACGGACCACGCCTACCGGGAGGCTGCGGGTGAACAGCGGTTTTTGGGCGGCTGCCAGCGTGTACTCGGTGCTCCCTCCCCCCACGTCGAACACGGCGAGATCCTCGTCCTTGTTGTCCAGGATGGAGGCGACCCCCCGCAGGGTGAGCATGGCCTCTTCGCTGCCATCGATGACCTCCAGGGCGATGCCGGTTTCCTCCAGCACGCGCCTGCAGAAGTCGGCCCCGTTTTTGGCGTCCCGCACCGCCGAAGTCGCCACGGCTCTCAGCCGCACCACTCCGTGGCTCGCCATGTCGGAAGCGAATTCCACCAGGGCGGCGATTGAGCGTTCCTGCGCCTCCGGGGATAGGCCGGTCTCACGTGTGAAGCCGCCTCCAAGCCTTGTGATGATGCGCTTTAACAGCACCTGCCGGTAAGGGGTCTGGGTTGCTATCTGGAGCCGGGCGGTGTTGGTGCCGAGGTCGATGGCGGCTGCCTTGTCTGTCATGGGGCGAGTCCTTTTCTTTGGGCGATTATGGAGAAGCAGAGCTGCGATATCTTGGAGAAGCTGACGATGATGTCGCTGTAAAGGAGCCCCGCAACGATGTTGCACTTGCCGCTTTTCAAGCGGCGCAGGTGGCTGGCATGGAGTTCACTCTCCAGCGAGGCGATCTCGAGCTTGAGGTCGGTCACCTCCTGGATCTCCTCGCCTTTCAGTGCGGCCTCGCAGGCGGCGACAACCTCCCCCACCTTGGCCGCGACACGCTTCAACTCCTCCATGGCGCTGGCGGAAAACCGAAGTCTCTCTTCCTTTTTGCGCATGAGGTAGTTGAGGATGGCCTCGGCCTGGTCCCCCACCTGTTCGATCTCGTTCACCAGTTCCAGCATGGTCGGTATCTCGACGGCGCGCTCCAGCGAGAGCGTCTCCCGGGAGAGCGCCACCAGGAACTGGGACATGTCGCGGTGCAGCACGTCCAGCACCACCTCCTTGTCCCGCACGGCGGCGGCGACCTTGGGGTTGAAGCCGTCGAACTGGGAGACCAGCTCGGCGTACATGGCCGCGGCGATCCCCCCCATCCTGGCCAGCTCGTTCCAGGCCTGCACCAGGGCTATGGTGGGGGTCTTGATGACCCGCACGTCTATGAAGCGGGGGCGCGGCTCGCTCTCGGAGCGCCTGGTGGGGAGGAGCGTCTCGGCGGAACGTGCGAAGAATCCGATCGTGGGGAGGAACATGAACAGCGATGCCACGGTGAAGATGGTGTGCGCGTTGGCAAGATGCCGGGCGATATGGGGGCGCAGTGCCTGCACCACCGCCTCGGGGGGCGCCCCGTGGTACAGGGGGGAGAGGTCCCCCGGCGAAACGAGCGCCACGGCCTTCAGGAAGAAGGGGAAGAAGAGCAGGGCCAGGGCGATGGCCACCCAACTGATGCCGAGGTAGATAACCACGGCGCGCTTCGCGGTTTGGGTGCCGCCGATGGAGGCTATGAGCGGTATCAGGGCCGCGCCGGCCACCTCGCCGATCACCATGGCGATGGCGGCATCATAGGAGAGGACCCCGGCCGAGGCGAGCGCGATCACAATCCCGAGGGTGGCGCTGCCGGACTGCACCAGGAAGGTGAGCAGAGCGCCGAGCAGGACCGCGACCAGGCGCAGCGAGGGAACCCCCTGGTGCAGCCCGGCGATGATGGCGCTCTCGCTGAGCGGGAGGCAGGCCCCTTCCAGGATGGAGAGACCGAAGAACACAAGGCCGATCCCCAGCAGCATCCCCCCCGCTTCGGAGAGCTTGCGGCTGCGGGAGAAGATATTGAGGAAGACCCCGACGGTGATGGCCGGAAGCGCGAGGGCGGAAACGCGGAACGCGATGAACTGTATGGCGAGGGTGGTGCCGATGCCGGTGCCGAGCAGGACCCCCAGCGCCTGGTACAGGGAGAGAAGACCGGCGTTCACGAAACCCACCACGAGCACTGAGGCGGCGGAGCCGGACTGCAGGATGGAGGCGAGGCAGCTGCCGACCAGGGGGGCGGTGAGGCGGTTTCCGGTGCTCCGCTCCAGCACGCGGCGCAGACGCTCACCGGTTACCTTTTGCAGCCCCTCCGACATGGTGCGCATGCCGAGTATGAAGAGTGCAAGGCCGCCGAGAGCCTCGACGATATACGACCAAGAGGTGGGAAACATGGTAAGGCCAGTCCAGCAGTGTTAAGGCTAAAGACGCGTGAAAATGGGCGCCCGTCGGCCAGGGCGGCCGGCGGGCGCAGTGATGGTTTCGAGATCCGTTGCTCCCGTGTCAGTGACAGCTGAAAGCGGCTATCCGGAGACCTTCTCCTTCAGCTCCTTACCGACCTTGAAGAAGGGCAACTTCTTCGCCTTGACGGAGATCGATTCGCCCGTCTTGGGGTTTCTGCCGGTATAGGCGTCATACTCTTTCACAACGAAGCTGCCGAAGCCCCTGATTTCGATCCGGTCACCGGAAAGCAAGGCCTCCGTCATCGATGCGAAGACGGCATTGACGACTTCCTCTGCCTTCTTGAAGGAGAGGGTCTTTTTAGCTGCGAGAGATTCAATGAGTTCTGATTTGTTCATTGTCCACCTCCGGAAACCAGCTTCTTTTAACAGCATCCCTTTAAATATTTTTTGGACAGGTACTTCACTTCGTCGGTGCGACCCTGGCGGTTGAGGATCGGGATGAGCCGCTCGGCCGCAGCCTTGGCCACGCCGGGGTAGTCCAGGGACTTGGTCCAGAGCTCCATGGCCCGCTCCGTATCCCCGGTCGCCTCGTGCAGTTCGCCCAGCATGAACTGGGCCTGGTCCGGGAGGATGTCAAGTTCCAGCATCTTCTGCACGGTGGCTATCGCCTGCGGGTAGCGTCCCCCGCCGGCAAACAATTGAACGAGTGCCAAGTAGACGGTTGCGTTTTGCGGATTGAGCACCAATGCCCGATTCAGGAGCGCTTCGCTCTCATGAATTTGCCCCGCACGGAACATTATAAGTGCCACTTCGTATAATACAATGTCATTTTCACGAGATAACAACATTTCTTGCAAAATGGGGAAGGCATCGCGGTCGTTGCCTTCATGAATCATGAGGTACGCCTTGGCGAATTGGGAGCCGAGTTCGGCGTAACGGCCGGGGAGGTCGCCGGGGAGCGGCTGGATCATGAGGAAGAACTGGTCCTCTTCGGACATGCTCATCTCCATGGAGGCGGGCTCCTCGTGATGGTGATCGCCGTGCCCCTTGCAGGTGGTGCAGGAACCGCCGCCGTGCGGTTTGTAGTTGCCAGCGCCTGCCGGTGCGGCGGCAGGCTTCGCGGCCGCGGCCTGGCTTTCGGGCTGTTCCAGCTTGGCGGCCTCGGCATGGGCGCGCGCCTTGAGGCCGGGATCGGCGGCGAGGTCGGCGGCGAGGCAAAAGTGATCATATGCCTTCTGCACTTCGCCTAAACGCAGGGCGTGTTCGCCTTCCTGCAGGTTCAGTTCTCCCAGGCGGTCGCCCGCCTGGTCCAGCCCCTGGCGGATGGCTGCGGCTTCCTGGGGCGCATCAGCCGGGCAAAGCTTCAGCGCCTCCTGTAAATCAACGCGCGCATCGGCGTAGCGCTCAGCGGCGAGGCGCTTGGCACCCTGGTTCTGGTAGTGACGAAAATCCTTCTTGCCGAACAGTCCGAAAAACATGCAGCCTCCGAATGGTGGGTTGTATTTATGCAATTACGAGTTCGGTGACGCTCTCGAGGTGGTAGGTCTGCGGGAACATGTCTACCGGCCTGGAGCGGGTCACCTGGTACCCGTTGCTGCAAAGTGTAGCGAGGTCGCGGGCCAGCGTGGCCGGATCACAGGAAACGTAGATGATCTTTCCCGGTGCGAGTGCGGCGATCTCGGCGGCGGCCTCGGCGCCTCCCCGGGGGGGGTCGAGCACCACCGTGTCGAACTTTTCCTTCCGCTTGACCAGGCGCCTGACGGCCTGGGCCGCGTCGCTTACCTGGAAGACGGCGTTTTCGATCCCGTTAGCCTCTGCGTTGGCCACTGCATCGGCGATGGACGGGGCGTACCCCTCGATCCCCAGCACCTCCGCGGCGCGAAGCGCGAGCGGCAGGGAGATGTTGCCGTTGCCGCAGTAAAGGTCGAGCACCCTCTCCTTCCCGGTCAACCCGGCCCACTCGCAGGCGGTGCGGATCAATTCCAGGTTCTGCGGGTGGTTCACCTGCGAAAAGCCACCCCGGCCGAAGCGAAGCGTCAGCTCCTTCGAGCCCGGCAACAGGTCGGCGGGGACGCGGTAGCTCAGGGCTTCGATGCCGAAGGCCTTCGTCAAGTCCCCTTTCTGGCCGCTGCGCAGGAAAGCGCCGGCGACCGAGGGAAGCTGAGACCGCTCCTGGGCCAGGCGCTCGACCAGTCTACCGCCAGCGCCTCCCCTGCTGTGCACGATGGCGATCCCCTCCCCCTGGTCGCCGATGGCGAGGTCTACCTGGTGGATGAGCTCGAACTGCGGCAGCCTGGGGATGAGTGCCCGGAACTCGGCGGCCATCCGGTTCAGGCGCGGGTTCGCCAGCGGACAGCCGGCGCCGAAATCGACCACGTTGTGGGAACCGGTGCGGAAAAATCCGAGTTGCACCGCGCCTGCGCGCACGGAGACCTTCACCTGCACGCGGGAACGGTAGCCGTACGGCTCAGGCGATGCCGCGACCGGCAACACCTTTTCCCGGGCGATCTTGCCGATGCGCGCCAGGGTGTCCGCGAAAATGGAACCCTTCTGTAAGAGCTGCTCCGGGTAGGAGAGGAACTGCCAGTCGCAGCCGCCGCACTCGCCAAAGACGGGGCACGCCGGGGCGACACGCAGCGCCGAAGGCTCGACCAGCTCGGCGAGCTCCCCCTCCAGAAAGGAGCGCTTGTCCTTCACCACGCGGATCCTCGCCCGATCTCCCGGTGCGGTAAAGGGGACGAAGCACGCCTTGCCGTCCACCCTGCCGAAACCGGCGCCGCCGTAACAGAGGCTTTCTATGAAGACGACCGGATCAGCCATGGACGCCGCGCGGTACGAAACCCGTCCTGCGCCCCCGGGCCCGGGTCAGTTCGGCCTGGACCAGCTTCATCGGGAAACCGGGGCTATTGAAGTAGCCTAGGGAGTGAGCGGCGAAGTCGGCGATGACCCGCTCCACGGTCTGGTCCACGGAGAGTGAAGGCACCCCCTGGTGCTCGATGTCCTTCTTGAAACTCACGCTGGCGCCGAGCAGTTTCATGGCAGCCTGGTGAGATTCCTCGTCGGGGAAAAGATCTGGCGAAAGCGGAACTTCGCAGCATATATGAATGCGGACCTGGTGGTAGTCGCCAAAGTAGCGGCGCGTGGCGTCGAAGAAGCGAACGGTGAGCCCGTTGGAGAGCGGGATCTCCCTGATCAGTTTTTGCATGTAAACTCGGTACTCCTTGGAAAAATCTGGCCATTTTTTTAGCATGTTATGCGAGTTCTGTAAATAGCGATGATATCGAAGGGAAAATGGTAACAGCTGCGAAATGCAGCTTGCTTTTTGCAGGAAAAATTTGTAGACTCACAGATTGTTAAAAGATGCCACAAACTCCCAGGAGCAAAAATGAGCAAGGAAGAAGCAATCGAAGTAGAAGGGACGGTCATTGAGCCGCTTCCCAACGCGATGTTCAAGGTGAAGCTGGAAAACGACCACATGGTGCTGGCGCACATCTCCGGCAAGATGAGGAAGTTTTTCATCAAGATCCTGCCTGGCGACAAGGTCACCGTAGAGCTCTCTCCCTACGACCTCAGCCGCGGCCGCATCACCTATCGCGCAAAATAAACCCTTCCCCCGTACGTCACCGGCGTCTGTCCCTGCCACCCTCAGCATCGCTGCAAGGCACATACGGATAACATAGGACCCAATACCGGTTTAGCTGCGTGCCCCCGCGCGCAGCGTACTGAACCTTTATTCAATCCCACAGTAAGAAGAGGAAGAGCAATGTACACTGCAGCCGATCTGAGAAAAGGCTTGAAGATCACCATCGACAACGAGCCTTACATCATCACCCACTTTGACTTCGCCAAGCCGGGCAAAGGGCAGGCCCTTTACCGCACCAAGATGAAGAACATGATCACCGGCTCCACCCTGGACCGCACCTACCGCTCCGGCGAGACCTTCGAGCCTGCCAGCCTTGAAGACCGCGTGATGCAGTACCTCTACAAGGAAGACGATCACTACTGCTTCATGGACAACAGCACCTTCGAGCAGATCCACATCAGCGAAGACGCCATGGGCGACGCCAAGAACTACCTGATCGACAACCTCCAGGTGGACGTGCTCCTGTTCAGGGAGAAGGCAATCGGCGTAGACGTTCCGAACTTCGTCAACCTGCGCGTCGTGCAGACCGACCCCTGGGTCAAGGGGGACACCTCCGGCAGCGACTCCAAGCCCGCCACCGTCGAGACCGGCTACGTCCTGCGCGTTCCGCCGTTCATCGAGGAAGGCGAGCTGATCACCATCGACACCCGCACCGGCGAGTACTCCACCAGGGTCAAGGGGTAAGTCATGTCGGGAAGTTGGCCACTGGCCAGGCGCTCCCAAGCCCTGGCCCAGCGTGGCGCGATCTTCGCCAGGATCAGGATGTTTTTCCATGAAAAGGGGTATCTCGAAGTCGAGACCCCTTTTCGCATACCCGCTCCCGCCCCCGAGGCGCAGATCGACGCCATACCCAGCGACGGCTGGTTCCTGCAGACCTCGCCCGAACTCTGCATGAAGCGGCTTTTGGCCGCAGGCTACCCCCGCATCTTCCAGATCTGCCGCTGCTGGCGCGACGGCGAGCGCGGCACCCGCCACCTGAGCGAGTTCACCATGCTCGAGTGGTACCGGGCCCAAGCCGACTATCGCGTGCTGATGGACGAGACCGAGGAGCTGATCAGGGCTGCGTCCGGAGCGGACACCATCACCTATCGCGGCGTCGAGATCGACCTCTCCAACCCATGGGAGCGGATCACGGTTCGCGACGCCTTCCTGCGCTACGCCGGCACCACCGCCGAAGCGGCCCTGGCCGCGGGGACCTTCGACGAGCTGATGGTCGACAGGATCGAACCGAGGCTCGGCATCGGTCGCCCCACCTTCATCTACGATTACCCGGCCAGTTGTTCCGCCCTGGCCCGCCTCAGGGCCGACGACCCCACCGTAGCCGAGCGCTTCGAGCTCTACCTGGGCGGCCTGGAGATCGCCAACGCCTTCTCCGAACTGATCGACCCCGTCGAGCAGCGCGCGAGGTTCGAGGCGGAGGCCGCCGAGCGAGCCCGCCACGGCAAACACGGCTACCCCGTCCCCGAAAAGTTCCTGGCCGCCCTGGCCGAGATGCCGGAAGCAGCAGGCATCGCCCTGGGACTCGATCGCCTGGTCATGGTGCTGCTCGACGCGGAGAGCATAGACGACGTCGTGGCCTTCACCACCGAAGAGCTTTAGGTCGCCACCTCGGGCAGTGCAGCACCCCCTGTCACCTCCCGCCCCGCCCCTGTAACCCTTGGGCTGGACTGCTCCATCTCACCGCCCAATAGGATGCATCCGGCGCTTCCTCTCGTCAATCGTCAACCAATCTTTCTGAAGTGGTTGACAACCTCCGCTTCTGCGTGCTAAATGACCCGCTGGAGGATCTCATGGAAAAAATCATCTCTGAAATAGCAGAAAGAATCATCGCAGGCGAATCCATCACCCCCGAAGAGGCCGTTCGTCTCTCGGACGCGCAGGGCTCCGAGCTCTTCGACCTGTTCCGCGCCGCCACCCGCGTCAAGGAGCACTTCGTAGGCAACGAGGTGCACCTTTGCTCCATCATCAACGCCAAGTCCGGCCGCTGCGCGGAGAACTGCGCCTTCTGCGCCCAGTCCGCCCACCATACGACCGACGCGCCGGTTTACCCGCTGGTCCAGGAGGAGCAGATGGTGGAATGCGCCAAGGCCGCCGAGACCAACGGCAGCGCCTGTTTCGGCATCATCACCAGCGGTACCACGGTGAAGGGGCAGGAACTGGAGCAGATCCTCGCAGCCCTGCGTCGCATCCGCAAGGAAACCACCATCCTCCCCTCCTGCTCCCTCGGCATCATCGACGAGGAGACCGCGCGGAAGCTCAAGGACGCGGGGATGGACACCTACCACCACAACCTCGAGACAGCGGAGAGCTTCTTCCCCAACATCTGCACCACCCATGCATACCAGGAAGACGTGGACACGGTTCGAGCGGTGAAAAAGGCCGGCGTAAAGATCTGCTCGGGGGGCATCTTCGGGATGGGCGAGAGCGCCGCGCAGCGCGTGGAGATGGCCTTCACCCTGAAGGAGCTCGACGTCGACTCGGTGCCGATGAACTTCCTGAACCCGATCGAGGGAACCAGGCTCGAGGGCGCGAGCAACATCTCCGCACAGGAGTGCCTGAAGACCATCGCCATCTACCGCCTGATCCTGCCGGGCAAGAGGATCACCATCTGCGGCGGACGGGAAAAGAACCTGCGCGACCTGCAGTCCTGGATATTCTTCGCCGGCGCGAACGGCACCATGATCGGCAACTACCTCACCACCGCGGGGCGCAACGTCGACACCGACCTGACCATGTTCGGCGACTTAGGCCTCACCACCGTGATGTGCGCGCATTAAAATCACCTGCCATTCAGGGGACTGATGACGCTACCTGTAGGGGCAAATGATCATTTGCCCGGCTGCCAGTGCCCCGGCTGCTCCGGTTGCGACAATTGCCGTGGTGGCGCCGCCGAGGGGGGGCGGATGATCATTCGCCCCTGCAGTGGACATAACGCATCGAAAGGAAACAGCATGCCAGCCAAAAGCATCTTCATCACCGGCACCGACACGGGTGTGGGAAAAACCATCGCGTCTGCGACCATCGCCATGCTGCTCAGGAAGATGGGACACAGCGTCGGGATCATGAAGCCGGTAACCAGCGGCTGCATCGAGGCCGAGGGCGCCCTCGTCTCCGAAGACGCCGAACTGCTCGCCTTCGCCGCGGGGGTCCCGGTCACGCAGGACGCCGCACCCTACCTGCTCAGGGCGCCTCTCGCGCCTTCCGTCTCCGCCACCCAGGACGGCGTCCGCATCAGCTTCGACGTCATCAAGGAGGCCTACCAGAGGCTCGCCGCGCAGTACGACTTCGTCATCGTGGAAGGGGCGGGCGGATTGATGGTTCCCCTGGCAGGCGGGCTGCTGGTGGCCGACCTCGCCCTGCATCTCGGCCTTCCCGTCGCCGTGGTGGCGCGCCCGAACCTGGGGACCATCAACCACACCCTGCTCACCACCTTCACGGCGCGCACGCTGGGGCTCAAAGTGAAAGGGGTCATCGTCAACCGCTACCCCGACACCCCCGACCAGGCCGAATCCTACGCTCCGCACATGATAGACTCTCTCTCCGGGGCGCAGCTCCTCGGCCTCTTCCCCGACATCGAGGCGCAAAACGAGCGCGACCTGGTCACCAAGCTGGCCGACCGGCTGCTGCAGATGCCGGCCACAGGGATCATGCTGAGAGAGATGTTCGAATAAACCTGGAAGCCGCTCTACGTTCTACGTCGACGGGTGAGGTCCTTTCTGGACACTCGCATCGTTACTTGCGCCACCGCTTGAGAGGCCTGAAAAGGCACGGCGCTGGCTCTTTTTTCGGGAGGAACACGTGATCGAACTCGATACCGAAACGCTCAGACGCTACGACAGCGAATACCTCTGGCACCCCTTCACCCAGATGAGCGAGTGGGAAAACGCGGAGAATATCGTCATCACCAGGGGGGAAGGCTCCTACATCATCGACTCAGAGGGGAACCGCTATCTCGACGGGGTGGCCGCCATCTGGACCAACGTGCACGGGCACTGCCGCAAGGAGATCAACGAGGCGGTGAAGGAGCAGGTGGACCGGCTGGAGCACTCGACCCTCCTGGGGCTCTCCAACGACCGCGCCGCACTCCTTGCCAAGCGATTGATAGACATCGCGCCCCAGGGACTGGCCAAGGTCTTCTACTCCGACAACGGCTCCACCGCCGTGGAAATCGGCGTGAAGATGGCCTTCCAGTACCAGCAGCAGGTCGGCAACACCGAGAAGAAGAAGTTCATCCGCTTCGATAACGCATACCACGGCGACACGGTCGGCTCGATGAGCGTCGGGGGGATCGCCATCTACCACGAGGTCTACGCCCCCCTGCTCTTCCCCACCATCATGGCGCCCTCCCCCTACTGCTACCGCTGCGCCCTTGCCCCGGAGGGGGATTGCCGCAGCTGCGGTCTCCTCTGCCTTCAGGAACTCGAGAGGCTCATGAAGGAGCACGCCCATGAACTGGCCGGCCTCGTGATCGAGCCCTCGGTCCAGGGGGCCGGCGGCATGATCGTGCAGCCCCCGGGCTTCGTGAAGGGGGTGCGGGAACTCTGCGACCGCTACGACGTCCTCATGATCGCGGACGAGGTCGCGGTCGGGTTCGGCCGCACCGGTGCGATGTTCGCCTGCGGTAAGGAAGGGGTGACCCCGGACATCATGGCCATATCCAAGGGGATCTCGGCCGGGTACCTGCCGCTGGCCGCCACCCTCACCACCCGCAAGGTCTACGACGCCTTCTGGGGCGCCTACAGCGAGCTCAAAACCTTCTTCCACGGCCACACCTTCACCGGCAACCCCATCGCCTGCGCCGCGGCGCTCGCGAGCCTCGACCTTTTCGAGACGGACCGCCTGCTGGAGCGGCTCCCGGAGAAGATCGACTACCTCCAGGACCGCCTGCAGCGGCTCATGGAACTGACCCACGTAGGGGACGTGCGCCAGGAAGGGATGATCGCCGGGATCGAGCTGGTCCGCGACCGGCACAGCCGCGACCCGTACCCGTGGGAGGAGCGCGTCGGAGTCCGGGTCTGCCTGGAAGCGAGAAAGCACGGACTTTCCCTCCGCCCGCTGGGGAACGTGATCGTCGTATTCCCTCCCCTCTCCATCTCCCTCGACGAGCTTGCCATGCTCATGGACGGCATCGAGGCATCCATCCGCAGCGTCACCGAGTAGCGGGTTCCCGCGACGCCGAAAGTGTACCTCCCGTCCCTATCCTCCCCCCTGGGGAGGAGACGAAGCAAAAAGCTCTGGCATCGCCCAGATTCATCCAGTAATATAGTGAACTTCGCCACTGCCCCTCTTCCGTTGGGAGAGGGACGGTGGCGGGGGGGTTGCGACCTGCACAGAGGCCGCCGACGGCATCCCCCTCACCCCCCTGCGGGCACCCTCTCCCGCGTGGAGAGGGACTGGCGGAGCTGACCGCCCTTTTGCAAAAAAACAGACAGCAGGCATTACCTCAAGGAGCACTTCATGGAACTGATCGACAGCCATTCCCACATATACGGCAGCGAGTACGCTGAGGATTTCGAGGAGATGATGGATCGTGCCAGGGAGGCGGGAGTCGGCACCATCATGGCCGTCGGCGCGGACCTTGAGTCGAGCCGCGAGGCCGTCGCCCTCGCCGCTTCGCGTCCGAACATCTACTGTTCGGTCGGGATCCATCCCCACGACGCGGCCGGCGTGACCGAGGCGGACTACCAGGCCGTGCGCGAACTCGCACTGAACAACCCCAAGGTGGTCGCCATCGGGGAGGTCGGCCTCGATTTCTTCCGTGACCGCTCCCCCCGCACCGACCAGGAGGAGGTGTTCCGCCGCTTCATCAGGATGGCACGGGAGCTCTCGCTGCCGCTCATCATCCACGACCGCGACGCCCACGACCGCATCGTCGCCATACTCAAGGAGGAAAGGGCCAACGAGGTGGGAGGGGTGCTGCACTGCTTTTCCGGCGACCTGGCCATGGCGAAGGAGTGCATCGAGATGAACTTCATGATCTCCATCCCGGGAACCGTCACCTACCCGTCCAACGAGGCGCTCAGGGAGGTGGTCCGGGGGGTGAAGATCGAGAAGCTCATGGTGGAGACCGACGCCCCCTACCTCACCCCGGTGCCGCACCGCGGGAAGAGGAACGAGCCGGCCTTCGTCAGGTTCGCGGCGGAGCGGATCGCCGAAGTAAAGGGGCTCTCCCCGGACGACGTCGGCCGCATCACCTCGTTCAACACCAGGAGGCTGTTCCGGATCGAACAGGCCGCGACGCAGGAAGACACCATCGCCTACAAGATCCGCAATTCGCTCTACCTCAACATCACCAACCGCTGCTCGAACCGCTGCACCTTCTGCCCGAAGTTCGAGGAACTCGCGGTGAAGGGACACGAGCTTAAGCTTTCGCACGAGCCGAACTTTGCCGAGGTTATCGCCGCCGTCGATGCGGCTTCGGGTTACGACGAGGTGGTGTTCTGCGGGTTCGGAGAGCCTTTGATCAGGCTGGACCTGGTCAAGGAAGTGGCCGCCGAGTTGAAACGGCGCGGCCTGCGGGTGAGGATCAACACCGACGGCCAGGCGAACCTGGTGCACGGCCGGAACATCCTTCCGGAGCTGAAAGGGCTGGTGGATGCCCTGTCGGTGAGCCTCAACGCGGCCAACGCCGAGGATTACGACAGGCTCTGCAACACCCCCTTCGGGGCAGCGGGATTCGCCGGCCTCTGCGATTTTCTCAGGGAGGCCCCAAAGCACGTGCCGCAGGTCACGGCGAGTGCGGTGACGGTGCCAGGGCTGGACGTGGAGCAGGTGAGGAAACTCGCCCTGTCCCTCGGGGTCGAGTTCCGGGAGCGGGAGTACTCGGAGGTCGGCTAGCGGGTGTCGGCTGGCGGGAGGGTGAAGTAGAAGGTCGCCCCCTCGCCGGGCCTCCCCTCCCCCCACACCTTGCCGCCCATGCGCTCCAGCATGCGGCGCACCATGGACAGCCCCAGCCCGTGGCCGCGGAAGCGGCTGCCGTCGTGCAGTTTCTGGAACGGGAGGAAGAGTTTCCCGGCCTGGGCCATGTCGAACCCTTCCCCGTTGTCCCTTACGTAGCAGATGCCGTCGTTTTGCCCGAAGGCGATTCTGGTGCAGCCTTTCAAGGCGCTGTACTTCCAGGCGTTCCCCAACAGGTTTTCCATCACGCTGGCCAACAGCTTCTCGTCGCCGGTAACCACCACACCGTCCTCGATCTCCAGCGACACCTCCCGCTTTGGGTCCGTGATCCTCAGTTCGGACATGATGCGCAGGGCCATGAGGCTCAGGTCGACCGGCTGCAGGGCCGGCAGCGCCGATTTCACCTCGGAGAAATCGAGCATCCGGTCCAGGGTCTCCTCCATCCGCTCCCCACCTTTGATGATGCTGGCCAGGTATTCCTTCGCGGGGTCGTCCAGCTTGTCGCCGTACCCCTCCAGCAGCAGCTCCCCGTAGCCGTAGATGACACGGAGCGGGGTGCGCAGGTCGTGCGAGACGGAGTCGTAGAGATACTCGAGCTCGGCGTAGGCCTGGCTCAGCTCCGAGGTCCGCTCGGCCACGCGCCGTTCCAGGTGCTCGGAGGCCTTGCGGAGCTGGTCGGACAACCTCCGCTCGTTGGCAAGCCTCATCGCGTTGCGGACGCTGATCCCGATCACCGGCGCGATCCCCTGTATCAGGTTCAAGTCGCTTTGCAGCAGCCCCCCTTCCCTGCTGGCATCGTCGACGGCCAGCACCCCCAGGGCCTCCCCTTCGCAGACTATCGGTGCGCAGATGAAGGACCGCACCCCGAGCGCGCTGATCAGGGCGTAGTTCTCCGGCTCGGCCTGCCCCCTTATTTCCTCGATGTCGCCCACCAGCACCGGCTGCTGGGTACGGAAACAGGAGACCAGCACCCCCGGGGAGGACGCTGCGGCCAGAGGGAACTCGATGCTGCGCACCCTCTCCTCGTCCTCGGTGGTGAGCCCGAAACATCCCTGTAGAACCAGTGTGTTACGTTGCGGGTCGAGCAGGACCACGATACCCCGGCCGTAGCCGAGCCGTTTGTGCAGGACCTGGTTCACGCTCGAGAGGATCTCTCCCAGCTCGGTCCTGGTGGCGATGACCTGGCCGATCTCGTTGATGGCGAGGGCGCGGTCGAAGTTCTCCTGGACCTGCGAGAGGAGCCGTTCGCTAGAGCCGCGCATGCTGGTCAGCGAGGAAAGCAAGGCCTTGCGCTCGACATTACGGCTCAAAAGGGTGAAGGAAAGGTACGCGAGGAGCCCGAGAAAGAGAGCCGGCCCGAGCAGCGTGTGATTGTAGAACAGATCGCCAAGGAGCCCGGCGAGCAGGAACAGCGAAATGACGCGCTGCGCCAGCAGCAAGCGGTTGGTCATCGAGGGGCGCCACCGGATCAGATAGCGGCAGACCTCCCCCCCCTTGAAGACGCACTCGGGATGCTCGATCTCGGGGAAGTCGTGGTCAAAAAGCAAAAAGGCAGCTTCGAAGAAGCCGACCCTGTTTTCGCACTGGCGCGGGTTTTCCTGCACCCCTTCGTTGAAGGCGACGGTGAGCTCGATCTCGCGAGGCCCGGTCTTGCGCGCGGTGCAGCGGGAGGAACGGGTGAACCTGGGGGCGATCCTGTTGATGAAATAAAAGATGTACTCCGGGCCGATCATGCCGAGAAAGAACGACCTCAGCGGGCCCAAGACCTCGGGAGAAGCGGAGTAGCGGCCTGCTTCGCGCGCAATGCCCTGCTCGCCGGTGGCCTGCACCAACTTTTCGTGGAAACGGTTCACCTGGCGCTGGGTGAACCAATGTCCCGGGTCGGACACCTCGTGCCGTTTCATGCCGGCGTGGGCCAGCAGGGCGTGCGTATCGACGTTCGGATACCTTTTACGAAGCAGCTTGAGATAGGAATCGAAGATTCGGCTGTTATAGAGAGGGGAGTCCGGGGACGTTGGCATCTGCAACCTTTCATGCATATATGGCGCTGGAGTTTACCGGCATCCAGGACGAGAATCAATCAATTTGTTCCCCTTCCTTCCCGGATATTGGGCACGATCGACCACAACTTCCACGACGGAAAGGGCGGTTTAATCAGCGAAAATTAGCGTGACGGCCGTTACAGACCAGGTCGTCGCGAACCGGCCCCTCGCATCCCGCGTGCTCGTCAGGATATCCCGTGTCCAAAAACACATTAGAATGTGATTCTAATTACTGACTTTATTACTATGAACCCCGATATTACCATTGCACCATCCTCTATGGTGCCGGTTAGGAGTCTCGGAGCAGCAAGGAGAACATTTCGCGCGGCGGACGTCGTAGGAAGCCGTAATTATTCAAATATAATCCAGTCGGTGCGGGAGCGGCCTCCTGCACCGGCAGCAGTCCGCGGCGCATGAAAGTTTGGCGCAAAACGTGCAGAAATAATCCTTTACGTAAGGATGCCTGCCCCCCGGGGCACATTACGACTTGAGCTGGAGCCCCCCCTGTGACACAGGAAATCGCGAACATGCCTTTTGGGGATCTGCTGACGGAGTTGAAGAAGCTCCCCATGCTGGCGCGCTACAGCCTTACGCTATATCGCAGGCGTAGCGGCACCGTTGCGTCCGCCCGGCGTTTCGAGTCCTGTGCCACCCTCGTCGAGGATCCCCTGTGCCGAGAGGTCTCGCGGCATTTCTTCGAGGAGGACATGGAGGTGTTCTTCGAGGAGGGAACCCCCTCGGTCTGCCGCTATGGCGGCGGTTTCTTTGGTTTTCTGATCCCCTTCAACATGTCGGGAGAGGATTTCTGCCTGGTGGGTGACGGCGTCCGCGAGGAGTCCATAGACCTGTGGCAGCTGGCATCCCTCGCACATAACGGAGGGGATGCCTTTTCGCTGCTTCCTCACGTGGAATCGCTATGTACGGCGAACTACGAGGAGGTTGAGGAGGTCGCCGAGCAGGTAAGGCGCAGGGTCGAGCTGTACAGGCTCCCCTCGCGCACGCAGCAGGAGCTCCCGGCTGTGGCGCACCCGCAGGACGCGGTCGGCGACGAGGCGCTGTACGCCGTGTCCCAGGCTCTGGAAAGGTTGGACAAGGTCGGCACCGTTACCGCCTGCATCGCCATCTGCTGCGAGACCATCGTCACCGCGTTTCAGGCCGCGCGCATCGCCGTCGCCCTCCCCGACGCCGAAGGAAAGTCCTTCCCGGTGACCGGCGTCTGGGGACTTCCCGAGGAGTTGGGAACCATCGACGGCGACTCGCTGCAGCTCCTCGTGGCGCCGGACAAGGCGAAGAAGACCGTGCTCTGGGACGGCAAGATGCGCGCCGCCCTGCCAGAAGTGACGGCCACCGTCTGCACCGTTTTCCCGCTCAAGGCACAGGGAGAGCGGCTCGGTTTCCTGGCCATCTTCGATACCGACATCCTCCCCAACGCCGCGCTGCTCATCTCCATGCTCGCCGGCGCCATGGCCGGCAAGCTCTCGGTTATCGTCAAGGACGCCACCCGCAGCAAGGAGAACGCCCTTTCCGAACGGCTCATGTCGCTCACCGACACGCTCCTGCAGATCGACAGCAAGGACCTGCTTTACGAGTCCATACTGAAGATCGCTTCCGATCTCATCGAGGCGACCCAGGGGTCCATCATGCTGATCGACAAGGACGGTGTCGGGATGCAGATCGTATTCACCCTCGGCATGACGCTCAACATAGCCCGCTGCCTGCAGCTCAAGGTCGGCAAGGGGATCGCCGGCATGGTCGCCAAGACCGGGCAGCCGCTGCTGGTCAACGACGTCGAAAAGGACAGCAGGGTCGCCATGGCCAACAGGCTCCGCTTCAAGTCGAAGTCGCTCATCTGTATCCCGCTCAAGCTGAAGGAGAAGGTGATCGGGGTGCTGAACCTCTCCGACAAGAAGAACCTGCGCCCGTTCACCCACTCCGACCTGCAGCTGCTCACCTCCTTCGCCAACCTCGCCTCCCTCATGATCGAGCGCACCGAGGTGCTGGAGGAGTCGGAACGCTTCGAGCAGCTCTCCGTCACCGACCCCCTCACCGGCCTTTACAACCGCCGCTTCCTGAAGAGCAGGCTGGAGGAGGAGCTGAACCGGAGCATACGCCAGGGGCTGAACCTCACCGTCATCTTCATCGACCTCGATTTCTTCAAGAGCTACAACGACCTCTGCGGGCACCTAGCCGGTGACGAGGCGCTCAAGCTCACCGCCGACATCATCAAGGATTCGCTGCGCGAGATGGACATCGTTGCGCGCTACGGCGGCGAGGAGTTCTGCGCCGTGCTGCCGGGAACCTCCAAGGCGGAGGCGATGATCGTGGCGGAGAGGATCCGTTTCGAGATCGAGAGCAAGCGCTTCCCCGGAGAGAGCGACATCCCCCTCAGGCGCCTCACCGCGAGCCTGGGCGTGGCCTCCTTCCCCGAGGACGGCAGGACCTTCAACGACCTGGTGCACGCCTCCGACATCGCCCTTTACGAGGCGAAGGCGCGCGGGCGCAACAGGATCGTTGCCGCGCGCACCTCCTCGCAGTCGGCAGAATCGAAGCACGAGGCACCGGAACCGCGCCCGGTGCAGACCCAGAGCAACCTCGCTAAGACCCTGGATTTCAACACGTATTTGGAAGCCTCGCTGCAGTCGAAAAGCTGAAGATCGCGGCGGCGTCTCCCCTTCCCCGGCCGAACCATATCCCGACCTCACCTTTCACACCCGGACACCATATTTTTTCTTCAGTCACACATCGTTTTAATAGTGAAAAACTATCCGAATCATGCTAATAATCGCTACGCGTAGCCGATGGACGCTTTGCGTCCCACTGAGAACATTGGCCCACTGATAAAACGCCACAGCCAATAGTTTCTCCAGTCGTCATCAAGGCGGCCATGAGGTAGTGATGAAAGACGCCAGCAAGATTTTACAATTTGCCCGGCCCGACACTGTAATAGAGTTTTCTCCCGGATCCGAAAAGGAGGTCGGGCTCAATAAGCTGATCAACAAACTTAATTTCGTCAACTTCCAAGAAGACTCCATCCTTGTCAATTTCCGGCACACAAAATACCCCCGAACGGTAACGGTCGAAGCGGTTCCCCTCCCCTGTTTGAAAAACAAGCTCGAATGCCGCTGGGTCTCGGTCGACTCGATCAACGCGACCACCAACGGTTGTGCCTTCGAGAGCATCTTCGTGGTCAGCGGCCACCGCATGATCACGGCGACACCGGAACTGATCAGCATCAGCGACGAAGGCGCCGTCTTCCTTCTTCCCGAGAAGTGCATCGAGGTCAACTACCGCAAGTCCCGGCGCCACCCGTGCCAGGGTGTCTCCGCGGAGCTTTTCCAAAACGGGGCCCGTTTCCAGGGAACCCTCATCGATTTCAGCGCCATCTCCTTCAGGATCCAGGTCCAGGGCGACGGCAGCCGCACCTTCAATTGGATAAACAGCGAAGCGCCGCTTCAGGTGGTGTTGACTAACGACAGCACGACCCTGTACTCCGCCGAGTGCCGCATCACGTCGCAGACCCTCGGGCACAGGGACAGGATCTACCTGCTTGAGCCGTTGCAGGGACGCATGCAGCGCTTCAAGGCGAAGGAAATCCGCAGCTGCCGGCACGAACTGCTCCCCCTCCCCAACGCCGTGTTCAGGCACCCCTTGAGCCAGAAAAACGTCGACCTCAAGGTGCTGGACATCTCCGGCTCCGGCTTCTCGGTCTGTGAGGACGTGGAGTCGAGCGTGCTCCTCCCCGGCATGATCCTCCCCGAGCTCGAGCTGCGCATCGGCAACAGCTTCGCCACCAAGTGCTCCGCCCAGGTCATCTACCGCGACGACGCCTCCAAGCAGGAGAAGGCGCCCGTGGTGAAGTGCGGCCTGTGCTTTTTGGACATGGACATCAGGGACCACGTAAGCCTGCTGTCGCTTCTCTATCTCGCCAAGAACAGGCACTCCTACGTGAGCACCCAGGTGGACCTTGACGACCTGTGGCAATTCTTCTTCGACACAGGCTTCATCTACCCGGAGAAGTACCACTTCGTGCAGGTAAACAAGACCCACCTCAAGGAGACCTACAAGAGGCTCTACACGGAAAACCCCGGCATCGCGCGGCATTTCATCTACCAGGAGCACGGCAACATCCTGGGGCACCTGGCGATGCTGCGCTTTTACCAGGGGACCTGGCTCGTGCATCACCACGCGGCCAACAAGTCCGAGTCGAACCAGGCCGGGCTGATTGTCCTCGACCACCTTTCCAACTCGATCAACGACTCCTACAACCTGAAGTCGTCCCACATGGACTACCTGATCTGCTACTACAAGCCGGAGAACAGGTTCCCCGCCCGCATCTTCGGCGGATTCGAGAAGCATCTGGACGACAAGAAGGGCTGCTCGACCGACACCTTCGTCTACTTCCACTACCAGCGCACCTTCTCCGACAACTGGAATTTCGCCGGCCCCTGGAGTCTCACCCGCACCACCCGCGAGGACCTGCTGGAGCTCGAGGCGTTCTACGAGCAGCACTGCGGCGGCTTGATGCTGAACGCCCTCGACCTGGAGCCGGGCATGAGCGACTGCAACGATTTGTCGCACGATTACCAGCAGGCGGGTTTCTCGCTGCAGCGCCACCACTACACCCTGAAGCGCAACGGAGTAGTGAAGGCGGTGGTTATGATCAACGTCTCCGACGTCGGCCTCAACCTCTCCGACCTCACCAACTGCGTCAAGGTGCTGGTGCTGGACCAGGAACAGTTCCCCAAGGAGATCCTGTTCATAGCCCTCTCCATCATCACGCACAAGTACCAGCAAAACGACATACCGGTGATGGTGTACCCGGAAAGCTACGCCGAGGCCACCAACCTCCCCTTCGAGAGGAAGTACACCCTGTGGGCCTTCAACGCCCAGACGCAGACCTCCAACTTCATCAAGTTCCTAGGCGACCTCCATAGCCGAAACAAAAGCAAAAAGACGCACGGGACGGCGGCAAACGGTACCTAGGGCTACGAGATGAGCACACCGCTATACAACAGCAGCATTATCGACACGTACATAAAGCTCATCAAGAGCAAGTACAACTTCGTCAACATCGGCGACTTGCTGAGCTACGCCAACATGACACCGCTGGAGGTTGCCGACCAGGGTCACTGGTTCACCCAGGAGCAGGTCAACCTCTTCTACGAGCGGTTGCTCAAGCTGACCGGCAACGAGAACATAGCGCGCGAGGCAGGCAGGTACGCGGCGTCCCCGGAAGCGATGGGGATCCTCAGGCAGTACTTCCTCGGGCTCGTAGGTCCGGCACGCGCCTACAGCCTCATAGGCGACACGGTCAACAGCAACTTCGTCAGGTCCTCGGTCTACACCTCGAAGCAGCTCAGCGGCAACAGCTACGAGATCACGGTCACCCCCAGGCCCGGCACGCAAGAAGAACAGTACCAGTGCCAGAACCGGATGGGGTTCTTCGAGGCGGTCGCCAACCTCTTCCAACCAAGGCTCCCCCGCATCGAACACCCCGAGTGCATGTTCAACGGCGACCCGGTCTGCCGCTACATCGTCACCTGGGAACAGACCAACGCCGGCTTCTGGCAGTTCACCCGGAACTACGCCGCCATCGCCGTCTTCATCATCATCGCCTTTTGCTACAAGGCCGATCAGATGAAGACCATCTACCTGGTGGCGCCCTGGGCGCTGGTCCTGCTCATGGCCATCAAGATCTGCTCGCTGCGCAGCGAAAAGAGCGCCCTGCTCACCAGCCAGAAAAGCCTCAAGGACCTGACCGACAACCTGTTCAAGCGGATGGAGATCAACTACAACAACGCCCTGGTCACCAACGAGATCGGCCAGGTGATCAGCAGGCAGACCGAGGTGAAGGAGATCCTCTCCAGCGTGATCCAGATCCTGGAAAAGCGCCTCGATTACAGCCGCGGCCTCATCCTGCTCAGCAATCCGGACAAGTCGAGGCTGGTCTTCCAGGCGGGATTTGGCTACCACGACGAACAGCTGGCCTTTCTGGGCAAGACCACCTTCCACCTGGACCGCCCCGACTCCAAGGGTGTCTTCGTGATCTCCTTCCGGGAGCAGCGCCCCTTCCTGGTCGCTGACGTCAAGGACATCGAGGGGAACCTGTCCGGCAAGAGCCAGAACTTCGCCAAGCAGCTCCTCTCCCAGACCTTCATCTGCTGCCCGATCATCTGCGAGGGTGAATCGCTGGGGATCATCGCCGTCGACAACCTGAAATCGAAGCGGCCGCTGGTGCAAAGCGACGTGTCCCTGCTGATGGGGATCGCCCCCGTTATCGGCATCAGCATGCGCAACGCGAAGCTGCACGAGGCGAAGTCGAACCAGTTCAGCTCGTTTTTGAAGGTCATGGCGGCGTCGATCGACGCCCGGGACCCGCTCACCGCCGGCCACTCCGAGAAGGTGACCGAGTACTCGGACGAGATCTGCGAGGAACTGGGACTCCCCCGCGCCGAGCGGGAGATGATCAGGGTGGCGGCGCTTCTGCACGACTACGGCAAGATCGGGGTTCCCGATGCCATACTGAAGAAAAACGGCAGGCTGTCCGACCTCGAGTACGAGATCGTCAAGACCCACTGCCACAAGACCCGCGACATCCTGGAGCAGGTCAATTTCGAGGGGATTTACCGGGCAGTGCCGGAGATCGCCGGCGCACACCATGAAAAGGTCGACGGCTCCGGCTACCCGAAGGGATTAAAAGGGAAGGACATACCGCTGGGGGCGAAGATCATCGCGGTGGCGGACTTCTACGAGGCGGTGACCTCGCAGCGCCACTACCGCGCCCCGATGCGGGTCGAGGAGGCCTTCCGCCTGCTCAGGGAAGGGGCTGGGAACCATTTCGACAGCAACATCGTCGAGGCGCTGATCACCTGCCGCCTGCGGGCCGCGGAGGAGAGCCCCCCGGCGGCGCTGCACGAGGCCTAGGGCTTGCGCCCGCGGCAGGAGATGATCGGTGTGTAGGTGAAGCGGCGGGGATTGGCGAAGAAGGCGCGGAACTCGCTCAAAAACTCCTCGTACCCCCCCTCGTACTCGTCGAAGCCGTAGCCCGACCTCTTGGCGGCCACCTCGACCTTCTTGGTCCAGTTGAATTCGTCAACCTCTTTCAGTTCCCCGAAGATCTGGTGGTGCGCCTCGACCTTCACGTCGATGTCCTGGAAGCCGAGGTCGTAGAGAAAGGAGTACAGCTTCCTCCCGACGTAGGGGTCGAAGTTGTCGTTTTCTTCCAGGCTCTTGATGGTGGCGGCCACGGCACGCTCCATGCGCGGGGATTGGCCGAAATGGCTGAGGCAGTTGTGATCGAGGTCGATCAGGCAGAGTATCCCCCCCGGCTTCAGCGCCGCCGAGATGTTGCGTACCAGCTCGAAGCAGTGGGAGAGGTGGTACTCGAGGACGAACCTGCACCAGGCGAAGTCGAACTGACCCACCCCGGCGAGCGGCTGGTACAGGTCGCAGCGCTCGAAGCTTACCGTGCTGGAACCGTAGTGCTGGCGGGCAAAGGCAAGCCGCTGCTCGGACAGGTCGACCCCCACGGCCCGACCTCCCGGCTGCACCAGTTCCCCGAGCATGCTGGTCGTTTTGCCGGGGCCGCAGCCGATATCGATGACACTCATGCCCGGCGTGAGGCCGGCCCAGCGCGCCTGCTTCTCGGTCACAGCGTTGTCTGTCTTCATGTCGAGCCGAAGGGATTCTCCGGCGTGCTCCATAAGGTACCGTCTTTCTGACTGCATCAACTGCTCCCGTTAACCGATTTGAATGACTGGGCTTTTAACACAAACCCCTTGGCGGAGTCAACCACGACCGCCATGTTACCCGTTGGCGAGGCCATTCGTCAACGTCGCATACGACACAAATGAAAATCCTACTTCAATTCCAGGAGGGTCTATGAACTACAGGAAGGGTCTGATCGCGGGGCTTTTGGCCTCGGCGGTCTCGTTGGGAGCCGGTGCTCCCTCGGCGCATGCCGCCGGTTACGCCGTTTTCACCCACGGGGCCAGCGCCCTGGGCCAGGGTAACGCGGTGACCGCGCACGCCAGCGACGCCAGCACCATCTTTTACAACCCGGCCCTAATGAACCGGCTCGACGGGACCCAGCTGCTGGTAGGCACCACCGCCATATTCTCCTCCCGCGAGTACGCGAGCTCCATCGGCGGCAATCCGTCCTCCGACGATTCGCTCTTCTTCCCGAGCCACCTCTACGTCACCCACAAGTTCAACGACCAGGTGAGCGCGGGTGTCGGGATCTTCAACCCCTTCGGCCTGGGCACCAAGTGGGCCGACAACTGGGACGGCCGCTACATCGCCACCAGGTCCGACCTGAAGACCTTCGACATCAACCCGGTACTTTCCTACCGCGTGCTCCCGTCGCTGAGCCTTGCCGCCGGGGTCGACGTGGTGCTGCTCGACGCGACGCTGCAGCGCAAGATCCCCTCTGCCGCGCTCACCCCTTTGCTCGGGTACGCCCCGGGCACCGACATCAACCAGAAGTTCAAGGGAGACGGCACCGGCGTCGGATTCAACGTGGCAGCCGCCTGGGACCCTTGCGAGCACCTGACCGTCGGCGCCTCGTACCGCAGCCAGGTCTACGTCGACGTATCGGGTGACGCCGTTTTTGCCAGCCCCGCCCCGCTGGCGCCGCCGGTCACCGTCCTGAACAGCGGCGGGAAGACCGACCTCACCCTCCCGCCGCAGTTCACCGCAGGCGTCGCCTTCAAGGGAATCGACAAGCTGACCCTGGAGGCGGGCGTGCGCTGGGAGGGGTGGTCCAAGTTCAAGAACCTGAACATCCGCCTCGACAACGGCAACTCGTCTCTCACCCCGAGAAACTGGAAGGACAACTGGGGGCTCAACCTGGGGGGGAGGTACCAAGTCGACCCCAGGGTCGCGCTGCTGGCCGGCTACGTCTACGGGGACAGCGCTGTGCCCGACAGCACCTTCGACCCCTCCATCCCGGACGCCAAGACCCACGTCTTCTGCGTCGGCACCGATGTCGACCTCAAGCCCTTTACCGTCGCCGTCGCCTACGGCTACCAGTACTACGAGAACCGTAACAAGAACAACACCATCTACGGGCTTCCCGGCATCGCGGCCACCTCGGCCAACGGCAAGTACCAAAGCGACGCGCACCTGGTCGCCCTCTCGCTGGGGTACAAGTTCTAGCCCGCCGGTCATACCGCATGAAAAAAAGGCCTCTTCCCAGCAGGGAGAGGCCTTTTTTCATATCGTGACAGGCGCCGTCGGAGCCGGTCCCCTGGGTCCGTACTGACAACATCCCCTCGCCCGCCTGGAGAGGGTGGCCGAAGGCCGGGTGAGGGCGCTGGCAGCTGCAACTACCTGCCGAAACTACTTCCTGGCGAACTTCGGATCAAGGCTGCGTGCCAGGTCGTCGTAAGCGACCAGCGCCTTGATCTGGGGGGCGGTCTTCTTGACGGTGGCGTCGAAGAGCTGCAGCTTGCCGTTGAACGCCTGCGCCTTGTTCTTCAGCGAGGCGGTGCTTTCGGCCAAAAAGCTCTTCTCGGCCTTGTCGTCGCTCTTCAGGAAGGACTTCGCCTTGGTAAGGGCCTCGTCGCCGGAGCCTACGTAGTGGTTCACGCTCTCCAGGAAGGAGAGCGAGGAGGCGGAGAGCTGGGAGGTGGTGATGAGGCGGTCCTGCACCTCCGACATCCCCTTCAGCAGGTCCTGGTCGGCGAAACGCACCAGGTCGGAGACGTCCTGGTTGTAGGTGGGCTTGTTCGGGTCGAGCGCGTCGGCGCGGGAGAGGAACTGCTGCGAGGTCCCCAGGTACCTGTTGATGGAGACCGATGCGGCGCCGAGGGACACCGCGGAGTCGGATACGAACTTGGTGAAGAGCGAGGCCTGTCCCGCGTACGGAATCGGGAAGAATTTCACGAAACGCGCGGCGACTGAACTGGCCTGGATGTACTTGGAGTAGCTGGCAACGTGTCCGGACATCCATTTCACGTAGCTTTCGAAGTCGGCCATGGCCTGGCGCTGGCTGCGCACGTCGGCGGTGATCTCCTTGAGCTTCTTGGAGTTGCGGGCGGCAAGGTCGGCGGAGCTGATGCTGCAGCTCTCCAGGGCCTTGATTCTCTCCTGCAGGAGCGCGTTCTCCTTGGTGAGAGCGGCGATGGCGGCCGCCTGGTCGGAGGGCGCTGCGGCGACAGGAGCCGGGATGGGCGGGGCCATGGGCGCTGCCGCGACAGGTGCCGGGATGGCCGGGGCCACGTCGGCGCCATGGGCCAGCGGCGCTGCGACGCAGGCGCCCAGGAACGTGAGGGCGATAACGGTGCGGATCTGCACGGGTAAACTCCTGGTTCGTTATTGTGGACCGGGGGGGAAGATACAACAATCGCCCCGGCGAAACAAGGCAAAAGAGCAGGCATGGCACCCGGTACGTCCTCCCTCTCCCACCGGGAAAGGGGCGTGGTGAGGGCGTTGGCCGGACGAAAAAAGGCCGCGCCTTGCGGCACGGCCCGGTCGGGCAGGTCACCCTCCCCTACTTTTCCTTGAAGTTGATGCGGTAGCTAAAGCCCTTCGGGTCGTACCAGTCCAGCACCTTCCCCCCCACTTCCGCGTAAGGATAGCCGAAGGTGTTGAGCGGAGCGCCGGCCTGCGGCGGGTTAAGCACCAGGTCGCGCCCCGACGCGATCTTGAAGCGGTAAGGATCGATGCCGCCCCAGAAGTACTCGCGGTACTCGCGGGTCTTCGCGTCCTTCAGTTCCAGTTTTTCGACCAGCATGGCCTTTCTCACGTCGGCCGGGTCGACCGGCACCCACCCGGTGCCCGGGAGGAAGAACTCGACCCAGCAGTGCTGCCAGGTGGTGACATCCTCCTGCGCCTTCTTGCCAAGGCGCAGGCCGAACACCTCGCGCGCCGGTACACCGGCGGCACGCGCCAGCGCGATGTAGACCGAGGAGATGTCCGTGCATTTGCCGCCCGGCTTCTTCAGCAACTCGCAGACGTCCCCCTTGCCGCAGCCCACCGTGGCCGGGTCGCGGTACATGTTCTCGCAGGCCCAGTCGTAGATCGCCTTCGCCTTGTCGAGAACGGTCGTCTTCCCCTTCACGATGCTGTCCGCAAGCTTCTTCACCTCGCCGTCCACCGGCCCCATCGAGGTCGGCTTCAGGTACTCCGCGTAGTCGTCCCGGTTCCAGGCGGGCTCCTTGGCGGAGAGGTTCTTGATCCGGACCTCTTCGCGCTGCACGGTGAAGCTGTAGACCAGCTTGCGGCTCTTGGCGTCCTTGTCCCACCGGGCGTAGAGCATAGGCGTGCCGTTGGCCTGGTCGGTGTAAACCGCGGAAGAGGCGAAATCGCCGCTCACCTTGACGTCGGTCACGTTCTGGTACGTGTCGGAGACCGCGTAGGGGATCCAGAGCCTGGTCTCTTTGCCCGCCTCCTGCTTGGAAAGATCGACCTCGACGGTGACCTGGCCGCTGCGGCTCTTGGCCCAGGCGGCAGGGGCTAGGCAAAGGGAAAACGCCAGCATCGTTAACAACAACCTCTTCATTCGTGCTCCTTTGTTTCTTGAAGTGATGGTATAAGTGACAGCCGTTACAACTTGGATTTTACGACCGGAAACCCGGCCTCCTTCCACTCGGCCAGGATGGACTGGAAGATGGAGGGATAGGCGAGCTTCATCAGCTTGCGGTAGGCCGAGTAACTGCGTCCGCCGCTGTTGCAGTAGACGATGATTCCTTTCTCCTTGGGGAGAACGCCCGACTTGGCGGCGAAGGTCTCCGCGGGGATGTTGATCGCCCCCTCGATGTGCCCTTCGGCGAACTCGAACTCGTCACGCACGTCCACCAGCACGTAGGCGTCCTTTTTCTCCGCCAGGATCTGTTTGAGCTGCGCCGGGGTGAACTTGGTGGTCTCTATCTTCTTGGCGTACTCGGGGCCGGCCACGATCGGGTAACCCTTCTCTTCCCAAACCGGGAAGCCGTCGGCGTAGACGGTCAGGTTGGTGTATCCGGCCTCCCTCGCCTTTGCGGCGACCTTCTTGCTCTTGCCGCACTTGACCCCGTTGCAGTAAAAGACGATCAGCGCCCCCTTGTCCCGGGGGAGCAGCGCGATGTTCTTGTCGAACTCCTTGTCCGGGATGCTGATCGCGTTAACCAGGTGGGCCACCTGGTACTCGTCGTTGGTGCGGGCATCAACCAGGGTGAACACTCTTTTCTCCTCCAGCATGTCCCTCAAAACCTCGCTGGAAACGGTTTTGAAGTCGGCATCCGCGGCAAAAACAGGCATCGCGGCGGCCAGGAGCAAGAGGAGCGTTAACAGGGAAAGGACCGAGCTGCCGATAAAACGGGTGATGCTTTTCATGGTGGCCTCCATTTAATTGACATGACATGACAGAATCGACATGGTACCTGCAGTCGTCGAACAGTTCTCCGCGCGGCAAGCCTCTCAAGGGCGCCCTCCCCTCCTGGATCCGATCACCTCCAGGAAGGCCTCGATACGCACCTTCAACTGCTCCGTGT
This sequence comes from Geomonas diazotrophica, assembly GCF_018919385.1. GTDB lineage: Bacteria > Desulfobacterota > Desulfuromonadia > Geobacterales > Geobacteraceae > Geomonas > Geomonas diazotrophica. Next base: position 129,592 of record NZ_JAHLMF010000010.1, read on the forward strand.
CGGATTCGGAATAGTCGGTCTCGATCTGCAGGAAGGGGACCTGCACCGTCTCCTGCAGGTGGCGCTTGACCGTGAACGACTCCACGTTGTAGGTGTGGCACCCCTGCCAGGTAAGGTCGATCACACCGTCCGCCGCGAACTCCTGCACCAGTCTTTCCAAAAGCTGCAGCCGCCCGGTGTTGGGCGACATGCACGAACAGGGAACCCGCAGGTACTTTTCCGCTATGGAACGGAGCAGGTCATTGCCGGGCATGACCGGATCCACCTTCTTGTAAGCGCCGCAACTCTCGAAGCAGACCACGCTCCCCCCCAGTTCCTCGACCAGGCGCACGACCTTTTCGGAGCCGATCCCGACCGGCACCCCGGTCAGCAGGATGCGCGGGGTCCGGAGGTTGAAGGGAGACCCCCCGCGGTCGCTCAGTTCGGCCAGCTCCCGGGTCAGCCGGTCGATCAGCTCGATCGCCTCGCGCTTGTCCACCGTGAAGCCGCGGTTGTGCAGTACGGTGAGCAGATCCATGCCGGAAATGGGCGCTGGTCTTCTTTTCAGCAGATCCTGCAGGGCTTTGAGAGAGCGGCGTTCTTCGTTGAGAAGCAGCACCGCCGCGGCCAGTTTCTCAGGGGTGATCTGCACGTCGAACGCCTGCTCCAGGCGCGTGATCAGGCGTTTCAGCTCCAGGACCCAGTATTCGAGCGCCGCCTCGTCCTGTACCTGGGGCAGTTGCATCAGGTGCAGAGGTTTCATCTGCCCCAGCAGCTCGTACATCTTCTTCTTGCCGTCGCAGGTGGTCTCGGCGAGGAGCAGATCGGAAAAATGAAAGAAGGGGCAGGTGTCGGTGAGCGCGAAACCGTAGCTGGACTTGATCAGCGGGCAAAGCGAACGCGGCAGCACCTTCTCGGCGGCGGGGATGGGCGTCGCGCTGGTCCCGCACAGTGAAACAGGGATCGCGCCGGCGGCAACGATCAGCTCCACCGGCGAAAACAGGCAGTAGGTGCCGACGACCTTCCTGCCGCGGTCCTTGGCGACCTTGAGCGCGATTGCGTTTCTTTCCCTGAGGCCTGCGATCTCGTCGAAGGCTGCACAGACGTCCCTCATGCCTCGAACCCCATGATCGCGGCACCCAGCGCACCGACCATCTGCGGCGCCTGAGGAACACACATGTCGACGCCGAGGGTGGTACCGATGGCACGGCAGAGCTCACGGTTCAGCGCAACGCCGCCGCTGAAGGTGACCCGGTGCGAGAGTGCGACCTTCCCCGCCAGTCCCTGGATCCTCCCCGCGATGGAGTGGAAGATCCCGGCCGCGATGCTCCCCTTGTCCACCCCGCGCGCCAGCAGTCCGATCACCTCGGACTCGGCGAAAACGGCGCACATGCTGGAGATCGGTGCCGGCGTAGCCCCGACGGCGAGTTCCCCCAGCTGTTCCAGGGAAACGTCGAGCACGCCGGCCATGACCTGCAGAAAACGCCCGGTGCCTGCGGCACACTTGTCGTTCATGGCGAACTCGGCCACCCGCCCCTGTTCATCGACGCTGATCACCTTGCTGTCCTGGCCGCCGATATCGATCACGCTGCGGGTTTCAGGGTGAAGGAAGTGGGCTCCGCGGGCGTGGCAGGTGATCTCGGTTACCTTCCTGTCGAATATGGGGAGGGAAACCCGGCCGTAGCCGGTCCCGACGATGCTTCGTACCTCCCCTTCGGCTATACCGGCACTCTCCAGCGCGCGACGAAGAGCCTCGAGCCCTGCGGCCTTTGGGTCCCAGCCGGTGGGAACGACGACGGCGGCGCGGATCTCTCCGTCGAAGATGACCGCTTTTGTCCCTGTCGAGCCTATGTCGATTCCTGCTGCTACCATCTGATGTCTCTCGCTGAAATAGGGTGTCGGAAAGAGGTGGGGGATGCGGGAAAAGCAGGTGACATCATTAACTAATTGACCGGCGGGAGTCAAATTGATAAATTCGATGAAACAAATAACCCGGATCGTAATATTTAATAGGAGGGGGCGTGAACCTGAAGCAGCTCGAGGTTTTCATCAAGGTGGCAGAAAGCGGCAGCTTCTCCAAGGGAGCCGAAGCCACCTTCATCACGCAGTCCACGGTGAGCCAACATATCTCCGCACTGGAGAGCGAATTCGGCATGAAACTGCTCGATCGGACCGGCAAGGGGGCCCTTCCCACCGAAGGGGGCAAGATCCTCCTGGAACGGGCCCGCAAGCTGGTGGAGTACGCCAGGGAAATACCCGTCGCGCTGGCGCGTTTCAAGGGGATCGAGGAGGCGGAACTGAACATCGCGGGAAGCAGCATACCGGGGGAGTACATGATCCCGGCGGCCCTCCCCCTCCTGATCAGCCGTTTTCCGGGTGTGACCATCGTGCTGAGGCAGGGCGACAGCCGGGACGTGCTCGGAAAGCTGCTGTCAGAGGAGGTGGAACTGGGCGTGGTTGGCGGTCGTTTCGAGGAAGAGACGCTCGAGTTCGCCCCCTTTGCCGAGGACGAGCTGGTGCTGATAGCCCCCTTCGGGCACCGCTGGGGCGAAAAGAGCGCGATCGGCAAGGAGGAACTGCTCGGTGAGCCGGTGGTACTGCGGGAAACCGGTTCCGGTACCGGCAAGGCAGCCGCCCAGGCATTGCGCGAGGCGGGGATCGACCCCGGCACTTTGCGGGTCGCGGCGCACCTCGGGAGCAACGAGGCGGTGAAGCGGGCAGTGATCGCCGGGATCGGCGTATCCTTCGTCTCGGCGGTGTCGGTGCAGCACGAACTGGAACAGGGAACCCTGATCCAGGTTCCCGTAGCCGGCGTCTCCATCAAGCGGCAGTTTTACCTGGCCAGCCGCAAAGGGCGCGAGCTGTCGCCGGCAGCGCTCGCTTTCAGGGGCATCATGCTGGAAATGTACCGGGGCAATGGAGCGTTGCCGGTGGACAGTTGAAGTACCGGAGGAACCATCGACCGTCGTGAGCCAGGCATCGAGAGCCAGGCGTCCAAACTGTAGGGGCGAATAATCATTCGCCCAGACCGTCAGATCAGACAAAACAAGAGTGCCGTTTCATGTCCGATCGGGAGGAAGCGGTTTCAGTTATCCATCGTCAACTGTCCATCCTCGAACTTCTCTGTCTCTTGCGCTCGGAAGCCGCCTTCTTGTCGGAAAGCCGCTTTTCCTTGGCGCCGCGCGGCACCTTGGTGGCGATCCGCTTTTTCCTCTTCTGCTCGCGCCTGCGCAACAGCTCGGCCAGACGCTGAAGGGCCGTCTCCCGGTTTTGTGCCTGGGAACGGCTCTCGCTGGCTTGCGCCACGATCCCGGTCGGGAGGTGCCGGATGCGCACGGCAGAGTCGGTCGTGTTGCGATGCTGCCCCCCCGGTCCCGAAGCGCGGTAAAACTCCACCTTTATTTCTGATTCCTTGATCTCTGCCATCTTCCTCTTCCTTGTCGTTGCCGAATCGGTGGACTATACCACGTCTGCGGCACACTCCCTAGTCTTCACGTTGGCTTCGCGGCGGAATAAGCGGACATTTACCCGTGCGGGTAATGCCTGGCGCGGCGCGCGAGGATCGGGCACCGGATCCCGCTGTTGATGTCATGGCCGATATTTGCTACATTGACCACCTTTCCACTACTACACCCGCCACAAGGAGAGTTGCACATGCCCGTCATCACCATCGACCTCGGTACCATCGAGAACAAAGAGAAAAAGGGCCAACTGGTGCAGGCCTTGACCGACGCAGCCAGTTCCGTCACCCAGATCCCCGCGGACAAGTTCATCGTCTTCATCAAGGAAATGGAGCGGGAAAACATCGGCGTCGGCGGGAAACTGCTGTCGGACATCCTCAAGTAAAGGTCATGGAGGCCATATGAAAAAGAGTTTGGGGAAAGGGACCCACGCCATGCCGACCCCGGTCTGGCTGGTAGGCAGTTACGATATGGCGGGCAAGCCGAACCTCGCCACGGTGGCCTGGGGCGGCGTCTGCAGCTCCGACCCGGCAGCGGTCACCATCTCCCTGCGCAAATCGCGCTACAGCTACGACGCGATCCTAAGGCGCGGCGCCTTCACCGTGAACATCCCGTCGCAGCAGTTCGCCGTCGCGGCCGACTACGCGGGGATCGCGTCCGGCAAGAACGAGGACAAGTTCGCCCAGGCGGGACTCACCGCGGTGAAGAGCGATCTGGTGGATGCCCCTTACGTCGCGGAATTCCCGCTCGTCATCGAGTGCCGCCTGCTGCAAACGGTGGAGATCGGGGTGCACACCCAGTTCATCGGCGAGATCGTTGATGTGAAGGCGGACGAGTCGGTCCTCGACGCCAACGGCCTCCCCGATCCGGCCAGGGTGCTGCCGCTCATCTACAGCCCGACCAACCGCGTCTACTACGGCCTGGGCGAGCCGGTGGGCAAGGGATTCGACATCGGCAAACAGTTGATGAAGTAACTGGATGGTTCCCGTTCCTACGGTATAATCGTTCGCGTCATCACACCTAGGGTGCCGGATCCCCTGCCGACGGCAAGGCGGCGCCCCCATCGGGGACGCACATGGACGACGAGACCTTCAAGAACGAGGTGCTGGACCGGCTGCAGCAGATCATAGAGATGCTGACCTCCATTCTCCCGGAGGCCTGCATCGAGGAAGCCGGGGAAACGCCTGCATCCCTCGCCGCCACTGAAACGGCGCAGGCAAGCAATCCGTACGGTATCGACGAAGAAATGCAGGACGGCTACCGCTTTGCCAGGGAGAAATGGAACCTCGAACACGGCGGCGCCTGAACAGGACGCTGCAGCTCACCAACCGGCCGGAGCACCCCGCGGACATTGCGCGGGTGCACCGGCCTTTCTTTTTTGGTCCCTGCCGTAATTGCCCCCGAAGCGCTGCGCGAGAGCCGCGTCTCCCCTTTACCTCGCCTCAGCGCCTGAAACAGCGCCCGGCAACGAAACGCGCCTCGAACTCCAAGGTAACCCTTCTCAGCGGCTCGTCCAAAAAGCGCAGCGCCCTTTGGGCAATCGGGAACGGAACCCCGCCGTAAAAGGCCTGCGCGACACCGCCGGCGATACAGGCCAGGGTATCGGAATCACCTCCAAGCGAGACGGCAAGCCGCAGGGCGCTCTCGAAGTCCTCTGAATCGAAGAACGCGGCCAGCGCCTGGGGCACCGTCCCCTGGCAGGAGACGTCGAAGCGGTAACCGGGACGGATCTCGTCGCAGCTCCGCGATAGGTCGTAGCCGAAGCGTCCGCTCACGAAGCTGCGTATCTCCTCCTTGCCGGCGCCGCTGCGCCCGAGGTAGATCGCGGCTGCCGCGGCCTGCGCGCCCCTCACCCCCTCGGGGTGGCCGTGGGTGGGAAGGGTGTACTCCTCGGCCTTTTGCAGTACGTCGTCAAGGGAATCGAAGGCCCAGGCAGCAGGCGCGATGCGCATCGCGGAGCCGTTGCCCCAGCTTTGGTAGGGGGCGGCGTCCTCGCTTGCGGCCCAGAGCGCAAAGTTTTTGCCGTACCCGGCATCCGGGTAGCTGCGATAGTAGCGCCGCATCACCTGGGCGTACGGCTCGCCCCCCATGATCGCGTCGGCCAGCGCCACGGTGAGCACCGTATCGTCGGTGAAGCGGCAGTGGTCCTGGAACAGCGGGAAGGACGTGGTCTTTATGTTGTTCCACTCGTAGATGGAGCCGACAATGTCGCCGGCCAGCGCACCGAGCATGTCACTCCCCCTACCCCTTCTGCCGAGGTTTTGGTATCATCACTTGCCATGAACTACCTCTTCCATCTCTACTTGTCCGGCGACGACCCCGCCACCCTCACCGGCAACTTCATGGGGGACTTCGTCAAGGGACCGCTCGCCGACCGATTCCCTGAGCCCCTGCGCCAAGGCCTGGAGCTGCACCGGCGCATCGACTCCTTCGCCCAGAAGCACCAAGGCTTCACCAACAGCCGCCTGCGCATCGCGCCTGAGTTCGGGCTTTACCGGGGCATCCTGGTCGACCTCTACTACGACCACTTCCTGGCCACCGGCTGGGGGCAATGGCACCAGGAACCGCTGCCGGTCTACCTGAAGCGCGTCAGGAGGATCGTCGAAGGGAACCGGTCCCTGCTGCCGGAACCCTTGCAGAGGTTGGTCCCGGTGATATTCGAGGACATGATCCCCTCCTACCTCACCACCGACGGGGTTGCCGGCGCCCTGGAGCGGATGTCCAGGCGCGTGAAGCGGTCCAACCCACTGGCCGGTGGCGGCAGGGAGCTTACCCGCAACTACCACGCTTTGCAAGAGGATTTCCTGGAATTCCTGCCCGAGGTGCACCGGTACGCGCAGGAGTTTTTACAGCGCAGAACAGGTTGAGCCGCTTCACCTTTGATACTGTCTTTTTAGAGGGCTCATTGTTTTTACACCGGCCGGGATTGTCACAGTGACGCCGGCCACTGTATCCCCGCCCCCCTCCACATCCTCCAAATCGGTCCTTTTAGAAAAAAGCCCCCCGTCCCATACTCCATGCAGAAACTTCAATAGCGAAAAATCACACGTTCAGTCATTAAATCGCAACAATCCGCTTGAATAGAAACCCGCACCGCGGTAAATTAAAGCGCCGTATTGATGTCGCACCTGGAGAAGACCGATAGACACGATCCACCTGCTCATCTTCGCCCTCGACGGCCAACGCTACGCTTTGAGCCTGGATCAGGTCACCAGGGTCATCAGGGCGGCCGCGCTTACCCCGATTCCCCATGCCCCGGACGTCGTGCTCGGCATCCTCGATCTGCAAGGGGAAGTTATCCCCGTCATAAACCTGAGAAAAAGGTTCCGTCTGCCGGAGCGAGGCATCGGGTGCGAGGACCAGTTCGTCGTGGCGCATACCGGGAGGCTCCAACTGGCCCTGCACGTGGACGGCACCGAGGGGGTGCTGCAGCAGGCTGCCGGTTCGCCGGTTTCGGCCGACGAGATCGTGGCGGGCACTGAATTCCTGGCCGGCGTTACGAGGACCACGGAGGGGCTGGTGCTGATCCACGACCTGGATACCCTGCTCTTCCCCGACGAAGAGGCGCAGATCCGCGCGGCGCTGGAAAAGGTGTAGCGTGGGCGACGATCACCACCACTCCCTGCCGACTTTCGCACGGTTCATAGCCAGGAACATGGGGCTGCATTTTCCCGAGACGCGACTGCGCGAGCTCGCGCAAAAGATGTCCGCCCTGGCGCGGGAGGCCGGTTTCGAGGACCTGGATAACTACCTGTTCCAGCTCATGGCCGCCCCGCTGTCCCAGGAACAGCTGAAGGCGCTCTCCGGCGCCCTGACCATCGGCGAAACGTATTTCCTGCGCGACCCCAAGAGCTACCGCGTGCTCGAGCGGCAGGTGCTCCCGGCGCTCATCGATACACGGCGCCGCGGCGGCAAGACCCTCAAGATCTGGAGCGCCGGCTGTGCCACCGGCGAGGAGCCTTACTCCATCGCCATCATCCTGAGCCGCCTGCTGCAGGACCTGCCCGATTGGAAGATCACGCTCCTTGGCACCGACATCAACGAAGAAGCGCTGGAACGTGCCCAGAGAGGGGTGTACGGCAAATGGTCCTTCCGAAACGCCCCGGAATGGCTCATGGAGTACTTCACCCCCCTGGGGGACGGTCAGTTCGAGGTTGCCCCCCGCATCCGGCAGATGGTGCATTTCAGCCAGATGAACCTTGCCGCCGACGCGGGAAACGCGCTCACCGGCGGCGTGGACATCATCTTCTGCCGCAACGTGATGCTCTACTTCCATGCCGAGCTGATCGAAAAGACGGTGGCCCTGTTTCATGCCGCCCTGAAACAGGGGGGGTGGCTTTTCGTCGGCCCCACCGAGGTGGACCACCAGAGGCTGCGCGGCTTCAGCTGCCATTACTTCGACGGGGCGCTCTTGCTGAGAAAAGGTGAACCGCGCCGGAAAACGCAGCAGCCGGCCGCACCCGCCGTCGCGCCGCAGGCCCCGGTCGCTGGCGCAGTTCCGGCCGGCGCCTCCCCGGCGGGGCACCCACCCTCCTCCGGCGCTTCTCTTTTGCAGGCGGACCAGCGTCCCGAAAGCGTCGCGCTGGCTCGTGCCGCGTACCATGCCGGAGAGTACCATGAGGCCGCCCGTCTTGCCCTCTCCGCGCCGCACCTCCCCGAGAGCCTTGCCCTCGCGGCGCGCTGCTACGCGAACCTTGGGCGATACCAGGAGGCCCGTGAACAATGCGAAAAGGCGCTTTTGCTGGAGCGCCTTGACGTCCGTACCCATTACCTGCTTTCCATGATCCTGGAGCAGTTGGGCGACGATGCCGGCGCGGAAGCCTCCTTGAAGCGCGCGCTCTACCTGGACCACGACTACCTGCTCGCCTACTTCGCCCTGGGCAACCTGTGCCGCAAGCGGGGCGAATTTCGCGATGCGGCCCAGAGCTTTGCCAACGCCCTGCGCCTGCTGCAGCGGCACGACCCTGCCGAAGTCCTGCCGGAGGCCGAAGGGATCACGGCAGGGATGCTGACGCAGCTGATCAAGGGGATGATCGCCGGGTTGAACCGCAGGTAAAACCGGCGGCACGACAGTTTCGGGAGATGGCGGATGCCACTGAAGAGTTCCAGCATAGATTGGGCCTTACTGCTAAAGCGCCAGGAGGCCGCCTTCCAGGCGGCGGTTGCGCCCTCCGACGACCCGGTGCGCGAGCAGGCGCTCCTTTTGGAACGGGCGCGCCAGTTGAGCCTGAAAAAGGAGCCTGCCGCGGATGGGACCGGCATCGACTGCCTTGAATTCCTCCTGTCCGGGGAGCGCTACGCCATCGAGCTCTCCTACATAGCGGCAACCCTGCCGCTCACGGACTTCACGCCGCTTTTTTGCGCCCCCTCCTTCGTACTGGGGATCACCAACCTGCGCGGCCGCATCATCTCCATCGTGGACCTGCGCCGTTTTTTCGAACTCCCCGCGCTGGGGCTTTCGGACCTGAACCGGGTGATCGTGGTGGGAGACGAACGGATGGAGTTCGGGGTGCTGGCCGACAGCATCGTCGGCACGAGATCCGTATCGGCTGCGGATCTTCTCCCGACTCCCGACACCTTTGCCGGGCCCAGGGAGGAGTTCGTCGCGGGGGTGACCGCCGAGCGCCTGGCCCTGCTGGACATGGGGAGGATACTGGCCGACCCGCGCATGGTGGTGCACGAAGAGGTAGGGTAGAAAAGCCAGGTTGAGGTTGAGGTTAAGGTTGTCCAGCTTAGTTAGTCATTTTTGCAGTCAAGGGTTGCGTTTGTGGGTTTTCTCAACCTCAACCTAAACCTTGACCTGTTTCATAGGTTTGTGGGTTTTCTCAACCTCAACCTAAACCTTGACCTGTTTCATCCTTGACCTGTTTCATAGGGGGTTCCATGCTGAGTAATCTGAAGATCCGTTCCCGACTGGTTGCCGGTTTTTCCGTGCTGGTCCTGTTCCTGATCCTGATCGGGGCGCTTTCCCTTAAAAACCTCGCCGCCGAAGGCGACCTTTTGAGCGAGTTCTACGAACACCCCTTCGCCGTGACCAACGCCATCCAGCAGGTGGACACCAACATCACCCGCATGCATCGCGGCATGAAGGACGTGATACTCTACGCGAGCGACCGGGAGGACATGGAGGCGTCGATCGCGGAAATAGAGAGCTGCGAGAAGAACGTCTACCGTCAACTGGCGCTGGCCAGGGAACGCGTACCGGGTGACAAGTCCAAGATCGATCAGATCAGGGAGTCGATGGACCAGTGGAAGGTGGTCCGCGGCAAGACCATCGTCCTGGCGCAACAGGGAAAGGTCAAGGAGGCCATCGCCTTTCACAAGGCATACGCCCGGCGCACGGTCGCCCAGATCGACGCACAGGTGAACGAGGTGCTCAAGGACTCCTACTCCATCGCCGAGAGATTCGCCGCCGAATCCAGCAAGAACCAGCGCTTCACCTTCGCCATCACCGCGGTCCTCGTGGCCCTGGCCTGCATTCTGGCCGCGGTCATCGCCTTCGCCATCACCGCCTCCATCACGAGACCGCTCACCGACGCGGTGCAGGCCGCCGACCGGCTGGCCCAGGGGGACGTCTCCGTCGAGATCGGCAGCAGTTCCCCCGACGAGCTCGGACAGCTCCTCAGGGCCATGGGCAAGGTGGTCCAGTCGATGCGCGGCATGGGGGAGACCGCGAACCGCATCGCCCTGGGAGACCTCGACGTGGAGGTCGTTCCTCTCTCCGAGGCCGACGTCTTCGGCAAGGCGATGCGCGACATGGTGGCGTCGCTCAACACCCTTGCCGACAACGCCGACCGCATCGCATCGGGCGACCTCACCATCGAGGTGCTCGCCGCCTCCCCCAAGGACCGTCTCGGCAACTCCTTCCAGGCGATGACCAGGAACCTCAGGGAGCTCACCTTCGAGATCGCCGAGGTCGTCAACGTCCTGGCCGGATCGGCCGCCGAGATCATGACCACGGTGAGCGAACTCGCCTCCAGCTCGGCCCAGACCGCGACCTCCATCTCCGAGACCAACGCCACCGTCCAGGAGATCCGCCAGACCACCGACCTCACCTCGCAGAAGTCGCGCCAGGTGTACGAAAGCGCGCACCGCTCGACCCAGATCGCCCGCACCGGCCGCGAATCGGTGAACAGCGCCATCGGCGGGATGCAGGGTATCGACGAGCGCATGGGTTTCATCGCGGAGCGCATCGTCAACCTCTCGGAACAAAGCCAGGCCATCGGCGAGATCATCGCCACCGTCGCAGACCTCGCCGAGCAGTCGAACCTGTTGGCGGTGAACGCGGCCATCGAGGCTGCCAAGGCCGGGGAGCACGGCAAGGGATTCGCCGTCGTGGCGCAGGAGGTGAAGAACCTGGCCACCCAGTCCAAGCAGGCCACCTCCCAGGTCAGGAGCATCATCGGACAGATCCAGAAGGCGACCACCGCCGCGGTCCTCGCCACAGAGCAGGGTAGCAAGGCGGTCGAGGCGGGGGTGAAACAGTCAAGCGAGGCGGGGGAATCGATCAGGCAGCTCGCCGCCAGCATCGAGGAATCCTCAAACGCCACCCTGCAGATCGTCACCTCCACCCAGGAGCAGGCGATCGGCATGGACCAGATCGCGATCGCCATCCAGAGCATCAACCAGGCCAGCGATCAGAACGTCGAGGGATCGCGCCAGATCGAGGCGGCGGCCCGCAACCTGTACGAGCTGAACCAGAAGCTGCAAAGGCTCGTCAGCGGTTACAAGGTGGCATGATGCCCATGACGGCGGGAAACGGGGGCTTACTGCGGCATGCTTGACAGCGACGCCTTGCTCAAAGAACTCCTTGAGACCTTCGAACTGGAGGCACGGGAGCACCTGGGGGAACTCTCCACCCTGCTCATCTCTTTGGAGCGCGAGCCGGAGGCTGCCGAACGGGTGCGTCTGCTGGAGGCGATCTTCCGCCGCGTGCACACCCTTAAGGGGGCGGCACACGCGGTGAACCTCCCGGACGTCGCCCTGGCCTGTCAGCGGCTCGAAGACGTGCTCGCCGATTTGAAAAGGGGGGACCTTCCCCTCGGGCTCGAACAGTTCGACTCGCTGCACGTCAGCATCAACGAACTGGGCGAACGGGTCACCTTCTACCATCCCGCCGCAACAGCGGTCCCGGCATCTTCTGCGCCGCACGAGCTTCCGGTCGCCGCGGCGGTCCCGCCGGACCCGGCGCCAGTGGGGGTGGAGCCCCGTGCCCCCCTCCCGGCACGTGAGGCTGCCGCGCATCACGGCGCGCCCCCCACCTCTTCCGCACCGCACCGGGCGCCGCAGAGGAAAGCGGCCGAGGCGCGTCCCCCTGCGGCGCGCCCGTACGGGGACGAGACGGTCCGGGTTTCGGCGCGCCTTCTGGAAGAGCTCCTGTTGCAGTCCGAGGAGCTCGTTTCCGCGAAACTTTCCGCCTCGGCGCTCCATGAAGAGCTGGCCGCAGCGGCCGGCGAGCTGGCGCTGCGCCAGGGGGAACGTAGCCGTGCCCTGGAGACCGCCCGCAGGATCGTCAAGGGGGCCAGTGGCCGGGAAGCAGCACTCGCCGCCATGCTGGAGCAGAGCTGCCAGACGGAGCGGCACCTGGAGGGGCGTCTGCGCCTGCTGGAAAAGAGCGCGGACAAGCACCTGAGGTCGCTGCAGGCCATGCTCGACCCGCTCCTTGAGGAGATGAAGAAGCTGCAGCTCCTCCCCTGCTCCACGCTGTGCGACCCCTTCGCCAAGCTGGTGCGGGACCTCTCCCGCGAACTGGGGAAGGAGGCCGAGTTCAGCTGCCTAGGGGGCGAGCTCGAGATCGACCGCCGCATCCTCGCCGAACTGAAGGAGCCGCTCCTGCACCTGGTGCGCAATACCGTCGACCACGGCATCGAGGAGCCGCAGCAACGCCTGGCCGCGGGCAAACCCGCCAGGGGGGCGATCGGCCTCGAGATCAGGCTGCAGGATGCCAACCGCGCCGAACTCATCCTGGAGGACGACGGCCGCGGCATCGACCTGGCTCGGATCAAGGCCGCGGCAAAACGACTCGAAGCGGCCCCGGCGGAACTCCTGGAGCGGATGCAGGACCACGAAGCGCTGCAGCTCATCTTCGAGTCGGGGCTCTCCACCAGCAGCTCCGTCGGCAACGTCTCGGGACGGGGGCTCGGCCTCGCCATCGTGCGCCACTCCCTCGAGCGCCTGGGGGGGCACGTCACCGTCTCCAGCACCCCTGGCGCCGGGACCGTGTTCCGGCTGGCCTTTCCCCTCTCCTTCGCGAGGATCAGGGGGCTCCTGGTGCAGGTCGCCGGCCGGGACTGCGTGATCCCGGCCACCAACGTGGAACTGAGCTCGCGGGTGGCACCTGCCGAGGTTAAACGGGTGGAGAACCGCGACACGGTGCTCGTGAACGGAGAGGTGGTCGCGCTGGTCGCGCTGGCGCGGATCCTCGAACTCAAACGCGGCGCGCAGGCCGCGGAGGACAACCTCTGCTTCGTGCTGCTGCATGCCGGCGAGAAGAGGATCGCCTTCGCCGTCGACCAGGTGCTTGGGGTCCAGGAGATCCTGGTCAAGCCGCTTGGACGGCAGCTCTCGCGTGTCCGCAACGTGTCCGGGGGGACCGTGCTCGGCAACGGCCGGGTTGTCCCGGTCCTGAACGTGGCGGACCTGTTCCGCTCGGCGCTCTCCGTCGAGGCGCCGCCGGTTTCCCCCCCCTCTCACGCTCCCCAGGCCCGGCGGGTCTCGGTGCTGGTGGCGGAGGACTCGATCACCTCGCGCACGCTTTTAAAGAACATCCTGGAATCGGCCGGCTACGAGGTGCGCACCGCCGTGGACGGGGCGGATGCGCTCTCCCAGCTAAAGAGCCAGGCCTGCGACGTGGTGATCTCCGACATCGAGATGCCGCGCATGGACGGCTTCCAGCTCACCGAGGCGATCCGCGCAGACGGCAGGCTCTCCACGTTGCCGGTGATCCTCGTGACGGGACTGGAATCGCGCAGCGACCGCGAGCGCGGCATCGACGCGGGCGCCAGCGCCTACCTGGTGAAGAGCAGCTTCGACCAGGGAAACCTCATCGAGGTAATTCAAAAACTTAGCTGACGAGGGACCGGCGTGATCAGACTGTTGGTGGTAGAGGATTCAAAAACGGTGCAGCGCGCGCTGGTGGCTGCCTTCGAGGCCGACCCCGAGTTCAAGGTGATCGGCACCGCCGAAACCGGCGAGGAGGCGGTCGAGGCAGCCAGGACGCTCAAGCCCGACCTGATCACCATGGACATCAACCTTCCCGGCATGGACGGCTTCGACGCCACCCGCGCCATCATGTCCAGTTGCCCGGTCCCCATCGTCATCGTCACCGGGAAGATGAATCCCAAGGATTCCGCCACCCTGTTCCGGGTCATGGAGGCCGGCGCCCTCATGGTCCTCTCCAAGCCGGATCCGGTGGGGAGCCCGGGGTACCAGGCCTCGGTGGACTACCTGATCCACCACCTGAAGCTGATGGCCGAGATCAAGGTGGTGCGCCGCATCTTCCCGAGCGGCAAGACGATCCCCCGTACCGAGCGCCCGGTCCCCCTCCCCCCGGTGCAGCCGGTCAAGGTGGTGGCGATCGGGGCCTCTACCGGAGGGCCGCCCCTGCTGCGCCAGATCCTCGCCGAGCTCCCGGAACGGTTCCCCGCCGCGGTCCTCGTGGTGCAGCACATGGCCGTGGGGTTCACGGAGAATTTCGTGCACTGGCTGAACCGCAGCTCCAAGCTCCCGGTGCAGCTCGGAACCGACGGGGCGCAGCTCATCCCCGGGCAGGTCTACGTGGCGCCGGACCACTTTCACATGGAGGTCACCCGGTCCGGGAGGATCCTGCTGACCGATGCCGCGCCGGAGCACGGCGTGCGCCCCTCGGTCTCGGCGCTCTTTCGCTCGGTGGCGCACTGTTACGGCCGGCAGGCCATGGGAGTGCTCCTCACCGGCATGGGAAAGGACGGGGCCCTGGAACTGAAGGCGATCCGGGGGCGCGGCGGCATCACGGTGGCCCAGGATCGGGAAAGTTCCATGGTCTTCGGCATGCCCGGAGAGGCGATAGAGATCGACGCGGCCCAGCACGTGCTGCCGCCGGGGGGGATCATCGAACTGTTGCACAGGGTGACCAGCAAGGGCGCAAGCGCCGTCTCAAGTTGAGGGGAAAAACGTGATTGGTACCGAAAACAGCGCTGCCGCCCGGCAGCACCGCATATTGATCGTCGACGACAGTCCGACCCAGGCGAAGCTTTTGGAGCAGATGCTGGCCGAACAGGGATACCGGGTCTCCAGCGCCCGAAACGGCAGCGAGGCCCTGCAAATCATCGCATCTGTCCCCCCCGACCTGGTCATCAGCGACATCCTGATGCCGGAGATGGACGGCTTCGAGCTCTGCCGGCAGGTCAGGCAGCTGCCGCATGGTGCGCAGATGCCCATCATCCTGCTCACCCACCTGAACGACCCGTCCGACGTGCTGCACAGCCTCGAGGTGGGGGCGGACTACTTCGTCTCCAAGCCCTACAGCCAGAAGCTCCTCCTCTCGCGCATCCGGGCGGTGCTGGAAGGGGTGCGTCTTTGCCGCCAGGGCGAGGTCGAGGGGGAGATCTCGGTCGGATACCGCGGCCGTCAGTACCGGGTCCACGCCGACTGCGCACACACCCTGGAACTGCTGCTGGCGACCTACGAGATGGCCGCGGAAAAGAACCAGGAGCTCCTCGGGGCGCAGGCGCTCCTCTCCAACCTGAACCGCGAGCTGGAAAAACGGGTGCTGGAGCGGACCGCGGCACTCACCCAGGAGACCGCCGAGCGCCTGCAGGCGCTGGAAGAGCTGCGCAAGAAGGACGAGGTGCTCATGCAGCAAAGCCGCCAGGCGGCCATGGGAGAGATGATCGGCAACATCGCGCACCAGTGGCGCCAGCCGCTGAACGCGGTCGGACTCCTGGTCCAGGACCTCACCCTCTCCTACGAGTACGGCAACTTCAGCAGGGAGTACCTCGAGTCCAGCACCGGCAAGATCATGCAGATGGTCCGGCACATGTCGCAGACCATCGACGACTTCAGGAACTTCTTCACCCCCGACAAGGAAAAGAGCGAGTTTCACCTGGAAAAGGTGCTGCGACGCACCCTTGCGCTGATCGACGGCAGTCTCAACGACAAGGGGATCACCATCGAGTTGGACGCCGGCGAGGTCCCCTCCGTGGTGGGGCACCCCAACGAGTTTTCCCAGGTCCTTTTGAACATCATGAACAACGCCATGGACGCCTTCTCCGAGAAGAAGGTCCGCTCTCCCCGGCTGAAGGTCACCCTCTCCAGCCATGAGGATAGGGCCGTGGTCACCATCGCGGACAACGCGGGTGGGATTCCCGACGACATCATCGGCCGCATCTTCGAACCCTACTTCACCACCAAGGAACAGGGGAAAGGGACCGGGATCGGCCTGTTCATGGCCAAGAACATCGTGGAAAAAAGCATGAACGGCTCGTTGACCGTATGCAACATCGGCGAAGGCGCCGAATTCAGGATAGAGGTCTGACCATGGCAGCAACTACCCCCCCGGGTACCGGATTCACCCTTCTCTACGTCGAGGACGACGAGATCACCAGGCAGACGGTGCTCACCCTGCTGGGGCGCCGCTTCCCAGGGCTGGTCCTTCACTCCGCCCGAAACGGCGAGGAGGCGATGGAACTCTACGGCACCTACGCGCCCGACCTTGTGGTCACCGACATCAAGATGCCCGTGATGAGCGGCATAGAGATGGCGAGGCGGCTTTTGGAACGGAAGCCGTCCCTGCCGGTCATCGTCACCAGCGCGCACAGCGACATGCAGTACCTGCTGGAATCGATCGAGCTCGGCATCGCGCGCTACGTCCTGAAGCCGATCGACAGCGGCAAGCTTTTCGCCGCGATCGACGCCTGCCTCAACACCCTCTCACTGGAGCGGGAGCTGCAGGCCCAGCAGGCCTTCGTACGGAAACTGTCGCGCGCCGTGCAGCAGAGCCCAAGCTCCATCGTGATCACCGACCCCCAGGGGATAGTGGAGTACGTGAACCCGAAATTCACGGAACTGACCGGCAGGGCGGAGTCCGAAGTGCTGGGGAGTCCCTTGGCCACGCTGCTCCCTGGCGGAGAGGAGGCCTGGGGCCGCGTGTCGGCCGACGGCGCCTGGCACGGCGAAGTGGAGGGGGTGGGCAAAGACGGCCTCCCGCTCTACCAGTCAAGCTCGATCACGCCGGTCCTGGACGAGGCCGGAGCCATCGCCAACTTCGTCGCAGTCCAGGAGGACATCACCGAGCGGGTGCAGAACGAGCGTGAGATCGAGCAGTTGAACTGGACCCTAACCGCGCGGGCCGAGGAGCTCGAGATCGCCAACCGCGACCTGGAGGGGTTCAGCTACACGGTCTCCCACGACCTGCGCACGCCTCTTACCAACATCAACGGCTACTGCCAGGTGATCCTTGAGCTCTACGGAGAGACACTGGAACAGGGGTGCAAGGATTTCATCGACACCATCTTCAACGAAACCATCAGCATGAACCAGCTGATCAGGACCCTCCTGGAGTTCTCCCGGGTCTCCCGCGCTGAGATGGTCAAGTCCCCGGTAAACCTCACCGAGATGGCCACCTTGATAGCTGCATCGCAGCAGCTCGCCGCCCCCGGTCGCAAGCTCTCTTTCACCATCGAACCGGACCTGAACGGCTTCGGCGACCCGAACCTCTTGAAGGTGGTGCTGGAGAACCTCTTCTCCAACGCCTGCAAGTATTCCGGCAAACGGGAGCGGTCCCTGGTAGAATTTCGCCGGACCGAACAGGCCGGTGAAACGGTGTACCTTGTGCGCGACAACGGCGCGGGTTTCGACATGGCCCAGGCGGCCAAGCTCTTCAGTCCGTTCCAGCGTCTCCATTCCCAACGTGAATTCGCCGGCTTCGGTGTGGGACTCGCCACGGTCCAGCGCATCATACAGCGCCACGGCGGTCGCGTCTGGGCCGAGGGCAAGGTCGACGGCGGGGCGTGCTTCTACTTCACCCTCCCCGGGCCGCAGTCCTAGTGACGGCGGAGCAGGGAGTTTCTCACAGTCAGCGGGAGGTCTCAGCAGTGCAAGCGACAAACAAGCATTCGCAACGGATTTTGCTGGTCGACGACGAGGTGCTGATCCTTGAGGGGTGCCGCGCCTGCCTCAACAACGCGGGCTACCACGACGTCCTGGTCGAAAGCGACAGCCGACTGGTCCTGCCGCTTTTGGAACGGGAGGAAGTGGACGTCATCGTGCTCGACCTGCGCATGCCAAACATCACCGGGTTGGAACTGCTGCCGCAGATCGTGAAGCAGCACCCGCAGATCAAGGTGATCGTCGCCACCGCCAACAACGAGGTGGAGACGGTGGTGAGCTGCATCAAGGAAGGGGCCTTCGACTACATGGTGAAGCCGATCGATGTGAAACGTCTGCTCACCTCGGTGAAGAAGGCGATGGAGATGCGCAGCCTCGCCGTGGAACTTTCCGCACTGAAGAGCTACATGTTCACGGACCGCCTGGACCACCCGGAGGCCTTCGCCGGGATCGTCACCGGCAACAAGGCGATGCGGGCCGTATTCCAGTACCTCGAGGTGATCGCGGGGACCAGGCAGCCGGTCACCATCACCGGCGAGACCGGCACGGGCAAGGAACTTATCGCCCGTGCCATCCACGATCTGAGCGGCTGCACCGGCGACTACGTGGCCCTCAACGTGGCCGGTCTCGATGACAACATGTTCTCCGACACCCTGTTCGGCCACCGCAAGGGGGCCTTCACCGGCGCCGATCAGGCACGCGACGGCCTGATCACCCGTGCCGCCGGGGGGACGCTCTTTCTCGACGAGATCGGCGACCTGAACGAGATGTCACAGATCAAGCTGCTCAGGCTTTTGCAGGAACAGGAGTACTACCCGGTAGGGTCCGACTTCGTCAAGAAAAGCGACGCCCGCATCGTCATGGCCACCAACCGCGACCTTCAGGAGATGATCAAGCAGGGGAAGTTCCGCAACGACCTGTACTACCGCCTCTGCGGTCACCGGGTGCACCTCCCTCCCCTGCGCGAAAGGCGCGACGACATTCCGCTGCTTTTGGACCACTTCCTGGAGAAGGCAGCCGCGCGCATGGGGAAGAAGAAGCCCACCCCTCCCCCGGAGCTGGCAGTGATGCTCGCCCTGTACCCTTTCCCTGGGAACGTCCGGGAATTCGAGGCACTGGTCTCCGACGCCGTGCTGCGGCACACCTCGGGCGTGCTTTCCATGGAGACGTTCCGGGCAGTCATCGGCAACGAGCGCCCCGCGCCGCAGGTGGGTGGCGAGGCGACCGGTAAGGCTGACGACGAAAGCCCGCTCTGCAGCATCTTTGGTCACTTCCCCACCCTGGACGAGGTCGAGCAGTACATGATCAGCGAAGCGATGAAGATGGCCAAGGGGAACCAGGGGCTGGCCGGCAAGATCCTCGGGATGGGGCGCCAGACCCTCAACAAGCGCCTCAAGTCGCAACCCGCCTGAAAAGACAAAAGCAGTTACGCCGAAAACGACAAGCGGCCGCGAAGCGCACGGAGAAAAGGTGAACGGACGGGTTTACCCCCTGTCCACCACCTTCCTTATGCGTTCTTCGCGGATGCATCTCGTACTTCGAATAACTGCTTTTCTGTTTGTTTCTTTTCCTCGCCCTTGCCTACCGGAAGTGCTCCCCGACGATCCCCTGGGCGAGATCCATGGACGAGGTGAATGCGGGAGAGATGGGGTTCAGCACGTGGACCGTCGATCCTTCCGCCACCACCAGGAAGTCCATGACAAGCTGCTTGGTTTCCCAGTCCACCAGCTGCGGGCGGATCCCCACCTTGGAGGCGGCAACCACGTCCTTTTGGGATAGTTCCTTGACCAGCCGGGCCGCGTCCTTGAAGAAGACCGAGGGGATGTACTTGGCAGGCTCGGTGAGCGCCACGTTGCGGAAGGGCTTGTTGGTCAGAAAGAGCACCAGGTCCTGGAAGGCGATGGAGAAGGCCTCGGCGTCGATGCCCGAGAGGATGCCGTAGTTCTCTCTCCCGAAGGCGGGGATGGCGGTGGGGCCGAGGTAGACGTCGCCGTGCACGCTGCGGGTGAAATGCACCCCGAGAAACGGGTTGCGGATGTCGGGGACGGGATAGATGCTGGAATTGACCGTGTAAGGGGCGTCCTTTTTGAGCAGCCGGTACACCCCCTTGAATGGGATCAGGCGGTAATTACTCCCCACTCCAAAGAAGCCCGCCACCTTGTTACAGTACGCACCCGCTGCGTTAACGAACCTGTTGAAGCGGATCTCCCCCCTGCTGGTGAGCGCCACCCCACTCCCCTTGAGGCCGGTCATGCGGCACCCCATGACGAAGGTGACCTTGCCGCTTGCTTCCAGGTCCTTTTTCAGGCTCTTCAGCACGGCCTTCGGGTCGACCACCGCGGTGTAGTGCGAGAAGAGCGCCCGTTCCACGGTGCGGGCGTTGGGCTCGATCGCGGCGAGCTGGTGCTCGTCGATCATATCCACCTTGGCGCCGTTCGCAGTGGCGCGCCGGTACAGTTCGTCGAGCACAGGGAGTTCCGCCTGGGTGCGCGTCACGATCACCTTGCCGTTTTCCAGCAGCGGCAGCCCCTTCTCCTTACAGTAGGCGCGCATCAGGAAGTTGCCGTTCAGGCAGGACTTCGCCTTCAGGCTGTCGGGTGAATAGTAGATCCCGGCGTGCAGCACCCCGGAGTTGCGGCCGGAGGCGTGCACCCCGAGCTCCGATTCCTTCTCGATGATGACGATGTCGCCGTGCCCGGTCCGGACCAGTTCCCGTGCGATGGTAAGTCCGATGATGCCCGCCCCGACGATCAGTATCTCAGCCCTGTCGATGCTCATGCCACCTCCGGTATCGATTCAATTTATCTATTGTGGCCCTGCAAAGGATTCAAAGCAAAAAGCTTCAACGTAAAGGCGCAGAGGCGCCAAGGCGCAAAGAGAATGAAACTACCGTCTAAACCTAAAAAACATTTTGTAACGCAAAGCCGCAAAGACGCGAAGAAATCAGATTCTGAGGGTTTTGTTCCCCCCTAAAAGGTGTTCTTAGCGCCTTTGCGGCCCCGCGTCTTTGCGTTAAAGCCTTTAGGTTATACCTACTCCCGCACCGAGAAGCGCGCGTAGGCGTCGCAGCGCATGATCTGGACGGAGCTCGTGTTGCCGCGCGGGTAGATCTCGCGTGCCAGGTAGGCTAGCTCTTCGGGCTCCTCATGGGCCGGCACGTCGCGCCACCAGGCCTTGCTCCCCCCCTGGGAGCCGTCGTTCCAGCGGTACCCCCGTTCCTTCAGGACGTCCTTCTTCTCGAAGGGGGCAGAAACCGCGAAGATGCGCGAGGTGACCTCGTGGGCCCGCTTCAAGAGTTCCGGGAAGATCGGGGCGCCGCTCACCGGCAGGCACTCCAGCAAGAGCCCCAATACCCCCTCGGCGTCGTCCAGGGCGCGGTGGGCGTTGATGGTGAGGGAGCCCGTCTTGAAGAGGAGGAATTCCAGGGTGCGCGAGGAGAGGCGCTCCGCGCTCCAGTCGATCTGACAGACGGTGCAGGCCCAGGGAAGGTTCATGAAGGCGGGGAAGCGGCTTTCAACGAACTTGCGGTCGAAGGCCGCGTTGTGGGCGATCACGAGGTCGCACCTGTCGGCAAGAGCGTTGATGAAGGCGTCGTCGAAGGCCTGGCCGGCTACCATGTCGTCGGAGATGCCGGTGATCTCCCGCACCTCGGGGGGGATGGCGAAGCCGGGATCCTCGAAGCCGGAATAGCGGTCGGTGATCCGGTAGATCTCGCCGGTGTCAGGATCGAACTCGAAGGCGACGATGCCGAGTTCGATGACCTTGTCCTGCCTGTGGTTGAGCCCGGTGGTCTCGGTGTCGAGGCAAAGCGCCAGCTTGGCGTGCTCGGGCCCCTTGCGCCCGAGCCTCGCGTCCCGCGCCAGGTTCAAACGGCGCAGCACCTGGTAGTCGCCGGTCGAGTGCAGCGACGCGATGGCAATCTCGATCTCCAGGGGGTTCATCTCGAACACTTTCTTCTTTGCTGGCGGCATGGTCACCCTTGTCAAATGCGGCGGTATTGATTGAAGCGGAACGCTGATGGTCGAAAACCATACCATACAGGGCGGTTTGCAGGCAAGGAGAGCGGAGCAGAATAGTTGAGAGAAAGCGACCGGGGCCTGACCCATAGCGGGCGGCCCCGGTCATCGTGATCGGGATGGTCTAGGAGAGATGCTTCTCCCTGAGCGCGACCTTGTTGATCTTGCCGACGCTGGTCTTGTCGATGGCGTCGACGAACTTCACCTTCACCAGCACTACCTGCTTGCTGACCACCCCCTTGTCGGCGTATTGCCTGACGTGGTGGGAGATGTCCTTCTCGGTGATCTTCACCGACGGCTTGGGGACCACCAGGGCCATGGGACGCTCGCCCCACTTCTCGTCGGCCTTGCCGATCACGGCCACCTCGGCCACCGCCGGGTGATGAGTGATGATGTCCTCGAGCTCCAGCGAGGAAACCCACTCCCCCGCCACCTTGATGACGTCCTTGCTCCGGTCGGTGATGCGCAGGTAGCCCAATTCGTCGCGCACCGCCACGTCGCCGGTATGCAGATACCCCCCTTCCCAGAGCCGTTCGGACGCCTTGTGGTCCTTAAGGTACCCCTGGGTGAGCCAGGGGGAGCGCACCACGACGTTGCCGGCGCTGACGCCGTCGCGCGGCAGCTCCTTCAAATCGGCGTCGACCACGCGCAGGTCCACCAGCGGCAGGGTGAGGCCGGTTTTGCAGCGGATCTCCGCCTGATCGCCTGGGGGGAGATCCAGCATGGCCGGGGTGAGCTGCGAAATGGTGAGGATGGGGCAGGTCTCCGACATGCCGTAGCCGGTGAAGACGTCGAGACCCATCCTGAGCGCCTCTACGCAGAGGTTGCGCGACAGGGCGGCGCCGCCGATGATCAGCTTCCAGCCGCGAAGATCCATGCGCTCGGCGTGGGGGTGCTTCAGCATCATGTGCAGGATGGTCGGCACGCAGTGGGAGAAGGTGGCCCCTTCCCTCTCCTTCAACTCCAGCAGGGTCTCGGGAAGATAGCGACCAGGGTAGACCTGCTTCAGCCCCAGCATGGTGGCGACGTAAGGGAGCCCCCAGGCGTGGACGTGGAACATCGGGGTGATGGGCATGTAGACGTCGTCGCGGTGCAGGCAGCCGTGCGCGGTGGCCGAACCGAGTGTGGCGATGAGCCCCATGGTGTGCAGCACAAGTTGGCGATGGCTGAAGTAGACCCCCTTCGGCATGCCGGTGGTCCCGGTGGTGTAGAAGGTGGTGGCGCGGGTGTTCTCGTCGAGCTCCGGGAAATCGAAGACGGGGGACGCCTTCGCCAGCAGCTCCTCGTACTCGCCGGCGAAGGGGACTGTGCCGTCATGGTTGTGCTTGTCGTCCGAGATGAGGACGTAGGTGCGGACGTTGTCGATCCTGCCGCGGATCTGCTCAAGTATGGGAAGGAACTCGGCGTTCACCAGTAGCACGTCGTCCTCGGCATGGTCTATGGTGTAAAGGATCTGTTCCGGGGAGAGGCGGACGTTGATGGTGTGCAGCACGGCGCCGATCATGGGCACGGCGAAGAAGAGCTCCAGGTAGCGGTGGCTGTCCCAGTCCATAACCGCGACGGTCTGCCCGGGACGCACCCCGAGCCCAGTCAGCATGCTGGCGGCGCGCGCAACCCTCTCCCTGAGCTGCCGATAGCTGCCGCGGTAGAGGTCGCGGTAGACGATCTCCTGCTCCGGGTTGTCGATCACCGGGTAGAGCAGCATGTTCTTGATCAGCAGCGGGTAATCGTAAGCGGAAGGGGTGCGGGGAATCAGCAAATCACTCATCTAAAGCCTCCTCGTTGAAGCGATGGTTAAACTTTTTGGCAGTCGTCCAGGAAATGCTGCAGCACGTCCTCTTCGACGCCGGCCAGTGCCGCAATGCGTGACAGGCGCGGAAAGGACCAGAAGGTGCGGCCTTCGGCGAGGCGCTGACCGCCCGCGTCGTAGATGGCCATGGTGACCTCCGCCTCCGGGGGATCGAACGTCAGCACCTGGCCGACCACCCGGATCTCGGTGCCGGTGGCGACCGGTTTGAGAAAGCGGACGTTGATCTCGCGGGTAACGCCCAGCCTGCCGTGGCGGGCGAACAGCGCGTAGGCGGCGGCCTCGTCCATGAGCGCGGAGATGATCCCTCCATGCACCATGCCGTCGAAACCGCAGTAGCTGGCGGGGACCGTGCAGAGACAGGCGACCCCGTCAGCGGTGTGGTGGAAGCGCAGGCCCAGCCCGTGGGGGTGTCCCTCCGAACAGACAAAGCAGGAGCCGGGCCAGCGTCCCTGAACCGGCGGCAGGTTGAGAACGGACGCATGCTGGTCCGTGTTGCAGCACTCCTTCATCGATCCCTCCTCTGACATTTCAGTGTTCGACCCAATTCCGGGGCTCAGCACCTGAGGCAGCGCACGTTGCCCTTTTCCCCCCAGCGGCGCAGCGCCAGGTTCAGCTGCGCCATCCCCTCCTCCATCGATCTGCTGAAGGCAAAACGGAACAAAGGGGCCAGCACGCCGTGAAACTCGGAATGCTGCAGGACCTTAAGGCTTCCGGGGGAGACCTGCTCAAGACGGCAGGAAAAGGTCCAGGCAAGAAAGGGGCGTCCCAGGAAGGTACTCTGCCAAGAGAGCGCCCCTTCGGCCTTGGCCGCCAGGGTCACCTGAACGGGGAAGGGGTCGATCCCCGGCAGGTGAACCAGAAGCTGGTGCCGATCCCCTGCCGCTCCGGAGCCTGTGACCTTCGGGAAGAGCGGGTGCCACTGGGGGTACAGGGAAAAGTCGGCAAGGAGTTCCCATACCCTCCCCCAGGTCGTCTGCAGCACTATTTCCGTCTTGAACGGTCGCATGGCGCCCCCCGAAGCAGGTCGAGTTACAAGACCAGCAACTTTACTACTTTTCCGCATCGGATGCCATAATTGTTTGTATACCGCAACGCAGATTTTGACCTAAACAAACATAAAGCCGCCTTTTGGGGGCGGCTTTATCCGAACGTACTGTGGTCAGATCACTACTTTTGGAACAGAGAGCCTTTCTCGATCTGGCTTTTGCGTATCTCGTACTCTTTCTTGTTGATCCTGCCTGCCTTGTAGTCGTTCTCAACCTGTTGCATCTGCCGGTGAGCGCTGTATTCATAGGCGCCAACGCCTACCGCCGCGCCACCCAGGGCACCACCGACCGCACTCCCTTCACGGGACGCACACCCGGAGGCGGAAGCAAACAACACCAACGCGAAAAGCAGAATTGTCTTTTTCATCGCTGCGCTCCTTTGGTCGTAGTATTGGGACTCCATTCAGTCCAGCATAGCATAAAGTTAAAATTTTCACATCATTGTCGACTACGGCTCTTTCCCGGCAGGAGGAAGTTCCGGCGCAGGTTCCCCCCGGAAGGTCCAAAACAAGAAAACCAGGGAGGGGATCAAAATGATCGCGCCGACGGGGAGCACGGTCAGATAGGCGATGAGCGTGGCACGTGGCGCGGCCGCGGCACGCAGGGAAGTCATGGCCGGCGCCACAGCTGTCCTCACATGATGGCTCGGGCGACGTGGAGGTTGTCCATGATGCCTCCAATCAAGAGGTTAAAAACATTTAAAGTGTCCTGACCGGAGAGGCGTTGTCAAGAAACGGTCGCGGACGTGCCGCATCTATCTTTTTTTTCTTGCGCACTGCAAAAACGATGGCAACATTAGTTCATGCTAACCAATCAAATTCCTGAGAAGGAGGACGCCAATGCCTCATAACAACCTTCCGCACGCCGAGATGGTCGCGAAATCAGAAGAGGTTCGTCAGGTGCTGACGCCGGAACTATACTCCTACCTTATCTCCCTATTCCCGACACCGGAACGGTATGCCGCCCTGCACAACCGGTTCGAGTCGAGTCTCACGGGATATTTGAAAGGCATCCCTGAACAGGTTAAGGAGTGTGAAGAGGCACGTGTCGAACTGAACAAGGCCATCACCGTCATCAACGGGTTCAGTAAAGCAGTGAGCCCCATAGACCCCACGGTGATGAACAAGTTCAACGTCGCCCCGAAACCGGCAACTAACGCAGCGGCCGCTCCGTTGGTAGCTGCAGAGGACTTCAAGATTCACTTCGACAAACAAGGACTGCCTTACTGTTCGGTTACCAGGCTTGCAGGTGCAAAAGGGTACGAAGTATGGTTCTGCGAAAGTGAACCCAGTATCGAGAGCAACTGGAATTTTCTGACCTGGTCGACCAATTGCCATGGTATCTACCTCACCGGGTTAAACAGGACCAGAACCAACTACCTGAAGCTTAGGGCCAAGCGAGGCAATTCCTTGGGCCCGTGGTCGAACATGGTGATATTGACATCCGTCTGACTCGCCGCTCCCCCCCTGGTTCGCCGCCAGGGGGGGGCTCCCCTTCCAAAGTCATCTCCATTCTCATTTCCTTCAAGAACAAACCATGAGTCCCTAGAAGCAGGACCAAATGACAGCGGGGGCCTGTAAAGAATTTTGTGTAAATGGCCTTGGTTAAGATTTTGGCAATCTGTCTTCGAAGAGGATGGCGAATCGAGCCATTGCCGCTTTCCAGTTTATGATCGGCTTCTTCCATTTCTTCGT
>NZ_JAHLMF010000011.1 GCF_018919385.1 Geomonas diazotrophica
ACGAAGAAATGGAAGAAGCCGATCATAAACTGGAAAGCGGCAATGGCTCGATTCGCCATCCTCTTCGAAGACAGATTGCCAAAATCTTAACCAAGGCCATTTACACAAAATTCTTTACAGGCCCGCCGAAGGCCCCTGGACTTGACCGCTCGACGGGGCATGCTGTTGGTCGTGTTTTGGGATTTGGCGGGCGTTTTTCCGATTCTACGTCGTACTTTGCGAAAGTAGGGTCGTACTTTGCGAAAGTAGGGTCGTACTTTGCGAAAGTAGGGTAGTACTTTGCGAAAGTAGGGTCGTACTTTGCGAAAGTAAGGTCCTACTTTACGAAAGTAAGGTCCTACTTTGCGAAAGTAAGGTCCTACTTTGCGAAAGTAGTGACGTACTTTGCGAAAGTAAGGTCGTACTTTACGAAAGTAAGGTCGTACTTTGCGAAAGTAGGTGCGTACTTTGCGAAAGTACGGTGGCACTTCGCGGTTTCGTAGTTACGTTTTGCAATTTTACCGGGACGTTTTTCGGATCTTGCAGGGAGGGTCTCGTTCACCCTTTTACCGGCTACTTCTCGATCCGTTGTCAGGGGGGGAGATTGGGAGGGAGTGCCACCACCGGCACGGAACCGGACCGGACGGCGGTGGCACTTAGAGATGTTCTAGATCGCCATCATGCTGACGAAGTTGGAGAAAGGCCCTGCGTCAACGGCGCCCACGGCCCTGATCCTGAAGTAGTAGAGCCTGCCGGGGGTCAGACCGGTTATTTCGATCCGGTTGACTCGGCCTGAGGTCGTGAGGTGCCTCCAACTTGCCTCCGAGAGCGGATCGCCTTCACAAACCCAT
The DNA here is from genome assembly GCF_018919385.1 of Geomonas diazotrophica. Classification (GTDB taxonomy): domain Bacteria; phylum Desulfobacterota; class Desulfuromonadia; order Geobacterales; family Geobacteraceae; genus Geomonas; species Geomonas diazotrophica. The sequence continues at coordinate 831 of NZ_JAHLMF010000011.1, forward strand.
ATTTCGTAACTTCTGGCCCCCTTTACGGCGGACGCGCGGGCGACGATGCTGTGCCCCTCGTATGCCATCCTGAAATTCCCCGGCACCAAGAGCCCCGCAGCCGAAAGACGCTTGCCGACGATCTGCTGAACGAGGCCCAGTTTCTGCGGAATGGTCGGGTCGTGTTTGCCGGTAAGGTGCGCCATACCGTTCACAAGGCTTATCTTTGTGGTTAAGTCGTTTCGGGCCGCCTCCAGTTCACCCTCCTTGTCATGGGCACCGTCCAGGACCTGGTAGAAGGCGTTGCGGTGCCGGTCATAGGCGCCCTGTATCTTCTCCAGGTTGGGCAACAGGGCATAGATGCTTTGCATGATGGAGGGATCCTTGATCAAGTTGGTGAGGAGGTCGCCGGTTGCGCGGATGAGATCCTCATCCTTTTCCCCGCCGTTACGATTTTTCCCCATGTCTTTGGCCTCCGCTTGTTAAATTAGAAAACACCAATACGTTAACACGCAGATCGGCCATTGCAAGAGCAAATGTTCAAGGGGCGAACCAAAATGTAATGTTTTTTTGGGTGCTCGGGTTGGGACGTCCAGGGAGGCTGATGCGCTGCCGGTACCGCTGCAAATGCGGTCGCCGTGGTGATGTCCCACCACCGGCCCGAGAATGCGGGATACTATTTAAGAGGCGAAACATCGCTAGCTCCCGGATTCCGGGATCAGCGACGAAAAAAGCGGGGGACGAGTCTTCGACTCGCCCCCCGCTTTCCTTCGTGGGTGATGGAAATGGTGCCGGCAGGCCTAGAGCTTGAACTTGCCGACGATGCGCTGCAGTTCGGCTGACAACTCGGAGAGCCTTGAGGCGGACTGGGCCGAATCCTGGGCGCCGCTGGCGGTCTCCTGCACCACGGCGGTCACCTGCTGGATGTTGTTGGTGATCTCGCCGGTTGTGGCACCCTGCTCCTCGGCGGCGGTGGCGATCTGGCTCACCTGGGCCGTCACGTCGTTCACCTGCTCCAGGATCCGGTGCAAAGCACCCTCGAGCTGCTCCGCCTCGGCAGCTCCCTGTTCGGTGCCGCGCACCCCTTCCTCCATCGAGGTCATGGCGCCCTTGGTCTCCTGCTGGATCGCCTTGATCATGTCGCTGATCTCCTTGGTGGCGCGGGTGGTACGCTCCGCCAGGGCGCGCACCTCGTCCGCGACCACGGCAAAGCCGCGTCCCTGCTCGCCGGCCCGGGCGGCCTCGATGGCCGCGTTCAGCGCCAGCAGGTTGGTCTGGTCCGCGATATCCTCGATGGTCGCCACGATGGCCCCGATCTGCTCGGAGCGCTCGCCAAGGGATGAGATCCGGTCGGCATTCTGGCGCGTCATCCGGCCGCGATGGCGGATCCCTTCCACGGTGCTGGTCACCACCTTGAAGCCGTCCTCGGTGGTGTCGGCGGCGCGCTGGGCGCTCTCCGCGGCGCGGTGGCAGTTGTTGGCGATGTCGGCGGCGGTGGCGGCCATCTCCTCGCTGGCGGTGGCCACGGTGGCGGTCTGCCCGGCTACCGACTCGGCGCCGACCGAGATGGACATGGAGGTGGAGGTGAGCGTATTGGACTCGGAGGCGAGAGACCTGGAGGCGGAGGCGATCTGGGAGATGATGCTCCCCATGTTCTCCACGAAAGTGTTCAGCTTTTCGGCCAAAAGACCGATCTCGTCGCTGCGGCTCCCGACGTCGACCCGCTTGGTCAGGTCCCCCTCCCCTTCCGCAAGGTCGGCTACGCGGTGACAGAGCACGCCCAGCGGGCTCAACAGCCTTCTCACGATGAAGAAGATCACCGCGATTCCCGCAGCCAGGAAGATGGCGCCGATGGCCAGCAGCGTCCGTACCTGCCTGTTGACCGGGGCGAAGACATCGGCCTTGTCGGCGGTGACGCAGAGGTACCAGTCCGCAGCGGGGATGCGAGCGTAGGAGGCTATCTTGGCGACATCCCCCATCTTGTATTCGAGGCTGCCGCTAGGAGTCGCGGCAATCCTGGCGCTCAGGTCGTCCATCCCGGAGGTGACCTCCTGGAACTTTTTCTTGAGCACGAGTTCCTTTTTCGGGTGCACCAGGATCTTGCCGCTCTTGTCCATGATGAAGGCGTACCCCGTGCTGCCGACCTTCACGTTCAGGACCTGCTTGATCACATCGTCGAGCATGATGTCGGAACTGAGCACGCCGGTGAAGCTCCCGCCGGCCGTGATCGGCGCGATGAAGGAAATGATGGTCTTGCCGGTCTGCGCGTCCACGTACGGCTCGGTCTGGGACACCTTCATCTCGGACTTCGCCTTCTCGTACCAGGGCCTCTTGCGGTGGTCCCAGCCGGCGTCGGGAACCCAGCCGTCCGAGGAGACGAACAGGCCGTTCTCGTATCCAGGATAGACGGTGGAGAAGCCGCCGGCGGAGGCGAGGAGCCTCGCCAGGTTGCCCAGGTACTCCTTGGACTGCCCCGACTCCTTGGAAAGCTCCTTGGCGCCCGCGGCGATGATGGCCTGCTTGCCCAGCAGCCAGGAGTTTACGCTGGCGGCGTTGTCGCCGGCAAGGGACAGTTGGGAGGTGTTAACCATGCTCCCCATGATCTTGCGTGAACTGGTGGCGGCAGTGACGATCAGGGCAACGATCGCGATGGCAAATGCTATCACGACTGTCAGATTGACCTTGTTTCTCAGATTCATAAGGCACCTCTCATAGTCTCCCAGAAGGGATGTTTCATTCATACTGTTTCGGCGCAAAGTGAAATGTGCTTGAGTACTTTAAGGGACATGCATTAAGACATTAGTTGAAAATAATGTACCAGCGGACGTCTTATCATGCCGACCGCGTCGGATGGTCTTGCAACGCGCGAATTTGATGGATAAGCTGCATCCATGCCATCAGCGAGCAACAGTCACCGCCCAAATAACCGCATCCGGCACCTGCGCGTTCTCCTCGCCGCCCTCCTCTCGCTCTGCGCCCTTTGCTGCGGAACACCGGCTCAAGCCGCCGATGCCGCTTCCTCACTGGTCATCGTCGGCGGCGACCGCAGCTACCCCCCCTATGAATTCCTGGACAAGGACGACAGGCCAAGCGGCTACAACGTGGAGCTGACCCGCGCCGTGGCCAGGGTGATGGGGCTGAAGGTCGAAATCCGCCTGGGGGCGTGGTCGGAACGGCGCCAGGACCTGGTCAGGGGGGACGTCGACCTCCTGGAGGGGATGTCCTACTCGGACGAGCGCGCCAAAAGCGTCGACTTCTCTCCGCCGCACACCATCGTGCACCACTCGATCTTCGCCCGCAAAGGGGGGAACAGGCACCCGACCCTGGCGGACCTGCGCGGCAAGGAAGTCCTGGTGCTGAACGACGGGATCATGCAGGAGTTTCTCGCGGCGCAGCGCACCGGCGCCAAGGTGGTGCCGGTCCCGACCCACGCCGACGTGCTGCGCGCGCTCGCTTCGGGCAAGCACGATTACGCGGTCATGGCAAAGCTCCCCGGCCTCTACCTGATCCGGGAACTGGGGCTCTCCAACCTGGAGGCGGTCGGGGACCCGGTATCGGCGCAGCAGTACTGCTTCGCGGTGAAAAAGGGGAACGCGGCGCTTCTAGCCCGCTTCAACGAGGGGCTCGCCATCCTGAAGAACACGGGTGAGTACCAGAAGATCTACAACCGGTGGCTGGGCGTCCTGGAACCGCCCGGGCTCTCCTGGAGCGAGGTCTTCAAGTACGGCGCCGTCGTGGTGCTGCCGCTCGTCCTGCTGGCCGGGGGGGCCGTACTCTGGTCGCGCACCCTGGGGCGCGAGGTGGCGGCACGCACGGCGGAGCTGACCCGCGAGGTGGAGGAGCGCCGCCATGCCGAGGAGGAGCTCAGAAACCGGCAGCAGCAGCTGGTACAGGCGGACAAGATGGCGGCACTGGGGATCCTGGTGTCCGGGGTCGCGCACGAGATCAACAACCCCAACGGCCTGATCCTGCTGAACCTGCCGGTGGTGATGGAGGCATTTAGGGACGCGGAACCGATCCTGGAGGAGTACTACGAGAAGAACGGCGATTTCGAGTTCGGGGGGCTCTCCTACTCGCGGATGCGCGAGGCGCTCCCCAAACTGATGCAGCAGATGCAGGAGGGGTCCCGGCGGGTGAAGCTGATCGTCGAGGACCTGAAGGATTTCGCCAGGCAGCAGGAACCGGGGCAGACGGCGGAGTTCGACCTGAACGAGACGGTGCAGGCGGCGCTGCGCCTGTTGGCGAACCTGGTCGAGAAGAGCACGGAACATTTCAGCGTGAGCCTCGGGGCCGGGATCCCGAGGCTAAACGGCAGCGCCCAGCGCATCGAACAGGTGGTGGTGAACCTCCTGGTGAACGCCTGCCAGGCGCTTCCCTCCCCGGAGCGGGGGATCGAGCTGGCGACCTGGTTCGACGCGGAGCACAGGCAGGTGGTCCTGGAAGTGCGGGACCAGGGGACGGGGATCGCACCGGAACACCTGCCGCATCTCACCGATCCCTTCTTCACCACCAAGCGCGAGAGCGGCGGCACCGGCCTGGGGCTCTCGGTATCGAGCGGCATCGTCAAGGAGCACGGCGGCGAGCTCTCCTTCAGCTCCGCCCCGGGCGCCGGTACCACTGCGCGCCTCACCTTCGCCCTGCCCGACAAGGAGTCTCTATCATGACCACGACCCTTTACCCGGCCTTCGGCATCCTTCTGGTGGACGACGAACCGGACTGGCTCTATTCGATGAGCATCACCCTGGAGCGCGCCGGGCTCACCAACATCCTCACCTGCTCGGACAGCCAGGAGGCTCTCGGGATGATGACGGAGCAGACGGTGGGCGTGGTGCTGCTCGACCTCACCATGCCGCACCTCTCGGGGGAAGAGCTCCTGGAGCGGATCGCCGAGGAGCACCCCGAAGTGACGGTGATCATCATAAGCGGCCTGAACCAGCTGGAGACCGCGGTGAACTGCATGAGGAGCGGCGCCTTCGACTACTACGTGAAGACCTCGGAGGAGGGGCGCATCGTCAAGGGGGTGAAGCGGGCGGTCCGGGAGAAGGAGCTGCAACTGGAGAACAGGGAACTGAGAAACCGGTTCCTCTACGACCGGCTGGAGCACCCGGAGGCGTTCCGGGAGATCGTGACCGGCGACAAGGGGATGCGCTCCATCTTCCAGTACGTCGAGGCGGTCGCGCTCTCCTCGCAACCCATCCTGGTGACCGGGGAGAGCGGCGTCGGCAAGGAGCTGATCGTCGCCGCCCTGCACCGGCTCTCGGGGCGCAAGGGTGAGCTGGTGGCGGTAAACGTGGCGGGGCTCGACGACGCCATGGTGTCGGACACCCTCTTCGGGCACCTAAAGGGTGCCTACACCGGCGCGGGGGAGGCGAGGAAGGGGATGATCGAACAGGCCGCCGACGGGACCCTTTTCCTGGACGAGATCGGGGACCTGAGTCTGGGCTCCCAGGTGAAGCTCTTGCGGCTTTTGCAGGAGGGTGAATACTACCCGATCGGCAGCGACCGACCCCGGCGCATCCGGGCGCGGGTGGTGGTGGCGACGCACCAGGACCTGGCCGCGCGGCAGGCGGCGGGGGAGTTCAGGAAGGACCTCTACTACCGGCTGCGGGCGCACCACCTGCATATCCCCCCCTTGAGGAAACGAAAGGAGGACATACCGCTTTTGCTGGATCACTTCCTGGAACTGGCGGCGAGGGAATTCGGCAAGAAGAAGCCGACCCTCCCCAAGGAACTCGCCGTGCTCCTCGCCACCTATGACTTCCCCGGCAACGTGCGGGAACTGAAGGCGATGGTCTACGACGCGGTGAGCCTGCACCAGGGGGGGGTGCTCTCCATGGAGGCGTTCGTGCGTGCCATCGGGGAGCGGCCGGTGCTGCTCGCTGCCGAACAGCCGGCGGAGCCTTCGGACAACCCCTTCTTCGGCATGGACCGGCTCCCCGGGTTCACCGAGGCGATCGATCTTCTGGTCGCCGAGGCGGTCAGGCGGGCCGAGGGGAACCAGTCCATCGCGGCGCGGCTTTTGGGGGTGTCGCAGCCGACCCTGAGCAAGCGGCTGAAGCAGCAGCGGTCGTAAATGAACTGACGCCCCTGAACCAGGCGAAGCTGCAGCTTCAGCTCCCCTCCCCCGGAGGGGAGGGAGAGGGCTTGTCAGGATGGCGAGGCGGGAGGCGCCCCCCTTCTCGCGAGACGAACGGGTTGCCTGTGGCACCCCGGTAGTGCTAGGATGACCGCCTTAAGGAGAGTGACCGATGGCGCACGACCACCAGAGCTTGACCGCTTCGACACCCCCGCACCGGATGAAACCGCTGCCGGCCGCGCTCGTTTTCTTCCTGCTCGCGCTATCCCTCCTCGGCTGCGCCACCACGTCCTCTTCCCCCCTCCGTGGGGAGGAGAAGGACGCCCGGCACTTTCCCGCCATAACCATCTACACCGGCAGCGGCTGAAGCTACTGCGCCGCGGTGGAAAGTTATTTCACCGAGAAAGGGATCCCCTATACCACCCGCGACATCCGGACGGACCACGCGGCGCACCAGGAATGGCGCGAGCGCTACCATGGCGACATCGTCCCGCTCATCGTCTTCGACAACGGCAAGAAGATCGTCGACGGGTGCGACGTCCGCGCCATCGAACGGGCGCTGCGTGAGCTTGAGGACGGGGGGGCGCCGGTCGGACGGGAGTAAACAAGGCGGATCTCCAAACAATCCAAGGCAAATCCCCGTACGTCCATTTCCCCTCTCCCCCAGGGAGAGGGTCAGGGTGAGGGAGTTGCTGAAGGCAGCATGACGGCACCACCCCTCCACCCGCCCTTCTAGCCACGTCTCCCGGGGGAGATGGGACTAGAGTCAGACCATCGCTCGAAGGGGTATGCCCCAGGGCATAGTATGACGTTCGGCATAGTCCCACCTAACTCACCGTATCTACGCAAATCCCCGCGCCTTCCCCACTCCCCCCATAACCTGCGGCATACCCCCCGCCAACAAGAACCACGCCCCCATTACGGCATAAGCTGCCGATCCCACTACGATTAACGACATAACCGCCCCTTGGCATCGCCGATGCTATGTACCGGTCATGGGCGCAAAGGCCCGACCATCTCAGAGGGGAGAAACATCATGTTCTGGCTAGAGTTCGTAGTGGTACTGGCAGCTATCTTCGTCGGAGCCCGGCTGGGCGGCATCGGCCTCGGGGTGATGGGGGGGCTCGGCCTCGCCGTCCTCACCTTCCTGTTCCACCTGCAACCGACCGCGCCCCCCATCGACGTGATGCTGATGATCGCCGCGGTGGTCACCGCCGCCGGCGTCCTGCAGGCGGCCGGCGGGCTCGACTACCTGGTCTCCCTCGCGGAAAGGATCCTCAGGAACAACCCGGACCGAATCACCTTCCTGGGGCCGATGGTCACCTACTTCTTCACCCTCTTCGCGGGGACCGGCCACGTCGCCTACTCGGTCCTCCCGGTGATCGCGGAGGTGGCGCGCGAAACCGGCGTCCGCCCCGAGCGCCCCATGTCCATCTCGGTCATCGCCTCGCAACAGGCCATCACCGCGAGCCCCATCGCCGCCGCTACCGTGGCGCTTCTGGGCCTTTTGGGAGGTTCGGCCGCGAAGCTCGGCTTCAACGTGGAACTGATCGACATCCTCAAGGTCTGTATCCCCTCCACCCTCCTCGGCGTCATCATCGCCGCCTTCGTCTCCAACAAGCTCGGCAAGGACCTGGACAAGGATCCGGAATACCAGAAGCGCCTGCAGGAAGGGGTGGTGCCTGCGCCGCGCAACGCCGGCGCGGACAGCGCCAAGGTGAACGAGGCGATCAGGAACACGCCTGCCGGCGCCAAGGTGTCGGTGGCCCTGTTCCTCTTCGGGACCATCCTGGTGGTCCTGTTCGGTTCCTTCCCGCAGATGCGCCCCGAGTGGAGCGTGGGGAGCGACACCAGGATCAGCCACATCGTGGTGAAGAGCGAGACCGAGGCCAAGCAGGTGCTGGCCCAGCTCAAATCGGGCGGCAATTTCTCCGACGTCGCGAAACAATGCTCCATCGACGCCGCCGCGGCGACCGGCGGCGACCTCGGCTGGCAGGCCAAGGGTAAGATGATCCCCGAGTTCGAGAAGGCCTGCGCCAAGCTGAAGAAGCCGGGCGACCTGACCGAGGTGATCAAGACCCCCTTCGGCTACCACATCGTGAAGTTCGACGACAAGCGTCCCGCCCAGAACAAGGAGAAGATGGGGATGCCGCACGTCATCGAGATCGTCATGCTGACCATCGCGGCGCTCATGCTCCTTATTTGCAAGGTGAAGGTCTCCCGCGTGGCCGAGGGGAGCGTCTTCATCGCCGGCATCCAGGCGGTCATCGCCATCTTCGGCATCGCCTGGATGGGGGACACCTTCTTCCAGGGGAACATGGAGTTTCTGAGCGGCTCCATCAAGGGGATGGTCACCACCGCCCCCTGGCTCTTCGCCTTCGCGCTGTTCGCCCTCTCCATCCTGCTCTACAGCCAGGCGGCCACGGTAAGGGCGCTCATGCCGCTCGGGATCAGCCTTGGCATCCCGGCACCGTTTTTGATCGCCATGTTCCCGGCGGTGAACGGCTACTTCTTCATCCCGAACTACCCGACCGTGGTCGCAGCCATCAACTTCGACCGCACCGGCACCACCGCGATCGGCCGCTACGTATTGAACCACAGCTTCATGATCCCGGGGCTCGTTGCCACCTCCTCGTCCATCGGGATCGGGTTTTTGCTGGTGAAGCTGATGTTCTAGGAAAACTGACGGCAAACCTGTGGGGCGAATGATCATTCGCCCGCCTTTACCGCATCTGTCACCTCGGCGTCTCTCGCCATCGGCAGTGATCGGGCAATGGTGCTGGGCAAATAATTATTTGCCCCTACAACAGCTCACCACCACAGGAAATACACAAGTGGCGAACAACCATTCGCCCGCCTTCAAAGGGAGCAACGAACAATGAAAACGAACACCGCAGAGTTCAAGAGACTGAGTGCCGCAACCATGGAGAACCGGGGCTGGCTCACGGAACAGTTCCCCCCGTACTTCTTCATCGCCATGAAGGACGAGCCCCGTGCGATGGCCTTGCTGGAGCGCGAGATGGGAAGCCTCGCCGACAACCGCCGGCTGGTGCTCTCCGACCGGGAGAAGTGCCTGATCCAGGCGCTCCCCAACATGCCGGGATCCCTCTACGACACGCTGCGCCGCATCCCGGAGCGGGAGATCTCCTACGCCATGATCGCCCACTCGGAGAGCCCCCTCCCCGGCAGCGACCGCACCCTCGAGATCCAGCGCTTCGAGTTCGACCGGAAGAACAACAAGGAGATCCAGGAAGGTGGCGACGTCGTCATCCCGCCGGGCATCCGCGCCAAGATCGTTTCGTCGCTGCGCCGGAGCTACCCCGACTTCGTCATGGGCGAACTGGACCGCCTGCTGCGCATGCTCTGGCTCAACAACGAGAAGTACGTCCGCATGGCCTGGCCGGAACGGGTGGCCCAGGTGCTCAACCTGTACCAGAAGGGGGTCAAGGCCGGGGGGCTCTACCTGGACGTCGAGGAGATGGAAGGGGGGAGGGAATCCCGCATCCACTTCGCGGTCGGCAACCCGCCCCAGCACGACTTCCTGCTCCAGGTGATGGAGGTCTTCAACCGCCTCGACCTCGGGGTGAACCGCGCCTATTGCCTCACCATCTCCAACGGAACCCACCCCTACTTCCTGGGGACCTTCTACGTGCGCCGCCGCGACGGCGAGGTGCTCTCCCGCGGCAGCGAGCTCTTCAGCCGCTTGAAGGACGAGCTCTGCAACACCCAGATCCTCGCCACCACCTCGATCGCCTACCGCGACTTCGTCACCAAGGGGACCTTCAGCGGCAGGGAAGGGTCGCTCATAAACGCCTTCATCGCCTTTTGCCACACGAACCTGGCCCACAACCAGCCGGACCGCTTCGGCCTGGACGACGTGAAGAGCGCCTTCTTCTCGCACCCCGAGATCGCCCTGCAGCTGGCCGAGCTCTTCGCCGTCCGCTTCGATCCCGCGGTCGCCGAGCGCGAGCTCCGCTATGCGGCCAAGCTCGAGGAAACCGAGCGGATGGTCGGCGACTACAACACCGGTCACCGCTACCTGGACGAGGTGCGCCGCGCCATCTTCCGCTGCTGCCTCATCTTCATCAAGCACACCCTGAAGAGCAACTTCTACGTCCTCGAGAAGCAGGCGCTCGCCTTCCGGCTGGACCCCTCCTACCTCGCCGAGCTCGGGGCCGAGTTCACCTCCGACCTCCCCTGCGCCCTCCCCTTCCGGGTCACCTTCTTCTTCAGCCGCTTCGGCTTTGGCTACCACATCGGCTTCTCCGACATCGCCCGGGGCGGCTGGCGCACCGTTATCGCCCGCAACGGCGACGACTTCATCACCAACGCCAACACGATCTTCCGTGAGAACTTCGTCCTCGCCCACACCCAGCACCTGAAGAACAAGGACATCTACGAGGGGGGTTCCAAGCTGGTCCTTATCCTGGACGCGGGGGACCTGCAAAGAAGCGGCGAGCGCGACCAGGAGGTGCTGCGCCTGTACAAGCTGCAGTACGGGGTGGCCAACGCCTTCCTGGACATCTTCGTGACCGAGAACGGGGTGGCCAGGCTCCCGGCGGTGGTGGACTACTACCGCGAGGACGAGCCGATCGAGCTCGGGCCGGACGAGAACATGCACGACTCGATGATCGAGAGCATCGCCCGGATATCCAAGGCGCGCGGCTACCTCCTGGGGATCGGCATCATGTCGAGCAAGAAGGTCGGGATCAACCACAAGGAGTTCGGGGTCACCTCGACCGGCGTGGTCCGCTTCGCGGAGATCACCATGGCGGACCTCGGCATCGACATGGTCAACGACCCCTTCAGCGTGAAGTTCACCGGCGGCCCCAACGGGGACGTGGCCGGCAACGCCATGCGCATCATGCTGGAGCGCTACCCGAGGATGCAGATCCGCCTCATCCTGGACGGCACCGCGGCGCTCTACGATCCGCAGGGGGCGCGCCACGGCGAGCTGTCGCGCATGCTCCTCAGGGAGGACCTGGACGGCTTCAACCCGCAGGCGCTGCACGAAGGGGGCTTCATGCTCTTTAGAAGCGGCAGCAGGACCGAGGGGCTCAAAACCCTGTACCGCAAGGTGACCATGGGCGCCTCCGGGGTCTGCGAGCAGTGGATCTCCATCGACGAGTTCTCCCGCGAGTTCGGGGACCTGGTCTTCACCACCGAGGCAGACCTCTTCATCCCCGGCGGCGGTCGCCCGGAGACCATCGACGCCGGCAACTGGGAGCGCTTCTTCCTCCCCGACGGCACCCCCTCCGCCCGGGCCATCATCGAGGGGGCCAACTCCTTCATCACCCCGGAGGCGCGCACCCGGCTGCAAAAGCGCGGCGTCATCATCATGCGCGACGCCTCCGCCAACAAGTGCGGCGTGATCTCCTCCTCCTACGAGATCATCGCCAACCTGCTCATGAAGGACAGCGAGTTCCTGGCCGAGAAGAAGGAGTACGTGGCCGGGGTGATTTCCATCCTGGAAAAACGGGCGGCCGACGAGGCACGGCTCATCCTCAAGCGCCACCGCGAGAGCCCGACGCTTCCCTGCACCGAGATCTCCGACGCCATCAGCACCGAGATCAACGGATACTACGCGCGCCTGTTCCGCTTCTTCCAGGGGCGCCCGGAGCTCTTGGGGCAGCCCCCGTTCCGCCGGGTGATCCTGGCCCACCTCCCGGCCCTGGTGGCCGAAAAGGCGCTCTACCGCCGCAGGATCGGCTCCCTCCCCCAGAAGTACCTCTGCGCCATCCTGGCGGCGGAACTGGGCTCCTCCATGGTGTACCGCGGCGACCAGGAGACCGAGTTCGAGGACATCCTGAGGCTGCACATAGACCGCAACTTCGCCTTCTGACACCCCCTCCCCCCTCCCTCCCCTCCCCCTCCGGAGAGGGGAGGGGGCGAGGGAAGGGCGTCAGTCGAAATGGGAAAACGAACGAGCCCGCCGGCAACGGCGGGCTCGTTCGTTTGAGGAAGACGATTTTGCTGCTACTATCATTAAGCTGGCCCGCCCCGGAACGAACCGGAATTCAACATTTGCGCCCCATTGCCGATGAGGAACACATCGTCACGCATCCTGTCGGAGGAAGTAGTGTCTTACCTCAAAGGTCAACATCAGCATCCACGCAACCGCTCCGCGGCAGTGCGCTACAGCGCCATCCTGTTCGCCGCCTTCCTGGTGGTGTTCGGGCTGATCGTGTGGTTTACCGAAGGGAACAACTTCAGGGCGAAACAAAACGACCTGGCCAGCAGGACCAGGACCTTCAGCGGATCGCTGCAGCTCACCCTGGAAGGGGACGTCAGCTACCTGGAGCTGCTGGCGCTCGACCGCGCCTCGGGCAAACTCACGGCGCACCTTTTCCAGGAGCGTGCCGGCCAGTACGTGCAGGCGCACCCCCAGCTGATCAACATCACCTGGGTCGACGCGGACTTCCGTATCACCGACGTGGCGCCGCTGGCGCCGAACCGGCAGATCGTCGGGCTCCAGTTGAACCTGCCTGAACCGAAGCGGGTCTCCGCCCTGGCCCGGGAACGGCGCAAGCCGGTCTACACCCGCCCCTTCGAGGCGATCCAGGGCAGGCCCTCCTTCGAGGTCTGGGTCCCGGTATTTCGCGGGGACACCTTCCTCGGCCTCTTCGGAGGCATCTACTCCTGCGACAAACTCCTGCGGCAGCTCGTCGCGCATACCCAGCCGCGCCTGTACCACCTGAGCCTCACCGACAGCGGCGGCAGCCTGCTGGCCACCATGCCGACCACGGGCCCCCTGGACCGGCAGTGCACCAAAGAGATGGCCGTCACCGGCCCGGAGAGCGGGGTGATGCTGCGGGTCACCCGCTACCAGGGGCGCAGCGACTGGCGCCTGCACCTTTTGAAGGCGATCTCGCTTTTACTGATATTGGGGGTGTCCTATACGCTTTGGAACCTGAAGATGGAGATAGACGAGCGCAAGCGCGCCGAGGAGGAGATCAAGAAACAGGCCGCGCTTTTGGAGGAGGAGATCACCGAGCGCCAGGCGGCCCAGGAATCGCTGCAGGAACAGGCGACCCTTCTGGAGGAAGAGGTCTCCGAGCGCTGGCAGGCGGAGGAGGCCCTCAGGGAGAGCGAGGAGCGGCTGCGCCTTCTGCTCGATTCAACCGGCGAGGCGATATACGGCATAGACATCGAAGGCAAGTGCACCTTCTGCAACCGCGCCTGCCTGAGGATGCTCGGCTACCAAAGCGACGCCGACCTTTTGGGAAAGAACATCCACGACATCATGCACCACAGCTACCCCGACGGCAGGCCCATGCCGCAGGAAGAGTGCGGCGCCCACAACACCATGCTGCAGGGGAAGGGGAGCCACGTGGCAGACGAGGTGTTCTGGCGCGCGGACGGCAGCAGCTTCCCGGTGGAGTACTGGTCCTATCCCCAGGTGAAGGACGGCAAGGTGGTGGGTGCGGTGGTGGCCTTCATCAACACGACCGAGCGCAGGCACCTGGAGGAGCAGTTCCGCCAGTCGCAGAAGATGGAGTCGATCGGCCGGCTCGCCGGCGGCGTGGCGCACGACTTCAACAACATGCTGAGCGTCATCTCTGGCGCGGCCGAGCTGTCCAAGCGCAAGCTTGAGGACGGCGAGCCGATCGGACAGTACCTCGAGCTGATCATCAACGCCGCCCGGCGCTCAAGCGACATCACCCGCCAGCTGCTCGCCTTCTCCCGCAAGGAAGTGGTGTCACCAAAGCAGGTGCAGTTGAACGCTCTCATCGAGGACTCCCTGAAGATCCTGGCCCGGCTGATCAGCGAGGACGTGAAACTCTCCTTCCGACCCGCACCGGAACTCTGGAGCGTCATGATCGCCCCCTCGCAGGTGGACCAGATCCTGATGAACCTCGCGGTCAACGCCCGGGACGCCATGCCCGATGGCGGCAACCTCACCATCGAAACGGCCAACGTCCAGATCCCCAGCCACTACGCCTACCTCCACCCCGACGCGAGACCGGGGGACTACGTGCAGCTCTCGGTGAGCGATACCGGCCACGGCATGGACAAGACGGTCGCCGCCCACATCTTCGAGCCCTTCTTCACCACCAAGGGGCAGGGAAAGGGGACCGGCCTGGGCCTCTCCACCGTGTACGGTATCGTCACCCAAAACGGCGGCTTCATCAACGTCTACAGCGAACCGGGCGAGGGGGCGGTGTTCAGGATCTACCTGCCCCGCCTCCAGCAGAGCGACGCGCCGCCGCAGGGGAACCTCCCGGCGGAGCAGCGGATTTCCGGGACGGTCCTGCTGGTGGAGGACGAGGAGATGCTGCTCTGGCTCACCACGAGGCTCCTGGAGGAGATGGGGCTGAAGGTGATCCAGGCGCAGGACCCCCTGGAGGCCCTGGAGATCAGCCGGCAGCGGGGAGAGGAGATCGACCTGGTCCTGACCGACGTGGTGATGCCGGAGATGAACGGCAGGGAGCTGGCGGAGCGGATCCGGGAGAGCCGGCCGGACGCGAAGGTGCTCTTCATGTCGGGGCACACCTCGGACAACGTGATTCAGCGCGGCGTCATCGAAGCCGGCATGCACTACATCCAGAAGCCGCTGGAGATGGAGAAGCTCAACAGGAAGATCGCGGAGATGCTGGCGGAGCGGCAAAAGGGTTGAGGCAGATGGAGATGGCACCCAACGCGGCAGGAGCGGCATGAAGATCGAGAAATATCAAAACGGTGAGCGGGTCACCATCGCACCGGGGGAGTTCTACGTCACCGGCAAGCCCGGCGTGATCACCACCCTGCTCGGTTCCTGCATCGCCGCCTGCCTGTACGACCCGACCCGACGCCTGATCGGGATGAACCACTTCATGCTGAGCAACCCGCGCTACTCCAAGGAACTGCCGCTCAACATCACCGACGCGGGGCGCTACGGCATCCATGCCATGGACCTTTTGATCAACGCCATGATGGCCCAGGGAACCGACCGGTCCCGGATCAGGGCCAAGATCTTCGGGGGAGCCACCATCATCAACGCCGACGGCAACACGGACAACTTCTTCTGCGTGGGGCAGGTCAACTGCAGGTTCATCCTGCAGTACCTGGAGCAGGAGCGGATCCCGATCGATGCCATGGACATAGGGGGCGATTTCGGGAGGGTGATCCACTTCTCCAACGGCGACTTCGCGGTGCACCGCAGAAAGGTGGACTCAAGCCGCAGCAGCAAGCTGGCACAGCGGGACCGCTACTGCTGGCAAAAGGCGATCGAGCAGCAGCAGGCGGCACTCCCCGAGGTCGATCTCTGGTGACGGAAAAGGCGGGTTGGCAATGAAGATGCACCTATTGAAGCAGGAACAACTGATGCCGCTGTCGCTGGAACAGGCCTGGGAGTTCTTCGTGCACCCGGGCAACCTGCCGCGCATCACCCCCCCCGACCTGGGCTTCAGGATCACGGGGGATCTCCCCGAGAAGATGCACGCCGGGATGATCGTGAGCTACACGGTGACCCCGTTCCTCGGGGTTGCGGTCAATTGGGTCACCGAGATCACCCACATGCAGGAACCGTACTTCTTCGTGGACGAACAGCGCTTCGGCCCGTACCGGATGTGGCATCACCAGCACATCTTCGAGGAGACGCCGCGGGGGACGCTGATGACGGACCTGGTGCACTACGTCCTTCCTTTCGGCCCCTTCGGTGAAGTCGCCGCCCCCTTCGTGGCGCGCCGGGTGCGCAGCATCTTCGAGTACCGCCGGCAGGCGCTGGCCGGCGAGCTCGGGTTCACCCTCTAGTCGAGGTGCAGGAGCGGGTAGCGCTGCAGGAGCCTGCCCCCTGCACCTTTTTTAGGCAAAAAGGTAAAAAACCATGATCTTTGAGGAGAAACCGGCCCGATCCCGAAAGTTATCCACAGTGTTTTCCACGAAACTGTGTACAGCGAATCCGCGCCCAGCAGGGAGATAGCTTCAGCGGGCGGTTTTTTATGCACTTTCCCGGCATTTCGGGAAGCCGCGACACCGTATTGACGAAATATAACGCGACGTACTAACGGTTGTTGCCCCAGAGCGGGTCATCGAAGTACTGGCGCCTGAGACGTTCGTCCGGGTTCTGCTCGTAGAATTCGTCCTCCGCGAAGCAAAAGCGGTAGTCGGAGAGGTAGTCGAGCAGCACCCGGTAGGCGGCGTTCACCTTCCTCATCTCCTCGCTGTCGGCCGGCGCCCCCAGGTCGGGATGGTGTCTTTTCACCAGTTCCCGGTGCCGGCTCTTGATCTGCCTCAGACTGGCCCGCTCTTCGAGGCCGAAGACTGCCAGCGCCAGTTGCAACTCCTTGTAGGTCATAGCCTCCTCCCGGCCTCAACCGGGCGCCCCCATGCCATCCGGGGGCGCCGCCTCACCTTCCCGCCAACTGCAGGGCGAGCCTGCAGAGGTTCGCCACGGTGAAGCCGTACTCTTCGAGGACCCGGTCTCCCGGCGCGGAGGCGCCGTACCCCTCGACGCCGAGGACCACCCCGGCATCCCCCACGTAACGGTGCCATCCCTGGGGGCTCCCCGCCTCGACCGCCACCCTGAGCGGAACGTCCCGCGGGAGCACCGCCTCGCGGTACTCCCGTGGCTGCTCGTCGAAGAGCTCCCAACTCGGGAGCGAGACCACGCGCACCGCGAGCCCCTCCTCCTTAAGCCTCAGGCGCGCCTTCAACGCCAGGGGAACCTCGGAGCCGGTGGCGATAAGGATGAGGCGCGTCCCGTCCCCCTCGAAGTCGGCCAGCACGTACCCCCCCTGCAAAAGCCCTTGTGCCGGCGCGTAGCGTTCCCGGTCCAGGGTGGGGACGGCCTGGCGCGACAGCACCAGGGCGACCGGTCGGTTTCGTATGGAGAGCGCGGCACGCCAGGCAAAGGCGCTCTCGTTGGCGTCGCCGGGGCGCAGCACGATGAGGCGCGGTATGGCACGCAGGGAGGCGAGGTGCTCCACCGGCTGGTGGGTCGGCCCGTCCTCGCCGAGGGCGATGGAGTCGTGGGTGAAGACGTGGACCACCTTCAAATCCGAGAGTGCCGCCAGGCGCAGCGACGGCCGCAGGTAGTCGGAGAAGGTGAGGAAGGTGGCCCCGAAGGGGATGGTGCCGCCGTGGGCGGCCATGCCGTTCAGGATCGCGGCCATGCCGTGCTCGCGCACGCCGAAGTGGACGTTGGCGCCCCCCGCTCCCCACTCCCCTCCCACCGCCCCCTGGCGGTCCTCAGGCTGCCAGGACTCGCTCTGGAAGTCCCCCTTCCCGGCGAGCGCGGTGACGGTGGACGGGTTCAGGTCCGCCGAGCCGCCAAAGAGCTGCGGCAGGCGCCCCGCCAGCGAGTTCAGCACCTTCCCGGAGGCGGCGCGGGTCGCCATCCCCTTCTCGTCCGCGGGGAACTCCGGCAGGGCCTCCTGCCACCCCGCGGGGAGTTCCCCCGAGAGGGCAAGCTCGAGCTCGGCAGCCGGTTCGGGATACTCGACGGCGTAGCGGGCGCGCAACGCCTCCCACTCCCGCTGCGCGGCGCCCCCCTGCTCCAGCGCCCGCCGGAAATGTCCCAGCGCGGGCTGCGGAATGAGGAACTCCGGCTCGGGGGGCCACCCCAGCCGCTTTTTGCTGCGCAGCACCTCGTCCGCGCCCAGCGGCGCCCCGTGCGCCTCGAAACTGTCCTGCTTGCCGGAGCCGAAACCGATGCGGGTGCGCACCATGATCAGGCTGGGGCGTCGGGACTCGGCACGCGCCTCATCGAGCGCGCCCGCGATGGCCGCCAGGTCGTTGCCGTCCTCGACTTCCAGTACCTGCCAGCCGAAGGCGGCGAACCTCGCGGCGCGGTCCTCGGAAAAGCTCAGGGAGGTCGAGGCGGCCAGCGTGATGCGGTTGTCGTCGTAGAGGCAGATCAGCTTCCCCAGTCGCAGGTGCCCCGCCAGGGAGGCGGCCTCCGAGACCACCCCCTCCATCAGGTCCCCGTCGCCGGCGATCAGGTAGCTGTAGTGGCCGATGAGGCGAAAGCCGGGGCGGTTGAAGCGGGCCGCCAGGTGCGCCTCGGCCATGGCCATACCGACCGCGTTGCCGAACCCCTGTCCCAGCGGCCCGGTGCTCACCTCCACGCCGGGGGTGAGGCCGCGCTCGGGGTGCCCGGGGGTGCGGCTCCCCCACTGCCGGAAGCGCATGATCTCCTCCAGCGGGAGGTCGTAACCGGTCAGATGCAGGAGGGAGTACAGCAGCATGGAGCCGTGCCCCGCGGAGAGCACGAAGCGGTCCCGGTCGAACCACCCCGGATCGGCCGGGTTGTGCTTCAGGAATCGGGTCCAGAGCTGGTACGCCATGGCAGCGGCCCCCATCGGCATGCCGGGGTGGCCGCTGTTGGCCTTTTGAATGGCGTCGACAGCCAGAAAACGCAGGGTGTTGATGCAGAGCTGGTCCAGGTCGGCGGCGGGGTCGGTAACGGGATGCGTGGTCATGGCGCTGCTCCTTCAGGTATGAGGTCCGGGAGCATCGCACCGTTTCCGCCACGCTTCTTTCATCGATCTCCGAGAAGCTTCTGAAGGAACTGTGACAGGAAAAGTGCGATGCTTCCTGCCATGACTATAACAAGTGATAGGGCAAATAGGAACTGTGTCTGCCGACTCTATGACTTGGCCACGCTCTCCTGATACAGTTTTGCTCCCGGACTGTTCCCTTTCAGGGGCCGACTACTCCGGGCCGTCGACGAAACGCAGCGCCGCCTCGGGGGAGCGCGCCCCTGCCACCCGGAAGCCGGAGACGGACTTGTCGAGGGTGCACCAGACGTCGTCGCACAGTTTCAGCCCCACGGACTGCGCATTCTCCTCCAGGTAGCGCAGGTGCCTTGTCCCCGGGATCGGGACGATGTCGCTGCCGCGGCGCAGCAGCCAGGCGAGCGCCACCTGTGCCGGGGTGGCGTCGTGGGCGCAGGCGAGCTCGTTGACCATGGAGACCAGGGTGAAGTTGTGGCGCAGGTTCTCGGCGAGAAAGCGCGGGTTCTTGCGGCGCCAGTCGCAGGGCTCCAGGTCGTCCGGCGTGCGGATCTTCCCCGCCAGGAAACCCCTCCCCATCGGGCTGTAGGCCACGAAGCCGACGCCCAGTTCGCGCAGCACCGGCAGGAGCTTGTCCTCCACCCCCCTCTCCCACAGCGAGTACTCCGACTGCACCGCGGAAAGCGGGTGCACGGCGTGGGCCCGACGCACGATGCCCGGCCCCGCCTCGGAAAGGCCTATGTAACGCACCTTACCCTCCCGCACCAGCTCCGACAGGGCGCCCACCGTATCCTCGACCGGGACCGCGGGGTCCAGGCGGTGCTGGTAGTAGAGGTCGATGTAATCCGTCCCCAGGCGCTTCAAGGAGCCGTCGATCGACCGGCGTACCTGCGCCGGGCTGCTGTCGAGCCCGATCTGCCTGCCGTGCGGGCCGAAGCGCCAGGCGAACTTGGTCGCCAGCACCAGTTTCTGGCGCGGGACCTCCTTCAAGATGCGTCCCAGGAGCTCCTCGTTGCAGAAGGGGCCGTAGACCTCGGCCGTATCCCAGAAGGTGATGCCCAGTTCGATGGCGCGGCGCAGCACCCGAATCGACTCGGAGAGGTCGCCGCTACCGTAGCAGTAGGTCAGCCCCCGACAGCCAAGCCCAAGCGCCGACACCTCCAGCCCCTGTTGCCCCAGTTTTCGTTTGTGCATGGAAACCTCCCGCAAAACAGGCTCTATGTTCTTCGTTCTACGTTCCACGTTCTACGTGTCCACCATCCGGGTTGAATTAAAACGTAGGACCTGGAACCGCCTGAAAACGCCGGCAACAAAAATAGCCCATATAGGATATGGGCTATTTTTGCGGCAGCACTGGTTAGGGTTGCCGAAGGCCAGGGTGCTGAAGGCGAGCGCTGGTGCCCTGGCCGCTCATGGCTATTTGTTGACTACGCAGTCGATGATGGCGTTGATCCTGCGGTTTTTCTGCCGCCCTTCCGCGGTGTTGTTGTAGGCGACGGGGCGGGTCGAGCCGAACCCCTTGGCGGAGAGACGGGAGCGCTCGATGCCGAAGTTCTTCACCATGTAGTCGACCACGTTCTGGGCGCGCTGCTGGGACAGCTTCATGTTGTGGGCTGCGTCGCCGGTGTTGTCGGTGTGACCTTCGATGACGGCGGTCGTTGTGGTGTAGCGTTTCATGTAGTCGGCCACCTTGGCGATCTCGTCGCGGTACTGCGGCTTGATCTCGGCCTTGCCCGGATCGAAGTCAACCACGAGGGACATGCAGAGCCGCTCCGGCGGAGTGACCTGCTGCACGTCGAAGGCGCAGTCGATGATCGCCTCGATGCGGCGGTTCTTCTGCTTCCCTTCATCGGTCGCGTTGTCGGCGATGGGGCGGGTGAAGCCGTACCCCTTGGCGGCGAGGCGCGAGCGATCGATGCCGTACTGCTCGGTCAGGACATCGACCACGGCCTGGGCGCGGCGCTGGGAGAGGTCCATGTTGTGGTTGTAGGAACCGACGTTGTCGGTGTGCCCCTCGATGACTGCCGTGGTGGTCGGATACTTCTTCATGAAGTTGCCGACCTGTGCGATCTGGTCGCGCAGTTCCTTGCGCACGATGGCCTTGTCGATGTCGAACTCGCCCTGCAGGGTGATGCAGTACTTGTAGTGCCCCGGGGTCGGCTCGGCGGCTGTCGGCTGCGGTTCGGGTGCCGGCGCAGGCGCAGGCGCCGGGGCCGGGGGCGGGGCTACGGTGCCACCGGGCTCGGCAGCGGCGGCCTTGGCAGGAGCGGCCTTCATGGTCCGGCCGCCCATCACGAAGGTGAGGCCGAGGCTGTATTCCCAGTTCCTGGCGATGTTTTCCCGGGCGTGGTCGCTCTGGAAGTCGATGATGCGGCGGCCGTCGGCCCTGAGGGCGATGTTGTCGTTCAGGAAGATCTTGAAGCCGGCGCCGCCGTTGGCCGTGCCGTCATGGGAATTGGCGTGCTTGTACCTGATGGTGGTCCCGCCCCCCCCCAGGGCGAGGTAGGGGACGATGACGGACCTGGGCATGAAGTTCCAGATCAGGTCGAGACGGTAGGAGTACATGCCGTGTTCATCGTCGGTGGCGGCGTCTTCCACCTTGAGGTAGGTCCCCACCAGCTCGGTCGCGAAGTTGTCGGTCCAGTCGTAGCCGAGCCTCAAGCCGCCCAGCAGACGGTCCTGGGTGTAGTTGCGCTGCGGCAGCTTCGAGTCGTCAAAGATGTACCCGCCGACGAAGGGGGAGATGGAGAACGCCCCCGCACGTTCTCCGGCGTGCGCCGTGGCGGCCAGCGCCATCACGGCCAGGACCATGATGCAGATAAAGCCGGTGATCTTTTTCATCGTGGTAGCCTCCTTGTTGAGGAGGATCCCTCTCCCGGGATCCTCCCGCTAATTTTTTCGAGCCGGCCTCTGTCCGGCCCATCCAGTCCCGGCCCTAGCCGGCGTGAAAGATCCCGCTAACTCCCTGATTCAGTACCCGCAGCGCCTCGTCTGCCACTGCCGGAAAAATTAACGTTTACCAATATATCGTCATTCGTCTGGCTGTCAACCCGCCAAAAACCGCGCTGGGAGCCGCTGCGCAAAGCATGCACAGTTCGCGGCTCACTCGCCCCGGGAGCGGGTCATGTCGCGGGCCGCCTTGACCTCCTCTGCCGGAAGCCCCGCCTCGAGGTACCCGGACACCCCTCCCTCGAGCGCCCGCGCCCGGACACCGTTGTCGCCGAGGAATGCGGCCAGCTCCAGGGCAGGCTCGTCGGTCGGCGCGGCCGAACAGACCACCACCAGGCGGTCGCGCGGCAGTTCCTGGAGGTGCCGCCTGGCGTCGTCGAAGTTGACCCGCAGCGCCCCCCGGACCCTCTGGACGGCGAAGTCGGCGTCGCCCGGGTGCCGCAACTCGACAAAAAAAAGCGGCTCCCCCTCCTTGATCCGCTCCCATACCCAATCCGTTGAAACCGCCAGATCGCGCTGCATGATCCCTCCGTGGTCAGTCCTCCCCCTCGTCGCCGGCCTTCTGGTCCACGTGTTTGCCGTCGACCTTCCTCCTCAAGGTGAGGTACACGAAGAGGGCGATGGCCAGTACGATGAAGAGGGTGACGCTCAGGGCGAAGGTCGCGAAGGAATGCTGCTTCACCGCCGGGGCGGGAACGGTCGACGGCGCCTGGGTTTGCGCTTGCACAGTGGCCATGGCCTCCTCCTTTTGCCGGTCATCCCGCTGTTACCCGGCGGGCGGCACCCATCAAAAATAACTTAGTGTATTTTAATGTCAACACGCCAATCTTTGTTTTTTACGGTGACTGGAGCAGAAGCAGGTAGCAGAGCACCCGGCGCAATCGTCAAGTTGACAGGGTACAACCGGGGGAAAGGATGCGGAGACGCCAAAGAGGAGTCGAAGAACAACGATGCACTCAAGGGGGAAGGCAATGACTGTCGGGGTGCGCCGGGTAGTCTGGCGAACGTCCCTGCGGGCGATGATCTGCCGCAATGATAATGAAATAAAAATCACTGGGCTTTATGCAGAAAAACAACTACCATTCAGATAGTTCCCGCATACACACCTACAACGAGCAAAGAGCCGGAGATATGAACATCACCGATAAAATAGAGCAGGCCAAGCCTGCAATTCCCGTAGAGGGAAGGATGGATACCGCGCCGCGGACCCGGGCGCAGCAATCGGGCCGCAGCCCGGAACGCCAGCAAGACCTGGTTGAGCTTTCCACGTCCCTGTCCGAGATCTCCACCAAGGAGCTGGACCAGCAGCAGGCGCGGCGCGTAGCCGCCATCAAGGCGCAGATCCAGTCGGGAGAATACCGGGTGGATTCCCGGCAGGTGGCAGAGAAGATGCTCTCGGCAGCGAGCGGCGTCTGAGCGGCAGCCTCCCTTGAAACGCCAAACGGCGCGTCACCCAACCGGTGACGCGCCGTTTTCATTTGGTGCTCCCTTGCCGATGCAGCCCTCCCGCGCCCGGCGGGGCTAGGCGGCCCCGGAGAGCCGGAACCAGGCCGCCATGCCGGAAAGCTCCTCAGCTATCTGCCGCAATTCCACCGAGGCACGCCTGACCTCGTCGGTTGACTGCTCGGCGCGCTTGGTGATATCGGCCATGCCGTCCACGTTGGCCGATATTTCCACCATGGCGGTCGACTGCTGCTCGGCCGCCGCCGCGATCCGCTCCGCCATCTCGGCACCACGGGTCGAAACGGTGAGGATCTGCTCCAGGGAGCGGCTCGCCTCACCGGCGCAACGCACCCCGTCGGAGACGTTCTGGGTGCCTGCCTCCATGGCGCGCACCGTGCGTGTGGTCCCCTCCTGGATCTCCCGGATCATGGCGCCGATCTCGGAGGTGGCCTCGGTGGTGCGGGAGGCGAGCTTGCGGACCTCGTCGGCAACCACCGCGAACCCCATCCCCATCTCGCCTGCACGGGCGGCCTCGATGGAGGCGTTCAGAGCCAGAAGCGAGGTCTGGTCCGCGATGTCGTTGATGATCCCCACGATGGAACCGACCTGCTCCGATCTCTCCCCGAGGCTGTGCACCTGGGCCGCTGCCTCCCGCACCGAGGCGGCGATCTGCTCCATCCCCCGGGCCGTGGTGGCGACCACCTCCCCACCCTGCCCCGCGGTTAACAGCACCTGCTGGCTGGCCTCCGAGGCCTGGGCCGCGCTCCCCGCCACCTCGTTGATGCTCTGCGACATCTGCCCCACTGCGTCGGCGGACTGTTCCGTCGCGATGGCCTGCTCGCGCGCCCCCTGCGCCAGTTCCTCCGCGGTCACCGAGAGGTGGCGGGAGTGTTCCGCCAGCTTGCCGATGGCGCGGCTGAGCGCGCCGGTGATCTCGCCGAGTTTGGCCGTGGTCTGGTTGAAGTGCCGCGCCACCTCGCCGAACTCGTCCTTGCGCCGGGCGTCCAGTTGCGCGCTGAAATCGCCGTTGCCAAACCCGGTGGCCAGGACGATCAGTTCCCGGACCGGCGTCGTGATGGAGCGCGCCAGCAGGACGCTGGTGACCAGGCCGAAGATCATCATGGCCGCCCCCAGAAGGGACACCGCCACCACGAAGCTTCGCACCATGCGGTTCACCGAGGCGACCGCCTTCTCCTGTTCCCCCTGCGCCGCGGTGACCCCCTTTTTCCCCTGCTCGTTCTGCTGGGCCACCAACTCCTTGAGCTTCAGGTTCAGCGCGGCGGCCTGCGCGCGGACCTGCACCACCAGCTGCAGCTTGTCGATCACCCCGTCCCTGTTCATCAACTGCGACTTGATGGCCGCGAGCTTGGCCGCCACCCCGCGCAGGACCCCCGCCTCGGCCGTGTTCCTGGAACCGAGCGCGGCCGCCATGCGCCCCTCGATTCCTTCGGCGGTGGTGAATTTCTGCCGCAGCTCGCCGCTCACCTGGGCGATCTCCTCCCTGGTGCGGGCCGCGAAGAGCTCCTTGATGCCGCTTTTTATGTCCAGACCGAGCGACATCAGGGTCCCGTTCATGGCCAGGATGTCCCCCGCCATGTTCGAACCCTTCAAGGAATCGTCGTGGCTGCGGCTTTCCTGGTTGTACTTGCCCGTCGCCAGTGTCACCGACTGCTCGATCTCGATCACCGCTCCCGAAAGCTTGGCGGCCACGTTCTGCGCCATCTGTTCGTACTCGGGGGAAGGCTCTCCCCCCTTGGCCAGTACCCCCCCCTTCAGCTCGAGGAGTCCCTGCGGGCCGTTCACCAGCTTGCGCGCGTCGGCCGCCAGTTCCACCGGGGCCTTCACGCTGGGGTCCCCGGCGGTGACCAGCCGGTTCTTCCCGAACTCGTTGAGGGCCGCGTCCAGCTTGCCGCGGGCGATGATCACCCCTTTCTTGCCCGTCGCCTTGAGCAGCTCGGCAAGGGCAAAATTGGCGTCCTTGAGGAAGTCCCTCGCGGTGGTCAGGTTCATCAGCTTCTGGGTGATCTCGCTGGCGGAACCGCTGGAGACCGAGAGCTGGCGCGCCGAAGATTTCTGACGCTTCTGGATGGAAACATCCAGCTCGGAGAGTTTGCGGGTGATCTCGGTCAGTTCCGATTTCATGGCCAGGTCGGCCTGGCGCGCCCCCTCCTCGGCCTTGAGCCTTCCCTGGGTAGTGTCGAACATCTCCCGGGTCAGCCGCTCAAGACGCTCCACCTCCTCCACGTCGGCGGCTGCCCCCTCGTTCCCCTTCAGTGCCGCAAGCTCCCCCCCCGCCTTGTGCAGCTCCGACAGGGTGCGCTCCGCGTTGCTGCGAGCCGCGGCGAGGGAGTTGACGTTGGCAGCGACGGCGACCTCGGACAGGTTCGCGGTGTGCTCCTGCAGGGAGCGCTGCATCTCTATGGTCTTCAACTGGAACGGCGTGGAACGTTCGGTCAGTATGAAGAGCTTGCCCTGAACGAATTTCATGCCCAGGAGGCTCACCCCGCCGATGACGGCGATACCGGCAAGGGTGAGCAGGGCGTTGCAGATCAGCTTGGTCTTTATCGTCATAATGGCACCAGTTCAGGTTCGCGTCGTCGCGGTTACTTCTTCACGTACTTGTCGCCATCGCCCTTGATGTAATCGAGCACCTTCTGGAGCTTGGCCGACGGCTTGCCCTGGGTCACCACCAGGATCGGGCTGATGAGCGCCGGGGCCTCCACGACCTTCACCGAGGCGTCGGCCATGCCGAAGGGGTCGATGCCGATCGCCTCGGGGGTGGCGGACACACCTTCCTTGATCTTGGCGTAGTTGGTGGTGTCCAGGATGTCCTTGGTCACCCCGGCCCCGTCCAGGATCTCCTTCTGGAACTGGGCGTTCTGACCCGGGGTTCCCTTGCCCCATACCACGATGATGTCCTTGTCGTCGCCGCCCACCTCCTTCCAGTTGCCGATCTTCCCGGTGAAGATCCCCTTCAACTGTTCCTTGGAGAGCTTGGCGACCTTGTTGGAGGGATGCACGAAGATGGCGGTCCGGTTCTCTGCGATCTGCTGCACCACCAGGGCATCGCGGTTCACCTTGACCCCCTCCTTCTCCGCGCCCGATGCCATGGACTCGAAGGGGACCGCGCCGGTTGCCATCTCGACCTTCCCCTTGACCAGGTCGATCAGGCCGTCCTTGGGCGAGGACTGCAGGATGATCAGGGTGTCGCCGGTCGCCTTTTCGAAGGGGGCTTTTATCGGGTTGAACACCGCACTGATGGAGGCGCCGCCGCCACCGACCTTGATATCCTCCCCGTAGGCTGTTGCCGATGCCAGCACCACGAGACCACAAACTGCCAGTTTCACCATCGCTTTCATTAAGTACCTCCGGGAATTTTTTTCTATGTATCGGTGCTGTTGATAAAACCATTAGAGATAAAAAAAGCCGCATACGTATACGGCATCGGGCAGATGGCGCTCGGTCGGTTGCGGCGACGGCATCGAGGTTGGAAGGGACGGGAGTCGAAGGCGAGAGCGACTGCGGGTGGTCTTGGTGCGGCAGAGGAGCAGAAGAGACGGGGAGAACTGAAATGGGCCTGTCATTCCTGGGTGTTGGGCCGCAACGGGAGAGGGTCAGGGTGAGCGTTGGCATGGGGCAAATACCAGCAGCCGGCAGAGCCCTCGTCCGCCCCCCGGGCACCCTCTCCCAGAGGGAGAGGGACGAGCGGAACACCATGGTTAATCAAAAATAATGGGTCGACTCGACCGCTACGGCCCGGAAAGGAGCCTGCCGAGGTCGTATTCGAGGTGCTGGTAATCGGGGAAGCGCCAGCTCCCCCCCCAGGTGAAGCCGCGCTGGCGGAAGGGGGCGAGCATCGGGTCCCCCGGCTGGAGCATGCCGGGGCGCTGCTGCTGCCGGTCGAGGTGGTCGGCGGAAGTGGCGGGGAGCACGCGGCACAGGGCGGGGTTCCCCAGACAGAACTCGCGGGCGGCAGCGCCCCCCGTGATCCCTGCCGTCTGCGGCCGGGCCCCCTCCTCCAGCATCAGGTACGGGTTCTGCCGCGGGTTGATGTCGATGGCGGCGCCGTAGCTGTGCCTGGAGAAGACGCCGGGCCTGCCGGGAACCTCGCGGCAGTTGAAGGCCGAGCTGTTGTTGGCCGCCATGGAACGGAAGTCGTCGGCATCGTAGGCGTCGATGAGCTCCATCCTCTCGATCGGGAAACGGCCGTTGTAGGCGTGGTGCAGGGAGTCCATGAAGAAGGCGGAGAGTGCCTGGTGCACCACCAGTTCGCCGTAGTGCGGCTTGCCGTCGAAGCCCCAGAAGGAGGTGACCAGGTAGGCGAGCTGGTCCAGGGGGACCGGGCACTCCGGGCGCCAGGAGTTCTTCTCCTGCATCTGCCGTCCGACGCTTTCCGGCAGCGACACGGCGGCGGCGAAGAACCCCCCGGTGCCGTGACGCAGCGCGAGGAGGCGCCCCCCCTCGGCGAGCCTCCCCTTAAGCCCTGCCGGCAGGTCGGCCGGCAGCTGTCCCGCGATGCCGGCGGAAGCGGCCGCGACGGCGGAGGCGGTGCCGATCACCACCTGCGGGCGCTGCTCCGGGTCGAGCCACCCCATAAGCTGCACCAGCTCCTTTTCCGGCAGCGAGACGCAGCCGGCGGTGCCGGTCTCCGGCCCGCGCTCGACGTGGATGAAGATGGCGCTCCCCAGGTCGCGCACCACCGGTTCGCTGTTGTAGTCGAGCACCAGGGCGTACCGGTAGAGCGGGTCGGGACGCAGGAGCTCCTCGAAGGAGGCGGCCCTGGTCTCGCCGCGCCAGACCCAGCGGTTGTAGTCGGGGGATTGCGGGTCGTCCACCCAGAGGTCCTGGGTGTCGACCTGGCGGCAGGGGAACTTGCCGGGAAAGGTGGCCGGATAGCCAAAGGCGGTGCGCAGCGGGAAGATCCCGGCCGGGGTGCGCCCGTCCCCTTCCCGCTTCTCGAAGGGGGGCGCCACGCCGTTGCGCCCAAGGTTGACCGCGACCGGCGGGAAGGCGAGTTCCCACCCCAAAAGCGAGCGCCGCACCGGGTAGAGGGTCGCCTGCGGCAGCCCGGGGGTGCCGGGGTCGACGTAGAGGAACTGGCCGCTTTCGGAGTTGCGGGCGAGGCCGTCCAGGCTCTCGCCGATGCGCCGCGGCAGCTCCCCCCCGGAGCTGCACCCCATAACGAGGCCGACGGTTAAGAACACACAGCCGCCGAAGATGGATCGCCAACTCCTTTTCATGCGCCGCTCCTGGTGGATAGATTAGAGACGTCTTTACGATGTTGGAGCGGGAAAGGCAAGGAAAAGTTCCTAAAAATGCAGCACCCCCACGATCCTCCTCAAGAGCACCAGGAGGTCCCCCACGTCGATGACACCGTCCGGCCGGGGCACCCCGTTCACCAGCGGGGCCAGGTCCCCGTGGGCCAGTGCCGCGGCGGTCGCCGGCTCCGCCCCCAGCGAGATCCTCAATAGCTGCAAGGCATCCCGGATATCGACGCTGCCGTTGCCGTCGAGGTCGCCGCCGATCAGCCCGATCCGCACCAGGTTCCTGTGCGCCACGCTGGTCGTCCCGTCGGCGGAGCTGGCCCGTACCGTGATCCGGTTTTCCCCCAGGGCAAGCGGCAGCTGTTGCTGGAAGAGTCCGGCGGCCACCTCGGGGGCGAACACGGCCCCTCCCGCCTCTATCTGCACCCTTCCCGCCGCCGCGCTCCCCGCCGTGCCGCGGATGGTGACCGACTCCGCCTCGGTCCTCAGGTCCTGCACCGGGTCGTTCACGGAGAGCGCCGGGGCTGCCGGGTTGAAGGTGACGCTCCGCTTGACCCTCGCGCTGCGTCCATCCAGTTCCGCGTTCAGCTCGATGGTGTTCACCCCTTCGGCGAGGAGGGCACTTCCCGTGAATCCCCCGCCGCCGACCTGGAGGAGCTGCAGGGCTGCGCCGTTCACCGCCATGCTCACGGTGCTCCCCGGGGGTGCGGTCCCCGTGACGGCGCAGCTCACGGCATCGGTGACGCTGTTGTCCGCGGGGACGCTCACCGCCAGGACCGGCGCCAGCGCGTCCAGCGTGACGCTGAAGGTGTGCGTGGTCGCGTTTCCGGCTCCGTCCCGGGCGGTCACCACGATGGAGTTTTCCCCGTCGGCCAACATGACGGCGGAACTGAAGAGCGCCGCGTCGGCGCTGCGTTCGCTGCCGGCCACCCTGAGGCTCGCGATGCCCGAGACGTCCGCGGCACTCCCCATGATGTTGAGAACCGGGTTGGCGGTGCTCGCCCCCGCGTTGAGGGTGGAGAGGGAGAGCTGCGGCGGGGTTCCCTCCTGGGCCACGGCGAGCGTCCTCGAAACCGGCAAGGCGGGGAGGTAATTGCCGCTTCCCTCCTGCAGCGCGCTGATGACCGTGGTGCCGGCGCCGACGACGGTCACCGTGCTCCCCTCCACCGTAGCCACGGCGGGGTCGGAACTGCGGTAGCTGAGCGGGAGCCCGCTGCTCGCGCTCCCCTCAAGGTCGAAGGGTGGGTCCCCCACCACCTTCTGGGCCGGCGAGGTGAAGCTCACCTGCTGTCCGTTTCTGTGCACCACGAAAGGCTGCGATTTCTCCGGGGCCGTTTCCAGGTCGCCGCCCCCCCCCTGTGAAGCGGTGATTACCGCGCTCCCCGCGCCGGTGATGGTGATGACGTCGCCGTCCACGCGGGCCACATCCGGGTTGGAACTGCGGAAGCCGAGCGGGAGCCCGCTGCAGGCGGAGGCGACGATCTGGAAGGGGGGATCGCCGAAGGTCCGTTCCGGGATGGCGGGGAAGGTGATTTCCTGGCACGACCTGTACACGGTCAGCGTGCCGTTCACCGGCACCAGCTGGTAGTTCGCCGCCTGCAGCGTGCCGGCGCCGGCCACGATGGAGTAGCTCCCGGCCGGGCTCGACAGGCTGGCGAGGGTTGCTAGCGCAGGGGCGCCGGTCAGGACGGAGTTCCCCTCCCCGTTCACGAACCCGAGGTAGGCTGCGGTCAGTTCGGGGTTCGGGGTGAGGTAGGCGCGGGACTTGTCCTCGGCCACCACCCGCAGGGGGGCCTTGGCGACGGCCAGGGTCACCGGGACCTCGGGGGCCGGATCCCAGAAACCGTCCCCCCCCTGGGAGGCGGTGATCACGGTGCTCCCCGCGCCGGTGATGCGGATCTCCCCGCCGACCACGACGGCGGCGGCCGGGTTGGAGCTGACGTAGCTCACGGGGAGCCCGCTGCCGGCGCTCCCCCCGGCTGCGAAGGGGGGGGCACCGTAGACCTTCGGGGGAGGTTGCGCGAAGGTGATGCTCTGGGGGCGCCCGGCGACGGTGAAGCTGCCGTCGGCGAAGCTGTAGCGGTAGTTTGCGCTGGTGATGTTCCCCAGCTCGGCGTGGATGGGGTAGCTCCCCCTGGGGGTGGCGGCATCGACCGCCGTGGTGATGAGCGGAGCTCCCCCGAGGCTGGCCGCGCTGTCCCAGGGGGCGAGTCCGGAAAAGGTTGCTGTGAGCGGGGGATTGGCGAAGCCGGCGGTCTTTGCCTGGTCGTCGGCCTTCACCAGCAGCGGGGCCTGGGTGATGGTGAGGCTGGCGCCGTTGAAGACGAGGTCGTAGCCGCTTCCCAGGGCGAGGGTCCCCCGGGTGATGGCGTGGCTCCCGACGTTTTCGCCGGAGACCCGGGAGAGTTCCCCGCTGATCCGGTCGGCGCCGTTTAGTGGAGGGGCGAAGCTGTAGGTGAGCGGTGGGTCGGCCGCGCCGTAGATCTTTTCCTTTGCGTGGGCCGTGACGGTGACGGTGACCTTCCGGGGCCTGAGACGGTAAAGCCGCACCGACTCCACCAGGTCCCCGGCACTCCCCGCTTCCCCCGCCACCACCCCCCTGGCGCGCAGGTAGCGGTTTACGTCCGTGCCCAGCGAGGGAAGGTCGAGGCGGTCGAGCTGCCATCCCCCGGGAATGCGGTGCGCCTGCCCCAGCGGTATCCAGACCGGGGCGGCCGCGTCGGGGTTCTCGCTGTAGTCGAAGCTCACCCGCCAGAGCTCGGGTGCGCTCCCGGACCTGAGCCAGGTAACCGTGTCCCCGGCGGGGGAGACCGAGAGTTCCTCGGAGCTCCAGCCGTTGGCAAAGCGGGCCAGCTTGTTCCTTCCCCCCACCCCGACGAAATCGCCGGCCACCAGCATCTTGCCGTCGGGCTGCAGGGTCACGCTGTTCACGAGCCCCCCCGGCCCCCACCCCGGGACCGGTATGGCCAGGTCGAGGGAGGGGTCCAGGCGCCCCTCGGCGGTGACCCGAGCCAGGCAGGAGCGGTCGAGCACGGTCCCGAAGCCGTCGTAGAGCCGGTCGAAGATGCCGTAGACCAGCATGCCGCCGTCGGCCTGGAGGGTTACGTTGGTGATGAGGGAGGGGTAGACCGGGTTGCTGGAGCGGGACTCGAACACGAACCCCTCGTCGACCGCCCCGTCGCTGCCCAGGCGCACCAGGTTCCTCCAGAGCGGCACCGGCAGGCCGGTGACGGGGTCGGTGACGCTGCCGGGGTATTTCAGGTTCCCCGCAACCAGGATCCCCCCGTCGGGCAGTTCCAAAAGGGTGTCCACCTCCCCCGGGAACTGCACCGGTGTGCCGCCGTTCCAGGCGGGGTCGAGGGAGCCGTCGGGCAGCAGCCGCAGCACCTTGCCGGTGTCGGTGCCGACCAGGAGCAGGTTGCCGCGCTGGATGGCCAGGAAGGTCACCACCCCGTCCAGCTCGGCGGGGGGAACGAAGCTCTCGTCGCGCTCCCCCGAACCCTTGAACCGGGACAGGTAGCGCCAGGTCGAGACGGCATCGGAGTACCCCCCGACGTAGAACATGCCGTCCTCGGCGAGGGTGCCGTCGGCCGGCTGGACCAGCGCCGATATCCACCCCCACCCCGCGTTGAGGCGGGAATCGACCGCCGTGTTGAACGAGGCCGGCCCCGGCACCCCCGCCCGGTCCACCTGTACCAGCTCGCGCTGGGGGACGCCATTGACCGTCAGGAACTCGCCCGCAAGGAGCATCCCCCTGTCGGGGAGCTGCGCGATGCTGAAGACGCGCTGCTCTAACTCCAGCGGCCCGAAAGAGTGGTCGAGGGACCAATCCTGCTTAAGCCTTGCGTTGTAGGGAGCCGCATTCCCCATGAGCGTCGTGAACGTACCGGCAAGGTAGGTGCTGCCGTCGGTCCCAAGCGACGCCCTGACCACCATCTCCCACGGGTCGTCCACCAACTGGGGGAGGTCGTCGTCCAGCGCCCCCTGCTCGGGATAGAAACGCGCCAGCGAGGTGCGCGGGGCCGCGCCGATGTTGGCGAAGTCGCCGCCGGCCAGGATCTTGCCGTCCCCCTGCCTGGCCAGCGCCCGGATCGCCCCGTCCGCCGGGGGGAAGGTCACCGCGGAGAGCGAGCCGTCCAGGTTCAGGCGGGCCAGGTTCCTGCGTTGGGCCAGGGGAGGTCCCACGGCGAACTCCCCCGCCACCAGGATCTTCCCGTCGGGCTGCGGCAGCAGCGAGGAGACCCGGGCGCCGGCTGCCTGGATAAAGCCGGCATCGAAGCCGTCGTCCCGGGTGCCGTCCTCCTTGAGCCGCGCCAGGTAGTCGCGGGCGAGGAGCCCTCCCGAGAAATCGCCCCCCACGAGGATATAGCGGTCCTCCTGCACGGCCAGGGCGCGCACCCCCCCTCCCGGCGCGGGAGGCCTGAAGCCGGCGTCGTACTCCCCGGAGGCGGAGAACCTGGCGATGTTGGCCGACCAAGGGGTGGCGAACTCCCCGCCGACCAGCACCGACCCGTCCTGCAGCGCCAGGGCGTGTACCGCCACGTTCCCCGCGTCGTTTCCGAGCCCGCCGAGATAGCTCCAGCTGAGCTCCCCGCTGGCCGCCCCCGCCACCGACACCCCGGCGAGGTTGCGGGTCGCTACACCGGCCTTGATCTCGGCGAAGGTCCCCCCCACCAGGATGCCGCTCCCTCCCGGCAGCAGGAGCATGGCGTTGACGCTCACCGGTGCCGGGGTGGTGACCGGGTCGAAGCCCGGGTCGAGGGAACCGTCGCCCCCCGACAGCCTCGCCACCCCCTTGCGGGAGGTGGCGCCGGCCGTGGTGAAGCCGCCGCCGATCAGCACGAGGTCCGGGTTGGCTGAGCTGACCGGGTCGGGCTGGAGCGCCAGGGCATGCACCGGGCCGTCCAGAAGGGGAGGAACGAAGGAGGTGTCCAGGGTGCCGTCGGGGTTGATCCTCGCGATATTCCTGCGGGTCTGGGCGGCGCCGGCGAGGGTGAAGTCGCCGCCGATCACGATCTTCCCGTCCTGGCGCTGCTGCGCGATGGCGTGCACGGAGCCGCTGATGGCGACGCTGCCGCCGTTGTAGATGCCGAAACCGTCCAGGCCGGGCGAGATGGCAAGGGAGGGGGACGCCGTCAACGCCAGCAACAGCGATAACAGCACGATCGCAACGAGCGACCTCCTCGTCTCGCGGCCGGGCCCACGGGGCATCTCCCGCGCGTCCGGCACCGGGGTTCTTCTTGCCGCAGCCACCTCTCGCATAGCTAGCGCTCCTGGATGTGGATGATCTTTTTCAGAGGCTTCAGGCCGCTGTTGGTGACCAGCCGCGGCTTGAGCGCCTTACCCGGCAGCGGGGCGCTGCGCCGCTTGCCCCGGTCGCCGAGGCTCCCCACGTCGATCTCGGCGCTGCTGCCGTTGGCGAGCGGGACCAGGGCCTGGGC
This sequence comes from Geomonas diazotrophica, assembly GCF_018919385.1. Classification (GTDB taxonomy): domain Bacteria; phylum Desulfobacterota; class Desulfuromonadia; order Geobacterales; family Geobacteraceae; genus Geomonas; species Geomonas diazotrophica. The sequence goes on from NZ_JAHLMF010000011.1 coordinate 34,417, forward strand.
CGAGACTAAGGGGATGCCGGCGCCCGAGCTGTAGTGCACCCCCCACAGGTAGGAGACCCCCTCCAGGCAGGGGTCCAGGGGGGGCTTGAAGGTCGGGAAGAAGACGGCGCCGCCGGTGACCGAGGCGGGGCTGTCCACGACGCGCTCGCTCCCGAGGGCGCCGGAGGCGGGGTCGAGGAGGATGCGCCACCCCTGGTAGCCGCTCCCCTGGTTCCGGGGGAGAACGGCGGTGGCTACGTCGCTGACGTCGTTGAGGTCGGACGGCTTGAGGGTGGGGGTGCTGCAGTCCCCCCGCAGGGTGTTGTCGCCGGCGTAGCAGGGCTCGCTCACGCCGTAGAGCGCGCGCTGCGGGGAGAGGTCGTCCTGGGTGTTGAAGTACCTCCCCCCCCCGAAGTAGAGCCAGAGCCTCTTGTACTGGCGGTCCTGGAGCTTGGCCACCGCGCCGGTCACCGGCCCCACGTCGTCGATCACCCGGCTTGTCTTCCAGTTGCCCGGGTCCGGGTCATGCCCGGTGAAAAGGCGCAGCACCCCTCCGGTCCACCCCCCTCCCGCGGCGAGCCGGGTGTAGCCGAGGTAGAGGGCATCGTCCTCGTACTGCCCGACCTTTGCGGGGGAGCTGTCCCACTTGTCGGCATCGATCCCCGCACCCGCCATGCTGCCGCCGAAGGCGTTGGCTATGCCGGTGTCGATGACCCAGTAGTTGCGCCCCAGGGTGAGCGGCGGTACGGCGTTCAGGTCGATCACGAAGAGCTTCAGGTTCTGGTCCGAGGTGCCGGTGAAGCTCCGGCTCTCCCTCTCGACCGCACCGGTTGGGCCCGAGGCGAAGACGGCGAACCAGCGCCCGTTCTTGTCGGTGTCGTGGACCAGGTCGGTTCCTTTCAGGGTGCGCGCCTTGATGCGCAGGACCGCCGCGCCGGAGGTTGCGAAACCGAGCTCCGGGTGGGAAAACTCCCAGAGGAGCCGCGGCGTGCCGCTGCCGTCCCCCCCCTGCCCGGTCACGTCCAGGGCGAAATAGCTGGAGAGCCCCCCAACGCCCACCGCCGGGGCCTTGACGCAGGTGGCGGAGCTCCCCTGGTCGCTGCAGGAGGCCCCTGCCGGCCTGCTCGCCCCTCCCAGCCCCATCCCCCCGATCAGGACGGTGCGCCAGCTCCCCGCGCCCTCCCTGAGGCAGTTCCAGTAGTCGTCGCGGCTGCAGCGCTCGGGATCGCCGATGCAGGCGTCGACGAGCGCCGTGGGGCCGTCCACGAAGTACAGATGCGGGTAGAGCGGCTCCTTCAGGTACCGGAGGTAGGGGAGCGCGTTTTGGGGAACGAAGGCCCACTCCTCCTCCCCCACCCCGCTGCCGAGCAGTACCGCCTTGCGATCTGCCGGCCAGGTCTCGGACTTGCCGGGACGTACCTTGAGCATCCCCAGCCGGAAGGCGTGCAGCATGCCGTCGTTGGCGCCGACGTAGACCGTGCCCCGGTTGGCGTAGGTCCCCCCGGGGTCGATGAACTGCAGATAGGAGCCGTCCCCGTAGCCGCGCGGGGGGGGAAGGTGGTAGCTCCCGAGGGGGACCGAGGTCTGCAGCACCGGCGCGGAGGAGACGATGTCCCCGAGCTTCCAGACCTTCTTGTCGCTGCCGCCGTAGGCCGCCACGCCGCGGTCCCTCGTGGGCGCCCCGCTCCTCCCTTCACTGTCGTCGATCCCCCGCACGAAGGCGACGATCTGCTCCGCCTCGGCCTGGTCCCGGGCCAGCAGCAACTGCCGGTTTCCCGCCACCGAGCCGTCCAGGAAGGGAACCAGGGAGGCACCGTCGGTCTGCGTGTAGATGGTCCGGTCCGACGCCCCCTTCTCCCGGAGCTGCCGCCCGGCGCGCCAAAGGCTCTGCACCGCCTCGGGCGCCACCTCCAGCGGGTAGCCGGCCGGCTGCCCCGGGTCGACGACCCCGTCGCCGTCGGCGTCCAGGTAGAGCCTGGCCCGGGCCTCGCCCAGCGCCGGGTCCGAGACGAACCGGACCACCCGGTCCCGCTTCAGGTCGAGCGTCTTGTCGCCGTCGGTGTCCTCCCTGATGCCGCTCGCGGCGCCGCTGCTCCCCACGAAGGGGTCGATGTAGTACCAAAGAGCCTGCAGCTCCCCGATCCAGGCGGCCGAGCTCTGCCCCCCGTCGAAGCTCTTGTTCGGGTAGAACTGGGGCTGCAGGAACAGGGCGCCGTTTCCCTCCCCGGTTGCCAGTATCGAGCTGCTGGTCCCGGCGTTTGGGCCGCCGATCACCTGCTGGAACACCCCTTTCAGCGCGTTTTGCAAGCCGGCGGGATCCTGCACCGTCTTGATGCTCCCCCCTCCCTTGGCGGCGGTGAGCTGCATCATCTTCTCGGGGACCCCTTCGTCGCCGGTCGCGCAGCTGCCGTCCGCGTTGTACCCGGTCCCGGTCCCGGGGTCGCCGCAGGGGGGCCCGGTGTAGACCACGTGCGTGGTGATGTACTGCCTCTGCAGCTCGATGGGCTGAGCCGGGTCGATGATGTTGCGGTGCCGTGCGATCCAGGCGAGGTCGTCCAGGTTGTAGCTCCCCGCGTTTTCCGGGGCGGCCGTCGCCGCCGTGCCGGAGCCGGTGACCTGGCTCGCGGGCATGGGATCGCCCCCGCCCCCCCACCTCGCCACCGCCGCCTCCACGAAGCCGTTCGTGGCGGCAGCGCGGTCCGCCGTGGACATGCCGTCGCTCAGGATGAGGACGTTGTTCCTCTGGCAGCCGTACTTCGACGGCGGGTACGCCGTGTCGTAGTCCTCCGGCTGGAACCTGAAGGAGGGGTTGCCGGCGAAATAGCCGATGGCCTCGTAGAAGGTCTCGGCCAGCGGCGTCCAGGAGGTCCCCCTGACGGCGTCGATGGCCGCCACCAGCCCGCTGGAGTGATCCCCCAGCGGCGACAGGTTGAGGTAGGAGATGACCCTCCCCCCGTCTTTGCGGGGATCCGGGCGGCAGACGCCGGAGTTCGGGATAGCGCCGTCGCAGTCCACGTTGAAGTTGCATTCGCTGTGTGGCACGGGGTCGTTGGCGTTACTGCAGTGGCTCAAGCAGCCGATGGCGCCGCCGCACTCGGAACCGGCCCCGTCGTCGTTGAATACCATGGCGCCGAAATTGATGTCGGAGGCGAACTGCTGCACGAGCCCTGCGGGCGCCGCATCCGGGGCGAGGCGAACCTGGGCGGTCAGCGCCACGGCGCCGAGGCTCGTGATACCCGCGTCGAGGATGAAGGAGGGGAGGCTCGCCCTGCTCCCGGCCTGGTTCGCGTTGGCCGACGGGTCGGCCAGCCACGGGTCGGTGAGGTCGCTGCAGAAGTCCTCGATCACGTAGGGCGCGCACTGCGGGAGCCAGCCGCCGGTACCCATCTTGTAGCACTGCCCCAGGTACCCGAAGCTGAAAGTGATCCCCTCGTGGTTCCGCAGGTCGTGGAAGATCCCCCTGGCGCAGACGTCGTCGCCGGTGTTCTTGACGATCTTCATGAGGTTGGATCCGTACACCTTCAGGTAGCGGGTCGCGCAGTCCGCCTGCAGCAGGGTCACTTCGCCGGGAAGGATCGGGGCCCCCGCCCGATGGGAGTAACAAAGGCTCAGGGCCTGGGTGAAGATCTTGCCCGGCGTCGGCACGTTGTTGGCGTCGTACAGCGGCCCCAGGCACCTGCCGGCGGAATCGGCGAGGTCGGTCGCGCCGGCGCCCTCCTGCCATTTCCGCACCGCCGCGAGGCAGTCGTCCTTGTTGTACCTGGCCGGGTAGATGTCGATCCGGGTCGGGCCGCCGTGGCTGGACTGGGAAACGTACCCCGACTCGGAGGGGATCGGTCCGCGCACCCCGAAGGTCACCGGAAGCGGCACGCCGTTGCCGTCGTTGACTATCTTCACGTACCGTTTCCCCTGGCAGCCGCGCGACTCCGCCTGAAGCCTGCCGGTGGCCGGGTCGTACTTCCCCCCGGTGAGGGCCAGCTTTTCCAGGTCCAGCTTGCTCATGGCGAGCCAGTTCAGGAACTTACCGGTGGCGAGGAAGCGGTCCGCCTTCTTCTTGGCATCCACGTTGACGCAGAAAAAGGTGGTGCCGGCCAGGTTGCAGCTGCTCCCGTCGATGCCGGTGCCGGTGGCGACGGCGAAGCTGTCGCTGGCGACGACGTAGCGGTAGAGCTTGTCCTGCTGGAAATAGCCGGGGTAGTTGTGGGCAGGATCGAAGCTGTCATCCAGGCAGAAGGTGCCGGGGTCGGTGTAGGCGAGATCGTACATGCTGGCGGAGTTGTCGATCAAAAGGAGCAGGTTCGGCTTGATGCCCAGGCCGGGCAAGGGGGGGACGCTGCAATAGGCCGGCATCGAGACCGCGGCATCCTCTCCCCGCGCCTGCAGCGGCAGCCAAAGCAGCACCTGCACCACAAAGCATACGACAGCCGGGGCGATCACCCGGGCGACCAGTACCCTACCCTTTCCCATCTCGGCCACCTCTCCCATTAAAGGCTCGCGTCGGGATGCCGGACGCGCCTCTATTATTAGAAAATTTCAATCAGAGAAGTATAGCGTCGAGAGTGCGAAAAAAAAGTCCCCACACCTTTTAAGGAGTTCCGGCCGGGGAACCGGCCAAACCTCTAATTGACATAGTTTTTTATAGCGTTAATCTTTTCCTCGTGTTCATTGGAACATTCGACGGCACTCCCATCGGCCCTGGCGGTTCTCGCACCTGCCTTCCCCAGCGGGAAGGAAGCGGAGTTGGAGAACGGATATGAAAGATCCCGTGGAAGGCGGTTGGTCGCGCGGCGAGACCTTCGAGGAGTTTCTGTCGCGGCGCGGCGTCAGCAGGCGCGAGTTTCTCACCTTTTGCGGCAGGATGGCGGCCTGCTTCGCCGCCGCCGCGGCGCTCCCGGGGGGCTCCCATGCCCTGGCCGAGGAGATGGCGCAGAAGCTCTCGGGCGCCAGACGCCCAAGCGTCATCTACCTGCAGTTGCAGGAATGCACCGGTTGCCTGGAGAGCCTGCTCCGCTCGGGGAGCAGCCCCATCGACCGGCTGGTCCTGGAACAGGTCTCCCTGGATTACAACGAACTGCTGATGGCCCCTTCGGGAAGCGCCGCCGAAGAGGTCCTGCGTGAGGCGGCTGCGAAGCCGCACCTGCTCCTGGTGAACGGGTCGGTCCCCCTGGGATACGACGGGGCCTGCTGCACCATCGGCGGCGATTCGGCCGCCAATATCCTGCGCCGCGCGGCGCAGAAGGCGGACGCCATCATGGCCGTGGGCGCCTGCGCCGAGTACGGTTGCGTCCAGGCGGCCTCCCCCAACCTCACCGGCGCAGTCGGAGTCTCAGACGTCATCACCGACCGCCCCGTGGTCAACATCAGCGGCTGTCCCCCCATCGCCGAAACCATCACCGCCACCCTCACCTACTACCTCGCCTACGGACACCCCCCGCCCCTGGACGGCATGGGGCGCCCGCTCTTCGCCTACGGCCAGAGGATCCACGACAAGTGCCCGCGCCGGGCCAGCTTCGATGCCGGGCAGTTCGCCGAGCGCTTCGACGACGAGAACGCCCGTCGGGGACACTGCCTGTACCGCCTCGGCTGCAAAGGTCCCGCCACCTTCGCCCCCTGCGCGACGCTTGAGTGGAACCTGGGACAGAGCTTCCCGATCAAGGCGGGACATCCCTGCCTGGGCTGCACCGAGCGCCACTTCTACGACCGGATGACCCCCTTCTACCGCAGGCTCCCCGGTTTCGTGGTCCCCGGCCTGGGGGTCGAGGCAACCGCCAACACCATCGGCGCCGCCGCCGTGGTCGCCTCGGTGGGCGGCGTGATGGTCCATTCGGCCGCCACCGTGATCGCGAAGAAGAGGGCGAAGAAAGCCCAGCCGGAGACCCTGCCGCTCGCGGTACTCGGGGACAAGGAGAAGCCGGAAGAAGAGGGAGACAAAAGGGCGTAACAGCTTTTAGAGCTGATATTCGGCGTCTTTGGTTTTGAACACCAAAAGGAGGTCGCGATGGCCCGCGAGCGTATCGTCATCGATCCCATCACCCGAATCGAGGGGCACCTGCGCATCGAGCTGGAGAGCGAGGGGGGGAGGATCGGCAACGCCTGGGCCTGCGCGACCCAGTTCAGGGGGATCGAAAGGGTGTTGCAGGGGCGCGACCCGCGCGACGCCTGGGCCTTCGCGCAGCGCATCTGCGGCGTCTGCACCGGCGTGCACGCCATCGCGTCGGTCCGCGCCGTCGAGGACGCCATCAAGTGCAAGATCCCCCCCTGCGCGGAACTGATCCGCAGCCTGGTCTCCGGGATGGCCACCCTGCAGGACCACGTGATGCACTTCTACCACCTGCACGCCCTGGACTGGGTCGACGTGATGAGCGCGCTCAAGGCCGACCCCGCCGCCACCTCCCGCCTGGCAGCCTCGCTCTCCCCCTGGCCCAACAACTCGGCAACCTGGTTCCGGGAGGTGCAAAAGCGGGTGGCTGATTCGGCCGGCGGGGGGCTCGGCATCTTCGCAGGGGGGTACTGGGGACACCCCGCCTACCGCCTCCCCCCCGAGGCGAACCTGATGGCGCTCGCCCATTACCTGGAGGCGCTCTCCTGGCAACGCGAGATCATCCGCCTGCACACCATCTTCGCCGGCAAGAACCCGCACCCGAACTACCTGGTGGGGGGCATGGCCTGTTCCATCAACCTCGACAACCAGATCGCCATCAACCGGGTGCGCCTGGACGAGATCGCCGGGATGATCGACCAGGCCAGGCGCTTCGTGCTCGAGGTCTACTACCCGGACGTCCTCGCCATCGCCTCCTTCTACCCGGAATACGCGGCCATCGGCGTCTCCTCACCCACCCTCCTCGCCACCGGGGAGAGCGCCTACTCCTGCTCGGGCGCCCCGGCGGGAGGGGTGGTCCCGGCCGGGCTGGTCTTGGACGGCGATTACGGCACGCCCCACCCCTTCGATCCCAAGAAGATCGCCGAGTTCATCTCCTCGGCCTGGTACAGCCAGCCCGAGGGGGACCGGCAGGGGCTCCATCCCTGGCAGGGGCGCACCGAGCCGAACTACACCGGCCCGAAGCCCCCCTTCAAAGAGCTCTCCGACCACCCCAAGTACACCTGGTGCAAGGCGCCGCGCTACGATGGGCGCGCCGTGCAGGTGGGACCCAACGCCCGCATCATGGTCGCCTGCGCGCAGGGACACGCCGAGACGGTCGGGCTCGCCGGCGAGGGGCTCGCCAGGCTCGGCGGCGGCGTCGCCGCGCTCAATTCCACCCTGGGACGGACCTACTGCCGGGCGCTGGAGTCGGTGCTCCTGGCCCGGCGCATGGACCAGTGGTTCGCCCAGTTGAACGAGAGGATCCGGTCCGGTGACGTGGCCACCTTCAACCCGGAACTCTGGGAGCCCTCGAGCTGGCCCCGCCAGGCCCAGGGAACGGGTTTCATGGAGGCGGCCCGCGGCACCCTGTCGCACTGGATCGAGATCGAAAACGGGCGCATCTCGCGCTACCAGGCAGTGGTCCCCAGCACCTGGAACAGCTCCGGCCGCGACCCCGGCGGCCAGATGGGGCCCTTCGAGCAGGCCCTGGCCGGCGACGGCAAGCACCCGCTCTCCGACCCCAAGCGCCCCATCGAGGTGCTGCGCACCATCCACTCTTTCGACCCGTGCGAGTCCTGCGCCGTGCACCTTCTGGTGCCCGGTGGCGGCGGCGTGGAGGTAAAGGTGCAATGAGCCTCTACCAGATCCCGGAATCGGAAATCCGCATCGAGCTTGGCGACCCGGTCCCCTTTGCCGGGAGGAAGCGGCGCGACCTGCTCATCGCCGCAGCCCTTGGGGCTCCCTTCGGGACCGCGGACCCGGTCGACCTGGCGCTTTTGAGCGCCGCCTCCAAGAAGGAGGACCTGCGTCACTACGAGCAGACCGGCTTCACCCCGCTGGAGCCGCAACTGGCCCGGAGCGTGGCCCGGGTGCGGCGGGTGGATTCCGGCGAGGAGGCGCTCATCGCCCGCGGCGAGGTGGACACCATCCTCTACCTCTGCCACCCGGACGAGGCGACCCGCTACCGCGCGGAGCTCCAGGCGGAGATGCAGATGACGCACGGCTTCCGCGCGCTTGGCGTTGGGAGAGGGAGCATTGCCGCCGACGGCACAGAGCGGTGGGAATTCCTCGGCTACATCCCGGTGCGGGCCACCAGGCAGAAGAGCCGGCGCAGCGAGGAGCCTCGGGATTTCTACTACGTCCCGGTGTGGGACTGGCAGCTGCGCGTGCTGCACTGGCTGTCCGTGTTGTTGATCGTCATCCTCTCCCTGACCGGCCTGCTGATGGGGAGCAGCCGGTTCGTCTACGGGGTGACCGACGGCTACTCCAACTATCTGAGCTGGTTGAGGCTGACCCACTTCGTGGCGGGGTGGCTCCTTCTGTGCGCCGCCATCCTGCGCATCGCCGGGCTCTTCCTCGCCTCCAACCGGTTCCAGCGCTGGTACGCCCTGTTCCCGGTGCGGCTGCGCGACCTGAAGAACCTGCTCCAGGTGGCGCAGAACTACCTCTTCTGCCGCTTCGATCGTCCCCCGCACTACATCGGTCACAACCCGCTGCAGCAGGTCGCCTACACCGCCATCTTCGGGGTCGGGCTGCTGGCGCTTTTCACCGGGTTCGCCCTGTACGCGCTCTACTCCCCCGACAACTGGTTCTTCGGTTACCTGGTCCGGTTCGACAACCTGGTCGGGGTGCAGTATCTGCGCCTGGCCCACCAGCTGATCATGTGGATCTTCCTCGCCTTCATTCCCATCCACGTCTACCTTTCGGTCCGCGCCGACACGGTCGAGCGCGAAGGCGCCCTCTCCTCGATCGTGAGCGGCGGCCGCTGGTGCCGCAAGGGGACCAGGTTCGAAGACGCGGATGCAATTGACGATTGACGATGGACAATGGACAACGACAAGCGCCCGAGAAGCAGGTCCGCAGCATCCCCTCTCCCCACGGAGTCGGGGTGAGGGGTAACTAAAAAGGCCGCACCCCTTGGGGGTGCGGCCTTTTTGCTGCGTCCTTTGCTATCGGGGCATCAGCGCCAATGAATGCAGCTCACCGGGCAGACGTCGATGGCGTCACGTTGGATCTCGTCCTCGGAAGCGCCGGCCGGGTCATAGGCCTCTGCCTTGCCGTTGTCGGCAAACCGGAACACTTCCGGTACGTTGTCGGTGCAAAGACCACAGCTGATGCAGACGTCTTGGTCGACCCAGGGTTCTTTTGCCATGGTGATACCTCCTGTTGTTTGATTGTGAAGACCCCGCTAGATGCTATCCTCAAGCCTTTTCCTCTGCTCTTCCAGTTTCTCCTGTGCCTTTTCCAGCGCCGTCAGCAACATCTTCTTGGATTCCTTGGTCAGGCTTTCCTTCTCCTTCAGGAAATCCGCGGCGCGGTCGCTGGCACGCTCCACGAAGTCCGAAACCGTCTCCGCGAAGTCGCTCACCGCATCGTTGGCCTTGCCCCCGACGTCTTCGGCCAAGGAGGCGAGGTACTTCCGCGTCTTCTTGCCGGCCTGGGGAGCGAGTAACAGCGCGAGCCCGGCTCCGATCAGTCCCCCCACCACGAGCTTCACCATGCACCCTCCTTCGCAGCACTCTTTGTGTCCCATACCGTCTCCTCCGTCCGCTGGTTTTGACAACAGCCGTAATACTACCAACAAAATTAACTTCGTCCAACCGGGCTGCCAATTTCCCCTTCCACCTTCTCATGAATCTGTGTAAGATATCGTTTCGGCTCGAACTTCAGATGCAGGAAGGTGGCAAAGCCATGAACGTGGAACAGATGAAGATCGTGGTGAAGGAGATCCTCTCCAAGACCGACCTCACCCCCTGCGTGGTGGGACACCGCGGGGTGGGCAAGAGTGCGGGGATCCTCCAGGCCTGCCGCGAGCTGGACCGGCGCTACGTCTCGCTGCGCCTGGGACAGATGGAAGTGGGCGACCTGGTCGGCATCCCGTTTCGAAGCGGCGACGTGATGCAGTGGTCGCGCCCGTCGTGGCTGCCGGGGGACGAGGAGCTCCCGACCGTGATCCACTGCGACGAGCTGAACCGGGCCCAGCAGGAGGACACCCTGCAGGCCATCTTCCAGTTCGTCGAGCCCCCCGGCGAGGGGATGCTGCGCGCCATCCACACCCATACCCTTTCGCGCCGCCACAAGGTGGTGGTCAGCATCAACCCTCCCGACGGGAGCTACCAGGTGGCGACCCTTGACCGCGCGCTCATCGACCGCATGGTGATGCTCTTCGTGGAGACCGACTACCAGTGCTGGGCACGCTACGCCCAGAGGCGGGAGTTCGCCGGCGAGGTGCGCCAGTTCCTCGCGGGAAACCACGGCTTCCTCGCCAAGCAGGGGATGCCGATGGATATGCAGGTGGAGCCGAGCGAGCGCGCCTGGGAGATGGTGAGCGTGCTCAAGAAGAACTGCCGCTTCCCGGCCGAACTGGAGATGGAGGTCTACTCCGGGATCGTCGGCAAGGAGGCCGCCATCGCCTTCATGCGCTGGCTTTCCGACCGCAAGGGAAGGCCGGTGACGGCGGACGAGGTGCTAAACGACTGGGCGGGCGTGGCCGGACGGGCCGAGGCGCAGCGCGACGACGTGCAGGCCGCCACCATCAACGACCTTTCCGCCCTGCTCCAGGTCTCCCCCGGACTCAGCGAGGAGCAGGAAGACAACCTCGTATCCTACATCGCCGTCCTGCCGCGCGACCTCCGCTTCGGCTTCGTCAAATCGCTCCTGAAGATCCCCGAAGTGGCGCTGCTTTTGGTGAAGGACAAGCACGACGCCGTCATCTTCGACGCCATGCAGGCGATCAGCCAACAGGCGGGGTAACCGGTGTCACCCGGCACGCTGCAAAACGCCGTGGTGCGGCTTTTGAAGGAGCGCCCCTTCTACGGCCACTTCCTGCTCAACCTGCGCCGCGAGGAACGCCCGCTCAACGGGAAGGCCGCCGGGGTAACCATCCGCAACGGCACCCCGACGCTCGCCGTCGATCCCGCCCCCTTCTCCCTCCTCAGCGCAACCCAGCAGCAGGCGCTGCTCGAGCACCTGGTGAAGCACCTTCTGCACCTGCACATGCTGCGCGGCAAGGGGAGGAACTCGCACGACTGGGACCTCTGCTGCGACTTGGCCATCAACCCGGACACCCCGGGACTCCCCGAAGACGCGATCTACCCGAACCAGTTCGACCTACCCGACGGCCTCGCCGCCGAGGAGTACTACCGGCTGCTGGTGCGCCCCTTCGACGTCGGCAACCTCTCGGGAAGCGGTTTCGGCGACGAGGCGCAGGAGGTCGAGGGGGCCTCGGGGGCGGGCAGGGATCCCGCTGGGGCCTCCACGCTCGACGATCACGCCATCTGGAGCGACGCCGACAGCACGCCGCTGCCGCTGGCCGAGGAGATGCTGCGCGCGGTGACCCGGGAGAGCCTGCGCGGCAGCGACGGCGAGGCCCCGGCCGAGGTGAGGGGGGTGGTGGAGGCGATCCTACGCCCCTCCCCCATCCCCTGGCGCCAGGTGCTCCGGCAGTTCGTCGCCACCGCGGGGAGGATCGGCAGGAAGAGCACCTGGATGCGCGAGCACCGCCGCTTCGAGCACGACACCCCGGGTTCGCGCAAGCGGCACCGCCTGACACTCCTGGTCGGCATCGACGTGAGCGACTCCACCGACATCGTCGAGCTCAGGGAGGCGTTCGCCACGGAGCTGCTGCAGATCGCCCGCGGCCGCGACGCCGCCATCACCGTGCTCTACGCCAACAGCAGGATCCAGCAGGTGGAGGCGTTCAAGGGGAGCGCCTTCGTGCCGGAACGCTACGACGGCGGCGGCTTCACCGACCTGCGCCCCGTCTTCGAGTACGCGAAGACCATGCATCCCCTCCCCGCCGCGGTGATCTACCTCACCGACGGCATCGGCCCGGTACCGGAGCAGATGGAGCTCCCGACCCTGTGGGTCCTGACCGCGGAGGGGGAGAAACCGGCCCCGTGGGGCATCGAACTGAGACTGGAGGTGTGACGGATATGGAAGAAACGACGCCGGTGCCGATGACCGCCGAATCGGTCGGAGAGATCCTGAGGGAGGCGGGCGCCCAGGTGATGGTGCGCTCCGGGCGCAGCGAGAACTACAGCGCCCCCAGGGAATTCTCCTTCGAGGTGAAGGCGATTTTCGAGAACGGAATGGGACTGCATGTGGTGGCGCGGCAGTTCAACTACCGCGACCCGTGGGAAGCCGAGGGAAGGATCAACGAGCTGGTCGACGTGATGCTCTTGCGCGACGGCGCGCTCACCCCGCTCCCCAAGGGGTACCCCTATTTCCAGGGGATCGACGAGGAGTGCGGGCTGGACGAGACGATGCTGCGCGAGGTGATCGACTGCGTGCGCAAGGTGAATCCCAAGCTGTACCTGTTGCAGGAGATGACCGGGGATCTGTAATTAATGGCAGTGCACCGGTTTGATTACTCTGCCCGCGGTGTTAAACTGTGTCAATGATTCGTGACTCTGTCATAAAAAAGTCCTTTTGACTTTCCAGGGCATACAGATCTGCATCAGAAACAATCGGAATTTGCAGGAGGTACGCGATGAAGCTGGCCGCAGTCCTAGCTGCTCTTATCTCTACTCTTTGCGTTGCTGACGTTACAGCATCGTCAGCCGAACCGCTGAAGTTCGGCGTCGCGGCCATGATCTCGCCGCAGGAAACGGTGAAATACTACCGGCAGATCATCGAATACGTGGGCAAGCGACTGGGACGACCGGTCGAGATGGTGCAAAAGCAAAATTACGACGAGACGGACAGGCTGCTGGAAAAAGGCGAGCTGAAAATGGCCTTCGTCTGCTCGGGGCCTTACGTGATGGACAAGGAGAAGTTCGGCGTCGAGCTCCTCGTGGCGCCGCAATCGTACGGGGAGCCCTTTTACTACGCCTACATCATCGCGCACAAAAGCAGCAACGTCACCGACCTGGCGCAGCTCAAAGGAAAGAGCTTCGCCTTCACCGACCCCAAATCGAACACCGGCAAGATCGTCCCCACCTACATGATCGGCAAGAGATTCAACCTCCCCCCCGAGAAGTTTTTCGGCAGGATCATCTATACCAAGACCCACGACAAGGCCATCGAAGCCGTAGCGAAGAAAATCGTCGACGGCGCCAGCGTGGACAGCCTGATCTACAACTACGCCGCCAGCAAGGACCCGCGTTTCACCAGCCAGACCAAGATCATCGCCAGGTCACCCCGCTACGGCATCCCTCCCATCGTCACCCGCAAGGACATCGACCCCGCCTTGAAGGCGCGCGTCAGGGACATCTTCCTGAACATGCATAAGGACCCGGAGGGGAAAGCGATTCTCTCGGCCATCAAGATCGACAGGTTCATCGTCCCCAGGGATGCCGACTACGACTCGGTTCGCGAGATGGAGAAGTGGCTCAGGATGAACATCAAGTAGGTATCCGCCCACAAGGGAGCCCGCTTCGGAAACCGCAGGGGGCGCCGCCAGGGGAAGGCAGGTATTCATGGGGTGGTGGCAGATCAACAATCTGAGTCTGCGGCGAAGGTTTTTCCTCCTTTCCTTCAGCATCATCCTCGTTTTTTCAGTGGCCGTGGCGGCAACCCTGTTCGCCGCCCAGAAGAACAAGCTTGAGCGCTCGCTCGAGAACAAGGGGAGAGGGCTCGCGAGGTATGTCTCGTCGGTCTGCACCGACGCGCTCATCCTGAAAGACACCCTGCAGCTGGATGCCCTGGTCGCCGAAGTGCACGACGACGAGATCATCTACACCGTGATCGAGGACGAACGGGGAAACGCCCTCACCACCGCCGTCGCCAGCCTGAACAGCTCCCGCGCCAAGCTAAAGCCCTACCTGGACAAGCTCCCCCCCGACGCTCCCATCGGCACCATCATCGCGGCCCTGAAAAAGGACCTGGACGTCGTGGAGTTGTCCCAAACGATCATGGTCGATTCATCGGTGCAGGGGGCGGTGCGGATCGGGCTCAGCAAGCACAACATCCACGCGCAACTGCTGCGGCAGACCGCCATCATCCTGGTGGGAATGCTCTTCATGTCGCTCACCCTCGCCATCACCCTGAACGTTGCCGCGAACCGGCTGGTGCTGCGCCCGGTCAGCGAACTGGCCCGGGTCGCCGACCAGCTCACGGCGGGGAACATGGCGGCCAGGGTGACCTCCTCCTCGGTCGGCGAAATCGAAACGGTTTGCAGAAGTTTCAACCTGATGGCGCAGCGGCTGGAGGGCGACATCGCCGAGCTCAAGCGCGCCGAGGCGAGCGTGCGTCTCGCCCAGGAGTCTCAGGAAGCCATCCTGAACTCGATGCCGGACCTCATGTTCCGGACCGACCGGGACGGGGTGATCAAGGAGTTCCACTCATCGGCCATGAACCTCCTTTACCTCCCGCCGGAGCAGTTCATGGGGAGGAGCATCCCGGACATACTGCCGGAAGAACCGGCCCGGATCATCATGGCGGCCTTGGCGGAGGCGGAGAAAAACGGCTCTCACAGAGGGGCCGTATATTCCCTCGCCTTGCCGCAGGGGGAGATGTGGTTCGAACTTTCGGTCACCGCGATGGGGACCCCCTGCACCGGCTTCATAATGCTGGCCCGCGACGTCACCGAGCGCAGGCGCATGGTCGAAGAACAGCAGCAGCTGGAGAAACAGCTCCTGCATTCCCAGAAGCTGGAAAGCCTTGGGGTGCTGGCCGGAGGGATCGCCCATGATTTCAACAACATCCTCATGGCCATCATGGGCAACGCCGAACTTGCCCTCATGCGGACCAACAAGGAGTCGCCGGCCATAGGCAACCTGCGCAGCATAGAGCAGGCCTCGGCCCGCGCCGCCGACCTGGCGGCCCAGATGCTGGCCTACTCCGGCAAAGGCAAGTTCATCATCGAACATCTCGACTTGAACCGCCTCCTGCAGGAGATGCTGCACATGCTCGAGGTTTCCATCTCGAAGAAGGCGGTGCTGCAATTCGATCTCGCCGAGTCGCTTCCTCATATCGAAGCCGATACGACACAGATCCGCCAGGTCATCATGAACCTGGTCATCAACGCATCCGAAGCCATCGGGGAAAGAAACGGGACCATCTCGGTGAAAACCGGCAGCATCGAGTGCGACCGCAGCTACCTGAGGAACGTGTGGCAAAACGAGGAACTTCCGGAGGGGCTCTACGTATATTTCGAGATAACGGACACGGGCTGCGGCATGGATGACGACACCCTGGCCAAGCTGTTCGATCCCTTCTTCACCACCAAGTTCACCGGTCGCGGCCTGGGGATGGCGGCAGTCCTGGGGATTGTCAGGGGGCACAAGGGGGCCATCGTGGTTTACAGCGAGCCCGACCTCGGGACCACCATCAAGGTGCTCATACCGGCCAGCGACCAGCGGGCAGAGCCCGCAAGGCCCCAGCCCAGGGCTTCCGTGCAGTGGCAAGGGGCCGGGAACGTCCTTCTGGTCGATGACGAGGAGACCGTGCGCAACATCGGGTCGGAGATGCTCAAAGAACTGGGCTTTTCCCCGATAACGGCCAGCGACGGTAAGGAAGCGCTCGAGGCGTACCAGGCCACCCCCGGCATCGGGGTGGTCATCCTGGACCTGACCATGCCCAACATGGACGGCGACCAGTGCCTGAACGAACTGAAAAAGCTCGCCCCCGGCGTGAAGGTCGTCATGTCCAGCGGCTTCAGCGAGGTCGAGCTGAAACAGAAATTCCTGGGCAAGGAGGTCGCCGGGTTCATCCAGAAACCCTACAAGCTCTCGGAACTGAGGGAGATCCTGAGAAACGTCAGTCCAGGCACCTGAACACGCCGGAACTCCAGAGGCAGCTGCCGCAAGGCTCGGTGTTGACGTAGCAATCCTGGTCGAAACGCTCTGCCTGCACCAGGTCGCAGGGGGAGGTGTTGCACTCGGCGCAGGAAGGGTAGTCGTGACGCACGACGTTCTCGCGGTAGCCGCGGAACCTGGGGCTGTTCCAGATCTCCATCACGCCGCGTTCCTTCACGTTGCCGAACACCCAGGGGTGCACCGGGTGCTGCCAGCCGTTGGCGTAGGAACTGCAGTGGTGCCACAGGTGGTAGCAGGGGTGCATGCCGCCGTCCCAGGAGATGAAGGCGCTCCCCTTCTCTATGAAGCTGCAGCCGCGCTTCTCGCGCCGGGCTATCTCCGGCAGCCGCAGGTCGATCCCGGTCCTGCGCGCAACCTGCGCAGCCTCCTCGAAGATATCCTGGCTGTGGTGGATCTTCGGCATATCCAGCGTAAAAAGCCTCTTCAGGTCCAGCGTGATCCCCCGCTGCTGGGCATCGGACTTCATGGCCGCCACGAAATCGATGATCTGCCTGTCCTTGTCGGTCTTGCGGTAATTCCAGAGAACCTCGAAATAACGGCGGATATCGACCCCCTTTAGGTCGGCCTTGCTCTTCCAGCTCTGGAACAGGGTGATCGCCTCGTCGGTGCAGATGTCGTAGCTGCACTGCTGCAGGTGCGGTTCGTCGAAGGGGTGCAGGTGGGAGACCAGCGCGAAGCTGACGCCGAACTCGGCCGCCCAGGAGAGCGCCGCGGGAAGCTGCCCCAGGTTGTCGCGCATCACCACGAACTCGACGCCGATCTCCATGTCGGGACGGCGGCAGGCGGTCTTGGCGGCGCCCAGGGCGTTGAGGGCGTGCTCCAGGTCGACCAGCTGGCTCCCCGAGCGGATGGAGCTGAAGGTGTTGGCGTCGACACCGTCCATCGAGAGGCAGATCCGGTCCACGCCGGCGTTCAGAAGCGACACGGCGCGCAGGTGCGACAAAAGCAGCCCGTTACTCTGGAAACCGATCCAGCTTCCTGCCGGCATGAGCTTCTTGGCGCGGCTTATGAAGTGCTCCAGGCGCGTGTTCAGTAGCGGCTCGCCCACGCCGTTCAAGACCAGCGATTCCAGGTTGGGGAGCGCCGGTTCCAGTTCGCTGAAGGTGGCGAGGTCGAGGTCGCCGTCCCTGTCCCGGCTGCCGTCACCGTTCTGCTTCATGCACATCACGCAGTTCAGGTTGCAGCGGCTGGTGGTTTCCACGAACAGCTTGGAAGGGTATTCCCGGAAGGCCGGCTCGTTGGCCGGCATGAATTCTGACAGCGCCGCTGCGTTGGTCTGCATCTATCGATCCTCGTCTTAGTCGCGTGTGTGCCTTCCCAGGTACGGGAGGAGGTTCGACTACCCCCTCGCCCCCCGGGAGACGACCGGACCGGGGAGGTGCCGCCCCAATCAAGACGTCCCGTCCGGCCGTTCCCGGGAGGCGAAGAGTTCGTGTGGAGCCGGTTGTCGCTGTTTTTGTTCCAGCCCGCCCCCCTAGCCCCTGCTTATCCCTAACCCAGGATTTTTCCTTAGGCTTTAAGCCCCTCGGCCACCAGCTCCGCGATGTCCTTCACGTTGGTGCCGCCGTTGGAGCGATCCTTCAGGCCGTCTTCCATCATGGTCATGCAGTAGGGGCAGGTGGTGCAGATGGTGCTCGGCTTGCCCGCCAGCGCCTCGTTGACCCGGTTCAGGTTGATCCTCTCGCCGAGATGCTCCTCCATCCACATGCGACCGCCGCCGGCCCCGCAGCAGAAGGAATTCTCGCGGTTTCTCTCCATCTCGGCCGGCGCGCTCCCGGTGGCCTGCGCGATCACCGTGCGGGGCGCCTCGTAGACCCCGTTGTGGCGGCCGAGGTAGCAGGAATCGTGAAAAACGATGTTGCCACCCTTCTTCTCGTGGTGGTCGAGCTTCAGTTTCCCCTGGGCCAGAAGCGACTCGATGAACTCGGCGTGCGGGATCACCTCCAGCTCCAGCCCGTACTGCCGGTAATCGTTCTTGAGCGTCGTGAAGCAGTGGGGGCATTGGGTGACCACCTTGGTCACACCCTTTTCCTGGAACTGCGCCACGTTCTCCCTGGCCATCTTGTCGAAGAGGTACTCGTTCCCCAGCCGGCGCAGGCTGTCGCCGCAGCACTTCTCCTCCTTGCCGAGGATGCCGAAGGAGACACCGGCCGCCTCCATGATCCGGGTCATGGCGAGGGTAACCTGCTTGCTGCGCGAGTCGAAGGATCCCGCGCACCCCACGAAGTAGAGGTACTCGGTCTTGCCCGCCTCGAACTGCCGCACGTCGCGGCCGCCGGCCCACTTGCCGCGCTCGCCGGGGGCGATCCCCCACGGGTTCGAGCGCTGCTCCATGTTCTCGAAGAGGTTCAGGAGCTCTTCCGGGAAATCGGCTTCCATCTGCACCAGGTGCCGGCGCATCTTGGTGATCTTGGGCATCTGCTCGATGAAGACCGGGCAGGCCGCCAGGCAGGCGCCGCAGCTGGTGCAGGACCAGAGAGCGTCGGGCCTGATGCTCCCCTCGGCGTCGCCGATCACCGGCACGGTGGGCTCGCCGCCGCGCTGCAACAGATCGCCGTTGGCCAGAAGGTTCACCTTGATGTCGTGCATCACCAGCCGCGGGTTGAGCGGCTTGCCGGTGCTGGCGGCCGGGCAGGATTTCTCGCAGCGGCCGCACTCGGTGCAGGAGAAGGAGTCGAAGAGATCCTTCCAGGTGAAGCGGTCGATGCTCCCGGCGCCGTACACGTTCCCCTCGACGAACTCCTCGCGCGGTTGCGTGTTCGGGGCATCGAGCCCCTTGAAGAAGCAGTTGGGGATCGCGGCCAGGATGTGCATGTGCTTGCTGTAGGGAAGGTAGTTCAGGAAGAACAGGAGCACGCCTGCGTGCAGCCACCAGGAAACCTGGGCCACACTCTTCAGCGTCTCCCCCCCCTCCCCCGAAAGAAGCGAGGAGAGCGCCCGTGAGACCGGCATGGACTGGGCGGCGCCTTCCGCGCCCAGGGCGATCTCGGCCGCGTGGAGCCCGAAGTAGGCGAGCATCAGCGTGCCGATCATGGAGAGGATGCCGAAGGCCTCGCCGGTGCGGGCTCCCTCGTAGGGAGGCGCCACCGCCCTCCTCACCAGCGCGATCGCCACGGCGGTAAGGGCGCAGAGCGAGACCACGTCGAACACGAAGACCAGCGGCAGGTAGAGCGCCTGCGGCAGAACTGCCGAAAGCCTGGCCGCAGGGAATACCCCCGCCACCAGGAACTCCGTGTTGGCAACGGCCAGGATCAGGAACGACCAGAAGATGAAGAGATGGTTGACGCCGAAGGGACGGCTCACCACCCTCTTCTGGAGGAAGGCGAACTCGAACATCCCCTGCAGCCTTTCCGGGAGGCTCGAGAAACGGTCTTCGGCGGCGCCGACGGCGACGAGGCTGAAACGGCGGTAGCAGCTCCAGGCGAAGATCGCGCAGGCTGCGGCCAGAAGCGGTGTGAAGATGACAGGATCAGGTTGCATATGCGTGTCCTTGTAAGTGTGATGGTAAGCGGTGGCGGTCGCTTGCTCCATTCTCCCGAGGCCCACTCAGCCCTCGCCCCCCGGGCTCGCCCACCGTAGGGCGCCGTCCGGAGGTGGGAGAGGGTCAGGGGGAGGGGGATGCCTCAACCCCACGTCGACGCATTACCACGGCAAGCGGTCCCCTCACCCCTCCCCTCTCCTCCCTGCGGGTCGAAGCCCTACGGCGGGAGAAGGCCCGAAGGGCGAGGGAGAGTTCCTGTAAGCCGGCTGCGACGGGAGAAGCCGTCCGCTACGCCGCTTTGCTGTCCTTGACCTCGACGCTCCCCTTGCTCGCCTTCATCTCGCGCAGGGCGGCGACAAGGGCCGGGACCACGTCGAACAGGTCGCCCACGATGCCGTAATTGGCCACCTCGAAGATGGGGGCTTCCTTGTCGCGGTTGATGGCGACGATCAGGTCGGAGTCCTGCATACCCACCAGGTGCTGAATCGCGCCGGAGATGCCGCAGGCTATGTAGATCTTGGGGCGCACCGTCTTCCCGGTCTGCCCGACCTGGCGGTCGCCCGGCATCCATCCCGCGTCGACTGCGCTGCGCGAGGCGCCTACCACGCCGCCCAACTCGTCGGCCAGCTCCTGCAGGATGGCGAAGTTCTCCTTGGCCATCATGCCGCGTCCCCCCGAGACGATGAACTCCGCGCCGGCGATGTCGACGTCACCCGCCTTCTTGTCGCGGATCACCTCGAGCACCTTGGTGAAGATGTCCGCCTCGGAGATAGGGAGGCTGGCCGGTACGATCTTGCCGCTGCGACCCGGCATCTGCGCCGGCATCGGCATCACGTGGGAGCGCACCGTCGCCATCTGGGGACGGAAGCGGTCGCACATGATGGTCGCCATGATGTTGCCGCCGAAGGCCGGGCGGGTCTGCATGAGGTTGCGCTTGGCGTCGATGTCCAGGCCGGTGCAGTCGGCGGTGAGGCCGGTCTTGACCCGGGTCGCCACGGCGCCGGCCAGGTCGCGTCCCATGCCGGTCGCGCCCATGAGGACGATCTCCGGCTTGAACTTGTCGATCAGGTGGCACAGGGCGTCCAGGTACGGGTAGGTGCGGTAGTGCTTGAGCACCGGCTGGTCCATGAGGTAGGCCTTGTCCGCGCCGTAGCTGAAGGACTCGTGGCACAGGTGCTCCACCTGGTCCCCCATGACCACCGCGCAGAGCTCGACCCCCAGCTTGGCGGCGAGTTCCTTACCCTTGCCCATGAGCTCCCAGGATACGCGGGCCGCCTCCCCCTCGGTCTGCTCCACGAAGACCCAGACCCCGCGGTAGGCCGCCACCAGCTCGCGGCGCGCCAGCTCGTCCGGGTCCGCATCCTCTTCGGCCAGCTCCTGCTGCCCGGCGAGCTGCGCCAGGATCTCCAGTTCCTCGGGGGAGTAGAAGATCTCCAGGGCCGACCCAGGGCAGGCCTTCACGCACTTCAGGCAGCCGATGCACTTGGAGAGCTCGATCTGCGGCTCGCCCCCCTCGCTCATCTGGATGCCGTCCACCGGACAGCTGCTCTGGCAGCGCGCGCCGCAGGCGATGCACTTCCCCTCGATCAGGCGAACCTTGCCCCGCGGCTTCTTCAGTTTGGTTTTGGCTTCAGCCATCAGCTCAGTCCTCTCGTTAATAAATTACACAGCGCCGACAGGTCCTCGTACCCTTCCCCGATGGGGAGGTTTTTTGGGGGGGAGCTCCTGCTCCGGTCGGCCTGGCGATTACACCGCCAGCATGTCGCTCGCCACCAGCTTCTCCAGCAGCAACCGGGCGGTCCCCGCCGGGTCGCCCATGCCGTCGCCGATGATCTCGCCCGCGGCACGCTGCGGCGAGAAGATCCTGCTCACCCAGGTGGGAGACCCCTTAAGGCCGACGCTGTTCGGGTCCAGCTTGAGTTCGTTGTTGTCCCAGACCTTCACCTCGGCCTTGGCCGCCTTGAGCCGCATGGGGACTGTCGGGTAGCGCGGGCGATTCAGCTCGCGCACCACGGTGATCATGGCCGGGAGCTTCGCCTCCACGATCTCGTAGCGCCCTTCCAGCTTGCGCCGGACCCTTATTTTCTTGGACAGGAAGTCCAGGTGCTCGATCCGGTCCACCAGCGTGAGCTGCGAGAACCCGAGGCGTATGGCGATACCCGGGCCCACCTGGGCCGTGTCGCCGTCGATGGTCTGCTTGCCGCAGAACACGATCCCCACCTCGTCCTCCTGGGCCAGCTTCCTGATCGCCGCGGCCAGCACGTTGCTGGTTGAAAGGGTGTCCGCCCCGCCGAAGGCGCGGTCCGAGCAGAGGATCGCCTCGTCGACGCCCAAAGCCAGCGCCTTTCTCAGCGTCGCCTCGGTGTTGGGCGGCCCCATCGAGAGAGCGGCGGCCTTGAAACCGTAGCGGGCCTTCATGCGCAGGCTTTCCTCGAGGGCATGGGTGTCGTAAGGGTTGACGATGAAGGGAATGCCATCGCGCACCAGCGTGTTGGTGACCGGGTCAATCTGCACCTGGGTCGTATCCGGCACCTGTTTGATGCAAGCAACTACGTACATGCGAACTCCTCTCCTTCACAAACAAACATTGACCGAAAAGCTTCCACCGACTTTCAGCCACAGTTCATCGGCTCCACCAGGTCCATTGCGTCCGCCGGGTCCATCAGGGTTCCGGTGGCAGTTCGGCGCGAGGCACTGGTGGCTGGCGGCTTACGCCTCCATCCGCCGGGAAAGTTCCCACTGCTCACGGAACAGAGCGAACGCCTCGCGCATGATGAAGGAAGCCTTCTTCCCCCTCTTGTCCATCAGCTTCTGGATTGCGTCCCGCTCGTCGTCGCTCATACGGATCGAGATGATGTTCACTTTTTTCTGGCTTCTGTCCTTCATGACTTCTCCCCTTCTTTAGACATCCTGAAAATATGCTGCGCTTAAAGCAGCTCGATCTTGTCGTCGGGGCGCACCACCCCGCCGCTTACCACCGTGGCAAAGACACCTTCCTTGGGCATGACGCAGTCGCCGGCCTGGTAGTAGATGGCGCAGCGGGTGTGGCAGACCTTCCCGATCTGGGAGATCTCCAGCACCACCGGCCCGATGCCGAGCCGCGCGCCGATCGGGAGGTGCATCAGGTCGATCCCCCGCGTGGTGATGTTTTCCGCGAAGTCCCCGGCGCCCACAGAAAGCCCCAGTTGCACCATCTTGTCGATGCTCTCCTGGGCGAGGAGGCTCACCTGGCGATGCCAATCCCCCGCGTGACCGTCACCGATGATGCCGAAGTTCTCCCTAAGGTGCACCTCCGGCGCCGCCTTCTTTCTCTCGCCCTTGTTGCGGCTTATGTTGACCGCCACTACCGATGCGCTCATAACTTCCTCCATGTGAGCCGGGTAGTCAGGGGGACAGGCACCTGCGGAGCCAGTCCCCTGTACCCCGTTTTTTCGCTAGCCCCTGGCCCCTAGTCCCTAGCCCCTGCCTTTACCCGCCGATCCTCGACATGTTCACCACCGACTGCTCGGCCCCTTCTTCCGCGATATGGTGCCTTCCCGGCTTCTGGGTCACGATGCGACGCAGGGTCTGCTCAAGCGCTTCGGGGTCCCCGGAGGCCAGAAGCGGCTTAAGCTCCGTCCCCTGGTCCGAGAAGAGGCAGCCGCGCACCCGGCCGGTCGCCGTGATCCTGATCCGGTTGCAGCTCTCGCAGAAGTGGCCGGAGACCGGGGTGATGATCCCGATGGCGCCCGACGCCCCCTGTATCTTGTAGTTCCTGGCCGGTCCCGCCATCTCCGAGCTGACCAGCGGCAGGAGCGGATAGCGCTCGCCGATGGCTGCGAGGATCTCGCTTCCCGGCATGCTCTGGGCACCCCACCCCTCGTCCTTCAAGGTCGGCATGTACTCTATGAAACGGACCGTGAACGGCTTTTCCAGGGTGAGCGCCGCGAAGTCCAGGATCTCCTGGTCGTTCACGCCGCGCATCACCACCATGTTGATCTTGAGCGGGCCGAACCCCGCCTGCTCCGCCGCTTCGATCCCGGCCAGCACCCGGTTCAGGTCGGCGCCCCGGGTGATCCTGGCGAAGGTTTCCGGCTGCAGGGAGTCGAGGCTGATGTTGAGCCTGGCCACCCCGGCCTCTTTAAGCGGGCGGGCCAGCTCCTCGAGCAGCAGCCCGTTGGTGGTCAGCACCAGTTCCTTCAACCCCGGCAGCGCCGACAGGCGCCCCAGGAAATCGACCAGCCCCCTGCGCACCAGCGGTTCCCCGCCGGTCACCCTTATCTTCTCTATCCCCTGTGCCACGCAGGCAGCGGAGACGCGATAGAGCTCTTCGTAGCTCAGCATCTCTTTATGCTCGAGCTTCGCCACCCCCTGTGCCGGCATGCAGTAACAGCAGCGCATGTTGCAGCGGTCGGTGACCGAGAGTCTTAAGTAGTTGATCCGCCTGCCGTAGGTATCGATCAGTGCCATGCCTTACTCCCTTCGGAAACACGCCTCGCCGTATACAAAGGCAATATCGATACCAATTGTCCCGATACGGAGCAAAAAGCGGGATCCGGCACTAATGAGGGAGGAACTAAGCTGGTGAATACATGGGAAACGAACCGATTTTTGTCTTTTTGAATTCAACACGCGGGCGGGGAGTGCGAGCCTGGTCGGCGGATCAAAACGGCCGTTCCACAAAAGAGCAAATGTTCCATTGTGGAACGTCGCAACTGTTCGATTTGAGGACGCAACTTTGGAGGGGGCTAGCCGGGAGGTAAACAGAGCGATCGTTAAGTATACGGTATCTTGTGAATATTATTCAGTATCCCGAAAAATTGTGTTTACGGCAAATTCTGGTACGCCCCTTGCGATAGTGTAGAAAACCGTTTTAGGAAAGTGTATGCAACACCGCACCACCTTCTTAAAAACAAAAAGAACCGGGTCATCCCGGAAAAACAACAGGGGGAAATGAAAATGGCATTAGGAGAGCAGACTTACGGTTTCTTCATTCCGACGGTATCGCTGATGGGCGTTGGTTCCGCTAAGGAAACCGGCGAGCAGGTCAAGGCACTGGGCGCATCCAAGGCGCTGATCGTCACCGACAAAGGCCTCTCGGCCATGGGCGTTGCCGACAAGATCAAGGAGCAGGTGGAAGCTGCCGGCGTTAAAGCTGTCATCTTCGACGGCGCCGAGCCGAACCCGACCGACATCAACGTGCACGACGGCGTGAAGGCATACCAGGAAAACGGTTGCGACGCGATCATCTCCCTGGGCGGCGGCTCCTCCCACGACTGTGGTAAGGGCATCGGCCTGGTCATCGGCAACGGCGGCCACATCCGCGACTTCGAAGGCGTGAACAAGTCCACCAAATCCATGCCGGCATTCGTCGCTATCAACACCACCGCCGGTACCGCTTCCGAAATGACCCGCTTCTGCATCATCACCAACACCGACACCCACGTAAAGATGGCCATCGTCGACTGGCGCTGCACTCCGAACATCGCCATCAACGACCCGCTGCTCATGGTCGGCAAGCCGGCAGCTCTGACCGCTGCCACCGGCATGGACGCCCTGACCCACGCGGTTGAGGCATACGTCTCCACCATCGCCACCCCGATCACCGACGCCTGTGCCATCAAAGCCATCGAGCTGATCGCCGAGTACCTCTCCAAGGCTGTCGCCAACGGCGAAGACCTCGAGGCACGCGACAGGATGGCTTACGCCGAGTACCTGGCCGGCATGGCGTTCAACAACGCGTCGCTTGGCTACGTTCACTCCATGGCTCACCAGCTGGGCGGCTTCTACAACCTGCCGCACGGCGTCTGCAACGCCATCCTGCTGCCGGCCGTCAGCCAGTACAACCTGATCGCCTGCCCGAAGCGTTTCGCTGACATCGCCAAGGCTCTGGGCGAGAACGTCGACGGCCTCTCCGTGACCGAAGCCGGCCAGAAAGCGATCGACAGGATCCGCACCCTCTCCGCTTCCATCGGCATCCCGACCGGCCTCAAGGCCCTCAATGTCAAGGAAGAGGACCTGGCCATCATGGCAGAGAACGCAAAGAAGGACGCTTGCCAGTTCACCAACCCGCGCAAAGCGACCCTCGAGCAGGTCATCCAGATCTTCAAGGACGCAATGTAGTAGGCACTTGCCCCAACGTCCCTCCCCCCTTGCGGGGGGGGGACAGGGTGAGGGGGAAGGCGCCACCGGCATCACTGATGGCACCCACCCCTCCAGGGGGAGCCAAAAGATCGCCTGCTGGCGGTCCGGCGGCAGATACCTGAACACCTGTAGGGGCGAATACTCATTCGCCCCGCTTCAAACCGCCTGCGGGCCCAACCGGCGCGCAGGCCCGAACACATGCAAGAGATGCGTAAGCGGTGTCGGGTCAGTCACGCATCAAAAAATCTCCGAGCCGTCGCAGCCTAAAAGGGCACGTCCCTCATGGCTCCAGGCCAACGGGTTTCGCTGGAAACGGCGGAGCCTCCCTCTTGGAAAGGAGTCCCGGCCGTCGGGTACCGCCGGTAGAACTAAATAAAAACAGGGAGCTTGAAAAGCATGGATAAGATTTTTCGCGTCAACATGACCGACCTCACCACCAAGATCGAAGAAGTCCCGGCAGCATGGGCAGGCCTGGGTGGCCGTGGTCTCACCTCCACCATCGTGGCCGCCGAAGTGCCGCCGACCTGCCACGCGCTTTCCGCCGATAACAAGCTGGTCTTCGCACCGGGTCTTCTGACCGGCACCCCGGCTGCCAACTCCGGCCGCCTCTCCGCAGGCGCCAAGAGCCCGCTCACCGGCGGCATCAAGGAGAGCAACGCAGGCGGCACCGCGGCCCAGATGCTGGCCAAACTCGGCATCAAGGCCCTGATCATCGAAGGCGCTCCGAAAACCGGCGCATGGTACAACCTGGCCGTGGGCGTAAACGGCGTCACCATCAGCGAGGAGAAGGAACTGCTCGGTCTTGGTAACTTCGCCGTCATCGACGCGGTCGAGGCGCGCCTGGGCAAGAAAACCGGCGTTCTCACCATCGGCCCGGCCGGCGAACTGAAGATGACCGCCGCCAACATCTCCGTCAAGGACCCGGACAGCAAGATCCGCAGCCACGGCCGTGGCGGCCTGGGCGCAGTCATGGGCTCCAAGCAGATCAAGTTCATCTCCATCGACGGCGAAGGCGCCCCGGGCGTGAAGATCGCCGATCCCGAGAAATTCAAGGGCGCAGCCAAGGTGTTCGCCAAGGCGCTCCTCGACCACCCGGTTTCCGGCGAGGGCCTGCCGACCTACGGCACCAACGTCCTGGTCAACATCCTCAACGAGGCCGGCGGCCTGCCGACCAAGAACTTCACCGTCGGCCAGTTCGAAGGCCACGACAAGATCTCCGGCGAGACCATGCACGACACCATCGCGGCGCGCGGCGGGAAGGTCAAGCACGGCTGCCACGCCGGCTGCATCATCCAGTGCTCGCAGGTCTACAACGACAAGGACGGCAAGTACGTCACCTCCGGTTTCGAGTACGAGACCATCTGGGGCCTGGGCGCCGACTGCTGCATCGACAACCTGGACGACATCGCCCGCGCCGACAACCTGATGGACGACATCGGGATCGACTCCATCGAGACCGCGGTCATGTTCGGCGTGGCCATGGAGGCCGGCATCCTTAACTGGGGCGACTCCAAGGAGATGCTCCGCCTGCTGACCGAGGAAATCGCCAAGGGGACCGCGCTGGGCCGCGTCCTGGGCGGCGGCGCCGGTTCTGTCGGCCGCACCTACGGCGTAACCCGCGTACCGGTGGTCAAGAACCAGGGCATCCCGGCCTACGATCCGCGCTCCGTCAAGGGGATCGGCATCACCTACGCCACCTCCACCATGGGCGCCGACCACACCTCCGGCTACACCATCGCCACCAACATCCTGAACGTCGGCGGCTACGTCGATCCGCTCAAGAAGGACGGCCAGGTCGAGCTCTCCCGTAACCTGCAGATCGCTACCGCAGCGGTCGACTCGACCGGTATGTGCATCTTCGTCGCCTTCCCGGCGCTGGACATCCCGGAGTGCCTGCCGGCCCTGATCGACATGATCAACGCCCGCTTCGGCATCGCCCTCACCGGCGACGACGTCACCAACCTGGGCAAGCACATCCTGAAACTGGAGCGTGACTTCAACCAGAAAGCCGGCCTCACCAGCGTCCACGACCGCCTGCCGGACTTCTTCAAGACCGAGCCGGTCGCACCGCACAACGCGGTGTGGGACTTCACCGATGCGGAAATCGACGAGTTCTGGAACTTCTAGGAACCACCATTACCCGGCGTGACGGAAGTCACGCCGGGTTTTTCCGTTTGAGCCAACAAGCAGGTGCCGCATGAAGATAACACTCAAGCTTTTCGCCACGTTCAGAAACGGCAGGTTCAAGGTCGCCGAGCAGGAATTACCCGAGGGGACCGACGTGCGCCAAGTAGTGCTGGGGCTGGGACTCACCGAGGAAGAGATCGGCATCGTGATGCTGAACGGCCGGCACGGTGAACTCGACAGCACGTTGAGCCACGGCGATACCCTCTCGCTCTTTCCCTTGGTCGGAGGAGGCTGATATGCGCAAGGTCATCACTTTCCTGAAAGAGCAGACCAAGGACGGCCTGCTCCCCTGGAGTGCCCAGGACGCAACCGCAAAGCGCTTCAGCCTGAGCCACGCCGCGGTCGAACTGCTCGCCCTGCAAAACGGGATCTTCCCGGCCCGCTACCAGCGCAACAAGAACATGATCCAGATCGAGGAGCAGCTGCGCCTGTTCCAAAGCCGCGTTGCGGTGATCGGCTGCGGCGGCCTGGGCGGCTACATCCTGGAAGAGCTGGCGCGCCTGGGGGTGGGACAGATCGTAGCCATCGACCCGGACATCTTCGAGGAACACAACCTGAACCGGCAGATCCTCTCCTCCCCTGCCAACCTGGGACAGCCCAAGGTGGCGGCAGCGGCCGAGCGGCTGGCACAGGTCAATCCCGCCGTCACAGTCACCGCCATCCAGGACGCCTTCTGCCTGGCCAACGGTTTCGAACTGCTGGCGGGAACGCACGTGGCGGTTGATGCCCTGGACAGCATCTCGTATCGGCTGCAGCTGGCCGAATTCTGCAACCTGGCCGGCATCCCCATGGTGCACGGCGCCATCGGCGGCTGGTACGGCCACGTCGCCTCCCAGTTCCCCGGCGAGACCACCGTGCAGCAGATCTACCGCCACTGGGTCGCCGGCAAGGGAATCGAACAGCAACTCGGCAACCCCGCATTCACCCCGGCCGTCGTGGCAAGCCTCGAGGTAGCTGAGGTCTGCAAGATTCTCCTCGGCAAGGGTGAACCGCTCCGAAACCGCAAGCTCTCCATCGACCTGCTGGAAATGGAGATGCAGGAAATCTCCTACGCTCCGGCCCCGGTCACCCTGGTGGACGCCGCCTGACAGTCCCGCTTCCCTCCTCGCCGTCAGGGCCTTCGTCCGCCGCGGACTCACGTCCTCAGGCGGAATGGGGACTGGGGTAAGGGATACGCTTCAAAGCGGCAACGCTGCCGCTAAAAAAACAAGCGACGCCGTCGACGACGCCGCATAGAGCACTGAGGTGCATCATGCCAAGCTTTGAAGAAGCGCGAGGCATCATACTGGCCCACGTCGCCCCGCTGGGAGAAGAAAACGTACCGCTGTCCGACGCCCTGGGGCGCGTGGTGAGCAGGGACATCATCGCCCCGTGGGACCTGCCGCAGTACGACAATTCGGCCATGGACGGCTATGCCGTACACGCCGCCGACTGCACCTCGGTCCCCACCCGACTCATGATTACCGGCTTCCTCCCGGCCGGCGGCGAGGAATGCCCCGCCGTGACCGTCGGTTGCGCGGTGCGGATCATGACCGGCGCCCCCATCCCCCCCGGTTGCAACGCCGTGGTCCCGATCGAGGAAACAGAACAGGCTGGGGACCAGGTTGTCATCAACCAGAAGGTGCTCCCCAAACAGCACGTCCGGATCAAGGGAAGCGACGTCGCCTCCGGCACCCAGGTACTCCTGGCCGGCAGCCAGGTCCGTCCCGCCGAGATCGGCATGCTGGCGGCCATGGGGCAGGCGCTGGTGCCGGTGTACCGCAAGGCACGGGTAGCCATCCTCTCCACCGGAGACGAGCTCATCGAGCTGGGCGAGAGCCCGAGGTCCGGCAAGGTGATCAACTCCAACGCCCTGTCGCTCGCCGCCGCTGTGCGCGAGGCGGGGGCGGAACCGGTGCTGCTCGGAATCGCGCGTGACAACCTGGAAAGCCACAGCGACAAGATGCAGGAGGGACTTTGCTGCGACGCCCTGATCACCTCGGCAGGCGTCTCCGCCGGTGACCGCGACCTGGTCCGGGAGGTTGCCGCAAGCCTCGGCGCCGAGGAGCAGTTCTGGAAGATAGGGATGAAGCCGGGCGGCCCCACCGCCTTCTCGGTATGGCAGGGAAAGCCGATCTTCTCGCTCCCCGGCAACCCGGTATCGACCATGGTGACCTTCGAGCTGTTGGTGAAGCCCGCCCTTCTGAAGATGATGGGACACAAAAGGGTGCTTCCCCCCTTCGTGAAGGGGATACTCGCCGAGGACGCCCACAAAAAACCCGGCAAGCTGCACTTCATCAGGGTGACGGTCAAGAAACGGCATGGCAGGCACGTCGCCTATTGCGCCGGCGAGCAACACACCGCCATCCTGAGCACCATGACCAGGTGCGATGCCCTGGCCGCCCTCCCCTGTGACGCCACCTTCATCCCGGCCGGGAGTGAAGTGGACTTGGCGCTGTTGAGGGAGGTGGACCTTTTGAGCGAGGCTGAAGTCGGCATAAGGTGCTGTGCCTGAAGCAGAACCAAAGCTGAACGGGTGATAATAATAATTAATTTGGTATATTTTCCTTCCCGAATATGCGATAAAGCGGATGGTAGGATTCGGGAGGTGAAATATGCAAGAGATGTTGATTTTAGGTGGGATCGTTGTGGGGTGGATCGTGTTGCAGCGCTTCATCCTGCCCCGCATGGGGATCGAGACTTGAATGTCTCCCGCATGCTCCGGGGACCGGGGTAAGAAGAAGGAAGAAGAGAAAGAGCAGGAAGGATAAGAAAGGGCGCCGCTAAAAGCAGGCGCCCTTTCTTTTTGTTGTGATGATATTTCCCCTCGCACCAACCGTAGGGGCGAATAATCATTCGCCCCCCTTACCGCACCTGCGCCTCTTTCACCATCGGCAGAGGTCGGGGCACCGACGGCTGGGCAAATAATTATTTGCCCCTACAAGGCCGTCACCTCATTCGCCCCCGCTGCGGTTGATGCCGGCAATGCCGCCACGTAGAACGTTGAACGTCCGTTGCCTTTTAATACCTGTAATGCTCCGACTTGTACGGTCCTTCCTTCTTGACGCCGATGTAGGCGGCCTGGGCGTCGGTCAGCTCGGTGAGCATGGCGCCGAGGGTCTTCAGCTGCAGGCGCGCCACCTTCTCGTCCAGCTCCTTCGGAAGGATGTAGACGCCGACGGGATATTTGCCCGGGTTGCAGAAGATCTCCATCTGCGCCAGGGTCTGGTTGGCGAAGGAGGAGGACATGACGTAGGAGGGGTGGCCGGTGGCGCAGCCCAGGTTCACCAGGCGCCCTTCGGCGAGGAGGATGATGCGCTTGCCGTCCGGGAAGATGACGTGGTCGACCTGCGGCTTGATGTTTTCCCACTTGTACTGCTTGAGCTTGGCCACCTCGATCTCGTTGTCGAAATGCCCGATGTTGCAGACGATGGCGTTGTGCTTCATCGCCTTCATGTGGTCGTGGGTGATGACGTCGATGTTGCCGGTGGTGGTGACAAAGATGTCGGCCTTGTCGGCCGCCCACTCCATGGTGACCACCTTGTACCCTTCCATGGCCGCCTGCAGCGCGCAGATCGGGTCGACCTCGGTGACCCAGACCTGGGCCTGCAGCCCGCGCATCGCCTGGGCGCAACCCTTGCCCACGTCGCCGTAACCGCAGATGACCGCCACCTTGCCGGCCACCATGACGTCGGTGGCGCGCTTGATGCCGTCCATGAGGGACTCGCGGCAGCCGTAGATGTTGTCGAACTTGGACTTGGTGACCGAGTCGTTCACGTTGATGGCCGGGAACTTCAGGGTGCCCTTCTCGTACATCTGGTACAGGCGGTGCACACCGGTGGTGGTCTCCTCGGTGACACCCTTGATGCAGGCCGCGGTCTTGGAGTACCAGCCAGGCTGCTCGGCAAGGCGCTTCTTGATGGCCGCGAACAGGAACTGCTCCTCCTCGCAGGTCGGGTTGGCGATCACGGAAGGATCCTTCTCAGCGTCGCTCCCCAGGTGCAGCAGCAGGGTGGCGTCGCCGCCGTCGTCGAGGATCATGTTCGGGGATCCGCCGTCGTGCCATTCGAAGATCTTGTGGGTGTAGTCCCAGTATTCGGCCAGCGTCTCACCCTTGTGCGCGAAGACCGGGATGCCTGCGGCGGCGATGGCCGCGGCGGCGTGGTCCTGGGTGGAGAAAATGTTGCAGGAGGCCCAGCGCACCTCGGCGCCCAGCGCGGTCAGCGTCTCGATGAGCATGGCGGTCTGGATGGTCATGTGCAGCGAGCCGGCGATGCGCGCCCCCTTGAGCGGCTGGGCGGCGGCGTACTCCTCGCGGATCGCCATGAGCCCCGGCATCTCGGTTTCTGCGATGATCATCTCCTTGCGGCCCCAATCGGCCAGCGACATATCCTTTACGATGTAGTCCTTGGTCACGTTACTTCTCCTTTCGATGGATTAGCTTCTGCGCTTCGTTTTGTACTTAGAGACTCCCCTCGCCCTCCGGGAGAAGGGCAGGGGTGAGGGAGCTGCAATCTGCACCATCCGTTGCAAGAATGCCCTCACCCGCCCTATCGGGAACCCTCCCCAAGGGAGAGGGGTTACTGTTTCACCGCCCTCACCAGCAGCACGTCCTCGGCACCGTTTGCGGCGGCGACACGCTGCACGGCGATCTCGGAAAGCCCGGCCCCTGCCAGCCATGCCTTGAGCTCCTCCTCCTCGAAGCCCAGCCACTGGTCGGCCAACTGCTCCCGGGCCCACTCGCGCTCATGGCGCGCCAGATCGGCCAACACCACGATTCCCTGCGGCTGGAGCACCCGCGCCATCTCCGCCAGCACCGCCTGCGGGTCGGGGGCATGATGCAGCACCATGTTGGCTATCACGCACCCCACGCCCCCATTTGCGATGGGAAGATGGGTCATCTCTCCGAGCCGGAGTTCGGCTCCCGGGACACCGTCCTGGACCAGGCGCCGCCGCGCCTCCACCAGCATGGCAGGGGAATGATCGACACCGATCACCTGCTTTGCCTTGCGGGCCAGTTCAGCCATCAGGGTCCCGGTGCCAACGCCGATCTCCAGCAGCACGGGGACCTCGGGAACCAGCGCGAGCAGCCCCTCCTGGTACTCCGGCACCGGCAGCAGGGTACGCGACAGTTCGTCCCACTGGGCGGCGTGCCGGTCGAAGAATTCGAGGCTCCGCTTGCGGCGTGCCTCCAGCGCCTGCGCCACGGCGGCAAGATCGTTGCGGCGTTCGGGAAGCTGTTCCAGCGCGCGTTCAAACTCGGGTCTTATGGCGCTGAAAAATGGGTTCTGTTCCCCTGCGCGGTAGTAGCTCCAAGTCCCCTGGCGCTTCACCGATAGCACACCCGCCTCCGCCAAAATCTTCAGGTGCCGGGAGATGCGCGACTGCCCCATCCCCATGATCTGGGTCAGTTCCTGGACGGTGAGTTCCGACTTGAGCAGCAGGGCCACCAGGCGTAGCCGGCACGGATCGGCCAGCGCTTTGAAAAGTTCCAGCATAGGGTATATCAACCTTGGCGATTATCTTAAATCAAGTTTTCTTGATATACCACGACGCACTGCTGCTGGCAAGGCGAAAACCATATTATTTACCGCTCATTGGCCGGACGACTCCGCCGATGGGGTTTGCCCCCCTCGCCCGCCGGGAGAGGGGTCGGGGGTGAGGGGCGCCGCAAGGCAAGGGCGCAGGAGGCGCCATCGCCCTCACCCGCCCTTCGGGCACCCTCTCCCAGGGGGAGAGGGGACGCTCCGACCTGTCGGCGTTTCAGATTCGTTTTTCCTCAGGGCTCCCCCTCGATGGCCATGGTTTGGTTGGCGTTAAACGAAAAATCCCCCTGCAGCGCGAAGCTACAGGGGGATTGTCGACATTTCGGTGTAGGTTCCGTCAGGCGGCCTGGTCCTCGGCGACGGCGGCTACCTCGGCGAAGAGCTCGTCGAAGATCTCCTGGACCGTCTCCATGCGGGTTGCTTTCCAGGCGTTGGTACCGCAGAAGATGAGGCCCGAGTCGACCTCGCCGCGCTGGGCGCGGTCCAGCGACTTGACGATGCAGAAACGTTCGCCGCTCTCCTTGAAGGAGCACTTCTTGAGACAGCCATACGAGCAGGCCGAGGCGTGGTCGCGGTCGTAGGCCATGATCCCTTCCTGGTTGGTGAGGATGGCGCGGCCGGGCAAGCCGGCGGGGCTCATGATCAGGCCGATGTCCTCTTTCTTGCAGTCGAGGTAGGCCTGCTTGAAGGCATCCTCGGCATCGCACTCGACGGTGGTGACGAAACGGCTGGCCATCTGCACCCCATCGGCCCCTTCGGCCAAGGCGTGGAGCAGGTCGGCGCGGTCCCAGATGCCGCCGGCCGCGATGATCGGGATGTCCAGGCCGTACTCGCTGAGGAAGAACGCCTTAACGCCGCGCACGGTCTCGTACTGGTCGTATTCACCGGTGCCGATGTTCTCCATCTTCTCGCCCAGGTGTCCGCCGGCGGTGTCCGGGTCCTCGACGACGACGGCATCAGGGAGACGGTTGTAGGCCTTGTCCCACTTCTTGGCGATCAACTGGGCGGCACGTACGGAAGAGACGATGGGAACCAGCGCCACATCAGGCGCGTGTGCGGTCAGCCCGGGAAGGGTCATGGGCAGCCCGGCGCCGCAGACCAAGACCTTGGCTCCCGCCTCGACGGAAGCCGCCACCAGTTCCTCGAAGTCGGAAAGTGCGACCATGACGTTGACACCGATGATGCCGTCCGGGGCTATCTCGTAGGCTTTGCGGATCTCTTCTTTCAAGGCCAGACAGTTGCTTTTCAGGTAGTTCTTGCCGTTGAAAAACTCGCTATTCAAGGTTATGCCGGGGGATGCCACCAGCCCGACCCCGCCGCACTTGGCGACGTGCCCTGCCAGAGATCCTGCGGAGATCCTGACCCCCATGCCGCCCTGGATCAGCGGGTAACGTGCCTCGTGTTTGCCAATGCGCAACGGTTTGAACATATGCTCCTCCTGACTGTCTGACTGCACCGTAAACACATTAACAGAGAACCTCAAATTCTTTTGTAATAGTACTGTAAAACAAAGGAGCCTCTCCCCCCACAGATACCCCTTGCAAAAAGCCGGCAGCGATGCTACCAGTGGGGCATGAAAATGAACCGGAAACTGTCCAACCCGTTGATTGCACTGATAGGGATCCAGCTGATCTGGGTGGTGATGGTCATCTCCTGGATCTACTGGTTCATCGGCAGGAGCAAAGAGTTCCGCAACCTGGCCTTGCGCTACAAACCGGAACTGCTGACCCAGGGGATGGAGTGGATCGTCCTGGTCGAGGGGCTCCTGATGGCGATCGCCATCCTGGCCGGTGTCTATATCATCTTTCTCTACTGGCGCCGCCAGGCCAAGCTCTACCTCCAGCAGCGCAGCTACATCTCCCAGTTGACCCACGAACTCAAGTCGCCGCTCGCCTCCATCCAGTTGCACCTGGAGACGGTGAAGATGAGGGACCTCCCCAAGGAAAAGCTGGACGGTTTCATCGACACCATGCTCGCCGATACCGAACGACTCAACGTGCTGACCAGCAACCTGCTCATGGCGACCAGGATCGAATTCCGCCAACTGAGCGACAAGGCGAAGAAGATCGACTTCTCCGAGTTCGTCACCAACTACCTGCAGGGCAAGAGCAGCGACCTCCCCGAGGGAGGAAAGCTCACCCTGGAAGTGGAACCCAACATCAACGCCACCATCGACGTCGAAGGAATGGAGATGGCACTCAGGAACCTCTTCGAGAATGCGCTGCTCTACTCGCCGGTTTCCCCGGAGATCAGGGTTTCGCTCAAGCGCAGCGTAAGCGGCAGGCAGTGCCTGATCGAGTTCCAGGACAACGGCAAGGGGCTCAAGAAGAACGAACTGGAGAAGATCTTCGACATGTTCTACCGGGTGCGCACCCCCGGTGAGAACATCAGGGGGACCGGCCTGGGGCTCTATATCGTGAGGTCCGTGGTGAACGCCCACGGCGGCAAGATCTCGGTCGAGAGCCCGGGGCTCGGCAAAGGCTGCACCTTCCACATCACCCTGCCACTTCATGGCAGGCAGCAAAGAGGTTAGGCATGTCCGGCGAAAAACCGCACATACTGCTTGTCGAGGACGAGATGCACCTCGCGCGCGGCATCACCTTCAACCTGGAACAGGAAGGTTACCTTGTGAGCCACGTGGAGAGCGGCGAGGAGGCGCTCGAGAAGGTCACCATGGAGAAGTTTGACCTGATCATCCTGGACGTTATGCTCCCCGGCATCGGCGGTTTCGATGTTTGCCAGCAGATCCGGGGGCTCGATTCGAGGGTGCCGGTGCTGATGCTCACCGCGCGCTCCGCCGAGAGCGACCGGATCTCGGGACTCGCCGCCGGCGCCGACGATTACCTGGTCAAACCATTCAACCTGAAGGAGTTCCTGCTAAGGGTTTCCGGGATGCTGCGGCGCAGCGCCTGGTATCGGCCGGAGCCGGTGGAGGAAGGGTACCGCTTCGGGGACAACGAGGTGTTCCTGCTTTCCTACCGGGCCAGGACCAGGCAGGGGGAGATCGATCTCACCGACCTCGAAGTGCGCATGCTGTCGCTGTTCTTCCATCGTGAAGGGGAAGCCATACCGCGCGGCGAGATCCTGGAAAACGTCTGGGGATATGCCACCGACGCCGAGACCAGGACCCTGGACAACTTCATCGTGCGGCTCAGGAAGTATTTCGAGCCCGAGCCCTCGCGTCCCGTGTTCTTCCAGACCGTGCGCGGCGTGGGGTATCGGTTCAGCAGGAAGAGCTAGAAACCGTTCTACGTTCTATGTTCCACGTTCTAAGTTGAACAACAAACAGTCGTCTCTAAAGCAAAAGGCCCTCCGGAATCCGGAAGGCCTTTTGCTTTTTAAACGTAGAACGTAGAACTTAGAACCTGTTTTATTGAACCGGTTTTAGAGTCCCGCCTTCTCCCTGATGAGGGCGGCCTTGTCGGTGCGCTCCCAGGTGAACTCGGGGAGCTCGCGGCCGAAGTGGCCGTAGGCTGCGGTCTTCTTGTAGATCGGACGCAGCAGGTCGAGCTGCTCGATGATGGCACGCGGACGGAGGTCGAACACCTCGCGCACGATCTCGGAGATGCGCTTGCTCGGGATCTTCCCGGTGCCGTTGCAGTCAACCATGACGGAAACCGGCTCGGCGACGCCGATGGCGTAGGCCACCTGCACTTCGCAACGCTCGCAGACGCCGGAAGCCACCAGGTTCTTGGCGACGTAGCGCCCCATGTAGGCTGCGGAACGGTCCACCTTGGAGGGGTCTTTGCCCGAGAACGCGCCGCCGCCGTGGGCGCCGTGCCCGCCGTAGCTGTCCACGATGATCTTGCGGCCGGTGAGACCGCAGTCGCCCATCGGACCGCCGATGACGAAACGGCCGGTCGGGTTGATCAGGAACTTGGTGTTGGCGTCCATCAGGTTGGCCGGGATGATCTTCTTGACGACCTCCTCGATGATCCCTTCCTTGATCATCTCGTAAGAGACCTCGGGGGAGTGCTGCGAGGAGATGACCACGGTGTCGACGTGAACCGGCTTGTCATCGATGTACTGGATGGAAACCTGGGACTTGGAGTCCGGACGGAGGAAGTCGAGCACGCCGGTCTTCCTGACGTCAGCAAGCCTGGAAACCAGCTTGTGCGCCATGAGGATCGACATAGGCATCAGCTCAGGGGTCTCGTTGCAGGCGAAGCCGAACATGAGCCCCTGGTCGCCGGCGCCCTGCTCCTTGAACATCCCCTCGCCTTCGGTGACGCCCTGGGCGATGTCGGGGGACTGCTTGTCGATGGAGGTGAGCACCGCGCAGGTCTCCCAGTCGAAGCCCATGGCGGAATCGTTGTAGCCTATCTCGCGGATGGTCTCGCGGACGATCTTTGGGTAGTCGATTATAGCGTTGGTGGTGATTTCACCGGCGATGACCGCCATACCGGTGGTCACCAGCGTTTCACAGGCCACGCGAGACTTGGGATCCTGGGCCAGGATCGCATCGAGGATCGCGTCGGATACCTGGTCGGCAACCTTGTCCGGATGCCCTTCCGAAACAGACTCGGACGTAAAGATAAAGTCCTTCATTTCCATAAGGTAAAACCCCCTAACGAAGTGTATAGCAGGTAGCTGTAAAGCTTGCAGATTGTATAGTTGGCGATTACCTTTGTCAATAATTGAATGCGACCAATATCAATCAGTTCCACCGCCCCGCACCCCGATACCAGACAACGTCGCTTATAATTAGTTGATTCCAACAAAACTCCCGATACAATCTTTTCCGTTGAGCCTGGCTGGCGCTGATTGCCCTATTCATACGTCACCTTTGGCAGAATCGATGCTTCCGGAGGAGGATCAGATGAGAGTGCTTTGGCTGGCGATGCTGTGTCTGCTCCTTGGGGCTTGCGGCGGTGGCTCCGGCTCGAACGGCGCCTCCGGGGACGACGGCAGCGTGCTGACACCGGAGCCCGCGGCCGGTACGGCGCGCCTCACCGTCGGCACGCTGGGACCTGCCGCTGATTCGGTCTTTTATGCCGCGCAATTCACCCTGCACCTCCCCGCTGGAGTCTCGCTCCCGACCGCTGACGGCAGCAGTCTGCTCCCTGACGGGATGCTGGCCCCTGCCGTCAGCGGCAGTTACGCCGGTGCCAGCTTCCTGCAGCCCGCCGGAGCGGGATCGGGCCCGCTGCTGCTGGTGAACGTGGCCCATCCCGGCGGGCTCACCGTCGGCCCCCTGGCGACCCTCACCTGCCAGGTCGCCGCGGGCGCGCCCCCCACGGCCGACGCCTTCACGCTGGAGAGCTTTTCCGCACGCGACGGCAACGGCGTCGTCATCCCCGGAATCACCGCGAGATTGACCCTGCAGACGCAATGAGCGGCTGACGGATTTCCGCCAGCCGCTCACCTCTTCGTCTTCCCCCCGTGGGGGAGCCCGTTCCTTCCCTACTCGGCCAGCTTGAGGGAGTTGATGAAGACCGGCTCCACCGGCACGTCCTGGTGGCCTGCCTTGTTGCCGGTTTTCACTTCGCGAATGGCGTCGACCACATCCATCCCCTCGATCACCTGCCCGAAAACTGCATAGCCGAAACGATCCGGGGTCTTGCCGGCGTGGTCGAGGAACGCGTTGTCCACGACGTTGATGAAGAACTGGGAGGTGGCGCTGTCGACTACGGAGGTACGGGCCATGGCCAGGGTGCCACGCACGTTCTTCAGGCCGTTGGTGGCCTCGTTCTTGATGGCGAACTTGGTCTTCTTAGGCTGCATGTTCTCGTCCAGCCCGCCTCCCTGGACCATGAAGCTCTTGATCACGCGGTGGAAGATGGTGCCGTCGTAGTAGGCGTCTTTCACGTAGGAAAGGAAGTTGCGCACGGAGATGGGAGCCTTGTCCTTGAAGAGCTCGATCTTAACGGTGCCCATCGAGGTCTCCATGACGACTACGGGATTTTTTTCTTCAGTCATTATGTTGCTCCTTTATAGTGGTTTGATACATCTATTACGGGTTGCAGCGGTCTTGAATACCATACAACGGGCTGCCTGGGAAGTTTTTACTGGTTGGAGCGCTGTAGCTACGGTATCATGTACAGTCAGTGATTGTACCAGA
This sequence comes from Geomonas diazotrophica, assembly GCF_018919385.1. GTDB lineage: Bacteria > Desulfobacterota > Desulfuromonadia > Geobacterales > Geobacteraceae > Geomonas > Geomonas diazotrophica. The sequence continues at coordinate 73,613 of NZ_JAHLMF010000011.1, forward strand.
ACCAGTCTTGCAATGCAGCTTACGGCATTAAAATATTCACAGGAGCGGTCCGAATGAAACTCTCAACCATCACACTCTTGGCGGCACTGACACTCTCACTTTTCACCAGCGCGCTGCCCGCAGCGGCCGTAGATGACCTGCAGCAGGTCGCCAAGGTCGGCGACCCGGCTCCCAACTTCAGGCTGGACGCGTGGGTCGGCACCACCGCCGGCAAGGAGTTCAAGCAGATCTCCCTCGACGACTACCGCGGCAAGTGGGTGCTCCTCTTCTTCTACCCCATGGACTTCACCTTCGTCTGCCCCACCGAGATCAAGGGGTTCAACCAGGCGCTCCCCGAGTTCGAGAAACTGAACACCGTGGTCCTCGGCGCCTCGACCGACAGCAAGTACTCCCACCTGGCCTGGGTGCAGCGCGGCGACCTGGGCAACCTGCAGTACCCCCTGCTTTCCGATATCAAGAAGGAGGTCGCGCAGAAGTACGGCTGCCTGGACGATAAGGAAGGCGTCGCCCTGCGCGCCCTGTTCATCATCGACCCGGACGGCGTGCTCCAGTACCAGGTGGTGCACAACCTCGACGTGGGCAGGAGCGTGGAGGAGACCCTGCGCGTCCTCGAGGCGCTGCAGACCGGCTCGCTCTGCCCCCTGGGGTGGAAGCCGGGCCAGAAGACCCTTGGCAAGCCCCACCCCTAGCCCTCTCCGACGGGGGCGGGCTCCCGCCCCCTACCCCATCATGGCCCTCATCTTGGCGAAGAAACCCTCTGCGCTCTTCTCCGCCTCCTCCGGCGCCACTTCCTTGGCCACCCCGCTTTGCTGCACGTTCAGCACCGTGGCCGGGATCTCCTCCAGAAAGCGCGAGGGGACCCGCTCCTCGAGCTTGCCGTACTTCTTCCGGAAAAGCGTGCGCGTCATCACCAGCTGCTGCCGCGCGCGCGTGATGCCGACGTAGCACAGGCGGCGCTCCTCGTCGATGCTGTCATCCTCGTAGATCGCCCTTCTGTGGGGCAGGATCTCGTCCTCCATCCCCACCAGGAACACGAAGGGGAACTCGAGCCCCTTGCTGGAGTGCAGCGACATGAGCGTCACCGCGTCCTTGCCGTGGTCCTTCTTGTCCTTGCCCGAGAAGCGGTCTTCGTCCATGAGCGACACCTTCTCGATGAAACCGCCCAGGGTCGCCTGCGGCACCCGCTCCTCGTAGGCCGCCATGGAGTTGATGATCTGCTCCACGTTCTCCACCTTGCGGCGCGCGGCCTTTTGGTCGTCGATGGTGCGGTAGATCTCCTCTTCTATCTTCAGTGTCTCGAAGAGGGTCTTCCCCTTCTCGGCCAGCCCCCCTTCCGCCCGGAAGGAGTCGGCGGCTTCGAGCAGCGTCTGGTGAAAGCCGAGCACCTTGTCCCTGATCGCATCCGAGATCCCCTCGATCTCCCCCACCCGGCTGAACGCCTCAAAAAGCGGGATCTCCTTTTCCAGCGACCACTGGTTGATGCGGATCACGGTGCTGTCGCCGATGCCGCGCCTGGGGAAGTTGACGATGCGCAGGAGCGCCACCTCGTCCAACGGGTTGGCGAGCACCTTCAGGTAGGAGAGGGAGTCCTTGACCTCCTTCCTTTCGAAGAACTGGGTCCCCCCCACCAGCACGTAGGGGATGTCCTCGAAGCGGAGCTGCTCCTCGAAGGCGCGGCTCTGGGCGTTGGTGCGGTACAGGATGGCGAAGTCGCTGTAGGGGATGTCCTTCTTGAAGCGCTCCAGCTGGATCCGCTCCACCACGCTGGTCGCCTCCTCCTCGTCGTCCTGCACGATGCAGAGGTCGATGAGCGCCCCCTGCCCCGAGGCGGTCCAGAGGCGCTTGGCCTTTCTCACCTTGTTGTTGCCGATCACGCTGTTGGCGGCTTCGAGGATGTTCCCGGTGGAGCGGTAGTTCTGCTCCAGCTTTATGGTGCGGCACCCCTTGAAATCCTTCTCGAAGTCGAGGATGTTGCCGACGTCTGCGCCGCGCCAGCCGTAGATGGACTGGTCGTCGTCCCCCACCACGCAGAGGTTGTTGCAGCCGGCGGCCAGGAGGTTCACCAGGAGGTACTGGGAGGAGTTGGTGTCCTGGTACTCGTCCACCATGATGTAGCTGAAGCGCTCCTGCCAGTGTTTGAGAACCGGCGGGTGGTGCTGCAAAAGTTCCGCCGTCAGCATGATGATGTCGTCGAAGTCGATGGCGTTGAACGCCTTCAGCGCGGACTGGTAGCGCGGGTAGACCAGCGCGGCCATCATGTCCACGTCGTCGAGCGGGTTCGGTGCATAGCGGTCGGGAGGGATCAGCTTGTTCTTGGCGCCGGAGATGCGCCAAATGATGCTCTCCGCGTCGTATTTCTTGCTGTCGGTGTTCACCTCGCGCACGATCTGGCGCACCAGCCCCACCTGGTCGGCCGTGGAGTAGATGGAGAAGTTCTTCTTGTACCCGAGCCGCTCGATGTCCCTCTTCAAGACCCGGACGCCCAGGGAGTGGAAGGTGGAAAGCACGATCCCCTTGGATTCCTTGCGCCCCACCAGGTGCTCCACCCGCTCCTTCATCTCCTTCGCCGCCTTGTTGGTGAAGGTCACGGCGAGGATGCGGTCCGGCGGCACCAGCTTGTTCAGGACCAGGTGCGCGATGCGGTAGGTGATCACCCCGGTCTTGCCGGACCCGGCGCCGGCAAGCACCAGCAGGGCCCCTTCCGTATGCTTCACGGCGGCGAGTTGTTCGGGATTGAGACGGGACAGGTCGAGCATGAAATCCTCATGAAGCGGATACTTACGCCAGAGCGGCGGCGCGTGTTTTTCCGCTGCGGGCCAAAAAAGAGCCGCCACCGGAAAGGTGCGGCCGGATATTGTTACCAGAAGCAAAAGGGCAATGCAAGGCGCTATATCCATGCCAGTTCCAAACTGCCGCGCGGTGTGATATAAAGCACCGTTCAAGACAAACCGCCACGAGGTTCACCATGGAAGCACAAGCCGCCGCCCAGCGCATCGCCTGGCTCTCGAAGGAGATCGAGCGCCACAACCGCCTTTACTACGAGCAGGACATGCCGGAGGTCACGGACGCCGAATACGACGCGCTGTTCCGCGAACTCCAGGGGCTGGAAAAAGAATTCCCGGAACTCGCCCTCCCCGATTCTCCCACCGGAAGGGTCGGCGGCCGGCCGCTCGCGAAATTCACCCAGGTGCGCCACAGCATGCCGATGCTCTCCCTGGAGAACGCCTTCACCGAAGAGGACATGGTCGACTTCGACGACCGGGTGAAGCGCTTTCTGGGGCTTGCCGCCGACACCTCGATTCCCTACGTCTGCGAGCCCAAGATGGACGGCGTCGCCGTGGAGCTCGTCTACCGCGAGGGGCTTCTGGCCATCGGCTCCACCCGGGGCGACGGCGTCGTGGGCGAGGACGTGACCCAGAACCTGAAGACCATCAAGGACGTGCCGCTGCGGCTGGAAACGATGGAGCCGCCGGAGCTCCTCACCGTGCGCGGCGAGGTCTATCTCCCCCTCGCTCCCTTTCGCAAGTTCAACCAGGAGCGGGAGGAGGCGGGCGAGGCACCCTTTGCCAATCCCCGCAACGCGGCGGCAGGCTCCCTGCGTCAGCTCGACTCACGGATCACCGCCAAGCGTCCCTTGAGCATCTTCTGCTACGCGCCCGGCGAGTTGGGCGGGGTGGAATTCTCGTCACAGAGCCATTTCCTCAGGACGATCCCCGAGTGGCGCCTGCCGGTGAACCCGCTGACCCGCGTGGTGAACGGCATAGCGGAGATGCTCGCCTACTACCAGGAGATGATGGAAAAGCGTGACGATCTTCCCTACGAGATCGACGGGGTGGTGGTGAAGGTGGATTCCTTCCAGATGCAAAGGGAGTTGGGGGAGAAAAGCCGCTCTCCGCGCTGGGCCATCGCCTGGAAGTTCCCTCCGCGCCAGGCGACCACCATCGTGGAGAAGATCTTCCACTCGGTCGGGCGCACCGGGGTGATCACGCCGGTCGCCTTCCTGAAGCCGGTGAACGTGTCCGGCGTCATGGTATCACGCGCCACGCTGCACAACTGGGAAGAGCTGGAGAGAAAGGACATCCGCGAGGGGGACACCGTCGTGGTCGAGCGTGCCGGCGACGTCATCCCGGCCGTGGTGCAGGCCCTCCTCGACCAGCGTCCGGAGGGTGCGGTCAAGCCGCAGGTGCCGGAGTGCTGCCCGGTCTGCGGCGGCGAAGTCGTGCGCCTGCCGGACGAGGTGGCGGTGCGCTGCGTGGGTCTTGCCTGCCCGGCGCAGCTTTTGGAGCGGGTGAAGCACTTCGCCTCCCGGCGCGCCATGGACATCGAGGGGCTGGGCGACAAGTTCATCGAGCAGCTTTTGAGCCTGAAGCTGATCCATGACGTGGCCGACATCTACTCGCTCAAGGAAGAAGACTTCATGCGGTTCGAGCGCATGGGGAAAAAGCTCGCGGAGAACCTGCTGAACGCGATCCAGGCGAGCAAGGAGCGCGACCTGTCGCGGCTCATCTTCGCGCTCGGTATCAGGCACGTCGGCGAGCACACCGCGAAGCTTCTGGCCGGCGCCTTCGGCAGCATCGAGAACCTGGCGCAGGCGAGCGAGGAGGAACTGACCAGCATCCGTGAAGTCGGTCCGCAGGTTGCGACCAGCATAGCCGACTTCTTCAGAAACGAAGAGAACCTGAAGGTGCTGGATCGGCTGAAGGAAGCCGGGGTCAGTCCCAAGGTCGAGGAGAAGCGGGTTGGCGGCAGGTTCACCGGCAAGACCTTCGTCTTCACCGGAGCGCTGGAGAAGTTCACCCGCGACGAGGCCAAGAAGATGGTTGAGCAGGAAGGGGCCCACGCCGCCGGGAGCGTCTCGAAGAAGACCGACTACGTGGTAGCCGGCGCCGACGCCGGCAGCAAGCTGGAGAAGGCGCGCCAGTTGGGCGTGCGGGTCTTGACCGAAGAGGAGTTTTTGGAGTTGATGCAGTAGAAGCTGCCGGCAGAAAAACCGGCAACAGATGAGCCTATACGGCAAGGGGCGCGGCAACCGCACGGTTGCCGCGCCTTTTTTGGGTCAGCGGTGGTACTCCGGTCCTTACTTCGCCAGCTTGGCGGTCAGCGCGGGCACGAACTGCATCACGTCGGCCACCACCAAGACGTCGGCTACCTCGCCGATGGGGGCGTCCTTGTCCTTGTTGATGGCCACGATGAAACCCGACTTCTTCATTCCGGCCAGATGCTGAATGGCACCGCTGATGCCACAGGCGACGTAGAGCTTCGGACTCACGGTCTGCCCGGTCACCCCAACCTGCGCCCCCGCCTCCATCCAGCCGCTGTCCACGACCGGGCGGCTCGCCCCAACCTCGCCGCCCAACACCCTGGCGAGTTCGGCGATCACCGGCAGGTTCTCCTTCTTCCCGACACCACGCCCGGCACTGACAATGATCTCCGCCCTGGTCAGGTCGACTCCCTTGCGGACCGCCGCCTCGTACCCCAGGAACTCACTCCTTGCCTCACCTTCCGCCTCCAGCGGCTGCTTCTGCGGCATCCCCCCCGGCACCAGCGCCGGGAAGGCCCCTCCCTGCAGGGTGACAACCACGGGAGCGCCCACCGGCTTCACGACCTGCCTCATCTTTTGACTGCAGCAGGGACGCTCGAAACCTCCCTCCGCCAGGGCAACCACCTCGGACACCTGCGGTGCCTTGAGCAGGGCCGCGACCCGCGGTGCGAGGTCCCAGCCGTAGGAGGTGTGCATGAAGACCACGTAGTCCGGCTTTTCCCGCTCCACCGCCGCCTGCACCAGCAGCTTGTGCAGGTCGGGGTTGTACTCCCCGTACTTGGCTGCGTCGGCCAGGTAGACGGTCCCCCCGTAGCTTGGCAGCGCCCCTTCGTTGCCGACCAGCACCATGGCGGTCTCGGCTCCCAATTGCGAGGCGAAACCGAACAGTTCATAGCTGTGCTCCAGCAGTCTTCCATCCCGGCATTCGCCGACGAGTAACGTTTTCATGGTGCCCCCCTTAACGCAACACGGCCGTCTTGTCCTTGAGTATCCCGATCAGCCGGTCGACCTGGTCCGCAACGTCTCCTTCCAGGACCACCCCGCCCCCCTTCTTGGCCGGAGCCCGGAACTGGGCCATCACCAGTCTGGCATCCTGCTGCAGCAACTGCTCCACGGGGATGACGCTCACCTCTTTCTTCTTCGCCTTCATGATGTTGGGAAGCGTCGGGTAGCGCGGCTGGTTTAGGCCAAGCTGGCAGGTCACCAGGGCCGGGGTCTTGAGCCGTACCGTCCCTTTCACCCCTCCCTCGAGTTCACGCTTCACGGTCACGGTACCGTCGGCGTACTCGAAACCGACCACGGTCGTGGCGCAGGGGTAGCCCAGCATCTCGGCGATGCCCACCCCCACCTGGCTCGAGCCGCGATCCAGGGACTGCATGCCGGTGAAGATGAGATCGAACCCCTCTCCCTTGGCATATGCAGCGATGATCGAGGCGATCTGGAAGGGATCCTTCAGATGGGAGGCCTGGTCCCGCACGTGCACGGCGCGGTCCGCCCCCATGGCAAGCCCCTTCTTGATCGCTTCCACCACGCGGTCCGGGCCCACGCAGAGCAGGGTTATCTCCGGTTCACCCCCCAACTGCTCCTTGAGCAGCACCGCCTGCTCTATGGCGTACTCATCGTACTCGTTGACGCGAAAGGCGAGGTCGGTCTCCGCATACCAGACGCCGTCCGCATCCGGCCGGAAACGCGATTCCATGTCAGGCACCTGCTTGACGCATACCAGGATCTTCATAATGAACCTCCTCCGGCGTTAAGGGCTGCTGCGTGCTTCGACACGCGTCGCCGGGAATGATATCGCTTACTTAGAGAATATAGGAGGAAGCAGAGGTGTCAAATTTTTTCATGAAAAGGCGAGGCCGCGATGGCAGGGGCAAACGCTTTCGCTGAGTTTTTTCGGGAGTTACGGGTGGGCGGCAAGGGAGCTAGAGCCAGTAGGCCAACTCCTCACGGCCGCCCCCCGGCATCCCTTTGTTCTTGAGCCCCAGCTCCAACTCGCACAACAACTGGGTGAGCTGGCGAAAGAGCAGGTTCTTCTCGGCGATATCTTCGGTCTTGTCAAGCCTTGCCAGCAGCTTCAGGTAGTTGGCATAAGCCTCGTCAAAGGTGTCCATACCAGTTCCTCCCGTATTGGCGCCTCGGGCGCAAAAAAACAGGAGGTTACCTTTACCCTTAAATTAAATTTTTTTCAAGTTATTTTCTTAAAAAAAATTAACATCCGTAAAGAGGGTGTCAGAGCGGCATGGTCTCCACCCTGTTGCGGCCGTTCTGCTTGGCGCGGTAGAGCGCCTCGTCGGCTTGGCGGAACAGAGAGTCGATGTTGTCGACGTGAGGGGACGGGTAGGTGGATACCCCGGCGCTGATGGTGACCGTGAGGTCTTGCAGGGGTGGCGGGAAGGTGAAATCGAGCACGGCCTGCCGCAGGCGGTCGGCGGCAACCACCCCACCCTCGAGCGAGGTGCCGGGGTAGACGACGACGAACTCTTCGCCGCCGTAGCGCGCGGCGCTATCGTAGGCGCGCATCTGCTGCTGCACCACGTTGGCCACGGAAGCAAGGACTATGTCGCCGTTTTGGTGGCCATAGGTGTCGTTGACCTGCTTGAAGAAGTCGATGTCTACGATGACCAGGGAAAGGTTTTCGCGGTTGCGTCTGGCCCTGAAGAACTCCGCCTCCAGCACCTCGGCCAGGTAGCGCCGGTTGAAGAGCCCGGTGAGGTGGTCGACGTTGGTGAGACGCTTGAGCTGCTCATTGGCCTTTTTGAGCTCGTCCTGCAGGGACTTGATCTTGAGCTGCACCTTGACGCGCGCCACCAGTTCGCCGGCGTCGAAGGGCTTGGTGAGGTAGTCGCTGGCGCCCTGTTCGAGACCCTTGATCTTGGAGTTGAAGTCCTGCTTGCCGGTCAGCATGATGATGGGAAGACCCTGCAGGTCGGGGCGCGAGGCTACCAGTTGCAGGAACTTGTACCCGTCCATGCGCGGCATCTCGACGTCGCAGATCACCAGGTCGGCCTTGGAGTCGATGAGGGTCTTGAAACCTTCCATCCCGTCCTTCGCTTCCCGGTACTCTTCGAAAAGCCCGACATCCTGCAGGGTCCGTATCACCTGCTCACGAATAGCGGCCGAGTCATCGATCACGAGTGCGCAACTGGACATGAGGTCTCCCATCGGTATAACTCAAACGGCTGCCGGCAGTGCCAACCACGCGCATCGGTCGCCCCGGCGCCGGCGCCGCCGGCAGGGGTGATGAGGTGGCAGCAACCGTGCGGCTTTCCGCGTCATGAATTGCGGAATGGCTTGATGAAAAAGTAGATGATCAGCAGGAACGGAACGGAAGAAAAAGCCGCCTCAAGGTTCCCTTTGAAAAGCTGCCAGGTGCCGAAACTTATCACTGCGATGGTAAATATAAAAAGCAATACTGCTGCGGTCTTTTTCATAGCGGGATAGTTACTAAAGTTTCAGGTGCTTGTCCAGTCATTTCAGATCGGCAGTTGCACAAGCGGGTTCTGCCGTGACTGCTGGTCAGGGCGTGTTCCAGTCCCAGCAGAATTTGAGTTCGTCCTCGGTTACGAAGAGTTCGCAGCAGGTCTTCTGGAAGGCGGCCTGGTTGGCTGCGCTATCCACCTCCTCCTGCACGGTCGCCTCGATCACGGAGTCGGGAAGATCGAGGTTCTTCTCGAACGCCCCTTCCACGAGCCCCGGGCGCCACCCCGCCTCCTTGAGCCGGATCTTGAACAACCCGATGTGAATGCTGTTGTTGACGCCGTAATCGACCAGCAGGAGCACATTCTTGGCCATGTCACACCCCCCTTTATGAGCCAGCGGCTTTGCCAGAGAGTCCGCGAACCGTTCTAGATTACCACAAAAGCTCCCTATCAGACTGGAACTCCAGCAATTCCCCGCTGACGGGATCCCTGAAGCGCAGCCGATGTGCCAGAAGTTGCAACGGCCTTTCGAAGTCATCCGGCTGCCGCGGCTGCAGTTGAGGGTAGAGCCTGTCGTTAAGGATCGGCACGCCCAGCGAGCTCAGGTGCACCCGCAGTTGGTGGGTCTTCCCGGTGAGCGGGCTAAGCCAGAACAGGGAGCGGCCCTCCCGCTCCTCGAGCAGCCGGATCTGCGAGCGCGCGTTGGGAACACCCGGTTCGGTGCCCATCACGAACCAGGGATCCCCCGGCACCAGCCTGCTCTCCACGAGCCAACTCTCCCTGCCGTCGGGCACCCGCCCCATGCCGACCGCCCGGTACTCCTTCTCGATGCGGCCGTCCCTGAACAGCCCGCAGTAGCGGCCGCGCGTCTTCGGGTTCACCGAGAAGAGCACGAGTCCGGCCGTTTCCCGGTCGATCCGGTGCAGCGGCACCAGATGGTGGATGCCGGTCCGCTCCCGGAGTCGGTGCAAGAGGCTTTGGTTCAGGTAGGCACCACCGGGGGTAACCGGCAGGAAATGAGGCTTGCACGCGACCAGCAGTTCGTCGTTTTGAAACAGGATCCGTTCCGGGAAAGGAATCACCCTCTCCTCGTCCATCTCCCTGAAGTAGAAGACCCGCTTCTGGGGAGCGTATGGCGTGCTGCTGTCGACTGGCGCCCCGTCCTCGCCAAGCACCTTTCCCTGGGCGACGCGCGCCTCCCACACCTCCCGGGGAATCCTCGGGAAACGGTCCACCAGAAACGCCAGCACGGTGGGATAAGGCTCTTCGAGCCTGGGCATGGTCACCTTGGCCGGGTACAGCGAGATCGACATGGCGGGCCTTTCGAAAGGGGTGGCAGGCGTTGCGAGAGGCAACGGGCTGTGGCCGAGAAACCGGCACCGACGGCAGGATAGCACGGACCGGCCGTGCAGGCAATCGCGCCGCCCACCCGCCGCGGACGTAGGGGATGCGGCGGCGGGGACAAAAAAAGAGGGGCAACCCGTCGATTGCCCCTAGTGTTGGACGGCCGGCAGAAAGGGCCGATCACAAACCGGTGCAGGCGCTCAAGCGCCTGTTGCTGCTGTGAGCACATGTTTTATTCTCAACGCACCTAACGAACACAAGCTCACGCTTTGGATGCTGCGAGGGACCGTCGACCCCCCGGCAGTCGTCCGTTGTCCGACACATCTTCTCTGTTGCTGCCTCATTTGATACACCAAAAACAGTGTTTTGTAAACGAGCATTTTGTATGACAGGCTTTTCACTCTCGCGGGGGTCCCCTGCCGGAAAGCGATTGACACTCAGAACGCCATGTTCTAGATTAGCTGGGAATTTATCTACCACCGAGAGGTTTTCATGGACATGATCAAGGACGGCGAAGAGATAACCTCGATCGGGGACGTCGCCGCTGCGCTTGGCCTCACCACCAGGACCATCCGCTATTGGGAGGAAGTCGGCATCATCGAAAGCGTCCCGAGAAGCGACGGCGCTACGCGCGGCTTCACCCCGTACTACGTGCGCCGCATCAAGTTCATCATCAAGCTCAAGGAACTGGGGCTCACCATCAAGGAGATGCAGGACCTCTACGCCGCGTACGGCGAGGCCAAGCAGACCGAACGCATGGTGCCGCGGCTGGTGGAAATCCTGGACGAGCACATCGAGAAGATCGACGAAAAGATGGCCAAGCTCGCCTCGCTGCGCAGCGAAATCGTCAGCTACCGGCAGCACATGGTCAACAAGTTCGGCGCCTCCCAAGCCAGCGGCGCCTGACGGCGCCGCCCCTTCGACCCTTTGCGCCCCTCACCGACGGCGCAAGGCGCACCCTTGAGCGCACACCCCACATGAGATTCACAGCAGACCTGCACATCCACTCCCGTTTCTCCAGGGCGACCAGCCGCGACCTGAATCTCGACCAACTCTGGCGCTGGGCGCAGTTGAAGGGGATCCGGGTGGTCGGCACCGGCGACTGCACCCACCCCGGCTGGCTCGCCGAACTGGAGCAGGAGCTGGTCCCCGCCGAGAACGGGTTACTGCGCCTGCGCCGTGAGCCTCCCGACGGCCAGGTGCCGGATAGCTGCCGCGCCCCGGTTTCCTTCCTGCTCAGCGGCGAAATCAGCTGCATCTACCGCAAGGGTGGACGCACCAGGAAGGTACACTGCCTGGTACTGCTCCCCGACTTCGAAGCGGCGCACCGGCTGAACCTGGCACTCTCCCGCGTCGGCACCCTTGCCTCCGACGGCAGGCCGATCCTGAAGCTCGACGCCAAGGACCTCCTGGCCATGGTGCTCCAGGCCTCCCCCCGCGCGCTCCTCGTTCCCGCCCACGCCTGGACCCCCCACTTCTCCATCTTCGGCGCCTGTTCCGGTTTCGAGTCCCTGCAGGAGTGCTTCGAGGAGCTCGCCCCCGAGGTCCACGCCATCGAGACCGGCCTCTCCTCCGATCCGGCCATGAACTGGCGGCTGTCGGTCCTGGACGGCATCACGCTCATCTCCAACTCGGACGCGCACTCGGCCAGTAAGCTCGGACGCGAGGCGACCCTTTTCGACGCGGGGCTTTGCTACCAGGGGATCTACCAGGCCATAGTCGGCGGGAAGGGAGTGGCGGGCACCATCGAATTTTTCCCGGAACAGGGGAAGTATCACGCCGACGGCCACAGATGCTGCGGGGTGAGGCTCTCGCCTGAGCAGACCATCGCGCACGGGTACCGCTGTCCTACCTGCGGCGGAAAGCTCACGGTGGGGGTGCTGCACCGGGTGGAACTGCTGGCGGACCGCGCGGCAGGGGCGAGGCCTGAGCAGGCCCCCCCCTTCTGGTCGGTGATACCGCTCATCGATCTGATCGGGGGGGCGCTACGGGTGGGGAGTTCCAGCAAGAAGGCAGAGACGCTCTACTTCGAGCTCCTCGAGCGGTTGGGGAACGAGTTCCACATCCTGCTCGATGCCTCCTTGAACGAAATAGCCGCCAGGTCGACGGCGACTCTGGCGGCGGGTATCGGCAGGATGCGTGCGGGTGAGGTGGAGATCGAACCGGGTTATGACGGCAAGTTCGGCACCGTCTCGGTCTCCGCTTCGGAAGAGGATACTACTTGAGCAGCTCGTCCAGGCGGTTCACGTCGGCGCCCACCACCATCTGGCCGTTGATGAAAAAGGTGGGGGTTCCGGTGACGCCGGCCTTCTTGGCCAGCTCCATGTGCTCCTGGGCCAGCCGCTTGATCTCAGGGGAGGCGGGCTTGGCGTTGGCCGGGATCTCCTGCCCCAGCATCATGGCGTCGTAGGCCTGGACCTTGTTCTCGGCCGAGAGGATGTACTCGATCTTGGTGATCGCCCCCGGATGGGCCAGCGGCGCGAAGAAGATGTACTGGGTCACGTCGGTCCTCTTGGTGAAATACTCGGCGCCCCTGCGGCAGAAGGGGCAGTCCGGGTCGGTGAACTCGATGACCACCTTCTTGCCGTCGCCTATCTTGAGCGCCTTGTCCAGCGGCAGGTCCTTGGCCACTTTGGCCATCATGGCCCCTTTGCGCTCGGCGGTGCGGCTCTTCAAGTCCTTGCCCACGATCTCGCCGGTCAGCACCAGCTCCTTGTCCGGGTAGTAGTAAAAGATGCGCTGCCCGGTGACGACTTCGTACAGCCCGGGGATCTCCGTCGGCGTCATGCTGTCGAAGGGAACCTGGGGGAATGCGTTGCGGAAAGACTCCTCCGGTTTGACCGGGGGTGCGGCGAACGAGGTGACCGCCAGGGCGAGCAGAACGCACGCGGTGAAAAGAGCTGTGTAAATCCTTCTAAACGACATGGGCGCCTCCAGAGATCAGTTTGAAGCCCCGCCCTGCGGGACAGCGGTAACTATAGCATAGGTTCGCCGCAAACGGCGCCTGAATAATGAGAGTTTGTTCTAAAAAACGGTGCCGAAGGCGGCCACCGCCGCACCAAGGACTCCGGCGTCGTCCCCCAGTTCCCCCGGCGCGACACGCACCCGGCCGCCGGAAAAGGAAAAGGTCCGTGAAACCAGTTCCCGGCGCAGGGCGGGCGCCAGCAGGTCGAAGCTCTGCGCCACCCCGCCGCACAGGATGACCGCCTCCAGGTTCAACAAATTCACCACGCCCGCTGCGGCGATGCCGAGATAACGCCCCGCTTCGGCAAAAGCCGCCAGCGCCGCGGCATCCCCCAGCCGTGCCCGGCGGGCAACCGCGGCGGCATCCTCCCCATCCCGGGCGATGGCCCCAGCGGAGGCGTACTGTTCCAGGCAGCCCCGGCTGCCGCAGCCGCAGGGCCGCCCCTCCGGTTCCACCGGGATGTGACCGAACTCCCCCGCCGCACCGTCGACCCCGGTCCAGAGTTTACCGTCCAGGATCAGCCCAGAGCCGACCCCCGTCCCTATGGTGAGGGCGATGAGGGAGCGGTAGCCCCGTCCCGCGCCGTAGCCCTGTTCTCCCAGGGCGCAGGCGTTGGCATCGTTGAGCACCGCGACCGGCATCCCGGTCGCCACGAAAAGCTCCCGGGCCAGGGGCACCCCCTCGAGAGCCGGGACGTTGACGCTGGCGCGGACCACACCGTCGCTGCAGACCAGACCGGGAACCCCGACGGCGAGTGCGGCGAGGGGGGCCCCGATGCGGGCGGCCTCCTCCTGCAACCGCTCGACCCGCGACAAAAGCCGACGGAGCAGGGAGTCGAGCCCGGCCGCCGGCAGGGTCGGCTCCGCGCTGCGCGCCAGCACCCTCCCCTGCCGGTCCACCAGGGCAAACCTCAGGTTGCTCCCGCCGAGATCCACGCCGATACACAGTTCGCGCCTCACGCCCCCTCCGCTTTGGGGAAGAAGGGGAGCAGCCGGTCGTAGGTCACCAGCAGGGCCTCGGGAAGCACCCGAAGATCCGCCACCACCGACATGAAGTTGCTGTCGCCGTTCCAGCGCGGCACCACGTGCAGGTGGAGGTGGTCGATGACGCCTGCTCCGGCCGCCTTGCCCAGGTTCAGCCCGACATTGAAGCCGTCGGGACGGCTGGCGCGGGTCAGCACCTCCTTGCACAGGGCCACGGTACGGAAGAGCTCCTGCATCTCTTCGCCGGAAAGCTCGTTCAGCTCCGCGGTGTGACGGTGCAGGGAAACCAGCAGGTGGCCGTTGCAGTACGGGTAGCGGTTCAGCATGACGCGGGCCAGCGGGGTCCGGTGGATGATCAGAAGCTCCCGGTCGTCCCCCTCGGTGCAGAAGATGCAGCCCGGCGCCGGCGGCTGCGTCAGGTACTCCATCCTCCAGGGCGCCCAAAGCCTGTCCATGACATCCTCCCCACTCGTTTCCTGTTATAGCCGCGAAGATTATCAACCAGATTGTCTCAATTTACAACCACGACCTGACATTGCAAGAAAGGAGCAGCGGCTTGGGCAGGAAATGAGATCGATCTGGCAGCAAGGCCGGAGATTGATCAGGCGAGGCGACATGCTATAATTTCGCATCCCCTTCTACAACTTCCGTTTTCTGACGAACCTCGATGTGGCAGCACTGTTTCCATCTTTTGCACGCACATGTCGCTCCAGCCGTATTTCCAGTCCGATAGCTCGCCGTCACCACCTGTTTCGAGGAGGAAATCATGACGAAGAAGATAGACGCGCTCGAATATCACGCCAGCGGCCGCAAGGGAAAGATCGAAGTGGTCTCCTCCAAGCCCTGCCTGACCTCCCTCGACCTGTCCCTCGCCTACACGCCGGGAGTCGCCGAGCCCTGCCTCGCCATCGAGCAGAGGCCCTCGGACGCATATCTCTACACGGCCAAGGGGAACCTGGTCGCGGTCGTTTCCAACGGCACGGCCGTACTGGGGCTGGGCAACATCGGGGCCCTGGCCGGCAAGCCGGTCATGGAGGGGAAAGGGGTCCTCTTCAAGCGCTTCGCCGACGTCGACGTCTTCGACCTCGAGGTGAAGTCGGAGGACCCGGACGACGTGATCAAGGTGGTGCAGCTTCTGGAGCCGACCTTCGGCGGCATCAACCTCGAGGACATCAAGGCGCCGGAATGCTTCTACATCGAGGAAGAGCTGAAAAAAACCATGAACATCCCGGTGTTCCACGACGACCAGCACGGCACGGCCATCATCTGCTCGGCGGCGCTCATAAACGCGCTGCAGCTGGTGGGAAAGAGAATCGAGCAGGCGCGCATCGTGGTGAACGGGGCCGGCGCCGCCGGCGTCGCCTGCGCCAACCTGGCCATATCGCTCAGGGCGAATCCGGAAAACCTCTGCATGTGCGACACCAAGGGGGTGATCTACAAGGGAAGGAGCGAGGGGATGAACCCCTACAAGGAGCGCCTCGCGCTGGACACGGATCTGCGCACCCTGGAGGAGGCGATGCGCGGCGCCGACGTCTTCATCGGCGTCTCGGCCAAGGGGGCGGTGACCCCGCAGATGGTGCGGGAGATGGCCAAGGATCCCATCATCATGGCCATGGCCAACCCGGACCCGGAGATCACCCCGGAAGAGGCGCTCTCGGTCCGCTCCGACGTGATCATGGCCACCGGCAGGAGCGACTACCCGAACCAGGTGAACAACGTGCTCGGCTTCCCCTTCATCTTCAGGGGCGCCCTCGACGTCAGGGCCAGCACCATCAACGAGGAGATGAAGAAGGCGGCGGTGTTCGCCCTGGCGCAGCTGGCGCAGGAGGAGTGCCCGGACTCGGTCTGCCGCGCCTACGGCAACGAGAGTTTCTCCTTCGGGCGCAACTACATCATCCCCAAGCCGTTCGACCCGCGTGCCCTTTTGCGGGTGGCACCGGCCGTGGCCAGGGCGGCCATGAAAAGCGGCGTGGCCCGCACCCCCATCGAGGACATGGACCGCTACGTCGAGTGGCTGGAGACGCTGCAGGGGCGCGCCAAGGAGACCATGCGCGCCATCATCAACAAGGCCAAGTGCGATCCGAAGAAAATCGTCTTCCCCGAGGGGGACAACGAGAAGATCCTCAAGGCGGCCTACCACCTGGTGGAGGAAGGGATCGCCAAGCCGATACTGATCGGCAACCGGAACAAGGTGCTGGAGAAGATGTCCGAGTTGGGAATGGAGCTGAACGTCACCATCGTCGATCCTGAGGACTCCGAGCTCACCGAAGCCTACGCCCAGGAACTGTACCGCCTGAGGCAGCGCAAGGGGATCACGCTCTCCGAGGCGCAGCGCATCGTGCGCCGCAAGTCGCGCAACCACTTCGGCTCCATGATGGTGCACATGGGGGACGCCGACGCCCTCCTGGGAGGTATCGACACCCACTACCCGGACACCATCAGGCCGGCGCTGGAGGTGATCGGCAGGCAGCCGCAGCTGTCCGGCGTGCACGGCATGTACATGATGGTATTCAAGAAGGGGATCTACTTCATGGCCGACACCACGGTGGAGATCGAGCCGACCGCGGAGGAACTGGCGGAGACCGCACTCCTGGCGGCGGAAAAGGTGCAGTTGCTGGACATCGTGCCGAGGATCGCCATGCTCTCCTTCGCCAACTTCGGGTCGGTGAATCACGCGCTGACCCAGAAGGTGAAGCGTGCGGTGGAGATCGTGAAGGAAAGGGCGCCCGAGCTGGAGATAGACGGGGAGATGCAGGCGGACACGGCGGTGACGCCGGAGCTTCTCGCCAACTACACCTTCTCCACCCTGACCGGCCCCGCCAACATCCTGATCTTCCCGGACCTGAACTCGGGGAACATCTGCTACAAGCTGTTGCACCGCTTGGGAGGCGCCGAGGCGATCGGGCCGCTGTTAATGGGGATGAAGAAACCGGTGCACGTGCTGCAAAGAGGCGACGACGTCGCCACCATCGTCAACATGGCCGCCATCGCCGTGGTGGATGCCCAGAGCATGTAGCGGGACAGCACCGGGTTGCCGGCCAGAGCTCCCCCTTCCTTGACGGGGGGGAGTGTTGCGAACGAACACAAAAGGGACCTTTCCGGGTCCCTTTGCTTTTTCCGTAAACGTCTTTCTTTGGTTGCCAGGGCCGTCGCTAATTTGCTATACATGACGGACACTAACCACGCGGCACGCCCCGCTTTCGGGGCCGGAGAAGGACGGGCAACAGACATGCAAGACGCGTTAGATCCGCTCGAGGAAGAGGAATACCCCACCAGCCTCAACAGGCAGTTGCTCACCGGGCTCGCGGTCTCGCTGGTTTTGCACCTGGTCTGCGCCGCGCTCCTTCTGGGCATCCCGGGAGGGGGTGAGCCGGCGCGCCCCGCCGTGACCTACGTCGACCTCAACACCATCCCCGCACCCGTCCCGGCCGCCCCCGCGGTCCAGCCCCAGCCTCAGCCAGAACCCGACCCGGAACAGGCCGAGGAAGAGGCTGAGCCGCTGCCGCCAACCCCT
The DNA here is from genome assembly GCF_018919385.1 of Geomonas diazotrophica. Lineage (GTDB taxonomy): Bacteria > Desulfobacterota > Desulfuromonadia > Geobacterales > Geobacteraceae > Geomonas > Geomonas diazotrophica. The sequence continues at coordinate 90,882 of NZ_JAHLMF010000011.1, forward strand.
CCGCCACAGCAGGTGCAGGCCGCGCAGCCCGCCGCCCCCGCGCCGCAGCCCGCGAAAACCCAGACGGCCGCCGAGGAACGCTCCCACACCACCTTCGGGATGGGGCTCACCAAGGGATACTTCAGGACGCTAAGCGACGGCGAGACGCTCCGCCCGGAGATCAAGGAGTACTACATCAGGCTGCTGCAGGGGGTCAACGAGAAGTGGTGGTTGGAACAAAAGGATCAGAAGGTGGCGCCGATCGTGGTGAACATCACCATCACCCGTAGCGGCGAGATCATCGGCAGCACCATTTTGGAAAGTTCGGGAAACATCGTCTACGACCGGGCCGTGCAGAAGACGCTGGAATCGGCCGGTCCGCTTCCCCCGGTCCCCCCCGACTACATCGGGGACTTCTTCCAGGCGCCGGTTCGCCTGGTCCCACCGCTCAACCTCTTATCCTGGTAGGGGTCAGGCCCCCTCTTCCAGCTCCAGGTCGATGATATCCGGGACCTCCTCGCCCGAGAGGGCGGAGAGCCTGCTGGAAGCATCCTGGTAGGCGGGATTGGCGCGCATCACCTCCCGGTACAGCTCGATCGCCTTTTCCACCGCGCCGCTTCCCTCCGCAAGCACGGCCAGCTCGTAGTTGAGACAGGTCCGCTCGTCCTTGGAGATCACGTCCAGGTCCAGCCCGCGCCGCAAGAGTTCCTCGGCCTTGGCCGGCTCCCCCTTGTCGCGGTAGCAGATCGCCTGCAGGGTGAGGCAGTCGAAACGGCGCTGCGGGTTCGCCGCGGCGATCTCGAACTCCTTGATGGCACCGGCGTACATCCCCATCTCCTTGTAGCCGATCCCCAGATCGTAATGCGACTCCAGCTCCTCGAGGTCGAGGTCGGCGGCGCCGGCCTCCGCTTGCGGGAAGATCTCCTCCCAGCCGCGCGGCTGGACCTGCTCCGGGGCGGTTAACGCTTCCGCCCCCGGAGACGTCTCCGCCTCCAGATCAATCTCAGCGACCGGCTCCAGCTCCAGCTCGACCTCCTCGATCTCGGTCGGTTCCGCGGCTTGCTCGGGTTCGGCGGGCTCTTGCGGCAGTTCCGCCTCTTCTTCCCAGGAGAATTCGCCGATGGGGGTTTCCTGGTCCGGCAGGGTCAACTCCAGCTCCCCTCCCTGCTCCAGGTCGAGCTCGACCACCGAAGCGGTGGCCTCTTCCGGCTCGGCCTCCTCCAGTTCCTCCTCGACCTCGTCGAAGTTCAGCTCCAGCGAGAAATCGAGCGGGAGCTCCACCTCGGCCGCTGGCGGGGCTGCGGGCTCCGGCGACGGCTGGGGAGCCTCGACGACGGCCGCCGCTTCGGGAGCCGGTGCCGCTTCGAAGAGATCATCGTCCAGGTCGAGTTCGATTTCCTCTTCCCAGGCTATGGAGCCCGCCGTCTCGGCGTCTTCCTCTTCGGTGTCCCACGGGGCAGGGGCCTCGTAGGAGGCCGGGGATGCCGCCACGGGTGCGGGTTCGGGGTGCGGCGTCGCGGCGGGCGCCGCGAAGGGGTCGGGGAGCTCAGCCGCGGGAGCGTCCCAGTCCGGGAGCACCGGCTCCTCGACGGGAGCCTCCCAGTGGGCCGCCGGCGCCTGTACTCCGGGCACCTCCTCACCTGACTCAAAGCCGGTCAGGGAAAGCCCTTCATTTTCAGACAGAGGTGCCGGCTGGGCCTCTTCCTGTTCCGGGAAGAGCTCGTGGGCACGCGCGGCGACCGAGGCTGCCTGGTCCGCAAGGCCGCGGCTGCGCAATCCGGCAGCCAGAGCGGCAAAGGCCTCCCTGGACTGCTCCTGTGCACCGGTCGCATAGAGCAGTTCCGCATACTTCAGCTTGGTGGCGGCGTGCTCGGCGTCTACGCCCAGCATCTTTTCCACCACTTTGAGAACCTCTTTCAAGGCTCCTTCTTTCTCGTACTGCGCCGCCACCTGACTGTATTCGGCCATCGCGTTGCCGATCAGCCCCTGCTGGTGATTGAGGTGGGCGATGGTGAGCGCGGTGGCGAGATTGCCGGGGTTGAGACGCTGGATCTGCTTGTAGATGGCGATCGCCTTGAGGAAATAGCCGTTGTCGGCGTAGTGCTTGCCGATGTCCTCGTACTGCTGGATCGCCTCATCCTTGCGGTTGTCGCGCACGAGGAGCTCGGCCAGGCGCTGGCGATAGCGGATGTCGTTGGGCTCCATGGCCACCACCTGCTGGTAGTCCTTGATTGCCTTGTCGATCTGCCCCTTCAGCACGAACCGCTGTGCACTTTCCAGAATTTTTTCTTTTTTGGAAGCCAAGTTATCGCCTCGTAACCCCTGAAAATACGGAAAGCTAAAACTAAATCAAAGCCGGTCCCGTGTCAAGGACGATCCTGGGATGCTTCCCGGACGATTTCCTCGAGCTCTGCCGCCTCGGCGCGGCTCAGGGGACGGTCGCGGTAGACGGCGGAGCCGTACACGGCGACGAACCGGGCCAGGTGCCGGTCGTGCAGCCGGGCGGAGAGCTCGAAGAGCCCTTCGTTCCCGCTTATCTCGCCGGGATAGCGCTTGGCCAGCAGGCGGAGCATGCGCCGTAAAAGACGCGCCTCGACGGTGGGGGGGCGCCGCCTGCGCCAGAAAACCCAAAGCAGCAGCGGCGCCAGCGCCGCCAGGGCCAGGAGCATCCCCCTCCCTAACCAGGGAGGCAACCGCAGGTTGCGGGCCTTGCTCCCGGCATTTCGCACCAAGGCCATCTGTTTGTCAAGGTCATAGGTGACCACGGCCTTGTCCCAGTAGAACCCGACCATGTCGAGGTACATGGCAACGCCCCGCGCCTGCGTGCTCCGCACCGTCCCCAGGGCCCAGGCGCTCGGGTCCACCGTCCGCCACCCCACCCCGTCCAGGTAGGCCTCCACCCAGACGTGCGCCATGTCCTCGGTGACCAGGTAGTACCCCCCCATGGCGTTGTAGGTCCCGCCGCGGTACCCCCCGACCAGGCGCGAGGGAACCCCGGCCAGGCGCAGCAGTATGGCGTAGCAGGAGGCGAAGTACTCGCAGTTGCCGCGCTTCTTCTCGAAGAGGAAGGAGTCGAGCGGGTCCCCCCCCACCGGGAGGCCGGTATTGGCGTAGGTGATGCGCTGCCCCCGGAAAAATGCCTCAAGGGTCCTCATCTTGTCGACGGCGCTGCGCCCGGACTGCGCCACGTCCCGCCCCTGCGAGCGGATGCGCTCGGAGATGTGTGCCGGAAGCCTCAGGTAGAACTCGCGGTCGATGCGCGGCACCGTGACGGTGTCGGCGAGAGCGGAGTCGGCCAGGTACCTGACCTTCTGGTCCAAGGGGCGGCGCGCCTGGAAGACGCCGTCACTGGCGGGCTCGTTGCGAAGCCCGGTGATGGAGCGCGTCACGTTGAGAGCCGGGAGGTAGGGGTTGTCGGAGCGCTCCGGGTAGATCTCCTGGAGCACCACTTCCCCCCTGACCCGCGCCGGGGCATCCTGCGGCACGGGCTCCCGCACCCACGCCTCACCCTTGAAAGCGTTCAGCACCACCGCGCGCCAGTAGAGCCTCTGCTCCGGCACCCTCGGGGTGACCGCGCGCAGCACGACCCCTTTCACCTCCGCGACTGCGGGGGCGGTCCCCGGCTGCACCGTGTCGGAGAAGCCGGTCTTCTTGCCGACCGGGGGGTTCATGAAGTTCCAGATCGGGAACTGGGTCCTGGGGAGAAAGAAGAAGAACAAGAGGAGCAGCGGCAGCGAGGCAACCGGGATGAGCGCGGCGACGCCCAGCACCCTCTTCGCCTCTTTTCGGGAGAGGACGCTGGCCGGGTCGTCGGCATGGAAGGTCAGAAGCACCAGGGCCACCGCCAGCAGGAGCAGCAGGGAGAAGAGGTAGGCCAGGAACAGGGCGGAGATCTCGTAGAGCGAGGAGGCGGACAGGCAGAACAGCGCCAGCGCGAAGGCCTGCAGGTAGTTGCGCCCGGTCCGCTCGCCGAGGAGCCTCACGCCGAGAAAGACCACCAAGAGGTCTGCGGTCACCGGGACCAGGCGGCTCAGGGAAAACCCCGAGGCGAGGTACGCAAAGAGCAGTATCGACGCCGGCGTCAGCACCCGCGGCGGCAGGGCGCGCCCCCGCACCTGGAGGAAGGCGGCCAGGGCGAGAGCCGCCGGGAAGAAAAAGCGCGCGAAGGGATCGAGGTAGGCCTGCAGCGGCAGGTATCCGATCAGCGCGACGCAGGCGGTGAGCCCGCTCAACAGGAGGTCAATCTTTACCATAGCCGGCAAGCTCCGTGAGCAGTCTGAGCCGATGGGCCCTCGTATTGGCCGGGGAGATCACCCGCGCCCCAAGCTTCAGGCCAACCGGGCGCCCACCCTTGATGAGGCGGTTCACCAGGAAACTGCAGAAGGAAAGGCGCTGTTCCAGGTCGCGCCCCGGGACCAGGTCCAGGTCGAGTAGCAGCGGCTCGGCGGCCGTGGCCGTCAGTTCCTTCACCTTGAGCACCTCGTGCTTGGCGGAGAGGCGCCAGTGGATCAGCTTCAGGGGCTCTCCGCCACGGTAGTCGGAGATCTTGGCCAGCTCCCCGTCGTAACCGGCGACAGCCACGGAAGCGGCCTCCCCGGCGTCCGGCTTCCCGCCGGGAGCCGGCACCGTCAGCGCACGCGGCGCGGGGAACACGGTGCAACGCTCGGCAACGGGGAGCGCGGCGGCACGGACGAAGAAGTTCACCGGAAAGGGGGAACTCACCGATGCCGTAAGCGGCTGCAGGGGGCCACGCACCGGGAAGCAAAGCAGCAGCGAACCCGACTGCGGCCGATCTTTCTCGATCAGCAGGAAGGTGGTGGAACTCCCCGAGAGGGTGACCCGGATCAGGAAGGAAGGGAGGAACTTCTTGGCGTTGGCCAGGGTGACGGAGACGAAGGTTTCGCCGCCGGCATATACCTCGTCGGGCAGATGCACGCTGAGTGCGAGCCCACGGATGTTGAGCCACCCCAGGACCCCCGTGGTCGCCATGAAAGCGAGCATGGCGGCGACGATGAGAAAGAGGAGGTTGTTGCCGGTGTTGACCGCGGACACCCCCAAGAGCAGCGTCGAGGCGACGTACAGCCCGCCCCCCTTGGTGAGCCTTATGTGAGCGGGAGAGGGATCTCCTTTAAGATCGCGTTTAATACGTGCTCCTTGTCCACCCCTTCGTGCTCAGGGCGGAAGATGAGGCGATGCGGGCAGACGGCATGGACCACGTCCCTGACGTCCTCGGGCGCCACGAAGTCGCGGCCGTGCAGGTAGGCGGCCGCCTTGGCGGCATCCACCATGCCGATGCCGCCGCGGGTGGAGAGACCTGCCTGGATCAGCGGGTGGTTGCGGGTCGCCTTGATGATGGCGTAGACGTAGTCGGTCACCTTCTCGCCGACGTACACCTCGCTCTTGACGGTCCTTATGGCGGTCACCAAGTCGTCGATCCGTACCAGAGCCGGAATCTGCAGGATCTCGTCGCGTATGCTCCCCTGCCTCAGGATCCCCTTCTCGATCTCCTCGGGGGGGTAGCCGATGCCGGTGCGGATCAGGAAGCGGTCCATCTGCGACTCGGGGAGCGGGTAGGTCCCGACCTGCTCCACCGGGTTCTGGGTCGCCAGCACCAGGAACGGCTCGGGGAGCTGGTAGGTGACCCCCTCCACCGTGACGCGGCGCTCCTCCATCGCCTCCAGGAGCGCGCTCTGGGTCTTGGGCATGGCGCGGTTGATCTCGTCGATCAGGACGATGTTGTTGAAGATGGGGCCCCGGATGAAGTTGAAGCGTCCTTCGGTGCGGTCGAAGACGGAGAGGCCGGTGATATCGGAGGGGAGCAGGTCGCTGGTGCACTGGACCCGGCCGAAGGAGAGCCCCAGGGCGCTGGCAAAGGCAAGGGCCATGGTGGTCTTGCCCAATCCCGGGATGTCCTCCAGGAGGATATGGCCGCCGGTCAAAAGGGCCATGAGGCTCAGGCGCAAGGCCCTCACCTTTCCCTTCAGGTGCTGGCTGGAGAGCTCTTCCAACACCGCGTTCATCTCGTCTACCTTGGCTAGCCTCTGCACGTGGGAAACCTCCTGGGGGGATGCCACAGCCACTCATTATAACGGCCACCCCGTGAAAAGGAAAGGGCGCCCGGAACGGGCGCCCTTAACTTCTGTCGTTATGTTCCTGTCGTCATGCTCCCCTCTCCCCCCGGGAGAGGGTGGCCGCAGGCCGGGTGAGGGAAGTGACCGCGGGAAGAGCTGCGACAATCGGGAATCGGAGCAGCAGCGCCTCCGCCCCTCTCCCGAAGGTGGAGGGAGGCCGGAGGAGTACCGGCCGGGGATGGCTACAGCTGCCCCATAAACTTGTGGGTCTGCGGGATGACCCGCACCTCGCTGAGCGAGGAGCAGAGTTCCTGGAGTTCCAGGGTCCGCAGGGCATCGATGCCGATGCTCCCGTCGGCGCGGGTCATCGGCTGCAGGATGAGCGGGATGGACGGATCCACCGCGGCGATCATGGCGCAGGAGCGCTGGATCTCCCAGTCCTCGGTACCCTGGTCCACCACGATCTTGACGAAGACTTCCTTCATGGCCGCCAGCTCCAGAAAGGCGTGGTGCTGATCCCACAGCTCGGGGCAGCCGGACGAAGAGGGAAGCTTGATGTCCATGCCGATGCTGTCCAAGTGCGGGATGAGCGGCGCCAGCGCCTCGGGGAGGGTGCCGTTGGTCTCCAGGTAGATCGGAAGGAGCCTTTTCAGGACCGGCAACCATTCCTCGAGCAGCGTGCCGAAGAGAAGCGGCTCGCCCCCCGTGATGCTGATGGAGTGGTGAATCCCCGGCCAGGCGGCGGTCCAGCTTTCGATCAGCGTGGCGACGCGCTCCAGCGGGACCGGGTTGGGCACCTTGAAGAAATCGCGCCGTCCCGGGGTCAGCTCCAGCAGGCAGTCGTCGGGAACGGCGCTCATGCCGGGGGTGTCGCAGAAGCTGCAGTTCAGGTTGCAGCCGGAGAAGCGGAGGAAGACCTGGCGCAGGCCGACCAGCACCCCTTCCCCCTGGATGGAGGAAAAACATTCGACCAGGGGCGCCTGCAGTTTACTCATAGTAGCTCGCCGCCGCGAAGTCCGATTCCCAGACGGTGACCATCTCCACCTTGACCTTTTCCGAGCCGAAGATCTTGGTCAGCTCATGGTAGAGGTACCGGGCGATGTTCTCGGAGGAAGGGGAAACATCGGCGAAGGGGGCCAATTCGTTGAGGTACTTGTGGTCCAGCGTCTTCAGGAGATCGTTGGTCTCCCGCTTGAGGATCTTGAAGTCGATGCCCAGGCCCGCCTTGTCCAGCTCGTTGGTGGTGATGGAGACTTCGACTTTCCAGTTGTGGCCGTGCAGGTTTTCGCAGTCACCCTGGTAATTGATCAGATTGTGGGCCGCGGCAAACGCAGTGTGAATGGTGAGACGGAACATGCCACCCTCCCTTTTCATTATTTTCATTCCGGCCAATATATCATGAAAACCAGGCCGAGGTTAAGGTTAAGGTTTAGGGGAACCGAAAAAACCGGATCTCGACCTGAACCTCGACCTGCTTCTAGATGTTGATGCTCTCTCCCGGCGGAAGGGCCGGAGGGGGTGGCGAGGTGATCCAGGTGTAGGTGAAGACGAAGAAGAGGACGACCAGGGAGAAGAGGAGAAGGAGACTCGGAAAAAGGCGCACCCGCGGCTGTGCCCCACCGCTTTGCAAAAGCCCCAGGGCGGCAACCAGCACCCCGAAGCCCCCGAGCATCCCCGACAGGAAGAAACCGAGGAAGGTGAGGCGTGCCTCCCCCTCGATGCCGAGCCTCAACAGGGCGGAGAGCTCGCTATGAAAGAAGGTGGCGACGATCAGGGCGACGATGCCGGCGCAGATGGCTCTGATGCCGCGGCGTACCGTGGTTTTACGCATGGGACATAACCTCGGGTCGGGACGGTCCTATTCGCACCAGCTCACGTCCCCAACGCCCTTTCTGAGCACTTCGGGACGGTCGCCGATCAGGCTGACCACGGAGCTCACGTCGGCGGAAAGATCGCCGCCATCAACCACCAGGTCGAGCTGCTTCCCGAGTTCGTGTTCGACGGCCCAGGGGTTGCCGATGGGATCCTCACCGGAGAGGTTGGCGCTGGTGGTCACGATGGGAGCACCGAGTTCCCTCACGATGGCGAGGCAGATCTCGTTGTCCGGGATACGGATGCCGACCGTCTTCTGCTTGGTCTGCAACAGGTCAGGGACCACCGTGGCCGCCTCCAGGACGAAGGTGTACGGCCCGGGAAGCAGGCGGCGCAGCTGTTTGAAGGCGTAGTTGGAGACGCGCGCGTAGCGTGCGATCTCGGACATGTCGGTGCAGATGAAGGAGAAGGGCTTCTTGCGGTCGCGCTGCTTGATCTGGTAGATCCGCTCGATCCCCTTCTTGCTGAAGATGGAGCAGCCGATGCCGTAGGTGGTGTCGGTGGGATAGGCCACGACGCCGCCGTTTTTCAGGATCTCCACCACCTTGGCGACGAGCCGTGGTTGCGGGTTATGGGGATTGATCTCAAGCAGCATGTCTAATCACCCGGGTTTAGTCCCAGAAGCGGCTCGTGCACGAAGCGGCCGTCCTTCTGGATCAGGATGTCGTCGAACCACAGTTCACCGTCTCCGGCCAGGATCTTCACCATGTCCCAGTGCACGGCGGAGCGGTTGCCGTTGTCGCACTCGTCGTAGGCCTGCCCGGGGGTGAAGTGGATGGAGCCGAAGATCTTCTCGTCGAAGAGGATGTTGCGCATCGGCACCCGGATCTTGGGGTTCACGCCGACGGCGAACTCCCCCACGTAGCGCGCCCCCTCGTCGGTGTCGAGGATGCGGTTCAGCTCCGCGTCCATGCCGGGCGAGGTGGCCTTGACGATGCGCCCCTTCTCGAACTCCAGGCGGATGTTGTTGAATTCCTTTCCCTGGTACACGGTGGGACAGTTGTAGGTGATGTACCCTTCCACCGAGTCGCGCACCGGCGCGGTGAAGACCTCGCCGTCGGGGATGTTCAGGCGCCCGTCGCACTTGATGCCGGGGAGCCCCTTGATGCTGAAGGAGAGGTCCGTGTCCGAGGCCTTGATGCGCACCCGGTCGGCGGCGTCGACGCACGCCTTCAGCGCGTCCTGCTTCCTCGACTCCTCCTCCCAGTCCATGCAGCAGGCGGCGAAGAGGTAATCCTCGTACTCGTCCAGGCTCATGCGCGCTTCCTGCGCGGCGCCGTGGGTCGGGTAGCGGGTGACCACCCAGCGGGTCCCCTTGACGCGCTGGTCGATGATGGGGCGCACCACCTTGGACCAGGCGATCATGCTCTGCTGGTTCGCCTTGGCCATCACCATGGAGTTGTCCGCGGCGGAGAGGCCGAAGTAGACGTCCACCTCTTTCATGAAGTCGAGTTTGTGCTGCGGGAAGTAGGAGAGCTGGTCGGGGTTGGCGAGGTTGTAGAAGTAGCGTCCGATGTCCGGGATGCTGAACTCGTACTCGACGTACTTGGCCCCCTTCTCAAGGCACAGGGCGTAGAGCTCCTTGACCAGCGGCGCACCTTCCAGCCCGGCGCAGGAGATCAGCACCACGTCGCCCGGCTGCACGCGGGCCGAGTAGTTGACCAGGACTTCGGCGAATTGTCTGACGCGAGGATCTTTCATATGCGTGCCCCCGTAAGGTGGTTTCAGGATGGGTGACGCGGCTGCCCGGCTTAAGGTGGCCGGCAAGCGATGACCGATTCTGTAGGGGCGAATAATCATTCGCCCTAATCAGCAAGAGCCACCTCACCCGCCCCTTTCCCCCAGGAGAGGGGGGACGGTCAGGGCGAATATTTATTCGCCCCTACAGTGGACATCTTATCTGCCGGTGTGCCCGAACCCGCCTGCGCCGCGGCCGGTTTCGCCCAGCTCGTCCACCTCGATGAACTCGGCGCGCTCGCAGCGGGCGAAGACCATCTGGGCGATGCGCTCCCCGTTTTTGATGGCGAAGGGTTCGTTGCCGTGGTTGATAACTATGACGCCGATCTCGCCGCGGTAGTCGGCGTCGATGGTGCCGGGCGAGTTGACCAGGGCGATGCCGTGCCTGAGCGCGAGCCCGCTTCTGGGGCGCACTTGCGCCTCGAACCCGGCAGGGATCTCGACGGCGATCCCGGTGGGCACCAGGGCCCGCTCGCCAGGATGCAGCACGAAATCCTCATCTAGCGCAGCGTGCAGGTCGACGCCCGCCGCCTGCTCGGTCATGTAGCAGGGGAGAGGGGCTGACCGCAGGCGCTTTATCCGTATCGGGATCGTTTTCATCAGACGTTTATGTCGGAATTCGAGAAGGCGGGCGTGCCGATCCGGCCCAGCATGACCAGGGTCAGCGCGGAGTTGTCCAGGATCTCGTTGGCGAGTTGCTGGATGCTTTCGGAGGTGACACGGTCGAAACCTTCCATGATCTCGGAGAGCGGCAGCGGCGTGCCGAAGTAGATCTCGTTCTTGGCCAGGCGGGACATCCTGTTGTCGCTGGACTCAAGCGACAGGAGGAGGTTCCCCTTCAGTTGCTCCCGGGCAGCCTCGAGCTGGTCGGCGGGGACGGGCTCGTTCTTGAAGCGCCCGATCTCGCGCAGCATGATCTCGAGGAGCTCCTTGGAGTTTTCCGGGCTGGCGCCGGCGTAGACCACCAGGGAACCGGCGTCGGCATGGGAGGCGATGTAGGAGTAGACCGAGTAGGCAAGCCCGCTCTTCTCGCGCACCTCCTGGAACAGGCGCGAGCTCATGGAGCCACCGAGGATGGCGTTCATGATGAAGGCGTCGTAGCGCTGAGGGTGGCTCTGCTGCACCCCCTTGAGGCCGAGGCAGACGTGGATCTGCTCCAGGTCCTTCTCGACCAGCTCGATCCTGCGCTCGTAGACCGGAGGAGTCGATTCGCTCCTGCCGTGTCCCGGCTCCACCCCCTGCAGGAACTCCTCCAAAAGGGCGGTCAGTTTCTCGTGGGTGACGTTGCCGGCGGCGGTGACGATGACGTCGTCGGCGCGGTACATCCGCTCCTTGTAGGCGATGATCGCGTCGCGGGAGAGCCCGGTGACGCTCTCGGCATCCCCCAGGATGGACATCCCCAGCGGGTGCCCTTTCCAGAAGTGCTGATGGAACAGGTCGTGGATCAGGTCGTCCGGGGTGTCCTCCATCATGTTGATCTCCTGGAGCACCACGCGGCGCTCCTTTTCGATCTCTTCGCTGTCGAAGGTGGAATGGAGGAAGATGTCGGTCAGAAGGTCGACCGCCCGGGGGAGGAACTTGTCCAGGACCTTGGCGTAGTAGCAGACGTATTCGCGGCTGGTGAAGGCGTTCAGGACGCCGCCCACGGAGTCGATCTCGCGGGCGATATCCAATGAAGAGCGGCGTTGCGTCCCTTTAAAGAGGAGATGTTCGATGAAGTGGGCGACGCCGTTCGACTCCCGCCGTTCGTGGCGGGAGCCGTTGGCGACCCATATGCCGATGGAAACTGAGCTGGCATACGGTATCCGCTCGGTGATGACGCGGATACCGTTATTTAGCGTGGTCTTTTTAATCATGGCTAGAACTATACCGGGAAAGCCGAAAATTGCCAGCTCTCACATGAGAGATGTTATTCGGTGAAGGTCTGGCCCAGAGCCTCTTTGCGGGAGAGCTTGATCTTGCCCTGCTTGTCGATGCCGATGCACTTCACCAGCACCTTGTCCCCTTCCTTGAGGATGTCGCTCACGTTCTTCACGCGCTCGGTGTCGAGCTCGGAGACGTGCACCAGACCGTCGGTTCCCGGGAAGATCTCGACGAACGCGCCGAACTCCATGATCTTCTTGACGGTGCCCATGTAGAGCTTCCCTTCCTCGGCCTCGGCGGTGAGGTTGCGGATCATCTTGATGGCGAGGTCGCATGCTTCCTTGTTGTTGGAGGCGATGTTGATCTTGCCGGTGTCCTCGATGTCGATGGCCACGCCGGTCGCCTCGGTGACGCTCCTGATGTTCTTGCCGCCGCTACCGATGACGTCGCGGATCTTGTCGACCTTGACCCAGATGGTGGTGATGCGCGGTGCGAAGGAGGAGAGGTCGCCGCGCGGGGTCGCGAGGGTTTTGGCCATTTCACCCAGGATGTGGACGCGGCCTGCCTTTGCCTGTGCCAGCGCGGCACCCATGATCTCGCGGGTCACGCCGCCTATCTTGATGTCCATCTGCAGCGCGGTGACGCCTTCGGCGGTACCGGCCACTTTGAAGTCCATGTCGCCCAGGTGGTCTTCGTCACCCAGGATGTCGGAGAGGATGGCGTACTCGTCGCCTTCCTTGATGAGGCCCATGGCGATACCCGCGACCGGTGCCTTGATCGGGATGCCTGCGTCCATCATGGACATGGAGCCGCCGCAAACGGTGGCCATGGAGGAGGAGCCGTTGCTCTCGGTGATGTCCGAGACGATGCGGATGGTGTAGGGGAAGTCGTCGTGTTTCGGGAGCACCTGCTGCAGCGCGCGCTCGGCGAGCATGCCGTGGCCGATTTCGCGGCGGCCCGGGGCGAGGCGGAAGCTGGTCTCACCGACGGAGTACGGCGGGAAGTTGTAGTGCAGGAGGAACTTCTTCCTGGAATCGCCGTAGAGCGAGTCGATGCGCTGCTCGTCGACCGAGGTGCCCAGGGTGGCGGCCACGATGGACTGGGTCTCGCCGCGGGTGAACAGGGCGGAACCGTGGGCGCGCGGCAGGAAGCCGACCTCGGTGGCGATGTTACGGATGGTCTTGGTGTCGCGGCCGTCGATCCTGGAGCCGTCCTTGATGATGTGCTCGCGCACCAGGTTGTACTCGAGGTCTTCGATGAAGGCCTTGACCTCTTTCTCGGAGCCTTCGAACTCCTCGGCCAGTGCCGCCACGGTCTTCTCGGTGATGGCGTCGATGGCGTCGTGACGCTCGCCTTTGGCCTTGATGCGAACCGCAGCCTTCATCTCTTCCTTGGCGAGCGCGTCGACGCGGGCTTTCAGGGCCTCGTTCACTACCGGCGCCGGGACGTCGCGCTTCACGACGCCGACCTTGGCAGCCAGTTCTTCCTGCGCTGCCAGGATACCCTGCACCGCTTCCTTGCCGAAGAAGATCGCTTCGAGGAGGTCGTCCTCGGAGACCTCGGAGGCGCTCCCTTCCACCATCAGGATCGCGTCCTTGGAGGCCGCGATCACGATCTCCATGTCGCTCTGCTCTTCCTGCTCGGCGCTCGGGTTGGCGATGAACTTGCCGTCCACGCGGCCGACCTTGACGCCGGCGATCGGGCCCGCGAAGGGCGCGTCGGATACCATGAGCGCCGCGGAGGCGCCGATCATGGCGAGGATGCCGGGATCGTGGTCCTTGTCGGCCGACATGACTGTGGCCATGATCTGGGTGTCGTTAAGGAACCCTTCCGGGAACAGCGGACGGATGGGACGGTCGATGAGACGGCAGGTCAGGGTTTCGCTGTCGGAGGGACGCCCTTCGCGCTTGAAGAAGGAGCCGGGGATGCGGCCGCCCGCGTACGCTTTCTCCTGGTAGTTGACGGTGAGCGGGAAGAAGCCCTGCCCTTCCTTGGCGGTTTTCATGGCGACGGCGGTGACGAGCACCATGGTGTCGCCGCTTTTGATCATGACCGCGCCGCTTGCCTGCTTGGCGATCTTGCCTGTTTCGATAGTGATAGTTTTGCCACAGCACTCTGCTTGTACAGTGTGTACCATTGTTACGGCCTCCATTTGGCTTTGTTCTGGTTGGTGTTGGGGCCGCCGAGAAAAGCGCCTTGCGGGCGTAAAGGTGCGCCGCAGGGCAGTTTTATCCACGCCCCCAACAAAGAAAAGGGCACGAGGCCCTTACATGATAAAAAAGAGGAAAGGCAATATACCCCAGTGAGGTATACTGCCTTTTCTTACCTTCTGATGCCGAGTTTAGCGATGATCGCTTTGTACCTTTCGACGTCTTTCTTCTTCAGGTAGTCAAGCAGACCCCTTCTCTGACCGACGATCTTCAGCAGACCGCGACGGCTGTGATGATCCTTCTTGTGAGTCTTGAAGTGCTCAGTCAGATAGGTGATACGCTCCGAAAGAATTGCAATCTGCACTTCCGGCGAACCCGTGTCGGAATCGTGCAGCTTATGAGCTGTGATGATTTCCTGCTTCTTTTCCGTTTGCAGCATGTGGTTACACCCCCTTCCGCTTCCTAGTTATTTTACTTATTTATACCTGCCCGCTAAGCTTGTCGCCGCGGAATAGATCAAGACCTTTAACTCTTATCACAAAAGCAAGTACGTGTAAAGAAGGAATACTAATTGAATACGCGTGCCAGACGCAGCCCTTTGAGCTTGTCGTACTCCGCTACTGCAGCGAAACGCTCCCCCAGATAGAGCCGCACCTGTTCCCCTTGGGCCAGTTCACCCGGAGCTTCAATGAAATCATGGGGCTGCGGTACCACGCCGTTCAACACCTTCCTCCCACCTGCCTCGGTGAGAAAAAGCGCCTTGAGGTGCTCGAGCGCACGGTCGAGGGGCATGAGTAGCGCCTGCTGGTCAGCGGCTCCGGCCAGCGTCTCGATGCTGATGGCGTCGGCCTCCCTGAAGAGCCCGCTCCTGGCGCGCCGCAGCTCCAGGAGATGCGCGCCGCAGCCGAGCGCCTCGCCGATGTCGCAGGCGAGCGTCCTCACGTAGGTGCCGCGCGAGCAGCGCACGGTGAAGCAGGCTTCGGGGAGACGGATCCATTCGAAGACGAGCGAGTGGATCTCCACCTCGCGCGCCTCGCGCTCGACCTCGATTCCCTTCCGGGCCAGCTTGTAGAGCGCCACGCCCCCCTGTTTGATGGCGGAGAACATGGGAGGAAGCTGTTTCTGGAGCCCCAGGAACTGCGGCACCAGCCGCTCCAGGTCGGCAGGGGCGAGGTGCGACCACTCCCGCTCTGCGATCACCTCTCCGGTGAGATCCTGGGTATCTGTGGCGACCCCCAGCCGCAGGACGGCCCGGTATTCCTTCTCCGCTTCGTCCAGGAACTGGATCGCCTTGGTCCCCTCCCCCACCGCGACCGGCAAGACGCCGGTGGCGAAGGGATCGAGGGTCCCGGTGTGCCCGACCTTCTTCTGATTGATGGCGCGACGGACCTTCGACACGATGTCATGCGAGGTGACACCGGCCGGCTTGTCGATAACGAAAAAGCCGTTCAGCATCAGCGCATCTGCTCCAGCCGGTCGAAGACCTGCGCCTTCACCTCGGCGAGGGTCCCGCGCACCATGCAGCCGGCGGCGTTGTGGTGCCCGCCGCCGCCGAAGGAGGCGGAGACGGCCGAGACGTCCACCTTACCCTTGGACCGGAAGCCGACCTTGAAGAGCCCCTCCTCCACCTGGCGGAAGAAGAGCGCCACCTGCACCCCCTTGATGGAACGCGGGTAGTTGATGAAGCGGTCGGTGTCCTGGGCGGTGGCACCGGTCTTTTGGTACATGTCCAGGGTCACCGTCACCGAGGCGTACTCGCCCGAGGGGGAGACGGTCAGGTCCGAGAGTGCCAGCGCGAGGAGCGCGATCCTCTGCAGAGGCTCGCTCTCGTAGAGGTTCTCGTTGACGCTCCACGCGTTCACCCCCTTGCCGATCATCTCGCCGGCAATGGCGAAGGACTCTGGGTCGGAGTTGGAATAGTGGAAGCTCCCGGTGTCGGAAAGGATGGCGGTGTAGATGCAGAGCGCGGTGGGAAAATCCACCTCGTCGCCGGCGGCCCTGATGATCCGGTAGATGAGGGCGGCGGTGGCGCTCGCCTTGGGGTCGATCAGGTTGCAGACGCCGAAGTTCTCACACCCCAGGTGATGGTCGATGTTGATGAAGCGGCCGATCCGCCTGTTTTCGGTGACCGCCTTGCCGGCGCGCCGGAACTCGCCGACGTCGAGCACGAAGCAGACGTCGAAGTCGCGGTCCGGCATCTCGCCGTAGACCTGATCCGCCATGGGGAGGAAGGAGCAGTTGTCCGGGACGGGGTCGCTCAGGTAGACGGTGACGTCCTTGCCGCGCGCGGTGAGGTAGTTGGCCAAAGCCAGGGAAGAACCGACCGCGTCGGGGTCGGGGCTCTCGTGGCTGGTTACCAGGAAGCTCTGCGCCTGGTCGATCTCCGCCACTATCCGCTTAATCTCAGCTGTTGTCGCCGTCATCCGTAGCCCCAATCTCCTTCAGAATCGATTCGATATGCTGGCCGTAGTCCAACGAGGTGTCGTACTTGAAGGTCACCTCGGGGGTGAAACGCAACTTGAGGGCCTGGCCGATCTCTTTGCGGATGAAGCCCTTGGCGGAGTTGAGTCCCGCCTCACTGTTCTTCTTGGCGGCATCGTCGCCGTGCACCGTGAAGTAGACGGTCGCCTGCCTAAGATCGGCGGTGACCTTGACTCCGGTGATGGTGAGAAAGCCTATGCGGGGGTCCTTGAGACCCTTTATCAGGAGTTCCGAGATGATCTTGTGGATCTCTTCGGCAACCTTGTCGGAACGCTTTACCATGATTGTTTCTCTCTTGTCAGTCGGGGAAGTGCCATTGTCATGGACCACTCACCCGTAGGGGCGAATAATCATTCGCCCTGCCTTGCCCGCCCACCTTGCTCCGGGCGGAAAACGGGCTGAATCATAAAACGATAAGGGGAGAGGGCCTACCACGGCCGGGATGCCGGACGCGGGACGC
Source organism: Geomonas diazotrophica (assembly GCF_018919385.1). Lineage (GTDB taxonomy): Bacteria > Desulfobacterota > Desulfuromonadia > Geobacterales > Geobacteraceae > Geomonas > Geomonas diazotrophica. The sequence continues at coordinate 107,495 of NZ_JAHLMF010000011.1, forward strand.
CGCTCCCCCCGTGTGTTCGTCGGTTACAGTTTGCCGGCCACCTTCTCCATTTCGAAGCACTCGAAGATGTCGCCGACCTTGATGTCGTTGTAGTTCTCGAGGCTCATGCCGCACTCGTAACCGGTGGCGACTTCCTTCACGTCGTCCTTGAAGCGGCGCAGGCTCCCCAGTTTTCCTTCGAAGACCACCACGTTGTCACGCAGCAGGCGGACCTGGGCGTTCCTGATGATCTTGCCGTCGGTGACGTAGGAACCGGCGACCATGCCCGCCTTGGGCACCGAGAAGACTTCCCTGATCTCGGCACGGCCGAGGTATTTCTCCTTGAAGGTCGGCTCGAGGAGGCCTTCCATCGCCTTCTTGATGTCGTCCACCGCGTCGTAGATGATGTTGTACAGCCTGACGTCGACCCCTTCCTTCTCGGCGAGCGCCGCCGCCTTGACCTCGGGGCGGACGTTGAAGCCGAGGATGATGGCGTTGGAGGCGCTGGCCAGGTTGACGTCGGTCTCGGTGATGGCGCCGACGGAGGCGTGCAGCACGTTGAGACGGATGGCATCGGTGGTGAGCTTCCTGAGGGACTCGGCCACGGCCTCGACGGAACCCTGCACATCGCCCTTGACGATGGTGTTGAGGTCCTTGACCTCGCCCTTCTGGATCTTCTCGTAGAGCTGTTCCAGGGAGAGCTTGCTGTGCTTGGCCAGTTCGGATTCGCGCAGCTTCATCTGGCGGTGGTTCGCGATCTCCTTGGCCTGCTTCTCGTCGGTCATGGCCACGAAGATGTCGCCCGCGTCGGGCACTCCGTTGAAGCCGATGACCTCGACCGGCATGGCCGGTCCGGCGGCGTTCACCTTCTCGCCGCGGTCGTTCTGCATGGCGCGTACGCGGCCGAAGTGGATGCCGGCCACGAAGTAGTCGCCTGCCCTGAGGGTACCCTCCTGGACCAGGACGGTCGCAACCGGGCCGCGCCCCTTGTCCAGTTTGGCCTCGACCACGGTGCCGCGTGCGGTCTTGTCCGGGTTGGCCTTGAGCTCGAGGACGTCGGCCTGCAGGAGAACCATCTCGAGCAGCGACTCGAGGTTGATCCGCTTCTTGGCGGAAACCTCGACGAAGATGGTCTCGCCGCCCCATTCCTCGGAAACCAGGCCGAACTCCATCAGTTCCTGCTTCACCTTGCTCGGGTTGGCCTCCGGCTTATCGATCTTGTTGATCGCCACGATGATCGGGACGCCCGCAGCCTTCGAGTGGTTTACCGCCTCGCGGGTCTGCGGCATGACGCCGTCGTCGGCCGCGACCACCAGGATGACGATGTCGGTGACCTTGGCACCCCTGGCGCGCATCGCGGTGAACGCCTCGTGGCCCGGGGTGTCGAGGAAGGTGATCTTCTGACCCTTGAGTTCCACGTCGTAAGCGCCGATGTGCTGGGTGATGCCGCCGGCCTCGCCGGCGATGACGTTGGCCTGGCGGATGGCGTCCAGGAGCGAGGTCTTGCCGTGGTCGACGTGACCCATGATGGTGACGACCGGCGGACGCTTCTGCATTGCCTCCGGCGCATCAGGCTCCGCCTCGAGCAGTTCGTCCACGTCCAGCGCCACGTTCTCGATCTCGTAGCCGAAATCGGTTGCGAGGAGGGTCGCGGTGTCGAAGTCCAGCGGATGGTTGATGGTCGCCATCACCCCGAGCTTCATGAGGGCGCGGATCAGGTCGGTGGCCTTGATGCCCATGCGCTTGGCCAGTTCGCCAACGGTGATGGACTCGCTGATCTTGATGATCCTCTTGATGGCCTTCGGGACCGTGATCTCGGTCTTCCTGCCGACCTGGACCTTCTCGACGTACTTGCCCTTCTTCCCCTTGGAGCGGGGACCGGGCTCAAAGACCCGCTCGCGCTTGTCGAGCATGTCCTTGAAGCTGTCCTTTTTCCCCTTGCCGGCAACTGCGGCGCCCTTCTTGCCGTTCTTGCCGAAGTCGGTGCCGCCTGCGGGGGCAGCCTTTCTCCCCTTGCGGCCGCGATCGTCCAACAGCGGCGGCGGCTCGATCGGGGTCAGCGGTGCCGGACGGTCGGGGCGCGGCCCGGTGGGGCGCTCGCCGGGACGGCCTGCACCCGGGCGGGGTGCCGGACGCTCGGTGCCGGGGCGCTCGACGCCGCGGGGCATCCCCGGGCGCGGCGCGGGGCGCTCACCCTGCGCGGGACGCTGGTACTCGCGACGCTCGGCCGGGCGCTGGGTCGGGATCGGGATCTCGACACGGCCGAGGATCCTGGCGCGGGTCGCGGTCGGCTTGTCCGGTTCGGGCTCAGGCTTGGCTGCAGCGGCCTCGGGCGCCTTGGCCGGTGCGGCCTCGACAGGCTTCTCTGCTGCCGCGGGTTTGGCGGTCTCCGGCGCTGCGGGAGCGGCCTCTGCTTTCGGCGCTTCCGGGGCGGGTTTCTCGAGCACGGCCGGGGCCTCCGGGGCGGGCTTCTCGGCTGCCGCGGGCTTCTCTTCCTTCACGGCCGGGGCTGGGGTGGCCTGTACCTCGGGCTTTGCCTCCGGCTTGGGAGCCGGAGCCGCCTCGATGATCCTGGCGCGGACCGGTTCCGGTCGCTTGGGAACCTCTTCCACCGGAGGCGCCTTCTCGACCGCCACGGGCTGCGCGGCCTCTGCCTTCTCCGGCTCGGCCGGCTCGGCTGCCGCTGCCGGGGCTTCCGGCTCGACCGCCTTGGCGCGACGGCGGATCAGGGTCGGTTTCACCCTCACTTCTTCCTGGGACACTTCTTTGTGGGGGGTCTGCGCAGGGGCGGATACCGCCTTGATATCCGAATCCTCAAGGACAGCCATATGGTTCTTGACCTGCACGCCTGCCTCGGCCAATCTTGCCATAAGCTCCTTATTGTCGATCCCCATCTGCTGCGCCAGCTCATATACGCGGGTTTTGCTCATCTACTCACGCTCCTCCTCAAAGAAGTTCCTGTACTTTTCCATTTCCAATCCAATCGATCCCACGAAGCCGCTTTCCATAACAATCAGGACGCTTCTGAGTTCCTTTCCCAGCAATTCCCCAAGACGCCCCTTGGTGAACAGGGAGATGCAGGGGACCTCCTTGAGCTGCGCCAGCCCCCTGAACTTGTCGCCGATATCGGGCGAGATGTCGGTGGCGACGAACAACAGGCCGGCACCCCCCTTTTTCAACTTTTCCTGAACCTGGTCGGAGCCCGACACCACCTTGCCCGCCTTGTTGGCCAGGCTGATGTAGGAGGCGATGCGCTCCTCGAGCTTGCGGACCACCTGCTGCACCACCCCCTCGGGGTCGGCGCCCAGCACCTCCCCCTTGAAGCCGCGGGAGAACTGCTTTTTCTGGGCCGCCTGCCTCAGGCAGGAGGCTTTCAGGCAGGTGTACGCCCCGCGTCCGGGGAGCTTGCTTTGCAGGTCGGGGACCAGGGTCCGGTCCGGGGCCAGCACGAAGCGAAGCAGTTCCCCCTTGTCCTTGGTCTCGCGGCAGGCAAGGCAGCTTCTCTGTGGTGTGGCCTTGGGCATCTTAATCCTCTTCGGTCGCCTCTACTACTGCTGCCGGCTCGGCGGCCTCGACGGGCTCGGCGGCCTCCTCTTCGACCTCGGTGCCGTCGTAGGAGGCGAACTGCTGCAGCTCGGCCTCGGCCATGCGGGTCTCGCTCTTGATGTCGATCTTCCAGCCGGTCAGCTTGGCGGCGAGACGCACGTTCTGGCCGCGCTTGCCGATGGCGAGCGAAAGCTGGTCGTCCGCCACGATGACTTCCATGGCATAGTCCTCCTCGTCCACGTACACCTTGGTCACCACGGCCGGGGCGAGGGCATTGCAGGCGAAGCGGGCGATGTCCTCGCTCCAGGGGATGATGTCGATCTTCTCGCCGCGCAGCTCGGACACCACGTTCTGGACGCGGGAACCGCGCATGCCGACGCAGGCGCCGACCGGGTCGACGTCGCCGTCGTGCGAGTAGACGGCGATCTTGGCGCGTCCGCCCGGCTCGCGCACGACGCTCTTGATCTCGACGATACCTTCCGCGATCTCCGGCACCTCGGCCTCGAACAGCTTGGCCAGCATGGTGGGATGGGTGCGGGAAAGCATGATCTGCGGCCCCTTGGTGGTCATGCGGATCTCGGTGATCAGGGCCTTGACGCGGTCGCCCTGGCGGTAGACCTCGCGCGGGGCCTGCTCCTTGTGCGGCAAGAGCGCCTCGGCACGTCCCAGGTCCACGATCAGGTCACCCTTCTCGAAACGGCGCACCACGCCGTTCACGATCTCGCCCTGGCGCTCCTGGAACTCGTTGAAGATGGTCTCGCGCTCGGCCTCGCGCACACGCTGGATGATCACCTGCTTTGCGGTCTGGGCGGCGATCCTGGAGAAGCCGGAGGCGTCCATCTTCATGCCGATGGAGTCGCCGATCTCGACCTCGGGGTCTTCCTCGCGCGCCTCCTCCAGCTCGATCTCGCGGTAGGAATCCTCCACCTCGTCTACGACAGTAACGAACTCGAACAGCTCAACCTCGCCGATCTCGGGGTTGTAGTGCGCCTCCAGATCACGGGTATTGCGAAATTTCTTGTTGGCAGCGGTGAGAACGGCCTGTTCCAGCGCCTCTACCACAATACTTTTATCGATGCCCTTCTCTTTTACGATCTGGTCGATCGTGTGCTTGAGGTTAAAGCTCGTTTCCACGTGACTGTCTCCTTCTGCTTGCTGATAATTGCAAAGTAAAATTTAGAATTCGAATTCGAGGTTGGCCTTGGCCACCTTGTCCAGCGGGATCGAGGCGTGCTGTCCCTCGGTGAGGTCGATGCCGATCACCCCGTCCTTGACCCCGACCAGTTTCCCGGTGAAGGTCTTGCGCTTGTTCCCCGCGTCGTCGGTGAGCGTGTCGAAGGTCTTCACCTTCACCAGATGCCCCTGGAAGCGCTCGTAATCGGCGAGCTTCTTGAGCGGGCGGCAGATCCCCGGCGAGGAGACCTCCAGGTTGTAGTGATCCGGCATGAAGTCTTCCACGTCCAGGATGTCGGAGAGCTGCCGGCTCACGTCGGCGCAGTCATCCAGGGTGATGCCCCCTTCCTTCTCCAGGAAGACCCGCAGCACCATGTCGCGCCCCTCGCGCTTGTATTCCAGATCCACCAGGCCGATACCGAGCGGTCCCCCGATCTCGGCGACAATTTCCGTGACTCTCTCTACTACATCAACCTTGGCCATCTCTAGGTTTTCCCATAAAAAAAAGCGAGCCGGAGGAGCTCACTTTTGAGTGAACGTTAACATGTGACCCATTATGTAGCATGGAAGAGTTGTTTATGCAAGCGCTTTTTTTGCGAAAGTAAGCCGTTTTTCAAGCATTCACGCCGGTTACCCCCCTGCTTCAGAGGCTGATTTTCTTCTCTCACTACGACAACAAAACGACTCCGCTCCGCTGCCGCATTGGGGCAATTTAACAGCACCGCGTTTATTTTCCTGCCAGGGGCAAATTTTATCCTGCCAATGGAGCGGCGGACGGTGCAGGCAAATGCTCCTGGTTCAAGCAGAGTCCCAGCATTCTCTTCACTTTTGCAGCATTAGCTGCTATATATTGGCGTTGCAGCAATGACATCGAAAACAGCACCAGGAAAGAGAACTGACATGAAATACGTAAGCACCAGGGGAAACATCGCGCCGATCGGGTTCAAGGAAGCAGTGATGATGGGACTTGCCACCGACGGCGGCCTGATCCTCCCGGAGAGCATCCCGCAGATCGCCCCTGAAACCCTTGCCGCCTGGGCCAGGCTCCCCTACCGCGAGCTCGCCTTCAATATCATTTCCCTCTTCGCCACCGACATCCCGTCGGCCGACCTCAAGGCGCTCATCGACCGCTCCTACGGCAGCTTCGAGCACCAGGAGACCACGCCGCTGGTGAAAAAGGACGGCGTCTATATCCTGGAGCTGTTCCACGGCCCCACCCTCGCCTTCAAGGACGTGGCGCTGCAGCTTCTGGGCAACCTCTTCGAGTACCTCCTGAAGGAGCGCGGCGAGAAGATGAACATCCTGGGCGCCACCTCCGGCGACACCGGCAGCGCCGCCATCGCCGGCGTGCGCGGCAAGGAGAACATCAACATCTTCATCCTGCACCCGCACCTGAAGACCTCGCCCATCCAGGCGCTGCAGATGACCAGCGTGCTCGACGCCAACGTGCACAACGTCGCCATCGAGGGGACCTTCGACGACTGCCAGAACATCGTCAAGACCCTGTTCAACGACCTGGAGTTCAAGAAGGAGTACGCGCTGGGCGCCGTGAACTCGATCAACTGGGCGCGCGTGCTGGCGCAGGTGGTCTACTACTTCTACGCCTGGGGGAGGCTCCCCGAGCAGGGCAAGGTGGTCTTCTCCGTACCGACCGGCAACTTCGGCGACATCTTCGCGGGATACCTCGCGAAGAGGATGGGGCTCCCGATCGAGAAACTGCTGCTCGCAACCAACGAGAACAACATCCTCTCCCGCTTCGTGCAAAACGGCGACTACTCGCTGGGCCAGGTGGTGCAGACGGTCTCCCCGTCCATGGACATCCAGCTTGCCTCCAACCTGGAGCGCTACCTGTACTACCTCTTCAACGAGAGCCCGGAGCGGGTGAGAAGCGCCTTCGCCGAACTGCAGCAGACCGGGAAGATCGTCTTCACTGCCGAAGAGGTGCAGCGCGTGCAGAGCGAGTTTTTGAGCTGCACCGTCAACGAAGAGATGACCCTGGAGACCATCGCCTCCTTCAACAGGGAGACCGGCTACCTGCTCGATCCGCACACCGCGGTAGGCGTGCGCGGGGCCCTGGAGTGCGTCAAGGGGCATCCCGCCGTGGTCTGCCTGGCCACCGCCCACCCCGCCAAGTTCGGCGAGGCGGTCGAGCGCGCCATCGGTGCTCCCGCGCCGCTGCCGCCCCAGCTGGCCGCCCTGCAGGGAAAAGAAACCCGCTGCGAGATCATGGCCGCGGACAAAGACAAGGTGAAGCAGTTCGTGATATCAAAAGCAAAGGCTTAGTCCGACGTCGGACCTGTCGGGCTAGTCAGACTAGTCGGGCAGGTCCGCCCCAAAAGAGACCCCTTCAATGCCTCTCCCCCCCCTGAAAGTAGACTGGACCCTCATCGACACCGTCCACCTCGACATGGACGGCACCCTGCTCGACCGGCACTTCGACGACCACTTCTGGCTGGAACACGTCCCCAGGCGCTACGCGGAAAAGAACGGCATCAGCGAGCACGCCGCCCAGGAGAAGCTGTACCGCATGTTCCGCTCCCAGGAGCAGACCCTCAACTGGACCGACCTCGACTACTGGTCGGCACAGCTCGGTCTCGACATCCCCGTGCTCAAGGAAGAGGTGAACCACCTGATCGCGGTGCACCCCTTCGTGATCGAGTTCCTCCTCTTCCTGCGCCAGCATGGCAAGAAGATCTACCTGGTGACCAACGCCCACAGCAAGACCCTTAACATCAAGCTGCGCCTGACCAGGATAGGGAGCTACTTCGACGGGATCATTTCAGCCCACGACCTGGGACTGCCTAAGGAGGATCCGCTTTTCTGGGGGAAGCTGCAGCAGAAGGTGCCCTACGATCCGGAGCGGACCATGCTGGGAGAGGACAGCGAGACCAACCTCGAGACCGCGCGCCGCTTCGGCATCCGCTACCTGATCCACGTCGGACGCTTCAGCTCGACGGCGACGCCGGCCCAATCGGAGAGTTTCCACTCCATACATTACTTCGGTGAACTGATCCCGCGCGACGGGGGCATGAGCGTCGAGCTCGCCCCTAGCCGCGGGATTTGACCCGGCACAGTCCGTATTTCTTGGCCAGATCGTAGAGCGCGGGGCGGCTCACGCCGAGCACCTCGGCCGCCTTGCTCATGTTCCCACCCGAAGCCTCGATGGCATCGTGCACCATGTGGCGCTCCACCCTGTCCCGGGCTTCCCTGAGCGTCAGTTGACCGGAAACGAAGCCCGCCATACCGCAGACCGTCTCGCCGCCTGGTGCGAGCTGCCCCCCGGACAAGGTCATGTCGTTTCGGTACGAGAAAAGTCGCTGCAATACCACGCATTGAGCCCCCGGCCACCCGACAGGGTGGGATTCGTTGCCACCCCCCGAAGGGAGCCGGCAACCCGCATCTTCAACTACCCGACGCTTTTTCATGACGTCCATCCTCGCCTGCTAGCGGTTGACCAAGGAACCACTCGCGGAAGCGGAGCATTCGCTTCCCACCCGGAAGAACAGTCGGCGGCTAACCCTTTGCATAATTATATTTTTTTAACATTTGCTAGTTCTATCGCACCCCCTCTGGTTGTCAAGGCGAGTTGAGAGGCCGATCTGTGCCGGGTCCAGGCCTTGCGGGCATCCCCCTTCCTTGACACCATGCACCCCATGCATTACTATCGGTTCCATTCATATGAAATCATTGAATAATCCATAGCTTCGAGGAGGAGCAATGAGCAGCGACCTCAATTGGGACACCACACCACTTTACCCTTCCCCTTCCGCTCCCGAACTGACCAAAGCCTTCGAGGACGCCACCACGCAGGTAGCCGAATTCAGGGAACGCTACCGCGGCAAGGTCGCCGGACTTTCCGCGGCAGAGCTACTCGAGGCGCTGAAAAGCTATGAGAAATTGCAGGAGGAGCTGGCGGTGCCACAGCTTTACTCCCACCTTCTCTTCGCCGCCGACAGCGAGAGCGACCTGCACAAGCGCCTCTCCCAGAAGTCCCAGGAGTTCGGCAACGCCATGGGGCGCGAACTGCTCTTCTTCGATCTCGAAATAATCCAGATGGATGAGGAGCCATTCCAGCAGCTGATGCAGGCCAGCCTCCTCGACAACTACCGCCACTTCCTGACGGTGCTGCGCAAATTCAAGAAGCACACGCTATCCGAGCGCGAGGAAAGCCTCCTCACCCAGAAAAGCCTCACCGGTGTCCAGGCCTTCTGCCGCCTGTTCGACGAGGTCTCCGCCTCCCTGCGCTATACACTGAAGATGGACGGCGAGACCCGGGAGATGACCGGAGAGGAACTCCTGTCCCTGCTGCACCACCCCGACGCGGAGCTGAGGGAGCGGGCGTTCGGCACCTTCCTGAAAAAGCACGAGGAGCACAGCATCCTCTACTCGGCGGTGTTCAACAACGTGGCCCTGGATCACTCCCAGGAAATGGAGCTGAGAAACTACGCCCACCCGATGGAGCCGACCAACCTCGGGAACGAGATTCCCAACGAGGTGGTGGAGAGCCTGATGCAGGTCTCCGAAAAGAACTACCCGCTGGCCCAGGAATACTTCCGCCTCAAGGCCAAGCTGCTCGGCATCCCCAAGTTGAAGAACACCGACGTGTACGCGCCGCTCACCGAGAGCGACCGCAAGTATAGTTTCGAAGAGGCGCGCGCCATGACCGTCGAGGCCTACCGCGGCTTCTCTGAGGAGTTCGCGGAGCTTGCCGACTCCTTCTTCACCGGCAAGCGCGTCGACGTCATGCCTCGCCCCGGCAAGAGCGGCGGCGCCTTCTGCATGGGGATGACCCCGACGCTCCCGCCGTACCTGCTGCTCAACTTCACCGGCAACCTGCGCGACGTCGCCACCATCGCCCACGAAGTCGGCCACGGCATCCATTACCAGCTGGCCCAGCGCCAGACCATGCTGAACTACCACCCGCCGCTCCCCTTGGCGGAGACCGCGTCGGTGTTCGGCGAGATGCTGTTGACCCGCCAGCTCCTGGAGCGGGAGACCGATGTCGAGGTGAAGAAGTCGCTTCTGTGCGCGAAGATCGAGGACATCATCGCCACCACCTTCCGGCAGAACGTGCTGACCAGGTTCGAGGAGCGGATGCACCTGGAGCGGGTGAAGGGGCTTTTGACGGCGAGCGAGCTCGCCGAGCTTTGGTGGCAGGAGAACGCGAAGCTCTACGGAGACTCGGTCGACATGATCGAGCCCTACCGCTACGGATGGAGCTACATCTCGCACTTCATCCACGCCCGGTTCTACTGCTACTCCTACACCTGCGCAGAATTGGTGGTGCTGTCGCTGTTCCAGCGCTACCTGAAGGAGCGGGAGAGCTTCGTCCCCATCTACCGCGACATCCTCGCCGACGGCGGGTCCAAGTCCCCCGGCGACACACTCGCACCGGCCGGCATCGTCTTCAGCGATCCCGGCTTCTGGCAGGGAGGGTACGACCTCTTGGCCGACCTGATCGCAGAGCTGAAGGCGCTGCTGTAGGTCCGACTCAGACCATGTCTGACATGTAACCGCAAAAAGGCCCGCCGGTTTCCCGGCGGGCCTTTTTGTCGTGCTGCCTTATGCTGCCAGTCCGATTACATCTCGTCGAACTGGAGGTACTTGTACACGTTGGCCTTGTTCGGCTCGACCTTCTCCTTGTACACGGCCAGGTACTCGGCCGGGGTCGGGAGCTTGCCCAGGTTCACGGTGACGGCACCGAGCTCTGCGGAGCCCAGGAACACCTTGGCGCCATTGCCGATCCTGTCGTCGAAGTTACGGGTCGAGGTGGAGAACATGTTCACACCGTCGGGCACGCGTGCCTGATTACCCATGCAGAGCGAGCAGCCGGCGATCTCGACGCGTGCGCCCATGGCGCTGTAGACGGAGAAGTAAGCCTCGTCTTTGAGCTTAGCCTGATCCATGCGGGTCGGCGGGCAGATCCAGGTGCGGACGTTGGGGTTGAACTTCTGCCCCCTCCAGATCTCGCCGGCAGCGCGGAAGTGACCGATGTTGGTCATGCAGGAACCGAGGAACACGTCCTGGATCGGGGTGCCGGCAACCTCGGAGAGGAGCTTGACGTCGTCCGGATCGTTCGGGCAGGCGAGGATCGGCTCGGTGATCTCGGCGAGATCGATCTCGATGACCGCGGCGTACTCGGCGTTGGCGTCTGCTTCGAGGAGCTTCGGAGCCTTCAGCCACTCGTTCACCGCGTCGATGCGGTTCTGCAGGGTCTGGGCGTCCTGGTAGCCGTCGGCGATCATCTGCTTCATGAGGGCCACATTGGAACGGAGGTAGGTGGCTACCGACTGCTCGGAAAGCTTGATGCAGCCGGCTGCTGCACTACGCTCGGCGGCGGCGTCGGTCAGCTCGAAGGCCTGCTCGACGGAGAGCTCCGGAAGGCCTTCCATCTCGAGGATGCGGCCGTTGAAGATGTTGACCTTGTTCTTCTTGGGCACGGTGAGGAGCCCCTGCTTGATGGCCCAGAACGGGATCGCGTTCACCGCGTCGCGCAGGGTGATGCCCGGGTTGAACTTGCCCTTGAAGCGGACCAGTACCGACTCAGGCATGTCCAGCGGCATGAAGCCGAGGGCGCCCGCGAAGGCGACCAGGCCGGAACCCGCCGGGAAGGAGATGCCGATCGGGAAACGGGTGTGGGAGTCGCCGCCGGTACCGACGGTGTCCGGCACGAGGAGACGGTTAAGCCAGGAGTGGATGACGCCGTCGCCCGGCTTCAGGGGCACGCCGCCGCGCTCGATGATGAACTGCGGCAGGGTCTTGTGCATCTTGACGTCGGCCGGCTTCGGATAGGCTGCGGTGTGGCAGAAGGACTGCATGAACATCGGCGCCTGGAACTTCAGGCAGGCGAGTTCTTTCAGTTCGTCGGCGGTCATGGGGCCGGTGGTGTCCTGGGAACCGACGGTGGTCATCTTCGGCTCGCACGCGGTGCCCGGCAGGACGCCGGTGACGCCGCAGGCCTGACCGACCATCTTCTGTGCCAGGGAGTACCCCTGGCCCGGCTTGGCAACCGGGTTGACCGGCAGGGTGAAGACGTCGGTCGGCGCGAGGCCGAGGGCCTTCCTGGCGCGGTCGGTGAGGGCGCGGCCGATGATCAGCGGGATGCGGCCGCCGGCGCGGAACTCGTCGAACAGGGTGTTCGGGGCCACGGTGAAGGTGGAGAGAACCTCGCCCCCCTCGGTGGTGACCTCGCCCTTCTTGGAGTTGATCACGATGACGTCGCCGGTCTTCATCTTGGTCACGTCGGTCTTGATCGGGAACGCGCCGGAGTCCTGCGCGGTGTTGAAGAAGATCGGGGCGATGACGCCGCCGATGATGATGCCGTCGCGACGCTTGTTGGGAACGGCCGGGATGTCCTGGCCGATGTGCCAGAGCACGCTGTTGCAGGCGGATTTACGGGAGGAACCGGTACCGACGACGTCGCCCACGAAAGCGACCTGGAACCCTTCGGCCCTGAACTTGGCGATGGTGGCGTTGCCGTCGGGGAAGCGGGTCTTGCCCATGGCGAGCGCATGCAGCGGGATGTCCGGACGGCTCCAGGCGTCGCCCGCCGGGGAGAAGTCGTCGGTGTTGATCTCGCCCTCGACCTTGTAGACCTTAACCTTCACGGTCTCCGGCAGGCCCGGCTTGGAGGTGAACCACTCGGCGTTGGCCCAGGAATCGAGGACCTTCTTGGCGCCGGCGTTAGTCTTGGAGAGCGCGAGGACGTCATCGAAGGCGTCGTACACGAGGGTGGTGCCGCAGAGAGCCTTGACGGCCTCGTCGGCAACTTCGGCGTCCTTCAGGGCTGCCACCAGCGGGGCCACGTTGTAGCCGCCCAGCATGGTGCCCAGGATCTGGACCGCGTCTTTCTTGGAGACCAGCGGGGACTTCTTCGCACCGGAGAGGATGGCGGCCAGGAAGCCTGACTTCACCTCGGCGGCCGGGTCGACGCCCGGGGAAACCCTTTCCTTCAGGAGGTGGAGCAGGAACTCCTCCTTGCCTGCCGGCGGCGCTTCCAACAGTTTGCAAAGATCCGCGGTCTGCTCAGGGTCGAGCGGCTTCGCAGGAATCCCAAGTGCCTTTCTTTCTGCCTCTTGCTTCAAGTACGCTTCGATCATGATTCCTCCTAGATAATGTGCAGCTATTTACGGAAGTTATCAAAATTCTTCTGTCAGCCGGTGCTTCATTTGAACGGATACTGTATACAATTTTTACCCTGTTTTGTCAATTGTTGAAAGCACCAATAAAATGGGGCAGTTTCTCCCGGAAAGAGCTGTTACTGTGGCGTTTTATCTGCAGTCAGTGGAGGTGGTCGACTGTGACAAAGGGGGGGATATTAAGGAAATAAAATGTATTCCTGGTGAGTGTAGGCGGTGAACCTGGTCCCGCGCAGGTAACCGACCAGGGTAATGCCGGCCTCCTCGCAGATGCGGATGGCCATATCGGTGGGCGAGGTGCGGGAAACGATGACAGCGACGCCAAGCTGCGCCGCCTTTGTGGCCATCTCTGCGGAAACGCGTCCCGAGGTGGCCATGGTGGTGCCGGAGAGAGGCATCTCCCTGAGCAAGGCCTCTCCCGCCAGGCGATCGACCGTGTTGTGCCTGCCGATGTCCTCAGCGTGCAAGAGCAACCTGCCAGCGGCATCGCCGACGGCCGCGGAGTGGACGCCGCCGTGGCTTTTATACTTGGTCGAGCAAAGCGCCAGTTGCTTCATCAGCTCGAAGATCGCCGCGACCGGAACCTGCTCACGCACGGCAGCAGGCAGCTTGCCGCCGGCTTGCGGCAGGGAAAACGTGATGCCGGTGCCGCATCCGGAGGTGAGCACCGGCTTCAGTTCCTGTGGCACCTCTCCCTTGATGCGGACGTTGGCGATGCCGTAATCGTTGCAAACGCTCAGCACCAGGAAATCGTCGGCACGGGAGACGAACCCCTGGAGCCGCAGGAAACCGGCCACCAAAAAGCGCAGGTCGTGAGGCGAGGCGACCAGGGTCACGATCTCCCGGTCGTTGACCCGCAGTACCAGGGGGAATTCCCGCACCACGTCGACCTCGCCGCGCAGCACCTTTCCGTCGTTGTAGGTGGTGACTTCTGTCATGGTCTACCTGCTTATCCTCTCTGCCCAGCGATCATCGGTCCCCTGCCCGGTCAAAAGCGGGCGAATGACTATTCGCCCCTACGTTATACCGCCGATGCAAAGGTACTTCACTTCCAGGAACTCATCGATGCCGTACTTGGAACCTTCCCGGCCGACGCCGGACTCCTTCATGCCGCCAAAGGGAGCAACCGCGGTGGAGATGAGGCCGGTGTTGATGCCGACGATGCCGTACTCCACCGCTTCGGCCACCCTCCAGACCCGCGCCATGTCGCGGCTGTAGAAGTAGGCGGCCAGGCCGAACTCCGTGGCGTTCGCCAGTTGGATCGCCTCCTCCTCGGTATGGAACCGAAACAGCGGTGCCACAGGACCGAAGGTCTCTTCCCTGGCGAGCAGCATGTCGGGCGTCACGCCGGTGAGCACGGTCGGCTCGAAGAAGGAACCTCCCAGCGCATGCCGCTTGCCGCCGATAACGACCCGCGCCCCCTTGGCAACGGCGTCAGCGATGTGCTCCTCGACTTTCTCCACCGCAGCCATGTCGATGAGCGGCCCCTGCTGGGTCTCACCCTTCAGCCCGTCCCCCACCTTCAACCCGGCGACGGCCTGCGTAAGCCTTTCGGCGAAGCGGTCATGGATGCCGTCCTGCACCAGGAACCGGTTCGAGCAGACACAGGTCTGACCGGCGTTGCGATACTTGGAAATGACCGCACCCTCGACGGCGGCATCCAGGTCGGCGTCGTCGAAGACGATGAAGGGTGCGTTGCCGCCGAGTTCAAGAGACACCTTCTTGACCGTCCCCGCGCACTGCGCCATCAGCTTCTTGCCGACGTCGGTGGAGCCGGTAAAGGTGAGTTTGCGGACCAGCGGGTTGGCGGTCATCTCCCCGCCGATGCTGGCAGCGGAGCCGGTGATCACCGAGAACACCCCCGCCGGCACTTCCGCTCGCCGCGCCAACTCGGCCAGGGCCAGCGCCGAATATGGGGTCGCGGTGGCAGGCTTCACCACCATGGTACAGCCTGCGGCAAGCGCGGGTGCAGCCTTCCTGGTGATCATTGCGGAGGGGAAATTCCAGGGGGTGATGGCGACGCAGACACCAACCGGCTCCTTGAGGACCACGATGCGCTTGTCATTTTGATGCGAAGGGATGACATCACCGTAGATCCTCTTCCCCTCCTCGGCGAACCATTCCAGGAACGAGGCGGCATACACCGTCTCGCCGCGGGCCTCGGCAAGCGGCTTTCCCTGCTCCGCGGTCATCAGCACGGCGAGGTCGTCCTGATGCTCCAGAAGCAGTTCGGACCACCGCCTTACGATCACAGAGCGTTCCTGGGCAGTCCTGGCGCGCCAGGCCGGCAACGCGGCATGGGCCGCCTCGATGGCGCGGCGGGTCTCGGCGCCTCCCATCTTGGGAACGGTGCCCAGCTTTTCTCCGGTGGCCGGGTTGATGACGTCGACGGTATCGCCGCTATCGGCCCCGCCCCAGGCGCCGTTGATAAAGCAAAGCTGCTGGAAAAGACTTTTGTCCTTGAGAATCAGCATCTGCTCCTCCCGTCAAAAGTTATCCAATCCGCGGCAGACGTTGTGTATACCCCATAGCCACCTCTGCAGCAACAGAAACCTGCCCACCCTCCCCCTCCGCGCCCCGGGAGGGAACTACCTATGACAATGCCCCCCCGACTGTACGTCGAGGAGGGCACCTCGCCGCTCACAGTGGCCATCATGGTACAGCGCTCAAGGCACCTGCAGCCCGGTCCGCACCAGGTAGTTGACGGCATAGATGTAGTCGTCTACGTAATCGCGGCGGCCGTCTTTGTTGAGATCGAAGCGCGGGCGGGACGGCGTTCCCCGATCCTTCAGGAAACGCTCGAAATCTGCCTCCTTCACCGGCCGCGTCATCCCGGACACCAATGACGCCCTCGGGGCCACCGCCAACGGCATCTGTTGCCGCAGCCCACCGTAGAGCATCGTGATGTCGGCCGTTACCACATCACGCTTCGGCCGGGCTTGAATCTCCCAGCCGGCCTCGGTCCGTCGGTGCGCGACGTAGGTGCATCCGCTGAAGGTGAAGCTGGGAGTCGCCTCGCCGGTCACCATGCCGATCACCAGCGTCACCGTTGCCTTGCCGTCGGCAAGGGCGACCGGCGGGAGTTGCCGGAAGGGAACGGGGGCGTCCTGACGAAACAGGGCGATCAGGTTTGCCGGGGTGCGCTCCCCCTGGAAAGCCTTGAAACGGTCGAGGACGCTGGTGACGGCAACCGGCTGGGTCACCTGGGGCTGCGGCGCGCTGGCCTCGGCTGCCGGAGTCTCCTGCTCTGGAGGAGGCGGGGTCTCTCCCCGGTCCAGCGGCGCCTCCTCCCCTTCCAGTTGCGCATTTTTGGTGCGCAGCCGCTTCTTCACGGCCGGCGCCCCCTCTTGGGACAAGGGAGCATCGATCCGCGCGGGCGTCTCTTTGGCCGGCACGTCCGCCTGGCCGGTTGCGGTCTCCTGGCCGGGCATGGTCACGGTCCCCCCGACCGGCAACGGGCGCTGCACCGCGATCGGGAGCGCGGCACCTCCCGAAGGGGTGCCACTTCTTGCCTCTTCCCCGGGCTGCGCTGCGCCGGTGCCGCCGTCGGCTGCGCCGACCACGGCCGAGGGGTTGACGATGACGGGCTGCGCCATGGCGACCTTCTTGCCGCCGGCATCGATAAGCGTGCCGGCGACCAGGGTGATGACGCCGGGTGAGCTGCCGGTCCGGTCGAAGGCGACGCTGGCGATGATGCCGCTGCCGGTGAGCCCGCGCGTGCCGACGATGGCCAACCTGATGGGGTTTCCGGGGTTGGCTGCGCTCATCATCCCCTGCACCATATTCCCCATGGTGACCCGCGGGTTGGAGAGCGTGGCGGAATCGTAGCCGATGCTGAGGTCGAGACCTGCGACGCCGTCCATCTGGTCGCCGCGTAGGAGGAAGACGCCATCGGATCCGGGCGAGGATATGGAAAGGGTGGGCAAGGCAAAGGCGGTAGCCGGCAGGACCAGCAAGAGGAAAAAAAGCAGCCTATACCAGGGACAGTGACTCTGCCTGATCATGATGACCTCTATGCCTGGGGGGATAAAACAGCAGGAACGGACCGGTTTACTTTACTGACCCCCCCGGGGGCTGTCAAGCAAGCCCCTCGTGACAAGGTCGACCTGTAAAAGGAAAAGGGGTGGCCGCCCGGCCACCCCTCGCCTTTACTGTTCCGCACGAAAACCCGCCTCCCTTAGGAGGGGAGTTTTCCCATGCTCTTCAGGATGTCCCACCCCTTGAGGAGGTCGAGGGCGCGCAGCACCTGCGAGTCGCTCTTGATCATCTCGTCGGTCTTGTAGGGAGCCGGCTTAGCCTTCTTCTCGTCCTGCTCGTCCTTCTTGTCCCCTTCGAAATGGTTCTCGAGGTCCTTCTCGCGGATGTGCATCCCTTCGCGCTTCTCGCCTGTCGCGGCGATCTCCACGCGCTCGGCCACGATGTCCGGGGTGATCCCCTTGGCCTGGATGGAGCGGCCGCTCGGGGTGAAGTAGCGGGCGGTGGTGAGCCTCAGGCCCGAGTTGTCGGAGAGCGGGATGATGGTCTGCACGCTACCCTTGCCAAAGCTCTGGGTGCCCATGATGACCGCGCGCTTGTGGTCCTGCAGGCAGCCGGCCACGATCTCGGAGGCGGAGGCCGAACCGCTGTTGATCAGCACCACGATGGGGTATTCACCCTGCTTGTGGCTCTTCCTCGAGGTGAAACGCATCTGGGAGTCCTTCTCGCGCCCCTCGGTGTAAACGATCAGCTTCCCTTCGGGGACGAAGTGCTCGCAGACGCGGACCGCCTGATCGAGAAGCCCGCCGGGATCGTTCCTGAGGTCCAGCACCAGCCCCCGGAGCTGCTTCTTGTCGGCCTGCAGGGCCTGCAGCGCCTTCTCCAGGTCGTCATCGGTCTTCTCCTGGAACTGGGCGATCCGGACGTAACCGTAACCGTCGTCGAGGACCTTGAACTTCACGCTCTTGACCTGGATGATGTCGCGCTCCAGGACGAAGTCCTTGGTCTTATCGAACCCTTCGCGCATGATGGTCAGGGTGACCTTGGTCCCCTTCACGCCGCGCATCCTCTTCACCGCATCGGTTATGGTGAGGTCCTTGGTGAACTTGTCGTCGATCTTCAGGATCTGGTCGCCCGCCTTGATGCCCGCACGGAAGGCCGGGGTGTCCTCGATCGGGGAGATGACGGTCAGGATCCCTTCCTTGACGGTGATCTCGATGCCGAGGCCGCCGAAGGCGCCCTTGGTGTCGATCTTCATCTCCTTGTAGGTCTCGGGGGGCATGAAGGAGCTGTGCGGGTCGAGCGAGGTGAGCATGCCGTTGATGGCGCCGTAGACGAGCTTCTTGGTGTCCACTTCCTCGACGTAACTCTTCTTCACTATGGCGAGCACGTCGGTGAACAGCTCGATGGACTGGTAGTCGCTGCCGCCCCCCTGGGCGGCACATCTGCGTTGCACGCCGAACGCTATGACGAGCGTCAGCAGTGAAACGGTAGTGACAAACAGGGTTGTCTTCTTGAACTTGCTACCCTTGAACATTTTGCCTCCCTGGATTTTTCTTGCGATGCCCTGCTTATCTGAACCAGGGGGAAGGATCTACCGGTTTCCCCTGGTATCTGATCTCGAAATAGAGCATGGGTCCCTTGGTCGAGTCGACATCGCCCACGCTGGCAAGTACGTCGTTTTTGGACACCTTCGAACCGACCCTTTTGGCTATGGACGAAGCGTGGGCGTAGAGACTGAAGAACCCGTCGCCATGATCGACGATGATCATATTACCATAGCCTTTGAAATAGTCGGCAAAAATCACTTCGCCGTCATATATTGCATGGATGGCGCTACCGGCGGGGGCTGCCACTGAGATCCCGTTACTGACAGTAAAGGAATCAAACTCTGGGTGCTTATGCCTTCCGAAACGGTCGATGACATTGCCGCGTACCGGCAGCGAGAGCCGCCCTTTCTGGGCACCCAGCCCCTGGTTGGGAACCGGGGTGGCCTTGGCGGTCACGCCGGGGCGGGCCGGTTCGCTCCCCTTGCCGGGACGACCTTTGGAACTATACGCTTTTCTACTTTTGGCTTCAAGCCTTTGAATCATGCTTTGCAGGCGGCTGGCGTTGGCCTGCAGCTCTTTGAGCGAGGCGAGGTAGCTTTGCTTGTCCTGGCGCACCTTGACCAGGTAGGTCGCCTTGCGGCTCTTTTCCTGCTCGATCTCGCGCTTCTTCGCCTCGATGGAACGCCGCAGCCCCTCCTTCTTGACCGCCTCCTGCTCCAGGCGTTCCTTGAGCCGGTTCAGCCGCTCCAGGTTTTCGTTGTACTGCTGGAACAGCTTCTTGTCGTTGGCGAGGATGCTGCGCATGTAGCGCAGGTTCTCGCTCATCTGCGGGAAGGACTCCGAGGAGAAGAAGACGCGCAGGTTGCCGGTGTCGCCCCCCTTGTAGAGCGCGGCCACGCGGCGGTTGATCTGCGCCTTCTTGCGCTCGGCCTCCTGCCGCTCGCGCTCGATGTCGTCGTGGGTCTGGTCGATCCCCTTCTCGACGCCGGCGAGGTCGCGCCCCAGGGCGGCCAGGTTCGACTGCTTTTCGGCAAGCGACTTCTGGATCTGCACCAACTCACCCGAGACCTTGGTCTCCACCTTCTGGGTCTTGGAGATGAGCCGGTTCTTCTCCTTGATCTGCTTCTTGATGTTCTGCAGCTCCTCATTGGCGCCGGCGCGGCAAAGCGCGGGTGCCAGGAGGGCGAGGACGAGCAGGATTGTGGCGGTAAGATGGCGCATGCTAGACGTTTATGAACCTCTTGAGCGAGGTCGCGCTGCCGATGAACCCGAGCAGCACCCCCCCGAGGACCACCCCGGCCAGGTGCGTGGCGGGGAGGAAGGAGAGCCCCGCCGAAGCCGGGTTGATGCCGAGGAAGTCGCCGGCGTTTTTCAGGAAGGCGAAGTAGCACCCCAAAAGCGCCAGAAGCGAAATCACCGCCCCGGCGGCCCCCTGCAGGACCCCCTCGATCAGGAAGGGTGCCTTGATGAAGAAGCGGGTCGCACCGACCAGCCCCAGGAGTTCCAGTTCGTCCTTCCTGGCGTAGATGGTCAGCTTTATGGTGTTGGAGACGATGAAGAGCACGGTGATGGTCAGGAAGCTCCCGAGGAGCGCCCCCATGAGCCGGAACAGGTTCATGAAGGAGTTGAAGCGCTTCACCCACTCCTCGCCGTACTGCACCTCGCTGATCCCCTGGATCTGCTTCAGCTTCTTCACGTAGGCGGCCACGGAGTCGGTGTCGCGGTGTTCGCGGTCCAGCCTGATCTCCAGCGAGGCGGGGAGGACGTCCGGCGTGATCCCCTCGAGGAGAGACTCCTGGCCCTTCAGGCGGCTTCTCAGCCTCTTCTCGGCCTCGGCCTGGCTCACGAAGAGCACCTTGGAAGTGCCGGGAATCGCCTGCACCCTCCCCTTCAGCGCGGCGACCGCGAGCGGCGCCGGTTCCTGGTCGAAATAGGCGGTCACCTGCACCTTGTCGCTCCACCCCTCCGCCATCCCATCCAGGTTCACGTAGACCAGGAGAAAAAGCGAGGCGATCAGAAGCGCCAGCGCGATGGTTCCCACCGTAACGGCGCTGACGAAGACGTTCTGGCGCAGGTTCGCGAAGGCGCGGCTGGTGAAATAGGAGAGCCTGCCGAAGAAACCTTCCTGCTCAAGCTTGGGGCGAACCGCACCCTTGTTATTCTTGGACATCGGGCACCTCCAGCATGGTGGCCTCGGTTGCCGCCTGCCCCACGAAAAGATCGGGCGTATCGACGATGGCCCCCTTGTCGAGCCTGATCACCCTGCGGTGTGAGTTCTCGATCACGCGGCGGTCGTGGGTCGCCACCACCACGGTGGTGCCGCGGTTGTTGGCCTCCTTGAAGATGGAGAGGATCGCCTCCTTGTTCTCGTCGTCCAGGTTGCCGGTCGGCTCGTCCGCCACCAGGATCTTCGGATCGTTCACGAGGGCGCGCGCCAGCGCCACTCGCTGCTGCTCGCCGCCGGAAAGTCTCAGAGGCGTCGCGTTGATCTTGTCCTCGATCCCCATTCTTTTCAGGATGTGGTAGACCTTCTTGCCGATGTCGCGCTTGCCCCATCCCAGCACTTCCAGGGTGATGGCCACGTTCTCCAGCACGGTCCGGTTCGGGAGCAGCTTGTAGTCCTGGAACACCACCCCGATGGAGCGACGCAGCAGGGGAACCTGCGAGCGGGAGAGCCGGGTCAGGTTGACCCCGTCGATCAGCACCTGCCCCCGGGTGGGGGTCAGGTCAGCGTAGATCAGTTTGAGGAGCGTGGACTTCCCCGCCCCCGACTGCCCGGTCAAAAAAACAAAATCCCCTTTGGGGATCTTGAGGTTTATGTCGGACAGCGCGCTCGACTCCGGCTGGTACGACAAGAAAACGTTATGCATTTGGATCATGGGTTTGTAAGCCTCGTAACTACCATTCGTTGTACGGCTTGCCGTCGCTGCCGACCAGCGCGGAACCGCTGTGCACGTCGTAGACCCCACCGGTCGCCCCCTCGGAGGGGGTGTCGGTAGCGGGAGGCGCGGTGACTACCCAGGTGTCCTTGGACTTGGTGAAGGGATCCTTGGGTATCTCCCTGAGGTACCTGTTCTTGTTGTCGACGAGTTCCTGCAGTGTCTCGGGGTACTTCCCCTGGTCCGCGTAGTACTGGTCGATGGTGGAGCGCATGGTGTACAGGTCTTCCCGCAACACCGCCTCGCGGGCCCTGATGATGCCCCACTGGTAATTGGGAGCGCTGATCGCCGCGAGAATGCCGATGATGGTCACCACTATCATCAGCTCTATCAGCGTAAATCCCCGCTGACTCTTCACTATCCTCTTCAACATGAGGTTCACCAGTCCTTGTATTTCGTACCGTCTATGGCGACGCCGTCGCTCAGGGAATGGACGTCGAAGACGTCCTCGCCTCCCCACTTGGTGCTGTCGAACTCGTCGGCATGGGAACGCAGCCCCCACCCGGTATTGTCATCCCCTTCGCCCTTGAAGAAGGGGTCCTTGGGAATGCGGCGCAGGAACTTCTTCTTTTCCTTGACCAGCCCGCCGAAATCGTCCCCCTCCACCAGCACTCCCAGCTTCTTGGGGTAACCGGTGGCGTTGAGCACCTGCACCGTTTTCTGGTCCGACAGCGCCTTGTCGTAGTTTTTCTTGTACTCGTCTATGGCGGTCCTGATCTCGCGCAGGTTCCTTCTGAGCTCGAGTTCCTTGGTCCGCTTGGCGGCCATCTGGGCCGACGGGACGATCAGCGAGGCGAGCAGGGTGAGGATGACCATGGTCACCACCATCTCGATCAGGCTGAGCCCCCGTTTATCTCTAAGGATCTTCCACATCGCGGCGACAGCCCGGAGGGGCTACTTTACCTCCACTACTGACTTGAATGGGGTCACGGCGATCTGCTCGCCCCCTTTCTTCGTGAAGCTGGTGTTGGAGAAGGAAAGGGGCGTGCTCCCCTGCCCGATCGCCTTGAAGGTGACCTGGGCCAGCATGCCGTTGCCGAGTCCCCCCTCGCTCCTGCTGCCGGACATCCAGAGCTCCCCCTTCTTCTTGTCGGCGAAGGCTTGGAAGGTCGACGGCTTTCCGGTCTCCTTGAGGAGCGGCCCTTCGGTCTGTGCCACCACCTCGAGGATCTTGGGATCGTAACTCAGCACGAACACCGCCTTCTCAAGGTCCATTATCCCGGAAACGTTTATCTGCACCGCGAACTGGTCGTTCAGCTTCACCGAAGAAGGGAGGCTGAGGGCGAGCAGGGCCTTCTCCAGAGGGACCGGCGAGACGGTGGGCTTGGGCGGTTCCTTGGCCGCGGCAGCGGCGGCGGCAGCGGCGGCAGCGTTTGCGGCAGCTTCCGCGCCTTGTTCAGCGGGAACTTCGACAGCGGCTTCGCCCCCGGCGGCGCTTGCCGGTGCCGGGGCACCCGGTGCGATCCCATCCTCTGCGCCAGGAGCGGCAGCGACCGGAGCGGCAGCGACCGGAGCGGCAGCGACCGGAGCCGGGGCGACCGGAGCCGGGGCGATCCTTTTAACCGGAGCCGCCTTGGCGGGCGCTGCCTTGGCCGGAGCAGCGGTGTCGGCAAACTCGGGCTCGATGAAGGACTGGTACGGCTTGTTGGTGGAGGGCTCGTCCTCGCGACCGGACCAGAAGGCCGCCACATCGCTGTCGGGCACCGTCACGCCACGCACGATCCTCGGCGTGATGGCCAGCAACAGTTCGCTTTTGTCATTCGACTTGCCGGTGTTGGAGAAGAGGTTGCCGAGCACGGGGATGTCTCCCAGCAGGAACACCTTTTTCTTGCTGTCGGTGTCGTTCTTTTGCATCAAGCCGCCGATTATGCTGGTCTCGCCGTCCTTCAAGGACAGAACCGTGTCGAGGTTTCTGGTCCCGATGGTGACCACCGTGGTGGCCTGGTCGGTGCCGACCTTCTCCCGACCGAGGATGGAGCTCACCTCGAGGCCGAGCTTGATGGAGACCTCGTTGTTCAACTGTATGGTCGGCTCAGCGTTCACCTTCACCCCGACGTCCACGTACTGGACGTTGACGCTCGTGCCGGTGGAGGTGGAAGAGGTGGTCGTGATCGGCACCCTGGTGCCGACGTTGAACTTCGCCTTCTCGCGGTTCTTCACCCTGATCTTCGGATTGGAAAGCGTCTCGCCGTTGGAGAGCGTCTTACCGAAGTTGAAGGTGGCGTTGGGCACGGTGAGGTAGCCGTTGTACCCCCTCATCTTGAAAACGTTGAGCAGGTTGCTGACGTCGGCGGCCGTAGTGGTGGTGCCAGAGGTGGTCGACGTTGTCGTGGTGGTGCTCAGGGCATCGGAGAGGAACTTACCCTGGGGCCCGGTCACCCCGAGGGAGGCGGCATAGCTGGAGAGGGCAAGGCCGAAGGTCTCGGTACCCGCCTTGGAAAGCTCGAAGACCTCGACATCGAGGAGCACCTCGGCGTCGGGAACGTCATTGGCCTCCAGGATCTTGCGCGCGACCTCCACCACTTCGGGGGTGTCGCGGATCACCAGGGCGTTGGCTTCCTCGTTCACGTAGATCTTCTTCACCTGGAGCATGGTGCGCACCAGGTTCACCGCCTTCTTGGCATCGAGCTTGTTCAGGTAGAAGGTCTGGACGAAGAGTTCCTCGTACTGCTTGATCTTGTCCGGGGTCTTGGGATAGATGATGATGGTGCTCTCGTTCAGCACCTTCTTGTCCAGCTTCTGCATCCCGGTCAGGAGTTCCATGGCCTGCTGGAAGCTCCCGTTTTCCAGGTGCAGCGAGACGTTGACGTCCTTTACCCCGTCATCGAAGACGAAGTTGATCCCGGAAAGCTGGGTCAGGATGTTGAAGATGTCCTTGAGCTTGGCGTCCTTGAACTTCAGCGTGATCGGCTTGGTCGACTTCAGGTTCAGCTCGAAGCCGTCCAGCTTCTGCTTCTTGCCGGCCAGGATGCGGTCCAGCCCCTCCTTGGCCGTCTTGTTGGAGGGCTCGAACTGGAGCACGTGCTGGTAGGAGGTCATCGCCTCGCGCAGCTTGTGGTCCCTCTCGAAGTCCGCCCCCTCCTGGAGGTAGGTCTGGGCGTTTCTCAGCTTGAGCGTCTGGTCCGCACGGCTCTTCGCCTCGACGTAGGTCGGGTCCATGGCGTAGGCGGTCTGGAACTCCCTTAAGGCCTCGTCGTAATTCTTCTTCTCGAAGAACGCCTCACCCTTCTTGAAATGCACCTTGCCGGCCGCCTGGGTGATGTTCAGAAGCTTCACCCGGTATTCCCCTACCTCGGGGTGCTTGGCCGCGACCTCGGCATACTTCACCAGCGCGGCGTCCAGGTTCCCCTCGCGCTCGAGCTGCTCTGCCTTACTAAAAGCGGTGCGCCCGGCCGCGCAGCCGGAAAGGGCCAGGGTCAGCAGCATCAGGGTTGAGATCGATCTTAGTCTATGCATGAAGTTGCTCCTTAAGGCCTGGGACTGGTACTGGTGCGGCGCATGCTGAGCGACCTGTTTTCTACCAGCGGAATCACCAGCTGCCGGTCGGTCTGGATCGACTTGATGGTGATGGCATCATCGGTCACGTTTGAGACCTGGAACCTCGGGCCCACCTGGCCTCCCTTCTTGGCGAGGAAGATCTCGCCTCCCTTGGAGAGGAACACGGTCCTCTCGGCCCCCTTCTTGAGGAAGCCCAGGAACACGAACTTGCCGAGTTCGGCATCATCCAACTGCTCCTGGGTCGGCGGAGGAGGAGGGGGAGGAGTTACCTGCGCCGTCGGCAGCGGTTGCGGGAGGGGGGGCAGTTTCTTGGGTGGCGGTGGCGGCGGCGGCAGCTTGAGAGCCATCTGCTTGCTCTCGTCTTTGTAAAGCGGCGAGAAGATGTTGCGCCTGAAGCCGCCGGACGCCGGCATTTCGCGCTGCAGCTGGTCGAGGTGCACCACGCCCGTGGCGGACGGAGCGGCCGCCTTGGGTGCAGCGGGGCTCTGTTTCCGGAGCACGGTCGCCCTGGCACCCGGCTGGTTCTTCAGGGTGACCACCTGCTGCTGCCTGGGGGAGCGTACCACCGCGTAGACGATGGCCCCTGTCAGCACGACCAGCAGCAGAAAAAGTGCAAGTTTCTGGCGGTTCATGCCCCCTCCGTAAGCAGGTAGACCGTGGTCTGAATCTTCAGGTTCACGCTCTCCTGGGTCATGCTCTGGTTACTGAGGGAGATGCTGTCGACGGTCACCATATCCGGGTAGCGCACGAGGTCGGCCAGAAAGCTCTTCACCGCCGAGTACTTGCCCGCCACGGTGAAGGAGACGTCGTAGGTCATGATCTGGGTTGCCTTGTTCTTCTTGCCCGGCTTGTAGGTGATCCCCTGCAGGGCCAGGGAATTGCTCTTGGCGGTATCGTACAGCCGGCTCAGCACCCTGGCGAAGTCCTTCTTGGGGATGAAGCGCTTCTTGAATTCGTCCAGGTCGCGCACACCGCGCTGGTACCTGGTGGCGTCGGCCTCCGTCTCCCCCCTGGCCATGGCGCCGCGCTTGGCGAACCACTCCGTCTGGACCTGCTCCAGTTGGGGCCGCTGGTACCCGGAGAGGTAGAGTTGGATCCCCAGGGCAAGCAGCGCCAGGAACCCCAGGAAGGTGAACGATTTGCGCCTGGCGGCGAACATGTCGAGTAGCGTCTGGAAGTTCATCGATAGCTCACCTTGCACGAGAGGGTGAAGCTGTACCCCTGCTGGGTGGTGCCCACCTTGCGATCGCTCTGGCTCAAGAGGTACACCTCCGAGAAGCTGGGGGACCTCTCCATGTTCTCCAGCAGGACGCGCAGGTTGTCGAAGTTGAGGGCCATGCCGGTAAGCTTGATCACCTGGGGGTCCTGCGCCGTCGGTTCGACCTGGTTCAGCGCCACACCTGCCGGCACCACCTGTTCGAGCTTGTCCAGCAGGGAGATCCAGTTGACGGTCTTGCGGTCGATCAGGGCGTTGGCGAAGGCGATCTTGCCGTCCAGCTCCCGCATCTGCTCCGCCGGGACGGGAGGGGCGCCGGCGGGACCGCGGCTCGCCGCGGCGCTCTGGCTCTTGATCTTGTTGATCTCGACCTGGTTGTTGGCCACCTCGCGCACCAGGTACACAAGGAACAGCGCCATGATCGCGAAACATGCGGTCAGCACGGTGTTGAGCTGGCGCAGGTTTACGTAGCGCTTGGTGGCCAGGTTGATGGTCAGTTTCATATCACAGGCTCCTCAGCGCGGCGCCGACGGCGCCGGCCAACGCGTGCAGCCCAGGCCGGTCCAGTCCCAGCGTGGAGCCCTGCCGGAGCAGGCGCTCCGGGTCGAGCAGCACCGGCTCCAGACCGCTCGCCTCCGCCACCAAGGCGCGGAAGGACTCGGCATCGCCGGGAGAGGCGGCACAGAAGACCTCGCCCACGTTCTGGCCGGGGTTCTGGTCCCGGTAGACCAGGAAGGAGCTGTTCACCTCGCGGAACAGGTTCTGCACGTCCGCCACACCCTCCTTGGTGCGGTAGAAGCCGAGCACGCCGCCGTTGAAGATCAGCACCGTCATCGCCCCCTGGTAGAAGGTGACGAAGGCGCCGTCCTCGGAGAGTTCGAGCCTGGGGGCGAACAGGCGGTACAGGTTGAAGGAGGTGAAATCGATCAGCTTGGGCTCCAGCCCCGCCTCGTTGATGAGGTCCTCGTACTGTTGCACCACCGGACGGGAGATCAGCGACACCAGAAGCGACACGGCGCCGTTTTCCTTCTCCTCCAGGGTCTGGTAGTCCAGATGAACCGCGCCGATCTCGAAGGGGAGGCTTTTCTTGAGCTTCCAGCGGATCACGTCCAGCCCCTCTTCGCGGTTCTTGAAGCGCGCCTCCAGGTCGAGGAGCACCACGCGCCCCACCGCGTCCGGCAGGGAAACGCAGACGCTGCGCTCCTTGGTCAATAGGCGCAGGTGCGCCTCCCTGAGCGCGGCCACGAAGGCCTTCGCATCGGTGACGTTGGGGTCGCGGCGCGAGAGGGCCAAAAGCCCCGGCGCAAACGGCAGCGACAGCCCCGCCTCGACCAGGGGGGTCTTGCCGCCGCCGACCAGGGCGAAACTGAACCCGGCGGCGGAGAGTTCCAGCCCGAGACTTTTCCTGGACATTAGCATATCTGGCACCTACTCCACAAAGGTGACACGGTTGATTTCCTTAAGCGTCGTCTCGCCGGCCAGCACCTTGGCCACGGCCGATTCCCTGAGGAACATGGTCCCCGCCGCCTTGGCGGCCTTCTTGAGGGCGGCGATCGGGGCCTTGGAGATGATCAGCTCCCGTATCTCGTCGTTGAGATCGAGGAGTTCCACGATGGCGGAACGCCCCCGGTAGCCGGTACCGTTGCAGTCGTCGCAGCCGCGGGCCTCGTACAGGGTCAGGCCGCGGGCGCGCTCCGGGTCGATGGCGCACTCGCGCAGCTCGTCGTCGGAGACGGCAACCGCCTTCTTGCAGGAGGGGCAGATCTTGCGGACCAGGCGCTGCGCCATGACGCAGTTGAGGCAGGCGACGAAGTTGTACGGGTCGATCCCCATGTGCGTGAAGCGCCCGATCACGTCGAAGACGTTGTTGGCGTGCACGGTCGTGAACACCAGGTGACCGGTGAGAGCAGACTGCACGGCGATCTGGGCGGTTTCCGAGTCGCGGATCTCGCCGACCATGATCTTGTCCGGGTCGTGGCGCAGGATCGAGCGCAGGCCGCGGGCGAAGGTGAGCCCCTTCTTCTCGTTGACCGGGATCTGCGTGATGCCGGAGAGGACGTACTCGACCGGGTCCTCGATGGTGATGATCTTCTCGAGGCCGGTGTGGATCTCGGTGAGCGCGCCGTAGAGCGTGGTGGTCTTGCCGGAACCGGTGGGGCCGGTCACCAGCACCATGCCGTAGGGTTCCTTGATCATCTTGCGGAAGCGCTTGATCTCGTGGGACGCCATGCCGAGCGTCTCCAGGGTGAGCCCCCTGAGGTCGCTGGCGATGCTCTCCTTGTCGAGGATACGGATGACGGCATCCTCGCCGAAGGCGCTGGGCATGATCGAGACGCGGAAGTCGATGGACTTGGCGCCGATCCTGACCTTGAACCTGCCGTCCTGCGGGATGCGCCGCTCCGAGATGTCCAGTTCGCTCATGACCTTGAGCCTGGAGATGAGTGGACCCTGGAAATGGTTGTCGATCGGGTCGGTTGCCTTGTAGAGCACGCCGTCGATGCGGTACTTGATGACGACCCCTTCCTGGGCGGTCTCGATGTGGATATCGGAGGCGCGCCGGGTCAGGGCGTCGAGGATGGTGGAGTTGACCAGCTTGATGATCGGGCTGGTGTCGGCGGAGACGTTCTCGACGGAGAGGACCTCCTCCCCCTTCTCGGTCTCGGTCACCAGCTGCAGCATGAAGTCTTCGGAGACCTCTTTGAGCACCCGGCTGGTCCCCTCGCCCCGCTTCAGATGCTGGGCGATCTCCGAGTCCGCCGCCACCTTGTATGTAAGCGGCCGCTCCAGGAGCAGGGCCATCTCGTCCAGCTGCAGCACGGCGGTCGGGTCGGAAATGGCCACCACCAGGAGGTCTCCCTGCAGTTCCAGGGGGACGAAGTGGTAGCGGAACATCACCTCGGGCGGGACGATGTTGAACAGCGACTCGTCCGGGCGCACCCCTTTCAGGTCGACGAATTCCAGCCCGAACTGCTGCGCCAGGGCCTGCGCCAGGGCGACGTCAGTGATCAGCCCGTCGGCGAGGCAGATGACGCCCAGGCGCTCCTTGGTGCTCTGCTGCTTGTCCAGAGCATAGGCGAGCTGGTCGTTGGTAAGTTCACCCTGCTCCAGGAGGATGTCGCCCAGCCTTTGTCTTTTGAACGGCTTCAGCATGTTCCCTCTAGGTAACGGTGCTGGCGATCTTGAAGATCGGCAGGTACATGGTGATGATGATGGTGCCGATGACCACCCCCATGACGATCATGATGGCGGGTTCGATCGCGGTGGTCAGCACCTGGAGACTCCTCTCGATCTCGTCCTCGAAGTAGTCCGAGATGTCCCCGAGCATCTCCTCGAGGGCGCCGGTGGTCTCGCCCACCGAGAGCATGCGCAGCGCCAGGGGGGGGAGGAGCTTCATGTTCTCCAGCGCCGTGGAAAGCTTGCTCCCCTCCTCGACCCGGTGCACGGCCATGAGCAGGCCGCGCTCCAGCACCTTGTTGTTCAAGGTCCCAACCGACATCCGCATCGCCTCCACGATCGGGATACCGGAGCCGAGGACCGTGGCGAGGGTCCGGGTGAAGCCGGCCAGCGCGTAGCGAACGACCACAGTCCCGACCAAAGGGGTTTTGATTTTCATGCCGTCCACGGTGTAGCGCCCGGACTCGCTCTCCTTCCAACGTTTGAAGATGGTCACCGCACCGAAGATGAGCGCCACGAAAACGAGCAGGTAATGGCGCAGGAACACGGTGAAGTTGATCAGCATCTGGGTCGGCACCGGCAGTGCGTTGCCGGAATCGGCGTAGATCGTGCTGAAGGTCGGCACAACGTAGATCAGGAGCACGGTGATGGCCACGAAGGCGACCGAAACGAGAATGGCCGGGTAGAACATGGCGCCGATGATCTTGCCGCGGAACCCCTCGGTCCTCTTCAGGAAGGCGATGTAGCGCCTGATGGTCTGCGGCAGATCGCCGGTACGCTCGCCGGCACGGATCGAGGCGATGTAGAGCTGCGGGAAGACCCTCGGGTACTTCTCGAGGGCGGCTGACAGCGCGAGTCCTCCCTTGATGTCCTCCCTGACGGCGTTAAGGATCTCGTTCAGCTTCCCGGTCCCGGACTCGAGGATGGTGTCGAGGGCCTGGATGATGGGAAGACCCGCCTTCAGGAGCACCAGGAGTTCCTGGTTGAAGAGCAGCAGTTCCTTGTTGCCGATCTTCTTCCGGCCGATACCGGACTCCAGCAGGAACTGGAACGGCTTCTTGCGGACCTCGAATACCGCATACCCCTGTTCCTCCAGACTCTGACGCAGCAGAGCCTCACTGACAGAATCCAGTTCCTTGGTGAGGATTCGGCCGTCGGAAGATCCTATTTTACAGGTATAAAGGGGCATAAGACACTATGAGTACCACAAATATGAGAGAATTAAAACTCTAAAAGGGGAGCAGATACTGTCTACGACGGCGTCAGGCCTGCATCATGCCGAGGATCCAGACGACGAAGAACAGAAGCACCCCTGCCCCCCACCTGAGGGCCGCTTTCCCCTCGAAACGGTCCCGGGCCGGAAAGGCGCGCAGGATGAAGAAAACGGTGCAGATCACGAAGCCCCAGATCCCGCTTACGCAGACGATCGACCATAGCGTCGAGGCCATCAGTCCCTCCCCTTGGGGAGCACCGCGCGCAGCAGCGACCCCAGCTTGAGTTTCCAGACCATGAGCACCGCCTCGCGCACGATCTTTTTGGACATCTTCGAGGTGCCGGCATGACGGTCGATGAAGATGATGGGGACCTCGCTGATGCGGAACCCCTTCTCCTTGCAGCGGTAGTTCATCTCGATCTGGAAGGAGTAGCCGTCCGAGCGGATGTTGGTGAGGTCGATGGCCTTGAGCGTCTCGGCGCGGAAGCACTTGAAACCGCTGGTGCAGTCGGAGATGGTGAGCCCGGTGATCACCCTGGTATAGACGCTGGCGAAGTAGCTCAGCATGAGCCGGCGCAGCGGCCAGTTCACCACGCTCACCCCGTTCAGGTAGCGCGAACCGATCACCAGGTCGGCATTGCGGGTTTCCTCGAAGAAGTAGGGGATCATGGCCGGGTCGTGGGAGAAATCCGCGTCCATCTGCACCACGAGGTCGGCCCCCATGGCAAGCGCCTTGGCGAACCCCTGGCGATAAGCGGAGCCAAGGCCGAGCTTGCCGCTGCGGTGCAAAACGGAGACCCGCCCCGTTTCCGCGGCCAGGCGCTCGGCGAGCTCGCCGGTGCCGTCGGGGGAGTTGTCGTCCACCACCAAGAGCTCCAGCGCGGGGTTCAGGGCCAGAACCTGCCCGACCAGTTTTTCCAGGTTGTCTCTTTCGTTGTAGGTGGGGATCACCACGATAGGCTTGATGGGTTTCAAGGGGGGCTCGCTTTCCGTTTACATTGAACGGCTAAAACCGCAAAATCAGGGCCGCTTGGGGAGTTGAACGTCCCGAAAGTGGACCTCGCAGAGGATAAATGATTTTCATCGGGCAAGTCAAGCTAAAGGGATCGCGGCAAAGGCGGGAGGTGCGGCGGGAGCCCCCCCCGACCAAGGGCGCGGAATGAAAAAAGGAAAGGCCGCCTGACTTGGCGGCCTTTCCTTTTGATGGCGGGGTTGACGGGGCTCGAACCCGCGACTTCCAGCGTGACAGGCTGGCACTCTAACCAACTGAGCTACAACCCCCAACTTATAAACCGGTTGAGAATCGGTTCTACGTTCTAAGTTCTACGTTTAAACCAGCACTAAGACGTAGAACTTAGAACCTAGAACGTAGAACTTGTCTTGTGGTGGGTGAAGAGGGGATCGAACCCCCGACATCCAGCTTGTAAGGCTGGCGCTCTCCCAGCTGAGCTATTCACCCATTAAATTTTATATGGCGGGGTTGACGGGGCTCGAACCCGCGACTTCCAGCGTGACAGGCTGGCACTCTAACCAACTGAGCTACAACCCCGCATCTACTGATCCCGGAGACCGGGACCTTGTTAAGCGTTGATCAGTTCCTTCAGGGTGTTGCCCGGCTTGAATTTCGGAGCGGTGGAAGCCGCGATCTCGATCTTCTTACCGGTCTGCGGGTTCTGACCGGTGCGGGCGGCGCGCTCGGCGACGCTGAAGGTGCCGAAGCCGACCAGGGTGAGCTTGTCGCCGGCGGCGAGGCAGTTGGTGAGTGCATCAAGAATCCCAGTGAGAGCCTTGTCAGCATCAACCTTCGTCAACTGTGCTTCTTCGGCAATGGCGCTTACCAATTCTGCCTTGTTCATTAGCTCCTCCTAGGTATGCATCGCAAAAGTGAAGACACTATATACCAGAGCATCGTTCGGGGTGTCAACCTTTTTTCTAATTTTTTTTCTAGTGCGGAACCACAGACGCCTCGGTTCCTTTTTGCGCCGCATCGGCGTAGAGAGCGGCGGCAGGGATGCCGACCGGGGCCAGCAGTGCGTGGCCGAGCACCTCGTCCATGTGGGCAACCGGGTGCACGGTGAGCCCGGCCAGGATCTCCTTGGGAACCTCGGCCAGGTCCTTTTCGTTCTCCTTCGGTATCAGCACGGTGCGGATACCGCCCCGCCCCGCTGCGAGGAGCTTCTCCTTCAGCCCCCCTATGGGGAGCACGGTGCCGCGCAGGGTGACCTCGCCGGTCATGGCGATGTCGCGCCGCACCGGCCTCCTGGTGAGCGCAGAGGTGAGCGCGCAGGCCATGGCGATACCGGCCGAGGGGCCGTCCTTCGGGATCGCCCCTTCCGGGACGTGGATGTGGATGTCGAGGTGCTGGTAGAAGTCCTTGGCGAACCCCAGGAGCTCCCCGCGCGAGCGGACATAGGTCATGGCGGCCTGGGCCGACTCTTGCATCACCTCGCCCAGCTTGCCGGTCACGGTGAGCTTACCCTTGCCCGGCAGCGAGACCACCTCGATATTGAGGAGTTCCCCCCCCACCTCGGTCCAGGCCAGGCCGGTCACGAGGCCGATGGCGTCCTCCTGCGCGATCTCCCCGTACTTGTAGCGGGGAGGCCCGAGGTAGCCGGCGATCTGCTTGGGCTGCACGGTACGGCGCAGCTTCCCCCCTTCGGCCAGTGCGAAGGCGATCTTGCGGCAGACCGAGCCGATCTCGCGCTCCAGGTTCCTCACCCCCGCCTCGCGGGTGTAACGGCGCACCAGTTCCAGGAGGGACTGGTCGGTGAAGGTGACCCCCTTGCCGGCCAAGCCGTTGGCCTCGGCCTGTTTCGGGATCAGGTACTCGCGGGCGATGGCGAGCTTCTCGTGCTCGGTGTAGCCGTCCAGCCGCACCACCTCCATGCGGTCCAGAAGCGGCCGCGGGATGGAGTGGCTGGAGTTGGCCGTGGTGATGAACATGACCTTGGAGAGGTCGTAGTCGAGGTCGAGAAAATGGTCGTTGAAGCAGGCGTTCTGCTCCGGGTCGAGCACCTCGAGGAGCGCAGAGGCGGGATCCCCACGGAAATCGGAACTCATCTTGTCGATCTCGTCCAAAAGGAATACGGGGTTGGACGAGCCGCACTTCTTGAGCGACTGGATGATGCGTCCCGGCATGGCACCGACGTAGGTGCGCCTGTGCCCGCGAATCTCGGCCTCATCGCGCACCCCCCCCAGCGAGATCTTCACGAAGTCGCGTCCGGTCGCCTTGGCCACCGAGCGCGCCAGCGAGGTCTTGCCGACGCCGGGAGGGCCGACCAGGCAGAGGATGGGCCCCTTCATGCCCGGCACGAGGGCATTCACCGCCAGGAACTCCAGGATCCTCTGCTTCACCTTCTCAAGGCCGTAGTGGTCGCCGTCCAGGCGGGCGCGCGCCTGCCGGATGTCGCGGTTTTCCTCGGCGTAGGCGCCCCAGGGGAGCGCCAGGAGCCAGTCCACGTAGTTTCTCACCACAGCCGCCTCGGCGGACATGGGTGACATAAACTTCAGCTTCTTGATCTCGCCCTGGACCTTCTGCTTGGCCTCGGCCGACAGCGGCAGCTTGGCGGCCTTCGCCTCCAGGTTCCTCAGCTCCTGCTTGAACTCGTCCTTGCCCCCCAGTTCCTTCTGTATGGCGCGGATCTGCTCGTTCAGGTAGTAATCCTTCTGGGTCTTCTCCATCTGCTTCTTGACCCGGGCGTGGATCTTCTTCTCGATCTGCAGGATCTCGATCTCGGCCCCCATCAGCGACAGCAGGCGCTCCATGCGCCGGGCCGGCTGCACCGCCGCCAGAAGCTCCTGCTTCTGGGCCACCTTCAGGTTCAGGTGCGGAGCGATGGTGTCGGCCATGCGGGAGGCATCGGCGATCACCTGCACCGACTGCAGGATCTCGGCCGGCACCGAGCTGTTCAGCTCGACGTAGCTCTCGAAGGAGGCGAGCACGCCGCGCTTCAGGGCCTCTACCTCGGTCACGTTGGAGCTCTTCTCGGCGAGGGTCTCCACCTCGACCTCGAAGTAATCGGTCCGGTCGCTGAAGGCGACGATGGAGCCGCGCCTTTTCCCCTCCACCAGCACCTTGACCGTGCCGTCAGGGAGCTTGAGGAGCTGGATCACCTGGCAGAGCGTACCGACCGTGTAGATGTCGGCAGGCTCGGGATCCTCGGTCTTGGCGTTTTTCTGGGTGGCGAGCAGGATCAGCTTGTCGTTCTGGGCCATGGCGGCCTCCAGGGCGAGCACCGACTTCTCGCGCCCCACGAACAGAGGTATCACCATGTGCGGGAAGATCACTATGTCCCGTAAAGGAAAGAGAGGGAACCTTTCCGGATTCCCTCTCTTTTTGCGTCTGCTGCTGGTTTCTTCAGTCATATGTCCCTGTTAGGCGCTTTCGGCCACGTTCTCGTAGACGATGATCGGTTTTTCCTTGCTGTAGATCACCTCTTCGCTGATCACCACTTCTTTGACCATGCTCTGGGACGGGATCTCGTACATGATGTCGAGCATCGCGTTTTCCAGGATGGAGCGCAGGCCGCGGGCGCCGGTCTTTCTCTTCAGCGCCTCGCGGGCGATGGCGATCAGGGAGCCGTCGGTGAACTTGAGCTTCACGTGCTCCATCTCGAACAGCTTCTGGTACTGCTTGATCAGCGCGTTCTTGGGTTCCTTGAGGATCTGCACCATGGCCTCCTCGTCCAGCTCGGAAAGCGAGGCCAGCATGGGGAGACGCCCGACGAACTCGGGGATGAAGCCGAACTTCAAGAGGTCTTCGGGGGTGACGCCGGCCAGGAGCTCCCCGGCCCTCTTCTCCACCTTCTTCTTGACGTCGGCGCCGAAGCCCAGGGTCTTCACCCCGATCCTCTGCTGGATGATGTTGTCCAGCCCCGGGAAGGCACCGCCGCAGATGAAGAGGATGTTGGTGGTGTCGACCTTCAGGAACTCCTGCTGCGGGTGCTTGCGCCCCCCCTTGGGAGGAACGCTCGCGATGGTCCCCTCGATGATCTTCAGAAGGGCCTGCTGCACCCCTTCACCGGAAACGTCCCGGGTGATGGAGGGGGAATCGGACTTCCTGGCGATCTTGTCGATCTCGTCGATGTAGATGATACCCTTTTGCGCCTTCTCCACGTCGTAGTCGGCCGCCTGCAGCAGGGTCAGGATGATGTTCTCGACGTCCTCGCCGACGTAGCCCGCCTCGGTGAGGTTGGTGGCGTCCGCCATGGCGAAGGGAACCTTGAGGATGCGGGCCAGGGTCTGGGCCAGGAGCGTCTTCCCCGAGCCGGTGGGGCCGAGTAGCAGGATGTTGCTCTTCTGCATCTCGACGTCGCCGGGCTTGGCGGGCGCCTCGACGCGCTTGTAGTGGTTGTACACCGCAACGGCCAGGACCTTCTTGGCGCGGGACTGCCCGATGACGTACTCGTCAAGGACCTCCTTGATCTCTTGCGGCTTGGGGAGCTTGCGGACGTCCGGTCCGGAGGTGTCCTCGAGTTTGGACTCCTCCGCGATGATGTCGTTGCAAAGTTCGATGCACTCGTCGCAGATGTAGACCGTAGGCCCCGCAATAAGCTTCTTCACCTCTTCCTGGCTCTTCCCGCAAAAGGAACAGATCAGCGTATCGGAACGGTCATCTCTTCTGCTCAATTGGCACCTCCGGTGACGACGTTTCTAGTCACAATGGCATCTATAATACCATATGTCTTCGCCTCTTCGCCCGACATAAAATAGTCGCGCTCAGTATCGGCAGCCACTTTCTCGACATTCTGACCGGTGTGCTCGGCCAAAAGTTCGTTCAGCTGGTCCTTCATGCGCAGGATCTCCTTGGCGTGGATATGGATATCCGTCGCCTGCCCCTGGAACCCTCCCAGCGGCTGGTGGATCATGATGCGCGAGTTGGCAAGGGAAAAGCGCTTTCCCTTCTCCCCGCCCGACAGCAGGAAGGCGCCCATGGAGGCCGCCTGCCCGATGCAGATGGTCGACACCGGGGCCTTGATGTAGCGCATGGTGTCGTAGATCGCCATCCCGGCGGTGACCACACCGCCGGGAGAGTTGATGTAGAGATGGATATCCTTGTCGGGATCCTCGGCCTCCAGGAAGAGGAGCTGCGCGATCACCAGGTTGGCGACGTTGTCGTCGATGCCCCCCCCCAGGAAGATGATCCTGTCCTTCAGAAGGCGCGAGTAGATGTCGTACGACCTCTCGCCCCTGCCAGTCTGCTCCACTACTATCGGTACCAGCATGGAATCTCCTATTTAGCTTTCCGCCTTGGGAACCTCGGTCACCTTGGCGCGATCGATGATGAACTGCACCGCCTTGTCTTCCCGCATCTGGGCCATCAGGCTGTCCTTGGCGCGCTCGTTGGTCTTGTACAGCTGCGCCACCTTCTCCAGCGGCTGACCGGTCTGGCCGGAGATCTGGGCGATCTGCCCCTGGAACTCCTCCTCGGTCACCTCGATGGATTCCTTCTCGGCCACGGCGTCCACGATCACGGACCCTTTTACCTGGTCGCGGGCCACGTCGCGGAACTGGGCCTTGTAGCTGTCGTCGGTCATCCCCATCATCTCAAGGGACATCCGCTGGGAGGCGAGACGCTGCTTGGTGTTCTCCAGCATCATGGTGACCTGGCGGTCGACCAGGGCCTCGGGGACCTCGACCGGGTTCTTCTCGATCAGCGCCTTGAAGACGTTCGCGCGCAGGTCGTTGTTGATGCGGGACTCTTCCTGGGCCTGGTTGATCTCGGCCAGTTTCGCCTTCAGCAGGTCGAGGGTCTCGAACTCCTCGCCGAACTCCTTGGCGAACTCGTCGTTCAGCTCGGGGAGCTCCTTGATCTTGATCTCCTTGACGGTGATCTCGAAGTCGGCGGGCTTGCCGGCCAGCTCCGCGGAACCGTAGTTCTCAGGGAAGGTCACCTTGATGGTGCCGCTGGTCCCCACGGTCATGCCGACCATCTGGTCCTCGAAGCCCGGGATGAAGCGACCGGAGCCGAGTTCGAGCTGGAAGTCCTCGGCGGCACCCCCCTCGAACGGAACGCCGTCGATGGAGCCCTTGAAGTCGAAGGTGACGAAATCGCCCAGTGCCGCGGCATGCCCTTCCGGAGCCGGCGCGAGCTGCGCCATGCGCTCCTGCATCTCCTTGAGGCGGGCGTCGACCGCTGCAGGGTCGAGCACCAGCTGTTCCTTGGTCACCTCGAGACCGAGGTATTCCTTCAGTTCGACTTCGGGGAAGACTTCGATGGTCGCCGAGTACTTGAACGGCTCCCCCTTCTTGAGCAGCTCGCTTTCGATCATCGGGTAGGATACCGGGTTGAGGCCCTGCTCGGTGACGGCCTTGAAGTAGGTATCGTTAACGAGGCTCTTGGTCACATCCTCGGCCATCTTCTCGCCGTAGTGCTTCTCGATCAGGCTCATCGGGACCTTGCCCTTGCGGAACCCTTTTATGGCGGCATGCTTCCTTATTTCGGCATAGGCCTTGTCAACTTCAGCGGAAACTTTGTCTGCCGGAATTTCGAAGTTCAACTTCTTCTTGATGCTGTTGACCGATTCAACACTAATCTGCATGGAAAGTCCTCTCTTTGTTCACTTTATATGGCAGGCTCTCTGCCGTAATGCCTCGTGCATGATTGTCTGGGCGGGGGTTGTGGTGACGGGTCTGTCGGGGCATCCGCTAGTAAAAGCTGCCTCCCGGGAAGGGCTATGGCACCGGCGCTGTTCGCTTAGGGCGCGCGACAAGAGGGTAAAGTAGCAAAGAGGAAGGGAACTTGTCAATATAGAATTGGTTTCGCTTTAATCGCTTACGGCCGCGGCGGCCGGTCGGCAGCGGCGCCCGGAAACGAAAAAGCCGCCCCCCGGGTGGGGGGCGGCGGCAGGCAAGGGCAGACTAGTACGCCTCGTGGTCGGCGGCCACCGCCTCGGCGGTAATCCTCCCCCTGAAGAGCCGGTACACCCAGATCTTGTACAGGATCACGACCGGCACGAAGGTGAAGGCGACCCCGGTCATGATCTGCAGGGTGTACTCCGAGGAGGAGCTGTTGTAGATGGTGAGGCTGTACAGGGAGTCCATATTCGAGGGGATCAGGTTGGGGAACAGCCCGATCACGCCGGTCCCCACCACGCCCAGGATGGTGACGCAGGAGGAGGCAAAGGCGGCGAGGGTGTTGCCCATGCCCAAAAGCGTGCGCACACCGACCAGGGCCGCCACGGCCAGAAGCGGCACCACCAGGAATACCGGAGCCTTCAGGTAGTTGTCGTAGAGCTTGGTCGCGAAGTTCGTGTAGCCCAGGAAGACCACAGCCACCACGAGGAGCGGGATCCACAGGGTGCGGGCCAGGGATTCGGCGCGCCGGCTCAGGTCGCCGGTACTCTTCACCGCCACGTAGAGGGCTCCGTGCTCCAGGAAGAGCATCACGAAGAGCAGGCCGCTCACGATGCCGTAAGGGTTCAACAGGGCGATGAGTGAGCCGTGGTACCCCGCCTGGTCCATGGGGAGACCGGAGAAGATGTTGCCGAAGGCGACGCCGAAGAGAAGCGCCGGCACAAAGCTCGAGATCACGATGGCCCAGTCCCAGCAGCCGCGCCAGGTGGCCCCCTCCTCCTTGCTGCGGAACTCGAAGGAGACCCCGCGCACGATCAGCGCGAAGAGAAGGAGGAGAAGCGGCGTGTACAGGTAGCTGAACATGAGGGCGTAGGTGGTCGGGAAGGCGGCGAACGTGGCGCCCCCGGCGGTGATCAGCCAGACCTCGTTACCGTCCCAGACCGGGCCGAAGCTGTTGATGACAACGCGCCGGTCGAGGTCGTTTTTGCCCAGCACGCGGTGCAGCATCCCCGCCCCGAGGACGAAACCGTCCAGCATGAAATAGACCGCCCAGAGAACACCCCAAAGTACAAACCATACGATATGCAGATCCATTGTCCCCCCCTAGTTTCTGAAGGCGTTGGTAGCGCCGACGTGAGATTCTTCAGGCCCTTTGCGGGCAAATTTGGCCAACAGGTAGATGTCCACGAAGCCCAGCAGGCCGTAGAGAAGCGTGAAGCCGAGCAGCGAACCGATTACCTGGGACAGTTCCAGGGATTTGGAGACGGCGTCCGAGGTCTTCATGATGCCGTAGACGATCCAGGGCTGGCGGCCCACTTCGGAGACCAGCCAGCCAAGTTGGTTGGCGATGTAGGGGAGCGGAATGCAGAGTACCAGCAGCTTCAGGAACATGGGGTACTTCTCAAGCAGGCCGTTCTTGGAGAGAAAGAGGCCGGCCGCCGAGAGGATGATGAACAGGGTGCCCAGCCCGACCATCAGGCGGAAGCTCAAAAAGACCGGGAGCACCGGCGGACGCTCGTCCTTCGGGAAGGAGGTGATGCCGCGGATCTGGGCGTTGGTGTCGTGGAAAGCAAGGAAGCTTAAAAGGCCGGGTACCGGGAGCGCGGAAACCAGGTTGCACTCGTTTTTCTCGTCGGGGAAGGCGATCAGGTGCATGGGAGCGTTGTTGCAGGAGTTCCAGACCGCCTCCATGGCGGCGAACTTGGCGGGCTGGGTCTTCGCCACGTCGGCTGCATGGAAGTCGCCGATGACGCCGACCATGATGGAGGCAACCAGCGCGAAGACGGCGGCCATGCCGAAGGAGGCCCTGAAGAATTCGCGGTTACGCGCCTTGAGCAGGTGGTAGGCGGAGATCCCCATCACGAAGAAGCCGGCCACCGTGTAGCCGGAGACGATCTGGTGCCCGAATTTCAGGAGCCCGAAGGGGTTAGTGACCAGCGCCATGAAGTCCACCATCTCGGCGCGCCCGTTGCGAAGCACGTACCCCACAGGGTGCTGCATCCAGCCGTTGGCCAACAGAATCCAAAGCCCCGAGAGGTTGGTCGCCAGCGCCACCAGCCAGATGGAGACGGCGTGGAACCGTTTGCTGACCTTGTCCCAGCCAAAGGCCCAGACCCCGATGAACACGGACTCCATGAAGAAGGCCACGGTTGCCTCGATGGCAAGAGGCGCTCCGAAGATGTCGCCGACGTAGCGCGAGTACTCGGCCCAGTTCATGCCGAACTGGAACTCCATGGTGATACCGGTCACCACGCCGAGGGCGAAGTTGATCAGGAACAGCTTGCCCCAGAACTTCGCCATCCTCTTGTACATCTCGTTGCCGCTCAGCACGTAGCGGGTCTCCATCATGGCCACCAGGACCGACAGCCCCAGGGTCAGCGGGACGAAGATGAAGTGGAACATGCTGGTGATGGCAAACTGCAGCCTGCTCAGGGTTAGTACATCCATTGTTTCGCTCCTTGAATAGAATTGAACAGTTGGCCCTCCCGGGCCCTTCTCGACGGTACTTGATATTAGCGATCACAAAAGACTAACAGGACCTTCTTTATCTTAATTATGGGCAAATTTTTTTTGCTGGGTCAGGAATCCTGGTTGCGGGCCAGTGTGTCGATAGTGACGCCGTCGAGGATATGGACCACCTCGGTCTGTACCTGTTTCCAGACAGCGTGCACGCGGCAGGGGCCTCCCCTGTCGCAGGCGCTGCCCAGCAGGCAGCGGTTGGGGAGAATCGGTCCCTCGACGGCCTCGACCACCTCACGCAAGGTGATGGCGGACGCAGGGCGCGCCAGGACGAAGCCCCCGCCGGTACCGCGGGAGGAGGTGACCAGGCCCAGCTTGGCGAAGCTTTGGAAGATCTTGGCCAGGAAGGTCTGCGGCACCTCGGCAGCAGCGGCGATCTCGCTGATAAGCGAAACACGTCCCGGTGGTTGCTGGGCCAGGTAGATGATGCCACGGATTGCGTATTCGCCCTTGCGGGTCAGTTCCATCATAAAAACACCTTTAGGACCAATTTGATCCCCTTTATAACCGACCCCCCGGATGGTGTCAAGACAAAATCTGATATCCACAACTTTCTGTAGAGGCGGTGGCAGTTCGAGGTTCGAGTCAGACCGCTGGGCAGACCGCTGGGCAGACCGCTGGGCAGACCGCTGGGCAGACCGCTGGGCAGACCGCTGGGCAGACCGCTGGGCAGACCGCTGGGCAGACCGCTGGGCAGACCGCTGGGCAGACCGCTGGGCAGACCGCTTGGGCAGACCGCTGGGCGTGCGCAGGACGGGCGGGCAGTACAAGGAATGGGTAAGCAGGGGACATAAAAGGGGGGGCCGGAGACGCCCCCCCCTTCGAATCGGTCTGTGATTTGGATCAACCTAGGAGGCTGTTGAAGTTCCTTGCTCTGTTGGCGAGGATGGTGGGATCGAGCACCTCGCCGCAGCAGGTGCATTTCCAGGCGTCGAACGATCTCACGAAGTCGTAATATTTTTCCGCAAACATCCTGCCTTTGCATTTAGGGCATTTCATAAGCCGTACCTCCCAACAAAAAGTTGATTAAAGAACTTCATGTGGGATCGTATAATTCACCGAACATGCCAACGGGGACAACATGAGGAAGTTGTAATCTCACACACGCTCCTTTTCGAAGCAACCTTCGCAAAAAAGCCCCCTTAGCGACCATTAGAAAAATTTGCGAATCACGGCAAGTTTCCCCTCGCCGATGCCCGGCACCCGCAGCAGTCCCTCCACCGATCCAAAAGCGCCATTTTCCTGACGGTCAGCAACGATGCGTCGGGAAAGTGCGGCTCCGATGCCTGGGAGGAGGCTCCACTCGGCCTCATCGAGCAGGTCGGGATGCAGCGGTATCTTCAGGAGCATCCGCTCCTTGGCAGTCATCTTAGTGATAGAAATCAATGCGTTGCCGTTAGCATCCTTGGTCACGCAGACCACGTCGCCGCTGGCCAGTCGTCGAGTGTCGGGTCCCCTGACACTCGACGTGCCCCCCACGCCAGGGAGCGTCATTTTAATGGCGGCGCCGGCCACGGCCCCCTCCGGCAGGCGGTAAACGCCGGGATAGCGCACCTTTCCGGTCACCCGCACGGTGATCCCCCGCCCCGTGAAATTGGAAAAGGCCGCCCCCCCGCCTTTTTCAGCGGGAGTGCGGCCTTTCATGTACAGCGAGAGGGTGAGGAGCAGGGCGAGACACCAGAGGGCGAGTCGCTGGCTCCTGGGGATCATTTCTTGGGTGCCGCCGTCTCCTCATCCTTGTGCAGCTTGAACTCGATGGCGTCGACCAGGGCCTGGTAGGAGGCCTCGATGACGTTGCTGGAGACCCCGACGGTGCCCCAGCGTGCTTCCTTGTCGCCGCTTTCAATGAGAACGCGGATGGAGGAAGCGGTCCCCTGCCCTGCCGGGAGCACGCGGACCTTGTAGTCGTGCAGCTTGACGTCCTTGAGCTTCGGGTAGAACTTCTCCAGTGCCTTTCTGAGGGCGTTGTCCAGGGCGTTTACCGGGCCGTGCCCCTCGGACGCGGTGTGCTCGATCTTCCCCCCCACCTTGACCTTGATGGTCGCCTCGGAGATGGGCTGATCGTCCTCGGTGCGCTTCTCGTCGATGACGCGGAAGCCGATCACCGAGAAGAACTTGCGGTGCGTGCCCAGGGCGCGCTTCATGAGGAGCTCGAAGGAAGCCTCCGCCCCCTCGAACTGGTAGCCGCGGTTCTCCATCGACTTGATGTCTTCCAGGATCTCGAGGGTGACCGGGTCCTTGCTGTCCAGGTTGATGTTGAACTCGGTCGCCTTGGCCAGGATGTTGGCCCGCCCGGAGAGGTCGGAGACCAGCACGCGGGTGGTGTTGCCCACCAGTTCCGGCCTCATGTGCTCGTAGGTCTCCGGGTGGCGCTGGATCGCCGAGACGTGCACCCCCCCCTTGTGGGCGAAGGCGGAGTTGCCGACGTAAGGCTGGTGCTTGTTGGGAGCGAGGTTCGCAAGCTCGTAGACGTAGCGGGAGAGTTCCCTCAGCGTCCGCATCTGCGCGTCCGAGATGCAGTCGCGCTTCATCTTCGCCTTGAGGGCCGGGATGATGGAGCAGAGGTTCGCGTTGCCGCAGCGCTCGCCGAAGCCGTTGATGGTCCCCTGTACGTGC
Organism: Geomonas diazotrophica; assembly: GCF_018919385.1. GTDB lineage: Bacteria > Desulfobacterota > Desulfuromonadia > Geobacterales > Geobacteraceae > Geomonas > Geomonas diazotrophica. The sequence goes on from NZ_JAHLMF010000011.1 coordinate 150,826, forward strand.
ACGATCCCCTGCTGCACCGAGATGATGGAGTTGGCCACGGCGCACTCACCGTCGTTGTGGGCGTGGATGCCGAGCGGGGTAGTGATCGATTTCTTCACCTCGTCCACGATCGCGGCGATCTCGTAGGGCATGGACCCGCCGTTGGTGTCGCATAGGATGATGCAGTCGGCACCGGCCTGCTGGGCGGCCTGCAGCGTCTTGATAGCGTACTCGGGGTTGGACTTGTAGCCGTCGAAGAAGTGCTCGGCGTCGTAGAACACCTCGGGCATGTTCTTCTTGAGGAATTCCAGCGAGTCGAAGATCATCTCGAGGTTCTCTTCGAGCGGGATCCTGAGCGCCTCGTGCACCTGAAAGTCCCAGCTCTTGCCGAAGATGGTGGCGGCGTCGGCCTTGGAGTCGACCAGGGTACGCAGGTTCTGGTCCTTGTCCGGGGTGATCTTGGCGCGGCGGGTGGAGCCGAAGGCGGCGATCTTCGCCTGGGAGAGCGTCTCCTTCTTGATATCCTTGAAGAAGGCGACGTCCTTGGGGTTGGAGCCGGGCCATCCCCCCTCGATGTAGTGAATGCCGCACTCGTCCAGCTTGTGCGCGATGCGGATCTTGTCCTCGACCAGGAAAGAGATGTCCTCCGCCTGCGTTCCGTCCCTAAGCGTCGTATCGTAAAGTTTGACCAGGCTCATATCACCACCTTAAAGGCTGTTCTACGTTCTATGTTCTAGGTTCTACGTTAACTGCAAAAGCTAACCAGAACTGCCTGCAGTCAACCGCCAGTCGCTCCGTTCCACGTTCCACGCCCCACGCAACCCCCAAAGGTTTCAACGTAGGACATAGAACGTAGATAGAACGTGTCCCTTATTTCCCGGCCAGCCCGAAGGCGTCGTGCAGCACGCGGACGGCGAGCTCGGTGTACTTGGCATCGACCACGACGGAGATCTTGATCTCGGAGGTGGAGATCATCTGGATGTTGATACCCTCCTTGGCGAGGGCCTGGAACATGGTGGTCGCCACGCCGGCGTGGCTCCTCATCCCGAGACCGACGATGGAGACCTTGGTGACGTTCTCGTCGGAGAGGACTTCCTTGGCGTGGATCGCCTCGGCGGTCTCCTTGGTGATGGAGAGCGCCTTCTTGAAGTCGGCCTGCGGCACGGTGAAGGTGAAGTCGGTGGAACCGGCTTCGCTCACGTTCTGGACGATCATGTCGACGGAGATGTTGGCGTCGGAAAGCGGCGACAGGATCTGGGCTGCGATCCCGGGCTTGTCCGGCACCTGCATGACGGCGATTTTCACTTCATCCTTGGCGTAGGCGATACCCGAGACGAGCACTGCTTCCATTTCTTTATCCTCCTTGGTAACCATGGTTCCGAGATTTTCGTTGAAACTCGAGCGGACGTGGACGTCCACGTTGTACTTGCTGGCGAACTCCACGGAGCGAATCTGCAGCACCTTGGCTCCGAGGCTGGCCAACTCCAGCATCTCCTCGTAGGAGATGCGCTCGATCTTCTTGGCGTCCTTGCAGATGTTGGGGTCGGTGGTGTAGACGCCGTCCACGTCGGTAAAGATCTCGCAGACGTCTGCCTTAAGCGCCGCGGCGAGGGCAACCGCCGAGGTGTCGGAGCCGCCGCGCCCCAAGGTGGTGACGCTGCCGAACTCGTCGACGCCCTGGAAACCGGCCACGATCAGGATGGTCCCTTCCTTCAGGTCGGCGCGCATCTTCTTGTCGTCGATGCTCTCGATCCTGGCCTTGCTATAGGAGGTATCGGTGAGGATGGGCACCTGGAAGCCGAGGTAGGACTTGGCCTTGTACCCCATGGCTTTCAGGCACATGGCCAGCAGTGCGATGGAGACCTGCTCCCCAGCCGCAACAAGCACGTCATATTCACGGTTGTCCGGGAACTCGCACACCTCGTTGGCAAGCGCGACCAGCTTGTTGGTTTCGCCTGCCATGGCGGAGACAACCACCACCATGTCGTTGCCGGCGTCATAGGTTTTTGCCACCCTCTTGGCGACGTTGCGAATTCGTTCGACGGACCCCATCGAGGTGCCGCCGTACTTTTGGACCACCAAAGCCATGTCAGTCCTCCTTGTACTCTACTGATTGATCCACCCGAACCGCGATCCGGGCGGTAGGAACCACTTTATTAGCACATTAGCGTGTACGGTCAAAACATTTTTTTAAGTAATCACGGCCAAGACTGCCTATTCCTTCATTTTTCCGGCCCGACCTGTTTACAGTATAAAAAAACGCCCCTTCTCATGCAGTGAGAGGGGCGTTTGGTACTTGCAGGGTCGCCATCGGGGGGAGCCGGCAACCCGCTGTTTGATATGGCGCCGGCACTATGCCGGTCGCTGTGCCAGAAGGGCATCGGCGAGGGACCGCGCCCTCGGCCCGGCGGCCTCGAAACAGACGGAGCGCTCGTCGACCCCGGCGTGGTTGAGGGTAACAGTGAGGAGGTCGGCGGGAAGCTCATCCTCGAGGCGCTCGGCCCACTCCACGACGCAGGCGCCGTCTCCGGAGAAGTACTCCTCGAACCCCAACGCCTCAACGTCCTGCGCCCCCTCCAGCCGGTACAGGTCGAAATGGTACAGCGGGATGCGTCCCTCGTAGATGTTGAGGATGGTGTAGGTCGGGCTCGTGACCGGGGTCTCCGGGTCCACCTCCAGCCCGAGGGCGATTCCCTTGGCGAACTGGGTCTTGCCTGCCCCAAGCTCCCCCACCAGGGCGACGAAGTCCCCCGGCCGCAAAAGGCGCCCAAGCCTCGCTCCTAGTTGCACCGTCTCTTCCTGGCTATTGGTCCGCACGCAGGACATCGGGCCGCCTAGGCTATCATGGTGCGCACCATGTCGATGCGCCCGATGATGCCGACCACGCGGCGCCCTTCCACCACGGGAACGGCCTGGACCTTCCTCTCGGTCATGATCTCGGCCACCTCGGAGACCGGCGCATCCGGCCCCACGCTGGCAACCTCCTCTGAGTAGATGTCGCGGACGGTCTGGCCGGTCATCTTCTGCAGTTCCTTCTCGAAGCGCTTGTCGCTCTCGAGGTAGATGACCCAGTCGAAGATGGAGATGACGGTCGGGATGTGCAGCGGCTTGTCCCGCTCGATCAGGTCGCTTTCCGAGACGATGCCGATCAGGAGCCCCTCGTCGTCCACGACGGGGACGCTGGAGATGCGGCGTTCGGCGAAGAGCTTGGCGAGATCCCTGACGGTGGTGTCGCGGCGCACGGTGATGACGTCTGTGGTCATGATCTCTTTTGCTTTCATCATGGTCATTCTCCCTGTTGGTTGTTCGTTGCGGTGGTTCGGGACGCGGCCAGGCTGGCAAGTGCCGCGGGGAGCTTCTCCTGCACGTCGGTGGCGCTCATCCCCTGGGTGCCGAGCCTTTCCGCCAGCAGGTCGGCGGCGTGGCCATGCACGAAGGCGCCCAGCCGGCAGGCGGTGAAGGGATGGTACCCCTGCCCCAGGAAGGCGGCGACCACCCCGGTCAGGACATCGCCCATACCGCCGCTGGCCATACCCGGATTGCCGCTGCCGTTGATGGCGATGGTTCCGTCTGGCGCGGCGATGACGCTGCGTGCCCCTTTGAGGATCAGGTGCACCCCGTACTGCATGGCGAAGGCGCGGGCGCAGCCGATGCGGTCGGCCTCCACCTCCGGTACCGAGCACCCCGCCAGGCGCGCCATCTCCCCCGGGTGCGGGGTGAGCACGGTGACGTGGTCCTTCCTGGCCAGCAGGAGTTCGGGCTTAAGCGCCACGGCGTTCAGGCCGTCTGCATCCAGCACCAGCGGCCTGGCGAGCACGGCAAGCAGCGAATGCACCAGGTAGACCGTGGAGGGGGCGGTGCCGATGCCCGGTCCCAGGGCGACCACATCGCGGGCCGCCGCGGCGGCAACGAGGGCGGCGAGGGCTCCGGCCTTCAGATGCCCGGCCTGGTCCGGCCCCATCGGGATGGTCATGGCCTCGGTCGTCTTCTGTTCCAGTATCGGGTTCAGAGCGGCGGGCACGGCGAGGGTGACGAGCCCCGCGCCGCTGCGCTGCGCGCTGTTGGCCGCCATGGCCGCGGCGCCGGTCTTCCCGGTGCTCCCGGCGACGATGAGGCAGTGGCCGCCACTTCCCTTGTGGGCGGTGGCGCAGCGGGGACGGAACAGCCCGGCAGCGCAGGCGAGGTCGACGAATTCCACCCCCTCGGCCTCGGCAACCACCGCGTCGGGCATGCCGATATCGGCCACGACCAGCCGCCCGCAGAGCCCGGCGCCCGGGTAGAGGACGTTTCCCAGCTTGGCCAGTGCGAAGGTGACCGTGATGTCGGCGCGCACCGCCCGCCCCAGCACCTTCCCGGTGGCGGCGTCGACGCCGGAAGGGATGTCGACGGAAACGACCGGTGCCCCGGCCGCGTTGATGAGATCGATGGCCTCGCCGTAGACCCCGGTGACCTCGCTGTTCATGCCGGTGCCGAGCAGCGCGTCCACGATGACCGTGGCGCCTTCAAGCAGCACCTCTTCCCCGGAAAGCCCCTGCGGCACGCTCTTCACCGTCGCGGGGTCCAGGCGCGCAAGGTTGGCAGCCGCATCCCCCGCCACCGCCTCCGGCGCAGCCAGAAGCAGCACCGGCGCCTCCCAGCCACGCTCCGACAGAAGCCTCGCGATCACGAAGCCGTCGCCGCCGTTGTTCCCCTTGCCCGCCACGATGACCGCGCGGCGCCCGGTTCCTTCCCCGAAGGCCTCCAGGATCGCGTCGGCGCAGCCGCGCCCGGCGCGCTCCATGAGCTCCACCCCCGGCACAGCAAACTCGCCGATGGCCCGGCGATCCATAAGCTGCATGACCTGCCCGCTCACGACCTTCATCTAACGCTCCAGTACCACCATCGCCACGGCGCAACCGGCGTCGTGCGACAGCGACAGAAAACAGGCGCACAGCTCCGCTTCCCGGAACAGTACTTCCGCCCGCCCGCCAAGCCTCAACGCCGGTTTCCCCAGGGAGTCGTTGACCACTTCCATGTCTTGCCAGGAAAGGCCGTCACGCAGCCCAGTCCCCAGCGCCTTCAAAAAGGCCTCCTTGGCGGCAAAGCGCAAGGCATAATGCTGGGCCGAAAACTTCTTCGTGGAGCAGTAATCTATCTCGCCGCGGGTGAAGATACGCTGAAACAGGGCGTCGTTCCCCTGTTTCAGGAACTTCTCGAAGCGAGCGATCTCCACGATGTCAACGCCGGTTCCGTAAATCAAGAAAGACTCCCCTTTTGTTGCTGGAGCTCGGCCGGATCAGTCAGATCAGGCCGCCCCCACTGATACTATACCACTCACTGGACGGAGTCGCCCGTGCCGGCACCCGGCAGCGACTCGCGCCACTCGCGCACCACGGCGTTCAGGTCCAGCGAGTAATCGGATAAAGCCTTGGCGACCGCAGACTCCATGCTGTTACGCTCACCGAGATACTTAAGGACCTGCTGCATCGCGTACCAGCCGTAGCGGTCGACCATGAAACGGGTCATCAGGTAGCTCTGCTGGTAGGCAAGCCCCGCCTCGCTCCCCGCCATCCCCGTGAACCCCTTGGAGAGCGTGGCCACGGAGAGCAGGTGGTTGCCGCGCAGTTCGGGGACGCGCGGGGTGTACTCCCGGCGTCCCTCGATCTCGGCCAGCCCCTCGTTGAGCCAGGTGGGGACGTTGCCGCGGGTGAGCTCCACCACCAGGACGTGGGTGAACTCGTGGAAGACGATGGCGCGCAGTTGCGGGGTCAGCTTGGTGATCCCCCCGACCGGGAGGCGGATCTTGCCGTCGTAGAGCCCGCCGGACCAGTCCGGCCCGGCGGTCACGCTGCTGTAATCCTTCTTGGTGTAGAGGAGCACCGGGATGCGGCTGGTCGGAAACAGCCCGAGATCGGAGCCGACCGTGTTGTAGGCGCTCTCCAGGGCGTCCAGCACCTCCGCGGAGAGCCCCGGGGGAAGCTCGGCGTCGAAGCTCAGGTCGAACATGGAGCTGTACCCCTTGTCCATCCTGGACTCCACGGGCAGCTCGCGCTCGGCCTTCTCTATCAAGCCCGCCAGCGCCTTGTTGGCGGGATCCTGCTCCTTCGCGCGGCGCCAGAGGTCCAAGGCGCCGGGGAGGTCGCCGGTGTCGTAGCTGATCTTGCCGAGATAGACGAGCGGCTCGCTCCCCTCACCCGCCTGGAGCAGCTCGTCCCGCGCCGCCGCGTAATCCTTGTTGAGGTACAAGGCGATGCCGCGCATGAGAACGAGCTCCTTGCTGTCGGGCAAGAGCTCGCTGGCCTGCCCGAAGTTTTCCGCCGCCTGTGCGAAACGGCCCGACTGCAGGTCGCGCTTGGCGAGCTCCGTGTAGGTGAAGGCGAGCTGGCGCCGCAACCCCTCGTCGTAGGGGAATCGCGAGGTCGCCGCCTTCAGCTCTTCGAGCGCCTGGACGAAGTCCCCCTTGGTGATCAGTTGCTGCGCTTTGGTGCCATAGGTGAGAGGATCGGCGGCGAGAGCGGTGCCGGCGCAAAGAAGCAGGGCGAGAAGCAGCGCGCGGGGATCAGGCATGCGGCTGTTCCGGGACGGCCGGCTGTTCCGACCGCTTGGCCGGCGCGGGAGCCCGGAGCCCTTGGCAGACCTCGCGGACGGAACGGGCGATACCGGCGGCGTCGAGGCCGTAGGCGGCCTTCAGGTCGGCCTGCTCCCCCTGTTCCACGAAAGAGTCCGGATAGCCAAGGCGCACCACCCGTACCCCGGTCATCTCGTACTGTTCGAGGAGTTCCAGGATGGCGGTGCCGAAGCCGCCCTGCACCACGTTGTCTTCCACCGTGATCAAGAGGCCGGTCCGGGCCAGCTCCAGGATGAGCTCGGCGTCGAGCGGCTTCACGAAGCGGGCGTTCATCACGGCGACCTCGATCCCCTCGCCGGAGAGGGCCGCCGCTGCCTCGCGTGCCGGCTCGACCATGGTGCCGACCGCGATGATGGCGCCGTCCCTGCCGTCCTTCAACCGCTCCCCTTTCCCGATGGGAAGCGGTGCGAGGAGTTGGTCCATCGGGACCCCCAGGCCGTTGCCGCGCGGGTAGCGCAGCGCCGCCGGACCTTCCAGGGAGAGGGCCGTCATCAGCATGTGCTGCAGCTCGTTCTCGTCCTTGGGGGCCATCACCGTGAGGCCGGGGAGCGCGCGCAGGTAGGAGAGGTCGAAGACGCCGTGGTGGGTGGGGCCGTCGCTGCCGACCACGCCGGCGCGGTCGATGGCGAACACCACCGGGAGTTCTTGCAGGCAGACGTCATGGCAGAGCTGGTCGAAACCGCGCTGCAGGAAGGAGGAGTAGAGGGCGACCACCGGCTTGAATCCTTCGGCGGCAAGCCCGGCGGCGAAGGTGATCGCGTGCTGCTCCGCGATCCCCACGTCGAAGAAGCGCTCGGGGAATTCCTTGGCGAACGGGGTGAGGCCGGTGCCGTCGGGCATGGCGGCGGTGATGGCGACGATGCGCTCGTCCTCCTGGGCCAGTCGTTTCACGGTCTCGCCGAAGACGCCGGTGTAGGAGGCGGCGCCCCCCTTTCCCTTGTGCACCTTCCCGGTCTTGATGTCGAACGGACCGACGCCGTGGAACAGCGACGGGTTCGCCTCGGCGGGGGGATACCCCTTCCCCTTCCTGGTCAGCACGTGGATCAGCACCGCGTCGTCGAAGCGCTTCACGTTCTCCAGCGTCTCCAGAAGTTTCGGTATGTCGTGACCGTCGATGGGGCCGATGTACTCGAAGCCGAACGCCTCGAAGAGCATCCCGGGCGTGAACAGGGTTTTGAGCGACTCCTCCGCCCGCTTGGCGATCTTCAGCACCGACTTCCCGAACATGGGGACCCCCTCCAGGAAGGCCTCCAGGTCCTTCTTGGCGCGGTGCACGTACTCGCTGGTGATGGTGCGCGAGAGGAGGTTGGAGAGGGCGCCGACGTTCTCCGAGATGGACATCTCGTTGTCGTTCAGGATCACCACCAGGTCCTTGTTAAGCTCACCCGCATGGTTCAGCCCCTCGAAGGCGAGGCCGCCGGTCATGGCGCCGTCGCCGATCACCGCCAGCACCTTGTTGCGCCCCTTTTTCAGGTCGCGCGCCACGGCGAAGCCGACCCCGGCGGAGATGGAGGTGGAGGAGTGCCCGACGTCGAAGCAGTCGTGGGCCGACTCGGCCCGCTTGGGGAAGCCGCTGATCCCCCCGCGGGTGCGCAGGGTGCCGAAGCGCTCCTTCCTGCCGGTCAAAAGCTTGTGGGCGTAGGCCTGGTGCCCGACGTCCCAGACGATCTTGTCCTTGGGGGAATCAAAGACCCGGTGCAGCGCGATGGTGAGCTCGACGACACCCAGGCTCGGGGCCACGTGTCCGCCGTTGGCGGCACAGGTCTCGATGATGCGCGCGCGCAGCTCTTCGGCGAGCGTCTCGAGCTCGCGCAGCGAGAGCGCCTTCAATTGACTCGGGTCGGTGATGCCGTCAAGGATACTGGGCATTTAAGATTTCCTTTTCACGATGTAGGAGGCGATGGCGCGCAGCGGCTCCGCCCGTTCGTCGAAGGAGGCGAGCGCGTCGAGGGCGATCTGCACCAGCTCCTGGGCGCGCGCCTTGGACGCCTCCAGACCCATCAGAGCGGGGTAGGTCGCCTTGCCGCGGGCCTGGTCGCTGCCGGCGTCCTTTCCCAGCTCCTCGGTGGTCCCCTCGACGTCGAGGATGTCGTCGGCGATCTGGAAGGCGAGGCCGATGGCGTCAGCGTAACGGGTGAGGGACTTGAACTGCTCCTCGCTCGCCCCGCCCAGGATGGTGCCGCAGCGGACCGAGGCCCGGATCAGGGCGCCGGTCTTGTGGGTGTGGATGTAGGAGAGCGTGGCGAGGTCGACGTCGTGGCGCCCCTCGCTTTCCATGTCGACCACCTGCCCGCCTACCATGCCGCGCGAGCCGGAGGCGACGGCGATCTCCTGGATCACCCTGAGCCGCGCAGCGGGGTCTCCCCCGGCGCCGTTGGAGAGCAGGATGAAGGCCTCGGTCAACAGGGCGTCGCCGGCCAGGATGGCGGTCGCCTCGCCATATACTTTATGGTTGGTGGGGTTTCCCCTGCGGAAGTCGTCGTTGTCCATGGCGGGAAGGTCGTCATGGATCAGCGAGTAGGTGTGGATCATCTCCATGGCGCAGGCCGCCGGCATGACCGCATCCGCGGAGCCGCCCACGGCCTCGCAGGCCGCCAGCATGAGCACAGGGCGAACGCGCTTGCCGCCGGCGAAAACCGAGTAGCGCATGGCGCCGTGCAGGGATGCCGGGAGCTCCTTGGCATCGGGAAGGTAGCGCTCCAGCGCCTGGTCGACCAGCTGGCACTTCTGCTTCAGGTATTCCTTAAGATCCATGCGAGATTCCCTTGTAATCGAGATCCCCCTCCCCTTGCGGGAGGGGGGGAGGCGTCCTGCTTTGAGATGCGTGGCAGCCGTGACGAACGCGGACGCGGGTGTTACTCCTCCTCTTCGAAAGGCCTGGTGGAGAGACTTCCGTCGCGCTGCTTGATGAGGAGTTCGACCCGCCGCTCGGCCTCGTTGAGCTTCTTGGAGCAGAAGGCGGAATGCTTCACCCCCTCCTCGAACGCCTTCAGGGAATCCTCCAGGGAAAGCTCCCCCCCCTCCAGCTTCTTCACGACGTCCTCGAGCTTCTTCAGTGCGGTCTCGAACTTTTCAACGGCCATGCCAACCTCGTGTCCGGTTACTGCCGCGGCGGCAGATTAGGAGCGCCGTCGCGTTTAATTATTAAAAAGTGATCGCCTATTATACCGATCGCTCTGGAGCCGTCAAGGATTCACTCTGCCCGCGGGTCTCATCCACGGTGCAAAGGGCGGAACCGGCGGCGAAGGAGAGTTCTAGCCGGTCCCCGGGGGCCAGTTGCCTAAAGGAGGTGATGACGGAGCGGCCGGGGAGCTTGCGGGCGATGCTATAGCCGCGCGACAGGGTGGCCAGGGGAGAGACCGCGTTCAAGGTTCCCGTGGCACGGCCGACGCTCTCGGCGGCGCAGGCCAGGCGCCGGGTGACGGCGTGGTCCAGGCGCAGCGTGAGCGTCGAGAGCCGCTCCGCGTTCTGCCTCAGCACCAGCGCGGGGCTCTGGCGTGCCAGGCGCGCCGACAGGGTGACAATCCGCTCCGAGGCGTCGTCGAGGATCAGCCCCGCCTCCCGCACCAGGCGGGCGTCCAGCGAGTCGACCCGCTGCGCCAGGTGACCGAGGATGCGGCTCGGGTCGGTGACGGCGCGGCTCAAGGCCGTCACCAGCGCGCGCGAGCGCTCAAGCCGGCGCAGTTGCGCGACCTGGAGCCGGTGGTTGAGCGCCTCCACCGCCGCGGTCAGCTCCTGCTTGCTCTGCACCACGAGCTCCGCCGCGGCCGAAGGCGTGGCGGCCCGCAGGTCCGCCACGAAGTCGGCGATGGTGAAGTCGATCTCGTGCCCCACCGCCGAGATGACGGGAACGGCGGACTTATGAATGGCGCGCGCCACCACCTCCTCGTTGAAGGCCCAGAGATCCTCAAGCGATCCTCCCCCGCGCCCTACGATCATGACATCCACGTTGCCCGCCCGGTTCAGGTCGGCGATGGCCGCCGCGATCTCCTGGGCCGCCCCCTCCCCCTGGACCCGGACCGGCGCGATCAGGAGTTCCACGTTGGCGAAGCGGCGGGAGAGCACGGTGAGGATGTCGCGGATGGCGGCGCCGGTGGGAGAGGTGACCACGCCGATCCTGCGGGGGAGTTTCGGGATCTCGCGCTTGTGGAGCTCCGAGAAGAGCCCCTCCTTGGCGAGACGCTCCTTCAGCTGGATGAAGGCGAGCTGGAGTCCGCCGATCCCCTGCGGTTCCATGGTGTCGACCGAGAGCTGGTACTCCCCGCGCGGCTCGAACAGGGTCATCCGGGCGCGCACGAGCACCCGCATCCCGTCGCGCGGTGTGAATTTGAGGGTGCGGAAGGCGCCGCGGAACATGACGCAGCGGATCTGTGCGCCGGGGTCCTTGAGGGTGAAGTAGCAGTGCCCCGACTGCGGGCAGGCGAGGTTGGAGATCTCCCCCTCGACCCATACCTGGTCGAAGTTCTCCTCCAACAGGCCGCGCACCAGCGCAGTCAAAGCGCTTACCGTGAGGACCCGCCGTTCCTTGAAAAGTTGCACGTACCCTCCTTGCTTGCTGATCCCCCTCTCCCCGTGGGAGAGGGTCGGGGTGAGGGCGCTGCCCATCGCATCCCCCCTCGCCCTCCGGGAGAGGGGCAGGGGTGAGGGCGCTGCCCATCTCATACCCCTCGCCCTCCGGGAGAGGGGCAGGGGTGAGGGCGCTGCCTGATGGCAAAATCGTGCCGCCGCCATCGCCCTCACCCGGCCTTCGGCCACCCTCTCCCGGAGGGCGAGGGGAAAAACTCTGCTGAGACAGGGTGAGACGACAAAGTGAAAAAGGATAGCGCGCCTGCAGTAACGCCCCTCCGCCCGGAGGGGGGAAGCCGGTGCACGACGCTGCGCGCCTCCTCCCCCTCCGGGGCGGGGAAGAAGCGGTCCATCCAAACGACATCTGCAGCCGTTTTCTAGCACGCACCCAGCGCCACTGTCAAACGGGTTGACCGTCCGGGCGTGTCGATGTTAGTATGCGCGCCATGAAAAATTACCCTTATGTAATAACCGTTTCCTCGGAAAAGGGGGGCGTCGGCAAGACGACCTTGGCGACCAACCTCGCGATCTTCCTGAAGGCCCTGGACGAAAACCTCCCGGTGTCGATCTTCTCCTTCGACAACCACTTCACCATCGACAAGATGTTTTCGATCAAGGGGCAGAAGCAGAACGGGAGCGTGGCCGATCTCCTGCTGGAGACCCGCGGGCGCGACCTATTGCACACCGGCCAGTACGGGGTGAATTACATCCCCTCCTCCACCACCCTTCCCGAGCTGCGCGGCTCGCTCAAGGGACCGATGGTGCTGGCGCGGCTCCTGGCGATGTCCGAGATCCCCGGCATCCTGATCGTCGACACCCGCCCGGACCTCGACGTGTTGACCCAGAACGCGCTCTACGCAGCGGACCGGGTGCTGGTCCCGATCAAGGACATGGCCAGCATGGACAACTGCCGCAACATCTTCGAGCTCTTCGACAAGAGGGGGCTGGACAGAAAGAGCCTGTCGCTTATCCCCTGTCTCATCGACGAGAGGATCAAGTTCGAAGGGATGTTCAAGGACCAGAAGACGCTCCTGAAGGCCTTCGCCATCAACCGCGGCTTCCGCTGCTCCGACATATTCATATCCAAGAGCCCCAAGGTCGAGAGCCTCAACACCAACCCCGAAGGGAAGATCTACCCGATCCTCACCCACGGGCGCGGCACCGACGTCTATGGCCAGTTCGCGGCGCTGGGGCAGACCTGTCTCAACGAGTTCTACGAGACCGAAGAGCCGCGCGCCATGCTCTACGACAAGTGGCAGCACGAGGAGAACAAGAGAAAGAAAGAGGAGTACTTCGGCAGGCTGTCCGGGCTGAAGAGCCAGTGCCTGGTCTGCGGCAAGGAGTTGAGCCAGGAATCGCAGGTTTCCTACTACTGCGAGAGTTCCGACGGCGCCGCCAGCGGCTACATGGAAGCCGACTGCTTCACCGGCTTCCTGGTCTCGACCATCTTCAAGATCGAGCGCCAGTTGCCGCATGACGATCCGACCAGGCAGATGATCCACCAGACCGCGCTGGAATCGGTGTTCGTGCTGAATCCCGGGGTTGGTGACGAGGCGGGGAGCATCGACTTCCACCGTTTCGATTTGAGCGGCAGCGAGCTGTTGAAGAAGAAGTACCCCTTGGCCCGCGCGCCGGAGCGCGATGGCTTCTCCGGGATCATGTCGGAAACGCTGGCCGGGTACGAGGGGGAATTGCGGGACGCCTTCCTGATAGTTCACCCGGTGAACGGCGACAACCCCGCCTCCATCCTGGTGGACGACAAGTACCGCGAAGTGTCGAAGCTCAAGAAGAGGATCGCGGCACAGCTCTAAACACGTTCAGCCAAAACAAGTTCTACGTTCTACGTTCTATGTTCTACGTTAACAGCCCCAACCTGTAACTCAAAGGTTGGGTGAATTTTACTTTAACATCCCGAAGCTGTAACACTCCCAAGGCTGGTGGGTTTTAACATAGAACTTAGAACATAGAACGGCTTCTAGTTGGTCAGCTCCGACGCATGGACAAAGGTGATGCCGCTTTTGGCCAGTTCGGGCATATAGAGCTTCAGGGCTCGCATGGTTGCAGGGTGCGGATGACAGATTGCTATCGCCGCACCCTTTTTTCTTGCTATGGCGGCAGCCTGCGCCAACTGCTTGCCGATCGCACTCTCGTCCTGCACGTTGTCCAAAAACACCTGGCGCGCCGCACACCTCATCCCCAGCGCCTTCGCCTCCCGGTACCCGACCGAGGCCGGCGAGGTCTTGCTGTCCACGAAGAACAACCCTTTCTCCTTCAGTATCTGCAGCACGACCTTCATCTTTGCCGGATCCTGGGTGAAGCGCGATCCCATGTGGTTGTTGGCACCCACGGCGTGGGGCACCGTGGCGAAATAGCTCTTGATCCGCCCGGCAATCTCCGCATCGTCCATGGCGACCAAAACGCCTACCGACTCCATCTTCTGCTTGGGATACCCCTCGGGCTCCATCGGCATGTGCACCATCACCTCGGCGCCCGCGGCATGCGCGCCCTCGGCCACCTGCCTGGCGTGGGCGAGGCTCGGGATGACCGAGTAGGTAAGCGGCTGCCCGATCGACTGCAGCGTCTTCAGCTCCTGCATGCTGGTTCCCATGTCATCGATGATGATGGCGAGACGCCCGGGACCAGCGGCCTTGGGGAGTGCGGCCGGATGCGGTTTGGCTGCCGGCGCCTGGGCGGTGGAAAGTTTCTGCTGCACCGGGGCCGGCCGCTCCGGGATCGGCTGATGCTTCGACGCGCTGACCGCGGGCTTTGCGGGAGGTTGAGGCGGCGGAGAGGGCTTTTTAAAGTGCTCCAGCAGGAAAAAAGCCGCGGCTATGAGTATCGCGACTATCAAAAGCGCCATGAGCGGCTTGCGCCCGCCGCCCGGTGCAGGTTTACGTCTGTTTACCGCCTTACCCTTCTTTGCCACACACACCTCCGCTGGGACGTGCACAGCAACAAGGAGTTGCGGAGCCCGCCCCGGGACATCATTTTAATGTGAGATAGCATGAGGCACGGTGCCATTGCAAATGATTTGCAAAGGGAGACTCGAGAAAGGAAAAGGCAAACATTAAAGATATTGATAAAACGGAGGCGACTAAGGTATAAACACCGAAGACAGTTACGGAGGAATCTATGTTGGTGGAGTGGCGAGACGACCTGAACATCGGGATGCTGGAAATCGATATCCAGCACAAGCTTCTTTTCGACAAGTTCAACGCGTTCGTCAGCGCCTACCAGTCCAACCAGGACCAGGACGAGATCATGCGCATGTTCTGGTTCCTCGAAGCCTACGCCGTCACCCACTTCAAGGAAGAGGAAAAGCTGATGCAGCAGGTCCGGTACCCGGACTTCGTGGGGCACCGTGAAAAGCACCTCGCCTTCATCGACCAGATCAACCGGCTGAAAGAGCGCCTGAAGGTGGAGGGGATCACGCAAAACATGGTCAGCACCATGACCGGCTTCATCACCAGTTGGCTCATCGAGCACATCTCCACCATGGACCGCGCCATCGGCCGCTTCGTCAACAATTCCCCCCTCACCCCCCTGCCCTGATCGTCGCCCCCTCCCCGCACGACCTCTCACTTTTTGATCTGGATCATACTCTGAATTGCATATAGTGTTACCATGGGTCTCAAGGGGGCACGCAAACGCCCCGCAACGTCTGTCTGAACCGGCCGCTCTTCCATCAAGAGCGCCAAGGGAGCGACACCATGGAAAAAACAAATCAGGAACCGGCTGCAGCAACCAACACTGAAACCGTAGGCTCGGTGGTCGCCAGGGATTTTCGCGCCGCCGAAGTCTTTGAAAAATACGGCATCGACTTCTGCTGCGGTGGCAACATGCCGCTGGCACAGGCCTGCCGGGAAAAAGGGATCGACCTCGCGGCGCTGCTGCGCGACCTGGAGCAGGTAGCGGCCCGCCCGCTGGAGCGCAGCCAGAACTACGACGCCTGGGAGCTTCCCTTCCTGGCCGACTACATCGTCAACGCACACCACAGCTACTTGAAGGAAAACATCCCCACCATCGAGGCCTACGCCAACAAGATCGCGCAGGTACACGGACCCAACCACCCCGAGGTGGTGCAGATCGCGGGGATCTTCGCCAAGGTCGCAGCCGACATGGCGCAACACTTGAAAAGCGAAGAGGAACAACTCTTTCCGGCCATCAGGAAGCTGACCGAACTGAAGAAGGAGGGGGCCGCACCGGACCCGGAAGAGATCAAGAGGCTGAAGGCGGTCCTGGCGGAACTGGGACACGAGCATGACGAGGTAGGGGCCGCGGTGCACGAGATCCGCCGGCTGTCCAAGAACTACTCGGTCCCCGGCGACGCCTGCAATACCTTCACGGTCACCTACCAGAAGCTGGAGGAGTTCGAGGACGACCTGCACAAGCACGTCCATTTGGAGAACAACATACTGTTCCCCAAAGCAGGCAAGCTGTAAGCCCCCCTACCGGCCCCCTCTCCCCTTGCGGGAGGGGAAACCCAAAACAAATAACAAGGAGCAGCGATGACCCTCATAGTAGCAATGTTCGCTTTATCGTGGCTGGCGCTGGCAGCCCTTTCTCTTTGCCCCCTGAGGCAGCGCAAAGATTAGCAGGCCGCCGCCACCCCCACATTAGCCCCTCCGCCCAAACCGCCACCGTATCGCAAGGCCCCGAAAAAGGATCCCTACAATCCTTTCGGGGCCTTATTTGTACCGCCGGGTTGACATCCGTCCTCCTCACGGTATCCTTCCTGCTGTCAATAATTAGAACAATCTAACCATATCATCAACCACGGCAAAAGGAGGGCGGTATGACCGGAAAAACAGCCCGGCTGATCTTCTGGGTGGGAACCCTCACCTCGGCAGCGATTTTCCTCTGGCAAACCTATGACTTCCACATGCAGACCCCCAAGTTCACCCACACGGACAAGCTCACCGAACAGGTAGTTGCCGGCAAGAAGGTCTGGCACAAGTACAACTGCAACGACTGCCACACCATCCTCGGCTTCGGCGGCTACTACGCGCCGGACATGACCAAGGCCTTCTACCGGCTGGGGGAAAACAACATCGCCTCAATCGTGCAGCACCCGGAAGTGATGTACAAAAACTCCTTCCGGAAGATGCCCCACCTTGGCGTCAGCGAGACGGAAACCACGCAGTTGGTCACCTTCCTGCGCTGGGTCGGCGAGATCGAGAACCGGCACTGGCCCCCGCAGGACGAGAAGTTCGTGGAGGCATACAAGCTGCGCGAGTCCCAGCCGCAAAAGCTCGACAAGGTGCATTTGGTCCTGCAGGCCTGCGGCGGCTGCCACACCTTCGAGAACCAGGGACGCAATGTGGGCGGAGACCTCACCGCCATCGCCAACCGCATCACCTACGACCGGCAAACCCTCATCAACTACATGATCAACCCGCAGTCGGTGCGCCCCGGTGTGACCATGCCGCCGCAGGATGTCAGCCCGCAGACCGCCGGGATCATCGCCGATTTCGTGCTGAGCCTTAAGTCGAACAAGGAGGTGAGCAAATGATGCTGATCGAATACCAAAGCCAGCGGGTGTCGCTGTGGTACTTCCGTCTCGCCCTGGTTCTTTTCATACTGCAGGTGATCATAGGGCTGTGGCTCTCCATCAACTACGCCTTCACTCTGCCGCAGGAACTGGTCAACGTCTTCCCCTTCTCCACCGCCCGCGAGATCCACACCAACACGCTGGTGGCCTGGATGCTCTTGGGGTTCATGGGAGGAACCTATTATATCCTCCCCCCGGAGTGCGGCCGTGAGCTCTACAGCCCGAAGATCGCCTACGCCCAGCTCATCATCTTCGTCGCCGCCGCGGTCACCGCGGTCGTCGGCTTCCTGTTCGGCTGGACCCGCGGCAAGCCGCTTTTGGAGATCCCCTTTCCACTCAACGCCCTGATCGTGGTTGCAGCGCTTCTCTTCATCGCCAACGTCGCCATGACCATCATCCAGTCCAAGGAGAAATCGGCCCTGCAGTGGATGCTGCTGGGGGGCGTCACCTTCCTTGCGGTCATGTATCTCTTCGGGATGCCCTTCTACAAGAACCTGAACACGGATTACTACTATTGGTGGTGGGTGATTCATCTCTGGGTGGAGGGGGCCTGGGAGGTGGTGACGGCGTCCATCGTCGCCTACATCATCATGAGGGTGACCGGGGTGGACCGCAAGGTGGTGGAGAAATGGCTCTACGTGGAGACCGGGCTCTTCCTCTTCACCGGCATCGTCGGCACCGGCCATCACTACTACTGGATCGGCGCCCCCGACTACTGGCTCTGGTGGGGGGGCGTGTTCAGCGCACTCGAACCGCTCCCCATCGTGCTCATGGTGGTGGACACCTGGATGCACGTGCGCGAGCGCAAAAACCCCATCGTGAACCCGCTCACCTGGTACTACATCGTCGGGCTCGCCATCTATCACCTGGTCGGCGCCGGGCTTTGGGGCTTCATGCACACGCTGCCGCCGATCAACTACTACACCCACGGCAGCCAGATCACCGTCTCTCACGGTCACTTAGCCTTCTTCGGCGCCTACGCCCTGCTGAACCTCACCATCTTCTACTTCGCCATGCCGCGGCTGAAGGGGATCAACAAGTACAATGACCGGCTGGGCAGGTGGGGCTTCTGGATCATGACCATCGCCATGTTCCTCCTGGGGCTCGTCTTCGGAATCGCGGGGATCCTGCAGACCTACCTGGAGCGGTTCCTGGACATCGGTTACAGCACCGCGCACCTCACCATGATGTTCTGGTTCCGGGTCGCCTTCGGCGTGGGTCTCGTCTTCCTCGCCGGCGTCATCATCACCGTGTACCATCTCTTCACCATCAAGCAGTCCAACCTCCCCGCGCCCGAACCGGTGGTAACGCCGGCCGCAAACATCTGACCCCAGGCGAAATAAAGAAGGGACCATACACCTTTGTATGGTCCCTTCCCTGACATCCGTCTGCCCTATGGCACCAGCCTGAACTGCTGCTTAGGCTGGCGTCATTTGATCACCCTGATCACGTCCCCCCCTCGAAGGCAACCTCTCCCACCCAAATAATAGAAAAGCCCGCCGAAATGATGGACCTCGCATTGCAAGTCCAGCATCAATTTCTCTTCGAGCGCACGGATTGAATCGGTAGCGTTGGCGATTTATCGCCGACGCCAAAGATTGAATCACCAGCGCGGGCAATTTATCGTCGACGCCGAAAATTGAATCGGCAGCGCGGGCGATTTATCGCCGACGCCGAAGATTGAATCGGCAGCGCGGACAATTTATCGCCGGGGCCGGAGGTTGAACGCGTTGATTATTATTAAACAGGTGTGGTGTAGCTTGGGAGTGAGTGCTACGCATCGCGGGAATTTACTCGATGGACCCGAATTACAGGATGAAAAAAAGGCGCCAGGTCTGCCCGGACCTGGCGCTAAAGGAGCTACATCTGCTCTGGTGCTGCGTGCTGCTACTGCAGGGACCGGCTAAGGCCGGTCCCCTTAGATTATTGTCCGAGGCCCGCTATTACTGCCCGAGGCTCGCCTTGAGGTCCGCGTCAACGCTGCCGATCTGGCCGATGTTGAAGTTGTCGACCAGGAACTGCAACACGTTGGGCGACAGGTAGGCGGGAAGCGCGGGTCCCAGCTTGATGTTCTTGACGCCGAGGAAGAGCAGGGACAGCAGGATGACGTGGGCCTTCTGCTCGTACCAGGAGAGGATGAAGGAAAGCGGCAGGTCGTTCAGCCCGCAGTTGAAGGCACCGGCCAAGGCCGAGGCGATCTGCACCGCGGAATAGGCGTCGTTGCACTGCCCCACGTCCAGAAGACGCGGGATGCCGCCGATGTCGCCGAACTCCAGCTTGTTGAAGCGGTACTTGCCGCAGGCGAGGGTCAGGATGACGCAGTCCTTGGGCACCTTCTCGGCGAACTCGGTGTAGTAGTTACGCCCGCTCTTCGCGCCGTCGCAGCCGCCGATCAGGAAGAAGTGCTTGACCGCACCCGCCTTCACCGCCTCGATCACCTTGTCCGCCACACCGAGCACCGCGTTGTGACCGAAGCCGGTCAGGATCTCCTGCCCCGGTGCGTCGGGGAGGTCCGGGCACTCCAGGGCCTTGTTGATCACCTCGTCGAACTTCCAGCCGGTGAGGTGCTTGGCGCCGGGCCAGCCCACTTCGCCCCAGGTGAACAACCGGTCCTTGTAGCTCTCCGCCGGGCGCTGGATGCAGTTGGTGTTGAAGATGATGGCGCCGGGGAAGTTCGGGAACTCCTTGGCCTGGTCCTGCCACGCGCCGCCGAAGTTGCCGTAGAGGTGCGGGTACTTCTTGAGCCCCGGGTAGCCGTGAGCCGGGAGCATCTCGCCGTGGGTGTAGACGTCGATCCCCTTCCCTTCGGTCTGCTTCAAGAGCTCTTCGAGCATGCGCAGGTCGTGACCGGAAACCAGGATCCCCTTGTTCTTGCGGGTGCCGAGCTGGACCTTGGTCGGGACCGGATGCCCGTAGTGCTCCACGTGCCCGGTGTTGAGCATCTCCATGACCTTGATGTTCAACTTGCCGCACTCCATGGCGATCCCCACGAAGTCCATGAGCCCCTTGGTGGTGTCGGTGGTGGCGGCGAGCGCCTTGTGGAAGAAGGCGAAGACCTCCTCGTCGGTCTTGCCCAGGATGATGGCGTGTTCCGCGTAGGCCGCCATCCCCTTCAGGCCGTAGATGATGATCTCGATGGCGGAAAGGATGTCGGGGTCGCTGTGCTGGCTCTTCACCCCGTGGGCCTGTCCCTGTGCGACCAGCCCTTCCAGGTTGTCGGCGATCACCCAGGCGGCAGGGCCGTCAGTGATGGCGGGGGCCTCCGCGCCGTTCTTCTCGCGGTAGGCGCTCTCGTACATCGCCTTCACCTGCTCCTTGAGGTCGTAGCACTTCCTCAGTTTGCCCGCCAACTGCACCGGATCGAAGTCCACGTTGGTCACGGTGGTGAAAAGGCCCTCGATAAGGAACATGTCCGCGACGGTGTTGCGCGCGTCCAGCTCCCTTGCCTTGTCAGCGTAAATGGCCAGCCCCTTGAGACCGTACATCATAAGATCCAGCAAGGCGGCGACCTCAGGATTCTTGCCGCATACCCCTACTACCTCGCACCCGGTTCCCTTGGCGGCCTGCTCACATTGGCGGCAAAACATCGACATATGGATTCCCCCTTTTCTATTGAAGTCACTAGGAAATTTCGAAAACTGATTTACTATATCTGGAATGTTTTCCATTTCAACAACGGCCGGCCCGAAATTCGAATTAAATCGAGCTAACAGGCAAGGCAGACTTTCTCTGAGCCGGAAGGAAGAGCGGGCATGGCAGGGTAAGACCTGTCGGTGCCACAGGAGTTAACAGATGGGAAAGGACAGCAAGACCCTATGCAAGTGGGACAAGGACGAGATAAAGGACAACCTGAAGGAACTTAAGAAGATCGTCGCCGAACCGCGCTACGTCTGCAAGAAATGCGGCCGCGCGGCCAAGAAAGAGGAACACCTCTGCAAGCCCGAAGCGCTGGACAAGAAGGATGGCTAGGAGGGGCCCTTCGCCTCCCCGGGGGCGGGACCTTCGTTGAGCCACTTCATCATGACGCTGCTCACCGGGTTGCGCCTGCGGAATTCGTTGCGCACGAAGTCCATGAGCCGGTTTAACAGGTCCTCGAACTGCGCCCACTCCTTCTTCAGGTCTTCGACGGCGAGGGCATTCTGCGGCTCCCTCTGCACCCGGCGCAGCAGTTCCTCCAGGCGCTCCTGGGCCGTCTTCTGCTGGGTCAGGAGGTCCTTCCCCGTCCTGGTGAACTCTTCCGACAAAAAGAGGCTCTGCTTCTGAAAGATCTCGGAGAAGCTCTCGCCGGTCCCCCTTATCGTCCTCAGCTGTTTCTCCGCCTGAGCCCGCTCACCCTGCCCTATCGAGGCCAGGAATTCCCTCCCCAACCGCAACTGGTCGATCAGGGCGGCGTAGAGTCTCGCCAGGGCGTCGGATTTATTCTCCTGCTGGACGATCTGTTCGCAAAGCCCCTCCCGGAACAGCTTCAGGGCCCGTTCCGCCTCTCCCTGCATGCGCACCCTGAAATCATGGCAACTCTGCTGGGTTACCTGCCTTATGAAAAAATTGACGGCCCAGTAGGTCGCCCCTATCCAGATGACGAGCAGCGTAGCCCCCGCCGCACAGTAGTAGATCAGTTCGCTGGTACTCATACGACTCCTCCGGGCCGGATATCGCCCCCGATGAAGCGACATCACGATGAACAAGGCTAAGGGATAAACCGATTCAATGAAAGCGGGTAACCGCGTTACTTTGCGTATCGGCAAACCTGCACCTTTCTCCAGCTAAAAGAGCCGTGAAAAATGAAGCCGTATACAGGTGCATCGCTTGCTAAACCGAGATTACAACCTAAACTAACACTTTGTTATTGCTGGATCATTGGACGTTACTTTTGGGAAAAGGCTTTACCGCCGGACAAAGTCACGACAGTTCCGGCATTTATGACACAAGCTTGCGGCAACAGAGCGATCGATGTCTCCACGACATCGCCCTCGTCCACATGTTGCCTTCACTGATCCATTCATCTCCAGGAGGACGGCATGAACCAACAGGAAGGGTACGCTGACGACATCGTCAAGGGGTTTGTGATCTGGAGCATGGTATGGGGGCTGGTGGCCGTGCTGGTCGGCGTCTTCATCTCGTTCCAGATCGCCTTCCCGCAGCTCAACTTCCCCCCCTACCTCACCTACGGCCGGCTGCGCCCGATCCACACCAACGCCGGGATCTTCGGCTGGGGCATCGGCAGTTTCATGGCCTTCTTCATCTACATCACCCAGCGCCTTACGCGCACGAGCCTGTGGAGTCCGGGGCTGGCGAAGGTCCAGCTCTGGCTCTTCAACGTGGTGATCGCGCTGGCGGCGGTGACGCTGGCCATGGGGATGAACCGCTCCAAGGAATACGCCGAGCTGGAATGGCCGGTGGCAAGCCTCGTCGTGGTGCTCTGGGTGATCTTCGCAGTGAACATCGTGATGACCATCGTGAAAAGGCGCGAGGAGCAGATGTACATCTCGCTCTGGTACATCCTGGCCACCCTGGTCGGGGTCGCCGTACTCTACCTGGTGAACAACGCCGCGATTCCGGTCTCCCTCACCAAGTCCTACTCCGCCTACGCCGGCGCCAACGACGCCAACGTCCAGTGGTGGTACGGGCACAACGCGGTGGCCATGGTGCTCACCACGCCGCCTCTGGCCATCTTCTACTACTTCCTCCCCAAGGCGACCGGGGTCCCCATCTACAGCCACCGGATGGGGGTGGTCGCCTTCTGGAGCCTCATCTTCATGTATCTCTGGACCGGGGCGCACCACCTGCTCTGGACGCCGGTCCCCGACTGGGTGCAGACGCTCGCCATGGGCTTCTCGGTGATGCTGATCGCGCCCTCCTGGGCCGCCGTCTTCAACGGCTACTTCTCGATGAACGGACAGTGGCACCAGATGCGCGAGAACTACCTGGTCAAGTTCCTGATCTTCGGCATCACCTTCTACGGGATGCAGACGCTGCAGGGCCCCTCGCAGGCGGTGCGCACCTTCTCCGCCTTCATCCACTACACCGACTGGGTCCCCGGCCACGTGCACATGGGGACGCTGGGGTGGGTCTCGCTGGTGCTCTTCGCGGCCATCTACTACACCGTCCCCAGGCTCTACCACACCGAGGTCTATAGCGTCCCGCTGGCCAACGTGCACTTCTGGCTGGTCCTGACCGGGCAGCTCATCTTCTCCATCACCATGTGGATCGCCGGCGTGCAGCAGGCGGCCATGCTGAACGCGACCAACCCGGACGGAAGCCTGCACTACAGCTTCATCGAGACCATGGTGGAACTCTACCCCTATTGGCACATGCGGGCCCTGGGCGGGGTGATCTATCTCGCGGGGCTCCTCGTCTTCCTCTACAACATCTACCAGACCATCGCCGGCGGCAAGGCCCAGGCCGCGGCGCAAAGAGCCTAGGGAGGAGACGCCATGATAGAGAAGAAGCCCATCATATTCCTGCTCCTGGCCACGCTGACCATCCTGGTCGGCACCGTGATCACCATGGTCCTCCCCTTCCGCTGGATCAACGACCCGAAGCTCGCCATCGCCTCGGTGAAGCCCTACACCCCGCTGCAGCTCGAGGGGCGCGACATCTACATCCGCGAAGGGTGCAACAACTGCCACACCCAGACGGTGCGCCCGCTCCTCTCCGACACGGAGCGCTACGGTGAGTACTCGAAAAGCGGCGAGTTCGTCTACGACCAGCCGTTTCTCTGGGGCTCGCGCCGTAACGGCCCGGACCTCGCGAGGATCGGCGGCAAGTACCCGGACGCGTGGCACGTGAAGCACATGAAGGACCCGCGCTCCATGGTGCCCCGCTCCAACATGCCCTCCTACGACTTCTTGAACCGGCCGCTCGACACTAGCCTCTCCGAGAAGAAGATGAAGGCGCTCAAGTTCCCCTACACCCCGGCCGACATCCAGGCGCTGCAGGGAAAGAGCGAAATGGATGCCATCATCGCCTACATGCAGAAGGTGGGCAACGACATCCCCTGGAGAAAGACCGGCAAGGCGGAGGTCTTGGGCGAGCTGAAGAACCCGTTCCAGGGCAACATGAGCGTCCTCCCCGAAGGGCAGAAGCTCTACGCAGAGCACTGCGCGCAGTGCCACGGCATCGAGCTTAAGGGCGAGGTGGGGCCGGACCTGCGCGACCTGGACCAGCCCGACGCCAAGGTGTTCACCAGCGTCTACGGCGGCATCGCCGCCGGCGGCATGCCCTCCTTCGGCGACACCTTGGGCAAGGAGCGCACCTGGAAGGTGGTCACCTACCTGAAGTCCGTGCACAGGAAGTGACATGGACAGCGCAAGCATCTACTACCTGGGGGTGACCCTGCTCCTCTTCCTGGTCTTCGCCGCCATCGTGGCGCGCACCTACAGCCGTAAACAGAAGGCGAAGGGGGAGCAACCCAAATACCGGATGATGGACGACGACTACCCGAGCGACGAGAAAAAAGGAGGACGCGATGTCCGACGAAAATAAAGAGTACGACGGCATCAGGTACCGCGCCGAGAAGAACTCCCCGCTGGTGTTCAGGATCCTGTTCTTCGGCCTTGTGACCTGGGGAATCATCTTCATGGCCTATTACCTGTTCAGCGGCTGGAGCTCCTACGGCGAGTTCGCCGAGGTCAAGAAGGCCAAGGAGGCGCGCCTCGCCGTGCAGGGGGAGAAGGCGGCCGCCGGCCAGGCGGTTCCGGCACACGAGGAGATCAGGACCGCGGACCTCGCCGCGGAGGGTAAGAAGGAGTTCGCCGCCCGCTGCGCCTCCTGCCACGGCGCCGACGCCAAGGGGGGGATCGGCCCCGACCTTACCGCGAAAAAGTACAAATACGGCAGGACCGCCCCGGAGGTGACCACCAGCATCAGTGACGGGCGCCCGGGCGGCATGCCGGGCTTCAAGAACGAACTCTCCGGCGACAAGATGCAGGGGCTGGTCCAGTACGTCCTGTCGCTTTGAAGACAGTACCGTTGAAGAAGTGGCGCATCGCCCCCTGGCGCAAGGGGGTGCAGTGGCTCGCCACGCTGCTCATCCTGGTGATCCCGTTCGTCCGTCCCGGCGGCGAATCGCTGCTGCGGCTGGACGCGGGCACGAGGACGCTCCTTTTTTTCGGTGCAAAGCTGCGCATCGAGGAGTTCTACCTGCTCCTCATCGTGGTGCTGATCCTGGTCTTCGCCTTCTTGTTCGTCACCATGCTCTTTGGCAGGGTCTGGTGCGGCTGGCTCTGCCCCCAGACCACGCTTGGCGATCTTGCCGACTGGTTCGACGCCCGGACCCGGGTCCTGCCTGCGCCGGCGCGTGCCGCGCTGAGGCTGCTTTGGCATCTCGCCCTCTCGGCACTGGTGGCCGCGAACCTGGTCTGGTACTTCATCGCCCCGCCCGATTTCTTCGCGCGGATTGCCGCGGGGAAGCTGGGGGCGGTGGCGGGGATCTCCCTCACCGTGACGGCGCTCATCGTCTACCTCGACCTCGCCTTCGTGCGGCGCCGGTTCTGCAAGAGCGTCTGCCCCTACGGTCGGATCCAGCTGATGACCATGGAGCGCGGCACGCTCACCCTGGAGTTCGACCCGGAGCTCAAGGGGGTCTGCCTGCGCTGCGGCGCCTGCGTCAGGGCCTGTCCCACCGGGATCGACATCCGCCAGGGTCTGCAGATCGAGTGCATCAACTGCGGCCGCTGCCTGGACGCGTGCCGTGACGTGTTCGCCCCGCGCAAAAGCGGAGGACTGATCCATTACACCTTCGGGCCGCGGGGTCCCGACGGGTCGCGGCCGGTTAACAAAAAGGCGCTCCTTTTGGGGGGCGTGCTCCTGTTGCTGGTGGCCCTGCTGGTCTTCGAGGCGACCACGCGCCAGGAAGCGACTCTCAAGGTACAGCGCGCCGAAAGCGGCGAGGTGAAGCGGCTGCCGGACGGCTCGCTGGTGAACTTCTACTCCGTATTCCTGGAGAACCGCGGCGGCGCGCCCCGGACCTTTTCGTTGGAGGCGGCGCCCTTGCCGGGATACCGGGTGGAGCTCGTCGGCCCGGTGCGGGAGATAACGCTGGCGGCGAACGCCAACAGGAAGATCGGGTTCGCCTTGAAGCTCAATCCGGCGCCGGCGCCGGGAATGCAGGTAGAGCTGAGGCTCGTCTCCGGCGACAAGGTGGTGGCGGCAAGCCCGCTGCCGGTCGCCGTGCAGTAGCGCGGAAAGCGATGCAGATCACGGTACGGCGGCGCCCTCACCCCTGCCCCTCTCCCGGAGGGCGAGGCTGGTGGAGCACCTTGTTCCGCGCTGGAATACTCATCGCTTCTCCAGCGAGGGGTACCCCCCTGTGACAGACTGCGCTCAATTACGACGCCCCCCGTCCGTCCCCTCGCCCACCGGGAGAGGGTGGCCGGAGGCCGGGTGAGGGCTTTTCGATGAAGGAAGAAACCATGCAAAAAAGAGTCACCATATCGTCGTGCCGCTGGCAGTTGGCCATCCTGCTTTTACTGGCGGTATTTCTCCTCGGGATGGGCACCAGCATATTCATCTCGTTCGAACGCGGGAGCCGGGTCACCGACACCGACTACTACCAAAACGGCCTCAACTACGCCAAGACCAGGAGCGGCGCGTACAACCCCGGCCTGGACTGGGTCATGTCCGCCTCGCTTGCCGGCAGCGATCTGCAGGTCCGGGTGCACGACGAGAAGGGGGCCCCGGTCGCCGGCGGAAGCCTCTTGTTCCAGACCAGGCGCGGCAACGAGAAGGAGGTGCTGACGCTGGCGGAATCCGCGCCAGGTGTCTTCGTCGCCCGCTGGCCAGTCTCCGGGCAGGCCGAGCTGCGCGGCGAGCTCCTCTTCACCAAGGGAGAGGCGGTCGCCTCCCAGAAAGTGGTGTTCTTCAATTGAGAGGCGCGCTGGCACCCTGTTTCCATTGCGGCGGTGAGATACCGCCGGGCATGCTGGTCGAGGAGCGCACCCCTGACTCGGTGCTCTCCTTTTGCTGCCACGGCTGCCACGGCGCCTACCTCCTTATAAGCGGGTCGGGGCTCGCCGACTACTACCGCCGGCGCGACTGGCAGGAAACGGGGCTGATCCCCCGGGCCTTCAAGGGGGAGCACCGTGACGCCTACCTGTCCAGCTTCGTCTACGCCACCGCCGAGGGAAGCGTCATCGACATCATCATCGACGGTATCCGCTGCGCCTCCTGCGTCTGGCTGAACGAAAAGATCATCGGCGCGATCCCCGGCGTCACCGAGGCCCGGGTCAACTACGCAACCGGCCGGGCCAGGGTCCGCTTCGACCCGGACCGGATCACGCCCGCCGCCATATTCAACCGCATCGACCAGATCGGCTACGTCCCCCGCCCCTACACCGAGGACGCAGCGCGGGAGGCGGGGCAGCGGGTGCAGAAGGATCTCCTGGTCCGCTTCGGCACCGCCTTCTTCCTCAGCATGCAGCTCATGGCATACGCCTTCGCCCTCTACGCCGGCTACTTCCAGGGGATCGAGCCGCAGATGAAGGGGTACCTGCAGCTCTTCTCGCTC
Organism: Geomonas diazotrophica; assembly: GCF_018919385.1. Lineage (GTDB taxonomy): Bacteria > Desulfobacterota > Desulfuromonadia > Geobacterales > Geobacteraceae > Geomonas > Geomonas diazotrophica. Next base: position 178,036 of record NZ_JAHLMF010000011.1, read on the forward strand.
CTGGTCACGACGCCGGTGGTCTTCTACTGCGGCTGGCCCTTTCTCTCCGGCGCCTGGCGCGGCATCTGCAACGGCGCTCCCAACATGGAGCTCCTGATCGCCATCGGCGCCCTCTCCTCCTACGGCTACAGCGTCTACGCGACCTTTGCCGGGGGCGAGGTCTACTTCGAAACCGCCGCGATGATCGTCACCCTGATCCTCGCCGGGCGGCTCCTGGAAAATGGCGCCAAGCGGCGCGCCTCCAGCGGGATCGGGAGGCTTTTGGAGCTTTGCTCGGGGCAGGCGCAGCGCTTTGCCGGGGATAAGCTGGAGACCGTGGAGCCCTCGCAGCTCTCCCCGGGCGACCTGATCCTGGTTGCCCCGGGGGAGAGGTTCCCGGTGGACGGGACGGTAATGGAAGGGAGCAGCGATGTCGACGAATCGGCCGCGACCGGAGAGCCGCTGCCGCAGCTGAAAAAGGCAGGCGACCAGGTCATCGCCGGGAGCAGCAACCTGACCGGCGCCCTGCGCGTGGCCTGCCTCAGGAAGGCCGGGGAGAGCTTCATCGCCAGGGTGGCGCACCTCGTGGAGGAGGCCCAGAGCCGGCGCGCACCCATCCAGGCCATCGCCGACCGGGTCAGCGCCTACTTCGTCCCGGCCGTCCTCACCCTCTCCGTGGCGACCTTTTGCTGGCACTACAGCCAGGGAAGGTCGTTGGGGGCGAGCCTCATGGTGGCGCTCGCCGTGCTGGTGATCGCCTGTCCCTGCGCGCTTGGTCTCGCAACCCCGACCGCCATCCTGGCCGGGACCGGCGCCGCCGCGGCCCTCGGGGTCGTGTTCAAGGGAGGCGACGTGCTGGAGCGGTTGAGCCGCGTCAGCGTCGCGGTCTTCGACAAGACCGGCACCCTCACCCGGGGCGCTCCCATGCTGGTCGACATACAGGCTGCGCCGGGGATGACGCCGCGCCAGGTGCTGGCGCTGGCCGCCGCGGTGGAATGCGGCTCCCTGCACCCCATCGCCAAGGCGGTGCGCGACTACGCTGCCCGGCACGACATCGAGTATCCCGCCGGGACCGAACTGGTGACGCTTGCCGGCGCCGGGGTCACGGGCCGAGTGGCGAGCGAGACGGCGGCCCTGGGAAGCGTTCCGTTTTTGGAGCGCCTGGGGGTCTCGGGTATCCCGACCGAGCTGGCATCGCCGGAGGGGGGGATGCTGGTGGGAGTCGCCCACAAGGGGCGCTACTGCGGCACCCTCACCTTCAAGGACCGCATGCGGGACGACGCCCCCGGCGTGGTCTCCTACTTCCGGCGCAAGGGAATCGACACCCTGCTTTTAAGCGGCGACCGCCAGGAGTGCACCGACAAGGTCGCCAAAAGCGCCGGGGTGGCCAAGGGGGTGGGCTCGCTCTCCCCTGCGGACAAAACCAGGGAGATAGAAAAGCTCCAGCGAGAAGGCGCGACGGTCTTGATGGTGGGGGACGGCATCAACGACGCCCCGGCACTCTCAGCCGCCGACGTCGGCTGCGCGGTCGCCGGTGGGACCGACATCGCCCTGGAGACCTCGGACCTGGTCCTCGCCAAGCCGGACCTTGAGCGCCTTTCGCTCGCGCACAGGATAGCGCGGCGCACCATGGCGGTGGTCCGGCAGAACCTTGTCTGGGCCTTTCTTTACAACCTGATCGGCATCCCGCTCGCCATGACCGGGCGCCTCACCCCGATCTACGCGGCGGCCGCCATGGCGCTCAGCTCCGTCTGCGTGGTCGGCAACTCGCTGAGGCTTATGAGGACTCCGGATGAATAACTCGCTTTTCGCACTTATTGGACTATCCTTCTTCCTTGGCTGCGGCTGCTGGCTCTTCTTCCTGTGGGGGGTGCAAAAGGGTGAATTCAACGACCTGGAGCGCCCAAAGCACAGGATGCTCGATGACGACGAGGCCCCGCTCCCTGCCCGTAGCGAGGGTTCCCCTCCCCTGCCCGTCCCTCCTTCCGAGCATGAACTCACCCTGTCCCACCGCCCTCCGGAGCCCCCGGAAGCGGAAGCGCAGGCGGGGGCGGTGCCGCACCGATAACACCTACAGGAGACCGCCTATGCTACAGATCTGGTTGGCGTTCGTGGCCGGTTTGGCCGGCAGCTTCCACTGCATCGGGATGTGCGGCGGCATCGTGGCCGCTATCTCCCTTAAGGACAAGGACGGGGCGCTGGGGTCAAGGCTCAAGTCCCAGCTCTTCTATAACACCGGCCGCATAGTGACCTACACGCTTTTGGGGGCGCTGGCCGGTCTGATCGGCTCGTCGCTCAACCTCATGGCCATGAAGACGGTCTTCCGCTGGTTCATGGTGGGGGCGAACCTCATGGTGATCATGGTGGGGCTCTCCTCCGCGCTGGGGCTGAGCGTTCTCAACCTCTCCACCCTGGAAGGGAGCGGCGCGCGCTTCCTTACGGTCCCGGTGAGGCGTGCCCTCGCCGCCCCCTCACCGCTCGCCTCCCTGCCCTTGGGCCTGGTGCTGGGCCTGCTCCCCTGTGGCCTGGTCTACGCGCCCCTTCTCGTCGCCGCCGGGACCGGGAGCCCCATCACCGGTGCGGCCACCATGGCCGCCATGGGACTGGGAACGGTTCCGGTGATGCTCGGCTTCGGAACCGCCTCGAGCGCCGTCTCCGGCGCCCTCAGAAACGCCATGCTGCGCGCCGCCGGCATCGCCATCGCCTTGATGGGAGTGGCTGGCCTGTGGCGCGTCATCGGCAAGATGGCGGCGCACCATTGATCGCCCCCCACCTCTAAAAGCGGTAGTGCAAAGAACGCTAAGTATCCGCGAAGAACACGAAGAATTGCCGGGGTAAACCTTTTTTGGCGTACTTTGCGTAACCGCTTTATAAAGGGTTAGAATATGCGGGGAGGCCGTATCATGAATAAACAGGGAAGCCCGCCGGTGCAGATACACAGGCTGGAGCCGAAGCTGAAAAAGGGACTGACCGTGGTCATCACCGGTCACGGCAAGGGGAAGACCACCTCGGCGCTGGGGATGGCGCTGCGCGCCTGCGGACACGGCATGAGGGTCTGCATCATCCAGTTCATGAAGGGGGACCTGTACGCGGGGGAGTGGGACGGGGTGAAGCTTCTGGGCGATCAGGTTGAACTGCACAAGACCGGCAAGGGGTTCTGCGGCATCCAGGGTAACCCCTACCCCAAGAGCGAGCACCGCGCCAACGCCCAGGACGCCGTGGCGCTCGCCCTGGAGAAGATGGCGTCGGGGAAATGGGACATGGTGATCCTGGACGAGATCAACAATGCACTGCAGCTGCAACTGATCGACCTGGAGCAGGTGCTGGAGATACTGGCGCAAAAGCCGCCGCTCATGCACCTGGTTTTGACCGGCCGGGACGCGCACCCCCTGGTGATCGACCTCGCCGACACGGTGAGCGAGGTGGTGGAGGTGAAGCACGCGTACCGCAAGGAGATCGAGCCGCAGCCCGGGGTGGATTACTGATCCTCCCAGACGCTGACCCGGTTCCTCCCCCCCGCCTTGGATCGGTACAGGGCCCCGTCCGCCGAGCAGATGTACCACTCCACGTTGTGGTCGCGCGTCGCCAGCCCCCCCCCCACGCCGAGGCTCATGGTGACCACGCCGAACTCGGACTGGGCGTGCGGCAGGGCCTGCCCCATGAGCTCCAGCCGCAGCCGCTCGGCCAGGTGCCCCGCCAGCTCGGCACTGGTGTCGGGCAGGATGACGGCAAACTCCTCGCCGCCGTAGCGCGCCACCACCTCGCCGGCGCGCTTGAAACTCTTCCTCAACAGCTCCCCCACCAGTTGCAGACAGCTGTCCCCGGCCAGGTGCCCGTACAGGTCGTTGAACTGCTTGAAGCGGTCGATGTCGCACATGATCAGTGAGAGGTTGCGCCCGTTGCGCGTGGCGCGCTGGACCTCCGAGCGCAGCGCCTCGTCGAAATGGCGCCGGTTGGCCACCCCGGTCAGCCCGTCCTCGCGCGCCAGCACCTCGAGCTCCAGATTCTTGCGCGCCAGTTCCGCGCTCAGCTGCTCCAAGAGGTCGCCCCTGCGCTTTAGTTCCAGGTGGTTGCGCACCCGCGCCAGCACGATGGGAGGCCGGATCGGCTTGGTGAGGTAGTCGATGGCCCCAAGCTCCAGCCCCCTGGTCTCGTCCTCGTCGTTTCCCATCGCCGTCACAAAGACCACCGGCATGCGAGCCGTCGCGGGGTCCCGCTTCAGTAGACGGCAGACCTCGTAGCCGTCCATGTCGGGCATCATGACGTCCAGAAGCACCAGATCCGGCGTATGCTCCCGCACCATCCGCATGCCGTCGGCGCCGCTCTTGGCGAAGAGGACGTCGAACTCCCCCTTGAGGATCTTGTACAGGATCTCGATGTTGGCCGCGGTGTCGTCCACGATCAGGATCTTGCCCCTTGCTGCTTGTTCCGGCTCCTCGCTCATGTCCTTAGCTCCAGGTGTTCAATCATTTCCTGCAAAACCGCACGGGCGTCGGCGAAATCAAGCGCCTGCAGCGTCGCGTCCAGCCGCTCCGGCAATTCCCCCGCCAGCAGGGGGCGCATCTCCTCCCACACCGCCAGGGCGTTCATGTTCTGGCTCGCCAGCAGTCGGGCGAGGGTGCGGGCCAAGGCCGCCACCTGCTCGGGGTCCTCGCACTCGATCCTCGCCGTAAAAGGACCCGCCTCCCTTTCGGCGATCCCCCACTCCTCTTCCAGCTGCCGGATGGAGCCCATCACCTCCTCCAGCTTCTCGGCGAACCTCTCCAGGGTTTCGTGCACCTGGCTGGCGTCGTTTCCCTGCAGGGCCATCTCCAGGGAGGCGGCGGCGCTCCCCAGCCAGATCGCCCCCAGGCTCCCCGCGCTTCCCTTGACCGTGTGGATCGCCCGCCGGGCCTCTTTGATGTCGCCGGCTCCCGCTGCCGCGGCGATCCGCTGCACGAGCCCTTCGTTGTCCCGGCGGAAGCTGACCAGGAGCTTCTTCAAAAGCTTGCCGTCCTGGATCCTGGACTTGGCCCGCTGCAGGTCCAGTCCCGGCACCTGGTCGGGGAGGTCCTGCCCGCTTTCCCCCGCCTGCCCGGCCGGGGGCTCCGGTTGCCCCGGCAGCGCCCCCACCCAGCGGTTCAGAGTCGCGAACAGCCCGGGGACGTTGATCGGCTTGTCCACCTGGTCGTTCATGCCCGCTTCGCGGCAGAGCAGACGCTCCCCAGGCAGCGCACTGGCGGTCATGGCGATGATGGGGAGCCGCTCCAGCGCGGGATCGAGCCGCATGCGCCGGGTCGCCTCCAGGCCGTCCATGACCGGCATGTGCACGTCCATGAGCACGGCGTGGTAAGCCGCCCCAGGGGCGTGCACCATGGATAGGGCCTCGGCGCCGTTACGCGCCACCTCGACCTTGACCCCGCCCCGCTCCAGGATGAACCGGGCCACCTCCTGGTTGATGGGGTTGTCCTCCACCAGCAGGACGCGCATCCCCGCCCCCACCTGGATGGGCTCTCCCGCCGGGGGCTCGGGGAGCGGGGCCTGTCCGCTCCCGGTCACGCCGAAACGGGCCATGAAGCTGAAGGTGCTGCCGCGTCCAGGCTCGCTCTCCACCCACATCTGCCCCTCCATGAGCTGAACCAGCTCACGGCAGATGGCGAGGCCGAGCCCGGTCCCGCCGTAGCGGCGGGTGGTGGAGTTGTCCGCCTGGGTGAAGGGGGTGAAGAGCCCCTCCTGCTGCTTGGCCTCCATCCCGATGCCGGTATCGGAGACGGAGAAGCGCAGCGTCACGCAGTCCCGCTCCAGGGCCAAAAGCACCACCCCCACCTCGACCTTCCCCTTCTCGGTGAACTTGATGGCGTTGCCGGTGAGGTTCAAAAGCACCTGCCCCAGCCTGAGCGGGTCCCCCACCAGGAGCTCCGGGATGCCGTCGCCTGCGGCCACCGAGAACTCGATCTCCTTGTCCCGCAGGATGGCTCCCACCACGTTCTGCAGGTCGGAGAGCACCTGATCCAGCCGGAACGGGATCCGCTCGAGCTCCATCTTCCCCGCCTCTATCTTGGAGAAATCGAGGATGTCGTTGATGACCCGGAGCAGTACCCCCGAGGCACTCTGCGCCTTGTCCAGGTAATCCATCTGCTGCTCGGTGAGTTCGGTATGCCGCAAAAGGTAGAGCATCCCGAGCGCGGCGTTCATCGGGGTGCGGATCTCGTGGCTCATGTTGGCCAGGAACTCGCTTTTCGCCCGCGTCGCCGCCTCCGCAGCCTCGGTCGCTCTAAGCAGCTCCTCCTCGGCCCGCTTGCGCTCGGTGATGTCGAAGAAGGTGACCACCCCTCCCACCAATTCCCCGTCCCTCGTCTGCGGGTAGGACCAGAACTCCACGGCGAAACTGGTGCCGTCGGCACGCCAGAAGACCTGGTCGTCGCTGTGCAGCCCCTGCTCCCCGCGCAGCACCCGGCTCAGGGCACAGGACTGCTCCGGATTGGGAGAGCCGTCGGAAGTGGTGTGATGGATGAGCAGGTGCATGTTCCTTCCCAGCAGTTCCTCGGCCCCGGCATAGCCGAGCAGCCTGGCGCAGGCGCGGTTGGCGAAGGTGCAGTTCCCCAGGAGGTCCATCCCGAAGATCGCCTCGGCCGTCGATTCCAGCAGGAGCCTGATCCGCTCGTCGCTCCTGACCAGCGCCTCCTCGGCCCGCTTTCTCTCGGTGATGTCCTCCTTCACCGCCACGAAGTTCCTGATCTCCCCCGTGTCGCCGGTGACCGAGGATATGGAGGCGCTCTCCCAGTAGAGATCCCCGTTTTTGCGCCGGTTGCGCATCTCGCCGCGCCACTGGCGACCGGAGAGAACCGTCTGCCACATCTGGGCATAGAACTCGGGGGGATGCCACCCCGATTTCACGATCCTGGGGTTTTGCCCCAGCGCCTCCTCGGCGCTGTAACCGGTCACCTTGGTGAAATGGGGGTTGACGTACTCGATCTGCCCGTTGCGATTGGTCACCATCACCGTGACCGGCGCCTGATCGATCGCCAGGCGGAGCTCGCGCGCCGATTCCTTTTGCCGGCGCAGCTCAAGGATCATCCGGTTGAAGGCGCGCGCCAGCGTCCCGATTTCGTCCCCGGTCCGGATGGCCACCGGCTCCAGCTCCTGCTCCTGGTCGCTGATCCCCTCCACGTGGCGGATGAATGTCAAAAGCGGCGCCGTCAGCCGCCGCATGAAAAGCAGGCAGACCAGCACGCTCCCGGCCAGGGCCGCCATCAGCCCGGCCGCCAACAGCAGTTTGGCCTCCCGCACCGGCGCGTAGGCCTCGGTGAGCGGGAAGGTCGAGGCGAGGATCCACCCCGTGCTGTTCAGGCGCTTGAAGGCGGCCACCGCCGGCAATCCGCGCGAGGTCACCGTCTCGCCGGCACCCTCGTACCCCGCCAGTGCCCGGTCCAGCAGGGGATTCGCCCCCGGAGGGAGGTCGCGCTTCATGATGCGCTGCTGCTCCGGGTGGGCGATGATGATGCGCTGGGTGTTGAACAGGTAGAGGTAGCCGTTTTTCCCGATCCTGGCGTGGGCGAGCTTGCCCAGGTAATTGTCCTTGTACAGGTCGATCATCCCCCCGATCATCCCCAGGATGTCCCCCTTGCCGTCCAGCACCGGGACCACGAAGGCGACCGTGGGGTGACCGTGCGCCTGGGTCGAGACGAAGGGCTCGGAGATGACGGGCCTTTTGCTGCGGGCGACATCGCGGTAGTAGTCGCGGAAGGAGTAATCCCTGCCGATCAGCTGCTTTTCCAGGGGATTCACCGCGAGGAGTCTGCCCCGGGCGTCGAAGATGAAGATGTCGCTGTCAAAGAGCGCCAGGATGTCGGGCCGCTGTTCCAGGAAGCGCTGGGCCAAAAGCGGACTGGTCAAGAGCCGGTGCGGGATGGTCCTGGCGAGGGCCTCGAGCTGGAGCTGGGTCTGACGCATCTTGCTGTCGATCTCTCCGGCCATGGAGTTGACCATGGAGAACTGCTGCTCCGACACGGTCTCCTGGTACTGCTTTTCCAGGAACCATGAGGCGGACAGGGTCATGCAGGAGAGCACCAGCACCACCAGCAGGGACACCATCAGGCTCATCTTGGTTGTCAGGCTCAGTTTCTTCATCCCGGCGAGCACTCCTCGCCACCACGCGTACGAAAACGGCCGGGGCAAAGGCTCGGCACGGTGGTCGCTCCAGTCCTCTTCGGCGCACGGGGGGGAATCTTTAATTAGCGGCATCAGGATATACGAAGCCGCGATGTCGGGATCCCCCTCCGCGTTATGGGAGGTTGCCTGCCCTTGGGGGACTGCTATACTGGCACATTGTCGTTTTTTAACAACAGGAGATCCTCCTTGTCAGAGCAGCGATCAAACGACGGCTATCACCGCCTGATGCGGCGGGTGAACCGGTTTCCGCAGGGGGCGCCCGAGTCGGAGCTCCTGCTCAGGATCTTTTCCATCCTGTGCAGCGAGCGGGAGGCGGTGCTCATGAGCCTGTTGCCGCTGCGCCCCTTCTCCGCGACCAAGGCCGCCCGGATCTGGAACCTTCCCACCAGGGACGCCCGGGCCCTGCTGGAAAAGCTCGCCTCCCGCTCGCTGCTGCTGGACATCGAGCGCGACGGCAGGCGTATCTACTTCCTTCCTCCCCCCATGGCCGGCTTCTTCGAGTTCTCCCTGATGCGGCTGCGCCCCGACCTGGACCAGAAGGAGCTGGCGCGGCTCTATTTTCAGTACATCAACGTCGAGGACGCCTTCATCCGCGACCTCTTTGCCGGGGGCGAGACCTCGCTCGGGCGGGTGCTGGTGAACGAGGAAGCGATTCCGGACGAGCAGGCCTGCCAGGTGCTCGACTACGAGCGCGCCAGCGAGGTGATCAAGAGCGCGAGCGACATCGCGGTGGGGCTTTGCTACTGCCGGCACAAGATGGCGCAACTGGACCGGGCCTGCGCCGCGCCGCTGGACATCTGCATGACGCTGAACCTCGCGGCGCAGTCGCTGTTAAGGCGGGGGGTGGCGCGCCGCGTGGAGAGCGCCGAGGGGCTGGACCTGCTGCAAAAGGCACGCGACCTGAACCTCGTGCAGTGCGCGGACAACGTGCAAAAGCGGGTCAACTTCGTCTGCAACTGCTGCCGCTGCTGCTGCGAGGGGCTCATCGCGGCCCGCAGGCTGGCCATCCCCAACGCCATGTACAGCACCAACTTCGTGCAGACGACGCAGGCCGACCGCTGCAGCGGCTGCGGCAGGTGCGCGGCCGTCTGCCCGGTCGGCGCGGTGACCATCAATCCCGAAGGGGTCCGGTCCCAGACCGACACCGACTTCTGCCTTGGGTGCGGGGTATGCGTGCGCAACTGCCCCACCGGCGCCCTCCGGCTCGAGCCTCGCGCCAAGCGCATCTTCACGCCGGTGAACACCGCGCACCGGCTGGTGCTCATGGCGATCGAGCGCGGCAAGCTGCAAAACCTCATCTTCGACAACCAGGCCTATCTGAGCCACCGCGCCATGGCGGCGATCCTCGGGGCGATCCTCAAACTGCCGCCGGTGCAGCGGCTCATGGCCGCCGAGCAGCTCAAGTCGCGCTACCTTGAGCGGCTTTTGGCCAAAGTGGAGGTGGACCGGTTCTCCGGGTACGACTAGCCGCAGACACCTCGGTTGACTGTTGCCAAAACGCAGCAGTTACTGTACGGTGTTCCTGTACAGCCGACAAGGACAGGGGGAGAAGATGCTGAAGACCACCTACACCAATGCCCGGGCCAACCTCGCCGGGCTTTGCGATGAAGTGACCAAAAACCGCGAGATCGTCATCATCGATCGCCGCAGCGGTGAGAGTGTGGCCATGATAGCCGCGGACGAATTGGCCAGCCTGGTAGAGACGGCGCACCTGATGCGCTCGCCCAAGAACGCCCAGAGGCTCCTGACCGCGCTGGAGCGCGCCCTCAAGCGGGAGGGTGAACCGGAAACGGTTTCAGGACTCCGTCAGGAGTTGGGACTTGGCGGCTAAGGCCCGGGCGGCGGTGTTTCATCCGGAGTTTCGCGAAGACCTGCGCCACTGGGTGGAGGTGGACCGCAAGACGGCGTTACGGGCCCTGTCGCTGGTGGAGGCGGTGATGCGGGACCCTTTCCGTGGAATCGGAAAACCCGAACCGCTCAAGTATCTCTCCCCCGCCGCCTGGTCCCGCCGCCTCACCCAGGAACACCGGCTGGTGTACCTGGTGAGCGACGACCGCGTCGACTTCCTCCAGGCACGCTACCACTACTGATCCCCTCCTACCACACCCCCAGCAGTTTGAGCCCCTCACGGAACAACAGCAGAGCAAAGAAGGTCAGCAGCGCGCCGAGCAGGCGCATGATCCAGAGGTAAACCCTGCTCCCCATGAAGGCCCGCGACCTCCCCACGGCGAGGGCGAGGACGATCTTGGCGCCGACCAGGCAGAGGTAGAAGCTCCCGATGAAGGCGACAAAGGCGGCGGGTCCGACCTTGAGCGACCTGGACAAAAGCGGCGCGCCCACGGTGATCCAGAAAAGGTAAGGGTGCGGGCTGAGCAAGTTGGTCACCACCCCCTTGCGCAGCGACTTGGGAGGGTCCTTGGGGAGGTCCAGTTGGACCGGCTTGGCCCGCAGCGATTGGTAGCCGGTGTAGAGCACAAAGAGGCCGCCTGCCAGCGAGACGCAGCCCAGGATGCCGTGGTAGCCGGAGACTTTCATCAGTAACAGCAGTGTGGCGGCGACGATGGGGAAGTCGGTGATGATGGGGGAGAGCGCCACCCGCACCCCGGACCTGGTGCCGTGGCTGAGCGTTTCGGAGATCACCAGCATCAAAAGCGGCCCCGGCGAGAACCCCGCCGAGCAACCGAGAACAAGACCTGCAGTGAGGAAATCTATCATCTAAAACTTCATCCTTTCCTTCATTCCTTCTCCTTGGGCAGTTGCGGCTGCTCGGCCGCGGTCTCCATCCCCTGGGCCACCTCTTTGACGATGCCCATGCGGGCGTAGATGGGGCGGATCATCTGCCTGATCCGGGGGAGGTTTTTGGCGAATACCAGGGCTCCGGCCAGGCAGCAGGCCGCCCCTATGACCAGGGTCACGCGCGGGCCGACGACCTTGGTCATGGCACCGGCTCCCAGGCTGCCGAAGGGAGCCATCCCCATGAAGGCCACGGTGAAGAAGCTCATCACCCTACCCCGCTTGTCCTCCTCCAGGATGGTCTGCAGGATGGTGTTGCAGGAGGCGACCAGCGTCATGGCGCCGAAACCGGCCACGACCAGCGCGGAGAGGGAGAGCGCCATGCTGCTTGAGACGGCGAAGACGGCGACCCCGATGGAGAAAAGGCAGGTCGAGAGCACGATCAGCTTGCCAAGGCCGAGGACGCTGCTGCGGGAGGCGAGGTAGATGGTGCCGACTAGGGCGCCGCATCCCGCGGCGGTCATCAAAAAGCCGAAGGTGTGGGCGCCGCCGTGCAGGATGTCCTTGGCGAAAACCGGGACCAGCACGGTGTACGGCATTCCGGTAAGGCTCATCAGGGCGACCAGCAGCAGGATGCTCCGAATGGGGCCGAAACCGAAGGCGTAGATGAAGCCTTCCTTGAGCTCGTGATAGATGTGGCGCCGGGGCTTGTCGTTGCCTCCCCGCGGCTCGATGCGCATGGCGGCCAGGGCCAGGAGCACGGCAAGGTAGCTCACGCTGTTCAAGAGGAAGCAGATCCCCTCCCCGACCGAGGCGACCAGCAGGCCGGCGATGGTCGGACCGATCAGGCGGGCGGCGTTCACCATGGAGGAGTTGAGGGCGATGGCGTTGCCGAGATCCTCGCGCTCGGTCACCATTTCGACCACGAAAGACTGGCGGACCGGGATGTCGAAGGCGTTCACGACGCCGAGAACGAGGCTCAGCAGCACGATGTGCCAGACCTGGACCACCCCCAGCAGCACCGCCGCCGCCAGGAGCGCCGCCTGGACCATGGCCAGCGCCTGGGTCAGCATCAGCAGGCGGCGCCGGTTGCAGCGGTCCGCGAAGACACCCGCCACCGGGGCGAACAGGAAGGTCGGAACCTGGCTGGTGAACCCGACCACCCCCAGCAGCATGGCGGAGTCGGTCAGTCGGTACACGAGCCAGCTCATGGCAACCTGCTGCATCCAGGTGCCGACCAGGGAGACGCTCTGCCCGGCCACGAAGAGGCGGTAGTTCCGTGAGCGTAGCGCCCGCAGCAGCACCTTGACGCGGGATATGCCGGCGAGGGGGCTCATGGGACCTTAAAGGGGCGTGCCTTCCTGGGAGGGGGCCTCTCCCGGCACGTCCCGGGTGGGAGTGTCCTCCTCGGTCCCGTCGTCCTCCAGGGTGCAGACGATGGCGGCGACCGTTTCACCGAAGCTGCCGGGGACGACGTCGCTCCACTGGTCGTCGTTGCCGTAGGAGCTCACCGGATTCCCCTTGGCGTCGTAGTAGTGGACCGAGGAGACGTTCATGGTCGCCTCGTTGCAGTTGATGTTCCACTTTTCCTTGCTGTAATAGCTTCCCTTCAGCGGCCCCGCGAGCGCCTTGCGCCCTTCATCCGTGTAGAGAAAGGCGACCCACGCCGAGCGGATGTTGCTGTCGGCGTCGACGATCTGCGCGGAACCCTTGACGCCGTAGACGCACATGCTGTCGCTGCAGTCCAGCTTCAAAAGCGAGGCATCCGCGTCCCACTTCTCCTGCAGCGTTTGCGAGCTCGGCGCATCCTTGGCCGTCTTTGTCTTCTCACCGGCGAACGAGGTCGAGGCGACGAGAACCAGCGCCAGGATCAATAAAGTTTTCATACTGCCCCCTGTTCTTTATTCCGACCTGCTCCTTTTACCACGTCCTGCCTTCCCTGCAATATCTCACCACACTCTCGACATGGATCGCCGTTGTATTGAGAAAGGTCGTGTCGAAGTCGCCGTCCTTTAGTATCAGCGGCAGTTCAGTGCAGCCAAGGATGACCGCCTCCACCTTTTCCTGCAGTACCAGGCGCTCGATGATGTCGATCAACCCCTTCCTCGTGTCGTCCTTTATGATCCCCAGCTCGATCTCCGTCATCAGCTTCTCGTGGATGTAGTGCTGTTCACTGGCACAGGGGACCACCACAGAGATCCCCGCTGCCGCGAAGGGAGGCGCAAAGAAGTTCTCCTCCATGGTGAACCTGGTCCCCAAAAGCCCGACCTTCTTCACCCCCAGCCCCTTCGCCTTCTCGCAGGTGGCCGCGACGATGCTGATGAGCGGGATGGGCGACTTCGCCTGGACCTCGTCGAACACGACGTGCGGCGTGTTGGCCGTGATGATGGCGAAATCGGCGCCGGCCTTGTGCAGCGCCCTCACCTTCTGCAGCAGCAGGTAAACGAGATGGTTCCATTCGCGCCGGGCGGCGAGGTCCATCACCTCCTGCAGGCTAACGCTGTAGATCACCATCTCCGGTGCGGCGAGGCTCCCCGGCACCCGGAAGGCTTCGATGATGCGCTGGTAGTAGTCGATGGTGGACTCCGGTCCGAGCCCGCCGATCATGCCGATGGTCTTCATCACTTCCTCCTGAGCTCAAGGCTGCACGGTCGCTTCCACCATGCCGGCGCTGCAGATCCTGCGCGCCAGGTCCGTCATCCTGCGCTGCGATTTATTGGTACGCACGGCCATGGCCAGCGCCTTGGCTTCGCCGATCACCACCACCAGCTTCTTGCCCCGGGTCACCGCGGTGTAGATCAGGTTGCGCTCCAGCATGGTGTAGTGCTGCATGGACAGGGGGATCACGACGGCGGTGTATTCGGACCCCTGGCTCTTGTGGATGCTGGTGGCGTAGGCGAGGCTCACCTCGTCCAGTTCGCCGAACTGATATTCCACCAGCCGCTCGTCGAAATCCACGCTGAGCGTCCCCTCCTCCTGGCGCACCTCCACGATCCGGCCGATGTCGCCGTTGAAGACTTCCTTCTCGTAGTTGTTCACGGTCTGGATCACCTTGTCGCCGGGCGCGAAGCCGGTGCCGAAGCGGGTCACCCTGGGTTCAGCCTTGCCGTTTAGCACACCCTGCAGTTCCGCGTTCAAGGATCCGGTGCCGAGTCCGCCGCGGTTCATGGGGGTGAGCACCTGGATGTCGCGCACCGGGTCGAAGCCGAAACGCTTCGGGATACGCTCGGTGATCACCTGGAGCAGCTTGCCGTGGATGTCCTCGGCGGACGCGGCGGGGATGAAGTAGAAATCGGCCAGCTCCTTCCCCTCGTCCTGCAGGGGGAGCTCGCCGCGGTTGATGCGGTGCGCGTTGACGATGATCTTGGAGCCCGCGGCCTGGCGGAAGATCTCGGTCAGGCGCACGGTGGCGACGGCGCCCGAATCGATGATGTCGGCAAGGACGCAGCCGGGGCCGACGGAGGGGAGCTGGTCCACGTCCCCCACGATGATCACGCCGGCGTGGTCCGGGACGGCGGGGAGGAGCTTGTTCATCAGCACCACGTCGACCATGGAGGCCTCGTCCATCACCAGGAGGTCGGTGGCAAGCGGGTTTTCCCGGTCGCGCTTGAAGCCGAAGCTCTGCGGGTCGAACTCCAGCAGGCGGTGGATGGTCTTGGCCTCGATACCGGTCGATTCGGTGAGCCGCTTGGCCGCCCTTCCGGTCGGGGCGCACAGGGTCACCCGTAGCTCCCTGGAGCGGATGATGGCAAGGATGCTGTTCACCAGCGTGGTCTTGCCGACTCCCGGGCCGCCGGTGACGACGACCACCTTGCTCTTCAAGGCAAGCCGGATGGCGTCGCGCTGCGATTGGGACAGGGTGATGCCGTTGTGGCTCTCAACCCAGGGGATGGCCTCTTCCGCGACTATGCCGCCCCAGGGTGGGGCTCCGTTGCAAAGGCGCGAGAGGCTCCCGGCGACACCGACCTCGGCACGGTGCAGCGGCGCCAGGAACAGGCAGGGGCGGCCGGCGATCGGCTCGGCGACCAGGTTCTGCTCCGCGATCTCCGCGTCGATGGCGGCTTCGATAACGGCAACGGGGATGTCGAGCAGGGAGGCGGCGCTCTGCGCCAGGTCGGACCGGGCGGCCGCGCAGTGGCCGCTTGCCGAGAGCTCCTGCAGCACGTGCCTGACGCCGGCCTGCGCACGGATCATCGAGTCGCGCGCGACGCCGAGGTTGGCGGCCAGGGCGTCGGCGGTCTTGAACCCGATCCCGTGGATGTCGAGGGCAAGCCGGTACGGGTTCTCGGTGACCTTGAAGATCGCCTCGTTGCCGTAGCTCTTGTAGATGCGCACGGCGCGTGCGGTCCCAAGGCCGTTGGACTGCAGGAAAACCATGATCTCCCGGATCGCCTTCTGCTCCACCCAGGCGCTCGCCACCGCCTCCATCCGTTTGCGGCCGATGCCGGGGAGTTCCAGCAGCCGCTCGGGGCGGTTCTCGATGACATCGAAGACCTCCTCGCGAAAGGCCTGCACCAGCACCTTGGCGAAGTGGTGGCCGATGCCGTGCACCATCCCGGATCCCAGGTACTTCTCGATCCCCTCCAGCGTGGTGGGGGGCACCACCTTCAGGTGCTCCGCCTTGAACTGCATGCCGTGGGTGCGGTCGTTGTGCCAGGAACCGGTGCACTCGAGGAACTCGCCCGGGGTGATCGACGCGGCGCTCCCGGTCACCGTCACCAGTTCCCGGTGCCCTGAAACCTTCACCCGCAGCACGCAGAAGCCCGTCTCCTCGCTGTGGAAGGTAACCCTCTCCAGGGAGCCGGAAATTCTTTCGACCGCATGTTCGGCAGGTGATCTTTCTTTCATCGGGGCTCCAGCTGCAGTGCTTCGGAGATTGGGAACCGTGATGGCCGGCCAGGGCGATACGCAGGGGCCGGGGCGTGAAGGCCGGGGTTAACGGGACTGGAGCCCGGAGGAGAAGGGAACCTCGAAGACGCGGCCGCCGCGGGACAGCCGCACCTTGGTTTCCTTGATCTCGACCACGCGGGCGCCCCCCACCTCCGCCCCCTCGCCGACCAGGATCCCGTTCAGGACCGCGCGCCTCAGGCGCCGCTCGTCCTGGTAGGCGATCCCGGAGATGGTGATGTCCTGGGCACCGCCGGTAGCGGCGGCAGGTTCCTGGGGTGCCATCTGCGGCGCGTCGGACGGCAAGGACCGGGGGACGGCTGCGGCACGGGAGGCTTTCCGGGCCTGCCCGGTGGGTGGCGCAACCGACTGGGGAATTGCGACCGGAGATTGACCGGCAACGGCCGTCGCGGCCGGAGGCGCCGGTGCCGGCGGCACGGCCGGGGGTGCGACTGTTACCGGTGCGACTGCGGGCGCTGCGGGCGGTGCGACCGGTGCTGGGGTTGCGGGCACTTGGGGTGCGGGAGCTGCTGCGAGACCCGGTTCCCTTGCCGGTTCCGGGGCGTGCCCCTTCAGCAGAAAACCTGCACCGATGCCGGCCAAAAGCAGCGCGGTACCGGCGACCACGGCCACCGGGTAGCGGCGCGGCTCTTTGGGCTGGGCCGCCAGGCGGTAGCGCAGCACCTCGGGACGCAGGTCTTGGGCGGACCCGCGCCTGCTCCGTCGTTCCTGCTCCATCTTTCTCAAAGCGTCGAGTATCAGGCTCATGTCAGATCCGTCCCGTCGTCTGCTTGCCGTTGGCGCCAACCCGCATAAGCCCCGGGGGGAAGAAGCCGCCAGCCTTGCGGTACAGGAGCATGAGGGTCTGAGCCCCCACCTTGCCGTCCGCCGTCAGCTGTTCGCGGCGCTGAAATTCGGCGAGCGCCGCCTTGGTAGCCTCGTTCAGGTTCCCGTCCAGCGGACCGGCATAACAGTCGACCTGCTTCAAAAGCCCCTGGAGAGCCTTGGTCCCGGCAGCCTTGTCAGCGGCCTTGGTACGCGAGGCGATGCCATGGAAATCCTTCCAAAGAACGGTGGTCCCGCCGGTCCAGAGCTGCGCCAGTTCGGCGTGGCTGAGCTTCGAGCGCCCCGCCACCTGCGGGACGACCTCCAGTCCGCCCCTATCCGCTCCCACCAGGGCCACCAACCGCTCGCCTCCACCCGGCAACGCGATGTGGAGCAGCGCCGGCGCGTCAAGCCGCGTCAGGAGTTCAAAGCTCGCGGAAAACTTCGAGGCGACGAGCCCGCGCTGCCGGACCAGCGTGCGCAGGTTGGCAGGTTGACCCGGGACCGGATCGACCCGCTGCACCTGCCAGGCGTCCAGTACGGCGTTGACGGCTGCGTACAGGTTTTCCTGCTCGGGCTGCGCCGCTATCGCCTGCCGCGCAGCCTCGGCCGACAAGGGAGGCATCTTATCGGCTTCCTGCGTCTCCCTGGCCTCCTTCTTCTCCGTGACCGCCTTCTTCTCCTCCGGGAGCAGGTGGAAGGAGACCGCGGAGAAACCGGCGATGATGACGACACAGAGAACCAGCGCCGCCGACAGCGCCCTCACCTGCAGCGCCCGTCGCCGGCGCGGCGACTCCTTGCGCAGGTCGGCAATGGCGAGCGACGCCATCGCAGGGGTGACCTCCTTGCAGTCGCGAGTGTAGGCGAGCAGCAGCGCGCGGTCGCACACGCCGTTGATCAGGCGCGGCAGACCGCCGGAAAACTTGAAGATGCGCTTGAACGCGCCGGGGGAAAAGACGAGCGGCTCCCTGCCGTCGGCGGCGAACCTGATCCGGTGCCGGATGTAGGCGCAGGTATCGTCGAAGCACATCGGCTTCAAGTGGTAGCGCACCGTGATGCGCTGGTCGAGCTGCCGCAGCTCGTCCCGGGCGAGGAGCGCGTTCAGCTCCGGCTGCCCGACGAGCACGATCTGGATCAGCTTGTCGCTCTCGGTCTCCAGGTTCGAGATGAGCCGGACGTGTTCCAGCACCTCGACCGAGAGGTTCTGTGCCTCGTCGATCACCAGCACCACGGTGTGCCCCGCGCGGTTTTCCTCGAGCAGGTACGCGTTCAGGGCGGCATGCAGGTCGCGGATCTCGTTGCCTTCGGTAGGAAGGGCGAACTCCGCGTTCACCTCCTTCATGAACCCCAGGGGGGAGAGGATCGGGTTGAAGATCAGCGCGGTGCGGTGGGTTTCCGGGTCGAGTTGGTTCAGAAGGGTACGGACGAGGGTAGTCTTGCCGGTGCCGACCTCGCCGGAGAGCTCGATGAAACCGGCGCGGTTCTCAATGGCGAAAAGCAGGTGCGCGAAAGCCTCCTGGTGCGGAGAGCTCAGGAACAGGAAGGACGGGTTTGGAGTAAGTGCGAAAGGTGCTTCTTTGAAGCCGAAAGATTCCCAGTACATGTTTCCCCGATTGGCCCGGTCCGGGCGGGAGAAGGTTGGGTGAAGTGGAGGTTATAGCTATAGTTTTTTGCGGCGGGAGTGTCAAGCGAATCCTGCGGAATGGATGAACAGTCGTTAAGGCTACGGACAGAAAAAAACCTGCTGCGGAAGAAACTTCCGCAGCAGGTTGGTGTCACCGCCGTGAGACGGGATCAATGGTGCGTCTTGACTTCATCCAGCAACGTGTTGATTGACGTTGTGTCGTTCGACGCGATGTTGTCAAAGGTCACACTGCCGAGTGTGTGGCTGGCGTTATCCACCACGGTTATCTTCAGATGGTTCGCTCCGTCGTTGCCCACCACCAGGTTGCTTTGGGTGGCGTTCGCCAGCAGGCTGCTGACATCCAGGGTGTCGTGGTTGACATCGAAGTCGGTGATGTGGTCGTTCCCCTTGGTCGCCATGATGGTGTCGTGGCCTGCCCCAGTCGAGAAAATATCGTTGCCCGAGGTGCCGATCATGGCATCGCTGCCGGTGGTTCCGGCAATGACGGTCCCGGCGGTGTGAACGCCGAGCAGCGTCACGTCCAGGCTGTGCGATCCGGTCGGGTCGCCGTCGCCGTCGGTTGCGGAGACCTGGAAGTGCAGGGTCTCGTCGTTGGGGATCAGCCGCTCGGTGTAGGAGAAGCTGTCCAGCTTGCCGGAGCCGGTGCTGACCGTGAACGTAATGGACGTGAAGTCGTGCAGCGGGTCGAAATGCATCTCGCCGTTGCTGCCGAGCGTTGCGGAGCCGGTGTCATGCCCTACGGTGCCGTCGGGGTTGAAGTAGTCCGTGACGTAGGACATGGTCAGGGAACCGGCGGCCTGGACCTTGCCGTAGAGCGAGATGGTGTCGACAGCAATGCCGTTTGCGAAAGTGACGTTGAACTGCTCGCCCACATCCACGTTGCCGTTACCGACGCCAAAGCCCACCGAGGTCGGCTTCAGCTGCTCTGCATTGCCGATCGAACCATTCTGGTTGGTATCGACGGCGTTGAAGGTCGCATCGTTGAGAACGAAACTGTTGGTAGACGCTCCACCGTTCACGTTGAGCAGGCTGATGTTGCCTGAAGCAAAGGTTGCCCGGGCGTTGACCATGTCGAAGGCGTAGGTGCCATCGGTGTTGACGGTCAGGTCGAAGAAGTGAGTGTCGGCCGTATGGTTGGTGCCCGAGTAGGCGGCCGCGGTGACCGAGCCGTCAGCATGGGTGGTGTACTCGTAGCTCAGTTTGCCGCTCAGGGAATCGCCGGCCACGTTGATCGAACCGATCGAATCGGCACCGAAGTTGATGTCGTGGTTGCCGTAGAGCACACCGGCGGTGGAGCTGTTCTCGTTGCCGATGATGGCGTGATCGATCATGGTGAAGGTCGGGTGATCGTCCACGATGGTGATGCCGAGGGAAGAGTTGGCAACGCTGCCGTTCGCATCGGTTACGCTGACGGAGACCTGCTCCACGTAGCTCTCCACGCTGGCAGGCGGGGTCAGCACGTTGTCGTTAAGCGTGAAGCTGTACTGGAGCGTGCCGCCGGTAGCGGTATCGGTGTAGCCGGTGACCGTCATCTGCCCGTAGGTAACGCCGTCGATGGAGATCGGGCCGGTAGAACCGAGGTCGTGCAGGGCGGCGATAGAGATGTCCGTGTTGCCGATGTGGACGCTACTGACGCCATCCAGGGCGGTGATCGAAAGCGATCCGCTCTGGGTCAGGGCAGCCGCGGCAGGGCTTGAGCCGTCCGACAGGTTCGCCTCGTTGACGGAAACGCCGACAGGTGTGAGTGTGACGCCGTGGTCGATGCTTGCAGTGGCAGTTGCGCCGACGCTGGTCGCTTCATAGTTGCCGCCATTGATGGCGGTAACGGTCGCGGTGATGCTCTCATCCGCGGGGTTCGACAGTGCCACGAACAGCGACCCGTTGCCGGAACCGTCAATATTGACGGAGTGGGTCGTGGTCAGCCCGGTGTACTGGTCATAAACGTCAACCGTCGCCGTGGCCGCTCCCTGCGGGGCGTTGTCGAGGTGGATGCTGAAGGTCGCCCCGGCATCATGCTCGCCGATGTTGGTGGTGCTGATGTGTACACCGGTTGTATCGATGGTATCAGCGATGTGAACGGTGGCCGCAGTGTGGTCGACGACGAGGTTCTCGAAGTTGCCGCCGGAAGCGCTGGTGATCGTCACGCTGCTGTTGCTCGGATCGACGTACACGTCATCGCTGTTTGCGAAGGTGTAGTCAACCGTGCCGGTGCTGTGCCCGTCGGCGATGGTGATGGTCTGGCCGTTGTCGAGGTGAACGGTGACGTCGCCATGTGCGGCGCTGGTCAGGGTGGCGGTGTAGGTAACCGTTGCACCCGCCTCGGTGATGGATGCAGGGGTGACTGCCAGGCTCACCGTGGTGTCGTTCACCGTATCAGCGATACTGACCGTGGCGGCGGTGTGGTCGACGACGAGGTTCTCGAAGTTGCCGCCGGAGGCGCTGGAGATCGCCACGCTGCTGCTGCTCGGATCGACATACACGTCATCGATATTGGCGAAGGTGTGGTCCACGGTGCCGGTTGTGTGACCGTCAGCGATGGTGATGGTCTGGCCGTTGTCCAGATGCACCGTTACGTCGCCGTGGGCCGCATTGGTGAGCGTCGCGGTGTAGGTGACGGTGGCGCCCGCTTCGGTGATCGACGCCGGGCTGACACCGAGGCTCACCGTGGTGTCGTTGATGGTATCGGCAATGTGGACCGTAGCCGCGGTGTGATCGACAACAAGGTTCTCGAAGTTCCCGCCGCTGGCGCTGGAGATCGTCACGCTGTTGTCGGAAGGATCGACGTAGACGTCATCGCTGCTCGCGAAGGTGTGGTCCACGGTGCCGGTGGTGTGGCCGTCGGCGATGGTGATGGTCTGGCCATTGTCCAGATGCACCGTCACGTCACCGTGGGCCGCGTTGGTCAGCGTCGCGGTGTAGGTGACGGTTGCGCCCGCCTCGGTGATCGACGCCGGGCTGACGGCCAGGCTCACGGTGGTGTCGTTAATGGTATCGGCGATGTGAACCGTGGCCGGAGTGGCATCCACGACGAGGTTCTCGAAGTTGCCGCCGGAAGCGCTGGAGATCGCCACGCTGCTGTTGCTCGGATCGACGTACACATCATCGGTGTTGGCGAAGGTGTGATCGACGGTGCCGGTGGTATGCCCGTCCGCGATGGTGATCGTCTGCCCGTTGTCCAGGTGGACCGTTACATCGCCGTGAGCCGCGCTGGTCAGGGTGGCAGTGTAGGTCACCGTTGCGCCCGCCTCGGTGATGGATGCCGGGCTGACACCGAGGCTCACCGTGGTGTCGTTCACCGTATCGGCGATGCTGACCGTGGCGGCGGTGTGATCGACGACAAGGTTCTCGAAGTTGCCGCCGGAGGCGCTGGAGATCGCCACGCTGCTGCTGCTCGGATCGACGTACACGTCATCGATATTGGCGAAGGTGTGGTCCACGGTGCCGGTGGTGTGACCGTCGGCGATGGTGATGGTCTGCCCGTTGTCCAGATGCACCGTTACGTCGCCGTGGGCCGCATTGGTGAGCGTCGCCGTGTAGGTGACGGTGGCGCCCGCCTCGGTAATGGATGCCGGGCTGACGCCGAGGCTCACGGTGGTGTCGTTGAAGGTATCGGCAATGTGGACCGTGGCCGCGGTGTGATCGACAACAAGGTTCTCGAAGTTCCCGCCGCTGGCGCTCGAGATCGTCACGCTGTTGTCGGAAGGATCGACGTAGACGTCATCGCTGCTCGCGAAGGTGTGGTCCACGGTGCCGGTGGTGTGGCCGTCGGCGATGGTGATGGTCTGGCCGTTGTCCAGATGCACCGTCACGTCGCCGTGGGCCGCGTTGGTCAGCGTCGCGGTGTAGGTGACCGTTGCGCCCGCCTCGGTGATCGACGCCGGGCTGACTCCCAGGCTCACCGTCGTGTCGTTCACGGTATCGGCGATGCTGACCGTGGCGGCAGTATGGTCTACGACAAGGTTCTCGAAGTTGCCGCCGGAAGCGCTGGAGATCGCCACGCTGCTGCTAGTCGGGTCGACGTAGACGTCGTCCGTATTGGCGAAGGTATGGTCCACGGTGCCGGTGGTGTGGCCGTCGGCGATGGTGATGGTCTGGCCGTTGTCCAGATGCACCGTCACGTCGCCGTGGGCCGCATTGGTGAGCGTCGCGGTGTAGGTGACGGTGGCGCCCGCTTCGGTGATCGACGCCGGGCTGACACCGAGGCTCACCGTGGTGTCGTTGATGGTATCGGCAATGTGGACCGTGGCCGCGGTGTGATCAACAACAAGGTTCTCGAAGTTCCCGCCACTGGCGCTCGAGATCGTCACGCTGTTGTCGGAAGGATCGACGTAGACGTCATCACTGCTCGCGAAGGTGTGGTCCACGGTGCCGGTGGTGTGGCCGTCGGCGATGGTGATGGTCTGGCCATTGTCCAGATGCACCGTCACGTCACCGTGGGCCGCGTTGGTCAGCGTCGCGGTGTAGGTGACGGTGGCGCCCGCCTCGGTGATCGACGCGGGGCTGACACCCAGGCTCACGGTGGTGTCGTTCACCGTATCGGCAATGTGTACCGTCGCCGGATTCGCGTCGACAACGAGGTTCTCGAAGTTGCCGCCGGAAGCGCTGGAGATCGCCACGCTGCTGCTAGTCGGGTCGACGTAGACGTCGTCCGCATTGGCGAAGGTATGGTCCACGGTGCCGGTGGTGTGACCGTCGGCGATCGTGATGGTCTGGCCGTTGTCGAGATGGACGGTCACGTCACCGTGAGCCGCATTGGTAAGCGTCGCGGTGTAGGTCACCGTTGCGCCGGCTTCCGTAATCGACGCAGGGCTGACACCCAGGCTCACCGTGGTGTCATTTACCGTGTCGGCGATGCTGACCGTGGCGGCAGTGTGGTCGACGACCAGGTTCTCGAAGTTGCCGCCGGAAGCGCTGGTAATCGCCACGCTGCTGCTGCTCGGATCGACGTAGACGTCATCCGTATTGGCGAAGGTGTGGTCCACGGTGCCGGTGGTGTGACCGTCGGCGATGGTGATGGTCTGGCCGTTGTCGAGGTGAACGGTCACGTCGCCGTGGGCCGCGTTGGTAAGGGTCGCGGTGTAGGTCACCGTTGCACCGGCTTCCGTAATCGACGCCGGGCTGACTGCCAGGCTGACGGTGGTGTCGTTGAAGGTATCGGCAATGTGGACCGTGGCCGCGGTGTGATCGACAACAAGGTTCTCGAAGTTGCCGCCGGAGGCGTTGGAGATCGCCACGCTGCTGCTAGTCGGGTCGACGTAGACATCGTCCGTGTTGGCGAAGGTATGGTCCACGGTGCCGGTGGTGTGACCGTCAGCGATGGTGATGGTCTGGCCGTTGTCGAGATGGACGGTGACATCGCCGTGAGCCGCGCTGGTCAGGGTCGCGGTGTAGGTGACCGTTGCACCGGCTTCCGTAATCGACGCCGGGCTGACAGCGAGGCTCACGGTGGTGTCGTTAACGGTATCGGCAATCTGGACGGTTACCGAAGTGGAGTCCACTACCAGGTTCTCGAAGTTGCCGCCGGAGGCGCTAGTGATCGATGTAGCGCTGCTGCTCGGATCGACGTACACGTCATCGATATTGGCAAAGGTGTGGTCCACGGTACCGGTGGTGTGACCGTCGGCGATGGTGATGGACTGCCCGTTGTCCAGGTGGACGGTCACGTCGCCGTGGGCCGCATTGGTAAGCGTCGCGGTGTAGGTCACCGTTGCGCCGGCCTCGGTGATCGACGCCGGGCTGACAGCCAGGCTCACCGTGGTGTCATTTACCGTGTCGGCGATGCTGACCGTGGCGGCAGTGTGGTCGACGACCAGGTTCTCGAAGTTGCCGCCGGAAGCGCTGGTAATCGCCACGCTGCTGCTGCTCGGATCGACGTAGACGTCATCCGTATTGGCGAAGGTGTGGTCCACGGTGCCGGTGGTGTGACCGTCGGCGATGGTGATGGTCTGGCCGTTGTCCAGATGCACCGTCACGTCGCCGTGGGCCGCGTTGGTAAGGGTCGCGGTGTAGGTCACCGTTGCACCGGCTTCCGTAATCGACGCCGGGCTGACTGCCAGGCTGACGGTGGTGTCGTTCACGGTATCCGCAATCTGGACGGTTACCGGAGTGGAGTCCACCACCAGGTTCTCGAAGTTGCCGCCGGAGGCGCTAGTGATCGATGTAGAGCTGCTGCTCGGATCGGTATAGACGTCGTCCGTGTTCGCGAAGGTGTGATCGACGGTACCGGTGGTGTGGCCATCGGCGATGGTGATGGTCTGGCCGTTGGCAAGATGGACGGTGACGTCGCCGTGGGCCGCGTTGGTCAGGGTCGCGGTGTAGGTCACCGTTGCGCCGGCCTCGGTGACAGATGCCGGGCTGACCGCGAGGCTTACGGTCGTGTCATTGACAGTATCGGCAATGTGCACGGTTGCAGGGGTGCCATCAACAACGATTTGCTCGAAATTGCCGCCGGAGGCGCTGGTGATCGCTACGCTGCTATTGCTCGGGTCGACGTAGACGTCGTCCGCGTTGGCGAAGGTATGCTCCACCGAACCGGTGGTGTGGCCGTCAGCGATCGTGATCGTCTGACCGTTGTCCAGGTGCACAGTCACGTCGCCGTGGGCAACGTTGGTCAGGGTGGCGGTGTAGGTCACCGTCGCACCCGCCTCCGTTATCGCGACCGGGCTGACCGCGAGGGTTACAGTGGTCGGGGTTGGGATGTCATGAACCTGGGTCACCACCGGAGTCTGGTCGACAACGACAGTTTCGGTCCCGCCCGTTGCGGAGGTGACCGTAGTGGTTACGGTGCCGGCGTCGATGTACGGGTTGTCCGGATGAACGGGGACGTGGACGGTGCCGCTGGTCCCGCCATTGGGGATGATAATGGAGCTTCCATTGGAGAGGGTTACCGTGATGTCACCCTGGGCCGGATGGGTAGTCGTCGCGGTGTAGGTGATATCCCCACCCTCGTTGACATCGGTCGGCGCGGTAACCACGACCGTGTTGGTGGTCGGAACGGTGGGGGGGGCTACGGTCTCGGTGATCACCGAATCAATGGTCCCGGTGCTCCCGAAGGTGACGCCCGTGGTGGTCACACCGGCGGTGGGGAGAACCTCCTCGCCCGTCGGCGCAAGGATAAAGACCGGGTGGGTGCCGCCTGCATCGGCGGGACCACCTGCTGCCGGGGCTTCCAGCTCGATGGGCTGGTCGCCGGTGGCGAGCGCCTGCTGGATCTGCTGGACCTCGGCTGTCGTATCGGTGGTGTCACCGGCGGTCACGGTTCCATAGACGTCGTGGTCGATGGCGACGTTGGTCATCCTGCCCAGATCCAAATGGTTGCCCTGGGCGCCGTCAAACACGATCGAGACACTGCCGTCGCTCTCGGTGACGATGCGATCGTTCGCGAAGATCGGGCTGTTCGGCATGAGCAGACGGATCGCGCCATCCGGGGATATGGCTTTTACCGTTCCGTAGAGAATGACAACCTTGCCGACTACCTGGTTCCCGGCGCCTGCCGCTGCTGCTTGATCGTTCTGTGCCATGACCGTTCTCCGTAATATTTGATAGTGAAGCGTGAAAGGAGCTACTAAATTTGGTTATGGTAAAGATATCTCTGAGGGGAAACCATGTCTATTGTACCTTGGTACTAGACTGACATAGTGATCGAGATTACAGAGATCTCACTTTTGTTCCTGCCATACCTGCCGGTAGCTAAATCAGAGATGATATATTACCTGTGTCCAGGCCAATGCCAAGCATGGGACGAAAAAAAGCCCTCTGCTACTTCAGAGGGCTTTTTTATGATTGGGGGGGAAGGTAAATCCCCCTCGCCGGGGCACGTGCTGCACTTCGGCAGCCGCCAAATCAGAACGGCCGGTCCAGACGGTTTGGTTCCTTGACCAGCTTGGTGAAGTTGGAGTTCTTCTGGATCTCCTCGAGATAGAAGAGCTTCAAAAGGTTGTGCGTCGGATGGTCCGGATTCCTCTGCATCTCTTCACGCATGCTCTGGAACGAGGCGACCAGCTGGGTGTCGGACGGCGCATCGGCAGTCGCCGTGCCGGCAAAGAGCTTGTCGATCGTGGTTATGTAGGCAAGGCTCGCCGTCGCCGTCTCGGGACGCTGCGCGCTCACCCACTTCTTGATGGCCGGAGACTGCTTGATGCGGCTCGCCAGCGGCAGGAAGTAGTCGAGGTACAGGTTGTAGCGCCCGTCCTTCTTGAGCGCCGACGAGGTCTGGCGCACCTCGCGCAGGGAGAGCGGGAACAGCTCGGCCGAGAGGAGCCGGTGCGTGAACCACAGGTTGTAGGCGCCGTTGTCGGTACTGAACTCGCTCACCTTGCGGTAGGCGTAGGAGACCTTGTCGCTCGCCTCGAAGGCACCGAAGTAGGCCGAGTCCGGGATCACGTCGTTGTACCCCCTACCCTGCTGGGCCGTCAGGAAGTTCAGGTAGGAGTTGAGCGCCATCTGCATGGAGGTGGCGTAGCTTTGGATGCTCTGCGAGTCCTGGGTGGTGTTCAGCTTCACCAGGTAGTAGTCGCCGGTCCAAAGGGCGAGCTCCATGATGGCCCGCCAGAGCCGGTGCGCCGACTTCAGGTACAGCTCGCGGCTCTGGTAGCCGGCCCGCTCCCATCCCCCCGCCGAGTATGGCGCGATGTCGTTGAAGATCGCCATCGACTTCAGGAGCGCGGTGCGCCCCTCCTGGTCCGGCAACGTGGCGAAGAACTTGTAGGACGCGGAGTTCTCGTTGTCGGCCAGGCGCGGGATGGCGAAGCTGGTCATGTCCAGGTAGTCCACCGCCGCCGTGACCACGCCGCTCGACCTCGGCCCCGCTGCCCACTTGAAGCAGAGGTCGTTGTAGGTCCGCGCCCGCTCGTAGGTCTTTTGCACCGCCTCGGTCATACCCTCGGCGTCGAGCTTGGCGCTCGCCACCTGCTGCAGGCGCTTGGACTCGATGGCCGCAACGGTGAAGTTCAACCGGTAGCAGTCCGAGTCGGGCGCGTTCAGCCCGTCCACGATGCGCTGCACCAATGTCTTCGTGTACTTCCCTTCGCTGTCCTTCTCCCCGAGGTTCCTGTCGTTCATCATCACGAACAGGGGGCCCAGCGCATTCAGGCCGTCGAGCTTCCTCGCGATGATGGCCCGGTTCACCACCAGGTTGATGAGGTTACGGTAGTAGAAGGGGGTGTTGGTGGGGACTGAGCCGCTGGTCGCACCGGTGGCGATCTCGTTCTTCTCGATGTACAGGATCGACCCGTTCCAGATGCCGTAGACCTGGGCGACGAAATCGTCCGCGTCATCGCGCTCCAACGCCTGCAGCGCCTTCACCATCCCGGACCAGTAGGCGACCTCGGGCATGGAGGCCTTCCCCTTCAGGCTCTCAATGGTCTTGGCCGCGGCGGCCAGGCTCTCCTGGTTGTCGCTTTGCAGGTAGTCGACGGTCTGGGCGATGGCGAGCCTTAAATAGTCGCGGTCGCGAAAGAGCTGCGGCTGCTCCCCCTTCTGCCCGGACATGAGCTTGCCGTTCCAGGTGGCGATGTAGGACGTGAGCGTCTCGCCGATCTCCTGGTCGCGCTTCTCGCGCCATTCCTTGATCTCGTTCTTGTCCCAGTAGGTGAGCTCGTAGGCCACGTCGAGGTAGGGCCCCCACTCCTTGATCTGGGGGAGGGCCGGGGCCGGGACGGCAGCCGTCTTGTGCTCCTTCCTGGCCGGTACGGCGTGCCCCTTTTTCTTGGAGGCGCCCCAGGAGGGGGCGGCCCCCATCAGGAGGCAGAGGACGCATAAGAAGATGAAACAGAGGATCCGTTTGACGTCAGTTTTTTTTAAGGCAGTCGTAAGCATATTCCAACTCCTCGCATCGCTGGGATGGCTCTCGTCCCCTGGAAGGGAAGATGATGAGGTTGAAGGACGATACGCGTTTGGTCCCCTTGAACTGGAACTCACCTTTGTCACTGCTGCAGCTCGAGCGCGACCCCACCACGCTCAATACCGCCTTGATCGATTCCTCCTGCTGCAGGGCGCTGTCGCAGATCTTGAGGCTCATCAGCGACACCCCGCGCGCCAGCGCGACCTCCGAACCGTTCGCGCCGCTCCCTGCCGGGCTCTTGCTCCGCTGCCGCGCCGCCTGGACCGGCCCTCCCTTGGGCTCCTCGATGGACACCTGCGGCGCGCTCCTCACCGCCGCGACCCGCAGGGGTGGCGCGCTCCCCCCCACCTCGACGGCGCGGGCCGGACGCTGCGGCAAGTAAATCGGTTCGTCGGCCGCGGGAACTGCGTTAGGCCCGCCCCGCACCCGGTAGATGTAGGTGCTCTTGGGCGAGGGGCGCCCCCCCACCTCGACGCT
This sequence comes from Geomonas diazotrophica, assembly GCF_018919385.1. GTDB lineage: Bacteria > Desulfobacterota > Desulfuromonadia > Geobacterales > Geobacteraceae > Geomonas > Geomonas diazotrophica. The sequence continues at coordinate 206,574 of NZ_JAHLMF010000011.1, forward strand.
CCCCGCCTCCTTCCTGAGCCTCGCGGCCGGCAGACGCTCCGGAGGCGCGCCGCCAAGAGCGTCGAAAGGTTCCGTCCCCTTGCGCTCCCGGGCGACCGCCGGGTAGAGGGTCACCTCGGAGCCACTCTGGTAGCCTGAAGCGCGGGCGATTGCCGGGCGCTGCAGCTCCGCGGGGTAATCCACCTCGTGCCTGAGCGGCGCGTTCCTGGGCTGTCCGGCATGCTCACGCCCCCCCGGCTCGGGAGGGCGGTACTGCGGCGGCTTCAGGTCCAGGGCGTACATGGTGCGCGGGTTTTGCCGTGCCGGCACCGGCTTCTCGACGGGAGGCAGCGTCCTTGGGTGCGCCGGGGGGGCCTTCAAATCCAGCCGGCTCACGTCCATGATGGTGCGTTTGGAGACCGGAGCCCCGGGCATCTGGAAGCGGCTCACGCAAAGCGCCACAAGGACCAAGGCCGCCACCACCGACCCTCTCAGCCACAGGGGGACCGGGGGGCGCATCTCGTGCTCGGCGCAGACCAGGATGTGCCTAAGGCGCGTGCCCCCGTGGCCGCAGGCGTTCTGGACGCGCAGGGTCATGGCTTGTCCCCTCCGGTGCGCGAGGTGCGCACGACCGCCAGTCCGTTGGAGCTCCAGTACCTGCTCACCACCGCCGCCGCGGAGAGAAGGTCGCTGCTGTAGGATTCGGGAAGCGGCACCACGACCGGGCGCGGCTGCTCCCGGTTCCCCTGCAGGTGCTTCAGCGCCGAGCAGAGCTCGTCGTAGGAGAGGGGGTCGGTGCGCGCCGCCTCCTTGCCGCGCAGGATGTGCGCCAGCCGGTACGGTTTCGCGCTGTGCTTCTCCACCAGGAGCTGGTGGTAGTCGGGGTTGGACTGCATCGCCACCAACTCGGGGCTCTTCGCCACCACCGGCGCCGGGAGCTGCATCTCAGCCACCTGGCTGCTCGAGGTGTCCATCCGGGACATCTGGGTGAAGACCAGGAGGAGCAAAAAGGCGACGTCGGTAAACGAGATGAGCCACTGGTTCCGGGATGTTCCCACCGTGCGCATGGTCCACCTCCTAGATCTTCACCTGCAGGCCGCGGTTGATGGAACGCTTGGCCATCACGTCCAGGCAGACGCAGATCGCCTGCAGCAGCACGTAGTACATGAGGGCGAAGTAGGTCGACCAGAGCTTCGCCCCGATGGCGCCGTTGTTGATGGCGCTCCCTGGGTCCCCGGTGTAGAGAAAGATCACGATCATCCCGGCCACGGTCCCCCACAGGCCGATGGGTGGGAGCAGGTTCGCGCACATGTAGATGCGGTTCACGAAGGTGCCGTTGAAGTTGTTCTGCGCCACTTCGCGGGTGGCGTCGTACAGAAACTCCTTGGGTGCCGCAGCTCCAGTCGCGTTGTCGCTTTGGCTGGTGGCCCAGAGCATCTTCGCCACGCTTTCGGCGAGGGTGTCCGTAGGCGAGGCGTGCTGGTCCTTGATGCTGTCCAGGTGCTTTTGGTCCAGCGCCTTCGCGTGCAAAAAGGCACGCGCCGCCAGCACCATCGCGATGATGAATATGCTGGAGGTCAGGGTGAGCGAGATTCTCAGCGACCAGATGTTGAAACTGTTGGGGTTGATGGTGATCAGGCCCAGAATGTCCATGACGGCGGCTCCTTAGCGGTTATTTCTTGGCGATGCGCGCCAGGTCGCTGTCCAGCTGGCGGATGGCCTCGTCCAGCGTGGTGGTCTTCCCCTGGATCTGCACCGACATCTTCTGGTAGGGAGCGTAGAGCCTCTTCATCTCGGCGAGGACGCTGCCGGCATCATCACGGTAGTTGAGCACGATCAGAAGCCGCGTCTTCACCAGCGCGATCTCCGCCGAGAGCTGGGTCATCTCGTTGTTGGAGCCGTCCACCGCCTGGGTCACCAGGTAGTCGGCGTGCCTCCTCAGGTAGTCGTCGAGGGGTGCCTGGAGCTGGGCCGCCGTCTTGGTCTCGCCGCTGGCGATGAAGTGCTCGGCGAAGTTGAGCATGACCAGGAGGTCCTTCTTCACCGTCTGCAGCCTCAGCTCAAGCCCGAGGTCGTTCGCCTGCTCGGTGGGCGCGTCCTGCGGCGCAGCGGCGGGGGGCTGCGCATCGGCGCCAAGCACCGGCGCGGCAAGTAGAGACACCAATCCCGTCACTACGACAGCCAGTTTCCATCGCAATGCAATACCGTGGTCCATGTCAGACTCCTCCTTACGGATGAGCTACTCAGAGCATCGTATCGTGGGCCTCCGGGAGGCAGCGCCTGCGCTGCCGGTCAGGGGCCTATGTGGTGACTGCTTCTCGGTTTGATATTGATCCTCAACCCGGTGTCGGTCTTGAAGCTGCGGTAGGGGATGATTTCCTCCCGGCCGGCGTCGAGGGTAATCTGGAGATGGTCGGGGAACTCTCTGAAACGAACGGTGGTGAGGTCGAATTTTTCCACCGGCGCCTTGGGGAGGCCTATGCCGTTCACCGCACCGTAGAGGTCGATGACCAGGCTGAAGGGCTCCACCATGGTGATCAGGTTGAATTCGTTCACCTTGCCGCTCGTGTACAGACTGAGGCCGTCCTTGTCGATGGTGATGCCGGTCAGGGCGATCCTGCCATCGGGCACGGGGGTGGGCGTGGTCGCCTTGAGCTCGAAGGGCGCTTCATCGGGAGCGACGGGTTCGGGCTCCTGCTTTCTGAGCGCGGAGGCGACGGATGCTGCTTCGGAAACGGCAGCCAGGGGGAGTGCGGCCGGCGCGGCGGCGATGGAGGGAAGCGCGGTCGGCGCTGAAGTGGCGGGGGTATCGGGAGTAGGCAGGGCTGCCTGTTTGCTTAGTTGTGCGGGGGGAAGCTCGGGCGGCTCTTTCGCCGCCTTGAGTTCCGGGGCCGGCTGCGCTCCCTCGACAAGCGGAACCGCCTGCGGGGGGAGCTGCGCCGCGGGGAGCGCTGGAGCGACCCTCGCCGTCACCTGCCCGGGTTCAGGAGGCTGGTCCGGGTAGGCCGCAGGGGCTCTTGGATGCGTTTGGCCGCGGGAAGCGGAGGGGGCACGGCCCCCTCCTTCAGTTCGGGTGCTGCCGCGTTGGGGAAGTACCTTGCGGTTTCTTCCCCCTTTCTTTGTGCTGCGGGGAGGAGGGCCGATCCGGATGCGGTCACACCCGGATCAGCGGCCTGCGGGAAAAAGCGTGCTTCGGGTTCGCCCTGGCGTTGCGCAGGAGGAACGTCACCGTTGGCGACGTTACCTTGCGCTGGCACCAGGGCTACCGGCTTTTTTCCAAGGGCGCTCCCTTTCTTTACCGCGGCTGCTTTGCCCGCGGCCTTTGGGGTCGGGCCCGACTGGGCTGCCGGCGCCTGTTGCACACCGTTCTTCTCGCATACGAGGTTCGCCTCGATGCGCCTGTTCTTCGCGCGCCCCACGGCGGTCTTGTTGGTCGCCACCGGGCGGGACTTGCCGTACCCCTTCGCGGTCAGCCGCTTGGGATCGATGTTGAAGTTCTTGACGATGTAGTCGCGCACCGACTGGGCGCGCCGTTCGGAGAGCCTCTGGTTGTAAGGGACGCTGGCGGTGCCGTCGGTGTGACCGGAGATCTCGCCGTGGGCCTCGGGGAACTCGTTCAGGAAGTCGCCCACCGTCTTCAACTCGGCGTGGTACTGCGGCTTCACGTTCCACTTGTCGGTGTCGAAGTTGATCATCAGCACCGCAGGCTGGTTGCAGAAGCGTTTCTCCGCCTGGGTCGGCTGGACCACCATGACTGCCGCGTTGGCGGAGGCGGTGCCCCCTTTGCCCTTGCAGGTCACGGTGTAGATGGTGTCGGCCGCGGGGGTCACGATGGTGGAACCGTTGGCGGCTACGTCGCCGACGTCGGGACGCATCTCGCAGTTGTCGGCCCGCTTGCTCTGCCAGGTCAGCACCGACTTCTCCCCCTTCTTGATGGAGGCGGGAGCGGCGGCCAGGGAGACCTCGGGAGCGGCCACCGGTACCGGCACCACAGGAGGCGGTACGGTCAGGTTCAAGGTCGGCTGTGCCGCGGGGAGCGGCCGCGCCACCGGCTCGGGCGGAGGCGGCGGGGCCGGGAGCTTCGCGACCGGCGGGGTCACGCCGAAGGGGATGTAGATCCCGGTGGTGTACTCGATGGCGTACCTGTCGATCTTGTTGTCGAGGAAGATCCCCCGCACGTCGCCGCGCCAGGCCATGTCCTCGGTGACGAAGTACTTGAAGCCGGCGCCGAGGTCGAAGGCCCCCTTGGTCTGCGACTTAAGCTGCGTCCCGGCGTAGCCCGCGGCCACGTTGGGGACGAACTTCTCGTCGGGGCGGAAGTTCCACAGCAGGTCGGCCCCGTAGCGCAGGAAGTCGGTGTTGTTGTCGGTCAGCGTCGAGCGGGTCTTCGAGTAGTCGAAGAGCGCCTCCGCCTCGAGGTTGCGGGTGAAGTTGTAGCCCGCGCGCAGGCCGAACACCGGCGCGGTTTCCAGGTGCTGCTCCCCGTCAAAGGAGACTCCGCCGACCACCGGGGAGATCGAGAAGGTCCCCACCCTGTTGCTCGCCGGGCTCCCCCCCTGCGGCGCGTCGGCTGCTGCCGACGGACCGGGACGGGAGGCGAGGAGCAACGCCATTGCCATCATCATCAATGCATGTCGTTTCAAATCAATCTTCTCCGTTTCAGTTGTATTAGATTGCATTAAAGTTGCACTTTAATCTCACAGGCTTGCCAAACGGTACTACTAAGCTACTATTAAAACCCGCCGTGTCAAATGGCATATGATTCTTTATGCTTGACTCACGGCCCGCCATATATTAAACACAAAAAATAATATTTGCAAATTTATTATGAGCACATAATATGTGTGTCGACATTAGCAACTACTCGGTATATAATGAGTCAAGAGTGCAAATATTAGTAAAATTTAATTTGCAAATACCCATATGACATCACAGGAAGGTATGCTATGCCACGAACCAGGAAATTAGTGACAGTATTGGCATTGGGGATGTTCGCGTCGGCAGCGGGCGCCGCCCAGGCGGAGACGCTCCAGGACGCTGTGCAGTACATGCTTCGCTCCAACCCCGAGGTGCGGGCGAACTACTACAACAAGGTGGCACGCGAGAAGGAAGTGCGCCAGGCCAAGGCCGGCTACCTCCCCACCATGGACCTCTCGCTGGCAGCCGGGGTGACCCGCCAGCACGAGCCGACCTTCGGCACCGTCTACCCAAACGCCGCGACCATCAGCGTGCGCCAGAACGTGTTCCGCTTCTTCGGGACCCAAAGCGAGGTCGAGCGCCAGGAGGCCCGAGCCCGGGCCCAGCAGTACCAGTTGGGGAACTCCGCTGAGAACAACGCCCTTTTGGCCTCCAAGGTCTACCTCAACGTCTTGAAGAGTGAAAAGCTCCTGGCCCTGGCCCAGGAGAACCTGACCAACCACCTGCGCATCCACGACCAGGTGAAGTTGAGAAGCGAGTCCGGGGTCGACCGCCGGGCCGACTTCGAGCAGGTCAAGGGGCGTGTGGCGCTGGCGGAGAGCAACCTCGCCGCCGCCCAGGCCAACCTCTCCGACAGCCTCGCCGACTACCAGGCGGTGATCGGCTACCTTCCCGGCGAGCTCACCGAGCCCCAGTCGGTCGGGCCGCGTCTCCCCAGGAGCAAGGAAGAGGCGGAGGAACTGGCGGTTGGCGGGAACCAGGCGCTCAAGTCAGCCCGGGAAGGGGTTCAGGAGAGAACGGCGCAGCACGAGGCCGCGAAGAGCCTGCTCTACCCGAGCCTCGACGTGGCACTCGACTACCGCTGGCTCAAGGACTACAACGACTTCCCCGGGAACCGCGAGGAGTTCCTGGGGACCGCCACCCTCACCTTCAACATCCTGAACGGCGGCTGGAACAAGGCGCGCCTGGGGCAGACCCAGAGCGAGGTGTACGAGGCTGAGGAAATCCTCGAGAACACCAAGCGCCAGACGGTGCAGTCGATCCGGCTCTCCTGGGAAGCCAACCGTTCCGCCCAGGAGCGGATCAAGTACCTCGACGACTACGTCAAGGCCGCCGCCCAGACCGCCGACGCCTTCGCCGCCCAGTGGTCCATCGGCAGGAGGACCATGTTCGACCTGCTGGACACCCAGGCCGAGCTGATCAACGCCAAGGCGAGCCTGGTGAACGCGCAGTACGACCAGCGCTACGCCGAGTACCGGCTCCTAAACGGCATGTCGCGCCTGTTGCCGACCCTCGGCCTGCAGGCTCCCGACCAGACCGGCAGGGTCACCACGGCGGCAGGAACGCCGTAGACTATCCCGAGAGAGCACTGTATTATAGAGCCCCGGATCGCCGCTACCTTTAAGGACGGTCCGGGCTTTTTTTTAGAGAAAGAGCACCTTGGCCGGGATAACCGTGGGCATCTACCTGAAACGACTGACATCGCTGTCCTTGACCGCCCTCATGGCGGCGCTTTTGCTTGCCGGCACCGTCCTCCCCGCCGGCAACTTCAGCGTCGACCGCTCCATCCTGCAACAGGCCGAGAAGAAGTACGGCGGGCAGGCCCTGCGCCGCCTGACCGCCTGGGAGGAGCTGATCGCGCGGGACAGGAGCCGGTCCGACCGGGACAAGCTCGACAAGGTGAACCGCTTCTTCAACGAGAGGATCCGTTTCGCCAGCGACTGGGACGTCTGGGGGGTAGAGGACTACTGGGCGACCCCGATCGAATTCCTGGCCAAGGGGGCCGGGGACTGCGAGGACTTCGCCATCGCCAAGTACTTCACCCTAAAGGCGATGGGTGTGGAAGACGAAAAGCTCCGCATCACCTACGTCAAGGCGCTGCGCTACAACATCCACCACATGGTGCTCACCTACTACAGCACGCCCGAGGCCGAGCCGCTCGTGCTCGACAACCTGGTCGATTCCATAGACCACGCCTCCAAGCGCAACGACCTGATGCCGATCTTGAGCTTCAACGGCTCCGGGCTGTGGCTCGCCAAGCAAAGGGGGATGGGCAAGCCCGCCGGCAAGTCGAGCCGGCTGAGGCTTTGGCAGGACCTTCTTCAAAAGATGTCCGAGAACAGACTGTAACGGACAAAGGGTAACCCTATGACACTGTATCGACAGCTCATCATTTTCACCGTCGTGCTCTTCCTGCTGCTGTTCACCGGCACCTGGTACGCGAAGCTCGCCAACACGCGGACCTTCCTCACCAACCAGCTGGAGTCCCACGTGCAGGACACCGCCACATCGCTGGCCCTCTCCATCTCACCCCACGTGGCCCAGAAGGACCTTACCCTGGTGGAGGGGATGATCAGCGCACTGTTCGACCGGGGCTACTACCAGAAGATCACCTACGCCGACCCGCGCGGCAAGGTGCTCATCGAGCGGACGCTCCCGGTCCGGGTCGAGGACGTGCCGCAGTGGTTCGTGGCGCTGGTCCCTCTGAAGACCCCGGAGGCGGCCTCGGACGTGATGGCAGGGTGGAACCAGGGTGGGACCATCCTGGTCAAGAGCCACCCCGGCTACGCCTACGCAACGCTCTGGAGCGAGGTGATCAGCATGACCATCTGGTTCGCCGCCTGCGCGGCCTTCCTGCTCCTGGCGGCGGGGATCGGGCTCAGGATCCTGTTGAAGCCCCTGGCCGCCGTCGAGCGCCAGGCGGACGCCCTGTGCCGCAAGGAGTACCAGTTGCAGGAGTCGCTGCCGCGCACCCGCGAATTCAAGAGCGTGGTGGAGGCGATGAACCGGATGACGGTGAAGGTGAAGGAGATGTTCGAGGAGCAAGCGGCGCGGGCCGAGGGGCTCCAGGAAAGGGCCTACCAGGACCCGGTCACCCTCTTGGGGAACCGGCGCCTGTTCGAGAGCCAGGTGAACGCCGACCTCGGTAGTCAGGACCAAAACGGCTGCGGGCTGCTCCTCTTGTTGAGGATCCACGGACTGGAGGCGCTGAACCAGAAAAGGGGGCTGCAGGCGGGCGACGACCTGCTGAAGCGGGTGGCCGCGCTCCTGAAGAATTCGGTGAAGGCCTACGCCGACACCGCGCTTTCCCGCCTCACCGGCGGCGACTTCGGCATCTTCCTCCCCGACGCCTCCCCTTCCGAGGGGGGGATCATCGCCACCGAGATCGCGGCGCAGCTCGGCCGGATCGCCATGGAGAAGATCACCCTTTCCGACAACATAGGCCACCTCGGCATCGCCACCTACCAGGGAAGCACCACGCTCACGAGGCTTCTGGCCGAGGCGGACCTGGCGCTCTCCGCGGCGCTGCAAAAGGGGGCCAACAGCTGGGAACTGCGTGCGGTGACCGGGGATTCGGACGCGCTGCCGCAGGGGCAGCAGCACTGGAAGGACGCCCTGGTGCGGGCGCTCGAGGAGAGGCGCATAAGGCTCGACGCGCAGGGGGTGATCGAGAACGGGCCGGGTCGCAAACTGCTCCAGCTGGAGCTCTTCGCGCGCATCATGCAGGAGGACGGCAAGCCGCTGGACGCCGCCCTGTTCATGCCGGTCGCGGAGCGGCTGAAGCTCGTGTCCGCCATCGACCGCATGGTGATCGAGGAGGCCTTGAAGGCCGACTACCGCCGCCTCGGGGTGGACCGGATCGCCATCAACCTGTCCCCTACCTCCCTGGAGGACGATGCGTTCCGGAACTGGCTCTACGCCTTCTTAAAGGCCCTCCCCCCCTCCGCACCCCACGTGAGCTTCGAGTTCTCCGAGTTCGCCGCGGTGCAGCACCTGCAGAACATCAGGGAGTTCGGCGCCGCCGTACGGGCCTGCGGCCACGGCATCGGTCTCGACCATTACGGCCGCAGCTTCTCGAAGCTTGGCTACCTGCAGTCACTGCACCCGGAATACGTGAAGATCGACCGGGCCTACACCGGCGAGCTTTCCGGCGGGGAGACCGACAGCAGGTTCTACGTCGCCTCGCTCTGCAGCGTGGCGCACAGCATCGACATCAAGGTGGTGGCGGAAGGGGTGGAAAGCGAAGAGCAGGCGGCCATCCTCAAGGAGCTGAACCTTGACGCCATGCAGGGGTACTTCTTCGGCAGGCCGACGCCTTTGGCCTCCTACCCCGCCGTCAGATGATGTCGTGCACCAAGAGGTCGGTGGAGGAGATCTTCTCGCGCAGGCTCTGGCGTGCCTTGATCCTCTGCTGCGCCTGTTCGGGGAGTTCGGTGAAGTTGATCACGTTCTTTCTGACCAGGAGGTCGACCAGGTCCTCGATGACGCGCACGGTGGCCGCGTCGGAGAAGGCCAGCGCCTCCCCCCAGGCCCCGGCTTCGTTCAGGAAGGCGATCACCTCCTCGTCCATCGGGGATTTCTGTTCGGTGGCCGATGCGGCGGGACTTTTGTGCAGGGCGACGATCTTGCCCTCGCCGTCTCTTTCTACATAAAACATGGAGTATCCTTTCTTTGAACGGGTGGCTGACGGTGTTTCTAAAAGAGGTACTGACACGGGAAGACAGCCGCAAGTATAACGCAAAACGTTTACCAATGTGAAAGGTATTATGCTAGTATGTTTCCCGTTCATTTGAGCGGCCCCTTTACAGCTAAAGAGGATCGGACGTGCCAGAGACTGAAAACCTTACCCAAGAAACAGAGTGGAATGTCGGCGAGGACAGCGATCGCCACGACGACCCCCTTCTCGACTCGCTCCTTTTGGTGGCCAAGCTGCACGGGCTGCCGGCATCGCGGACGGGGCTGACCGCCGGGCTCCCCCTGGTGCAAAACCGCGTGACGGTCGAGCTGTTTCCCCGCTGCGCCGAGCGCGCCGGGCTCTCCTCCCGCCTGGTGAAGCGCCCCCTTGAGCGGATCTCCCAGCTGCAGCTCCCCGCCATCCTGCTTTTGCACAACCGGCAGGCGTGCGCGGTGGTCGAGCGGCTCCCGGAGTCGGACAGCTTCAAGATCCTGCTCCCGGAGGCGGGGACCGGCGAGAAGACGTTGACCCGCGCCGAACTGGAGAAGCTCTACACCGGCTTCGCCGTCTTCGTCCGCCCCAGGTACCGCATCGGCAAGTCGACCAGCGTGACCCGCGAGGACGGGAAGGGAAACTGGTTCTGGGGGGCGATCACCTCATCCTGGCGCATCTACCGCGACGTCCTGATCGCCTCCTTCCTGATCAACGTCTTCGCCCTGGTCAGCACCTTCTACATCCTGAACGTCTACGACCGGGTCATTCCGAACAGCGCCTACGAGACCCTCTGGGTCCTCTCCATCGGCGTCACCGTGGTGTACCTGTTCAGCGTCCTGATGCAGGGGCTGCGCGGCTACTTCGTCGACGAGGCGGGCAAGAAAGCCAACCTGAAGATCTCCTCGCTGCTGTTGCAGCGGGTGCTGAACCTCCGCCTGGAGGCGCGCCCGCAGTCGATCGGCTCCTTCTCCAACAACCTGAGGGAATTCGAGACCATCCTCGACTTCATCACCTCCTTCTCCATCACCGCCGTCATCGACCTCCCGTTCGTCATCCTGGGTCTGGTGGTGATCTGGTACATCGGCGGTGGCGCCATCCTGACCATCTTCCTGGTGAGCATCGCTCTCATGCTGCTCTACTCCGCCTGCATCCAGGCGCCGCTGCGCCGGGCCGTGGAGAACACGTTCGCCGCATCGAGCCAGAAGAACGCCATCCTGGTCGAGGGGCTCGCCGGGCTGGAGACGGTGAAGATGCTCGGTGCGGAGAGCCACGTGCAGCGGAGCTGGGAGGACGCCGTCAGCTACATCTCCACCTGGAGCGCGCGCTCCCGCTTCCTCTCCTCCTCGGTGAGCAACGTCTCCTACCTGGTACAGAACCTCGCCGTGGTCGCCCTGGTCATCGCCGGGGTCTACGCCATCGCCCTGCGCGAACTGACCCAGGGGGGGCTGGTGGCGCTGGTGATCCTGTCCCGGCAGGTGGTGGCGCCGGTGGCCCAGGTGGCCAACCTCGCCACCCGCTACCACCGGGCCAAGGAGGCCTACCGGGCCCTGGACGACATCATGAAGCTCCCGGTGGAGCGCCCCGCCGGCAAGACCTTCCTGCACCGCCCCCGCTTCAAGGGGGGGATCGGGGTGAAGGCGCTCTTCTTCGCCTATCCCGGACAGACGGTCAACGCGCTGAACAACATCTCCCTGCAGATCGCCCCGGGCGAAAAGGTCGGCGTCATCGGCCCCATCGGCTCCGGCAAGACCACGCTCGGGAAGCTCCTTTTGGGCCTCTTCGAGCCGGCCAGCGGCATGGTCACCATGGACGACACGGATCTCCGGCAGATCGACCCGGCAGAGCTGCGGCACTACGTGGGGTACGTCCCGCAGGACATCTCGCTGTTCAAGGGGACGGTGCGCGAGAACCTGACCCTGGGGGCTGCCGACATCGACGACCACGCCATCATGCGCGCGGCGGAGCTTGCCGGCGTCGGGGAGTTCGTCAAGAAGCACCCCATGGGCTTCGACATGGAGGTCGGCGAGTTCGGCCGCGGGCTCTCCGGCGGACAGCGCCAGTGCGTGGCCATCGCACGGGCGCTTCTGCTCGACCCGCCGGTGCTGGTCTTCGACGAACCGACCAGCAACATGGACAGCCGCGCCGAGTTGAAGCTCAAGAACAACCTGGCGGCCGGCGCCCAGGAAAAGACCATGGTCCTGATCACGCACCGCGCCTCGCTCCTGGAACTCGTGGACCGCATCATCGTGATCGACAACGGCGCCGTGATCGCCGACGGACCCAAGGCGACGGTCCTCGAAGCGCTGCAGCGCGGGCACCTGAACATCTAGCGGAGAATACGACGTGGAGATAAAAGCAGCCAAGAACAAGGGAAACGGGGTGTTCCGCAGGATGCCCGAAGACGACGTCGACTACGTCACCGACATCAGGACCTCGATCCTCGTGCAGTCCCCGCGCGGCGGGCGGGCCATCCTCTGGGCCACGTTTGCGCTCTTCGTCATCTTCATCGGCTGGGCGTCGGTATCCGAGGTGGAGCAGACGACCAGGGGCGAGGGGAAGGTGATCCCGGCCAGCCAGGTCCAGGTGATCCAGAACCTCGAGGGGGGGATCCTCTCCGAACTGCACGTCAAGGTGGGGGACACGGTCAAGAAGGGGCAGCTCCTGTTGAAGATCGACGAGACCCGCTTCGTCTCCTCGCTGGAGCAGAGCCAGGCGAAGTCCGGCGCCGACAAGGCCAAGGCTGCCCGCCTGCGCGCCGAGGCGGCCGGCAGCACCAGCTTCTCCATTCCGAGCGACGTTCCGGCCGGCATCGCGGCCAGCGAGCGGGCCCTCTTCGAGTCGCGCCGCGCCGAGCTGAAGCACTCCATCGAGGTGAAGCAGTCCCAGGTCGACCAGCGCCAGGGGGAACTGAGGGAACTGAGCACCCGCCTGCGCGAGCTGAACCAGACCTACACCCTGTACCAGAAGGAGATCAACATCACGAGGCCCCTGGTCGCCAAGGGAGCGGTCTCCGACATGGAGCTGTTGCAGCTCGAGCGCAAGGCGAGCGAGATGAAGGGGGAGATCGAGACCATCAAGCAGTCGATCCCGCGCATTCAGTCCAAGATCGACGAGAGCTACGCCGCCATGAAGGAGCTGAGGCTCAGCTTCTCCAACAAGGCCAAGGCCGAGTACAACGACGTCGCGGCGAAGGTCGGCGAGGAAACGGCGTCCTCGCTCGCGCTCAAGGACCGTCTGGACCGCACCCTGGTCCGCTCCCCGGTGAACGGCACCGTGAACCGGATCCTGGTCAACACCATCGGCGGCGTCATCCAGCCGGGGATGAACATCGTGGAGATCGTCCCCACCGAGGGGACCCTCCTCATCGAGACCAAGATCAAGCCGGCCGACATCGCCTTCCTGAAGCCGAACCAGAAGGCCACGGTGAAGTTCTCCGCCTACGACTACACCATCTACGGCGGGCTGGAGGCACGGCTGGAGCAGATCGGTGCCGACAGCATCACCGACGAGAAAACCAAGGAAAGCTACTACCTCGTCACGCTGAGGACCGACCGCAACTACCTGGGGACCAAGGAGAAGCCGCTCCCCATCATCCCGGGCATGGTGGCCACCGTGGACATCGTGGCCGCCAAACGGACCATCCTCTCCTATCTCTTGAAACCGATTCTCAAGGCCAAGTACTCGGCGTTGCGCGAAAGGTGATTACATGCTGATCCTGCTGGCTAGCGCAAACGCATCCCTGTTGGGCCGGTGGCAGGGCCTGGTGGCCGAAGGGAACCAGGTCCAGGAGTGCCGCACCCTCGGCGAATTGAAGCGGCTGGCCTCCTCCGGACAGTTCGAGCTGGTGCTCCTGCACCGCGACCTGGTGGACGCTGCCGCCTGCGCCGAGTTGCGCGCCGCGGCTCCCGCGGCCCGGCTCTTCCTCCTCTCGGACCGTCCCGAACCCGAGGAGGGGCTCTCCTTCCTGAAGGTGGGGATCGTGGGCTACGCCAACAGCTACATCGCCCGGGAGAACCTCCAGGAAGCGCTGCGCGTGATGGCAAGCGGCGGGGTGTGGCTCGGACAGCAGGTGATCCAGCAGTTGATCCTGGAAGCCGCGCAGAACAGCGCGGGAAGGGAAAGGCACCCCGAAAGGCTCCTGGCGCCGCTTACCCCGACCGAGCGCAGGGTGGCCGAACTGGTGGCGGCAGGGAGGACCAACCTGGAGATCGCCGCCGACCTGGGCATAGTGGAGCGCACCGTGAAAGCCCACCTCACCTCCATCTACTGCAAGCTCCCCGCCGGCAACCGGCTCAGCCTCGCGCTCCTGGTCAACCAGGCCTGAACCGGCCGGTTACCGCCCCTGGAAGCCTCCGGCGAAATCCGTGACGCAGATGGTGCGGTAGAGGGGGTGCGGGCCGCAGGCGGCGCCCGCGGTGGTGAAGGAGCGGTCGAAGATGTTCTTTCTGTGTCCCCGGTCGGCTACCCCGTCGTCGATGATCAGCCCCATCACCACCTGCCTCGCGGTTTCCGGCCCGTAGCTGATGTTCTCCCCGAGGCTCGAGCGCCAGGAGCCGTACTCCTCGATCCTCTTCTTCGTGTCGCCGCGCTCGCCGTGTCCCGTCTCTCCCGAGGCGGCCTGTTCCCGCACCAGGTCGGCCGCCGCCATCGCCAGTCCCGGCGACCAGGAAAGCGCCGGCAGCGGGCGCTGCCGCGACAAGAAACGCACCGCCTCGTCCAGCGCCCCCTTCCCTTCCGACGTCATCACCATGTTCAGCGTCCCCGGCAGCCGGTACGCCTTGCCGATGAAGCTCTTCCTGAACTCCCGGATGTATTCCGCGTAGCGCTGCGGGTTCTGGCGCGCCGCGTTGGTTTCGGCGAGCACCTGTTGGCCGAGGCCCCCCGACTCGCCGTGGGCAGCGCCGCAGGCGAGCAGGAGCAGCAGGCAGGATAGCGCCAACCGTTTCTTGATCATTTTTTCCCCTCCAAAAGAGCCAGTCTCGCCTCGAACACCTTGAGAGCGTCCGCAAGCGTCGCCTCGATATCGTCCCCGTACACCGTGAAGTAGAGGTAGTTTCCCGAGTAGTGGTGCCAGTTGAGGTCCTCGACCAGGAGCGGTTCGAGGTAGCGTTCCATCTTTTCGTAGGGGTAGAAAGGGTCGCCGTTGGGCCAGGTGCGGCGGAGCTTCTGCGCCTGGAGCTCCGTAAGCGGGATGCGATAACGAACCGAAACGACCTGAGCCTCCATGACTCCCCCCTCCCCTATGCACCTCTGCGCGACCGATGACAATGCCCTCTCCCCTTTTTGGGGGTGCATAAGACCAAAAGGATAAGCCAGCCGCGCACCGATGACAAGCCCGATGACAAGCCTGCCCCTGCGTCCATCCCCTACCCCGAACAAAAAAACGCCCCCCTCGGAGCACCGAGGGGGGCGTTTTAAAAGCTGTTGCCGGTCCCGAAAGCCTAGATCGACTTTCTCCACGCAAGCCTTCCCTCCAGCCAGCGCGAGAAGGAGGTGAAGGCGAAGCAGAGCACGAAGTAGACCGCGGCGATGAAGATGAAGATCTCGGTCGGGAAGGCCATGGTCCGGTTGTTGATCTGGGTGCCGACGTGGGTCAGCTCGGAAACCCCGACAATGAAGGCGAGCGAGGTGTCCTTGATGAGCGACACGAACTGGTTCACGAAGGAGGGGATCATGTTCCTCAGCCCCTGCGGAAGCACGATGTAGAGCATCGCCTGCCAGGGCTTCAAGCCCGTCGAGATGGCCGCCTCGGTCTGCCCCTTGGGGATCCCCTGGATGCCTGCGCGCACGATCTGCGACATGTAGGCCGAGGTGAATATGGTGAGTCCCATGATGACCGTGGTCGCCTCCGGCACCGTCTTGCCCATCAGGGCCGGGAGCAGGAAGTACATCCAGAAGATCACCATGAGAAGCGGAATGCCGCGCACCGTGTTGATGAACAGGTTCACCGGGTGGCGGATCACCGCGTAGCGCGACAGGCTCAAGAGCCCAAGGATCAGTCCCCCGAAGAAGGAGAGGACGCAGGAGACCACCGCGAGGTACATGGTGAGCCCGAGTCCGCCCAGCGGGCCGTTGGGGTAGCGCCCGATCATGAAGTAGGTGAAGTTGTCTATGATTACCTGAAAGTTGAGTGCTTCTTCCATTATCTTCTCCGTTTACCGCAGGAAAATCTGCCGTTCTCGTTACCGGACCCGTCCGCCGTCCGCTAGGCGCGGTGCGGGTTGAGCACCTTCTTGTTGTACAGATCCATGAGCGCCGTGATGACCACGGACAGCCCGAGGTAGACCACGGTGGCGGCGGTGAACGCCTCGAATCCCTTGAAGGTGTAGCTCTCGACCTGGCGCGCCTGGTAGGTGAGCTCCATGACCCCGATGCTCATCGCGAGCGAGGAGTTCTTGGCGAGGTTCAGGAACTGGTTCACCAGGGGAGGGATCGTGATACGTACCGCCTGCGGCAGGATGATGTACTGCATGGAACGGAGATAGGAGAAGCCGGCGCTTCTGGCCGCCTCCATCTGCTCCTTCGGGATGGAGAGGATGCCCGACCTGATATCCTCGGCGATGAAGGCCGAGGTGTAGATGGTGAGGGCGATGGCGGCCGCGGCAAACTCGAAGTTCGTGCTGTTCAACCATTCGTTGACCGCCGCCGGGAGCACCTTGTAGGAGCCGAAGTACCAGAAGAAGATCTGGACCAGCAGCGGCGTGTTCCGGAAGAACTCCAGGTAGGCGGTGGCGATCCAGCGCACGGGACGGTAGTGACTCATCTTCAGGACGGCGATCAGGAGTCCCAAGATGAAGGCGCAGACGATGCCGACGGCGGAGAGCTCCAGGGTGACCTTGAGCCCGGATACCAGCCACTCGAAATACTTGCCGGAGGTGACGATGGACCAGTCAAATGTGTACTTTAGCACGTGAAACCCCTTAGAGGCAGGTTGAAGACTGAGACTGAGACTAAGATTAAGACTGAGATAAAGCTACCAGCTAAACGTCTTTTCTCAACCGGGCCTCACTCTTCGACCTGATTTACTGTTAAACGGCAGGTCAAGGTTGAGAGAAAGGTTTTTCTTAACCTCAATCTCAACCTTAACCTGTCTTTTTACTTGTCCGCTACGATCTTGAAGGTGCGCTTGAGCTGGAAGTCGGTGCCTTTGCCGAACCACTTCTCGAAGATCTTCTTGGCTTCGCCGCTCTTCTCCATGTCGAGGATGGTCTTGTTCACGAAGGCGATGAACTTGGCGTCGTCCTTCCTCATGCCGAGGCCGTACGGCTCGTTGGAGATCTGGACGTTCGGGATCTCGAACTTCGCCTTGTTGGGTGCCTTGGCGAGGATGCCGGCCAGGATCGCCTCGTCGGTGGTCACCGCCTGCACCTTGCCCTGCTGCAGCGCGAGGAAGGCCTGCGGGTAATCGTCGAAGGAAAGCACGGTGGCGGTCGGCAGGGCGGCCTTCACGTTCTGCTCCGAGGTGGAACCCTTGGCGGTACCGATCTTCTTGCCGGCCAGGTCCTTCAGGCTCTTAACCTTCCCCTTCACGGTGATGAACTTCTGACCGGTGGCGAAGTAGGTGTGGCTGAAGCCGATCTGCTTGGCGCGCTCCGGGTTCTTGGTCATGGTGGCGGCGATGATGTCGATGTTACCCTCGGTGAGCTGCGGCATGCGGGAAGCGGAGGTAACCGGCTTCAGTTCGACCTTCACGCCCAGCTTCTTGGCGATCGCCTTCACGAAGTCGACGTCGTAGCCTACGATCTCGCGGCTCTTCTCGTCCACGTAACCAAAAGGAGGAAGGGAATCCTTCACGCCAGCCACCAGGACGCCTTTCTTCTTGACTTCGGCAAGGGTGTCGGCGGGAGCCGCGGCCATCGCCTTACCGAAAGAACCCAACAGGGCCAAACCCATAACAACAGCAGCCAATCTTTTCACAGTACTCTCCTTTTGATGTTCGTTATTAACAGGCACCCGTGCCCGCCGCTGGGAATCCGGCAGAGTTCGGCGGGTGAACGAGTTCTCTAGTGCATCGGCGACAGCAGCTGCTTCAGGAACTGCTTGGCGCGGTCGTGCTGCGGGTTGCGGAAGAATTCTTCCGGCTGTGCCTCTTCGAGGATGACGCCGTGGTCCATGAACACCACGCGGTCGGACACCTCGCGCGCGAAGCCCATCTCGTGGGTAACGCAGACCATGGTCATGCCGGTGCTGGCAAGGTCCTGCATGACCGCGAGCACCTCGCCGATCATCTCGGGGTCGAGCGCGGAGGTCGGCTCGTCGAAGAGCATGATGCGCGGCTTCATGGCCAGGGCACGGGCGATGGCCACGCGCTGCTGCTGGCCGCCGGAGAGCTGGGTCGGGTAGGCGTCGCGCTTGACGGCGAGGCCGACGCGCTCCAACAGTTCCATGGCCTGCTCCTGCGCTTCCTTCTTGGATGTCTTGCGGATCTTGATCGGTGCCAGCGTGATGTTGTCGATCACCGAAAGGTGCGGGTACAGGTTGAACTGCTGGAACACGAAGCCAACCTCGGCACGCAGCCTGTTGATGTCGGTCTTCTTGCTCCTGAGGTCCATGCCGTCGACGATCAGGCTCCCCTCCTCGATCGGCTCCAACTGGTTGATGGTGCGGATCAGGGTCGATTTGCCGGACCCCGAGGGACCGCAGACGACGACCACTTCCCCCTGTTTGACGTGGAGATCGATCCCGTTAAGCACGTGAAGCTTTTTGAACCACTTGTGGACCCCTTCAAACTTGATCATCTGCTGCTCCTTTTCTATTTGTTGCCAATCGAGTCACTCGAAGCTGCTGCACAGGATATGGGCAGTTTCCCCGCTCAACCGTTCCCGCCAACCGTCGTTTTGGGTGCGGCAAGGCTGGCACGCGTACAATCCGGCTCTATATACAGCAAAGCCGGTGCCAAAGAAGGCGTAAACAGCTAACAACTCGGATTGCTATCCGAATACGCCATTTTGGGAGCCAACATTAGAAACAAAGGGGTATAACCACTACTGGAAAGCTGTTTGAGGCGAAGAAGGAAGTGACGAAGAAAGGGGATTTTAGGGCGGGTATAACAATCATTATAGGCTTAACGAAAGTTATACCCCATCGTGCGGCGGGTCCGGAGCGCGAAGAAAAGAGCCGGTGGGAAAAGGCGCAGGTTTTGTGCAAAAAAGCGGCAGAAGCAGCGTATCGGGTTCAGCAGGAAGGAGGCCGGGAGTGAGCGCGCTGCCTCGAAACTGGGCACGCACTCCGTAGGGGCGAATAATCATTCGCCCGTCCATCCTCACCTACTCCCCCTTGCCGTCCCTCTGCAGCTTGAGCCTCTTGCTGAGCGCGGGCTGGGAGATCCCCAGCATGCGGGAGGCCATGCTCTGGTTGTTGTCGGAGCGTCGCATCGCCTCGGCGACCAGCTGCTCCACCGCCGCGCTCAAGGTCGGTATCTCGGCACAGGAGCAAAAGACGTTCTGCTCGCCGGTTGCGGCCTGGTCCGCGGGAACCTCGCCCTGCACCTCCATCGCCTGCCTGAAGCTGTTCATGGAGAGCATGCGCGAGGAGTGCACGCTCATGGCGTCGTAGACCATCGACCTCAACTCGCGCAGGTTCCCCGGGAAGCTGTAGTTGGTCAGAAGCGTCATGAGCTCCTTCGGGTAGCTCGGCACCTTCTTGCCGAAGACCTCCGCGCTCTCCTTGAGGAAGTGGTCCAGGAGCAGCGGGATGTCGTCCTTTCTTTCGCGCAAGGGGGGAATGTGCACGTGGTGCGCCCTCAGGCGGAAGTAGAGGTCCTTTCTGAACCCGCCGGCGTCCTTCTTCTTGGAGAGGTCGTGGTGGGTCGCCACCACGATGCGCGCCCTGAGCTGCTTGGGCTGGTCGCTCCCGAGCGGGTAGTATTCCCCCTCCTGCAGAAGCCGCAAGAGCTTCACCTGGCAGGCGAGCGAGAGGTCCCCGATCTCGTCCAGAAAGAGCGTCCCCTCGGCGGCCTGCTCCACCATGCCGCTGCGGCTCTCGTCGGCACCGGTGAAGGCCCCCTTCTTGTGGCCGAAGAGGGTATCAGTGAAGACGTTGTCCTCCAGCCCCGCCACGTTCACCGGGACCAGGGGACCGTCGCCGCGGCTCAGCGTATGGATGGCCCGGGCGATCAGCTCCTTGCCGACGCCGCTCTCCCCGGTCACCAGGATGGGCTGGGTGCTCCTGGCCACCGCCTCGATGTACTGGAAGATGGAGCGCATCGCCTTGTTGTTGGTGACGATGGGGGCGAAGGCCTCCGGGCACTCCAGGCGGTCGTTCAGGAAACGGCGCCGCATCTCCTTGTTTTCCCGCTGCAGCTCCTGCATCCGGATGGCGCGCCGCACCGATTCGAGGATGTGGTCCTCCTCGTCGGTCTTCACCAGGTAGTCGAAGGCGCCCAGGCGCATGCAGGAGACCGCCGTCTCGATCTGGTTCAGGCCGGAGAGGACCACCACGGTGACCTCCGGGTGTTCCTCGGCGATGCGGGCCAGGAGCTCCTGGCCGGAGAGGTAGGGCATGGTCAGGTCGAGCAGCACCAGGCCGATCTCCCCCTTGTCCAGCACCCCCATCACCAGGCGGCTGTCGGTGAGCGCGGTGATGTTGCTGATGGCACCGGGTCCTTCCAGCGTCATGCGCAGGCTGCGCAGCCAGGGCGCCTCATCGTCCACCAGCAGCACGCCGAATGCCGGGTATAGTGCTTCGCTCATCTGCAACTCCTCTTCGTCTTTTGAATCAAGGGGGAGGGCGAATGATTATTCGCCCCTACAGAACCTCGCGGTTTATGCCACCTCGCGGTCCATGCTACCTGGCGGTCCATGCTACCTGGCGGTCCATGCTACCTGGCGGTCCATGCCACCAGGCGTCCATGCCACCGGGCGTCCATGCCACCGGGCGGTCACAGGCTCCCACTCCCTTGAGTTCTGCGATCTCTACATGCCCGCGCTTTCCCGCAGCGCCGGCAGCTCCATGGTGACCGTGGTGCCGAAACCCGGCTGGGAATCGAAGTTCAGGGTGCCGCCGTGCTGCTTCACGATTCCAGCGGAAATGGAGAGCCCCAGGCCGCACCCCCCCTCTTCGCGCTTGGTGGTGAAGAAGGGATCGGTGAGCCGCGCCAGGTGCTCGGGCTCCACCCCCCTCCCCTCGTCGCGCACGGTGAGGAGCACCAGGTCCCGAAAGCGGTCGTGCCGGGTGGAGATTTGGACGCTCTTGCCGCTCCCCTCCAGCGACTGGGCCGCGTTCAAAAGGAGGTTCACGATCACCTGCTCGATGCGCTGGCTATTCCCCTTCACCCGCGGCAGGGTCTCGGCGAAGTTGGCGACCACCTGGTGCGAATTCTTCACCACGGTGTTCTCGACCAGGCGCAGCGCGGCCTGGGCGCAGAGGTTCAGGTCCAAAAGCTCGGTCAGGTCGGCGCTGTCGCGGCGGGCGAAATCCTTCAGCTCGGCGACGATGCGCTTGATCCTCTTGGCGGCGTCCTGCGTCTCGGAGAGCATGTGCGGCAGCTCCTCGCGCAGGCGGTCGTAGCTGTGCCGCCCCAGCTTGAAGTCGCCGTGCCGTTCGCGGTACTCGTCCAGGATCGGCTGGGAACCGCGCAGGACCTCCTCGAAGCGGGGGAGGTTCAAAAGGATCAGCCCGTTGGGGTTGTTTATCTCGTGTGCGACGCCCGCCACCAGGGTCCCCAGCGAGGCGAGCTTGTCGGCCTGCACCAACTGGTCCTGGTGCATCCTCAACTTCTCAAGCGCCGCCTGCTTCTCGGCCACCTCGCGGGCCAGTTCCTCGGTGCGCTGCGCCACCCGCTTTTGCAGGGTTCGGGACCAGACCACGGTCCCCCCGAGGATCAGCAAAAGCGGCAGGGACACCAGGGTCACGTAGCGCACCACCCGCCCCCAGGAGACCGGCTGCGACTCCATCACGCCGAGCCACTTGTTGTGGATCTCCTGGAACTGACCGGAACGCTTCAGGATGGCGAGTCCCTCGTTGAAGCGCGCCAGCACCTCGGCGTTCCCCTTCTTCACGGCGTAGCCGTAGGCCTGGGTCATGATCGGCTCGGCCACCGGGACGATCCGCTTCAGCCCCATCTCCTTTTCCAGGTACATCCCGGTCAGCCTCGAGACCAGGGCGCAGTCCCCCCTCCCCTGGTTCAAAAGTCTCAACGCCTCGGCCAGCGTATCGGTGAGAATGAGCCTCGCCTTCGGGTCGTACCCCTTCATGAAGTCATGCATGATGCTGTTCTTCATCACGATGACTTCCTTGCCGCGCACGTCGTCTATGGAACGGATGCGCCGGTCGTCGCGGCGGATCCAGATGGACTGGAACAACAGGGCGTGCGGCGTGGAGAAATCGACCTCGCTTGTGCGCTCCTGGGAGAAGGCCATCCCCTGCAGGATGTCCACGTCCCCCTGCTCCAGCGCCCGGCGCATGCCGTCCCAGGGCCCCAGGGAGATCTCCACCTTGAAGCCCATCACCTCGGCTATGGCGCGGGTCAGCTCCACGTTGAAACCGGTGGGTTTGCCGTCGTTGTCGACGAACTCGTAGGGGGGATAGTTGAAGTCCCCCCCCACCACGACCACCCCTTTGCCGGCTCCGCCGCGCCCCAGGGTGTCGGCTCCCGCCGCCGAGGCCAGCAGCACCAGGAAAAGGACCAGGAGCATGGTAACTCGGGTCAGGCACAGGCGCTTGCGGCCGGCACCGGCGGCGCGGGATCTCTGGATCTGTTGTACTGAGCGGAAAACGTGCAAGGGCAAGACACCTTAGCAGGGACTAGCGGGATAGATGGCGATGGGAAATTAATGGCATAGACCGGAGGGCTATGTCAACCGCGATCACCCGCCAGGACGGGGCGACCGGAACCTGGGTACGCCGCAAAGATTATTGCGTCCCCCCATTTGCTTTTTGGCTGGGGCCGGTATTATTTTTATCGTGACAACCGAAGTATCCCTCTACCACAGGTTCTACTACAGGTGATGACATGCGGCTTTCTCTCTATCTCGAACATGGTGAACAGTTCTCCCGGGCCGCACTGAAACTTCCGGTGCAGACCCCCATCGATATCGAATCGACCCTGCTCAACTGCTACATCGAAGTGCTGCCGGTGGCGGCGTCCTACTACATGGGACCGGAGCACCTTCCCGGCATCGAGTTCCCGCACCCGGAAATCCGCGTGGTGTTCCAGTTGAAGGAGCACCCGCAGGTGGCGGCGGTGTACTCCATCGACGTCTTCGTGACCGACGCCATGCTGAGCCTGGTCAGCCACGCCCAGGGGCACACCCACGTGGACATCAACCGCAGGGCGGCGCACATCGAGAGGCTGATCGCCAACAAGCAGAACGGGCTGCTGGAACTGATCGGGTGCACCCACACCACCCTCATCGACCGGCTAACCCAGGCCTTCCTCGGCCTGCGCAGCGCCTATCTTGACGCGCTCGACGAGGAGGGGTGCCTCCCCATCCCGAAGCACTACTAGCGCTTACCCGGGGCGACCGAACCGCTCGAGGCAGGGCCGGCAGAGGCCCTCCTCGGGCTGCCACCCGGGAAACCTCTCCTGCACCTGCTCCACGACCACCGGGTCGGCCGCCCCCTGCGACCCGTGCAACAGCTCCGGCACCTCCTGGCCGCAGACCGGGCACTCCGGCGCGGCGCTTCCCCTTTCCTCCCGCATACCCCCCGTCAGGTTGGCGCGCTGGCGCTGCAGGCAAGGAAGCCCCAAAAGGTCATCCCCCAGCCGCAGGTCTCCCGACTCCTTGCGCTTTTTGGATTGCGTCATGACCCGCCCCGCACCTCCTCCTTTTCTCCCGCCTTGCGCACGGTGAGGCGCAGCCCTGTCACCGCGACCACCTGCACCTTTTCCCCTTTGCGCAGCGGTTCCTCGCTGCTCGCGTTCCAGTACTCGCCGCGCAGCAGCACCCTACCCTCCGGCACCAGGTCGGTATCCGCCACCCCGAGTTCCCCGAGCATCCCCTCCACGCCGGTTATCGGCTTCGCCCGGTGTGCCTGGATCACCTTGACCACCACCACCGCGAAGAAGAGCGCCGTCACCCCGACCGTCCCCGCCAGCACCCCCCAGGACAGGCGCAGGTACGGTTCGGGCGACGGGAACAGGATCAGCGATCCCAGCACCATCGCCACGACTCCCCCGACCGCGAGCATGCCGTAGGAGACCACCTTGATCTCCGCGATGAACAGGATGATTCCCAAAAGGATCAGGCCGATCCCGGCGTAGTTGACCGGCAGGGTCTGCAGGGCGAAGAAGGAGAGGAGCAGCGAGATGCCGCCGATTACCCCGGGCAGGATCACCCCGGGGTTGGAGAGCTCGAAGAAGAGCCCCAGGATCCCCAGGAGCATCAGCATGTAGGCGACGTCCGGGTTGCTGATCGCGTCCAGGATCCGGTCGCGGGTCCCCATCTCGTGGCCAACCACCCGTGCGCCGGCCAGGTGCAGCACGATCTCTTCCCCTCCCCGCTGCACCTTGCGCCCCTCCAGCCTGGCAAGGAGGTCCTGACGGCTCGGCGCCACCAGGTCGATCACCCGCTGCGCGAGTGCCGCTTCGGCGCTCAACGAGATGCTCTGGCGCACCATCCTCCTGGCCAGCTCGGTGTTGCGTCCCCTCTTGGCGGCGATCCCCTCGACGTACGCCTCGGCGTCGTTCACAAGCTTCGCCTCCATGACCGGGTCGGGTTTGCCCCCCAGCCCCACCGGGTGCGCCGCCCCGATGTTGGTGCCGGGGGCCATCGCCAGGATGTCAGCGGAAAGGGCGATCACGGCGCCCGCCGAGGCCGCGCGCGCGCCGGAGGGGGCGACGTAGACCGCAACCGGGACCGGCGCGCCGAGAATGGCCTGGACCGCCTCGCGCATGGCGCTGTCGAGCCCGCCGGGGGTGTCCAGTTCCACCAGCAGGAGCCGGTCCCCCCGTTTACCGGCCGCCGCCAGGTTTTCCTTCAGGAAGGCGGTGCTGACCGGATTGATCGGTCCACGCAGGGAGATGAGTCCCACCTGCGGCTCCTTAGCCGCCAGGCACAGGGGGAGCACCAGTAACAGCAGCACCAGCAACAGCCGTTTCATCACCGCACCTCCCGAAAAAACTGTTCGGCCTCACGCCAAGCCGCAATGACGCAAAGCTTACCCCCCAAAAAGGCTACGATCAGCGGCCTGCCGCGGTGCTACGGTTAGAAGCTCCAGGCGTATTTTTCCATTAAAAGAGGGCCTTGGCAAGCTTCAGCGTGCCTTGGCGCCTTTGCGGCCTTGTGCGAAATGTTTGTTTTTTACATTTGCGTCCGCTGAGTTGCACTATTTGCAATATCCCGAAAAAAATAGTTTGACATTTAATCACTTCAGTTATAGTTTTAAATCATCGAAACGATGTTGCTTCTCAACGGAGAGAACGATCATGAAAGAAGACGCCAAGACAAAACTCGCGCTGAACAGCTACACCAAACTGATGCGGGGTGCCGAGTCGGTGACCGTCCGAGTAGGGCGCAAGATGTCGGACGCCGGGCTCACCATCAGCCAGTTCGGCGTACTTGAGGCACTGCTGCACAAGGGCCCCATGTGCCAGCGCGACGTGGCGTCCAAGATACTGAAAAGCACCGGCAACATCACCCTCGTCATCGACAACCTGGAAAAGCAGGGACTGGTCCGGCGCGAGCGCTCCCTGGAAGACCGCCGCTTCTGCACCGTGCTCCTCACGGAAAAGGGACGGGCGCTGATCGAGGCGACCTTCGCCGAAGTCGAGGCGGCCATCGCCGCGGAGATGGGGGTGCTGACCGATGAAGAACAGGAAACCCTGGGCAGGATCTGCAAAAAACTCGGTTTACGGGAGGGATGACGGGAAGGACGACAGCGGCTTTTTTTTGAGACAATAGTTTAACATCAAAAGACATCAACTTGAACAAACCACGCACAGTTCAACGAAAAAGGAGAAAGACCATGAAAAGAACCATCGCAACCATAGCAGCAGTAGCACTCCTCGCAGTTCCAGTTCTCGCCTCCGCCTCCACCTGGAACATCGACCCCGACCACTCAAGCGTCGGCTTCAAGGTACGGCACCTGATGGTATCCAACGTGAAGGGGAGCTTCGAGAAGCACAGGGGGACCGTGGAGATCAACGACAAGGACATCACCAAGTCCAAGGTTTTGGTCACCATCGACACCGCCTCGGTCAACACCAACGTGGCCAAGCGTGACGAGCACTTAAGAAGCGCCGACTTCTTCGACGTGGCCAAGTACCCGACCATGACCTTCACCTCGAAGAAGGTCGCCAGGGCCGGCAAGGACAGGCTCAAAGTGACCGGCGACCTGACCCTGCACGGCGTGACCAAGGAAGTGGTGCTGAACGTGGAAGGTCCCGCCAAGGAGAGCAAGGACCCGTGGGGCAACCTGAGAAGCGGCGTAACGGCCAACACCAAGATCAACCGCAAGGACTTCGGCCTGGTCTATAACGCAGCGCTGGAAACCGGCGGCGTCGCGGTGGGCGAGGACGTCGACATCAACCTCGAAATCGAGATGATCAAGGCCAAGTAACACCCGGCTGCTACCAATACGCACGTGTCTAAACAGAAAGCGCCTGTTCCTCGACTGGAACAGGCGCTTTTTTTGGTTCTTCCGGGAACTCCGGTGAGAAACAGTCTCCTTTTACAGGCTCCCCCTCCCCTGACGGCTTCAGGCCTGGCCCCGGGACGCACCTGCCCCGGCTGCTTCCGCCTGCTGGCGCGGGACGCTGCTGGTAAGGTTCTGCCACCCATCGGCCTGCAGGCACCCTATGGTACCTTTCAGTTCTTCCTGAAAGTCGGAGAGCTCCTTGTCCAGATCCCCCTCCCCCTTCAAGGCAGTCTCCAGCCGCTGCGCGGCCCCGTGCAGCGGCTGCGCCGCCAGCACTCCGGCGATCCCCTTCACCGAGTGGGCAAGCCGCGCCGCCTCCTCCCTATTGCCGCCCCGTATCTCGCGCTCGATCTCGCCCCCCTGGCCCTGGTACTCGCGCTCGAACTGCTTGAGCAGGTCGCGGTAGAGCTTGCGGTCGCCGCCGGTCTGCCGAACGCCGGTCTCGAAGTCGATCTTCGCCACCGGCTGCCGTTCCTGGGCCTGTTCCTGCCCCCCCGCAACCGCGCCCTGGCCGGACGCCCGCGCGCTCCCCTGGCCGTCGAGCCAGACCGAGATGGCGCTGTAAAGCGACTCCGGGGTGAAGGGCTTGGCGACATGCCCGTTCATGCCGGCCGCGAGGCTCGCGGCCACGTCGTGCTCCATGGCGTTGGCCGAAACGGCCAGGATCGGGAGAGTCTCCGTCCCCGGCTTGCCCAGCGCCCGGATCTCCCGCGCCGCGGTGAGACCGTCTTTCCCCGGCATCCGGATATCCATCAGCACCAGGTCGAAGTCGCGGCGCCGCACCAGCTCCACCGCCTCGGCGCCGTTGGAGGCGACCGTCACCCGCAGTCCCCCCCGCTCCAGCAGGGCGAGCGCCACCTTCTGGTTGAAGGGGTTGTCCTCGACCAGGAGGACCTGCTGCTGCCGGAACCGGGTGAAGCCCGCTTTCTTCTTACGCTCCACCCTGCTGTCCGCGGCGGCGATGCCGAAGGGAAGCCAGAAAGAGAAGGTGCTCCCAAGGCCAGGGATGCTCTCGCACCAGATCTCGCCCTTCATCATGCTGGTGAGACGCTTGCAGATGGCGAGCCCGAGTCCGGTCCCGCCGTGGCTGCGGGTGATCGAGCCGTCCAGCTGCGTGAAGGCCTGGAACAGCAGGGCCTGGTCCTCGGCCAGGATGCCGATGCCCGAGTCGCGCACCGCGAAGATGAGCTCCGCTGTGCCGGGCTCCCTGCGCGCCAGTTTCACCGCGAGCTGTACGCTGCCGTGGCGGGTGAATTTGAGGGCGTTGCTCAGCAGGTTGTTGAGGATCTGGGCGAGGCGCATCGGGTCCCCGGTGAGCAGCTCCGGGATCTGCGGGTCCAGCTCGACGTGCAGGTCGATCCCCTGTTGGCGCGCCCTCAGCGCATAGACCGCCAACAGCTCGGCCACCACGTCCTGAAGGCGGAAGGCGACCCGCTCGATCATGAGTTTGCCCGCCTCGATCTTGGAAAAATCGAGCACGTCGTTGATGATCCCCAGGAGGAGGTCGGCGGAGACCATCAGCGTCTGCAGGTACTCGCCCTGCCGGGGGGAGAGTTCCGTGTCCAGCAGCAGGTGTCCCGCCCCCACGATGGCGTTCATCGGGGTGCGGATCTCGTGGCTCATGTTGGCCAGGAAGTCGCTCTTGGCGGCGGAGGCGCGGGCGGATTTCACCGCCAGTTCGTTGGCGCGCTGCACCGTCCTGACCAGTTGCCGGTTGGCCTCCTCCTGCAGGCGGGTGCTCTCCTGCAGGGCCGCCTCGCTTTGCTTGCGCTGCGAGATGTCCAGCATGATCCAGACGAAGTTGGACAGCTCACCCGCCTCGTCAAGAACCGGCGTTACCGTCACCTCCTGGTCCAGCGTCGTCCCGTCTTCGCGGCACCCAAGGAGCTCTCCCTGCCAGGGGCGCCGCGCCTCCAGGCTCTCGGAGAGGTTCTCCAGGAGCTCCGGCTTGTCCCCCGCCGTGAAAAGCAGCTGCGGTTTCTTCCCCAGCAGTTCCTCGGGGCTCGCCCCCAGGATCCGGCAGAGCGCCTGGTTTACCCAGATGATCCTCTCCTGCCTGTCGGCGATGATGATCCCGTTCATCGCCGCCTCCAGGGCCGCGCCCTGCAGGCGCAGGCGATCCTCGACCTCCCGGCGGGCACTGACGTTACGGAAGGTGAGTACGGCGCCGGGGCGGCTGCCGCCGGCGAGCGCACTGCAACTGAAGTCGGCGCTGAAGGAGCTGCCGTTCTTGCGCCACAGCACCTCGTTGCGGGAGCGCTGCCTCCTCCCCCCGGTGAAGGCGGGGTGCAGCAGGCAACTCTCCTTGCCGCAATGGGCGCAGTCGGGATCCTTGCCGTGGTGCATCACCTCGCGCAGGTCCCGCCCCACCAATTCCCCCTCCTGGTACCCCAGGAGTTCTTGCGCCGCCTGGTTGGCGAAGGTGACGCATCCGGTGCCGTCCACCGAGACCACCCCCTCCTCGACCGACTGCAGGAGCAGGGAGGCGTGAGGCCCCGCCTCAGCCGGGGGATCGTCCCGCCGGGCCATGAAGTGCCAGGCCAGGACCCACCCGGAAACGGTGCAGGCGGCGGCGATCAGGAGCAGGGCTAACTGCCGCAGCTGGGGGCCGCCGGCTCCGAGCTGCAGTTTTTCCAGGAGAAGGCAGGTGAGTCCCCCCTGCAGGACCACCAGTGCCAGGGTGCTTACTATGGTTATTTTCAGGCTGCGCTCCGCGTGCATGACGCCACCTCTGTCTCGTATCGCCGCGTCCTCGGCAGGGATCACCCTCTGCGGGGACGTACTCCTTTCTTCGGGAAAAAGCGCGCACCCCTTGAGGGGAATGTCGCGTCTCGAGGTTTCCTCCGCCTTGCCTGCGCTAGGCGACCCTGAACCTGGCCACCAGCGTCTGCAGTTCGTCGGCCTGCTGGGCCAACTGCGCTGCGGCCATGGCGGTTTCCTCGGCGCCGCGCGCGGTGTGCTGCACCACGTCCGTTATCTGCTGGATGTTGGAGGTGACCTCCGTGGTGGTGGCGGTCTGCTGCTCGGCGGCTGTTGCGATCTGGCTCACCTGCAGGGAGACCTCGCTGATGCACTTGAGGATATCTTCCAGCGCCTGCCCGGAACGTTGCGACGAAGCCGCCCCCTTCTCGGCCTCCTGCACACCCTCGTCCATGGCGCGGACCGCGTCGCGGGTCTCGCCCTGGATGGCCTTGATCATGGTGCCGATCTCCTTGGTCGCCTTGCTGGTCCTCTCGGCCAAGGCCCGCACCTCGTCCGCCACCACGGCGAAACCGCGCCCCTGCTCGCCGGCCCGGGCCGCCTCGATGGCGGCGTTCAAGGCCAGCAGGTTGGTCTGGTCGGCGATGTCCTCGATGGTCCCGACGATGTCGCCGATCTCCTCGGAGCGATGCCCCAGCGCCTCCACCGTCTTGGAGGTCCGGCGCACCCGGCCGGCGATCTCTTCCATGCCCGTGATGGTTTCCTGCACCACCTTGGCCCCCTGGTTGGCCGAATCGCTGGACTGGCGGGATGCCTCGGCGGCCAGGACGCAGTTGCGGGCGATGTCCGCGCTGGTGGCCGCCATCTCCTCGCTGCCGGTGGCGACGGTCCCGGTCTGGGAGGCTACCTCCTCGGCGCCGGTGGCGATCTGGGCCGAGGTACCCTGCAGCTGGGTCGAAGCCGAGGCGATGCTGCTGGAGATCTGCACGGTCTGGGTCACCAGCCCCCTGAGGCTCTGCACCATGTGCCCCATCGCCGCCTGGAGCTGGCCGGTCTCATCCTTGGAATCGACCACCACCTCGACGGTCAGGTCCCCCTCCGCCAGCCGGTTGGCCACCTGCACCGCCTTGTCCAGCGGCCGGGTGATCATCCTCGAGGTAACCACCCCAAGTACCAGCGCGAGAATGAGACCCAACGCCAGGAGGCCGCCGATCGACCGTGCCGCCGACGCGGCGGCGAGTTCGTTGCTGCGGGCGGTGGTCTTCCCTTGCTGCTCCTTGGCCGCCATCAGCTTGTCCAGCGCCCCCTGCTGCTTCAGGGCCGCTTCCTTGCCCGCGCCGTGCAGCAGCTCCCTGGCCTCGGCGTTTCGCCCCGCCTGGTTCATCGCGAGGATCCTCTCGACGCACCCCAGGTACTCCGACCTCGCCTGGGCGTATCCGCGGAACAGGCTCCGCTCCTCCTCGCTCGTCATGGTCTTCTCATAGCGCGCCATCCGCTCAGAGATGTTCTGACGCAGCGCCGTGACCGTTTCCACGTAACGCTGGCGCTGCGCCGGGTCGGTCGCCTCGACCGCATCGCGCAGGTTGATCCGGACCCGCTGGAACGAGACCGACATCCCTGCCAGTTCCCCCAGGGGAACGGTCACCGTCTCATAGGCCCTCTTCCCTTCAGCGTTTAGGTTGTTGGTCACTCTTATGCCGATGAAGCCGATGACCACCGCTATGATGGCCACGCAGGCGAAACCTGCCGCGAGCTTCATACCTACTTTAAGATCTCTGATCGCTTTCATGTCGTGTCTCCCGTGCTTTCGGTAGTGGCGGTAGTCTCCCCCAAGGGGAGTTTCAGGTGGCCGGTGCCGTCGCAGCTGTTCCGTGCGGGACAGATCGGCCTCCCTGTACCTGTAAGGAGCATAACCGGTGCCAAAACCGCAACTGGTGCAGTTTCGGCAGGTTTGACCGTCTGCGGACGGAGGCGGTTGTCCCCCAGCGGGACAGTGTGACCGGCAGTGGGACAGGAGAGTCCGAAGGGTGTGGACAATGGGTCCCGCACCTCCCCCGGAGGGGAAGGGTGGGAGGGGGAGCACCAGGAGTCGGCGGCAAATGGGGGGAGACGGCAAAGGGGGGGAGGCGGCAACCGCCGCGTCAGGCCAAGGACCTGCGACGGGCCGAAACGCTGGATCAGGAACGGTAGAAGGCCTTGCGGTTCACCTTGAGCAGTTGGGAGGCCTTCGACTTGTTGCCGCCGCAGCGCTGCAGCGTGATGCCGAGGATCTGCTCGTTCAAGGCGTCGAGGGAAAGCCCGTCGGCGGAAAGCGAGAGGTGGTAGCTGACCCGGCTGGCGTCGACGGCGCCTTCCGCGTCTATCGATTCCGTCCCCTCCGGCGCAGTGCCGGCAAGCCCCAGGTGGCTTGGGCGGATCAGCTCGTTGTCGGTTATGATGGCGGCCCGCTCCAGGCAGTTGCGCAGCTCCCGGACGTTGCCCGGCCAGCGGTACTCGAGCATCAGCTCCATGGCCTGCTGCGAGATCCCGGGCAGCGGCTTGCCCAGGTGCTGGCGCAGCTGCTCGAGGATGTGGCCGCACAGGATCGGGATATCGTCCTTTCTCTGGCAAAGCGGCGGGATGGTCAGGGGGAAGACGTTGATGCGGTGGTAGAGGTCCTCGCGGAAGCGCCCGGCCGCGACCAGGTCGGCGAGGCTGCGGTTGGTGGCGACGATCACGCGGCAGGCGACGGGAATGGGGGCGTTGCTGCCGATCTTCTCGAAGACCCGCTCCTGGAGCACGCGCAACAGCTTCGCCTGCAGGGGAAGCGGCATGTCCCCGATCTCGTCCAGCAGGATGGTTCCCTTCCTGGCCAGGCTGAACTTCCCTTCCCGGTCGCGGTCTGCGCCGGTGAAGGCGCCGCGCACGTGCCCGAAGAGCTCGCTCTCCATCAGGTGCTCGGGGATGGCGGCGCAGTTCACGGCCACGAACTCAGCGGGAAGCCCGTTGCCGGCGAAGTGGATGGCCCGCGCCAGCACCTCCTTGCCGGAACCGCTCTCGCCGTAGATGGCCACCGTGGTCTGCCGCGCTGCGGCGACCCGCGAGGCCAACTCCAGCACCTGCTTCATGGCGGGGTTCACCGTCACGATGCTCTGGAAGGTGAAGCGCTCGGTCAAAAGCCCCTTGATCTGCTCGTTTTCCTGGACGACGCGCTGGTAGTCGAGGGCGCGCCGGATGGTGATGCGCAGATCCTCCGGGTCGTAGGGTTTCTCCAGGTAGTCGTAGGCGCCGCGCCGCATCGCCTCCACCGCGCTCTCCACGCTGCCGTGCGCGGTGATCACGATGATGGGGGTGCCGGGATGGAGCTTTTGCACCGAGCCGATCAACTGCAGGCCGTCCATCCTGGGCATGACCAGGTCGGAGAGCACCAGGTCGACGGTCTGCTGCTCGAGGATCTCCAGCGCCTGCAGCCCGTCGACGGCGCTGACGACGTCATAGCCGATCTCGCGCAGTTGGCGCTCGAGCAGGAAACGGAACACGGGTTCATCGTCGACGGCGAGGATCTTGGTGTGGGGCATGCCATGGGGCTCCGCAGGTTGAGGTTCACTGTCTTATCGGCAGTTGCGCCGGGAGCTTGAGCCGCTCGGCGCTGCAGTTCTCCATTGCACTGAGCGTGAATTCGTCGTATCCTTTGGCGCTCGTACGCCGCACCATTCCATACGTCCCGAGAGCGACCATGTCCACCCCCGACCGCATACTGGCCTTCATCCCCGCCTACCGCTGCGCCCCCCAGGTGGTCCGGGTGCTGCGCCAGTTCCAGGACCCTGCAGTGCACGGCCACTTCGCCGAGATCATGGTGGTGGACAACGTGAGTCCCGACCAGACGGTGGCGGCCGCCATCGACGAGGCCCGCGCCCTGGGCCTTGGCAAGGTCTCGGTGGTGCACAACCATGCCAACTACGGGCTGGGCGGCTCCCACAAGGCGGCCTTCGGCTACGCCATCGCCAACGGCTTCAGCCACGTCATGGTCTTGCACGGCGACGACCAGGGCAACGTCGCCGACATCATCCCCGTACTCGCCGCCGGTCGTCACCACGATTACGACTGCTGCCTGGGCGCCCGCTTCCACCCCGACTCCCGCATCGAGGGGTATTCACCCACCCGGGTCCTGGGCAACCACGTTTTCAACCGCCTCTTCTCGGCGGCATGCGGACGAAAGCTCCACGATCTCGGTTCCGGACTCAACCTGTACCGCACCGAGCATCTCCGCTCCGGGTACTGGCACAAGTTCCACGACAACCTCATGTTCAACTACTGCATGATCCTCGCGCACGTCAAACGGAAAGACAGCCTCCTCTTCTTCCCGATCTCCTGGCGCGAGGAGGACCAGGTCTCCAACGTCAAGCTCTTCTCCCAGGCGCGGCGCACCCTGGGCCTGCTCGGCAGCTACCTCAAGAACCCCGACGCGTTCCTGGCCCGGGAGTTCCGGGACCACCCGGTGGCCGAGTACCGGTTCGAGACGCTCGCCAAGGGGCTGTGACCATGAGGCTACGCGCTCCCTCGGCCTCCCTCGTGCTCGATCTCTTCGGGCTGTGCCTCGCCTGTTTTTCCGCCCTGTTCCTTTTTTCCCTCTGCGTCTACAACGCGCAGGTCCTTAGCCTGCATCCGGCCTGGGGCTCGACCGCCCTCGCCGCTGGACTCGCCGCCATGGCGGCCTACTCGCTGGCGCACGTGCTGCGGGCCATCCGCCTCTGGCTGTTGCTGGGCAGCGACCGGCTCGGCTTCTCGACCGTGTTCGGCTGCCACGCGACCATCGCCCTGGTCACCTTCGCGACCCCGTTCAAGCTGGGGGACCTGCTCAGGGCCACCGAGTTCTCGCGCCTGCTTTGTAACGACGCGCGCGGGCTCTTCGCCGTCTGGCTCGACCGCCTCTTCGACGTGACGGTGATCCTGGCGATGCTGGTCGGGCTGGTGCTGCTGCGGCCTTCGGGCCCGCCGATGGAGCTGATCTTTCTCTCCCTTGGGGGCTTCCTGCTCTGCTCCATCCTCTTGGGGATGCTGCTTCCCGGGGCGGTCGCGGCGCTGATGCGGGCCCTGCTGCAGTCCCGCAGCAAGAGGTCACTCACGGTGCTGCGGGGGATGCGGCGGCTGCGCCGCCTGCTCGGTGCGATCCCGAGGATCGACCTGCAGACCTTGTCCCTTTTGTGCATCGTCACCTTCGCGGTCTGGGGGCTCGAGCTGGCCATGGTCTTTTTGCTCCTTATCGCCTCCCCCACGACCGGGTACACCGTCACCCAGCAGGCGCTCGACACCCTCAGTAACGCCATCATGGCTCAGCCCCAAAGCCACGTCCTGCAGCTCGCGCTGTACCGCTCCATCTGCCTGCTCACCCTGGGGATCATGGCGGCGCTGGGAGGGGGAAGCTACGCCAGGCTGAGACTCGGCTACCGCCCCGGCAGGCACCCCGCCGCGCCCAACTACCGCTACACGCCCCCCTTCCAGGGCGTCAAGGCCACCACCAGAGGACGGACCAGATGAGCACCGTTTTACTCTACGACGACAGTTGCCCCGTCCCGGGCGAGCTCACCGGCCTGATCGGTGCGCAAAGGTTCGGCGACATCGTGTTCCGCCGCCAGTGCCTCTTCGAGCGCGCCTGCGCCCTGGCCCGCCGCCTCGGCTGGCCCGTGGTGAGGCTTGAAACCGGCAAACCGGCCGAGATGATCGACGCCGAACTGGTTCGGCAGCGCTGCTCGCGGGTGGTGCGCATAGCCGGCTTTCTCGTGCCGGCGCTGGAAGCCGTCGCCCTGGACCTCCTTGAGCGGATCGGTATCTGCGCCGACAGCTGCCAGGGGACCATGAACGGGGTGCGGGTCCCGCTGCAGGCGACCAGCCTGGAGCGTTTCCGCCGCGGGCCAGACCTTGCGCTCGCCGCGGAGGGGGACGCGGTGCGGGTCCCGGTGGACGGCGCCTTCGTGGATGTGAGCGAGCAGGTGGGGCTGCTCGATTTCCTGAGCGGCTCCTTCAACAGCAGGCATTTCAACAACGTCACCCTGACCCTGCAAAGCGTGGTCAAGCGTTCGGCCAACGCGCGCAAGATACGGGCGGAGCACGACTTCTACGGCCTGTTGCCGGAGTCGATGCGGCGCTGGTTCGTGATGCCCTACGACCTGACCGTCGGGAAAAACGGCGCGAGCTACGCCATGGAGCGCCTGCTCATGCTGGACATGGGGCAGCAGTGGATCAACGGCGGCTTCGACACGCGGGAGTTCGCCCGCTTCCTCGAGGATATCCTGCACTTCCTCGACGGGCGTGCCCGCCGCTCCTGCTCGCGGCAGCGGGCGCGCGCCAACTTCGACCGGCTCTACCTCACCAAGGTGCGGGAGCGCCAGGCCGAGCTGCACCCACTGCCGCTCAGGGGGTACCTGGACGACATGCTGCGTAACGGCAGCAGCTTCCCCTCGCTGGAGCGGCTGCTGGAGTGCTACCTGGACCTGGTGGCGCCGTACCGGGACCGGCAGCCCGACTACGAGTGCATCGGGCACGGGGACCTCTGCTTCTCCAACATCCTCTACGACAAGAGGATCCGGCTCTTGAAGCTGATCGACCCGCTTGGGGCCGGCTCCGAGGACGAGCTCTACACCGACCCGTTCTACGACTACGCCAAGCTGTCCCACTCCGTGCTGGGCGGCTACGACTTCGTGGTCAACGGCCTGAGCGAGATCGTCGTGGGCACCGACCTGCGGCTGCAGCTGCACACCCCCGAAGCCGACTTCGACGCCTACGCGGCGGTGTTCCTCCCCCCCCTGGAGGCGCAGGGGATCGACCTGAAACGGCTGCGCCTCTACGAGGCGTCCCTGTTCCTGAGCATGCTGCCGCTGCATATCGAATCTCCGCACAACATCCTTACCTTCGCCCTGATAGCGGCGCACATCCTCAAGGAGGTGGGGGAACAGTGACGCAAAAGACCACCATCGTCATCACCATGGCCGGCTTCGGCCGGCGCTTTCTCGACGCGGGCTACACGGTCCCCAAGTACATGATCCAGGCGCGCGGGCTCACCCTGTTCGACTGGTCCATGAAGGGTCTGCAATCCTTCATCGATACGGGCTCCCCCTTCGTCTTCGTGGTGCGCGCCGAGGACCGGGCCGCCGACTTCATCCGCGAGCGCGCAGCGGCGCGCGGCATCGGCACCGTCGGCGTCATCGAGCTCGCCGCCCCCACGGACGGGCAGGCCACCACGGCGCGCCTTGCCTGCGGCGAGATCGACGGCGCCGCCCCCATGGCCATCTTCAACATCGACACGGGGGTGCAGCCGGGTTTGTTGCAGCCCGGTCAGGCCGCCGGTTACGGCTGGATCCCCTGCTTCCGCGCCCCCGGCGAGGGGTGGAGTTTCGTGAGGTGCGCCGACGACGGACGGGCCGTGGAGGTGCGCGAGAAGAACCGCATCTCGGAGCTCGCCACCATCGGCTTCTACTGGTTTTCCTCCGCCGCGCTCTACGCCCGCGCCTATGACGCCTACTACGCGGTCGCCGGGCGCGAGGAGCGCGGGGAGCGCTACGTCGCCCCCCTGTACAACCAGCTCATCGCCGAGGCGCGGGAGGTGACGGTCACCGAGATACCGTTCGGGTCGGTCACCCCCCTGGGGACCCCGGACGAAGTCAGCCGCTTTCTCGCCGACTGATGGAGAGACCGGTGCCGGAAAAGCCGGCGGTCACGCGACCGTCCCCGCCAAACGTTGAGCCGGCGCACCGCGCCGAAACTCCGGCGCTGGTCCGCGTCGGCGCGCCCCTTTTCGCCCTGCTGGTCCTGCTGCTGACCTTCTACAACACCCTCCCCTATGCGGCCTACGACGCCGCGAAGCTCAGCAAGCTTTTCTGCGCCAAGGCCGTGGCGGTGGGGGGCGCCTACCTGCTCGCCGGGAGGGTGCTCCGCTTCGTGCACCGGGCGGCCCAAAACGGCCTCGACGAGGAGTCCGGGAACTTCCTCGCCTTCTTCGTCATCTGCGCCGCCTGGTTCGGCTTCTGGCTCCTCGGCCTGTGGCCCGGGTTCTACATGACCGACTCCTACGGCACGCTCTGGAGCATGTACTCCCTTTCCTTCGACAACTGGTTCTCGGCCCTGCACCCGCTTTTGTACCTGGCCCTGTACCAGATCGTTCCCAACGCGGTGGTGGTCCCGATCTTCCAGCTCCTGCTCACCTCCCTGGTCTTCGCCTACGCCCTGGCGGGGCTGCGCCGGCTCGGCCTTTCCCGGTTCCTCACGATCCTGCTGCTGTTGGCGTTACTGGTGAACGTCCCGGTGATCGCGCTGACCCTGCTGGTCACCCGCGACACCGTCTTCTCCGTGGTGCTCTTGTTTTTCGCGCTCTGGATCTTTTTCCGGATCGTGGAGCGGGAGAGGGCTTTTTCGGGGAGGGAGCTCTGCTTTTGCGCGGCGCTCATCGTTTTTCTCGCCATCTACCGGGGCGACGGCATCGCGTTGCTGCTCGCCGTCCCGCTGCTGCTCGGGCTGAACGGGAGGATCTCGACGCCGCGGGCGGGGATGCTTTTTTTGGGCGCGCTGCTCATGTTGCAGATCGTCAAGCCCGCCCTGATCAAGGCCCTTGCCATCCCCGACGACCAGAAGATCGCCTACTCGGTCTCGCTCATGATGAACCCGCTCGGGTACCTGCTGCAAAACGACTACGTCACCGCGACCCCGGAACAGGACCGCAAGGTGCTCGGCATGCTCGTCGACGTGGACAAGGTGAAAGAGGTCTCGATCCCGTACGAGATCCCGGCGTTCTGGTCCGGCTACTGGAAGCCGGTCCCGGAAGCCGCCTTCTCCCGGGTGCGCGCCCTGTACGGCCGCATGATCATGGACAACAAGGCGCTGTTTCTGGCCAACCGCCTGATCTGCTTCTCGGCCAGCACCGGGATGAGGCCCTACGGTTTCACCTACTGCGACATGGCGCGGGACACAAAGCACGCGCCGCACTTCGACGCGGTCTACAACGAGCCGCTGCACAGAACGCTCTTTCCCGCACTCTACCAGCGGCAGGCCGGGTTCATCGCCTCGGCATCGACCTTCACCGGGCTGCACCCGGAAGGGAAGTTCCTGCACTGGAACTTCCTCCCGGAGCTGGCCCTCGCCCTGCTTGCCCTCGCCCTCTTCCCCTGGTTCCCGGCCACGGCGTCGACCGCCCTGGTCGTCCTGAGCCGGGTCCCGCTGGTCTTCCTGGCGGCCCCGGCGGGGCAGTTCAAGTACTACTACTCCCTGTACCTGTTCGGTTTCTTCGTGATTTTCCTGCTGATTGCGGAGAGAAAAGGCGCCTGGGCGCGGAAGGGGCGGCAATAGCCGGGGCAGATTTGGGGCGAAAAAAAACGGCAGGGGGAAGCCTCGAGCTCCCGCTGCCGGTCGGTGCACGGTGACGGTGCCGCCGCTAGATCATGCCGGCGATGGCATCGGACACCTCGTACAGCGGCACCGCGGCGTCGACGCTGACCGCGTCCGCGACCGCCTTGGGCATGCCGTAGACGATCGCGGTCTCCTCGGTCTCCACCACGATGCGCCCCCCGGCCTTCTTGATGGCCCGGGCGCCGGCTGCCCCGTCCTTCCCCATCCCGGTCAGCACCACCCCCAGGGTACGATCCCCACAGACCTCGGCCGCGGAGTCGAAGAGCGCATCGACCGACGGGCAATGCAGGTGCCCGCCGGGGGCCGGGTCGAGCCAGACCTGGAGCGCCCCGTCCTTGCGCCGAAGCCGCATGTGCCAGCCGGCGGGGGCAAGGTAGACGTTCCCCGCCACCACCACCTCGCCGTCGCTCGCCTCCCGGACCGTCAGCGCGCTGTGACGGTCGAGCCGCGCGGCGAGCGAGGCGGTGAATCCGGGCGGCATGTGCTGCACGATGAGGATCGGGCAGGGGGGGGGCTGCATCCGCCCCAAAACCTGCTGCAGCGCGGGGGGGCCGCCGGTCGAGGTCCCCATGACCACGACCTCGGCGCCCTCTCCCTTGGTTCTCCCCCGGGAGGGAGGCGCCGTTCCCGCCTTGCGTGCCGCGGCGCGCAGCTTTTCCAGGTCCACCCCGGCTGCCACCTTGATCTTCCCGGTCAGCTCCTTGGCCAGGGCGCCGATGTCCATGGCCCCTCCCGCGGAACTCTTGTCGACGAAGTCGACCGCGCCGATGTCGAGCGCCTTCATGGTCTTCTCCGCACCCTTGCCGGTGAGGCAACTGAACATGATCACCGGCGCGGGACACTCCTTCATGATCAACTCGAGCGCTGAGAGGCCGTCCAGGACCGGCATCTGCACGTCGAGGGTGATCACGTCCGGGCGCAGGCTCCTGGCGAGTTCCACCGCGCTCTCGCCGTTGGCGGCGACACCGACCACCTCGATGTCGGGGCTCTTTTCGAACATCCGCAGGATGGCCCGGCGCACGAAGGCGGAGTCGTCCACGACCAGGACCCTTATTTTCTTCTGCAAGCCGCCCACGCTGTCACTCCCTCTTCTGATAGATGATGGCGCCCGGAAAACGAAGCGGCAGGTACGACGCCTGGGTCCGGGACAGCGACTCCGAATGCCCCAGGAACAGGTAGCCTCCCGGAGACTGCAGGGCGCCGAAGTTGTCCACCACCCGCTTGATGGTTTGGTCCGCGAAATAGATGAGCACATTCCGGCACAGGATGACGTCGAACTGCTCGCCGGCCGCGCTGTCGGCCAACTCGAGCAGGTTTCCCTGGGCGAAGCTGGTCCATTTCCTCAGGATGTCCCTCACCGCGAACTTGTCGTCCTGGCGTCTCAGGTACCGCTCGACCAGGTGCGGCTCCGTCGCCCAGAAGGCACGCTGCGCGTAGACCCCCTGCCGGGCCGCGTCCAGGACCCGCGCGTCGATGTCGACGCCGGTTATGCGCACGTCCCAGTCCCAGGAGAAGCACCCCGACTCCAAAAGGAGCATGGCGATGGTGTAGGCCTCCTCGCCGCTTGAGCAGCCGGCCGAGAGGATGCGGAGGGTGCGCTCCCCGCGGGCCAGCTTGCGCTCCTTGAGCGCCGGCAGCACCTCCTGCGCGAGGACCGAGAGCTGTCCGGATTCCCTGAAGAAATAGGTTTCGTTGTTGGTGATGAGGGGGACCAGGCGCTGCCACTCGGCGCTTCTCCCCGGTGAGAACTTGAGGTAGCTGTAATACTCGGTGAAGCTCTTCAGCCGCAACTCCTGCAGCCGGGGCGAAAGCTTGGCCGCCAGCCCCCTCTGCGTACCTTCCTCCAGCACCAGGCCGAAGGAGTCCGCCACGAACTCCTTGATAAGCCTGAACTCCTCGGCCTGCATGGCGATCTTCTCCACCATCATCCGAGGTATTCCCGCTGTGCGAAACTCTGCAGGGCCAACTCCGCCCTCGCCCTGACTTCGGCGCTCTGGTCCTCCTTTCTCACCTGGATCAGCCGCTTCAGGGGGAGGGTATCGTAGCAGTGGCACAGCGCGTCGATGCAGGCGAGCCGGACGATCTCGCTTTCGTCGTCGAGGAGCTCCAAAAGCGGCTCCACGCTCTTGACGTCGGCGATCTTCCCGATCACGTCGATGACCCGCTCGCGCAGCTCCGCGCTGTAGCTCTTCTTCATGAGACGGTGCAGCCAGGGGAGCCCGCCGCGCCCGAACGCCACCAGCGCCTCGAAGGCGTGCCTCCCTACCTCCGCATCGTCGAGCAGCGCCACCAGCTCCGGGACGGTGACGGGGTTGCGCAGCTCCCCGAGGACGGTGATGGCGTGCTTGCGCACCATGGAATCGGCGTCGTTCACCCCCTTGAGCAGCAGCGGGAGCTCACGTCCGCCGCCGATCTTGCCCAGCACGCGCAGGGCCGCGATACGCACGCTCCAGTGGGGGTCGCAGACCGCGTCCTCCACCGCCTTGAGCGATTCCTGGTCGGCCAGCTCGCCAAGGGTATAGACCGCGAGCCGCCTGATGTCGGGATCGGCATGCTTCAGGTAACGCCTGGTGACGAGGTCGGAGGCCTCCCGGTAGGCCAGTTTGCCCAGGGTTTCCACGATGGCGTACTCCAGCTGGCGCGAAACGCCCCGGGATAGGTACTCCACCAGGAAGGCGCCGGCCTCACGCGCGCCGATGTCGCCGACCGCGCGGATCACGCAGTAGTCGAGATCCTCGCGTCCGCTCCCCAAAAGGGCCAGCAGCTCATCCACGAGCATCGGCTCCCCCAGCTCCGCCGCGGCCAGGACAGCCGCCTCGCGCACCGACTCCTCCGGATCGCACAGCGCGCGGCACAGAAGCGGCACAGCCTGGGAGACCTGCTGTTTGCCGATGGAACGCACGAGCTCCGCCCGCACCACGGCCTCGTCATCGAGGCTGAGCAGGCGCAGGTTCTCGACGCCCCCCCCCTGCTTGAGGCACCCCAGCAGCATGGCGGCGCGGCGGCGCGACTGCGGCTCGGGGGAATGCACCAGTTGGGCGAAAAGATCCAGCACAGGCCCCAGGCGATGGCGCGCCAGGGCGAGGGCCGCCTGCTCGGCCAGCTGGTCGCTCCCCTTTGCCAGCATGAGTTGCAGTTGCGGCAAGAGCGACTCGTCGGGGAAGGACTGCAGCGTCTCCAGCACCTCGAGCTGTACCGCCTCCTCGTCCTGTTTGAGAAGGCGCGCCAGTTCCCGCGCATCACAGGGGACGCCGACCCAGCGCAGCGCGCGCAGTGCGACCAGCCGGACCGCGGCGCTGTCATGGTGCAGCGCCGCCAGAAGCTCCCCCTCGGCCTGCCTCCCCAGCGAGAGGACGGCGTTCTCGACCACCTGGTGGTTGCGCTCGTCCCCCAAAAGCGCGAAGAAGCCGTCCAGGGCGGAGAGCTCCCCCATCCACCCCAGCAGCATCGCCGCCGCCTGAGACGATTCAGGGTCCCCCTCTTCCTTGAGGATCGATTTGAGCCGCTCCACGCCGCGGCCGGAAACCAGCTGCCGCAGCCGTTCCTGCTGGGTCCCCACCTCGATGCGGTTTTTGTAGCT
Source organism: Geomonas diazotrophica (assembly GCF_018919385.1). Classification (GTDB taxonomy): domain Bacteria; phylum Desulfobacterota; class Desulfuromonadia; order Geobacterales; family Geobacteraceae; genus Geomonas; species Geomonas diazotrophica. The sequence goes on from NZ_JAHLMF010000011.1 coordinate 248,153, forward strand.
CAACTGGTCGTTCAGGCTGTTGTTGATGGACGCCATGGCGCGCGCGACGCTGCGCGCCAGCTCCGGTTCAACGAAGGGGAGGATGCCGCCCAGCGCGTAGAGGGCGCGCTGGTCACCGGCCTTCCCGAGCGCGTCGACCACCGCGGCGCGCAACATTTCGTCGTCGAGCAGCGGCAGCAGGTGCGGCACGGCGCGGTAGTCCCTGAGCTCCCCGATGGCGCAGATGGCGGGGTACTGCAGCCAGAAGTCCCCCTTCAACAGCTCCAGAAGCGGCACCAGCGCGCTGCGGTCGCCGATCTTGCCGAGCGCCTCGGCCGCGGAATGGCTCACGTTGCTGTCCGGGTCGGCGAGCGCCCGGATCAGGTGCTCCACCGCGTCCCGGCTGCCGATGTCCCCGAGCATCACCGCGCTGAAGTTGCGGATCTCCTCGTCATCGTCGTCGGTAAGGAGCCGGCTCAGGCGGGGCACCGCCTCCCCCCCCATCTTCACCAGCACCTCCATGGCGCCGTTTCTCAGGTCGGCGTTGTCGTTGTCGCGAACCGCCGCCTCGAGGGCGGGGTAGATCTCCTCCATCCCCCGTCCGATGATTGCTTCCAGGGCCTCGTACTTGCGTCCCCGTTCGGCGTCGCCGACGAAGAGGAGGAGCTCGGGGAGTGAACGTTCCTGCAAGGGGGGGAACTCGGTGCCAAGGGTGTCATAGGGCAGAAGCATTTTCGACGTTCTCCAATTTCCTGTAGACGAGGCAGGCCGCATCGGGGACCGCAGCGAGGTCGTGGCTGAAAAGGTGCAGCGGCTCGGCGTCGCCGGTGAAGAGGTGCCCCCCCGGGGCCAGGAGCCGGGAGAGGGTTTCCACGAGGAGCTGCTGGCAGCTCGGCGCGAAGTAGATCATCACGTTGCGGCAGAACACCAGGTCGAAGCCGCCCCAGCCGGTGGCGAGCTCCGGGGGAAGCTCTCCCTCCATGAGCTGGTTCAGGTTCAGCGGAATGAAGCGGACCAGCTCCCTCAGCTCTTCCCCCACGAAGGCGCCGCCGGCGGTCGCCGTGAAGTATTTGCCGATCAGGTGGGGGGGGATGTTGTGCAGCCGCTCCGTTTCGTAGAAACCCTCCCGCGCGGCCTTGAGGCAGCTCTTGCTGATATCACCGGCCACGATCTCGATGTCCCACGCCTTGGGGTAGCGCAACCCCTCCATGAGGGTCATGGCCACCGTGTACGGCTCCTCGCCGGTGGAGCAGCCGGCGCAGAGGACCCGCAGCTTCATGACGTTTTCGCCGGCGCCGTTCCCGCTTCCCCCCCACGAGCGCATCATCTCCCGCCCCCGCGCCAGCTCCAGCCCTGGCAGCACCGCCTGCCGCAGGTGCCGGAACTGGTCGGGGTTTCTGAAGAAGAAGGTCTCGTTGATGGTCATCAGGTCGAGCAGGGACGCGTACTCCCCCGGGGTTTGTTCCAGGTGCCCCAGGTAGGAGCGGTAATCCGCGAGACCCAGCTGCGCCAGCCGGGTCTCCAGCCGCTGCCGGAAAAGTGAGAGCTTGCGGGGGCCGAAGTAGAGCCTGCTCCTCTGGAAGACCCGTTCACGTATCCGCTCCAGGTACGGGTCCGGCGCCCCGTCCCGGCAGGCCAGGTTTCCCCCGGTTTCCATCTCAGGCCACCTTGAAGGTCCCAACCAGCGCCGTCATCTCCTCGGCCTGCTGGGTGAGGTTTAGCGCCGCACGCGAGAGCTGTTCGACGGCGGAGAGGTTTTCGCGGGTGATGTCGCTTATGTTGTCCATGGCGACCACGACCATCTCGCCCCCCTTCTTCTGCTCCGCGGTGGCGTTGGCGACGGACTGGGTCATGGCGGTCATGCCGTTCACGGCGGTGACGATCTGGCGCGCGGAGAGGGACTGCTCCCGGGTGGCGAGGGTCACCTGGCTGGTCACCTGGTTCATGTTCTCCACCGCGATGCGGATCTGGCGGCTCCCCAGGGCCTGCTCCTTGGCGGAACCGGTCACCTCCTGGGTGAGCTGGTTCATCCGCTCCACGGCGATCCGGATCTGCCTGCCGCCGGCCGCCTGCTCCCGGGCTGCGTTGGCCACCACCTCCGAAGCCCCGCTCATCTGCTCCGCCGCCCTTATCACCTGGTTGGAGGCGTTGGACTGCTCGGCGGTCATGCGGGCGATGTCGGACATGAGGGTGCTGGTGCGCTCGATGCTGGAGACGATGTTCTCCAGCGAGTTCCCGGCCAGGGTGATCAGCTCCATGGAGTTCTTCGCCTCCTGCGAGGCGATCTCGCCGTACTTCACCGACTCGCCGGTATCTGCCTGCACCTGGCGGATCACCAGGGCGATCTCCTTGGTGGCCCCCATGCTCCGCTCGGCGAGCTTTCTCACCTCGTCGGCCACCACGGCGAAGCCGCGCCCCGCGTCGCCGGCGCGCGCCGCCTCGATGGCCGCGTTCAGGGCGAGCAGGTTGGTCTGGTCGGCGATCTCGCCGATCACCTTGACGATGTTGCCGATCTCCTCGGAGCGCCGCCCGAGGGTCAGGATGGAGTCCGAGGTCTTCTCGATCACCCGGGCCACGCGCTCCATGGCGGCGACCGCCTGCTGCCCCGCCTCGAGGCCGGCGCCCCCCTCCTTGGCCGCCCCCTTGGCCACCTGGTCCGCCTCCTCCACGTTCCTCGCCACCTGGCGGATCGACGCGGCCATCTCCTCGATGGTGGAGGACGAATCGCCCACCACCTTCTGCAGCTCCTGGGAGTTGGCGGCCACCTGGTCGATGGAAACGGCGATCTGCTCCATGGTGGCCGAGGTCTCGGCGACCGAGGACATCAGCTCGTCTGCGTTTTGGGCCACGTTTTCTATGGAGATGGTCATCTGCTCGATGGTGGCCGAGGTCTCGGCGACCGCGCTCGCCATCACGTCTGCGCTCTTGGCCACCTGCTCGCTGGAGGCCCCGAGCTCCTCGATGGAGGAGGAAACCTCGTCCGCGTTGGCGGCCAAAGCATCGGCGTTGCCGGCGACGGTCTGGATGGAGGCGGCCATCTGCACCATGGTGGCCGAGGTTTCCTCGGTGGCCGAGGCCTGGCCGTGGGCGGACTTCGTGAGCTGCTGCGTGTTGGCCGAGATCTGTCCGGCCGCGGAGGCGACCTCACCGGAGGTGCCCCTGATCTTGCCGATCATGGCCATGAGGTTCTGCACCATGATCTGCATGGCGGAAAGGAGCTCGCCCACCTCGTCCTTCGAGTTCACCTCGACCGCCACGGTGAGATCCCCCCGGGCCACGGTCTTCGCCACCTCGACCGCCGCGTTGATGGGCACGGTGATGCTGCGGGTGATCAAAAAGCTCACCAGGATCCCCGCGATGAGGCTTACCAGGATGCTGGAAATGACCAGGAGCGTCACGTGGCGGGAGAGGTCGATCATGACCTTCTCCTTGCTGTCCATGCGCTGGTTGCTCTCGTCGGCGATCTCCTTGGAGACCTCCTCGAACTTGTGGATCCCCGCCTTGTACGGCTCGATGGCGGCGTTAGCCTGGGCCGGGCTCTTGATGCGACCCGCCTCTATCCCCTGGTAGATCTTGTTGAAGCCGGCCTCGTAGGCGGCGAGCTCCTCCCTCATCGCCTTGACCGCGTCCTTCTCCTTCTGCAGTACAACGATCTTCTCCAGGTCCTTCAGGCGGTTCAAAAGGTGGTCGCGCTGTTCGCCCCACTTGCCGAGGTATTCCTTCTCGTGCTCGCGGCTGCCGATGTTCAGGAAGAGGTCCTTCTCGTAGCGCCGCATCCCCACCACGTTGGCCCGCGCCCGGGAGGCGTGTTCCGAGATGGTGGCGTCCCCCTGCAGCATGGCGATGGTGGTCTGGGTGCTTTCCTTCACCCCCCAGTAGCCGGTGCCGCCGACCGCGACCACGATGAGCAGCATGACGCCGAAACCAAGGCCGAGCCGGCCCCCTATGCGAACGTTCTTTAACATCTCCTTCTCCTTTACTGGTAGTGCCCCGTGCTAGAGCAGCAGTGCGCGGTTGAGGTTCAAAATGATGATCAGGCGGCCGTCGAGTTTCCCCATGCCGTTTATGTAGCTGGCCTCGGGGGTGGTGGCGTCCTCGGGCATCTCCTCCACGAGGCTCGTCGAGAACTGGATCACCTGGCGCACCGAATCGACCAGCATCCCCAGGCGCTTCTCGCCCAGTTCCACCACCACGATGCGCTGCTCCTCGTTCTCCTCGATGTCGGGACGGGAAAAGCGCCGGCGCAGGTTCACCACCGGGATGATCTTGCCGCGCAGGTTGATGACCCCGCTTACGTGCCCGGGTGCGCCGGGGACCTCGGTGATGCCCCCTCCCCGGATGATCTCCTGCACGCTGTTGATGTCGACCCCGTACTCCTCCTTGCCCAGCCTGAAGGTGACCAGTTGCAGCGTCCCCCCTCCCTGTGCCAAGGAGTCGCCCACCGTGCCCCGGTCCACCTCCTCCTGCGCCTGTTCGATGAACCGGGCCAGCACGTCCTCCGCGAGCCCGGAGCTTGGGAGGATAAATTGCTCTGCCATGCCTGTCTCCTTTGCGATAACTCTTTACGCCTTACGGGGTCAGCGCCCCAGAATCGAGGGTATGTCGACGATGAGCGAGACCCTGCCGTCACCGAGCACGGTGCCGCCGGAGATCCCGGGGAGCTCCCCGAGGTAGTCGTCCAGCCCCTTGATGACGATCTCCTGCTGGCCGACCAGCCGGTCCACCACGAGCCCCCCCTTCTTGTCCCCGCTGGCAACAACCACCACGTACTCCTGCTCCCTTTCTCCGCCGCTTTCCCGACCGAAGAAGCGGTCCAGCCGGTACAGGGGGAGCACCCGGTCGCGCAGCATGATCACCTCGCCGTTTCCGGTGTCGTGGCACTCTTCCCCCTGCACCTGGACGCTCTCCAGGACCCCGGAGAGCGGCACCGCGTAGGTCTCGCCCGCCACCTCCACCATGAGGGCGGAGATGATGGCGAGGGTCAGGGGGAGCATCATGGTGAAGGTGGTGCCGCGTCCCACCCGGGATTCGATCTCGATGATGCCGTTTAGGGAGGAGACGATCTTCTTGACCACGTCGAGCCCGATGCCACGGCCGGAGGTCTCGGTCACCTCGCTCCTGGTCGAGAAGCCGGGGACGAAGACCAACTGCAAGAGCTCCGCCTCGCTCATCGCCTGGGCCGCTTCCTGCTCCAGCACGCCGCGGGCGACCGCCTTCTTGCGGATCTCCTCCGGGTCCATGCCGCGCCCGTCGTCGCAGACCTGGATGACGATGTGGTTGCTCTCGTGGCGTGCCCTGAGGGTCAGGGTGCCGCAGGCCTCCTTGCCGCGGGCGCGCCGCTCGGCGGGGGGCTCCAGGCCGTGGTCCACGGCGTTTCTGATCAGGTGCAAAAGGGGCTCGCCGATCTCGTCCAGGACCGTCTTGTCCAGCTCGGTCTCCTCCCCTTCCAGCTTGAGGCGCACCTCCTTGCCGTGGGCGAGCGAGAGGTCGCGCACCAGGCGCTGGAAGCGTTGGAACACGCTCTTCACCGGGAGCATGCGCACCTTCATGATGGACTGGCGCAGGTCGTCGGTGCTCTTGCCGATCAGCTGGCTGGTCTCGTTGAAGGCGTTCAAAAGCTCCCGGTCGGACACCTGCTCGCGCAGGCGCTTTTCCAGGGTGGCAAGCGCCGTGCGCTGGATGACCAGTTCGCCCATGAGGTTCAAGAGCTCGTCCAGCTTCTCGAAGTTCACCTTGAGGGTGCTGCTTTTCTGGGTGATGTAGCCGAACTCCGCCGGCGCGGCGGAACGGGAAGGGAGGGGCTCGGGAGTCCCCTCGGACGTCGCCTCGGCCGAGGCCCGGGTAACGGAGTGGGGCGCGGCGCGCAGCGCCTCGAGAGCGGCCTCTTCGACGGCGAAGTCGAAGCCGGCGTCGGGGGTCTGGGCGAAGCGGAACAGGGCCGAGCGGAGCGCGTTGATGCCGCCGTAGAGCGCACCGAAGAGCGCGCCCCCAAGGGTGAGCGTGCCGGCGCCGGTCTCCTTCATCACCTCTTCCAGCCGGTGCACGTACTGCTGCAGCGGGGAGAGCCCCATCATCCCGGAGTTCCCCTTGAGGGTGTGCAGGTGCCCCTGGATCAGGGTGACCAGTTCGCCGTCGCATCCGGCCGGGGCGCGCCGCTCCAGCTCCAGGAGGAACCCCTCCACCGCGTCCAGGTGTCCGCCGGCGTCCTCGACGAAGTCACCGATCAGGGCTGAAAAATCACACTCACCGCTCAAGTGCCATCTCCTCGTCCGGCTCGATGCCGGCCACCCCCGCCTCGATCACCCGTACGATCACGTCGTGCAGCTGGCTCGGCGTGAAGGGCTTGGTCAGGTAGCCGCTGGCCCCCAGCCTCAGCCCCTGGACGGTGTCCGCCTCCTTCCCCTCGGTGCTTACGATGACCACCGGGACCCGCTCGGTCAGGCCGAGCACCGAGGCCTTCTCCAGGAACTGCACCCCGTTCATCACCGGCATGTTGATGTCCAAGAGCACGAGCTGCACGTCCTCCTGCCGCGCCAGGATGTCGAGCGCCTCCTGCCCGTTGCGGGCATCGACGACCTCGCACCGGTAACGCGCCAGGACCAGGTGGTACATCTGGTGGATCAGCGCCGAATCGTCCACTACGAGAACCTTGTTCAGCATCATCTCATTCCCTTTCCATGTTTCCGGCCGGCTGCGGTGCCGACGCCGGCGAGCTGCCGCTGGATTACAGGGTGTTGGCGTAGCGGCGCTGATCGAAGTCGGCAACCTCGCCTGAGGGAAGCATGAGCTTAGCGATCAGCTCGTGCAGCAGGGTGGGGTTGAAGGGTTTCTTCACGTACCCCTTGGCGCCCAGCTGCAGGCCGCGGATGGTGTCGCTTTCCTTCCCTTCGGTGCTGATGATGACCACGGGAATCCTGCTGGTGAAGCCCAGCGCGCCGGCCTTCTCCAGAAACTGCACCCCGTTCATCACCGGCATGTTGATGTCGAGCAGGATGAGTTGGACCCCCTGGTGGCGTTCCAAAAGGTCGAGCGCCTGCTGTCCGTCCATAGCGTCGAGGATCTCGCAGCTGTAGCGGTTCAGAACCAGGCGGTACATCTTGTGGATCATTTCCGAATCATCGACTACCAGCACCTTCTTAAGCATCGTGCACCTCGTTTTCTTTCCTTTATCCTTCTCCTTGCCATGCCCCCACGTGACTCAAGGGGGAAAGCGACAAAGCAGCCTGCCGGGCAGGGAGTTCATCCCGGACGTTCCAGCTCTGGCAAGCGCCGTGCCAGCACCGAAAAAAATGAAGAACTCCCTGTTTACGGCGCTTGCAATGAATACAAAGTGTGGGGGGGGGCGTTGCGGTCAGCAAGGTTTCTTGACGGCGCGAGGGTATACGCGGGAATTCGGCTTATGTGACGGAGACTTGCGGCGGCGAGCAAGAAAACTTTACAGGGCAAGATTTCTTGCCCTGTAAAGGGGATGCGAAAGGGCGGGGAGCGGTTTTTTCGGGGTGAAGCGGGAAAATAGTGGCGTTATTTTTTGCTAATCCTCTGATTGAGCGCCTGGCGGCTGATGCCCAGGAGTTCCGCGGCGGCCCTCTGGTTCCCCCCCGAGCGCTTCAGCGCGGCCTCGATCAGGCTCTGGGTGAGCTGCGCCAGGGTCGGGAAACCTGCGGTGAGGTTCAGCCATTCGCCCCCCTCGTCGGGACCGGGGGCCAGGGCCGGGAGCCCCACCCCGGTGGCGTCCCGGAAGGGGGCCAGGGAAAGCTTCCCCCTCTGGTGCCGGGTCACCACGTCGAAGACCAGGGCGCGCAGCTCCCGGACGTTGCCGGGGAAGCTGTAGCCGGCCAGGAGGCTCGCCAGCTCGTAGGGGTACTCCGGGACCTCCTTGTGCAGCGTGTGGGCCGCCTCCTCCACGAAGGTCTCCAAAAGGAGCGGGATGTCCTCGGTCCGCTCGCGCAGCGGGGGGATGTGCACCTGGTGGGCACAGAGCCGGTAGTAGAGATCGCGGCGAAAGCTCCCCTCGCTGATGGCGGCGGAAAGGTCGCGGTTGGTCGCCACCACCACGCGGGCCTGGTTGGCGGAGGCGACGTCGGCCCCCAGCGGGTAGTACTCCCCTTCCTGCAAGAGGCGCAGGAGCTTCACCTGGGTGGGGAGTGACATCTCGCCGATCTCGTCGAGAAAGAGCGTCCCCCCCGCGGCGCGGACGATCATGCCGTCGCGCGCGTGGTCGGCGCCGGTGAAGGCCCCCTTCTTGTGCCCGAAGAGCGTGTCGGAGAAGACGTGGTCATCGACCCCGGCGCTGTTCACGGGGACGAAGGCACCCCGGCGACCGCTCAACTCGTGCAGGGCGCGGGCGATCAGTTCCTTGCCGACCCCGGTCTCTCCGGTGATCAGCACCGGCTGTTCGGTGGGAGCCACCGCCTCCAGGTAGCTGAAGATCGCCTTCATGCGCGGGCTCCTGGTCTTGACGCCGGAGAAGGCCTCCTCGTTGGCGGGCCTGCCGCCCAGAAGCGACTCGCGCAGTGACTCGATCTCGCGCTGCATGGTGTTGCGGTCCAGCGCCTTCCTGACGCTGGTGACGAAGCGGGTGGCATCGACCGGTTTGACGATGTAATCGAAGGCGCCCAGCTTCATGCAGTCGATGGCCGTATCGAGCTCGTTAGCCGCGGTGACGATGATCACCGGGACCCCCGGGTAGCTGCAGCCGAGCTCCCCGAGCATCTCCTTGCCCGAGATGTACGGCATCTGCAGGTCGAGGACGATCACCCCCGGCTCTTCCTCGGCCAAAAGGGGCAACAGCTGGCGGATGTCATCCAGCGTCCTGACCCGTCCCAACCCCGCCTGCCTCAGCATCACCGAAGACCCGAACAGAATGTGGGGCTCGTCGTCTACCAGCAGGATCAGATCCGCTGCGTCCCTCTTGTTTCCCCGTGCTGACATGTGCGCTCCGCGTCCGTCCACAATCCACTAATGCTAATAGTCAAATGAGTGTTTGCCAGCTTATCGTCAAAATGTTAAAAGCAAAAGAGTTTTTTTTCGCACCGATTCCCATGGCGCCCCCCCTTGCGGGGAGCCCAGCGCGAGGAGCCCCGTGCCCACCCACCGTTTTCGCAGGATACTGTCGCTGCAGTCGACGCTTCTGGCCGTGATCCCCTTCCTGCTGGTCGTCTTTTTGAACGTCTTCCTGCTGCTTCCCCACATCAGCGAGGACGTGGCGACGGGGCAGCGCGAACTGGCACGGGCGTTCGGGGTCGCCATGGACAACTACCTCTCCGCGGCGCTCACCGACGTCAAGGCGGTGGCCGCCCTCCCCCTGCACAGGCCCGCTTACCAAGCGGACCTGCAGGAGATCCTCGATGCCGAGGTCGAGGCATCGGCGTCGCTCAACCTGCTCTACACGGTCCTCCCCGACGGACACATCGAGGCGGTCGGGATCCGCAAGGACCACCGCCACACCCAGCAGGACCACCGGGCCCTGGAGAGGGCCAGCCTGGCCCAGGAACAGCTCTTCCGCGACACCCGCCGCGTCGGGGACGCCGTCTGGTCCAACACGTTCGTTTCCGCATTCGGGAAGGGAACCTCCATCGCGGTCGGCGTCCCGAGCGCTGACCTGGTCCTGATCGGAGAGGTCGACCTGGCGAAGCTGGTTCGTTCCATGGGGGACATCGTCGGGAGCGCCGGGCAGGCGATCATCCTGATCGACCGCAACGGCCAGTTGATCGCCCAGCAGGGTGGCCCCGCCCTGTCCCCTCCCCCCTTCATGGGTGACATCCCGCTCGTGCGCCGGGGACTCCTCTCGGACCGGCCGGTGAGCGGCGAGTTCAGGCTGCGGGGGCAGGCCCTGGTCGGCACCGTGATGAAGTCCACCCATATCGGCTGGTACGTGCTGGTCGCCCAGCCGGTGCAGAGCGCCTACCGCTCCGTGGTCATCACCACCCGCAACGTGGCGGCCGGGGCGCTTGCCGCCCTCCTCCTGGCCCTCCTCGCCTCGCTCTTTCTGGCCCGCCGCCTCTCGCGCCGCCTGGAGGAGCTGGCCAGCTTCGCCCGCAGGGTGGCCGGCGGCGAGAGTTCTCCCCCTTGGCACAAGGGAGAGATCGCCGAGGTCGAGCAGCTGGCGGGCGACCTGCAGAGCATGGGGGACGAGATCCGGCACCGGGAGCAGCAGCTCATGGAGAGCGAGAGGCTTTTGCGCTCGGTCACCGACCACGCCTTCCATTACCAGGGGCTCCTCACACCCGACGGCACCCTGGTCGACGCGAACCGCACCGCACTCGCCCTGGTCGGAGCCGAGAAGGAGGCCGTCCTCGGCGTCCCCTACTGGGACACCCCCTGGTGGCGCCACGACCCGGAGCTGCGCGAACGGCTGCGCGCGTCGATCGCCACCGGCTGCCGGGGCATCCCGACCCGTTTCGAAACCACCCACCTGGACCAGGCGGGAGAGGTGCACCACGTCGACTTCTCCCTCTCCCCGATCCGTGACGAGGCGGGGTCGGTCATCTACCTGATCGCCGAGGGGCGCGACATCACCGACTTCGCCCAGGCCAAGAGCGAGCTCAAGGAGAGCGAGGAGCGTTTCTACCAGGTCTTCGTGCAAAACGACGATCCCGTCATCCTCATGAAGCTGGAGACGCTGCAGGTAATCGACGCCAACCCCGCGGCGCTCTCGCTCTACGGGCTGCGCCACGAGGAGCTCCCCTCCCTGCGGATGGACGCCCTCATCGCCGCGGCGGACCTGCAGAAGATCAGGGAGGAGCTCGCCCAGCACCACGCCTCGCAGGGGTTCCTGCAGCGGGCGGTGAGCTACAAAGCGGGGGGCGAGAAGATCGTCATCTCCTTGCGGGGCACGAGGATCAGGCTCAAGGACGAGGAGTTGCTGCTCTGTTCCATCCGGGACATATCCGACAAGCTCCGCCTGGAGCAGGAGATCCGGGCCACCCAGGCCAAGCTGATCCAGACCAACAAGATGACCTCCCTGGGGATGCTGGTTTCAAGCGTCGCGCACGAGATCAACAACCCCAACCACTGCATCTCCATCAACAACACCGTGCTGACCCAGATCACCCGGGACTCCCTGGCCCGGTTGCGGGCGCTCAGGGAGGCGGAGGGAGAGTTCGACCTCGGTGGGTTCCACTACGACGAGGTCCTGGACATGGTCCCCAAGCTGCACGACGGCATCCGGGAGGGGTCGCTTCAGATCGACAAGATCGTGCGGGACATGAAGAACTTCAGCAAGCCCGCCGAGCTGGACATGCAGGGGAGTGTCGACTTGAACCGGTCGCTGGAAAACGCCGGCGCCATCCTGTGGCACCATATCCAGCGTCACACCGATCGCTACCGGATGGAGCTCGAGCGAGACCTCCCCGAGGTGCAGGGAAGCCAGCAGCAGATCGACCAGGTGGTGATCAACCTGGTCATGAACGCGCTGCAGTCGTTACCCGACAAGAACAGCGGCGTCGTGGTGGCGACCTGGTACGATGCCGAGCGGAAGACGGTGAACCTGAGCGTCGAGGACGAGGGGGATGGCATGTCCGAGGAGGTGCTCTCGCGGCTTACCGAGCCCTTTTTCACGATGAGGATCAACAAGGGGGGTACCGGGCTCGGCCTGTACATCTCTTCGTCCATCGTCAAAGAGCATGGCGGCAGCCTGGATTTCGAGTCCGAGCCGGGCAAGGGGACCAAGGTGACGGTTCGCCTCCCGGCGCTGGCGGCCTCCGGGGACTGAGGGGCTCCCGGATCGCAGGGCAAACGGATAACTAAGTTTAAAAAATATCCAGATCAGGCAAAAGCCCAAGGCAAGAAGACAGTGACGTCGGCCCAGTCACACAACGAACTCCGACACGAAAAATACCATGCTGGCCATCCTGGTAACATTGAAGTGTGCCGCTTCAGGTTACCGTACGAGGGAGGCCAACATGGCGAAAAAGAGTCTAACAGGAACTGAGCACTTTGTCGCAGGGTATG
>NZ_JAHLMF010000012.1 GCF_018919385.1 Geomonas diazotrophica
GGTTAGCGATGACTGCCAGGCACGATTTTCAGTGATTGAGTATTCATCACTGATTGGTACGGGCCTGTAGCTCAGCTGGCTAGAGCACACGACTGATAATCGTGAGGTCGGTGGTTCGAGTCCACCTAGGCCCACCAACTTTGCCTTCGGCAAAGTTGTCCCCCATAGCCTTGGCGGAGGGGGACCGTCAGTCACCATCACCATCGATTTAAAATGGGGGTGTAGCTCAGCTGGGAGAGCACCTGCCTTGCACGCAGGGGGTCATCGGTTCGATCCCGTTCACCTCCACCATTTTTCCCGCGCAAGCGGAAAAATGCCCACCGAAGCCTCGGCGAAGGCGGGCAGCTTGATTCGTTCTTTGACAATTGCATAGTAGTGAATGTAGGTAGCAACCGAAATGACGTAAGTCGTTTCGGGAAGTATGCATGGCAGTGAGATCATTTACAGTTTTTTTATGGTCAAGCTACTAAGGGCGTACGGTGGATGCCTAGGCAGAGAGAGGCGATGAAGGACGTGGTAAGCTGCGATAAGCTTCGGTGAGCCGCTAAACAGGCTTTGACCCGGAGATTTCCGAATGGGGAAACCTACTGGAGGTAATGCTCCAGTAACGTAGAGTAAATTCATAGCTCTACGTGGCGAACGAGGGGAACTGAAACATCTAAGTACCCTCAGGAAAAGAAAACAATAGTGATTCCGTCAGTAGCGGCGAGCGAAAGCGGAACAGCCCAAACCGGCACCATTTCGATGGTACCGGGGTTGTGGGGCCCCGACGTGGGATTGNTTTTTATGGTCAAGCTACTAAGGGCGTACGGTGGATGCCTAGGCAGAGAGAGGCGATGAAGGACGTGGTAAGCTGCGATAAGCTTCGGTGAGCCGCTAAACAGGCTTTGACCCGGAGATTTCCGAATGGGGAAACCTACTGGAGGTAATGCTCCAGTAACGCATGGTAAATACATAGCCATGCGTGGCGAACGAGGGGAACTGAAACATCTAAGTACCCTCAGGAAAAGAAAACAATAGTGATTCCGTCAGTAGCGGCGAGCGAAAGCGGAACAGCCCAAACCGGCACCATTTCGATGGTACCGGGGTTGTGGGGCCCCGACGTGGGATTGATGATTGGTAGGAGAACGGTCTGGAAAGGCCGGCCATAGTGGGTGATAGCCCCGTATCCGAAACCATGACTCACCCTAGGGTGTCCCCGAGTACTTCGAGGCACGTGAAACCTCGTGGGAATCCGGGAGGACCATCTCCCAAGGCTAAATACTACTCTCTGACCGATAGTGAACCAGTACCGTGAGGGAAAGGTGAAAAGTACTCCAATGAGGAGGGTGAAATAGAACCTGAAACCGTATGCCTACAAGCAGTGGGAGCACTATGGAGCAATCCAGTGTGACCGCGTGCCTTTTGCATAATGAGTCAGCGAGTTACCCTCAGCAGCGAGGTTAAGTTCATAGAACGGAGCCGCAGCGAAAGCGAGTCTTAATAGGGCGAATTAGTTGCTGGGGGTAGACCCGAAACCGGGTGATCTATCCATGTCCAGGGTGAAAGGAAGGTAACACTTCGTGGAGGCCCGAACCCACTGGCGTTGAAAAGCCAGGGGATGAGGTGTGGATAGGAGTGAAAGGCTAATCAAACTCGGAGATAGCTGGTTCTCCCCGAAATATATTTAGGTATAGCCTCACAAAGTAAGTAGCGGGGGTAGAGCACTGGATGGGCTAGGGGCCTCACCAGGTTACCAAACCTAACCAAACTCCGAATACCGCTAACTGTTATTGTGGGAGTCAGACTGCGGGTGATAAGATCCGTAGTCAAAAGGGAAAGAGCCCAGACCGCCAGCTAAGGTCCCAAAATCTATGCTAAGTGGAAAACGATGTGGAAATGCCCAGACAACCAGGAGGTTGGCTTAGAAGCAGCCACCCTTTAAAGAAAGCGTAATAGCTCACTGGTCGAGTGGGTCTGCGCGGAAAATGTAACGGGGCTAAGCATAGTACCGAAGCTGCGGATTTGATCCTTAAGGATCAAGTGGTAGGGGAGCATTGTGTAAGCCTGCGAAGGTCGACCGTGAGGACGGCTGGAGGTATCACAAGAGATTATGCTGACATGAGTAGCGAAAAACAAGGTGAGAAACCTTGTCACCGAAAACCCAAGGTTTCCTACGTAAAGGTAATCTGCGTAGGGTTAGTCGGTCCCTAAGGCGAGGCCGAAAGGCGTAGTTGATGGGAAACAGGTTAATATTCCTGTACCACCTGTTGTTGCGATGGGGGGACGGAGAAGGGTAGACGATCCTGGCGCTGGTTGTCCAGGTTTAAGGTTGTAGGCGGGAGAAGGAGGCAAATCCCTTTCTCCATTCAACGCTGAGAACTGATGACGAGGGGGTATCCCCGCAAAGTCGTCGATCCCATGCTTCCAAGAAAAGCCTCTAAGCTTCAGACAGCAGGTGACCGTACCGTAAACCGACTCAGGTGGGTGAGGATAAATGTCNTAGTCGGTCCCTAAGGCGAGGCCGAAAGGCGTAGTTGATGGGAAACAGGTTAATATTCCTGTACCACCTGTTGTTGCGATGGGGGGACGGAGAAGGGTAGACGATCCTGGCGCTGGTTGTCCAGGTTTAAGGTTGTAGGCGGGAAGAGGAGGCAAATCCCTTCTTCCATTCAACGCTGAGAACTGATGACGAGGGGGTATCCCCGCAAAGTCGTCGATCCCATGCTTCCAAGAAAAGCCTCTAAGCTTCAGACAGCAGGTGACCGTACCGTAAACCGACTCAGGTGGGTGAGGATAAATGTCCTAAGGTGCTTGAGAGAACACTGGTTAAGGAACTCGGCAAAATGATACCGTAACTTCGGGAGAAGGTATGCCCTTTTTGGTGAAGGCGATTCGCTCGCACAGCTGAAGAGGGTCGCAGAGAAATGGCGGTAGCGACTGTTTACTAAAAACATAGGACTCTGCAAAGTCGCAAGACGACGTATAGGGTCTGACGCCTGCCCGGTGCCGGAAGGTTAAGGGGATTTGTTAGCCGCAAGGTGAAGCTTTGAACCGAAGCCCCGGTAAACGGCGGCCGTAACTATAACGGTCCTAAGGTAGCGAAATTCCTTGTCGGGTAAGTTCCGACCTGCACGAATGGCGTAACGATTTCCGCGCTGTCTCAACCAGTGGCTCAGCGAAATTGAATTCTCGGTGAAGATGCCGAGTACCCGCAGAAAGACGGAAAGACCCCGTGCACCTTTACTACAGTTTGACAGTGACATTCGAATAAGCTTGTGTAGGATAGGTGGGAGACTTTGAAGCTGGGACGCTAGTCTCGGTGGAGTCAACCTTGAAATACCACCCTGGTTTGTTTGGATGTCTAACCCAGGCCCGTCATCCGGGTCGGGGACACTGTCTGATGGGTAGTTTGACTGGGGCGGTCGCCTCCCAAAGAGTAACGGAGGCGCGCGAAGGTTCCCTCAGGCTGATTGGAAACCAGCCGTAGAGTGTAAAGGCATAAGGGAGCTTGACTGCGAGACCAACAAGTCGAGCAGGTACGAAAGTAGGTCTTAGTGATCCGGCGGTTCTGTATGGAAGGGCCGTCGCTCAACGGATAAAAGGTACGCCGGGGATAACAGGCTGATCTCCCCCAAGAGTTCACATCGACGGGGAGGTTTGGCACCTCGATGTCGGCTCATCGCATCCTGGGGCTGAAGTAGGTCCCAAGGGTTTGGCTGTTCGCCAATTAAAGCGGTACGCGAGCTGGGTTTAAAACGTCGTGAGACAGTTTGGTCCCTATCTTCTGTGGGCGTAGGATACTTGAGAAGAGTTGACCTTAGTACGAGAGGACCGGGTTGAACGTACCTCTGGTGTTCCAGTTGTTCCGCCAGGAGCAGTCGCTGGGTAGCTATGTACGGAAAGGATAACCGCTGAAAGCATCTAAGCGGGAAGCCTCCTTCAAGATTAGGTATCCCTGGGAGCAATCCCCTAAAGGCCCGTTGTAGACCACAACGTTGATAGGCCGGGTGTGTAAGTGCAGTAATGCATTCAGCTTACCGGTACTAATCGGCCGTGAGGCTTGACCATAAAAAATTCTTAGAGAGGGGGGTGGTTCTCCACCCCCCGATCATAAACTGCCAAAAATCCTACAGACACGAAATGCGATTGTGAGAAACATACTGCGATGGCGTAAGCCAAAGCTAAGAGTTTCTCTGTGGCTATGCCGAGAGGGTCACACCCGTTCCCATCCCGAACACGGAAGTTAAGCCTTTCAGGGCCGATGGTACTGCATTGGAAACGATGTGGGAGAGTAGGTCGCCGCAGGGAATTTAATAGAGAAAGCCCCGTCTGAAAACAGACGGGGCTTTTTCGCGTTCTGAGGCTGGCTTCTACCCTCGCAAGCTCATCCCCGGCACCTTCCCTCACCCCCAACCCCTCTCCCGGAGGGAGAGGGGAGACCTGTACGGGAGAGGGGTGCGGTAGGAGAGCTACTTGCCGAAGGCCACTTTAGCGACCTCCCTGTATTCCTTGGCGAAGTGCACTTCCAGTCCTTCCTTCAGATAATCCGGCAGCTCCAGAAAATCCTTTCGGTTTGCTTCGGGGAAAATCAGCACCTTAAGCCCGGCCCTCCTTGCCGCGATGGTTTTCTCCTTCACGCCACCTATCGGCAGTACCCGCCCGGTCAGGGTCAACTCGCCGGTCATCCCCAGTTTCGTACGTACCGGCCTTCCTTTTATCATCGAGATCAATGCCGTTGCCATGGTGACGCCTGCGGAAGGGCCATCCTTCGGCGTGGCACCGGCGGGTACGTGCAGGTGCACGAAGTGCGTGTCGAAATAATCCTCCGGTGCACCATACTCCTTCAGGTGTGCCATCACATAGGAATAGGCTATTTCCGAGCTCTCTACCATTACGTTGCCCAACTGGCCGGTCTGCCTGAATCCCTTCCCCTTGCTCGCCATGGCGGTTGCTTCGATTGGAAGCGTGGCGCCCCCCATGCTCGTCCAGGCCAAGCCGGTCACCACGCCCGGCACTCCTTCGAAGATTTCCTCGGTGGTGAAGACAGGCTGGCCCAGATAGCCGGCCAGATCCTTGCGGGCAATCAGTATCGGCTCTGTTCTTCCGCCTGCAAATTCCTTCGCAGCCATCCTCATCAGCTTCTTGATCCTGTTCTCCAGTGCGCGTACGCCGGCTTCTCGTGCCCAGCCGTCGATGAGGGCGGCGAGGGCATCCTTCCTGATCGTAACCTGGCCGTGCTTCAGCCCGTGGTTCTTCAGTGCTTTCGGGATCAGGTAGCGTCTGGCTATCTCCGTCTTCTCTTCCAACACATAGCCTGAGAGCCGGATGATTTCCATCCGGTCCAGCAACGGTGCGGGGATAGTGTCCAATTGGTTGGCAGTCGCAATGAAAAGGACGTTGGAGAGATCGAAGGGCACGTCGAGATAGTGATCGCGGAACGTTCCGTTCTGCTCAGGATCGAGCACCTCCAGGAGCGCCGATGCGGGATCCCCTTGGAATGAAGCACCGATCTTGTCGATCTCGTCCAGCATAAGTACCGGGTTAGCTGTCCCGGCGCTTTTCATGGCCTGGACGAACTTGCCGGGCATGGCGCCTATGTAGGTGCGGCGGTGCCCCTTGATCTCGGCCTCATCCCGCATGCCGCCCAGCGAGAATCTGAAAAAGGACCGCCCGAGGGCGTCGGCGATGCTCTTGCCGATAGAGGTCTTGCCAACTCCGGGAGGACCCACCAGGCAAAGTATCGAACCTGAGATGTCCCCTTTCATCTTGCCCACTGCGATGAACTCGGTGATCCTGTCTTTAACGTCGTTCAACCCGTGGTGGTCCCGGTCGAGGATTCTCCTTGCCTTGTCGAGGTTGTAGGAATCCTTGCTGTACCTGCCCCAGGGGAGGATGGTGAGCCAGTCGAGGTAGTTGCGCGTAACGTGGTATTCGGCCGAGGCGGGTTCCAGCAGCTTGAATTTCTCCAGTTCTTCGGTGACCGCCCGCTGCGCCTCGTCGTTCAGTTTTAGATGCTTGAGGCGCTCCTCGAATTTTTCTGCTTCGGCTGTCTTTCCCTCCTTTTCCAGCCCCAATTCCTTCTTGATCGCCTTCAGCTGTTCGCGCAGAAAGAATTCACGCTGCTGCTGGCTGATCTTTTCCTCGATCTGCTTCGTGATCTTGGTCTGCAACCTGGACACTTCCAGCTCTTTCTTGAGCAGTGTCAGGACCAGATCGATCCTCTTGCGCACGTCGAAGAGCTCCAGGACCCGCTGCAGGTCCTGCCCGTCGGAAGAGGTCAGGCTGGCCGCAAAATCGGCGAGCTTTCCGGGGTCGTCGATGCTTGACCGCCCCAGGAACAGCTTGATCTCCTCGGAGTAAAGCGGGTTGATCTGGACCAGCTCCTTCAAGGTACTGACAACTGCCATCGAGTAGGCTTTCAGCTCGGGGTTGACGGAAAGCTCGGTGCCGTACTGGTAATTCACGGTAGCGAATAGGGCCCCGTCGTTTTCGTGCAGTTCGGCTATGGTGAAACGCTCCAGCGTGTTGAGCAGGAACTGGGCGTTCTGGTCGTCGATGTGCATCATCTTGACGATCTTGCCGGCGACCCCAACGTTGTGCAGGTTGTCGGCACCATCCGGTCTATCGGGATCCTTGACCAGCACCAGGCCTATCGCCTGGCCCGGCGTTTCCAGCGCCCGCTTGATAGCCTGTACCTGGTGCGGGTCGTTCAGTACCATCGGGACCAGCATGTTGGGAAAGGCGGGGCGCGGCCGTAGCGGTATGATCGGAAGCCCCAGTGGCAGGACTTCCGACGCCAGCACCAGCCCGCCCCCCTGCTCTTTGCCGTTCACTTCAGCTTCGACTATTTCAACATCCTTTTCGCTCATGATGAGACTCCTGGTGTGGTTTTAATAAAACGTAAGCACGGTTATCGAAACTGTCAACCTCACCCGGTCTGAACGCTGCGGTTCCATCGGGGAACAGCACCGCTGCGGCCACCGCGCTCCTGCCCTGGTTGCTATTCTCTCTGAATGTTGTACACACATACAGGTGCGAGTAAGGGCATAACAATCAATCTGCTTAGTCAGGTACTGGGTGAAAGGAGTCAGCCATGAAAATTCTGATGGTGGTAACTTCCCATGACAAACTGGGGGACACTGGTGAGAAGACAGGTTTCTGGTTGGAAGAACTAGCCGCACCTTATTACGTCTTTCGGGACGCCGGAGCAAAGGTCACCATAGCGTCACCCAGAGGGGGGATGCCGCCGGTGGACCCGAAAAGCAACCTCCCGGAAAACGAGACCGAAGCTACCAACCGTTTCAAATCGGACCAGGCCGCCCAGGATGACCTGGCCCATTCCACGCGGCTGCGTGAGGTGTCGGTTAACGACTTCGACGCGATCTTCTTCCCGGGAGGGCATGGCCCCCTGTGGGACCTTGCCGTCGATCCGGATTCCATAGCACTCATCGCGGCCTTCGCCAAGGCTGACAAACCGATAGGCGCGGTTTGCCATGCACCGGCGACGCTGGGAGACGTGATGGGAAAGGATGGCGATTTCCTGGTCCGAGGCAAGCGGGTCACCGGTTTTACCAACGCCGAGGAGGAAGCCGTCGGGCTCACCGACGTGGTCCCTTTCCTGCTCGAGGACCGGCTGAAGGAGCGGGGGGCGCAGTTCCGGCACGGGGATAACTGGGCACCTTACATCGAGGTGGATGGCAAGCTGGTGACGGGGCAGAACCCCGCATCCTCGGCGCCTGCCGCGGAGGCCCTGCTGAAAGTGCTGGCGGCTCGATGAGGCTGGCCGGCGTGACCAATCCGAAAAGGAAAAGGGGAAAGGAGCGGATATGGATACTCTGCGTAAGATAAGGAAGGTCTGGAAAAGCAAGCCCACCATCGAGGGGGCCGGGGTGCACCTGAAACGGGCCTTTGGCAATCATGAGGTTCCCCTGTTCGACCCCTTCCTGCTCATGGATGACTTTCACTCCAACTACCCGCCCCATTACCTGAAGGGATTTCCCTGGCATCCTCACCGGGGCATAGAGACCATCACCTACGTGCTGCATGGCAGGGTGGAGCACGGTGACAGCATGGGCAACAAGGGGGTGATCGGCCCGGGCGACCTGCAGTGGATGACCGCCGGCAGCGGCATCATTCACCAGGAGATGCCGCTGGGTGACGACGAGGGACTCATGTGGGGATTCCAGCTCTGGGCCAACCTCCCGGCCTCGCACAAGATGATGCCGCC
The DNA here is from genome assembly GCF_018919385.1 of Geomonas diazotrophica. GTDB lineage: Bacteria > Desulfobacterota > Desulfuromonadia > Geobacterales > Geobacteraceae > Geomonas > Geomonas diazotrophica. The sequence continues at coordinate 8,210 of NZ_JAHLMF010000012.1, forward strand.
TCGCTACCGGGGCATCGTCGCCGAAGAGATCCCGGAGGTGACCATGAACGGGATCAAGGTCAAGGTGATCGCCGGTACTGCTGGAGGAGTCCAGGGCCCGGTGCGGGACGTGGTCGCCGATCCCGAGTACCTCGATGTTACCATGCCGGAAGAATCGACCTTCACCCACGCCATCAAGCGGGGGTACACCGTCCTCGCCTATGTCATCGACGGTGAAGGGTACTTCGACCATGAACGTAACGCCTACGAACACGAGGCTGTGGGGACGAACTACTTCGACCTGGAGCGTCGTTGCGAGTGCGGACCGGAGAACCTGATCCTGTTTGAAGATGGGGATGCGGTCTCAGTGACCACCCAGGGGAAACCGGTGCGTTTTCTCCTGATATCGGGAAAGCCGATCGGGGAACCGGTGGCGTGGTACGGCCCCATCGTGATGAACACCCAGGAGGAGCTGCAGGTGGCTTTCGAGGAGTACCAGAAGGGGACGTTCGTGAAGTAACTGTTGGGTGAGAGAAAGTCGGTAGTGCCGAAAGAAAAACGGGGCGCCTTTGCAGGCGCCCCGTTTTGGGTTGGATCAGTTGTTGCCGCTGCCCTCGGCTTTCAGCTTCTCGTTCGGGGAGAGCTCGATCTGCACGCGACGGTTCAGGGCTCGGTTGGCATCCGAGTCGTTGGGGACCGCGGGGCGGGAGGAGCCGTAGCCGACTGCTGCTATCTTGGATCCCGGGACCCCCTGCGAGACGAGGAAGTCGCGCACCCGGCCGGCGCGCCGCTCGCTGAGGGGCTGGTTCACCGCATCGGAGCCGGTGGAATCGGTGTGCCCCTCGATGATGATGGTGGTCTGGGAGTCTCTCAGGGTCGGCACTGCCTTGCTGAGGGCGTCCTTCGCCTCAGGCTTCAAGGTGTCTTTCCCTACATCGAACAGGATGCCGGAAGGAAGCGCCACGTAGACCTTGTCGCCGTCACGTACCACCTCGGCCTGAGGCATCTCCTTCTTGAGCGCGGCCGCCTGACGGTCCATGTAGTTCCCGATACCGCCGCCCACTACTGCGCCGGTCAGGCCGCCGATTGCCGCGTTGCGGCCGCGGTGTGATTTGCCGCCAATGAGTGCGCCGGCACCCGCCCCCAGTACCGCGCCGCCTAAAGCACCCAGCCCGGTTCTCTTGAATTCGTAGCTTCCATCTGGATTGGTGGCGCAACCTGTTGCTAACAGGGCAACGGCCGTCATGCCAACGATAATTCTTGCGATCAAGCGTGCTGTCATAGTTTTATCTCCTTAATGAATGAAATAGCCACAGGAACCAACAAAAGATATCACCTAACCTGCCTAAGATCAATGTCCTCTTTGCGCTCAATCAGTCCTGAACGATGCTCCGTGTGATGAAACTGTCGATGATTCCAAAAGTTTCAGCCGGCTTTTCCTCCTGGGGATTGTGGCCGCATTCCTGTATCACCCGGAGTTCGGCTCCGGCAATAGCGGCTTCCAGCCGGGTTCCCTGGGACAGCGGTACGATCCGGTCGTGACTTCCCCAAAGAAGCAGTACCGGCAGGCTCAGGTCCCGGTAGCGCGCGGCGATCTGTTCCTGGTCCAGTGGGACGAGGCTGCGACAGGTTTCCACCAAGGCGCGCTTCGCTTCCCTGCTGCGGTAGCAGGGCGCATACCTGGCGATGTGCTCCCGGTCGACCAGCTTATGGTCGTGGTAGGCCATCTTCAACCCGACCTTGATCCAAAGGTCCGGTGCGTAAAGGGCGACGAACAACGCCGCGGCCAGCCGGTTCTCGAAAATCTCGGCCATCAGCGGCAGCCGCTGGATATATCCTGGCCCGGCCATGATGACCATGGCGGCAAGGAGCCGGTCTGCATGCCGCAGCATCGCCTCGACCGCGGTCAGCAACACCACCGCCCCGCCGAGGGAGTGGCCTACCAGGGTTACCCGCTCCAGTCCCAGCTGATCGAGGAAGCCAAGGAGGCGGAGGCTGTGTCCGCGAATCGAGTAGTCGGCCTGGCTGGGCTTGGACGATGCGCCGGAGCCCAGGAGATCCAGGAGGTAGAGGGTGTAGCGATCGGCGGGAAATAAAGGCACCTGGTCGGTCCAGGTCTCCGACCTGGCCGCCAGGCCGTGCACCAAGACGACGGGGAGTGGTCCGCTGCCGTAACAGCGGTATGCCAGGATCTCACGCTCCGAGAGGTGGCACTGGTTCAGGGGAAGGTTTGCCAAGTCCATGTCGGGTAGTTTAACAGAAAGCGCCAGGGAGCGTGACATGCGGCAGCGAAATTTATGAAGTCTGCTACTATTGAGATCTATTGTGAGAAGGTTTTACTGTTTCTGGATCTGCGGGGAGTGCGGAGGTTTGACGTCGGGATCAAAAGAGCAGGAGGAAAGAGCAAGGGGGGAAGGTAGGGCAAAGTGGGTTGCATAAAAAAAGCCCGATGACCTTCGTCGTCGAGCTTTTCCCGGAAAAATAACTGACGTTCAAGTAGAACCTGCTCTGTCCGTAAGGATGGTTTTGTACTGCCAGGAAGTTGCTACAGGATGCCATCCTTTCAGGTTTTTTTATTCCCTAACGGAGGAGATTTAGAGCCTTTCGGCCTGGCCTACCGGACGTCAGTTACCAACCCCCGATGCCGCTTCATGCACCTGGAGTTGTGTTCGATTTAGTTGTCAAGGGTCTTGCTTCTTCCTTCCCTCCATAAGAATCATTTTACTACGGGGTCTTATGGCATTCAATACCTTTTTATGGCTGCAAACGGGGGCACAACGTACAGTGCCGGAGACTTCGCCAAGTGCCGTCACGCATACTCATGATCAGCACGAACAGGGAAACTGCACCTCAGCCGGTGGCGCCGCTCGGGGCCGCCTGGGTGGCCGAAGCGCTGCGTTTGGCGGGCTTTCAGGTCCGGTTCCTGGATCTTTGCTTCGAGCGGAACCCCATTGTGGCTGTCGAGGCTGCCCTCACCGAGTTTGCACCGGACGGGATTGCCCTTTCTGTCAGGAATCTGGACAACTGCAACCTCCTGACACCAAAGTCGTACCTCCCGGAGGTGCGGGAGCTGGTGCGCGTGATGAAGGCGCGGTCCGAGGCCCGGGTCCTCATCGGCGGCGCCGGGGTGAGCATCCTGCCGCATCCGGTCCTAAAGTACCTGGAACTCGATTACGCCGTAGTGGGAGAGGGAGAACGGGCGGCGGTGGAGTTCTTCAGCGCGCGCGACGCAGACGCAGTCGCGCGGGTGCCCGGGGTGGTCTGCAGGAGGGGGGCGCCACAGGAGCGATGCGTGCCAGCCCAGGGGTGCCGCGATGATTTCGTGATGCCGCGGCTGCACGGATGGGTCGATGCCCGGATGTACCTGGCACGGGAGCCGGTACTCCCGGTCCAGGGCAAGCGGGGCTGTGCCCAGCGCTGCCTTTACTGCACCTACCGCCAGATAGAAGGGGAATCATGGCGGGTGCGGGATCCGCGTGCGGTGGTCGACGAGATCGTCGAGGCGATGCGGCAAACCCCGACCAGGGAGTTCGAGTTCGTGGACAGCATCTTCAACGAGCCGGAGGGGTACCTGGAACTGCTGCTGGAAGAGGTGCTGCGGCGCGGGGTGAAAGCCCGCTTCTGCGCGTCCTCCCTCTCGCCCAAAGGACTGACGGAGGCGCAACTGCGGCTGATGGAGCGGGCCGGCATGAGGTCGCTGGTGATCACACCCGAAAGCGCGGCGGGAGCAACCCTTGCCGCCTTGCAGAAGGGATTCGACGAGGACGACGTCAACCGCGCCGCGGAACTGTTGGGCCGCTCGCGCCTGCGGGTACTCTGGTGCTTTCTCATCGGCGGCCCCCAGGAAGACGAGGAGACCCTGGGGCAGACGGTGGCTTTCCTGAACCGCCATGTCGGCAAGAAGGATGGCGCTTTCATCACCACCGGGATACGTATCTACCCGGGGACGGGGCTGCACCGGCTTGCCTTGGGGGAGGGAGCGGTCCAGGTGGATGACGACCTATTGATGCCGTCCTTCTATTTCTCCCCGAAGCTCACCCCGGAACGTGCCCGGGCGCTGCTGGACCGCGGGGTGCGTCATGGCCGCTGCATCCACCTCACCGACACCCAGGCCCCCGTACTGGGCGCCCTGCGCCGCATCGGTACCGCGATCGGGCTGCCGACCCCTTTCTGGCGTTATGCAGGATATGCCAAAGGGGCGCTCGGTGGATGGCGGCGGCAGGGGGGCGTCCCGGCGCGGCGGCAATAGTATGTTACGAATCCGGGATGTTTTACTGCGGGGCGGCAGCCCGATCTTCCGCAAAAACGATCCGTATCCGGAGGGGGCACCATAGTGCCGAGACCGGTCAGCACCTGCCAAGGGGGGAGTATATGCGACCCGTTCGCGACGAGTCATCCTTGTCGTCGTTTCTTTGCTGCCTGCTGTCCATGTTGCTGCTGGTCCTCTCCTGCGGTCCAGCGTACGGGGCACCCGTCGCGGTCCATTTCACCGAGGGGATGGCGCGGGGCTTCCTGGAGTTGAACGATTCTGCCGGCCAGCGGCTAGCGGCCGGTGATTTTCTGCAGATCCCCAACGAAGGTGAGATGAAGACCCGCGTCGTCCTCTATTTCAGGGACGGCTCACTGCACGATGAGACGGTGGTCTTCTCGCAGCAGCACAAATTCCTGTTGAAGAGCTACCGGCTGATCCAGAAGGGGAAGGCGTTCGAGAACGACCTCGATGTCACCCTGGAACGCGCCACCGGCAAATATCGGGTCAAGGTGAAGGGGAAAGACGGGCACGAGAAGCTGCTCGAGGGCGAGTTGGAGCTCCCCCCCGACGTCTATAACGGCATGCTTCCCACCGTGATGAAGAATCTCACCAGGGGGAGCAGGGAAACGATCCACATGATCGCTTTCACCCCGACCCCCAGGGTGGTAGAGCTGGAGATGGCGCCGGCGGGCAGCACCAAGATCCAGATCGGCGACGTCGAGAAGACCGCCGTCCACTATGTCCTCAAGCCGCACCTCGGCCTGCTGAGGCTCCCTGCCGCGCTCCTGGGCAAGAGCCCTCCGGACAGCCACATCTGGACCGTCATGGACGAGGTCCCGGCCTTCGTGAAATTCGAAGGTCCGCTCGCCACGGGCGGTCCCGTTTGGCGCATCGAGTTGACCAGCCCCAGGTGGCCCAAATAAACCATGTGCAGCCCGCGAGCCCTATGCCATTTATCCCCCGCAAGAGGACCAGCCTCGAGTTTCTCGACCTTCCCCCGGAGGTCTGCACCCTTGAGGAACTGGAGGGAAGCCTCTCCGACATAAGGATCGTGAACCGCTATCTGGGCGACACCCGGGCGCTTCTGAAGCATCTTTCAGCGAAGGTGCAGGGGCAGCGGCACCTCTCCGTGCTCGATGTCGCTACCGGTTCGGCCGACCTGCCGGTTGCCATCGTGGAGTGGGCCAGAAAGAAAGGGATCGACATCCAGGTCACCGGCGTCGATCTCAACAGCCGGACCATAGACATCGCGCGCCGACACGCCACGGGCTACCCGGAGATCAAGCTGCTGGTGGCCGACGCGCTGCAGCTTCCTTTTCGGGACCAGAGCTTCGACCTGGTGCTCTGCAGCAAGACCCTGCATCACATGAAGGAGCCGGAAGTGGTAGCGGCGCTGCAGGAGATGCTTCGGGTGGCGCGGCGAGGCTTCATCGTCATGGATCTGCGCAGGAGCTGGATCGCCTACGTCCTCATCTACCTGCTCACCAGGATCTTCACCCGCAACCGCATGACCCGCTACGACGGCCCTCTCTCGGTCCTGAAAGCGTTCACCGCGGATGAGCTCCGCAAATCGGCGCTGCAAGCCGGAGCCACCTCCATCACGATTCGCCGGGAGCCCTTCTGGCTGCTGGTCGTTTCCGGGGAGATCGCATGAAGTTTTCCGTCGCTACCAATTTCGAGCCCGATCTTCTGCCGGCCCTGGAGGGATACCCGGTTGTCGAGCTGTTCGGGAAGCTCCCTTGCGACAGCGTTGGGGGAGGCAGGGCGTCATTCATGTTGGCGCCCCTGGGCAAGACGCAGTTCAGGGCGCATGTGCAGGACGCCGCCCGGCGCGGCATCGGATTCAACTACCTGGTGAACCCCGCCTGCATGGACAACCGCGAGTTCATCCGGAAGGGGCAGGCCGAGTTGGAGCGTCTGCTCGAGTTTGTGGAGGAGTGCGGCGTAACCTCGGTGACGGTTTCTCTCCCATTCCTGCTCCCCATCATCAAGAAGCGTCACCCGCGGCTCAAGGTACGGGTGGGCGTGTACGCCCGGGTGGACTGCGTGGCGAAGGCGAGGTTCTGGGAGGATCTCGGGGCGGACTGCATCACCCTGGAGTCGATCGCGGTCAACCGCGACTTCGCCATGCTGCGCTCGATCCGGCAGGCGGTCGGGCTGGAACTGCAGTTGATCGCCAACTCCAACTGCCTCATCTTCTGTCCCATCTCGGGGCAGCATATGGTGAACCTCTCGCACGCCTCGCAGAAGGGACACGCGAGCCGCGGTTTCATGATCGACTACTGCGCTCTCAAATGCTCCGCGCTCAAGCTGGCCGACCCGTCGCACTACCTGCGCTCGGAGTTCATAAGACCCGAGGACATCAAAGCCTATACCGACCTCGGGTTCCACTCCTTCAAGATACTGGAGCGCGGTGCGCCGACCGAGGTGCTGGCCCGCCGGGTGCGGGCCTATGCCGAGGGGCGTTTCGATGGCAACCTGCTGGACCTGATCCAGCCCTACGGCTACAAGACGGGCTCGGCGAAGGGGGGGAGCCTGTTGGATCTCAGAAGGTTCGCCAGGTTCTTCTTCAGGCCGCTGGCGGTCAGGCAGTCCGGCCTGCTCCGCTTGAAACGGCTGGCCGAGAAGCGCGGCCTGGTGGCCGGGCTTGACTGGGACCCGGTTCATATCGACAACCGGCTTCTGGACGGCTTCCTGGAGGGGATGAGGGGGATCGACTGCCGGAGCAGCGATTGCTCCCGGTGCGGCTACTGTGAACGCTGGACACGAGAGGCGGTACGGGTGGATGAAAGGTACCGGCAGGAGCTGTTGCAGCTTTACCATGAAGCTTTCCATGACATGTACTCCGGTTCACTCTGGGGTATTGCTGGCAGGAGGGGAGAATGACCGACGCACTCACCGGGGGGCAGCCCCCATCAGGAAGAACCTACGTCGCCTCGATAGCATCGGCCGTGCCGCGCTTCAGCGCCTCCCAGAGGTTTGCTGCCGACCTGGTTCGTGAGCATTTCAAGGAAACGCTCACGCCGAGAAGCATGGGGCTGATCCGGGCGACCTTCGAGCACCCGAGCATAGAGAAGCGGCATTTCGCCGTGGACGATCCCGTGCGCATCTTCGACGAAACCCAGGACCAGAGGGTGGCCCGCTTCACGGAAGAGTCGGTGAACCTGGCAGCACAGGCGGTGACCCGGGCGCTGGAAAAGGTGGGATTGTCCGTTCAAGAGGTGAAAGGCCTGGTCGTCAATACCTGCACCGGGTACATCTGCCCGGGCATCTCGACCTACCTGGCGCAGCGTTTGGGACTGGACCCCCGTACCAGGCTGTACGATCTCGTCGGCAGTGGCTGCGGCGGTGCCATTCCCAATCTCCAGGTGGCCGAGTCGATGCTGAGGATGACGGGCGGGGTGGTGGTGAGCGTCGCGGTCGAAATCTGCAGTGCCGCGTTCCAGATGGGCAACGACCTGAGCCTGATCCTTTCCAACGCGCTCTTCGGAGACGGTGCCGCAGCCGCGGTGCTGTGGGAAAGGCCGGAGGGGTTCGAACTGCACGGTTCGGCAGGGCGCTACGTGCCGGAACAGCGGGAGGCGATACGGTTCGTGCACAAGGGGGGGCAGCTGCACAACCAGTTGTCGACCGACCTCCCGAGGCTGGTCGGCAAGGCCGCGGCCGAGGTGGTGGACGATCTGCTCGCCGGCTCCGCCCTTAACAGAAACGATATCGGGTGGGCGCTGCACACCGGCGGAGAGAAGGTGATCAATGCGGTGCGGGACGAGGTGGGGATCCCGGAAGACCGGCTCCGGGCGACCAGGAAGGTGCTCTCCCGGTACGGCAACATGTCTTCGCCGACGGTGTGGTTCGTTCTGGACGAGATGCTGCGGGAGGGGATGCCTTCCGGCGAGTGGTGCGTGATGCTGGCCTACGGTGCGGGGCTTTCGGCACATGCGTGCCTGTTGAGGAAAATCTGAAGGAAGGGGCTGGGGGGGATTAACGTAGAACGTAGAACACAGAACGTAGAACGGAAGTTAAAACCTGTGCCGGGAGCGGAACTGGTCGCCGGTGAAAAATCCCCTGATGAGGTCCAGGTTGTTCAAGAGCACCTTCAGCCCGCCCTTCTCGCGCTTTCTGACAAAGTAGTTGCCGATGAACATGGAGGGGCTGCAAAAGGCCTTCAGGTTCTCCCAGTTCATGATCCGGTTCAACTGCCCCGTGCTGAGCCGCTTCGTCTTCACGTTGCACATGAACCCGGTGTACCTGCTCAGCCGGTCGGGATTGGTCACGAGGCCCGCCTCCAACAGTTCCTCCCTGATCCTCGTTCCGGGATATGGCGTCACGCATTGTACGTAGGGAAGGTCGATCGCCAGCCTGCGCGAGGCGCGGAAGACCTCCCGGATCTCCTCCGGACCGTCGTCCGGGTTGCCGATGATGAATCCCCCCATCACGCCGATGCCATGCTCCCGCAGCAGGCGCACCGCCCGCTCCGTTTTCTCCCGGATATCCCCCTTCTGAAAGAAAGCCAGGTTTTGCGGGAGCACCGATTCGATGCCCAGGAAGACCATGGCGAAGTTGGCGCGGGCCAAGGCCGGTATCAGTTCGGGATCGGCCACCATCCCGGCCACCGAGGCCTGGACCAGGTACTCCATGCCGTTCAGCCCGTGCTCGACTATGGCGCGGGCAAGACCGGTGAACCGGCGGCTGTCCAGGGTGATGTTGTCGTCCACCAGCAGCACGGTCCGGGTTCCCCTTTGTTGCAGCTCCTTCAGGTCCTCGATCACCCGCTCGACTCGGTGGCAGCGGAAGCTGGTGCCGTACATTCCGGTGATCGAGCAGAAGGTGCAGGTCATGGTGCAGCCGCGCGAGGTTTCGGCGCAGTCGAGCTTGCGATCGAAATAGGTGAAGCCGTCCAGGACCCTGGCGCTGCGATTGGGCAGCGGCAACCGGTCCAGGTCCAGCAGGGGAGCGGTCGGGTTGTGGATGAAACTGCCATAGCGCGCCCAGGATAGTCCCGGGACGTCGAAGAAGGAGCGCTGCCCGTCCAGCGCCTCCAAAAGAGCCGGGAAGGATTGCTCCCCTTCGCCGCGCACCAGGAAATCGAAGGGAGGCGTGCCGCAGGTCAGCTCCCGGTAGGAGAGCGTGGCGTGGTAGCCGCCCAGCACCAGCTTGGCCTGGGGAAGACGGGCACGGCAGATCGACATCACCCTGAGGGCGCTTTCGTACTGGAAGCTCATGCTGCTGATGCCGACCACGTCAGGCCTGAACTCGTGCAGGAAGCGCTGCAGCCAGGTCTGGATGTTCCGATGCACCAGCACCAGGTCCACGACCTTCACCTCGTGCAGCTTGAGGTGGGCCGCAATCGAGCAGAGGCCCAGGTTGGGAACCTTGATGATGCGATGGAAGTTGTTGGCGGCGTCCGGCATTGCCAAAAGGAGTATCTTCATCGGCTTCCTTGAGGAGGGGGCGTTGGCTCGACCCTAAGGATTATAGAGGCAGGCCTGCGATAAGCAAATCGGCCAGGGGACGCTGGCAAGGTGAGGCAATGAAGATAAAATGTTCGTCATTAACCGGATGCTGGGGCGCGAAGCCGCCGCAGCTGGAGGTGGATCATGGGCGAAAGGGATGGCAAGGAAGAGGACGCACCGGTTGTGGTCATCGTGGAGCGGCGCAAACAGAAGGAAACGGAGCTGAGCTCGACTGAGGTTATGAAGATATTGAGAAAGAGGGCGGCGCGCGCGAGAAAAATCCCGCGCGTGGAATGACAATAGGCAGCATCGGCAACAGGAAAGGCCCCCGTACCGGCAAGCGCAACAGGACCGGCGGGGGCCTTTCTCTGTCAGCCATACTCAAAAGCGGGCGACGGTTGCCTTCGTCGGATAATAATGTAAGAATATTATTATTCTACAGCTCTGGAGACCAAGGTCATGGAGACCAAACTTGTCGTACCCCTGAAAACCGAGCAAGAAGAGGATGCCTTTCACCTGGTGAATGAGCAAGTGCCCGTCCTGCAGAATGTGCTTGAGATCCCGCAAATGAATCCGGGCCAGGCGGCTGAGGCCTCGGACCATCCTTTAGAGAGTAATCTTCATTTCATCGAAGGTAATGTGACTGTGCTTGCCGCCCCGAGTCCCACTGCCGCCGGCGACCCGCAGCGGCCCAAAGGGGCGAAGCAGAAGGCGCTGAAGCAGGAAAAAGGGGGCAAGGCAGGAAAGTCAAAGAGCGATAAGGTCTCCAAGGGGAAAGTCCCCAAGGCGATCAAAAGCAGCAAGATTGCCAAAGAAACCAAACCGGCCAAGGATGCCAAGGCCGCCAAAGCGACGAAAGCTGCCAAGGCGAGCAAGCCCGGAGGGGTCAAGCCCAAGGCCGCCAAGGCAACGAAGCCGGGTGCCAAACAGCCGCCCAAACCGAAGAGCCCGGCCGTCGCCGAGCAGTCCGAATTCGACCTGGGCGAGAGCCGCTGGTACCTGAACCGTGAGCTCACCTGGCTCGAGTTCAACCGCCGGGTGCTGCACGAGGCGGTGGACGAGCGCACCCCGCTGCTGGAGCGGCTCAAGTTCATCGCCATCGTCAGCTCCAACCTCGACGAATTCGCCATGAAGAGGATCGGCGGTTTGAAGCAGCAGATCGGCGCGGGGCTGCACGAGCTGACCCTGGACGGCCGGACGCCGCGCCAGCAGGTAGTCGAGTGCAATGCCTCGGTCCGCGAGATCGAGGCCGCCAAGAGGGAAGCCTTCCGCCAGGTGAGGGAACTCCTGGAGGCCAAGGGGATCGTCATCGAGAGCTACGACACCCTGACCCCCAAAGAGAAGAAGCAACTGCGCGAGCACTACTACACCAACATCTACCCGCTGTTGACGCCTCAATCCATAGATCCTGCCCATCCTTTCCCGTTCATCTCCAACCTTTCGCTCAACCTCCTGGTGACGCTGCGCTACCCGAAGTCGCGAGAGCACACCCTGGCACGGGTCAAGGTGCCGATCGGGCTGGGGACGCCACGGTTCATCCGGGTGGGGAAGGGAGACCACTTCATCCCGATCGAGCAGGTGATGATGAACAACCTGGACATGCTCTTTCCCGGCATGCTGATCGTTTCCTGCGAGATCTTCCGGGTCACCCGCAACGCCAACACCGAGAAGGACGAGGAAGAGGCGGACGACCTGATGTCGATGATCGAGTCGGAGCTGAAGGAGCGCAAGTTCGCTCCCATCGTCCGCCTCGAGGTGGGGGAGGGGATGGAGCCGCTGCACCGCGGCCGCCTGGCGGCAGAGCTGGAGCTGGACGAGGAGAACGACGTCCTGGAGGTATCGGGGATGCTCGCCCTGCGCGACCTCTTCGAGATCTCAAAGCTCGATTACCCGCGGCTGCACGACCCTCCGCACCACCCGATCGACCACCCGCAGCTCCCCGCGGAGAGGAACATCTTTCATACCATCCGCGATCTGGGAGCGATCCTTTTGCAGCACCCGTACGTCTCCTTCTCCACCTCGGTGGAGCGTTTCCTACGTGAGGCGGCCAACGATCCCAAGGTGCGCGCCATCAAGATGACCCTGTACCGCACCTCGATCCAGGGGCGCATCATCGACGCGCTGGTGCAGGCGGCGCAGAACGGCAAGCAGGTGGCGGTGGTCGTGGAACTGAAGGCGCGCTTCGACGAGGCAACCAACATCCACCTGGCCGAGGTGATGGAAGAGGCGGGGATCCATGTCACCTACGGCGTGGTCGGCCTCAAGACCCACTGCAAGGTGATCCTGGTGGTGCGCCAGGACTTCCAGGGACTCAGGCGCTACGTCCACATCGGCACGGGGAACTACCATACCGAGACCGCCCGCATCTACAGCGACATGGGCATCATCACCTGCGACGATGTCATCGCCCAGGACGTCACCGAGCTCTTCAACTACCTCACGACCGGGTTCACGGCGAAGCGCAACTACCGTGCGGTCATGCCGGCGCCCAAGCTCCTGAAGAAGGCTCTCCTCACGCGCATCGAGCGGGAGGTGGAGCTGCACCGGCAAACCGGCGGCGGGCTGATCAGGTTCAAGATGAACGCGCTGGAGGACGGCGACATCGTCAAGGCGCTTTACCGTGCCTCGATGGCGGGGGTGAAGGTCGACCTGTACGTGCGGGACACCTGCCGGCTGCGCCCCGGCATCCCGGGGTTGTCGGACAACATCCGCGTGGCCAGCATCGTCGGGCGCTTCCTCGAACATTCCCGGATCTACTACTTCAGAAACGGAGGCGCGGAGGAGTACTTCATCTCTTCCGCCGATGCCATGAAGCGCAACCTCGAGGCGCGGGTGGAAGTCCTCTGCCCGGTCACGGCGCCTGAGCTGACCACCGAGCTGCGCACCGTCCTTGACTGCCACGATGCGGACCACCGTTCCGCCTGGGACATGCAGTCCGACGGCAGCTATGTGCAGCGCCAGCCCACGGAGGGAGAAAGCGGCGAGGGGACGCACCAGATGCTGATCGCCCAGGCTCAGCAGCGACTGAAGGACGCGCTCAAGCAGAAGAAAAAACCGATGCAGAAGTGATCCGCAGTCAGGAACGCTGCCGGATGACAGAGAAAAGAAAAAAAGATAGCATGTTCGATGTGCCGGTGCTGACAGCCGGCCGCAACCGGTGATACCCGAGGGGGAAACGATGGAACCTAAAGCGACATGTGTCTGTGCGGGGGATCATGAGCACCATATCTGCTACCTGCACAGTAAAGGTCTGGTTGAAGAGGTGGAGAAACTCACCGACAACCCGACCGTGACCTGCGCGATCTGCCTGGTCAACGCCAATTCACCCGATAACGTCTGCTCGCCGACCACGCTTGGCGGCGGGTTCAAATACTCGGACATGCAGGGGAGCAAGAAGATCATCTGCGAGAGTGTGACCGAGGCCATCCCCGAGAACGATAAAAAACATACGTAGCAGAGTCCCCTCCCCCGGCGGGAGGAGCTTCGTCCAGCAAGCCATGACAAACAATAAAAATACCATGCTGGCCATCCTGGTAACATTGAAGTGATCCGCTTCAGGTTACCGTACGAGGGAGGCCAACATGGCGAAAAAGATTTTAACAGGAACTGAGCATTTTGTCGCAGGGTATGAATCTCACACCTTCTACGTTGGGGTTGACGTTCATAAGCGCAGCTATCACGTCGCTGTGCGACGTGCCGATGGTCGCGCTATCACTGTGGTCACTCCGGCTTCTTCTGAATCAGTAGTTGAATTCCTCCACAACCTCCCTGTCCGCATCGGAGCTGTAGCCTATGAGTCCGGGCCAACGGGTTTCTCCCTGGCCCGGGCGCTTCAGAAGGCAGCTATTCCTGTCATTGTTGCTGCTCCTAGTAAAATCCCCCGCGCTGTAACACCAGGTGCTAAGTGTGACCGCCTCGATTGTCTTAAACTGGCGGATTATGCTGCTAAAGGCATGCTCAAATCCATAGCGATTCCAAGCGTAGAGGAAGAGGCGCGTCGAACCCTCTTGCGCAGACGCCATGCGATCGTGGATTCAGCAAGGCGTTGCAAGCAACGCATCAAAGGTCATTTACTTTTCCTCGGTATTGATGAACCAAAGGAGCTGACCAACTGGCATAGTGATGTGGCAGAAGTGCTGTTGGGGCTTCCCATGGATCCGGCAGCCCTCATGACACTCGAAAGCTATCTGCGCGAGCTGGCGTTTCACCAGGAGGAGCTGCGCAGGTTAGAGTTGCAGTTGAAGAGCCTTGTCAAATCGAAGGAGTTGGCGAAGCGGATGGCCTGTCTGCAGTCGGTGCCTGGCGTAGGTCCAACAGTTGCCACGACATTCGCCATGGAGCTGTTCCGCCCTGACAGGTTTGCAAGACCCGAGGAGGTGGCAAGTTATCTTGGTCTTGCGCCAGTTGTTCGGCAAAGCGGCAATAAATCACCATCGGGCAGGCTAGTTCCGGTAGGACAAACCAGATTGCGCAGTCTGCTGATTGAAGCAGCCTGGATGTGGAGAAGCAAAGACAGTTATGCCGAGGGGCTTTATCGACGGTTAGTTGCCAAGTCTGGAGTTGCTCAGAAGGCAATAGCAGCTGTGGCACGACGGTTGGCAATCATCCTGTGGCGCCTCTGCATCGAACAGAGGATGTACCGTACTTCCGTGGCATAAAGTGAGGAGTCGCGAAGCGGCCTTTGCCACATTTAGGTGGCGGAATAAAAATGGCGAACCTTCTCTAGGTACCGGATCGGTACTCGGCGTGAAGCTGGCGCGAATAAGAAAAGGCATCCTCTGTTGAAAGATGCCCTACGAGAAGGTTATCACCTCTCGATCTTTGAAAAAAGCTTGACTGATGGCCACATAAGAAAGGCGGCCCCGGTGTTGAAACCGGGACCGCCTTTTTTCGTTTGCTGCTGCCTGTTCCGCGGGGTTCGGCTTACCCGAGGATCTGCTTCAGGTCGCCTTCTGCGGTGCCGATCGGGCCGATGTTGAAGTTCTCGACCAGGAAGTTCAGCACGTTCGGGGTGATGAAGGCCGGCAGGCTCGGTCCCAGCTTGATGTTCTTCACGCCCAGGTGGAGCAGGGTGAGGAGGATCGCCACCGCCTTCTGCTCGTACCAGGAGAGGATGAAGGAGAGCGGCAGGTCGTTGACGCCGCAGTTGAAGGCGCCGGCAAGTGCCACGGCGATCTGGATCGCGGAGTAGGCGTCGTTGCACTGGCCGATGTCCAGAAGGCGCGGGATGCCGCCGATGTCGCCGAAGTCGAGCTTGTTGAAGCGGTACTTGCCGCAGGCCAGGGTCAGGATGACGCAGTCGCTCGGCACCTGTTCGGCGAACTCGGTGTAGTAGTTACGGCCGGTCTTGGCGCCGTCGCAACCGCCGATCAGGAAGAAGTGACGGATCTGTCCTGCCTTCACCGCGTCGATGACCTTGTCGGCCACGCCGAGCACCGCGTTGTGCCCGAAGCCGGTGAGGATCTCCTTGCCCGGGGCCTCTTCGAAGCCGGGGAGTGCGAGCGCCTTCTCGATTACCGGGGAGAAGTCCCAGCCGTTGATGTTCTTGACGTCCGGCCACTGAACCAGGCCCCAGGTGAAGAGACGGTCTTTGTAGCTCTCGGCCGGGCGCTGGATGCAGTTGGTGTTGAAGATGATGGCGCCGGGGAAGTCCACGAACTCCTTGGCCTGGTCCTGCCATGCACCGCCGAAGTTGCCGGCCAGGTGGGCGTACTTCTTGAGACCCGGGTAGCCGTGGGCGGGAAGCATCTCGCCGTGGGTGTAGATGTTGATCCCTTTGCCTTCGGTCTGCTTCAGGAGCTCTTCCAGCATGCGCAGGTCGTGGCCGGAAACGAGGATCGCCTTGCCCGCCTTGGTGCCGAGCTGTACCGGGGTCGGTACCGGGTGGCCGAAGCTGTCGGTGTTGGCCTTGTCGAGGAGCTCCATGGTGACCAGGTTGATCTTGCCGCATTCCATGGCGAGGCCGACGTAGTCCATGAGGCCGAGTTTGAGGTCGAGGGTCGCTGCCAGCGCCTTGTGGGTGAAGGCGTAGACCTCTTCGCTCTCGAGGCCGATCACCAGGGCGTGGTGAGCGTACGCCGCGTAGCCTTTCATGCCGTAGATGAGGATTTCCCTGACGGACTTCACGTCGGCGTCGATCTCGTCGCTCTTGACGCCGTGTTTTGCACCCAGTTCGACCAGCTCGGAAGTGGTGCCGGCGTGGAACGGCTGCGCCGCCTCGGGTACGGCGCCGGCGTACGGGGCGCCGTTGGCCTTCTCGTACAGTGCCTGTGCCTGGTTGCGCAGGGTGGCTGCTTCACGCACCAGCTTGGCGATCTCCTCGGCGTCGAAGTCGACGTTGGTCACCGTGGTGAAGAGGCCGTCCAGCATGAAGCGGTCGATGGCTGCGTCCTTGGCGCCTTTCTCGCGGGCGAGGTTGGCCCAGAAGGCGATCCCTTTCAGGTTGTACACCAGCAGGTCCTGCAGAGCAGCTACTTCCGGTTTCTTGCCGCAGACGCCTACTTTGGAGCAACCGCCGTTGGCGGCCTGTTCACACTGGTAGCAAAACATGTTGTCCATCACTTCCTCCTTAGCGTTGTTTTGAGTTGAGTTTCCCATACCGAAAAGGTTCTTCAAAAAGGTCTTCATCCGTTCTCCCGAGTGAGCTTGATCTGTCGAAGCGGTCCCCGTGGCAGTCATCGGCTCCTTTGTGCCGCTTCGATGATGTGACTCTAGCGGCTATTGCCGGTGGCGACCTTGACCTAAGTCATAAAAAACGGGTTTGTGGTTTTGGGGATCTTTTTTGTCTTGTGGCGGGGGATGGGGGCTTTGGGGGAGCCAACGGGAGCCAACGGGAGCCAATGGGAAGGATGGGAAGGATGGGAAGGATGGGAAGGATGGGAAGGATGGGAAGGGCGGGAAGGGCGGGAAGGGCGGGAAGAGCGGTGCTGAGGGGGGGAGCGGTGCTGAGGGGGGGAGCGTGGCGCGGCGGCGGGCGGATGTGCTGCAGCACTGCGGAGGCAGGCGGGGAGCGTCGTCGCTTACCCCGCTGCATTGGACATCAGTGGACTATGCTGCCTACCATGGCCTTGTAGATGTCGGGACGGAGCACGAACTGCAACCTCGATGAGGTGGCGGTGCCAAAGGCTATGGCCTGCTCACCGCCGATGTAGTTGTTGAGATGGTAGATGGGGCGCAGGTTGAATCCCAGCCGCCCCAAATCGGCTTCGAAGACGCGGCCGTATTTCGACGCCAGTTCGGAGACCCGGTCCCAGGTCCCTAACATTTCCAGGGGAATGGACACCCCGTCTGCTACACGAATAAGTTCCGGCATGCTTTGCTCCTCCTGACTTCTGAGGATTTTATCGGCGAGCACGCCTGGAACTTGAGAGGTTAACTGCGCAAAACGTCGAGTGAGGCAACGGCGTTGCGGGCGGGGCATTCGGTCTCGGCGCAGGTGGTGAGAAACTTCAAAAGTGCCAGCCCGCCCCCGAGGAGTCCCAAGATCAGGAGCACCACGCCCTGCCACCCAAAGGCGCTCCAGAACAGTCCGCCGACGGTGCCGGAGACGCTGGACCCGAGGTAGTAGAAAAAGAGATAGAGGGAGGCAGCCTGCGCACGTGCGCTCTTGGCGCGGCTCCCCACCCAGCTGGAGGCGATGGTGTGGGCGCCGAAGAAGCCGCAGGTGAAAATGGCGATCCCGGTAACGATGGTGCCCAGGTCGCGGCTCACCGTGCACAAGGCCCCCGCGACCATGGTGCCTATGGTGAGAAAGAGCATCCGGCCACGTCCGAAGCGCTCCACCTGCACCCCGATCATGGAAGAGCTGAAGGAACCGAGCATGTAGACCAGGAAGATAAGACTCACCAGCGAGGCCGGGAGGTGGTACGGCGCACCCAAAAGCCGGAAGGTGATGTAGTTGTACAGGGTCACGAAGCTCCCCATGATCAGGAAGGAGATCCCGTACAGGCAGAGCAGCCCCGGGTCCTGCAACTGCCGGTAGAGGGAGCTGAACAGGTAACGCACCGCAAAGGGTCGCTTCTTGAAGTTCTCCGAGGGGGGGAGGCTCTTGGCGAAATAGAGGCTCAGCACGAAGCAGACTGCGCCGATGACGGCAAGGGCCGTGCGCCAGGAGGTCGCCTCCGCCATGGTGGCGGTGAAGATCCTGCCGGTCATGCCGCCGATGGCGTTGCCGCTTATGTAGAGCCCGATGGCGGAGGTGAGCGAAGCCGGGGCGATCTCCTCGCTCAGATAGGCCAGGGCCACGGCCGGAAGCCCTGCCAGGGCGATCCCCTGCAGGAACCTCACCACGACCAGCTGCTCGAGGCTCTGGGTATGGGCGGTCAGGTAGGCCAAAACGGAGGTGGTTACCAGCGAGGCGACCATCACGGTTTTCCGCCCCAGCGTCTCGGAGATGGTCCCGGCGAAAAGCATCGAGACGGCGAGGGCGCAGGAGGTGACGGAAAGCGGCAGGCTGGCGAACATGGCGCTGACGCCGAACTCCCGGGTGAACACCGGCAACAGCGGCTGCAGGTCGTACAGCGTGATGAAGGTGACGAAACCCGCGAAGAAAAAGGCCCAGTTGATCTGCCGGTATCGTTTGGTGCCGCTTTTGATGGATCCCATTGTTTTCCCCTGTTGTTGTCGCCGCTTCCGAAGCAACTATAACCCTTGCCGCATCATAAGAAAAATATATAATGCTTATCGCTTCGATAGCTATTTTTTATCGATTGGGGGCGGCATGGACATCAGGCAGTTGAGGTATTTCCTCGAGGTGGCGCGGCTTAGCAACTTCACCAAGGCGGCGGAGTCGCTGCGCATCGCGCAGCCCGCGGTCAGCATGGCGGTGAAGAAGCTGGAGGAGGAACTGGACCTGGTCCTTTTCAACCGCCAGGACAAGAAGGTCTCGCTGACGGCGGAGGGGGAGATCTTCCTGTCGCACGCCAGGCGGATCATGGATGACCTGCGCGGCGCCGAGCTGGAGATGGCCGAACTGAAGGGGCTCAGCAGGGGAGAGGTGAGGATCGGCATCACCCCGATGATAAGCGCCTACTTCTTTCCCGACATCTTCCGGGACTTCAAGAGGGCCTATCCACAACTGAGCATCTCGGTGCTCGGGGAGGGCTCGGGGAGGATCCAGAAGATGATCGGGGATGGGGAGCTGGACATGGGGGTGGTTGCCGGCGGGGGGAGCGCCGCCTTTCCCGCCACGCTGGAGGTGCGCCGTTTCCTGCGCGAGGAGATCGTTGTCTGCGTGCCGCTGGACCATCCCTTTGCCGGACGGCAGGCCGTGACGCTCACAGAGTTCATCGGAGAGCCGCTGGTCTTCTACAAGGAGGGGTACTACATCAGGGAGTTCTTCCTGGAGGCGCTCAAGGGGACCGGCAGTGCGCCAAGAATAATCTTCGAGACCAACCTCTTCTCCCTGGTCAAGTCGCTGGTGCGCAACGGTACCGGGATCTCCATCTTCCTCAAGATGGTGGTGGCCGAGGACACCGATCTCGCCGCGGTCTCCTTCGATCCTCCGTTGCACCTCGACCTGCTCATCGCCTGGAAGAAGGACACCTATCTCTCGCTGGCCAACCGCGCCTTCGTCGACTTCCTGCTGGAGCATGCCCCGGGGGAGCGGGATGGGGAGCAGCGGTAGCCCCCCCTTTACATCGGCTCCAGCAACTCCATCAGCTTGCCCGCTATCTTCTTGGGGGGAAGGACGTAATCGACCGCACCGGTCTGGGCAGCCGCCTTGGGCATGCCGTAGATGGTGGATGACTGCTGGTCCTGGGCGATGGTGATGCCGCCGATCTCGTGGATGTGCCTGATCCCGTCGGCGCCGTCGCGCCCCATGCCGGTCAGCACGATGCCGATCAACTTGCCTTTCAGCGGCCTGCCCAAGGAGAGCATGGTGACGTCCGCGGCCGGCTGCACGTAGTTGACCCTGGGCCCCTCGCACAGGACCACCCGGTTGTTTCCCGTCAACTGGAGGTGTAGCCCCCCCGGCGCCATGTAGACGTGACCGCTTTTCAGGAACTCGCCGTCTTCGGCGAGCTTCACCGGCATCGAGGCGGCTGTTGCCAGTCCCTGCGCGATGCGGTAGTCCATCTCCGGCGTGATGTGCAGCACGATGAGAAAGGCTGCGTTCAGCGGCGGCAGTTCCCTGAACAGCGCCTTGAGCGTCAGCGGCCCTCCGGTGGAGACGCCTATGACCACCAGGTTCCTGCTAGTCATGGTCGACCGGCGTGTTCAGCAGGGTGAGGTAGTACTCGATGGAATCCAGCAACTCGTCCGGGGTGAAGGGCTTGGTCATGTAGTCCGAGACGTACTCCTGCAGCCCCTCCATCTTCGAGTCGGGCTCGCCCATCCCGGTCAACATGACGATGACGTTGCCCGGGTACAGCCCCCGGTCCACGATCTCCCTGATGGTGTCCCAACCGTCCATGTCCGGCATCATGATGTCCATGAGGATGACCCCCCGGAATCCCGCCTCCAGTTGCTCCAGGCACTCGGGACCGCTGGCCGCGCTGGCCAATTCGAGCCGCGCGGATTCGCAGATGATGTCCACCGATGCCCTGACGTACTCGTTGTCGTCTACGATCATTACCCGTCTGTTCATGGCTGTGGTTCCTTATGTTCCGGCGCGGGCGCGCCTTGCTGTGTTTCGAGGAGCTGGGCCATGGTGCGGTGGTCCAGCGGCGGGGGCTCGCCTTGGGGCGGTTTCACCTGGTACAGCATCTCGTTGATCCGGGCCATGAACTGCTCCAGGGTGAAGGGCTTGGCCAGGAAGATCGCCTCCTGGCGCAGGTTTTCTTCCTGTGGCGCCATGGCGTTGGTGTATCCGGAAATGTAGAGCACGGGGAGCGCGGGGTAGCGCTCCTGCAGTTTCTCGTACAGCTCGGGCCCGGTCATTTCCGGCATGACCACGTCCGTCGCCAGCAGGTCGATCCCCTGTTCCTCCGCCTCCGCCAGCTCCAGCGCCCGGGACGGGGTCTCCGCCACCAGGACCCGGTAGCCGAAGGAGGCGAGCAGGTCGGCGGCGACCTCGCGGATCATCTGGTTGTCCTCGACCAGCAGGATGGTCCTCTCGCTGCTGTCATGCTCGGGGGGGGCTACCCCGGCGGGAGGGCGCATGATGGGCTCGGCGGAACTCGCGCTGGCGGGGAGGTAGATCGCGAACCTCGTGCCCTGCCCCGGGCGGCTCTTCACGTCGATGCAGCCGCCGTGATGCTTGATGACGCCGTAGACCGTGGCGAGACCGAGGCCGGTGCCGCGGCCGCTCTCCTTGGTGGTGAAGAACGGCTCGTACATGTGCCGCAGCGTCTCCTCGGTCATGCCGCAGCCGTCGTCGCTGAAGGCGAGCAGGATGTAGTGCCCCGGCTTGGCGACCGGATGCTGCCGGTGGAACTCGTCGTCCAGTATCAGGTGGCCGGTCTCGATGCAGATGGAGCCGCCCCCCTCGATGGCGTCCTGCGCGTTCAAGACGAGGTTCAAGAGGACCTGCTCCAACTGGCCGCGATCTGCCTGGACCTTGGCGGCGCCGGGGGAGAGCAGCAGGTCGATCTCGATGTTGTCCCTGACGGTGGCGCGCATGATCTCCCTGAACGACGTGATCACCTCGTTCAGGTCCAGAAGGTTCATGTGCAGCATCTGCTTGCGTCCGAAGGAGAGGAGCTTCTGGGTCAGGTCGCTCGCCTTGTGGGCCGCCGAGCTCATGGACTGGATCATGCGCGTCTGGGGGCTCCCCTCGGGAGAGATCCTGAGCAGCATGTCGGCATAGACGATGATCGGCGTGAGCAGGTTGTTGAAGTCGTGGGCGACGCCGGCGGCCAGCTGTCCCACCGCCTCGATCTTCTGGCTGTGGCGCAGCTGCTCTTCCAGTACGTGACGCCCCTCGTCGGCCCGGACCCGACTGATGGCGATGCCCGCCAGGTGGGCCGCCGACTCCAGCAACTGGAGATCCTCGTTCCCGGGCGCGCGCGGCTCCCGGTGGTACACCGCGAGGGTTCCCAGGAGGGTGCCGTTGCTGGCGAAGACCGGCTCGGACCAGCAGGACCTGAGGCCGGCTTCGCGCGCCGGCTGGAAGTTGTGCCAGTAGGGATGGGGGTCGAGATCCTCGACCACTACGCGCTGCCGCAGGAAGGCCGCGGTGCCGCAGGAGCCCTTCCCCTTGCCGATCTTTATACCGTCCACCGCCTGGTTGTACTCGGCGGGTAGCGAGGGGGCGCAGCCGTGGCGCAGCCTGGTGCCCGATTCGTCGACGAGGAGTATGGAGCAGAGCGAGCCGGGAAGGCAATCCTCGACGAACTGCACCACGTCGGTCAGCAGCTCCTCCAGCTCCGCGTCGCTGGCGATCCGTTCCAGCGCCTTGAGGCGGCTGCGCTCCCGCTGTTCGGCGTGCTTTCTCTGGGTGATGTCCCGCGCGATGCTCAAGATCAGCGTCCGACCTTCGCTCTCCATGACCCGTGCCCGGACCTCTATCGGGATCTCGGACCCGTCCTTGGCGAGGTAGGCGCTCTCGAAGCTGGCCTCGCCGCTTTCCTTGAGCCTGGCGATGGTCGGCTCCTCGCTGGCGGCGAATTCGGGCGGTTCCAGCTGCTGCAGGCGGAGCCCGACCAGCTCTTCCGGTGCGTACCCGGTCAGCCGGCAGAGCGCCTGGTTGAAGTAGAGCAGCCGTCCCTGCTCGTCGGTCTGCACGATGCAATCGTTGGCGGCCTCGATCTGGGCCGCTTTGAGCGCCAGCTCCGCCTGTTGCCCTTGGACGATGCGCTCGGTTTCCTCCAGGTGAGCCAGGTGGGAGAACAGGATACGGGTAAGTGCCGCAATCACCACGCAGAGAACGAGGATCAGCATGGACTGCTGCAACGGCTCACCGACCAGGGACCCGCTCTCGCCCAAGGCGAAGATGCCGATCACCGCGGCGATTACGGCCGCGACGGTTATGCCGATGCGGGTCTTGAGCTCTGCTATGGAGAAGTGTCTCATATCTGGTTGCTCTCTTTACGGCTTTCCTGGAACGGCTCGCCTTGGTGCGTCGCGGGGGGCTGGTTCCCCGCCCGCTTCAAGGTGAAGAACATGGTGGTGCCGCAGCCCGCTCCCGGGCTCGCCGCCCAGAGCTTTCCCTCGTGGTTGGTGACGATCCTGCGGCAGATCGCGAGCCCGAGCCCCTGCGTGTTCAGGTCGTGGCGCGCGGTGTCCGCCTTGTAGAACTCGTCGAAGACCCGGGTCAGCTGCTCGTGGTCCAGCCCTGTGCCGTCGTCCTGGACCGACACCTCGACCTCCTCCCCCTTGTCGAGGGCCGAGATGATCACCTTCCCGTTCTGGGCGGCGTAGCGCGCGGCGTTGCTGAGCAGGTTCTTGAACAGCAGCGTGAGCTGTTCCGCCGATCCCAGTACCTGGAGCTCCGGGTCGATGGCGTTGCAGCAGATCACCCCGCGCTGTGCCAGAGCGGGGGAGAGTTCGCTCAGGGCGCTCTCGGCCGCGGCGGAGAGACTCACCGGGATGAGCCGGGGCGGATTCGAGGAGATCCGCACCAGGTCGAGCGCCTTTCCCGCGAGCCCCTGGATCTGGTTCACGCACTGCTGGCAGATTTCCAGCATCCTCTCCACGCCCGGGTCGCTCACCTTGGCGCGGATCATGGGGATCAGGGCGAAGAGCGGGGTGAGCGGCGTGTTCAGGTCGTGGTTCAGCTGGATCATCATGGACTCGATCATGCGCGAATGGTGCATCTGCGCCTCGAGCTTGCGGCTCTCCTGCTCGGCGGCCTTGCGCTCGGTGATGTCGAGGATGACCCCCACCAGCCCCGCGGCGTTGCCCTGGTCGTCCCTGACCGCCGCCTTGTGGAAGATGACGTCGTGCAGCGTTCCGTCCGCGTAGCGCACCTGGGACTCGTAGACCTGCGTTCCCGTGGTCTCCAGGATCTCCCGGTCCATGTCCGTGTATTTCCGGGCGAGCTCCCTGTCCCAGAGGTCGAAGGCGGACTTGCCGATGAGCCGGTCGCTGCTCAGCCCCACGTAGAACTGGAACGCCTTGTTGCACAGGTTGTAGTGCCCCCGGGCATCCTTGGAGAAGATGGGGCTCGGGATGGTATCCAGCAGGAGCTGCTGGAAGCCCAGCTGCCTCTTGATCTCGTTCTCCGAGCGCCTGCGCTCGAGTCCCAGGATCAGGGCGCAGATCACGAAGATGGCCGCCAGCGAGATGTTGATGGCGCTGATCTTGAGGTTGATCCGGTCGTAGCGCGCCAGGTACTCGCTTTGCTTCACCCCCACGAACAGGGCCCCGATCACCTTGCCTTTGAGGTCGTGGACGGGGTCGTAGGCGGTGAAGTAGGGTATCCCCAGGATGTTGGCCTCGCCGCGGTAACGGTCCCCCCGCCTGAAGATGGCGTCGTAGGCGGGCCCGGTGAGCCTCGTCCCTATGGCCCGGGTCCCGTCCTCCTTCATGACGTTGGTGGCCACCCGGGTGTCCCCCTGGAAGATGGTGGCCCTGCTGCCGGTCATGGCAAAGATCTTGTCCGGCATCTCGTTGTCGCCGTTGAGGGTGTAGTAGTCTCCGAGGATCAGCTTGCCGTTCTCGATATGGAAGTGCCGACCATGGCGGTTCATCAGCTCCCAGAACACCAGCATGCTGCTTTCCTGCTGCCGGCTGGCCTGGCGCACCGCCTCATCCTTGATCTGGTCCAGCATGATGTGATTGGCGGTGATCATCACCACCGCGACGACGATCGCGCTGGCCAGAAGCAGTATGGAAAACTTGTCGGTAGCGATCTTGAGCTGCTTCACATCTTCCCCCGGCGCCTTGCCCTGCTTTAAACCCTGAAGCTGCGTTTGCCGTGCGAGGCAAGCCAGCCGATGAGGCGTCCCGCCATCTCGGAGAGGGGGACCACCTCGTCGACCCCGCCCCGCGCGATCGCCTCGCGGGGCATGCCGAAGACGACGCAGCTTTCCTCGTCCTGTGCCAGCGTTCTGGCGCCGGCGTTGTGCATCTCCAGCATCCCTGCGGCGCCGTCGTCTCCCATGCCGGTCAGGATGATGCCGAGGCTGTTGTCCGCGGCGCAGTTGGCGGTGGAGCGGAACAGCACGTCGACCGAGGGACGGTGCCGGGAGACCGGCGGCCCGTCGTCCAGCACGATGGTGTAGTTTGCCCCGCTCCTGGAGAGCAGCATGTGCCGGTTGCCCGGCGCGATGTAGGCGTGTCCCGGGAGCACCCGGTCCCCGTGTTCGGCCTCCTTGACCGCCAGGGCGCACAGGCCGTCCAGCCGCGCGGCGAAGGTCCGGGTGAAGGTCTCCGGCATGTGCTGGGTGATCAGGATGCCGGGGCAGTCCGCCGGGAGCGCGGTGAGGAAGGTCTTGAGCGCCTCGGTGCCTCCGGTCGAGGAGCCCACGGCCACCACCTTCTCCGTGGTAGAGAAGTGCTGCCGGCGGTTGGGCAGGACCGCGTCGGCGCTCAGCTTCGCCTCCACCGGCGGGGCGACCCCGGGGACGCTTCCCCTTCTCTTGAAGGAGAGCCTCGCGCAGCGGATCTTCTCGGCAAGCTCCTCGGCGTACTCCATAAGCCCGCTGCGGATGTCGATCTTCGGCTTGGTGATGAAGTCGAATGCACCAAGCTCCAGCGCCTTCAGCGTCACCGCCGAGCTCTTCTCTGTCAGCGAGGAAACCATGACCACCGGCATGGGGCGCAGCCTCATCAGCTTTTCCAGGAAGGCGAGGCCGTCCATCTTAGGCATTTCCACGTCCAGGGTGAGCACGTCGGGGTTCAGTTCCTTGATGCGCTGCCGGGCCGCCAGTGGGTCCGGTGCGGTTCCCACCACCCTGAGGTCGGGGGTGGCGTTGATGATCTCGGTCAAGAGAGACCGAACCAGGGCGGAGTCGTCTATTACCAGCACCTTGATGGGCATTCAGTGTCTTCCTGCGCGCAGGGCTCGCATCCTCTTCACGAGGGCGCGGCCGGTTTTGGGAAAGAACATCACCTTCCTGGGGCAGCACTCCCCCAGGTCAGAGGCGATGATCGGGATCCCGTGTTTCTTCAGGTAATCGACTGCGAAGGCGGCGTTGTGGCCGCCGATGTCGGTGCTGCTGTCCATGACCCGCCCCGCGCCGAAGATCTTCGCGGCCAGCCGCTTGCGGTTGGCACCCAGGAGTTCCAGCTGCTGCAGCAGGCGCCGCATGGCGCAGGAGCCGTAGCGGGCGCAGCTTTTGGAGTTGAGGTCGCAGGCGCCGCTGCAGAACTCAGTCCCCCCCTCTCCCGCCAGCTCGGGCAACATGAAGTGGTTCATGCCGCCGATGCCGAGCTCGATGTCGTAGAGGCAGACCGCGACGCAGGAGCCGAGCAGGGTGGAGATGGCTACATCCTCGCCGGTAGCGAAGAATTCCCCCGCCACGATCTTCACCGCGACCGTTTCGAACTCGGGGTCGTAGTAGCTGGATCTCCCCAGCCCTTCCCGGTCCGGCGGCTCCGTCTTCGCCCTTCCCGGCTTCCCTTTCTGCGGCACTCTCAACTCCTCAAGGCGTAGGTCGTGTTGCCGCAGACCCGGAACAGCTCCGGGGCGTGATGCAGGCTCTCCGAGTGTCCCACGAATAAAAGCCCGTCCGGGTGCAAGACCCGGGAGATCCGCTCCAGTACAGCGAGCTGCGTGGGCCTGTCGAAATAGATCATCACGTTGCGGCAGAAGACGAAGTCGAATTTTCCCCGCATGGGCCACTGCGCGTCCAGCAGGTTCAGCCTCCTGAAGGTCACCGCGCGGCGCAGCTCCTCCTTCACCCGAATGAACCCCTCGTTGCTCCCTTCCCCCCTGAGGAAGAAGCGTTTCCGGTACGGTTCCGGGATCTTGGGCAGCTGGTCCACCGGGTAGACCCCCTCGCTCCCCCTGCTCAGCACGTTGGTGTCGATGTCGGTGGCCAGGATGCTCAGACCGGAGCCCGCCGGCAGCGCATCCAGCGCCGTCATCGCTATGGAGTAGGGCTCCTCGCCGCTGGAGGAGGCGCAGCTCCAGATGCTCACCTGCTTCTGGTCCCGGCGCTGGCGCAGGCGCTCGGCGAGAAGCCGGAAGTGGTGTGGCTCCCGGAAGAAGGAGGTCATGTTGGTGGTCAGGGCGTTGATGAAGGCTTCCACCTCCTGGAGGTCGCCGCTTTCAACGAGGTCCAGGTACTGCGAGAAGCTTTCCATCCCCCTGGCCCGCAGCCGGCGCGCCAACCGGCTGTAGACCATGTCCATCTTGCCGGGGGCGAGGGAGATCCCGGCGTTGCGGTAGATGAAGCCGCGCACCCGGGCGAAGTCGTCCCCGGTGAAGCGGTACTGGAAGTTGCCCCATCCCTGGTCGGCTGCGCCGGGAGGCGCGGCGCCTCCCCCCCCCGTCAGGGGGCGCGCCGGCTCCGTGCGCGCTCCGGTTCTCAGAACTCTTTCCAATCATCGTCCAGCTCGGCGGCCTCGGAGGACCGGGAGGGACGTTGTTCCTGCGCTTTTGCTCCTGCCGCCACCGATACGGGTTTCGCCTTCTTCTCCGGGGCCTTGGGCCTTGCCGCGGCGTGGGTCAGCCTGCGCTTCTCGGCCGCGGGGGGGGATGACGTCTTTTGCCCCTGCTCCAGGGTGAAGCGCGCCACCACCGCCACCAGTTGCTGGGCCTGCTCTTCGAGCGATTCCGCGGCGGCGGCCGCCTCCTCGACGAGGGCCGCGTTCTGCTGGGTCACGTCGTCCATCTGGGTGATGGCCGTGTTCACCTGCTCGATGCCGCTGGACTGCTCCAGCGATGCCGCGGATATCTCCGCCATGATGTCGGTCACCCTCTTGATGCTGGTGACTATGTCCTGGGTGGTGCGCCCGGCCTCCTCGACCAGCCTGCTGCCGTCCTGCACCTTGGCGACCGAGTCCTCGATGAGGGCCTTGATCTCCTTGGCCGCCGCCGCGCTTCTCTGCGCGAGACTCCTGACCTCGGCGGCGACCACGGCGAAACCTCTCCCCTGTTCGCCGGCGCGCGCCGCCTCCACCGCGGCGTTCAGGGCCAGGATGTTGGTCTGGAAGGCGATGCCGTCGATCACGCCGATGATGTCCGAGATCTTCTTGGAGCTGTCGGTGATGCTCTCCATGGTGCGCACCACCCGGTTGATCACGTCGCCACCCTTGACCGCCACGCCGCTGGCGTTGATGGCGAGCTGGTTCGCGGCCTGGGCGTTGTCGGCGTTCTGCTTCACGGTGGAGGTGAGCTCCTCCATGCTGGAGGCGGTTTCCTCCAGGGCGCTCGCCTGCTCCTCGGTACGCTGGGAGAGGTCGGCGTTCCCCGCCGCGATCTCCTCGGTTGCCGTGGCGATCGATTCGGCCCCGTTTCTCACGTCGCCCACGATGTGTGCGAGCCCGTCGTTCATCTCCTTGAGCGAGGCGAGGAGCTCGCCGGTCTCGTCCTTGCTGTCCACGGTGATATGGGCGGTGAGATCGCCCGAGGCGATGCGCTTGGAAGCGCCGATGGCCTGGTCGAGAGCCTCCTTGATCCTGCGCGCCACGAACCAGGCGAAGAGGAAGATGACGACGGCAAGGAGCGCGGTGCCGCCGATGATCTGCCATTTCATCTTGTTCATCTCCGCGGTCACGTTGTCGACGTAGATGCCGCTACCCACGATCCAGCCCCACTCCTTCATCAGCATGACGTAGGAGATCTTCGGCACCGGCACCGTGGAGCCGGGCTTGGCCCACATGTAGTCGACCACCCCTTCGCCCTTCTCCTTGCAGACGTTGACGAACTCGACGTAGAGCCTTTTGCCGTTGGGATCCTTGTTTTCGTACTGGGTCTTGCCCACCAGCTCCGGCTTGATCGGGTGCATGAGCACCTTGGTGTCGAGGTCGTTGACCCAGAAGTACTCGTTGCCATGGTACCTCATCTCGGAGATCTGCTTCAGGGCGTCGGCCTGCGCCTGCTGCAGGGTTTTTCTCCCCTCCTTCACCGCGTTCTGGTTCGATGTCAGGACGTCGTAGGCCACGTCGACCACCGCCTTGGTGGCCTGGATCTTCTCGTCCATGAGCTTGTTCTGCACGAAGGGGAGCACGTAGAACATCACGCCGAGCGCCATCATGACGATGGTGGCAACCGAGATGCTCAGGATCTTGGTCAGGATCTTCCAGTCTTTGAATCGGGAAATTTTCATTGGTTCACCGCCCCTTTCTGAGTGTCTTCCACGGCACTTTCAACGATCTGCAGCTCGTCGCTGCCGATCAGCTTTTCTATGTCCACCAGGATCAGCATCTCGTCGTTCAATGTCCCAAGCCCGGTGATGTAGCGGGTGTCAAGCGACGCACCCAACTCGGGGGGGGGCTTGATGCTCTGCGCGGGGAGCGCCACCACGTCGGAGACGCCGTCCACCACGATCCCCACCACCTTGTTCAGCACGTTGATGATGATCACCACGGTGAACTCGTGGTAGGTCGCCTCGCCCACGTTGAACTTGATGCGCAGGTCGATGATGGGGACGATCACCCCGCGCAGGTTGATGACCCCCTTGATGAAGAGGGGGGTGTTGGCGATGCGCGTGACGCAGTCGTACCCCCTGATCTCCTGCACCTTCAGGATGTCGATGCCGTAGCTTTCGCTTCCCAGGGTGAAGGTGAGGTACTCCGAAGCCGCCTCCGCCGCCAGTTGTTGCACCGCGTTGCCCTGTGCCGTCTGCATGATGGTGTTGCCTCCTTTCCGCTGCTACAACCTCTTGTGCATGGTAAAAAGTTCGGGGATGTCGAGGATGAGCGCCACGCGGCCGTCCCCAAGGATCGTGGCCCCCGCGCTCCCTTCGACCCTGCGGTAGTTGGTTTCGATGCTCTTCACTACGACCTGCTGCTCGTCCAAGAGGGCGTCGACCATGATGGCCCCCCTTTCTCCGTCGGCATCCACCAGCACCAGGATGCCCAGCTGCGGCTCGGTCACCTCCGCCTCCAGGTTGAAGATCCGGTGCAGCTTGAGGATGGGGAGGTACTCCCCCCGCACCTGGACCACCTCCCGGCCGTTCACGCTCTTCAACTGCTCCGCGGTTGGCTGCAGCGACTCGAGCACCACGTTGAGCGGGATGATGAACTTTTCCGCCCCGACTGCGACCGAGAGCCCCTCCAGGATGGCCAGGGTTAGAGGCAGGCTGATGGTGAAGCGTGCCCCCCGTCCCGCCTCCGAGGCGATCTGCACCCGGCCGCCGATCGCCTGGACGTTCTTGAGGACCACGTCCATCCCCACCCCACGGCCGGAGAGGTCGGTCACCTCGCTCGCGGTGGAGAACCCCGGCGCGAAGATGAGCTGCCAGACCTCCTCGTCGCTCATGCTTTCGGAGCAGGGGATGCCGCACTCCACGGCCTTGGCGAGGATCTTGCCCCGGTTCAGCCCGGCGCCGTCGTCGGTCACGTCCACCACGATCCTTCCGCCCACCTGGGACGCGGAAAGCTGCAGCGTGCCGACCGGGCTCTTGCCGCAGGAGACCCGCCGTTCCGGGCTTTCCAGCCCGTGGTCCAGCGCGTTGCGCACCAGGTGCCCCAACGGGTCGGCGATCCTCTCGATCAGCCCCCGGTCCAGTTCCGTGCTCTCGCCAACTGTCTTCAGTTCGACCTGCTTGCCGAGCTTGGCCGCCATCTCGCGCACCAGGCGCGGGAAACGGTTGAACACGATGCTGATCGGCACCAGGCGGATGGACATCACGCTTGCCTGCAGGTCGCGGGTGTTGCGCTCCAGTTGGGTGAGCCCCCGCTGCAGCGCCTGGTGCAGGACGGGATCGAGTCCCGCCACGATCTGGCTCAGCATAGCCTGGGTGATCAGGAGCTCCCCGACCTCGTTTACCAGCTGGTCCACCTTGGTGACGTTGACCCTGATGGAGGACTCGGCCTCGCCGCCGCGCCTGCCGAAGGCCCCCGGGGCGGCCTCGCTGCTGTCATAGGCGCGTCTGCCGGCGGGAGCGAGCAGCGTCTCCTCTGGCGCCGGCTCTTCAGCCGGGCCGCGCCGGTCCACGGGTTCCTCCTCGATGGTGAGCTGCTCCTCGTCCGCCACGAACATGAACACGTCGAGGACCTGCTCCCGGCTCGCCCGGGTGAGCAGCGTGAACTCCCAGCAGGTGATGCAGCGCTCCGGGTCCAGCTCGGGCAGGTCGGGGAGTTCCATGAGCCGCGCGCTGCAGGCAAACTCTCCCGGTTCGGCCAGTTCGGTGAGTTCGGAGATGATGCTCTCCATCCGGATCCCCCTCGCGAAGATCTCGGGGTCGGGGGTGAAGGCGAGCCGGCAGCGGCGCGGCAGCAGCTCTTCCTCGTGCGGGGCAGGGGAGCCCTGTTCCGGCTCCACCGGCGGCTCCAGGGCCGGGGCCCCCGCTTCGATGGCCTGCTGCAGTTTGGCCCGCACCCGGTCGATCGCCTCCTGGTCCACCGCCTTTCCCTCGCGGTGCCAGGCAAGCTGCATGGCGATGGCGTCTCCTGCTTCCAGAAAGAGGTCGATCATGGCGGGGACGAACGGGGTCTCGCGGTTTCTCAGCCGGTCCAGAAGCGACTCCATGACGTGGGTCACCACGGTCATGTCCTGGAAACCGAAGATCCCGGCTCCACCCTTGATGGAATGGGCGGCGCGGAAGATCGCGTTCATCTCTTCGTGGTCCGGTTCCCGGTCTCCGAGCGAGATCAGGATCTGCTCCATCTCGGCCAGGTTCTCGGCGCATTCCTCGAAGAAGACCTCGTTGAAGCGGTTGAGGTCCACGCTGCTTTTTTCCCCTGTGGGAGTTGTCATGCCAGTTCCTTTGCTGTTGGCCGCCGCCCGGTTCATCGCTCGGGCTGCAGCGCCAGAAGATCCCGGAAGCCGAGGGTGTTGATCCGTTCCGTGACTCCGACGGGCGCTGGGGCGAGGACGGGGGTGGCGCCGCGGCGCTTCAGGCTTTCCACGAAAAGCGCGAGCAACTGGCAGCCGCAGGCATCGATGTCGCTCACCCGGGAAAGATCGATGGTCGCCTGCTGGCACTTCTCCGTCACCCCGTCGAGACGCTCCACGAGCAACTGGTGCAACTCCTGCGCGCGCTCCACGATCAGGGGGCCTTCCAGCGTGATGTTTATATTATTAACAAAAACTTTTTTGCCCACTTTGTTTTGACCTTTCAGGGGGTTTTGTTTGTTGCAAAATGTCATAGTGAAAATAAACAACCGTTGTTATATGGATAGTGAGCGTATCGGCAAGGATGGCGTCTACTTTAGTTGTTTTGCATGGTGCTAGGTATTTCCTTACGTCCTTTTTCTTTACCGAAAGGGAGGGTAATGTGGGGGTGGCCTTGATGGCTCTGGCCGACGGGGGAGGGGGGCGCACGAGCGGGGGGCGGTTAGTGGGACGGTAAGTGGGACGGTAAGTGGGACGGTAAGTGGGACGGTAAGTGGGCGGCGGGTTTTTTCTCGAAGACCGTGGCAACCTCGTCTGCGTAGATCAGTTGCCATTCGCCTCTTTGCTGCAGGAATCTGGCGAACCTGGAATCTGTCTCGAAGATGATCCAGCTGATGCCGTAACGCTCCAGCACCCGGTCCCATCCGGGCCGGAAATCGATCACCTCGTTGTATTCCTTGAGCCGCTGTGCTCCGTACATGTCCAGCCTCCCGTCGATGAAGACCCGGCAGGCCGGATAGCCGCGGTAGATGAGGTAGTCCCCGAACTCGTCGCTGTTGAACACCTTACCCTTGATCCCCTTGCGCAACACGAACTCGCAGGCGTCCACCGGCATCAGCCGGCGGTCGAAGGAGTGGCGGAAGAGCCCTCCGGCAGTTGCTGCGGTCACCACAGCCACGGCCGCTGCTCCCCACACGGGCAGGGCGCGGCGCTCCAGGCGGGCGAGACGGGTGGAGAGCCCCTTTAAGAAGCGCACCCACCTGCCGCCACCTTCCTGACCCAACTCCCCGAGCCGGGCTGCCAGCGCCGGAGCGGTGACCAGGTTGAACAAAGGGATGTAGCGCGCCGAGGTGAGGGCCATGTAGCCGAACCCCAGGGCCAGCAGCAGCTCCGTCGGCTCGGTCTTTTTTCGTGACAGCGCGAAGAGGGCGATCAGGAGCAGCAGCATGCAGTTGAAGGGGAGCCAGCCGTGGACGGAGGGGGGGAGAAACTCGGCGACGTGCTCCATGAGGTAACGGTCCGAGACCAGCCTGAGCGGGAACAGCAGCAGGCGCCAGCCGTATGGGTTGAGTAGCGCCGCGGCCAGGCACCCCAAAAATGCGGCACCAAGCTCCCCGGTCTTCCTCCGCGCGGCGCGCCGCGTCTCAGGTGTGCCGCCGGCCATCCCAGCCGCCGTTCCGGCCAGGTAGGCCGCAAGCAGCAGGAGTCCCGCGGCGAAGCCGCCGTGCAGGTTGGCCCACAGCAGCATAAGGGGGGGCAGCAGCCACAGCGACCTGCCCCCCCTCCTACGCCAGGCCTCCAGCAGGTAGTGAAAGACAACCAGCAACAAGAAGGTGAAGAGGTGCGGCCGCGCCAGCCAGTGCAGCTTTGAGCAGATGAGGGTGGCCAGCGTGACCGCCGTCGCCGGGAGAACCCCCGCGTGGTAGCTCATGAGGGCCCTGAACAGCAGCCGGAAGGTTGCCGCCAGCAGCAGCGCATACAGCGCGACCACCCCGCTCATCCCGCATGCCTGGTGCAGCAGCGCCATGATGACCTCCGCGAGCCATTCGTGCGCCGTCCAGGGAAGTGGCGGGGCGTGCTGCGAGAACATGTCGAAAAGGGGGACGGCCCGGGCCCTGAGGATCTCTTCCCCGGCGCGGATGTGGTAGCCGGTGTCCCCATCGAGCAGCAGCTGTGACGGGGTGGTGAAGAACAACGTGCAGAGCACCGTCGCCAGGAGCAGATCGGCGATCGAGGGAACCAGGCACTGTGTCAGGTGGCGATTGTTCATCCAGGTCGGGTACCGGCCGGCACATCAGGCCCAAAGGGCGTATCGATCGCGTTTGCTGCGACCGTCGCTGGGGAAAAGGGTTCGGGAGAGGCCCTCGCCGGCGTACCGCATGCCGGCAAGGGGTGTGCGTCTACTTCCTGGCTCTTGCATAGCTCAGTGCCAGTTGTACGGAAATTACCAGCAGGATGAACGTGTTGAAGTCGACTTTCATGGGATCACCTCCTTGGACGCGAATTTCCTCCGTGGTGCTGCCCTGACTGCCACTACTTGAACACCCTTGCGATCTGGACCACCGCCGGGCCCAGTACCACCACCAGCAGGGCCGGGAAGATGGCGAAGACGAGCGGGAAGATGAGCTTCACGGTGGTCTTGGCGGCGGCCTCCTCGGCGGCTTGCCTCCGTTTTGTTCTCAAGTCGTCGGAGAAGGAGCGCAGGGCCTGGCTCAGGCTGGTCCCGAACCGCTCGGTCTGTGAGAGCGTGGCGGTGAAGGATCTCATGTCGTCTACCATGGTTCGTTCCGCCATATCCTTGAGCGCCTCGACTCGCGACTTGCCGGCCCTGGTTTCCATGGTTGCCTGGCGGATCTCCTGGGCCAGCGGGTTCTCTTCGAACTGCGGGGCATCCGAGGCGCGCAGCAGGGCGGCATCCATGCTGAGGCCGGCCTCCACGCAGAGGGTAACCAGGTCCAGCACGTCGGGCAGGGTGTGGAAGATCACCAACTGGCGGTTCCTGACCTTTACGGAGAGCCAGTAGCTGGGCAAGAGGTAGCCGATGATGGCGCAGGCCAATAAGACAGCGATGCCGGCGATGTCGAAGTAGGCATGCCTGGGTGCCGCTATGAAGAGGAGGTAGGGGAGCGGCAGCAGTACGGCTAAGAGGAGCTTGCTCCCGAGAAAGACATGCACGCTGTCGCGGTGGAACCCCGCCGCCACCAGCGCCTTTTTGTAGCGGGAATGTTCCTGCTTCGGGAGTTTCACCCGCTCGCCGATGCGCCGCAGCTTGTAGGCCCAGGTGCCGGACTCCACTTCCGGCATGAGGTGCAGAGGCTTGTCCGTCGGGAAGAAAGCGGCCAGGCGCTGCGCCACCGGGCTCCTTTTCGACAGCAGAAACCGGGACAGGGCCACCGAAAGCAACAGCACCGAGCAGAATACCGTGAAGGCAATCAGGTAGAGCATGGCGTACCTCAGATCTGGATTCTGATGATCTTCCTGATGATGACCAAGCCGACCAACTGCAGCAGCGTGGCGAAGGCGAGGATGTAAAGCCCCAGCGGTTCCTTGAGCAGTTCCTTCTCGTATTCCGGGCTGAGCAAGGTGAAGCTTACGAACGCCACCAGCGGCAGCGCCCCCAGCACGTAGCCCGAGAGCCTCCCCTGGGCCGTGTAGACCCGTACCTGCCTGCGGATCTTCAGTCTTTCCTTGATGGTGACCGCCAGCTTGTCCAGAAGTTCCGAGAGGTTCCCCCCGATGTCGGAGTTGATGGCCACCACGGTGGTGAAGAACCTGAGGTCCATGCTCTCGATCCGCTGGTTCATGGTGGCCAGGGCGTCGACCAGCCTAAGCCCGAGTTGTTGCTGTTCATACGCGATCCTAAAGAGCGTCCCCGTCGGCTCCGGCACCTCCTCCCCCACCAGTTGGATGGCGGTGGTCAACGATTGGCCGGCCCTGAGGGATCGGGCGATCATGCCCAGCGCGTCCGGGAAAAGCTCGGTGAACCTGGCGATCCTGCGCGAGGTCTTCACCCTGATCACGACCTCAGCGGACAGCAGCGGCACGGCGGCGGCAGGCAAGGCCGCAGGCAAAGACCCCGTCTCCAGCGCCGTCACGGCGGCAAGGAGCACCGCCGCGGACACGACCGCTGTTGCCAGCAGGGCGGGGGGGATGTCGATGCCGGCCTGCTCCAGCCTTCTTCCCATCTGGCGCGCTTGCGGCAGACGGGTCATGAGCTCTCCCGCCTGGCGCGCCTTCCTGGCCAGGGCCTCGCGCAATTCGGGCTGGATCTCCCCGGTGGTCCCGCGCGCCATCTGCTGCAGCCTCCTTCTGAGTTGCGTCCTGGCGGAGGCGTTGCGCTGCAGGATGTACAGGGAGATGGCGCTGCTGGCGCAGAGGGTGGTGAGAAAGACCAGTGCCACGATAGGAACAAGCATGGTCGGCTCCTAGTCCCGGAACATCATCTCGGGAAGTTGGTGTCCGAACAGTCTGAAACGCTCGGCGAAAAGGGGCCTCACGCCGGTGGCGCGGAATTCACCCAAGACCCGCCCCTCCGGGTCGATCCCCCTCTGATGAAACACCATGACGTCGTGCATCATGATGGTGCCCCCCTCCATGCCGGTGATCTCCGAGAGCTTGGTCACCTTGCGGGTGCCGTCGGAGAACCTGACCAACTGCAGCACGATGTTCAGTGCCGATGCCATCTGCTCCTTCACTGCCCGTTCCGGAAGGTCCAGGCCGGACATGAGCACCATGGTTTCCAGGCGGGAAAGGGCGTCTCGGGTGGTGTTGGCGTGGACCGTGGAAAGGGAGCCGTCGTGGCCGGTGTTCATCGCCTGCAAAAGGTCCAGGGCTTCGGCGCCGCGCACCTCGCCGATGATGATGCGGTCCGGCCTCATCCTGAGCGCGTTGCGCAGAAGCTCGCGGGAGGTCACCTCGCCCCTTCCCTCCAGGTTTGGGGGCCTGGTTTCCAGGCGGACCACGTGTTCCTGTTTCAGGTGCAGTTCCGCCGAATCCTCTATGGTGACCAGCCGTTCATCGGCGGGGATGAAGGCGGAAAGGACGTTCAGGAGGGTGGTCTTGCCGGTCCCGGTTCCGCCGGAGATCAGGATGTTCAGCCTGGTCTGCACCGCACCCTCCAGCAACTCCGCCATCCGTTCATCCAGCGTCTCCAGCTTGATCAGGTCCCGCATGGTCAGGGGATCGCGGCCGAAGCGCCGGATGGAAAGGACGGGGCCGTCCAGCGCGAGAGGAGGGATGATGGCGTTGACGCGCGAGCCATCGGGAAGCCTGGCGTCGACGTACAAAGAGGCGAAGGTGAGAGATTACTGGGGGAGGCGCCCCGACTCCCTGCGGCGGCCGCGGCTTTTGGAGCGGCTCTACCCCTACATCTTCAACAATTCCTCGCGCGGCCGTTCCTTTTTACAGGAGTTTTTCGCCGTTTCCCCCGGGCAGCTGCAGGATCCCTTCTTCTCCCATGCCGTGCGCTGGGGGGGAGGGATGCGCAACCTCGCCTTCCTGTCCCCCGAATACCGCAGCTGCCTCTCCGGCTACGACCCGCGCGAGGAACTGGCCCGCTGGCTGCCGGAGAGCTTCGCCGGCCGGGATCTCTTGTGCCGGGCGCAGGTGCTGGAGATCGAGCTCTTCCTGGCCGGTTTTCTCCTCTCCTCGCAGGGGGACCGGGTCGCCATGGCGCACTCGGTCGAGATGCGTCACCCCTTCCTGGACTACCGGGTGATCGACTTCGCCTTCCGGCTTCCGCCCCACTGGAAGATGAGGGGGCTGCAGGAGAAGTATTTACTGCGCAGGGCCTGCCGTAACTTGCTGCCGCAGCGGATAGCCAGCAGGGCGAAACACCCCTACCGGGCGCCGGTGAGCGCACTCTTTTCCGCGGCATCCCCTGCAGACTATGTCGACGACCTGTTGTCGGGGGAGAGTCTGAAGGCCAGTGGGTACTTCGATCCCGACAAGGTGGCACGTCTTTACCAGCGGGTGCGTGAGACCCCGCCGGGGACGCTTGGGGAGTTCGCCAACATGGCTCTTATGGGGGTCATCTCCACCGAAATCCTGCACCGGCAGTTCCTGGCATCCGCCTCCTACCAGGGGGCGCGGAGACTGACCCCGGACCTGGTGCGGTACGGTGCTGAGAGGAAGATGGAGGGGCGGGAGCGGCGCTACTGCACCGAGCGCCCCTGACGGGAGAGACCATGGAACTGCAGGGTGTGCATAGCTTTCTGGAATCGAGCGCCGCCGCGCGGCCGGACAAGGTAGCCCTGGTCCATGACGGCGAGCGGGTCAGCTATCGGCTGTTGAACCGGGCCGCGAGCCGCCTGGCCGCCTTCCTGGTGCAGCGGGGAGTGTTCCCGGGAGACCGGGTCGTGATCATGTTGAGTAACGGCGTGAAGTACGTGGCGAGCTATTATGGCGTCCTGAAGGCGGGAGCGGTCGCGGTGCCGCTGAACGTGGAGACTGGGCAGGAGACGCTGAGCCGCCTGCTCGAGGAGTTGCAGCCGGTGGGGATCATCCTGGAGCAGGGGGGCGGCTTCCTGTTGCAGCAACTCCCCCTGGCGCCCCCCTCGGTCCGCTTCGTGCTGGCGGCCGACGCCTCTTTCCCTGTGTGCGAACCGCGCCTGGTCTGG
Source organism: Geomonas diazotrophica (assembly GCF_018919385.1). Taxonomy (GTDB): domain Bacteria; phylum Desulfobacterota; class Desulfuromonadia; order Geobacterales; family Geobacteraceae; genus Geomonas; species Geomonas diazotrophica. The sequence goes on from NZ_JAHLMF010000012.1 coordinate 46,064, forward strand.
GGGTGGGACGAGGCCCTCGGGGGGGAGGAGCTTCCCGCCGGGACCCGCGCCGTTCCCGCAGAGTCCCTCGCCAGCATCATCTACACCTCGGGGTCCACGGGGCAGCCGAAGGGAGTGATGCTTTCCCACCGCAACATCGTGAGCAATACCCGCTCCATAGTGGAGTACCTGCACCTCACCGAGAGCGACATCCAGATGGTGGTGCTCCCGTTTTTCTACGTCATGGGAAAATCGCTGCTCAACACCCACATTGCCGTGGGGGGGACTGTGGTGATCAACAACAACTTCGCCTACACCGCGTCGGTGATCAGGCAGATGGCCGAAGAGGGGGTGACCGGTTTTTCCGGCGTCCCATCGACCTACGCCTACCTGTTGCACCGCTCACCGCTGGCGTCCTTCCGGGACCAGCTCCCGAGCTTGCGCTACTGCACCCAGGCCGGCGGGCACATGCCGCGCGAGATCAAGGAGCGGCTGCTGCAGGTACTCCCCCCGCACACCAGGCTTTTCATCATGTACGGCGCCACCGAGGCGGCGGCACGGCTGACCTACGTTGAGCCGGAAAGGCTTCCGGAAAAGCTTGCATCCATAGGAAAGGCGATCCCGGGCGTGACGGTACGGGTGCTGAACCCCCAGGGGGAGGAACTCGCCCAGGGGGAATGCGGCGAGCTGGTGGCGTCGGGGGACAACATCATGCTCGGCTACTGGAACGATCCCGAGGCGACCGCCCGGGTGCTGGACCGCAACGGCTACCACACCGGCGACCTTGGTTACCGCGATGCCGACGGCTACCTGTACGTCACGGGAAGGAAGGACCACCTGCTCAAGGTGGGGGGGCACCGGATCGACCCGCAGGAGGTCGAGGAGGTGCTCATGTCCAGCGGCTTCCTGCTGGAGGTGGTGGTGCTCGGCCTGGACGACCCGCTGTTGGGCAAGAAGCTGGTGGCACTGGCGGTTCCCCTGGGAAGCGATCCCAGCGACCGGACCCTGCTCTCCTTTTGCCACGCCCGGCTTCCCAGGCATAAGGTCCCTGGGGAGATACGGCTGGTCGCGGCGCTCCCCAAATACCCAAGCGGCAAGATCGACCGCGCCTCCTGCCTGAGCCTGTGCTCCTGAGGCGGCCTGCCGCGGACCGCAGTCGCTAGAACGTCAATCCATGCCGCACGCCACCCGGCGCGTGGTCGCGAAAGAAGGTGCCCTATGACAACGACAACAGGATTTTCCGCCCAGGTGCTCCGGCTCGACCCGCAACGGGAGACCGACCGGATCTGCGCCAGGATCAGGGAACTGATGCGCAACCAGGTGAAACGGGGAGGGGTGGTGGTAGCCCTCTCCGGCGGGATCGACAGCAGCGTGACCGCGGCCCTGGCCGTGCGGGCGCTCGGGAGGGGACGGGTGATCGGCCTGGAGATGCCCGAGCGGCATTCGGCGCGGGAGACCCTGGCGCTGAGCGGCAAGGTCGCCGCCGCGCTCGGCATCCCGACCCGGGTGGAGGACATCTCCGGGATCCTACAGTCGGTGGGATTCTACGAGAAGTACGACAACGCGGTGAGGATGGTGGTGCCGGAGTACGGTGACGGCTGGGCCTCCAAGATCGTCATCTCCGGGGTGGCAAACCAGCCCCGCTTCACCTCGTTCTACCTGGTCACCCAGGACGCCCAGAAGGTGCAGTCTACGGTGCGTCTCCCCCTGCAGCCCTACCTTGAGATCGTGGCGGCCACCAACTTCAAGCAGCGCATCAGAAAGATGCTGGAGTACTACCATGCCGACAGGCTCAACTACGCGGTCGCCGGCACGCCCAACCGTCTGGAGTACGACCAGGGGTTCTTCGTGAAGCTCGGTGACGGCGCCGCCGATATCAAGCCGATCGCCCACCTGTACAAGTCCCAGGTGTACCAGCTCGCGGAATTCCTGGGGATCCCCGAGGACATCCGCAGCAGAAAGCCGACCACGGACACCTATTCCCTGGCGCAGGGGCAGGACGAGTTCTACTTTTCGCTCCCCTACCAGATGATGGACCTCTGTCTCTACGCCCGCAACCACGACGTCACGGCGGAAAGCGCCGCCCCGGTCCTGGGGCTCGAACCGCAACAGGTGCGGATGGTGTACAGGGACATCGACACGAAGCGAAAGACCACGCGCTACCTGCACCTCCCGCCGCTTCTGGTGGAAGAGGTGGAGTGGGAGTGACAGCTTAGGCAAAGGAGGCGACAGATGAACCTAAAGGACGAGATCAGAAATTTCGTTGTCGAGACTTTCCTCTTCGGCGATGCCGGCGGGCTCACCGATGACAGCTCCTTCATCAGGGAGGGGATCATCGATTCGACAGGGATCCTGCAACTGGTGGCGTACCTGCAGGAGCGTTACCAGGTCGCCGTGGCGGACGATGAACTGATCCCGGAGAACCTCGACTCGGTACAGCGGGTGGCGGCGTTCGTTGAAGGGAAGCGCAACGGGGCTTCCTGCGCCGGCAGCGAAGGGTAGGGAAGCGATGCGAGGGACGATGAGCGGCAGGATCATGCAGAGGATACTGGGGAAGCTCGCGATGATTTCCCCGGGGGGGTACTCGCTGCGTCCCTGGCTGCACAAGGTGCGCGGCGTGCGCATGGGAAAAAACGTCTGGATCAGCCAGCTGGTCTACCTGGACGACCAGCACCCGGAAAAGATCGAGATCGGCGACAACGTCACCATCGGCCTGGGCTGCACCGTCTTTGCCCACTTCTACCTCGGCGACCGCTCCCCCGAGGATGCCAGGACGGGGGTGGTGATCGGAAACGACGTCTTCATCGGCCCCAACTGCACCATACTGGAGGGGGTCACCATAGGCGAGGGGGCCGTGGTGGTGGCGGGGAGCGTCATCACCAGGAACGTCCCCCCCGGCGTCCTCTACGGCCCCCCGGCGGCGGAACCCCTGGCCAGGATCACCCATCCGCTCACCGAAAACGGCCAGGTCCAGTACCAGAAGTTCCTCTTCGGCCTCAAAAAGCTCTAGTCGTAACTCTTCTTCATCAGGTGGAACAGGAGCGCGAGCAGGACCATGAAGCCGACCGCGATCCCTCCCGCCACCCGCCTTTTCTGATGCGACTGCTCGATCTCCTTCAAGGCCGCATCCAGTTTTCCCAGCTCCTTGTTGATGGCGGCAGACTCCCCCTTCACCCGGGCCACGTCCACGTCGTGGAAAAGCGTGTGGAAGCGGTTTCTGACCGAGAACAGCGACTTGCCCATCTTCTCGGTGTCCACGCCGCTTACCTGGAAATCCGCGATCCTGCGCGAGATGTCGTCGATGTACCCTTCGGTCTGCTGCATGGCGTCCCGGATCGCCCTGGCCCTGTCGAAGCTGTGGCAGCGGGTGCAGCTCTTCTCGTTGATGAGGGCCAGCGACGCCTTCACCACCTGGTGGTTGCCGTGGCAGGTGACGCAGGTGGGGCCGCCGGCGCCGAGGGCCCTGCCGTGTGCGCTGGAGAGGTAATCCTTGTAGACGCCGGGATGGCAGCGCCCGCAGAAGCCGGGGATATCCTTCTCCTTCGGTGCACCCAGGAAGCCGCGCTGCGGGGTCATGGCGTTGGCCGCGTCCTTGGGGTCGCCGCCGTGGCAGCCGTTGCAGGAGATGCCGTTGTCGGCGTGGATGCTGCTGCGCCAGAGCTTGACCGGCGCCCCCAGTCGGTCCGGCAGCGTGCCGTGACACTGGATGCAGACCGTCTCCGGTTGCTCCACCGGCGCGGCCAGGGCCGGCTTCAGGAAGGCGAGCGAGGCGAGGAGCAGGATGGCCAGGGTGTTTTTGCGAATCATGACAGGTGCCCCCATACGCTAAGAGCGATCCAGAGCAGGATGCCCGCTATCACCAGGGTCAGGAATACCGGCCGCTTCAGCGGATGCCGCTCCGGAGAGCGGTCGATGAAGGGGAGCAGCGCCAGGAAGGTCATCGCCGCCGCCTGCACCGAGAGCCCCAAAAGCTCGCTCGGGAAGATCTTCAGGGTCTGGTAGTTGGCCAGGAAGTACCACTCCGGCTTGATGTGGGCCGGGGTCTTGAACGGGTCGGCCGGCACGAAGGCGTCCGGGGTGAAGGGCATGCCAGGCCAGAAGAAGACCACCGCCAGAAAGACGGCGAAGTAGATCGAGATCGAGGCCAGGTCCTGCAGCGCGTAATTGGGGAAGAAGGGGATCCCCCCCGGGTGACCCTGGTAGTGGTACTGTTGCGCCTCGAAGGGGGTCGCCGTTCCCTCCCTGCCGAAGGGGGGCGCCGAGACGCCGGTACGCTTCAGAAGGAACAGGTGAGCCCCGATGACGGCGGCGATCACCACGGGAAGGACGGCGGCGTGCAGGGCGAAGAAGCGCCCCAGGGTCGGCGGGCCGACCAGCTTGCCGCCGCGCAGAAATTCCACCAGGTAGGGACCCACGACCGGGATGGCGCTGGCGCTGTTGGTGGCGACCGTTGTGGCCCAGAAGGAGAGCTGGCTCCAGGGGGCCAGGTAGCCGGTGAGCGAGATCCCCTGCACCAGGGCGAGCAGGGTGAAGCCGGTGACCCAGTTCAGCTCGCGCGGCGCCTTGTAGCTTCCCATGAGCAGGGTGGAGAGCATGTGCAGGATCAGCACCGCCACCATCATGTTGGAACCCACCGCGTGGCACAGGCGGATCAGCCAGCCGTAGGGGACCTCGTTCATGATGAAGGTGACGCTCTTGAAGGCCTTGTCGGCGTCGGGGACGTAGTAGATCATGAGCAGCATCCCGGTGATCACCTGCAGGGCGAAGATCACCAGTAGCACGCTTCCCAATGAATACCACTCGTTGATGTTGCGCGGCAGCAGGTAGCCTGTCAGCTCCTTCTCCACGATCTCGCCGACCCCGATGCGCAGGTCGAGCCAGCGGTACAGCCTTTTTAGCATGGACGTTTGCCTCCGTGGGGGGTTAGCCGATGGTGATGTTGCCTTCGGTGACGGTGAGCGGGATCTTGGCGAGCGGACGCGGCGGGGGGCCTCCCAGCACCGTGCCGTCGGTGGAGAACTGGCCGCCGTGGCAGGGACAGAGAAACTGCTGCTTCTCCTTGACCCACTGCACGATGCAGCCCAGGTGGGTGCAGACCGCGGAGAGGGCGACCAGTTCGCCGCTCTGCGTCTTGATCAGCACGGCCGAGGAACCGGCGAACTCGAAAAACTTGGCGTCCCCCTCCTTGAGCTCCCCAACCGGGATCACCAGCTTGGCAGCCCCCCCCTGGCCCGACCTGGGCGCCAGGTAGCGGAAAACCGGATATCCCGCGGCAACCGCGGCGGCGGCCGTGGCCCCGGCCACGCAGACCCCGAGAAACTTCCTTCTTCCCTCGTTCTCCATGCATCCTCCCTGCTTATGTCTGTCGATTCGGCACAAGTATAATGACAGCTTGCACCATTTCAAGCGACTTTTTCATGAAGGTGAGGTGGTGGTCCCGTTCACCGTGAGAGCGCCGGCGCCGCGGCCGGCGCGGCACGGGTTCCCGTTTCCCTGCGTCTTCTTTTACTAATGAGCGCGTCGGCGCTTTCCCCTTTACCCCCGGCGGACTTTCCGGTATGCTGGCGCCCTCGCCGGGGGGAGTGCGGATGCCGTCGTCGCCGGTGACACCTTCTAAAAGGAGAACGGATGGAAACCTACTACGATCCCAAGGACTTGGGGAGCTTTGCCGAGATCGGCAAGGACGCGCCGGAGCTGGCCGGCAAGTTCTTCGACTATTACAACGAGGTGTTCGCCGAGGGGGAGCTGACCGAACGGGAAAAGGCGCTCATCGCACTTGCCGTAGCCCACACCGTGCAATGCCCCTACTGCATCGACGCCTACACCAGGGCCTGCCTGGAAAAGGGGTCGCACCTGGGCGAGATGACCGAGGCGCTGCACGTGGTGACCGCTATTCGCGGCGGCGCCTCCCTGGTGCACGGCGTGCAGATGCGCAAGATCGCCGAGAAGCTTTCGCTTTAGGAGGCGGGGATGGACGTGGCGACTGGGAGGCTGGGAGAGAGTTTCGGGGAGCGTCTGGCGCGCCATGACCTGTCGCTCACCCGTGAGCGGACCACGGCGCTGCAGGTGAACCTCGGGCTTGCCTGTGACCTCGCCTGCGGCCACTGCCACCTGGAGGCGGGGCCGGCACGCAGCGAGATGATGCCGCGGTCGGTCATGGCGGAGGTGATCGCCTGTGCCCGCCGCTTCAGGTTCGACAGCATAGACCTGACCGGGGGCGCGCCGGAATTGGTCCGGGACCTCCCCTACCTGGTGCGGGGGTTGGCGCCGGAGACACCGAGGCTCATCCTGCGCAGCAACCTCGTGTCGCTGGAGGGAGAGCGGGGCGAGGAACTTTTGCAGCTGTACCGCGAATTGAAGGTGGTGCTGGTTGCGTCGCTGCCGGCCGGCAACCAGGCCCAGACCGAGGCCCAGCGCGGTGCGGGAGTGTGGGAGAGGAGCATCCGGGCACTGAAGAGGCTGAACACCCTGGGGTACGGCCTGCCGGGAAGCCCCCTGGAGCTCGACCTGGTCAGCAACCCCTCCGGGGCTTTCCTGCCGCCGCCGCAGCTCCAGGCCCAGGAGAAGTTCCGGCGCGACCTCGCCCGCAAACACGGCGTGAGTTTCCACAACCTCTACACCTTCGCCAATGTCCCTCTGGGGCGGTTCCGCCGCTTCCTGGAACGCTCGGGGAACCTGGAGGGCTACCTGGAGAAGCTCTCCGTTGGCTTCAACCCCTGTGCCGTGGCCGGGCTCATGTGCCGCAGCCAGCTTTCCGTGGACTGGTGCGGGCGGCTCTACGACTGCGATTTCCACCTGGCCCAGGGGATCTTCCACGGCGGCGGGGAACGTCTCATCTCTTCCCTCACCGAACTCCCCCCCCCGGGGACACCGATTCCCTCCGCCGATCACTGCTACGCCTGCACGGTCGGCTCCGGATTCACCTGAGGCGGCAGCATCGTGGCCTAGTTAGGCCGCTTACCCGCCGGCTTTGCCGGCTCCTCGCCGGGGCGGAACACCCGCCCGCGGTAGCTCCCCTTTTGCTCCCAGAAGTGGCGGAATTCCCGGTTGCGCAGCACGCGCATCTGGGCGAGCGTGTGCCTGGAGAGTTCGGGGGGGAGTTTGCCGCGCGGCACCCGGCTCCAGGGACCGCGCCAGGAGCCGGACCGGTACCAGGCCCCGTCGCTCGCCTTCAGGTACGACCCGCCAAGGTAAAAGAGGTCCCCGGCGCTCCCCACCGCCGCCCCGAACCCCAGTTCCGCGGGGAAGAGGAACAGGGGAGGGCGCCTAGCCGTCGACGGCACCGGCCGGACCGGCTCCCCTCCCTGCGGCGCGGGAGCCGGTGGATGCTGCTCCTCCAGTTGCCGGTAGTACTCATCGTAGAACGGGTAGGGGTAGTAGGTGTCGTCGGCGTCTGCGCTTGCGGCCATTGCCGGGAGCGCGATGACCAGGGTCAGCGTGGGCAGAATTTTCATGGCAGCCTCCCTTCCCGTGCCTGGCGGGCAAGCCCGGTGAGCTCCAGGCTCGCCCGCCAAAGGCGCTCCGCCGCGGCCAGGTCGTAAGAGGCGGGCGAGGAAGCCCCCTCCCTCTCGGCGGCCCAGTAGCCGCCGCTTCTGCCTGCCACCTCGCCGGCGCAGGCGAGGTGGAGCACGGTGCGCGCCCCCCGGCGCGGCCCGACCAGCGCGCCGCTTTTCAAGGAGCCGGCGACATGGGAGAGCCAGCTCCCCAGGCCGTTGTTCAGCGAGAAGCGGGTCAGCACGTTGCCGGGGGCGGCCGCGTTGGCCGTGATCCCGCTGCCCTCCAGCCGCCGGGCCAGCTCATAGGTGAACAGCAGGTTCGCCAGCTTGGACTGGGCATATGCCCTCCTGCCGTCGTACCCCCGCTCCAGGTTCAAGTCGTCGAAATCGATACCGGGGCAGCCGCGATGGGCGGCGGAGACCACGTTGACCACCCTGGCCCGCTCCCCCCGGCGCAGCAGTTCCAAAAGGAGCAGGGTCAACAGGAAGTACCCCAGGTGGTTGAGGGCGAAGGTCATCTCCAGCCCCTCGGGGGTGGTGAGGCGCCGGGCGAATCTCCCCCCGGCGTTGTTTACCAGGAGGTCCAGGCGCGGATAGACCGCTTGGAAACGGCGGGCGACCGCGCGGACCTCCTCCTGGATGGAAAGGTCCGCCTGCCAGAACTCTACCTGGTAGTTGCCGCTTTCCCGCTTGATCGCTTCCGCGCTCTTTTCGCAGCGCACCCGGTCCCGTCCCACCCCGATCAGCGTTGCCCCCGCCCGGGCCAGGGCGAGCGCGGTGGCTCTCCCGATCCCGGAACTGGCCCCGGTCACAAGGCAGATCCTGCCGGTCATGTCTGGCCGTGCGCGCATGCCGTCCCCCTTTTGCATATTTTTAAAATAATTTAACGATTCTCCGGTGGCCGGTGCGATTGTCAAGTTTCCCATCTGCCATTTTTCGTTGGGAAGTTGGCCGGCATCTGCGCTATAGTGACCGGTGGTCCGGTATCCCGCCGGGCCAACCTCGAGGATGAAAAGGGGGAGTCGGTGGCAAGAAGACCATGGGTGGACAATGAACAATGCATCAGCTGCGGCATCTGCATCGCCAACTGTCCGCAGGTGTTCCGCTTCGATGCGCACGGCAAGTCGGAGTGTTACAACCCTGCCGGCGCCGCGGAGGATGTGATCCAGACGCAGGCCGTAGAGCTCTGCCCGGTGTCGTGCATCGGGTGGGAGGAGGAGTAGGGTGTCACCGGCCAGCCGGCCTGCCGGCCTGATCAAGGGAGGCGCCCTGTTCGCCTGCGTGGTGGCGATCAGCCTGTTGCACTACCTGACACCGCTCAGGTTGGGGATGCTGCACGACATCTTCCAGCGCCTGTACTACATCCCCATAATCCTTGCCGCCTACTGGTTCGGGTTCCGCGGGGGCATCGGCTGCGCCATCCTGGTGACTGTGGCCTACGCCCCGCACATCCTGTTCCAGTGGGGGGGGCACATCGCCATGGAGATGGAGAAGTACCTGGAGGTAATCCTCTACAACGTGGTAGGGGGGATCACCGGCTTTCTCTCGCAGCAGGAGCGTTGCCGGCGCGAGGAGCTGGAACGGACCGCCCAGGGGCTCGAGGATTCCTACCGGCAGCTCAAGACCCAGTCGGAGCTGATCATCAGGATCGAGGAACAACTGCGGCGCGCCGAGCGCCTGTCGGCCCTGGGCGAGCTCTCCGCAATACTGGCCCACGAGATTAGAAACCCGCTCGCCTCGATCCGTGGCACGGCGGAGATCCTGATGGAGGAGGCCCCCCCCGCCTCTCGGCGCGGCGAATTCCTGGAGATCCTGGTCAAGGAGTCGGACCGGCTGAACCGGGTGGTGGAGGATTTCCTGCGCATGGCGCGTCCCGAGCCGGCCGACAAGAGAGAGTGCGACGTCAACGAGGAGCTCGGCAACATGGTGACCCTGCTGTCGGCCCAGGCGCGCGGCTGCGGGGTGAGTCTCGACCTCTCCCGCGAAACCCTGCCGCGGCTGGTGGCGGACCCGGAGAAGCTGCGCCAGGCCTTCCTGAACATCATGTTGAACGCGATTCAGGCCTCCCCGGAGGGGGGGACGGTGCGGGTCTCCACCTCCTTCGACCGCAAGGGAGGCTGCATCGAGATACGTATCGCCGACCAGGGCGCGGGAATCGCACCCGATGCCATCGCCCAAATCTTCGAGCCCTTCTTCACCACCAAGGGGAGCGGCACCGGCCTGGGACTCTCGATCACCAAGAAGATCGTGGAGGGGCACGGCGGGAGCCTCGAGGTGGAGAGCGAGCCGGGGAGGGGGGCCACCTTCAGGGTGCGCCTCCCCGTCTCCGGTTGACACTGTGGAAAATCCTACTGCGCCTGCCGGATATTCCACAGGGCCGCCCGAACCGGCTCCCCGGGAGGGAAACCCGGTGCAGTGATGCCGGGTAGTTAACCCGCCTCCGGTTGCCTGGCACGTTCCTTGTAAAAGCGTTGTGCGTTCGGGCAGGAGGGCGCACGCTGCGCCCCGCGCCGAACCGGGGGCAACGTGATGAAAAACAAGATCCTTAACAGCGCGCTCGTCCTGGCCGTGGTGACCGTCCTGGCCGTTTTCGCCTTTTACGTGCGGGTCGGGGCGACCGCCGACCAGGTGGTGGTGCTGCGTACCTCGGGGATGACCTGCGGCGCCTGCGTCAAGAAGATCACCGAAGCCCTGCAGTCCCAAAGGGGGGTGGCGGCGGCGGAGGTGGATCTCGAGTCGGGTCTGGTGGTGGCCGGCTACGACTCGAAGCAGACCGCGCCCGAGAAACTCGCCCAGGCCGTGCAGAAGAGCGGTTTCCCTTCCCAGGTGGCCCAGGTCGTCACGCCGCAGCAGTTTCGCAGCGCGGTCGGTCGGGACATCGGCGGCAAGGCGCCCGTCGGAGGGTGCTACGGCTCGCGCGGCTGTGGCGCCGCCCAATGAACAGTTTTCGCCACGCCCGCGTGGCGCGATTAAGCAACAGCCTGCCCGTCAGGCCCGAAAAGGAGCAACACATGGTTCAGTCGAGCAAAAAAGGATTCAAGGCCCTCCTTCTGGTCGCCATCGCCCTCGTGGCCATGGCGAGCGTTGCCTTCGCTTTCAACCTTCCCGGGATGGGGAAATACGAGAAGGTGAAGCCGGCGGCCGGCAGCGTCACCATTCCCGTCGCCAAGGTGAGCGACGGCAAGGCGCATTTCTACAAGTTCGCCGATGCCGGGAAAGAGATCAACTTCTTCATCGTCAAGGGAAGCGACGGCCAGCTTCACGTCGCCTTCGACGCCTGCGACGTCTGCTACCGCGAGAAGAAGGGGTACGAGCAGCAGGGCGACAAGATGAACTGCCTCAACTGCAACCAGAAGTTCGCCATCAACCGCATCGGCGCGGCTTCGGGCGGCGGCTGCAATCCCTCCTACCTTGCCGCCAAGGTCGACGGAGGCAAGGTGACCATCTCCGTCAACGATCTCAAGGCGGGTGCCCGCTTCTTCTAGGCGGCGCGGGCGGATAGAACCCAGGTACGTGAAACGCCGGGAACGCGCATGGCCGCGCCCCGGCGTTTTCTTGTGCCCGCTCCGCGGGCGCCGCGCCCCCGGCGGAGCCCCCCCTCCACGGCAAGGGAAGGGAGAGGCCGCCGCGAGCGCTCTTGGGGGCGCGCCGAGCGGCCGGCGGCGGTTCTTTCCGTTGTGGCGCGGCCAAGCCGTCGACCCGCGCCGGTTTTGCTGGTTGACACCCGTCTTCCCGGCGGTGTATTACAGAAGAGCAGGCAGCATCAGGGGGTATCACGTGAGCAAGGACAAGGACGAGCGCAAGAGGTCGCACCTCAGGCTCGTGGTGAATAACGCGGAAAACAGGAGTTCCAGGCCTTCGGCTGCCGAGCAGGAGTTCGTTCCGCTCGAGGAGTTGATCGCGAACCGGGACCTGTTCCGTTCCGCCTTCTACCGCGGCATGGGTAGGCTGCAGACCAAGGGGTACCAGCAGTTGGAACGCTTCCTTGCCAACCGCGGCGCTCCCTACGGGATCGATCCGGTGCACGGCAAGGTGATGGTGCTCCCCGCGGGGGACGTCTCCCCCGAGGCGCTGGAGTACGGCTCGCCGCAGGACGAACTGTTGCTGAGCATCACCGAAGACGCCGGCGGTTCCGGGCTTTGCTTCTCGCTGGAGATGATCCTCCCGTATTTCAGCGAGGACGACGCGGTCATGGAGGAAGCGCTCCTCTTTGCGCCCGTCCTGCAGTACGGCGCCCTGTTCCTGGAGGAGAACCCCCACGACGGGATGCTGGACCTGATCTACCGCCTGGCCGTGCCGCTGTTCCCGCCGGTGCTCACCACCCGCCTCGCCGAGCGGATGTTCTCCATCTTTTCCTTCGAGCTCAAGGAAACCTTCCTCGCCCTCTCCGACTACCCAGAGGGGTAACCTCGCCTCCATTTCCCCGCTCTTCCCGTCAAACTCCTGCCCGCTACGTCACGGTGACGCCCCCGGGGCGAGGCGGGGAGGTCTTTAACTGTTGAAAACTTTTGCAGATCCTGATATTTGTATTTCCTGATATGTGTACGCTGGCAGTCTGTGCGGAAATTGAGGGTAACCGCATGGAAGCGCGTAGGCTTTCCGTAGGCACAGGCGCCGTTAAAGTGCCTCTTTATCCCCAACTACGATCAGGATCAGGATGCTTTCAAAATGACGATGTTGTCTTTTGCCTCAACGGCGTTAGCTGTCCTCGCCCTTTTCTGCTGCAGCCCGGCTCTTGGCGCAACCTGTACGGCGACCCAATGTCATGCTTCCCTTGCCGCGCTCCAATATGCCCACGTCCCCGTCAGGGATGGAGACTGTTCCGCCTGTCACACGTCGAAGGGGAATGAGCATCCCGTGAAGGGGGGGAAGAGCTTCGAACTGGCTGCCAAAAGTGAAGGGCTGTGCCGGGATTGCCATGACGGCATTGGTAAGAAGGCGATGGTCCACGCCCCGGTCAAGGAGGGGGAGTGCCTCGGTTGCCACGAGCCACACGGCGCGGCGCAGCGCTTTCTGCTCGAGGTGGGGGAGGACCGCACGGCGCTTTGCCTAAACTGCCACGACGCAAAGCCCTTCAAAGAGAAGTACCTGCACGGGCCGGTGGCGCTCGGTTTCTGCAACACCTGTCATGATCCTCACGACTCCGGGGAGAAGGCCCTCCTGAAAGGGAAGGTGCGTGACGTTTGCCTCAACTGCCATGCCGACTTCGGCACGCGGATGCGGCAGGCCACGGTGGTGCATCCGCCGGTGGCCAAGGATACCTGTACTGCCTGCCACGATCCGCACGGGTCGCCCTACCAGATGTTCGTCAAGAACAAGCTTCCCGATCTCTGCACCGGGTGCCACAAGAACGTCGGCAAGGTCGTCGCCTCGGCCAAGGTGCCGCACAAGCCGATGCTCCAGGAGGGGGGGTGCCCCAATTGCCACTCCTCGCACTACGGCAAGGCAAAAGGGATGCTCCTGGCGGACCAGAAGGCGCTTTGCCTTGGCTGCCACGGCACCGATACCCTGGGAAGCCCTCCGCTCCGCAACATCAGCAGGGAGCTCGACGGCAAAGCCTTCCTGCACGGCCCGTTGCAAAAGGGAGACTGCAGGGCTTGTCACGACCCGCACGGGTCCAACTATTTCCGACTTCTCAAGGGGAACTATCCGGAAGACCTTTACTTCTCCTATAAAGACGGGGCCTACGACGCCTGCCTGAGGTGCCACGAAAGGAACCTGCTCAGGTTCCCGGAGACCACCATCTACACCAAGTTCAGAAATGGCAACCGCAACCTGCACTATCTCCACGTGGTGGCGCGCAAGGGGCGCACCTGCCGCATCTGCCACGAGCCGCACGCAAGCGACGGGGTGAAACTGATCAACAAGGAAGGGGCGCAGTTCGGCGGGTGGAAGATCCCTCTGCATTTCGCGATCACCCCAACGGGCGGGAGCTGCGCTCCCGGCTGCCACAGGGAATTCAAGTACGACAGGGTCAAGGCTGAAGTCTACAGGTAGCCCTAGCCTCCCGGCCCGCCCGGGGCAATGGCAGGCAGCGCCGTTTCCCAAGGGGCGCCGGGCACAGCCTGTCTCAAACGGGACATTCGAATCCCTTTAGAGGCCAAGATGGCACTGGGAAGTTGCAGGCGTCGTTATCGCAGGTTGAAAATCGGAGTGTCAATGGCAAGGGCTCTAGGTCTAGGTACCAAATTCGTAATGATCACCTTCGTCATCGGGGTGTTGCACGGGTGCGATCCCATCACGGTGCACAAGATCAGCACCACGATTTTGGATGGCGCCCCCAGTATGCCGCCGGCGGACCAGTACTGTCAGGAATTCAACAAGAAGGATGCGCCCGGGGAACACTCTGCCGTGAAGAGCACCGCAGGCGGGATCAAGAAGGATATGGTCAGCAGTCACCCTCCCTATAAGGAGGCGCGCTGTTACGACTGTCACGACGGGAGCACGGACAAGGGGCTGATAGAGCCCCCGGACCGGCTCTGTTTCGTCTGCCACCCAGACATCAAGAAAAAGTACTTCGTGCACGGCCCGGTCGCTACCGGCGCGTGCCTACAGTGTCACGACCCGCACTCCTCGCGCGAGCAGGCGCTGCTCAAGGTGGAGAAGAAGAAGCTCTGTTTCGTCTGCCACAAGGAGAAGCGGATAGCCGAAGCCATGCACCAGAAGGTGGTCGACAACGGAATGGCCTGCACCGATTGCCACGATCCCCACGACGGGGATGTGAAATATTTCCTCAGGTAAGCGCGTCCCCACAGAAGACGCGTTTCCTTTCCGTACCCCTATGTCCTTGCCCCTAAACCGCTTTCAGGTCCAGTCGGGGCTGTCAATGAAGAGTTCGTGCGACACGGTGTCCTGCGCTAGTCTTACCGAATTGCAGAGTTCGGCTTTCCCCGGGACGAGTGGTCATTAGTACTCTTGAGGAAATCTGTGACTCCAGGCGTTGTTTCTTGCTAAATAGATGATCCTCACCGGCCCACAGAGGACAGCTTCGTCTTCTCCCCGCAGCCCTGTTTGGCAGAAAGGGCATTCTCCGTTTTTCTCCACGTAAGTTAAGGGGACTTTGCTCGCCCTCTCCCACTGCACCGAAAGGTTTTGCCTGTCACCTCGCCAACGGTGTGCCCTATGCTGTTCTAACTCTGCGCATCCCCCTGTTCGGATTTTTTCTCAGTTAAAGTAGCGGGTTACCTTCTGACTGGTCAGTAGGTGTTCAATTGCTGATGGGTCACCATGGGAGATACGACAGGGAAAAGAACTTTAAATCGGGGTCTTACGCCAGGTTGCTGCTTGGCACATCCATTGCTCATGTCATTGCAACGCCGGACTGACGAAATTCACGTTGGAGGTCGACCATGAAAATTCGGAACAGACTCTTTTTGTTGGTGTTTTTTTCTCTGGTTACAGTTCAACCAGCCTTAGCAGATTTCGACTCTGCTTTGAGCGCTTTTCGTCAGCAACGGTATGCTGAAGCTGTCGTAGAATTCAAAAAGTGCGATTCCGCCAAGGCGAACTTTTACTTAAGTCTCATGTATGGGATGGGGTGGGGGGTTACGCAAAGTAGAGAGGAGTCGGCAGCTTTCCTGCACCGTGCAAAAAAGCTGGAACTGATGGAGACCAATCAGATAGCATCGCTCCCGCGATAAATGTATGGGATCTACCTAAGGAACAATCTATCCTCCATTTTCGGGTGGGGCGGCAGCCCCACCTAACCCTTCCAGTAATTGGCCATGTATAAAAATTCGAACCCCGCCCCAGCACAAACAAAGTTGTAACGACAGCGCCCAATATTTCTCTCGCCACTCTCGTCAATGGCTGTATCACGAAAGTCCCCTCTCGCTAATGTCAGAAAAATAATTTATGAAATTATAAATGTTTTTTGACAGTTTACGGCTGTTGTGATATACGGGACCATTAGATTTTTTAGTTAAAAAGATGTTGTGAAGCCTGAGCGCCAAAGTTTTATCCACAGGGAATAACGCTCACCTTCCCTACAACCTGCTGAACTGACCAAATATAATTTTATGCAAAGGAGGGGCATCATGTCCGTCAGGCGTCTCCCCATGGAGCTTGTTCTTGGAGCTTTAGCTTTGACTGTTCTTATGGTCGCCGGTTGCGACCAGGGGACTGCCTCCCTTACCGGATCGACTGGCGGTCAATCCGTCACGGTAAGCAAGGTGACCACCAGGGTGGCCACCAAGGACGAAGTTGGAACCCTGCCCTCCCACGCAAAACAACGGCTTTCGGCCCCGCCCGCGGTAGCCGTTTTCGGGATGATCTACATCGATGCGAGCACCGGGAAAGAACGCATCTTCGACGGCAAACTCTGGGTCCCGCACGACAAAACCGTGGACAGCTTCTACGCCGCACAAAACGCTGCGGCCAGCGATACCAAAACGACCGCGAAAACTGCGGCGTCCATGGTCCAGGAAGACGTTTGCACCGACGGCGACCCCGCGTGCACCCCTTCCGGCGCCCACGGTGGCCCCGGCACAACCCCTGCCGGGCATTACGCCTACGGGTGCGCGGTCTGCCACAAGGTTGGCGGGGTTGTCTCGTTTGCAAAGAACGGCCCGGCCTTCGCGTCCGGGCTTCCCGCTCCCACCTACAACACCTCGACCAGGACCTGCTCCAACGTGGCGTGTCACGTCGTGAGCGGTTCGTTCAGCTACTATAGTTACAATTGGGGGAGTGATCAGTATGATCTGGTAACAGTTACCTACGGCGGTTTGACCCCCCGTCCGACGTCATCGTGGTTCTCCACCGGAGCTGCCGGGTGCACCGCCTGCCATGATGATCCGCCCCGCAGCGGTTCCACTGGCAGCAACACCTGGCACAGCGGTTACCATGGTAACCAAGGTCCGACTGGGGAACGCAACCAGTGCCAGTTCTGCCACCCTGACGCCTCCAGTCCGGGTAACGGTATCGGCGACACGATAACCAACAAGTCCTTGCACGCAAACGGCGTCGCTGACGTTTCGGCAACGTTCACCTCCGCCTGTTTCGACTGCCATTGAAGCAGCGTGGCCCGATTTTTTAAACCGGTTTTCCGTGGATCTTTTTTCAATGGGCGAAGCATCGCCGTATGGATTTTTAGGAGAACTTGCATCGGAGTGTCGTTAGAGGGGGCAAACCCTCAACGGCGGCAACCGCACCTCTGCGGAACACGCTGCAAAAAGGAGGACTCATGTCCAGCAAATGTGTGAATCCGACTAGCCTTAAGCGCACCCGTTACGTTTTCGCGTTGGCCCTGTTGCTGGTCTCCGGCTGTGGCGATGTATCCAACGTCACTCAGGTGACTACCGATACGGCCTCTACCGAAAAGGCGATACCGGCTACCACCGTCGTGGACGTCAGCAAGCTCCCCGTGAGGGCGCAGCAGAGGCTACCCGCCCCTCCTCCTCAGGCCGTGTTCGGTATGATCTATTTCGATACCACGATCGGAAAAGAGTTCATATACGATGGCAAGATGTGGGTACCACATGACAGCACCGTGGACAGCTATTACGAAAAGAAAGCCAACGCGGTTCCCAAAACGGCTGCCCTGATGGTCCAGGAAGAGGTCTGCGTGGATGGAGATCCTTCATGCACTCCGACCGGTGCCCATGGCGCGCCGGGACTGGCGGTAGCCGGTCATTACACGTTCGCCTGCTCGGTGTGTCACAAGGTGGGTGGCCGACTGGTTTTCGACAAGAGCGGCCCGGCCTATGTGGCGGGCAAACCTGCGCCCAGCTACGACGCGAGCGCCAAGACCTGTCTCAACGTGGCATGTCACAACGTGTCTGGTACCTTTAGCTACTATACATATGATTGGGGGGCCGACGCCTATGTACTCACGACCCTCACCTACGGCGGCGGAGTCCCACATGCCACCCCCTCCTGGTACTCGACCGGTCCCGCCGGTTGCTCAGCCTGTCACGACGATCCGCCGCGAAACGGTTCCAACGGGAGCAACGCCTGGCACAGTGGCAAGCATGCCAATCAGGGCCCCACAGGGGAGGCCAACCAGTGCCAGTTCTGCCATCCGGATGCCTCGAGCCCAGGCAACGGCATCGGCGATACCATCACCAATCCGAGCCTCCATGCCGACGGGGTGGTGCAGGTCCAGGCGACCTTCAAATCGTGGTGCTTTGGTTGCCACTAGTAACACTGCCGTCCCCATCTGAAAAAAAGAAGGGCAGCCTTTTCCCCGGCTGCCCTTCTCTGCGTTTAAACTAAGCCTGTAGGCGGGTTGTCAGGGGGGGGGCATTCCGCATCACTCTGCTCACCAGGGTTCTCCAGAACTACTAGTTGATCTCAGGACGCTGCCCGTCCCAATCACGGTTGTCGAGAAGCCGATTGACGACGTATCATTTTCTTAATGAATGCAACAGCTCTTGGAAACCCGGAGATGAGCGTATGGGGTCAAGGTCCTGGTCAGTCTCTATAGCGTCCGGACTCGAAAAGCCGTGATTGACTGCCTTGCTAAGGTATAGGATGGCTTCTTCAGGTTTTCCTTGTTGCGCCTTAACGCAGGCAAGGTTATAGGCTGTCACCGCATCGGCCGGGTTTTGTGACAATGCAAGTGAAAGATGCCTCTCTGCGTCATGAAATTGCCTCGTTCTCAAACAAATAATTCCGAGATATTTCAGGGCTTGTATCGAATTTGGCTGCAACACAAGTGCTCTCTCCAGGTTCCTCTTTGATTCCTCGAGTTCTCCTGTTTCATAGTAATTCATACCTAAATCTAAAAAAGCCTGCGCAAAGTTGGGATAGTAACTGGCTAACTTGAGAAGGTACTGCCGGCTTTGAAGTGGCAAGTTCTTTGCCTTGTACAGCGCAGCCAGGTGCAGTAGGGTGTCCGCATGCCGGGGGGCAACTTTTAGCACGTCCAGGTACAGGGGCAGAGCTGCATCCAGGTTACCAGCGTTTTGCAGCGCTTGCGCCTTTCCATACAGGGCCACAGGGTGTTTTGGAGCTTTGTCGGCAGTATCTGTCCATAGGGTCAGATCATTCTGCCACACTTTAATTCTTGCAGATGTCAGGAGGACCAGAATCGCGGTGATGGTCGCCGCCATCGGAATAGCAGCCTGGCGAGGCAACTTGCTACTGATGATCAGTCTGCCTAGCAGCGGGGCTGCACCCAGCATTGGGAAGTACAGATACCTGTCGTTCATCAGGGTTGTAAGTGGAATGATCTGTGAGACAGGCAGGAGCCCGATGAAAAAAACTGCGTACCAGAAAAAGAGATCTCGAGAACGCAAAAAGAGAAAAATGCCGATACATGCCAAAAGGGCACAAATTGTTCCCCCGAGTAGTACCGCCGAGTCCAGGTGCACTCTTAATACAGGGTCGTATACTGCGCTCAATCCGGTTGGCCAAAACAACAGCTTGAGATATTGCGGGAGCACTGTCAGCATGGTGAGGCCGGTGACTAAAGCAGATCCCCCATGGTACCCAACTCTGCCCCCTCCTACCCCAGGGATGTCCCCATGTGCCTGGTATTGAATCGTGATCCATGCCATTGCCGTGGCAGCAACAAGAAAAGGCGCCTTATCCTGTAAGGTTTTGCGCCATGATGATTGCTGTATGGTGCAAATGTCATAAAGCATGAAGATGCAAGGCATGATCACTGCCACCGACTTGGAAAGAAGAGCCAGGATGAAACAGGCGAGACTGATCCAGTAGGCTTTGCTTACGTAAACCTTCTCATGTTTTCTGGCCTCGATGTAGCTTGTAAAAGAAAGAAGCGAGAAGAACATCGCAAGCAGATTTTTTCTTTCGGAAATCCAGGCTACAGATTCAACTTGTACTGGATGCAGCAGAAAGATAAAAACTGAAAGCAATGCTGCCGGTTTATGCCAGTTCATGTTGGCAAGTAAACGGTACAGCAAAATTCCGTTCATGATGTGGATGATGATGTTGCTTAGAAAATATCCCTTTGGATTGCTCCCCCATATTGAGTAATCAAGCATGTAGGAAATGATGTGAACCGGAGCAAAGTTGCCCGCGTAATTGGTGGTGAAAGCCGTTAGAACATGCGCCAGCGAAAGGCCTTTGGCAGCTTCATTTTGGGTAACGTACATGGCGTCATCCCAGAAGATCTGGAAATTATGGTGCAGAATCGGTAGATAGACGGCCAACGTGGCAAAAACTATAATGAGCATCGGTGCTAACCGGAACAGTGGGGACTGGTGAGTGTTCTTCATCTGTACCTCAGGTTAGTGTGGTGTGGGCGTGGCGTACGGGATGGGCCGGGGATACCCCATGAGCTAAGAGATGTCGGTGGAGTTCCTGCAGAAAACAAAGTCTCGATTCTACAGGTTGCGGCAGTGATGAAGAGATTGTTAAGACTAGTTTTAATGACGTAAAAGCCGCCGTCTTGACTACAAAGAATAGGTTTTACTGCAGAGGGACTTGTCTGGTTTCCCGCTTGGGCTGGAGTTCCCTGAACTGGATCATTTCGCGTTTAAGACGTTGTGCTGCATAGAACTCTGTCCGGCTCATTGTCTTGGTGATGGAGTCTCGTTTCGCGGCCGCATCAGCCATTCCGTTCAATGCCGCGAAGTCCAGCCATACATATGCCTTGACCAGGTCCAAAGCTCCGCTGTCTGCATGGCTGTAAAGCAGCCCCAGGTCGTACTGAGATTGGACGTGTCCTTGTCTGGCCCCGATTTGGTACCACTTAAGCGCCTCCTGGGTGTTGTCATGGCCATTGTGATGCTTGTCAAAAAGGCTTCCAAGCAAATATGCAGCTTGCACATGACCTAGTTCGGCGGCTGCCCGTAACAACACAGCAATCTCAGACTTATTGCAGTCGTTAGCTTTACCTGAAATTTCCGTGGCCGTCTCGAAGGCAGCAGCTGCGGAGCCTTTAGAACGAGCCAGTGCCTGCCACCGGTTTGCAACCCTAGAATCGACTGGCAAAGCCTTTCCGGCCAGGTACAGCCTGGTCAGGCATTCCTGTGCCTGGATATGCCATTTTTCAGAGGCTTTCCTGTACCATTTGGTTGCTTCGGCATAGTTCTGCTTGAAGCCGCACCCGTACTCGTACATGATCCCGGCTATGTATTGCGCCTCCGTGTCCCCCTGCAATGCGGCCTTTTGAAACCAAAGGGCGGCATTCACCATGTCTTTTCGGACCCCTTTTCCTGTCAGGTACGCTACCCCGAGGTTATACTGTGCCTCCATATTGGACTGCCGCGCCGCAATGCAGAAATTGTTGAAACCTTCGGTGAAATTGAGGGTGATGTGCTGCCCCTTCATCCGGTCGACTCCCAGGTTGTTCGCAACCGCAGCATCGCCTGCTTCAGAAAGCTCGGAGTAGTATGCCCCTTGCTGGGTACCGTCTGCGGCCTGGTCGTTGTGTGAAGAGGGAATTATTGTTTTGCGAAATTGAAGTTGAACTGAGTCGTTAACCGGCTGGCAGGAATTTTCTGCGTCGGCTCTTGCTCCAGGTGCAAAAAAGACTGAAGTCACCACTATTAATGACAGTACTATTGTGGCTTTCAAAATAGTTGCACCTTTGCCCATTGATCGGGCACGGAAAAGTGAGTTACATATCATGGCAGCGAACGCAGTTTTCTTCGGTGGTAAACGCGGTGTAGTCATTGTGGCAGGCACCACAGGATTTGCCGGCGTTCATCTCGTACATGGAGACGCGCGGCGTAACGTAGTTGAGCGGGAAGATTTTTTGATGGCAGTCAGTGCATTTGTAGGTCTTGATGTGATACCCGTGGCTGAACGTTACAGGCCCGGCTCCCTGCACTTTCATCAGGAGATCCCCGGCAAGATGACACCGATAGCATTGGACAAGGGGAAAGATTTTCCCTCCTCTGTGACAAGCCCCGCAGGATTTGCCTTGCTCCATCTGGGCCATGGTTACCTTCGGGTTGCGTCCGGTTTTAAAGAGGCGGGTATGACATGCATAGCATGAAAGGGTTTTGGTATGCGGCGCATGCAGGAAGTTTACGTCTCCCACCACCGGAACAGTGAAGGTGATGGGGCGGATCGAATGGCAGCGCCCACAGGCGGCAAGGGGGAAGGCGACTTTTCCGTGGCAAGCTCCGCACGATTTCCCCTTCTCCATTTCGGCCATGGTTACCGGGCGTGTGCTCTTGGTCCTGTAGAGCTTTTCGTGACAAACCTTGCAGTTGTCGTTGACCAACGCCGTTTTAGTGTGGATTTCATGGCTGAAAACGACATCGCCGCCGTGCTCTGCCTTGAACACCACATCGAAGACGTCCGACCCAAAAGCATGGGAGGTAACCACCGCGGCAAAGACCATGAAAAAAAATAAAATCCATCGCATAGAATATCATCCCGGGCGCTCTGTCATCGGACAGCATATCAGCGAATTATCTATAGCTTACGGCGACTTGGTTTGTCAAGAATTGGATTGTAGCAACGGGAATGAAATGGGAGGGAATTTACACGCTTAGGCTGGATACGGGTGGACCAAAGCCCGACTTTAATATCGGGCTTTGGTCGCTCTTTCTTACTTGAACGTTGCGCTCTCGATGATTGCGGGGTAGAAGTAGCCACTGCCGAAGTCTTTGTCTTTGACCATTGTACCGGTTACGGTAACCACCGTTCCGGTGGAAGGGAGGTCCTGGTTAGTGGTCACGGTCAGGTCGTTGTCCTTCGCCGCAGCGCTGCCGGATCCGTCCTGGATGTGGATCCAGTTCTTGCCCATTATACCTGCGGAGGTCTTTACGACCTTCCCTTTCACCGACACCTGCTGCTTATTAAGGGTCGCTTTGTTCTTGAAGACCTCGCTCACCTTGTACATCTTCGCGGAGGGGGTAGCTTTGGTATCTGCGGCATAAACTGCGAGCGGCAACGCAAGAACGACTCCCAGAGCGACTGCCTTAGTAAAAACCTTCATTTTTTTCTCTCCTTATTTTGTGGGGTGCGGGCATCTCCTGCCTCTGGGTGCGATGCCCCGATCTTCAAAAACAAAAAATTACTCCTTAGGCGGCACGTGCTTTATTCGCAGATGAGGGATTCCTTTTCACAGGTATTGATGCAGATGGTATTCCCCTCATTGTCCAAGTAGCAGCGCTTCTCGATGAAGCCGCACTTCCTGTTGCAGAATACAACTTTTGGTGGTTTCGGTGCAGGGGTCTCTGACGATGCGCCTGTCGCAGCTAGGTCGGGAAGTACGGGTTCCGGCAGGGGGAGCGGTTTCTGAACCGTGTTTGTGGTTTCCTTTGCCAGGGCTTCCCCGCTTTCGTCAACGATTGATTTCTTGTCGAATGAAACCTTCGCTTTCCCCGATTGCAGTTGTTCGATTATGGCGATACGGTCCTTTGGAGGTTCGCACAGGCCGACTGCAGGCACAGCAAAAAATATTGCCAGCAATATCAAGGTATGGAAAGCTGTGGTCCGCATGGTTACCCCCTTGGGCCCCTATTCGTGTTTTGGTCGATACTATAACTAAATTGCCGCACCGGTTCAATCTAATTCGGCTCCCCGTAACGGTGAGCAATTTTCGCTAGGCAGGCCTTTAGCCGCCTGCTATTATGCCCGCAGCAGTCAGACCGCGTGATACAGAAGGGGATTTGATATGTTGAATGGTAAGAAAATTGTGGTGGTTATGCCCGCTTATAACGCAGAGAAAACCCTTGAAATGACCTACCGCGAGATACCCCAGGAAATCGTTGATGAGGTCGTTCTCGTCGATGATGCCAGCCGCGATCGCACGTCCGAGATCGCAAGGCTGATCGGCCTGCACACCATCGTTCACGCCACCAATAAAGGATACGGGGGGAATCAGAAGAGTTGCTACAAGGCGGCGCTGGAACTGGGGGCGGATATTGTCATCATGGTGCATCCGGATTACCAGTACACCCCCAAGCTCATTCCCGCCATGGCATCCATGATTGCCTATGACGAGTTCGACGCAGTTCTGGCGTCTCGCATCCTCGGGACCGGGGCCCTGGAAGGCGGCATGCCATTTTACAAGTACGTGGCCAACCGTTTCCTCACCCTGTTCGAGAACCTCATGCTCGGGCACAAGCTCTCCGAGTACCATACTGGGTACCGTGCCTTCTCACGCGATATCCTTGAGAAGTTGCCGCTCAGCGCCAACTCGGATGACTTCGTTTTCGACAACCAGATGCTGGCGCAGATTATCTGGAGCGGGTACCGGATCGGCGAAGTAACCTGCCCAACCAAGTACTTCGAGGATGCCTCCTCCATCAACTTCAAGCGTAGCGTCATCTACGGCCTTGGTGTACTGAAAACCTCTTTACAATTCAGGCTCCAGAAGCTCGGGCTTTTAAAGTCGCCTCTTTTCCCCTAATGCCAATAAGCGGTTCGGGCCGCCCCTTGGGGGCGGCCGGCCATCCTCACCGACCGGCCGGTGGCGGTGTCGTTACCTTCCTGGCAAGGTCAAGGTTGCGCTTGGCATTAATGTTAGAGGGGTTTAGTCGAAGAGCCTCTTCGAACGCTTTTATCGACTGTTCCCGCTGTCCGAGTTTCCCATAGACAATGCCGAGGTTGTTGTGGAGTTCGTCGTACTCCGGGATCGACTGCAGGCAGCTCCGGTAAAGCTCCAGGGCCTTGTCGTACCGCTTCTGCACGAGGTAGACGTTTCCGAGGTTGAACCGCGCCATGACGTCCCCCGGCTGAAGTGTGAGCACGGTTTGGTATTCGCGTATTGCCTCGTCATTCTTTCCCTGCTGCTTCAAGACCACCCCAAGGTTGTTATGCAACTCGAAGTCATTCGGGTTTATGCTGATTGCCTTTTGCAACTCCTGCCGGGCTCCCTCAAGGTTTCCTGCTCTAGCGTAATACAGTGCGAGATTCTGGTGGGGTCTCACCTTGCCCGGGCTCTTCTTGGCGGCATCACTCCAAAGACTCATTTCGCTTTGCCATACCGTATTGCGCGCGCCGGTCGCGACCGCCAACCCGAGGATAATCGCTGCGGCGAGGAGCCCGCTGCTGACCTTGCCAAGGGAGAGTCTTTCCGCTATGGTCTTGGCGCCATGGGCGAAGATGAGTATGATTCCTATGCTGGGAAGGTATACCCGGTATTCGGCTGAGATTTCTCCAAGAGGGATGATGCTCGACTCGATGGAGAGACCGATAAAGAACCAGGCAAGGCCAAAGGCGATGACGGGGGGGGCAGCTTTGCGCCTGAGCAGCCCCGTTGCGGCCAGTGCGAGCAACGCGGCGATCAGCAGCAGCGAAACCGCGACGGCAGGGGAACTGATCGAGTGCTGGATAGCGAAATCGTGGTCGACGTTTTGCCCGACTGGAAAGAGGAGCAGCTCGAGATAGCGGACGATGACCCGGGACTGTGTCAGCAGGTAGTCCATGCGTGATATGCCCGATGAGTCAGCCGCCGTGATAGTGCGCATCGTGCTGTCAACGGCCCCCAGTTGGCCCCGTTGCAGGAAAACGAGCGCCGGGATGATCGGTAGGGTAAGGGCCAATGGGGCTGCTTTTTTTATATGCGTCGAGATCGAGCCGGGGTAAAAGGTGTATTCAAAGAGCAGAATCAGAAAGGGCAGCGTGAAGGTGAATTCCTTGCAAAGCATGGCGAGGGCTGCGGAGACGACCGACACCACGAGCAGTACGGTCGACTTTTTCCCCGTTACAGCGTGGCGCGAGGTCGTATAGCTGTACAGTGAGCACAAAGAGAAGAAGGCAGCCAGCAAGACAAAGCGGGAGGTTACGTAGGTGACCGCGTGGGTCTGGATCGGATGGCATAGAAAGATTAATGACGCGAAAAGGGCGACCTGTGAAAATGCCGCGCCGCGTGGGGCGTCCTGCTCCCTCCGGCCGCCAAGGGCGCGGCTTAGCACCAGATATACCAGGAACGCGTTGAGTATGTGCAGCGTCAGGTTGACGGCGTGATACCCGAACACCTCCAGACCGTGCAGGTGATAGTTGACCGCAAGAGACAGGTAGCCAAGCATCCGGGTCATGAAGGCGAAACGCAGGGCTGGAGGAATTCCTTCCGGCGACAGAGATGTCCCAGCCGTTATCTGGTGTGGCGAGAGGAAGGAACGGAAGTCCCTGATTATCGGGTTGTTGACTACATAGGCATCGTCGTCGAACTGGAACGGGACATGAAAGGTGTTGGCATAGGCTGCCAGAGCGATGATGGTGAAACTGACAAAAATGAAGACATTCTTGCGGAATTCAGTCGACATGGGTAATCCTTGTAAGGCTGTTTCTGGAGGGGTGGCGAGTCTGTATAGCACAAAAAAATTGAATTGTAAAAGGGCCGTGGTTGGCGTAAACTCCCGCACGGCGCCTGCTTAGACTACTTCGTGCCTGTACCGCCTTGCCTTGGAAAATATCGTGATCGAAGGAGTGACGTATGAGACACATCAGATGTGGCGTCATCGTTGCGGGTTTGCTTTTCGCCCTGTCGACAAAGCCGGTCTTCGCCGATTTCGAGGCGGCGGAGAGGGCGTTGGAGAGGGAAGACTATGCTGCGGCCCTTTCCCTCTACATGGCAGACGGCAGTCCACGCTCTTTGAACAGCATTGGAGTCATGTACTACCGGGGTGAGGGCGTTGACAAGGATTTGAGGCAGGCGAGCTTGTGGTTTCGCAAGGCTGCGGAGCAGGGGCTTATGGAAGCACAGATCAACCTCGCCCAGTTATATGAGATGGGGGAAGGGGTCGCCCAGGATCTGGACGAAGCGGTGACCTGGTATGCGAAGGCTGCCGAACAAGGGAGCGAGGAGGCACAGCATGACCTCGACCGCTTGAGGCGGCAGGTTGAGAGCATGAAAATCCGGTGGTACCGCAGTGACGCCGAACGTGGCCATGTAATGGCCCAGTACAACCTCGCTACAGCATACTTCTACGGCGAAGAGGTGAAACAAGACCATCGCGAGGCCGCTAAATGGTTCCGTAGGGCTGCGGAGCAGGGAAATGCCCAGGCGCAATTCCGCCTTGGGGCCATGCTGGTTTCCGGGGATGGTGTCGCACGAGACGACGTCGAGGGGGCCCTCTGGCTGAGCAAGGCGGCTGTGGCGGGGCACGGAGAGGCTCAATTCCAGATCGGAGAGTGCTTCCTCAAGGGGACTGGTGTCCAGCGCAACCAGGCCACAGGCGTCGAATGGTTGAGGAAAGCGGCGGCCCATGGGAATCCGGATGCCGTCACCGCGTTGAAAGCATTGGGGCTTTGACCGTGCCCGCGGCCTTCACCGGAATGATCGGCCGGACCGTATCCGTTTCCGCCTTGGTCCTGTTGGCAATGCTCACCCCCTGCAGTGCCTCTTTTGAGGAGGGTGTCGCGGCCTACAGCCGCGGAGATTACCGCTCGGCGCGTAGCGAATTCGTGGCTGATGGCAGCCCCGAGTCGCTCTTCTATCTCGGGCGGATGGCCGAACTGGGGCAGGGCGAGGCGAAAGACCCTTTGGCTGCGCGTCGTTACTATGAGGAAGCGACCAGCGGCGGGTTTGCCAAGTCCAGATCTTCACTGGGGATAAGAGGTAGATTTTACCGGGCGGCTGCCGAGAAGGGCGACCCCTACAGTCAGACGAAGCTGGCAACGATGTATCTCTCGGGAGATGGAGCGGCCCTGGATCTCAAGGAGGGGGAGCGCTGGTTGCTTGAGGCGGCTGGCAACGGATACGCTCCGGCTCAGTACCAGCTCTACCTGTTGTACCTCCCCCGCAGCGGTGGTGGCAGTGATCTGGAGGCCGGACTGAAATGGCTGCGTCAGGCCGCATCTTCCGGGTACGTGGAGGCTCTCACCGCGCTCGCTGAACGCCACTACAGCGGTGATGCAGTTAGTGCGGACAAGCCAGAGGCTGCACGCCTGTATATGGAAGCCGTGGTCCTTGGTTCCGTTGCCGCTGCGTACAACCTCGGCACGATGTATTTCTCAGGCGATGGCGTTCCTGTTGATCACTGCAAGGCTCTACGCCTTTTTGATTTCGGCGCCCGCAGGGGAGACCCCGAGGCGCAGGCAATGCTCGGTTTCTTCTATGACAACGGGTGGTGTGTCAGCCAAAGCCGCCATGCAGCTGCGGCTTGGTATGAGCGGGCGGCCAAGGGGGGAAGCGTGCAAGGGCAGTACAACTTGGGCGTGATGCTGATCAGGGGAGAGGTCGGTAGGACCGACCGGGATGCCGCCCTGGCACTGTTCGAGAAGGCGGCGGCAGGCGGCAGTGCTGAGGCCCGCGAAGCGATAAGGCAGCTTAACCAAAGGTAACGGGAAGACTCTGACATGATGCGTATGCTCGTATTCCACCTGTGGCTGGTCCTCGCCACGGCAATCGCCGCTGGCTGCAGTGCCGAATCCAAAGTGCCTGGCAGCTGGGCTGGTCCAACCGGCACAATCGTATTGAAGAAGGACCACAAAGGAACTATCAGCCCACCCGCTGGCTCGAAGCTGCCCAGCGATGTTCCCCTTGTCTGGAAAATGCAGGGCGACGACTTGGTTCAGCTCGATATAGGGGCGCCGGTCGGCCAGACCTATGTGGGGCGACTCATCGACGACCGCACCTTTTCCCTGGAAGGCGGGAAATTTGTAAAACAGAAGTGAGATGGCCAGGAGAGATAATGAAAAATCCCGTGATGTTAGTTTTTTGCGGCGGCGTGCTCGCGTGTCAAATTCTCGGTTTTTTGCCGGCCCCTGTGATCGCAGCTCCGGCAAAACCCGCTTCCCAGGCAGGTCTCATCGATCTCAATCTGGCGACAAAGGAGCAGCTCATGTCTTTGCCTGGCGTAGGGGAGGAAGAAGCCGGCAAAATAATAGACGGGCGCCCCTACAGCGAAAAGATGCAGCTGCTTAAGCGCGCGATACTCCCTTCTCGCGTTTTTTACCCCATCCTTGATAAGACCACGATAGGTTTAAAAGCCTTCAACGACAACAGCCAGGAAAAGGAGAAAAAGGAATTCCTTTCAGGGCTACAAAAGACACTGAAAGCCCCGAAGCTGGTAAAGGCCCGATCCGGTCTGAAGTATCTTGACCTCGAGCCTGGCACCGGTAGAACCCCGCACCAGGGTAAGAAGGTTCGCGTGCACTATACGGGGTGGCTCCAGGACGGCACGAAATTCGATAGCTCTCTGGACCGTGGAAAACCCATCATGTTCACACTTGGTACGGGTGAGGTTATTAAAGGTTGGGATGAGGGGCTCGCTTCCATGAAGGTCGGCGGCAAGCGCCGCCTCATAATCCCCGCCAAGCTGGGGTACGGTGAGAAGGGGGCCGGGGGGAAAATCCCGCCCAATGCGGACCTGGTCTTCGACGTTGAGCTCGTAGACGCCGAGCCCTGACCATAGCTTGGGTGTGCCTCAACGATTCCGCATACCACTTCCCTAAAAAGACGGCAACTGCTGCCGTTCGCGCTGGTCTGCCTGGGTGCTCTGGCGCCGCTGGCCCGCTACCCTGCTGGACGGTCACACGCTGGTCTGGCGTGACACTTCGATGCTATTTCAGCCCATTCGGCCCCTCTCGTAGAGGCCCTGAGGCAGTTGCGGCGGCGGGGGCATTTGTACTTGCCTCAACGTTCAGTCTCTCCTGTCGCGGTAGACATTTCCGTGCCGATTATCTCGTGAGGGCGGTGAAGTGGCCAGTCGGGAAGCATGTTCTGGAGATGACCTACGATCCTGCAGAGGTAAAGGCCGGCGGCGTGGTAAGTTTGCTTGGGCTCGCGTTGTGCGCCTTTTTGGGTGTCCTGGAGTTCCGCCGACTGCGGGGACGCAAACCTGCCAGTGAAACCGCTACCTGAAAAGGTTGTATTTCAGGATGCACTTCAAGGCGGAAATGCCGTCTTTCCAGCCGATCTTC
Source organism: Geomonas diazotrophica (assembly GCF_018919385.1). GTDB lineage: Bacteria > Desulfobacterota > Desulfuromonadia > Geobacterales > Geobacteraceae > Geomonas > Geomonas diazotrophica. The sequence continues at coordinate 75,277 of NZ_JAHLMF010000012.1, forward strand.
TTACCCTCCTGGTAGGTCCTACCAGAGTAGGAGATGCCGACCTCGTAGATACGCACTTTTTGCTTGGCGACCTTGGCGGTAATCTCCGGTTCGAAGCCGAACCGGTTTTCCTCGATGGTGATGCCTTGCAGCACTTCCCTGCGAAATACCTTGTAGCAGGTCTCCATGTCCGTCAGGTTGAGGTTCGTCATCATGTTTGAAAGCAAGGTGAGGAACTTGTTGCCGAGCATATGCCAGAAAAACAGCACCCTGCGGTACTCGCCGGTTACAAAGCGCGACCCGTAAACCACGTCGGCTTTCCCGTCGAGGATCGGCTGCAGAAGCCTCGGATATTCCTGAGGGTCGTATTCGAGGTCAGCGTCCTGAATTATGACGATGTCCCCACTCACGTTCTGGAACCCCGTTCTCAGTGCGGCCCCCTTGCCCATGTTCTGTTCGTGGTACAGCACCTTGGTGTCAGGGCCTTCCAACTCACGAAGAATAGAGCGGGTCCCGTCTGTGGAGTAGTCATCAACCAGGATCACTTCCAAGTCAAAGGGGACGGCGCGTACCGCCTGATAGATTTCCCGAATGGTTTCCTTCTCGTTGTAAACAGGTATGACAACAGACAGTCTCATAAAATTGCATCTCCCCGGCCCTAGGCATTGCATCTGTGTTCGATGGCGAACTGAGCGGCCCACATTCTAATCCACGCACAGGGATTAGAAAAGCATTTTTGGATGGTCGGCATAAACGTCTTGCCTGTCGCGTCATTTTTACGATAATCTACACCGCATCTATGACCACTGAACACTGCGAAATCATGCCATCTGAGGCTCTTGATTCACCCACGGTAACCGCGAAGACAACGGCGTGTTTTTGGCTGCAGATCGTACTCTTGGTGACTGCCTCTTTGCTGGTGTACTTCCAGGCCCTCCAGCATCATTTTCTGACCAACTGGGATGACCTGCAATATGTCCTTGAAAACCAGGCAATACGGGGGATAACGCCGGCGCACCTACGCGAGGCCTTCACTCGGGTACACGCTGGCAACTACGCTCCGCTCCATATCATCTCGTACATGATCGACTACGAGCTGTGGGGGCTCAACCCCGCAGGATTCATCGGCACCAACGTGCTGCTCCATACCGTTAATGGCCTCATTTTCTACTTGCTGTTGTGCCGCATCGCCGGGGCTAAACCCTGGCCTGCTCCCCGTCGCCCAGATCGTCCCTCTCGTTACTCTCATGAACGACCGGTATCTCTACTTTCCATTACTGGGGGGCGCTCCGTGCGTCGCCCAGGCAGCGGTGGGTGGGGCGGGGTGGACGGCGTCGCCATCCCGTTTCAAGGTAGTGGCTCTGTGTGGCGTTGTGGCAGCTTTGGCCTGTCTCGCTTTTGTCTCGCACCAAACGGTCCAGGTTTGACCGAAGATGCCATACAGGAGTTTTCCGCAGCAGTCGAACTTAGCCCTGAGTTCGACAAGCCACACTTCAACCAGGGCATAGCGTTTGCCCGGCAGGGGCGGTTGAGTGACGCTGTGAACAGCTTCGTCACGGCGGCTCGTCTAAAACCGGATAATCCCGTTTATCAGTCGCAGATGAGGCTTGCGCAGGAACTTTTTGCGCAAGGGCAAGCGGCGCAGTAGCCGCTCAAATCGGGGAACTTGACGATGACAATGCAAATGAAATGCAGCACATGCGGTACACCCCTGAAAAGCCAGTACCCGGCGGTCCAGGACCCGATTACCAGGGAGACTTTTTCCATCGAAGCATGCGAGATCTGCGGGCTTGGGCACACCTCCCCCCAGCCCGAGGACCTCGGTCGGTACTATTCGTATCCCTACTATGGTAATCGCCACGGGTTCACCGCCCGTTACTGTACCCGCAGGCGACTTCGCTTTCTCCGGAGTGCCGTATCCGGAGCGCCGGGGCGTCTGCTCGATATCGGTTGCGGTGACGGAGCCTTTCTGCTCGGGGCGAGTGCTGCCGGCTGGCAGGTTGCCGGTACCGAGCTCAATCCAGAGCCGGCAAGGCGCGCCGGGTTTGAAGTGGCGGATTCGCTCGACAGGATTTCCGGGGCCGGTCTTTTTGACTGCATCACCATGTGGCACACGCTGGAACACATGCGGGACGTGCGTTGGACGCTGGCCCAGGTGGACCGGCTGCTGAAGCCGGATGGCCGGCTTATCATCGCAGTCCCGGACTTCGGGGGGGTACAGGCCAGGCTGTTCGGGCCGAAATGGCTGCACGCCGATGTGCCGCGCCACCTGTTCCATTTCACAGATCGTGCCCTTACGGGCTGCCTCCGCGCCGCCGGGTTTCTGGTTCGGCAACGATGGCACCAGGAGTTCGAATACGACCTGCTCGGATGGTCGCAAAGTGCGCTTAACTGCATCCAGTCTGAGCCCGACCTGTTTTTTAACCAGATTGCCGGGAAAAAGGTGCGCAGCGGGGCGGGGGCGCGCATCGTCTCGTTGATGCTCGGGACCATCTTTACCGCTCTGGCCCTGCCAGTGTTGGTGGCAAGCACCTTGTCGCACCGCGGCGGTTCGCTGATCGTCGTGGCGCAGAGAACCCCTCTTGATCTGCATAAGGAGGTAGCGTCATGACGGACCCCGCATGTATCAAAGGTGATACCCCTCTACGTAAGATTCTGATCTCGATTGCCATCCTGGCGGTGGTCACATTGCTGGTGTACGGGAACAGTTTCAATAATGGCTTCTTGATGGACGATGAGGAGATTATTGTCAACAACCCGCAGACGCTTAGTCTTTCAAAAATCCCGGACGTCTTCTTTGCTCCGGATATGGTCAAGCCATACTACCGCCCGCTCAACCGGGCCAGCTACCTGCTGGATTTTCAGGTTGCTGGTATGGAACCAGTCTGGTACCACGGGGTAAACATCTTCATTCACCTCGGCAATGCAGTGCTGCTGTTTCTGCTGCTGCGCCTGCTGCTGCGGGATCACCTCGCGGCACTGGCTGCGGCGCTTCTTTTTGCCGTACATCCCGCCAACGCCGAGGCGGTGAACTTCGTCTCTGCCCGCAACACCCTTATGGCGTTATTTTTCGCCCTTGCATCCTTTTTGTCCTACATCCAGGGGCGTGCCCAAGGGAAAAAACTGCTATGGTTCTCGTCGCTGCTCTATTTCTGTTCCCTGCTCAGCAAGGAGACCGGCCTCATGATGTCCGCGGTATTCTTTATTGCCACGTTCATACGACTACAGGAGTCGGAGTGCACATTGGGGTGGCGGGAGAGGATCACGCTGCTGGCGCCGTATGGCGCTCTCACGCTAGTCTACTTCGCGATGCGCACTTATTCCCTGCAGGGAATCGTGGGGACACCATTTCATGCAGAAGGGCTGTTCTCGCGCGTCGCCATCAACTACCACATCATCCCGCAGTATATAACCCTGCTGCTTTTCCCTGCTGATCTCACCTTCTTCCATAAGGTGCCGCAGGGGGGGCTTTTCTCGCCTTGGTGGTACCTCCCTGTGCTGCTGCTACTGCTGGCGGTCATAGTACGGATTTTCCGAAGGGGCAACCGTATAGCGATATTTGCCTTCGGATGGATGGTCATTAACTACATACCTATCTCCAACATCGTGCCCATCCCTAGCGATCCAATCACCGAGCGTTTCCTTTACATGCCAGCTGTCGGCTTTTTTGTTTGGGTGGGGCTTCTTTGGGGCGCCATGAACACGAGTGAGAGGGCCCGGCGCTGGCTCATCCCAGCAACGGCTTCCGTTATTGTAGCGTTCTCGGTGCTCACCTTTCAGCGCAATCTGGACTGGAAGAACAACCTCAGCCTGTTTTCCAGCGGGGTGCGTAATGACCCCGCCTCTTACGGTGCGCACTACAATCTGGGTACTGCTTATCTTGAGAACGGCGATACCACGTCAGCGCGCCGCGAGTGGGAGACGACTCTCAGGCTCAACCCGCAGCACGCCGAGGCAATGGTGCAAATGGGAACGCTCGCCGCCATGCGGGGCGATCTGGGAACGGCAGAGAGATATTACGTTGCCGCGCTAGCCGCGCCTCCTGGAGAGACCGATCCGGATAAGGCGATGGCGCATCTCAATCTCGGCAAGATCTGTGAAAAAAGGGGGCAGCTCCGCGAGGCGCTACAGCACTATCAACACTTCCTGCGAACCGTGCCTCTCACCTACCTTGAGTACAAGGGTGAGGTCGAAAAGAAGGTGAAAAGCCTTATGTCAACTGTTAAGGGGTAGTGCGATCTTTTTTGGGGTGCCATATGATGGTGAAGTTGAACCTCACTGTAGTATGCTGCGTTCTGCTGCTTCTTTTTTTGCCGGGACGCGCCTCTGCCATCGTAGGGGGGACCCAGGTCTCACTCGAAGATGTCTTCAGCAGACACCTGGTTGGCATCATCAACCCCGCGACTGACGGCGTGTGCACCGGTGTCCTTATTGCGCCCGATGTTGCGCTGACGGCAGCTCACTGTTTCGATGCCTCGCGCACCCCCTCTGATTTCGTTGTCGTTTTCGGTCGGGACCTGATCCCGGGGCGCGGGGGGGTTGCACTGGACGTGGCGGCGATCAGGATTCCTCCTGCCTACGATCCTGAGCAAAACCGCAGCAACAGCAGCTTCGACCTCGCGCTTGTTCGGTTGTCAGGTCCCGCCCCACTGGGGTATGTCCCCGCAGCTATCGCGAGCGAACCTGATCATTTCATCGATGGTAAGGCAAACTACATCGCTGCGGGGTACGGTGTTTCCACGTACCAGGGCAACGACCCCGGTGTTCTGCGCAAGCTTGAGGTCGCCCCCTCCAAGCTCCTCGCCAAAGGAAAGCTCATCGAGCTGCACGACTTGCGTGCGGGGCCGTGTAGCGGTGATTCGGGCAGTCCGCTGTTCAGAGTGGCCCTCTCTGATGGCAAGGCTCGTTATGCCGTGATCGGAATCCAGTCCCAGGCGGTACAGCGTGCGGAAGGTGGAAAGTTCAATCACAAGATATGCGAAGACATAGGGCTGTACACGAGCCTGGCTCCTTATCGGGGTTGGATCGAGGAGAACATCTTGTTTCGGGATGCACCGCAGCGGTGATGCAATATTTGTGAGGTACTGACTAGATGATGCGTAACAAGAGCACCGCTTATTTCTTGATATTTGCCTTGTCGGGTTTTTCCGGTTTGATCTACGAGTCCATTTGGACTCATTATCTCAAGCTTTTTCTCGGGCATGCGGCGTATGCCCAAAGCTTGGTGCTGGCCATTTTCATGGGCGGGATGGCGATCGGTTCCTGGATCTGCAGCCGGTATTCAACACGCTGGCACAATCTCATGCTGTGGTACGCGACCACCGAGGCTGTCATCGGCGTGTGCGCGCTCTTTTTTCATCTGATCTTCACAGCCGTAATCAGTCTCGCCTACACAAGCATCATTCCCTTACTCGGCAGCCCGACCGCGATCAGCCTGTTCAAATGGGTGCTCTCGGCGCTCCTTATTCTTCCCCAATCAATTCTGCTCGGCATGACATTCCCCCTGATGAGCGCGGCGATCCTGAGAATGTTTCCCGAAAAACCGGGGCGATCGCTTGGCATGCTTTATTTCTCAAACAGCATAGGCGCCGCTGCCGGGGTGTTGGCAACCGGGTTCTATCTCATAAAGGCCTTCGGTCTTCCCTGGACAGTGGCGGCGGGTGGCGTAATCAACATTATTCTCGCGGCCACCGTCTGGTTCATGCTGCGGGGGAGCGCTGGCGCGGCGCCGGACCTTCCCGCCTCAACAGCGGCGCCTGCAGAGGCCGCATCCCGTTTGTCTGCACTCTTCTTGCTGGTATCGCTTGTAACCGGGACCGCCTCGTTCATCTATGAGATCGGATGGATCCGGATGCTTAGTCTCGTTATGGGGACCTCCACTCATGCCTTCGAACTGATGCTGTGCGCGTTCATTCTCGGGCTCGCCCTTGGCGGTTGCTGGTTGCAGCGCCGGATCGACGCCTTGGCAGCCCCTTGTCGCTTCCTTGGCTGGGTCCAGGTCATCATGGGGGGGCTCGCCCTGATGACCCTCTGTCTTTATGGCAACAGCTTCGAGGTGATGGCCTGGGGGGTCAAGGCCTTGCCCAAGACCGATGCCGGGTATCTCCTGTTCAACCTTTTCAGCAGCGGGATCGCCCTTTGCGTCATGCTGCCGGCCACGTTCTGTGCCGGCATGACCCTGCCCCTGATAACCTTTATCCTGCTCGGCAGCGGAGGGGGGGAGCGGAGTATAGGTGCCGTGTACGCCGCCAATACCATTGGCGCGATCATCGGTGTCTTTTTCGCCATCCACATCGGTCTGCCCATGCTGGGGCTCAAAGGCCTGATCACTTTTGGAGCCGGGCTTGATATCGCGATGGGAGTCATGCTGTTTTGGAAGTTCGCCGCTTCCGGGGAAAAGGGAGTTGCGATGGCTGTCACGATGGCCAGCGCTGGAGCACTTGTAGCGGTTTCCTTTCTACTTCATCTTGACCCCTACAAGATGTCATCGGGGGTCTATCGCTACGGCACCATGCTTAATCGGAACAACACTCAGCTTGTGTTCTACGAGGACGGAAAGACCGCGAGTATCAGTCTGGTCAAGGATCAGGACGGCTCACTCGCCATAAACACGAACGGGAAAACGGACGCCTCGATCTTCATGGGGAGCGGCAATTTCTCTACCAGTGATGAGGCTACCGCGGTGCTTTTAGGGGCCTTGCCGATGGCGTTCAACACGGAGGCCAGGAACGTAGCCGCTATCGGCTTGGGTTCGGGCCTTACCTCAGAGACCCTGCTGTGCAATCCGGACCTGCGATCCGTTGACACCATTGAGATAGAAGAAAAAATGATCCGCGGGGCCAGCCTCTTCAAGCCCCTGGTGGGTCGCGTCTATAGCGATCCCCGCAGCCGGATCATCGTGGACGATGCCAAGACGTACTTTTCAACTTGGGGCAAGAAGTACGACATCATCGTGTCGGAGCCGTCAAATCCTTGGGTCAGCGGCGTTTCCGGCCTGTTCTCAACGGAATTCTACGCATTGGCCAAGAGGCATCTTGAGAAGAACGGCATCTTTGTTCAGTGGGTTCAAATGTATGAGATTGATACGAATCTGGTGATGTCTGTCCTCAAGGCGGTATCCGGAAACTTCAACGACTACGTCGTTTACGCCGCCAATGATTTTGACCTGGTTATCCTTGCGTCAGACCGGAAGCTGGATTCCCCTTCGCCCCGGATATTCGCCCCCCCCCCGCTGAAACAGGCGCTCGCCAGGATTCACGTTCTCGACCCGCAGGACCTCAGTGTTCGCAAGGTCGGAAACAAACGTTTCTTCGAGAAGGTGTTGGCTACCTATGAAATTCCGGCAAATTCAGATTACCGCCCGGTGATCGACCAGAATGCCGCCAAGACGCGGTTTTTGAGGCGTTCGGCCCAGGAACTGGTGACTGCGGGAACCGCGCCGTTGCCGACTTTTGAAATGCTGGGGGGCGGCAGCCTGCCCCGGACCCAAACGTCGGTCATCCCGTCGGAACATTCGCGCAACAGCCAGGCTGCATACGGTGCGATGATCCTGCGCGACTTTTTCGCCAGTGGGCAGTTGAAGGATCCTTACGATATCGTGTCCCCCGAGGTGAAACAGGCGGCCCAGGAGGTCTATCAGCTCTTCAAGGTGGGCGAAAAGATGCCGGACCATGCTCGGACGGTAGGAGCACTGCTGACGGTGGGGGCGAGCGTGGCCCCGTATCTGACAGCACGGGAACTGGATGACATCTGGAGCAGGTTGGAAGCTTCGCCCCACGCCGCAGATCTGCCTGTCGCGGTGCGACAGACCCTCGCGGTCTTGAAGGCTGTGGGGCGCCGCGACCCTGCAGCCATGTCGCAAACCGCTCGCCTGCTGCTTGCGGATTCCGGGAACCTCGCCCCTGGGGCCCTGCAGTTTCTGGTTCAGTGCGCCATGCTCGGCGAGGTCGCCCAAGGAAACGCGGCCGGGGCCGCTGCCGTATGGGCAAAGTATGGTGCAGAGCCACTCCAAAAAAAGGACGGGGATCTGCTCACACGCTTGTTGTTGGCTGAGACCAGAAATTCGAAATGATAGTCACCTAGGATGGGGACCTCTATGCGTATCAGATACATTTTTTCATTGGTGTTGGTTATTGTCACCCTGGCCGTCTTCGCCAAGACAGCCACACACGAATTTATCAACCTCGACGACCCGGGCTACGTCACCAACAACCCCGTCGTGAAGCACGGGCTGACTTCCGCCGGTTTCGTCTGGGCATTCACCTCGACCACCATGTCCAACTGGCACCCCGTGACCTGGCTCTCGCACATGACAGATGTGCAGTTGTTCGGCCTCAAGCCCGCTGGGCATCATATGGTCAGCGTCGTACTGCACGCTGTGGCTGCCCTTTTATTGTTCCTGCTGCTCGTCAGGCTCACCGACGCCACCTGGCCTAGTTTTTACGTCGCGGCGCTGTTTGCCTTGCACCCGCTGCACGTCGAGTCTGTCGCGTGGGTTGCCGAACGTAAGGACGTCCTGAGTTGCGTTCTGATGCTCCTGGCCACGCACTGCTACGTCAGCTACGCGAAAAGCGGGCGCATCGCTGGCTACCTCGGGTCCCTCCTTCTTTTTCTTTTCGGGCTCATGGCGAAACCCATGCTGGTCACGTTCCCGGTCATCCTCCTGCTGCTGGATTACTGGCCCCTGAACCGGCTGGCCCCCGCGTCCCCGGATGTCGACGCCGTCTCCCCGGCGCGTCGCTTGATGAACCTTATAAAGGAGAAGGTCCCGTTCTTACTGCTCACCCTCGTTTCCGCCGCCGTAACCATCTACGGCCAGCACAAGGGGGGGGCCATGGCGACGCTCGATAAGGCTCCTATCGTGCTTCGTGTCGAGAACGCTATTGTCGCCTATATAAAATATATCGGCCTGATGTTTTGGCCGAGCGACCTTGGCATCCTGTATCCTTTCCCTAAGTCTGTACCCCTTTGGCTGGTACTTGGTTCCTTTCTGTTGCTTTGCACTATTTCGCTACTGGTGGTGCGTTTCGGGCGCCGGTTCCCGTATCTCGTGACGGGGTGGCTGTGGTACATGATCACGCTGCTCCCGGTCATCGGCCTGATTCAGGTGGGAGGCCAGTCCATGGCCGACAGGTACACCTACATCCCCCTCATCGGCCTTTTCATCGCACTCTGCTGGCTGGTGACCGATGTCAGCCGCGGATGGCGTCAGCGTGAGGCTATCCTTGCCGGTGGCGGAGCGGCCGTGCTCATTACACTGGCTGCACTCACCTGGCTTCAACTCGACTACTGGAAAAACAGCCTCACTATCTGCCGTCACACGCTCGCCGTCACCAGGGACAACTACCTCATCACCAACAACTACGGCATAGCGCTTGACGAGCGTGGCGACCATGCGGGTGCCTACCGGCTGTTCAAAGAGACCCTCGAGATCTATCCCGGTTCGGCAACGGCCTATACCAACCTTGGCGCCATCTGTGTCCGCTGGGGGAGGTATCCCGAGGCGCTCGACTACTATCAAAAAGCGCTGGCGGTGGTCCCCGACCATGCCATAGCCTGGGCCGGTCTTGGGAAAGCACTGGCCGGACTCGGGCGTCAGGCCGAGGCCATTGCCGCCCTGGAACAGTCGCTGCAAATCGACCCGAACCGCCCGGAACCCCATATCGACCTTGCCGCCGCCTTCTTGCAGGCGGGCCGGACGGCCGAGGCCATGCAGCACAAGCAGATGGCTAAAGAATTGGGCCCGGTTTCGACCGGGGCCGCGATAAACATGGGGGTGGGGTTTGCCAAAGAAGGGCGTCTTGCCGAGGCTCTGGAGCAGTTTAATGGCGCCATCGAACTGGATCCGGACTCGGTCGAGGCCCATTTCAACAGAGGGGTGGTTCTTGCGAAGTTGAACAGGCCGGATGAAGCCGCCGCCGATTTCCAGAAGGTGCTGCAGGTTTCACCGGGCACATCTGCGGCGCGTGACTGGCTGGCGCGACTGGGCCGCAAGTAGCCGCGGTCGGGCAGACAATCAAATCCGGGTATTGACTTTATCGGGTTGCTACGGGAAAATCCCGGCACCCTGCCACTTTGCCAACACGGAGAACACCATGAGACTTAAGATCGGGCTGGCGTTTTTCCTTCAATTCACCATGTCCTCGTTGTTTCCTGCTGCCGTGGCCAACGCCGAATCGGTAACCGCGACCTATCTCTACAGCCTGTCGGATTTCAACGGCGTCATGCCATACAGCGGTGCCAGAACATTTGCTGACGAGGCCCGCGGCGAGGTCTACGTGGTTGCCGGTGGCGGTGTCGATATCTTCAATTCCAGCGGCATGCTGATTTATCATCTCGATTATGATCGTGAGCTGGGCGGGGTCTACGATGCGGCCGTAGACGAGCAGGGGCGGATTCTGCTTCTGTCCCACAAGGAAAACGAGTACCGCATCGTGCAGTGCAACTACCGCGGAGAGCCGCAGAGGAGCTTCCCGCTGCGAAACCTTCCCCCGGAGTTCGAGGCGTTTCGCCCCGGGCGCATGGTATATCGTGCGGGCGAAGTCTACCTGGCGGACCAGGGGGGGATGTACGTGGCAGTCCTGGACCCCGAGGGGCGTTTCCTGCGCGGTTACGACATCGCGACACTGTACCAGTTCAACGACAGGCAGCGCATGGAAAATGGTATTGAAGGGTTCATGGTGGACAACAACCGCAACATGCTCTTCGTAGTCGGCGCACTGGGGCGGGCGGTTATCCAGTCCCCGGACGGCACCATCAAGGAGTACGGCAAGCGGGGCAGCGGCGCGGGCAAGTTCGGCGTGCCCGGTGGTATCGCCGAGGACCGCTTCGGCAACATCCTGGTGACGGACAAGCTCCGCGGCGTCATCATGATCTTCAGCAAAGACTTCCAGTTCCTGCGGGAGTTTGGTTTCCGCGGCACCAGGCCGAGCAACGTCATCGTTCCCAATGAAATAACAGTGGATACGGCAGCCGGCCGCGTCTACGTGAGCCAGATGCGGCGCAGGGGAGTCAATATCTATCAGCTTACCTACCCGTAGGCGTTCCGGCCAAAGCCGTCGCTATCTTTAATATCGGAGGCATCCACCCATGGGCTGGATGCCTTTTTATTTTCTGCGCACGGGGAGAGGGCGGACTACGAGACTGGTCTGGCAGTGAAATAACCGGGCATACCGCTAAAAGGCAGGCGTAAAGGCCGAATGACCGCAGGGTGGAAGGTGCTGCAAAGGCTGCAAGTATCTGTTTTGCCGTAATTTGAAGAAAAAAAATCGATTTGGCATGGTCGCTGCTATATGTGAGTACAAGACGATGTGAAGTGAAAAGGCAGAACAAGATGTAGAAGACAAATCGGTTGTTTCACGGCAGTACATTTCAATGCAGTAAACAAAAAAGGAGAGAGACATGAAACTGACGAAAGTAGTCACCGCAGCAGCACTCTTCACGTTCGCTACCGCTGGTAGCGCACTCGCTTTCCACTCCGGCGGCGTCGCCGAGTGCGAAGGTTGCCACTCCATGCACAACTCGTTTGAAGGTTCCGCAAACGTGACCGGTATGGCACAGTACCAGTCCGGCCCGTTCCTCCTCAAGGCTCAGGACCAGTCCGGCGCCTGCCTTAACTGCCACCAGTCTGCTGACACCGCTCCGTCCGGCTACCACATCTCCACCGCTGGCGTCACCCCGCTCGACTCCACCACCCCGGTAGAGATGACCCCGGGCGGCGACTTCGCCTGGCTGAAGAAGACCATGAACGGCTCCATCCGCAAGACTGCAACCACTTGGGACGGCGACCGTCACGGCCACAACATCGTCGCGGTTGACTTCGGCTACACTGCAGACAAGACTCTGACCGCTGCCCCGGGTGGTACCTACCCGGCAACCAACCTGGCCTGCTCCAGCTGCCACGATCCCCACGGCCGCTACCGTCGTTTTGCTGACGGTACCTACGCCAGCACCGGTCTGCCGATCTTCGCATCCGGTTCCTACGTCACCAGCGCAGACCCGATTGCCAACGTTTCCGCGGCAGGCGCATACCGCATCCTCGGCGGCATCGGCTACCAGCCCAAGTCTCTGGCTGGCTCCTTCGCCTTTAGCGCTAACCCGCCGTCCGCAGTCGCACCGTCCAGCTACAACGGCATCAACACCACCATCGCTGGTACCTTTGACCGCGTCGCTTACGGCAACGGTATGTCTGAATGGTGCGCAAACTGCCACACCGCAATGCACATCGATAGCTACACCAGCGGCCAGAAAGGTCTGGTTCACCCGGCAGGCAACGGCGCCAAGCTGACCGCACCGATCGCTGCCAACTACGCTGCATACGTTTCCTCCGGCATCATGACCGGCACCGGGGCAGGCTACAGCGCTCTGGCTCCGTTCGAAGTAGGCGGCGGTGCTACCATTGCTGATTACACCGCTCTTAAGGCTTTCCAGGCTACCCCGGTTGCACCGACCGTCACCAACAACGTGCTCTGCCTCTCCTGCCACCGCGCTCACGCTTCCGGCTTCGAGAGCATGGCTCGCTACTACCTGGGCAACGAGTTCATGACCGTTGCTGACGCAAGCAACGCCGGTATGTACGACACCAGCACCACCGAGAACAAGATCAACACCGGCTACAGCACCACCCAGCAGACCAACGCTTACAACGGTCGTCCGGCCACCCTCTTCGGACCGTGGGCACGTAACTACTGCAACAAGTGCCACGCTAAAGACTAATTCCCTGCTACCTGTTATGTTAATCGAGGGCCGGCTTCTTGCCGGCCCTTTCTTTGTCTCATGAAGGTTGTTTCTTCTCTTTGTTTTTATCCATTCATCCTATCTGATACATTTGAATATTGCGATTGGAGCAATCGCTAAGTGTAAAATATTGTTTACTTCTCCTGGTAATAGCAGTATTCTGTGCCGGCAAAAAGTAATTCCCTACTAGGTGGCTCGGATGTAGGTCTGGAATAGTCACGTTCTGATCACACGCGCATGGCAAGGCACGCCTGCGATAGAGGACAATTCGTGAAGACATCGTGGGTTTCGGCCATTTTTCCCGTCATGTGTGCTTTGGCGACCATGACCCTGGTGCAGCCCCGGGCTCTGGCGTTCCACTCCGGGGGCGCGGGCGAATGCGAAGGATGCCACTCCATGCATGGCTCCAAGGATGGAGTTGTGCAGATAGGCGGCGGGGCGTCCCTGCTCAAGGGGAGCGACGCCGGTTCGACCTGCCTGCTCTGTCACCAGGCAAACGGCGACAGCGGCCCCACCACCTACCATGTGAGCACTCCCGACGGAGAGATCCCGCCCGGCACCCCACCTAAACAACTCTCGCCCGGAGGTGACTTCGCCTGGCTGAAAAAGAGCTTCAGCTGGTACGCGGACATGACCTCCCCCATGAACCAGAGTCTCGGGGAGCGGCACGGGCACAACATTGTGGCGCAGGATTTCAATTACCAGCCGGAGATGACCAACATCACCGCACCTGGAGGATCATACCCCTCGCAGGCCCTGTCCTGCATCAGCTGTCACGATCCGCACGGCAGGTACCGCAGGAACCTGGACGGGTCCGTCAGCACGTCCGGTGCTCCCATCAAGGCCTCGGGCTCCTTCCTCACCAGCCCGGAGCCGGACGCGGCGGCCTCGGTTGGCACCTATCGTCTGCTCGCGGGATCCGGTTACTACACCAAGGCCCTCGGTGCCGGACAAGCCTTCATTTACGGTCCGCCAGCTGTCCTGGCGCCTCTTGTTGCTAACCGCTCCGAGGATACCACCCAGACACGGATTGCCTATGGTGCCGGCATATCCGACTGGTGCCGCAACTGTCACACCGACAAGATTCACAACGGCACCGTCTCCTTCCAGCACCCCACGTCCGGTGTCGCCACGGGGACCTCCAGTGGGGTTCTGGGGCCGGACATGGTGAACTATTACGACAGCTATGTAAAAACCGGCGATCTCACCGGCACCGCGGGCACGGCCTACCTGTCGCTCGTTCCGTTTGAAATCGGGACCAACAACTACGCCACCCTGCGCACCATACTCAGTGTTACGCCGACCAAGGGACCCGACACCGCCGACGGAACACCTGCCGTCATGTGCCTCTCTTGCCACCGGGCACATGCAAGCGGTTGGGATGGGGCCGTCAGGTGGAACTCCAAGAGCACGCAAATCGAGTACGCCGGCAAATATTCCCAGGAGGGGCAGTTGTACCAGCCCTACGGCCAGGGGCGCAGCGAGGCGGAGGCTCGGCAGGCGTACTACCAGATCCCGGCTACCTTTTTCGCCCCTAACCAGCAGCCACTTTGCTACAAATGCCACGTAACATTGCCGCAGTAGTATTTCCATGGTGACGCGATGATCCTCAAAGTTCTGTTGGTTTTACTGTCGCTTGGCGCGTCGGCATGTACGGTGCCCCTTTCGCAGGTGAAACCTCCGCTGTCTGACAACGGGGAAGTGTACCTGTATGCAGACCCCTATCCCCAGGACGCAGCCAAGCTGCGGTTCTCGCTCAACCGGGTGGTCGCGGTGAAAGACAGCGGGGCTGAGTACCCCTTGACGGTCGTGAATCCCGGTTTCCAGTCGGAGACCGCGAACCGGCAACGGCTATTGGCAACGGCTGAACTCCCGCCGGGAACCTACAGCGGTTTTTATTTCACAGCAGAGCGCGCCTACGTCACTTCCGAAACAGGCGAACATGAAGTGGAGACCGCAGCGAAGAGCGAGGTCCGTCCTTTCCCGTTTGAGATTAAGCGCGGCAAAGCCGAGGTTTTTACCCTCACCTTTAGGACCAGGGAGTCCCTCCCCGCTGCGGCGCCTTTCACCCCTGTGTTCGCGGCATCTCTTCCCAGTGCCCCCTTGACTGATCTTGTCGGCTACACGACCAATTACGGCTCGAACAATATCACGATCTTCGACAAAATGTCAGGCGAGGTGCACAAGGTGGTTGCGACGGGCTCCGGCCCGTGCAACGTGGTTTTCGACAAGGCGAGACTCCGGGCGTTCGTGGTACTTTCTGGTGAGGACAGGGTCGACGTGATCGATCTGCGCTCGCATGAGGTGGTGAACCACCTCAAGCTGAACGCCGGGGACCGCCCTTGTGAAGCCGCCCTGACCCCCGATGGCAAAACGCTGATCGTGGCCAATTCCGGTACCAACTCGGTTAGTTTCGTCGATCCGCTGTCCAATTTCGAGTCGTACCGGCTCGCAGTCGGCAACGGTCCCCGCAGTATCATCCTGGATCCCGCTGGGACGCGCGCCTACGTCTTCAACGGCCTGTCCAGCACCATCAGCGTCATAGACGTCACCGCGCGCACGCTCCTCGCCACCGTGGCGACGGAATCGGTGCCGGTTCGCGGCGACTTCAACAGGAAGGGGGACCGGCTCTTCGTCTTTCACCAGTGGTCGCCCAACGTCCTGGTCTTCGACGTTGCATCGCTTTCGGTCGTGAAGCGCCTCTACCTCGGTATCGGCGTGAGCAGCCTGAAGGTTGACCGTGCCACCGATCGCCTGTTCGTGTCGATGAAAGGAAACAACCGGGTCGATATCTACGACCCGTTTTCCTACCTGCCCATGGACTTCATCACCGTTGCCGGCACGGTCTCCTACATGTCTATCGACGTGGACCAGAACGATCTGCTGCTCGTACTTTCCGACCGTAACGCGGTCCAGAGTGTTAACCTGGTCAGCAAAATGAGTCGCTACATCAGCGACACCGGCGTGGATCCTTCCTGGTCGGCCATCATGGGTGAGAGGTAACAACGGGTGCAGTTGTCGAGGCTAAAGGTCTGCACGTCGACGTTAACAGTTCTGCTCATGCTTTTGGGGGCGGAAGCGGCGCAGGCGGACTCCATACACGGTTTTCTTGAATACAATTACGGCGGCTCCCTGTACCGCAATGCGGTGGCGACTGGGGATGAGTCCCGTGCCCGCAGCGAGGCCTTTGTTCAGAGGTACAGCCTGGGCTTTGACCGGTCGATTTTCCCCTCCCTCGTGCTGTCCGGCGGCGGTCTCTTCCAGGATTCGGCCCAAAACGGCAAAAGTGACGGCGTCAGAACGAAATCCGAGGATTGGTCCCTCAGCCCCTACGTGGAACTAGCGTTGAAAAACCCCTTCGTCAGTTCAGGGGTAGGGTACCGCAGGCGCGAGGAATCATCCAAAAACAACGGTGTTTCCTCACCAAAACAGATTTACGACCAGTATTCCCTCAATGTTGGTCTGCGTCCCTCCCAACTGCCCACGTTGGATGCGACCTTCACCAAGCGGTACATCTACGATGAGAAGCGCATGATGCAGAACATCGAAACGGATAGCTTCACCTGGGGGACCAATTTCACCACGAAGGGAAAGATCGAACTCAATTATGGAGGCAGCTACTCGAAGCAACAGGACCTGCTGCTCCAGTCCCAAAGTGAAGGGCTTTCCAACAACGCCCGAATCGCTACCTCCGGCGAGACTGCGGACCGCCGTCTTACCTACCAGGTGAGCTATAACCTAGGGAACCAGACTTCGACGATTACGGCGAAAGGGAACAGCAGCGCGACGCTTTACATTTCCCAGGTAGGCCAGATGCAGACCCTGGTGACCAACCCGGTCAATCCTACGGCAGATCTTGGACAGTTGGGGAGCTTTCAGCCCCTGAACCTCGTCCTGCCTCAAAACCAGTTGCCACCGGCGATCACCACCCAGAACAACATCGGAATGTCGTTTACCAATCCTACCGATGTCAGCACGCTCTTCATTCCGGTCACGAGCGCGACCCAATCCGGTACCATACCGAAGCTTGAGAACCTGCAAGCGCTCGAAAACCAGTTCTCCTGGCAGGTCTATACCAGTGAGGACGGCATATCCTGGAGTGTGCCTGCGGGTCTGGTTGTATCAGTCCACGCTGGCCACAACCCGGCGGACCCGGGCTCCGAGCAGGTCGGCTTTGTGATCAGGTTTCAACAGTTGAATCTGAGACATATAAAGGTAGTAGAAACGCCGGTGCAACTCTCCGCGACGGCCTTCCCCACGGATATCAATTCAAGCAGTATCGTCGCCTCCAGTATCGTGTCGTTCAGAACACTGCAGGCCTCACAGGGGCGTTCGGCGTCGTCACGCAGTACCGGCGGCGTTCTCGATCTCAACATGCGTGCCCGTCTCTGGGACCTCCCTGCGGTTACCTATGATTTCGGTGCGATCGTGTCCCACTCGCAGGTCGACCAGCAAGGGGTTTCTGTCTCCTTGCTGGTCATGAATGGCATTTCCGCCTTTCAGCGCTTCAACGATGTCTGGGCCGGCACCGGCCGGGTGTCGGAGGAATTTGATCAACCCGCTTCTGGCCCGATTCGCAATGCGCTCTCGTATAGCGTAAGCGTCGTGGCGACACCCTTGCCCACCCTTAACCACTCGCTGGTCTACAGCGGCAGGGCAGAGTTCATTGGCGGCAGCACTACGACCGCGAATTCCGTCTACCTGAACAACTCGGCTCAACTCTACACCGGGGTCGCCGTCAACATGTCGGGGGGGTACAGCACGGCTACGCGAGCCAACGGCCAAGTTTCCGAAGGTGTCAACATTACCTTCGGCCTTGACCTCGTGCCCAACAAAAATCTGACCCTGGGCCTGTCTTACCTCGACCAAAGCGGCCGGGTGACGGGTGGGGGACTGCCGGACAAGAACAGCTTCACCAGGACCGCTACGGTAAACGCGTCCTACAGGCCCTTTGAAACACTGTATGTATCCGGGAGCTACTCCCTTTCGATGGAAAACGATCGTGACAATGCCACCTTCACGAACTATGCGCTGAGTTGGTCTCCCTTCCGGGGTGGCGATCTGCAATTCAGTTTTTCCTATAATGAAGCTCTAAGCTCTTCGGGCAACGAAGTCACCCGTAGCGCATCGCCCAGCCTCACCTGGAATATCAGGCCGGGTTCCACTTTGACCTCCGCTGTCAGCAGGGAACGCAGTTCCGGAGCGAGTTCGGGCACAACGCAGAACACCTCCTGGAGCAACCAGTTGCGGATATCTTTTTAATACGGACACAGGGGATACGGACATGCCAGGTATTTTCTCGCGCAGATTTTTCTTCGTTTTACTGTTGGCAGGGCTGACCGGCGCGCTGTCTGGGTGTGCAGGGAAGGCCGGCGTCTACCAGGACCAGAGCATGGACTTCGGCTCGGTGAAAACCATTGCGGTGCTGCCGCTTGCCAACCTGACCAAGGAGGCGCAGGCGCCTGATCGTGTGCGGGATGTCCTGTCGACCGCGCTCATGGCCAGCAGCGGTATTTACATCCTGCCGCCCGGCGAGGTCATGCGCGGCATCATAAGCACCGGCATAGCGAACCCTTCCAACCCGACCTCCGACGAGATCGTCAAGTTCTGCAAGTCGACCAAGGCGGATGCCGTGCTGACCGGATCGGTCAGGGAGTATGGAGAATTGCGATCCGGCACGGCGGTCGCAAACGTCATCTCCATGAGCATGCAGTTCTCCGAGGGACAGACGGGGAAGGTCGTGTGGTCCGCCGATACCACCCAAGGCGGAATCAGCATTGCTGACAGGCTGTTTGGTGGGGGGGGGCAACCGATGAACGTCATCACGGAAAAGGCTGTCAACGATGTCATCCATAAACTTTTCCAGTAGATGGCTCTGTTTAGCCATGTTGGTGCTGTCTCTGTGCGCCTGCGCCACGGTGCACGAAACGGCAGGGGGGGGTGAGCACCCTCTCCCACAGTTTGATGCCATCGCTGTTTTCCCTGTGGACAACATGACCGGCGGACCTGCGCCTGCCGCCGCCATCCGCAAGCACTGGCTCGGCAAACTGCAGGACCTCGATCTGCCTGTCCTGACTGATGCACGGATGGAGGACGTCCTCACCAAGCATCGGATACGCTACCTGGGTGGCGTCGATGCCATTACCGGGAAGGCCTTCAAGGAGGAGGCCAACGTCTCCGCGATCCTGGTTACCGCGCTTGAGTACTACAACCAGGCTGACCCGCCCAAGGTTGCACTGCATGCCCGGCTCGTGTCAGCCGGGGATAACCCCGAGATCCTCTGGATGGACTCCGTTGCCATCAGCGGCGACGAGAAGCCCGGCATCCTGGGGCTCGGCCTCATATCGGATTTCGCCGTGGTTGAAGACATGGCGCTGTCGCGTCTGCAGTCATCCCTTGCCAGTTGGCTTGCCGGG
This sequence comes from Geomonas diazotrophica, assembly GCF_018919385.1. GTDB lineage: Bacteria > Desulfobacterota > Desulfuromonadia > Geobacterales > Geobacteraceae > Geomonas > Geomonas diazotrophica. The sequence goes on from NZ_JAHLMF010000012.1 coordinate 94,407, forward strand.
GGGGGGGAGGCGCAGCCCGTGCAGAGCGTAAAGAAATACGATCCGAAGCTGTCGTACAACGCCTGGCCGGCGCCTAAAGGGACCACGGTGTCCATCGCCGCCGTACCGTTTTACAACGAAACCCAGCTAAAGCGGGCCGGTGACATCAGCCAGATCAACTTCGTGCGCCAGTTGTTCCGTACCCAAGGCATGCATCCGGTTGAGCCGGGAGTCGTTCGTCAGGCCATGCTGGGGATGCGCATGATCATGCACGAGGGTGTTTCAGTTCGCGATGCCGATGTTCTCACCTACGTGCTTGGTGCCGATTTCCTCCTTTCAGGAACCGTTTTTGAATACCAGGACGTCCGCGGCAGGAACGGTGTGCCTAAGGTGGATTTCGGTGTCACACTCATAGACAAGAACGATCGCAGGACCGTTTTCAAATCCAAGAGCTACAACAGTGGGTCCGATGGCGTCTTTTTTTATGATGTCGGCTGGGAACCGAGCGCTTCGGTGATGGCCGGGAAGATGGCTGAGGCCGTGGTCCGCAAGGTGCTTCAAAAGCCTTGAGTAAGGGGCGGAGGCCCCCCGTAACATACTTGACCTTTAATGTCTATTACACTAGAATCGGCTGTTCGAAACGCCCGTCGCAAGAAAGTAATTTTCAGGAACTAACGAAGAGAGGGAACAATGAAAACTAAGGTGCTGATGAGAGGAGCCATAACGGCCGTCGCCGGTGTGGTGCTTTTAACGGGAGTTCCCGGTTCCGCCAACGAAGGGCAGCAAAATACCGTCCCCCCCGTCCAGGCTGCAGGCGGACAGCAGCCGGCGAACCCGGTCGGAGCGAAGGAAGGCGTAGCCTCACAGGATAAAGCCGTCGCCAGCGAGTTCGTCAAGGTCGATGATACGACCTTGCGTTTGAACGTCCCGCTCTATTCCCCCCATTTCTTCGACACGCCGCTCGCGGTGGTCGGCGAGGACAAAATCACCGTCGGAGACCTGCAGCAGGCACTTATGGCAGTGCACGAGAAGGTCAAGGACGAGCATGTGGTCTCCTCCAAGAAGATCTTCATGGAACCCCTGCAGCGCCTGATTAACATACGACTCGTGGTCCAGGAAGCCAAAAGCATGGAATTGGATAAGCTGCCCGAGGTGAAGGAAGACCTGGACAAGTACGCGGAGCAGCAACTGCGCCAGGTGCTGTTCCAGGACCGGGTCAAGGACATAAAGCCCGACGAGAAGCGGGTGGAGAAGGAATACCGTCAGGCCATCAAGGAAATGAAGATGAAGACCGCTCTCTTCAAGAAGGAAGCGGATGCTAAAAAATTCCTGCAGGACGTGAAGGCCGGCAAGAAGTTCGAGGACCTCAGAGAAAAGGCATTCAATGAAGCAAAGGCCGAACCGGTTGGCCGCAACGAGGAATTGTTCGCCACCAACGAAGCGGTCGGGCCGGTTATCAGCGAAGCGCTCGTCGATGCCAAGCCCGGCACCCTGACCCCGGTCATCGAAATCACCAACGGCTACCTGGTCATCAAGGTCGAAGACGTCCGCTACGTGGACAGCCCTGAAAAGAAAGAGATCGCAAAGAACAAGGTGCTCGCCCAACAGAGGCTCGAAAGCCTGAAGGGGTATAAAGCCGAGTTGCTGAAGCAGTACGCGAAGGAAAACACGAAGCTCATAAAGAGCCTTGATTTCGACGCAGCGAAACCCGGCTTTGACCACTACCTCAAGGACAAGCGGGTGGTGATGACCATAAAGGGGGAAAAGCCGATCACCGTCGCGGACCTCGCCGAGACCCTGCAGATGAAGTTTTTCCACGGCATTGAGAACGCCATCAAGGAAAAAAAGCTCAACCGCGAAAAGCTTCTGGCCTTGGACGAGCTCGAGTCGGTGCGCCTTTTCCGCCGGGTTTCGCTGGACAAGGGGCTCGACAAGTCGGAGGAATACCTGAAGCGGATCCAGGCTTACCAGGATAAGGTCCTTTTTACCACCTTCGTGGAAAAGGCGGTGAAACCTGAGGTTTCCATTACCCTCAAAGATGCCAAGGATTACTACCAGGCCCACCTGGCTGACTACCAGACGCCCGCGATGATTCTCCTGGACGGGATCGCTTTCACCAACAAGCAACTCGCCCAGAGCGCTGCAGACAAACTGCGCAGCGGGGTCGACTTCGGCTGGATGAAATCCAATGCCGAAGGTCAGGTGCCCAAGGAGACGCGGGGGCTGTTGGTATTCGAAGACCAGATGCTGGCGGTTCCTGGTTTGCCGGAGCCGATGCAAAAGGTCTTGACCGGTGCGCGCAAGGATGATTACAAGCTCTACGAGAGCCCCGAAGGGTATGTCTATGTGATCTACGTTAAAGAATTTACGCCCCCGGCAGCCCAGGATTTTGAACTGGTGAAGAATGCCATCGGTGAAAAGATCTCGTACGAGCACCTCAACCAGCAGATCGAGAAATGGTTCGCGAAGCTGCGCGAAGCATATCCCGTTAAAATTTATCTCGACCAGAAATAGCATTCAGGGTTTTTTTATCAGCTAAAAAACGTAGCGAAGGGGACAGTATGGTCATGGCAATGACGAGGAACAACAGGCGACCGATTTATCTTTTGGTAGCGCTGTTAGCGGTTATCTGTTTGAGTTGCGTTGGTAGTGCTGAGGCCGCGATGAAATTCGCGAAAAAGGAGTGCTCAGACTGTCACAAAAAATTCGAGGACAAGTACGCTTCCGTCAAGTACAGCCACTCGATGGTCAAGGACAAAAAGTGTGAGGACTGTCACCTCCGTCATGGCATCGTTCCCCAGCTTATCCTGAAAAAGGACGGGAACGCCCTGTGCACCGGCTGCCATGCACCTGACAAGATCGGGCTGGACAAGCCAAAGGTCCACACACCGATCAAGACCGGCAAGTGCACGACCTGCCACAACCCCCACGGGAGCGACGCCAAGTTCTTCCTGAAGGGTGCCGGCAACGAGGCGTGTTACCAGTGCCACAAGAAAGCGGCTTTCGAGAAGAAGGTGGTTCACAAGCCTCTCCTGGAGAAGGGGTGTCGTGCCTGCCATGTCGCGCACAGTTCCGTGTATGCCAACCTCTTGACCAGCGAGGAACCAGCGCTCTGCCTTGGCTGCCATGACAAGGGGGGGAGCGCGTTCAAAAAGGCGCACGGGAACTACGCGGTAGAGCAGAAGAAGTGCACCATGTGCCATGATCCTCACTCCGCCGAGCAGGCCAAACTGCTGAAGGTGAGTGCGCACCCGCCCATCTCCGGCGGCGGCTGCGACGGCTGCCATTCGCCTGCTTCCTCGCCCAAGCCTTTTGAGGTGACAGCGAAAAAAGCTGAGTTGTGCAAGCAGTGCCACGATATGGCCGCCCTCACTGGCGGAGGCATGGTGGAGCACCTCCCGTTCAAAGACGGGAACTGTCTCATGTGCCATGATCCGCATGCGGCACAGGCCTCCAAGCTGCTGGTACAGGAAGGAAACAAGCTCTGCCTAACCTGCCACAAGCAGTTGTCGGGCCCCATGACCAGCAAGCATGCCGCCGTAAGCCAAGGGAAGGGCTGTCTTTCCTGCCACAAGGCCCATGCCTCTACCAAGAAAAAGCTTCTTATCACTGAAGGGGCCGACCTCTGCTACTCGTGCCACGCCAAAGTAAAGGACGCGATGAAGAGCAAGGAAGTCCATCCTCCCTTCGCCGGAGGCGAGTGTGTCTCCTGCCACGATCCGCACGGCTCCAACTTCCCGGACATGTTGAAGGACAGGATGGACAACGTCTGCTTCGGTTGCCACAGTGATGCGGAGTCGAATTTCAAGAAGAACTACACGCACAAACCGGTTCTCGACGCCACCTGTGGTGCTTGCCACAAGGCTCACAGCTCGGACAACAAAAAACTGCTCTCCGCCCAGGGGTCGAAACTTTGCGTCAAGTGCCACAGCGAACTGATGAAGCCGGTGAATCCCGGAACCAACCACGTTCCCTTCGCTGAAGGTGAATGCCTTTCCTGCCATGACGCGCACGCCAGCAATATACGTGGCATGGTGACCAAGAACGAAGCGGTGCTCTGCGCAACCTGCCACAGCGACCTTAACAAAAATGCCAAGGACGCAAAGTCTACCCACGCACCTTATGCCGATGGCGACTGCACCAAGTGCCACAGCCCGCACAAGGCGAAACTGAACAAGCTGTTGCTCGCGCAAAGCCCCGACCTTTGTTTCAACTGCCACAAGGCGGTCAAAACGAAAGTCAACACGGAAAAGCCGCATTCTCCGGCGCAGAAGGACTGCTCCACGTGCCATCTGCCGCATCTTTCCAAGGAGAAAAAGCTGATCGTCGAGCCGTTGCAGACGATGTGCGCCGAGTGCCATGAGCCCGGGAAGCCCGGCTTCATCAAGGCGCACCTTGGCATCAAGGCGTCGGACATGGATTGTATGACCTGTCACGACCCCCACGGGTCAAAGGACCCCAAGTTCTTCAAGAGTGTGGTGCATCCGCCGTTCGCGGGTAGAACCTGTGATGACTGTCATATAAAACAGTAGAGGAGCTATCTAATGTTAAAGCGTTATAAAATGCTTGGTCTGTTTTGCGCTCTGGGCTTGCTGTTGGTGAGTACAGCGGCTCAGGCCCAGGACAATACTGCTAAATACAGGTTGAAGCCCGGCGCCTTCGGCAAACTGTGCCAGGATTGCCATCCTGGTTTCGAAGAGAAATTGAAAAAGCCAAACGTGCACACGCCCGTGAAAAAAGGTGACTGCACGGGGTGCCACAACCCCCACACCTCCGACTTCAAAAAGCTGTTGAGCGCGGAACCGAAAAAGATCTGTTCGACGTGTCACCCAAGCGTCACTCCAAAAGACGCCAAAAGCGTCCACAAGGTGGTCGCTGACGGAGAGTGCCTGAAGTGCCACGACCCGCATTCTTCAATGGTCAAAAATAACCTGCTGAAGCCAGGCAACGAGCTCTGCCTGGATTGCCACAAGTCACTTAGCGGGCGTATCGCCAAGGCAAAGGTCCAGCACGCGCCTGTCAAAAAGGATTGCCTCATCTGCCATGCCCCGCACGGCTCAGCAAAAGAGGCTTCGCTCCTGAAGGAGAGAATCACGGCGCTTTGTGCCGGTTGCCACAAAACCGATCAGCCCATTTTCGTCAAGAAGCACATGAACTACCCTGTGGCCAACTCCAACTGCGTCTACTGCCATGACCCCCACGGTTCAGACAGGAAGGGGATTCTCTACAACAACGTTCATAAGCCGGTTTCCGCCATGATGTGTAACCAGTGCCACGAGGAAGCCACGTCTCCTAACGCCTTGAAGACCAAGCGCGAAGGGGCTGAACTGTGCAAGGGGTGTCACAACGAGATGTACAACACCGCGTTCGGGAAAAACAGGATCCACTCGCCCCTGCTTACCAAGCAGGCGTGCCTGAGCTGTCACAATCCCCACGCCGGCAAGGAGAAGGGGCTGCTGAGGGAGTCCCCGATTCAGCTGTGCGGCAAGTGCCATGCCGATACGATCAAGAGGCAGGAAATGTCGGTGACCAAGCACGAGCCAGTGAAGGTGGGTGAGTGTGCCGCCTGTCACGACCCGCATGCCTCCAATGCACCGCTGTTGATGAAGCAGGAGTCGGTCGTGGACGGATGTGGTACCTGCCATGACTGGATGAAGCATTCGACCCACCCTATTGGCGATAAGTTCAAGGATCCCAGGAACAAGAATCGCAACCTTGACTGTCTGAGTTGCCACCGCTCGCACGGTACCGAGTTCAAAGGAATGCTTCCGTTTAAAACGGTGACAGACCTTTGCGTCCAGTGCCATGAAAAATTCCGGAGGTAGGACCATGCGATATCTTGTACATCTTGCGCTAGCCCTTGTTCTCGTCGTTCCGGCAGCCGCCGGCGCCGCCGATAGTTTAAAGCTGCGGTACCTGGGTTCCATCAGCACCGATGAGAAGGACGGGGCGGTAAAAACGCCAGAGGGGGTCGCATGCAACGACCAGGGTGACGTGATTGTCGCTGACACGGGGAACTCCCGTCTGCTCCGCTACACCTTCCAGGAAAAAAACCTGAAGGGGGGGGCGGTCCTCAAGGTTGACCAGATCGGCGCGCCGGTTCGGGTGCAATACGGCCCGAAGGGTGATGTTTTCGTTCTTGACGGCAAACTCCACAAGGTGGGCAGATTAAACTCGGACGGCAGCTTCGCTGGTTTTGTCGAGCCGGTCGGAGTTACCGGTCCTGCCAAGTATGTGATCAGGAGCTTCAAGGTCGACAGTGCAAACAACCTGTTCCTGCTCGACATTTTGGGCGAGCGGGTGCTGAAGGTAGACAGCACCGGTAAAGTGCTCAGCCAAATCGCGTTTCCTAAAGAATACGGGCTGATCTCTGACCTTGCGATCACCATCGCCGGAGATGTTATTCTTCTTGATGCCGTCAAATCGGTTCTGTACGTATCACGCAAGGACGCTGCCTTTGCGCCTTTGACCAAGGACCTGCACGACTTCATGAACTTCGCGAACTACATCACTGCCAGCAGCAGAAGCGGAGATATATACCTCGTCGACCAGGACGGGGGGGCCATCATTACCATCGGCCCGGACGGCAGTTTTCTTGGTCGCCAGCTCGCCCTTGGATGGCGCACCGGTCAGCTTTACTACCCTGCCCAGGTATGTTTCACCAAAAACGGCGAAGTGTTCATTGCGGACCGGGGCAATTCGCGTGTTCAAATTTTTGAGAATGCAAAATAGGCTTCTTTGCCAAACGGAGGTTTCGTGAAACGATTAGCGCTCTTGACACTGACTCTTTGCACCTTGGTCTTCCTGGTGTCTTGTTCAAAACCGGAGGACAATCTTCCCGGAAAATGGGTAGGTGCCACGGGCAGCCTTACCTTCAAGGCGGATAAAACTGGTGTCATGAGTCTGCCTGAAGGAGCCCCGCAAGCGATAAGCATCCCTTTTACCTGGGAAGTTAAGGACAAGACTGCTATTTCTTTCAAGTTTCCACATCCTGTCTCGAAGGTGGTAACGGGCAAATTCGAAAGCAAAAAGGTCATTCTTCTCGAAGATGACAAGTTCATTAAACAATAAGTATGTTCAGCTATATCTGTCTGTTATTTACCAACAGGACAGTGCTGAAGGAGACGTAGATGAAGAGACGTAATCTGGTTCACGGTATCATAGCTCTGTTTTGTGCAGTATCACTCTATGCTGGTCCTGTTTACGCCACCTACAACGAGGGCATGGAAGCCTACTTGATGAAGGACTACGCGCGAGCGATGAAAAATTTCATGTATGAAGAGGACGCTGCCTCTTTGTACATGGTTGGCTACCTCTACGACCATGGCGAGGGAGTGCCCAACGACAGCGCGAAGGCCGTTGAGTGGTACACCAAGGCTGCCGAAAAAGGATCCGTCAAGGCGATGTACCGCCTGGGGGTCATGTACTCCAACGGTGTCGGAGTCGAAAAGGACGATGCCACAGCGATTAAATGGTTTAAGAAAGCTGCCTTCAAAGGGTTTGTCCCGGCAAAGGATGCCGTGAAAAGGCTTGAGAAGAGTTCGAATTAGACGACGCCGCACATTATGCCCACGTGCTGACATTAACCCCTCTTGCAGTTCAAACTGCGGGAGGGGTTTTTGTGTTATTGGCCCAAGACGGATGTTGCCTTCGTTTGCGGGTACGCCTTGGCGTTGGATAAATGCCTGCTGCGACTCACAACAATGTCAGAAGGTTGAACGGTCATCCCGGGAAAATGAAGATGCCCTTGGGGTGAGGAGGCGGTGGGGAAGGGAAAAAGAGAGCCGGAGCTTACACGGCATCGGGAGCCTGGATGCTAGAAGGATTGGCGGCATTGTGCAGACGGTAACATTTCGGCGCAAGCAGCGAAGTCACGCTGGAGTCTCTCCACCATTCATACATGGTGAGAGACTCCAGCGTCTGGAAACAGGTCATTTCTTCTCGAACTGCAAGACGGTCATTTCCGGCCGGTTGGGAACGTAGAGGAAGGATATCTTGGTCTGCTTGTTCTCCCACGCGATTGAAGACATGTGTGAGCTGGGCTTGGACGCTTTACCTTTACCGTACAGCTTGATGTACTTTTGCTTGAGGTTCTCGATCCCGGTTTCCTTCACGTACTTCGCTTCAAAGGTAACCGATACGCTGGTTAAAAGCCCTTCCTTGAACGCGAAAAGTCTGGAGGCGATGGTGTCGTCTGGTTTGTCCTGAGTGTAGATCATTTCCTTGTTATATTCACCAAGTTTGCCCTTCGGATACGCATCCATAACCTTGTGGAACAAAGTCCCCCACTTGATTTCTTCGTAACCGTTGAAAATGTTTCCTGCGAAGGAACTTGCGGCAAAAACCAGTTGAGCCAGCATTAGCAGGCCGAAGAGTTTTTTCATCATATTCAATCTTCTCCTCATACAGAATTTCACAACCGTCGATTTTATAGCACCGATGGTGGAATTTGCACAGCCTTAAATTTCCTGTTTACGCCACCCTCGTCCAAACAACACCGCCCCGGTGCCGCTTCATTGGCCCGGGGCGGTGTCATGACTTTTGTAGAGGAGTTAATCTTTAGCGTGGCATTTGTTGCAGAGACTACGCTGATAGGAGGCAAAGGAAAGGGCCTTTTTGCCGTACATAGCCTTTTTCACCTCGCCTGAAGTCCTGCCCTGAGCGATGCTCTCGGGGGCGCCGTTATCGGTACCGGGGTAGGCACCGTTGTACACGATGAATGTGGCGGAGACGTTCCAGCGGGTCATGCTGTCGAACCCGGAGGCGTGGGCCCTGTGGCAGGAGAGGCACATGACGTTGGAATCCATGTTGGCACCACTTCTGTTGGAACCGTTGCTGTTTGCTGTCGCTTTGAGAGTCTGGTAGTCATCGGTCCCCATTTCAAAAGGCACCAGGGAGTTGTAGGCTGTGGTCATCGAACCGTTGAGGTTGCCGGATGCCACGTAGGAGTTGTAGTTGCTCGCAGATTCTGCACCCAATCTTGCGTTTTTGCCGGAAGGGTGTTGCGAGGCGCGACCGGAATTGTCTGCGTGCATCCTGTCGTGGCAGTTGCTGCACCATTCCGACATGCCGGAGCCGTAAGCGACCCGGGTGTCGTTGACGGACTCATCGCGGTTGTAGGAGACAGGCGCGATCGCTGCGGGAGGATCCGCCCTGAATTCCAAGCCTGCTCCCCCCTTGTCTTGATATCCTTTGCCGGCCAGCATCCTGTAGGTACTGACGGTGCCGTTGGGGCCGGGTTCGGGGCTCGTTGTGTAGGAACCGGAGGCGATGATCGGAAGCCCAGCATTGCTGATGGTTCCGTCTGCCGCACGACGGTAGTTGCCGTGAGGATCGTGGCAGCTGGTGCAGGAAAGCTTCTGAGATGGGTAGTTTCCGCCGGGAGCCATGGTTATTTTGGAGTCTGCCGTGTAGCCGTAATCTGCGGCCACGATGTTATGCCCATGGCGCTGCCCCTGGCTTTCTTCCATCCTGCCGTTTTCGCCCCTCCACCGGTAGTTTTTCTTAAGCCAGCCGAAGTCACCCGCCGGGGTAAGTTCCACAGGCGCCATCCCTTCGCCGAGTTGCAGGCCGCTGGTTGCAATGTAGTGCCCCTGGGGGGTGACACTTCCATCGGAGGCTTCATGGCACCTCAGGCAGGTGGAGCTTGCATCGGAGCCGAGAAGATCGATGGCAGACCGATTCTTCCTTAGTGCGATTTCGGAAGCGCCTGTGGCGTGGCAGCCGTTGCATTCACCGGTACCACCCTTATGGAAAGACTCCCCTTTCGCAAACGAGGCAGCGTGCGCGCTGCTAAGGCTGATGACGAGAGCAGTTATCATGAGAAGAGGGAATCTCGAGCGCTTACCGAATGTGCTGTTCTGGCTTTGGGTCGTCATGGCTCTGCTCCTCCTTGCATAGGTTGTAGTACCTAGTACAAATCTGAAGCCATATGCCATGCGTTGGGCCATTTATTGCCAACTAGTCGAAATTAAATGATAAAAATCTTCGTTATACGGCATTGATTGAAAGTGTTTTTCAGTTAAGGGTGTTCGGCCAGGGTACACGAACGCTTTTGTGGGAATAAGTTATTACTTGTTTTCAGCTGGTTAGGTCGGGTGTTCAGCTTTTGGGGTGCCGGTGCAGAATTTGAGCAATCGTTGAGGGAGGGTGATTTACAGAGAAGGTATGTGGTGGGCCCGGTAAGAGGGGGAGCAAATGCTCCCCCTCGGAGATAGCGGTTTACTTTGCTGCTTCAGAAGAGCCGACGACGGTCGTAACCGCGCGCCGGTTGCGTTGGCGTCCGTCGACGGTCGCATTATCAGCGATGGGGCTGGAATTGCCAACCCCCTGGGTCTGTATCCGGGCGATGGAGATGCCATAGGCCCGTGTGAGGTAGCGTTTTATTTGCTCTGCACGTTTTGTCGAAAGAGTCTGGTTTAAACTTTCCGACCCGGTACTGTCGGCATGGCCAATTATGATTGCCACTGTTTGGCGATTACTTTTCATGAATTTGGCGATGCGGTCGAGCACAGGTGAAAATTTCGGACGGATAGCATAGCTTTTAGAATCGAACTCAATCGTCAAGGTCAGCATCGGTGCTTTCCCCAACTCTGTTGAAGGACCGGGCAGTTGCACGGTAACCTCCGCGCTCGGGCTGGGCGCGCCTTGAGCAACCGGCTCGGTTTTGGTTCCGTCACTTGTGTTTGTTGCGAGTGGGGCCAGAGCAACCGCAGCGGGGCCGGGAGCCGCTATGACAGGTGCCGGAACAGGTATGGGCGGCTCGGGCGCTACTGGAGCCGTGGGCACGGCAGCAACCAAACCTGCGGGCGGAGCTTTGGCGACAGGCGCCTGCGCTGCGTTCACATTGGCAGGAGGGGGCTGCAGGGCAGGGGGGAGTGATGCAGGGACGTTATTCCTTCTGTACTTCGTGGGCGGCGCGCTCTTGCGCTCGTTAAAGATGAAGCTTAAACCGGCGGTCAATTCAAAGCTGTTCCCTAAACTGGTAGCTGCGATGTCCCTGATCTCGCACCGGAGGGCCAGGTTGTTCCGGATAAAATATTTCGCCCCCACGCCGAAATCTATGAATGGGCTCGATTGGCCTTTGTCGGCTATGAGCCCCCCCACGCCGAAGGTGACGAAAGGAGTGAATTGTTCTCGTCTCAAGATCGGATAGACCGTCTGCAGACTAAGCAGATACAGGTTGGTCACACCGTTGACGCCGGAATCGGCCATGGCAGCACTGATATCGCCCTCGAAAACAAAGCTGTCTGTCACCTGCTTGTCAACCTTGAGACCGACCAGAGGGCCGGTCTTTAACGATTCGAAATGGCCAGGGACAAAGGCGCCAATAACGGGAGTGACGCCGAGGTCGCCGATCTGTTCCCGTGCATGGCACGGTATTGCCGCTGCAGCCAATACAAGTACGGAGCAGGCTAACAAGTATCCTCGGAGCGTGGGTTTCTTCATGCAGAGTAGCCCTTTCTCAGGTGTTGCCCTGGAGTTGGCAGGCTCGCTGAGGCGGCGAAGCGCTGCTGGGTATGGGCACATGGGAGACGATAAATGAGCCGGGTGATTCTACTTTATTTGGCTGCAAGAGTCAAAGAAACTGCGTTCTCTATTGCAACGAAAGCTGCCAGTGCTCCTTGGAGAATCAGGGGACTCTCTCCTGTCCCATAATCTGCTTGTTAGTTGGCGGTGATAATGGTATTTTTCGGAAGGAACCTGGTGCATCAATTAACACCTAAATGCAAGGAGCTTTCATGATCAAGCGCGCAACTGTCATCTCCGCTTTTCTTGTGGCCGTTATCCCGGCCACTCTAGTTTTCGCAGACGGCTTGGCCGGAGGGGGAGGGGGTGTAATGTCCACTACCGACGGGGCAGCTGGTAAGGTCGTTGAAACGGCGACAGCAGGCGAGTACACCTATGTCAACTTGGAGAAGGACGGTAAAACTGCCTGGGTTGCCTGTCCGGTAACCAAGGTCAATGTCGGGCAGCAACTAGCCTTTACGGGGTGCACGCCGATGATGAACTTTGAGAGCAAGGCTTTGAATAAAACTTTCGGGATCATCATGTTTTGCGGCATGCCTCTCTCGCAGGCTGAAACCGAGTTGCTTAGTAAAAAATCCACAGGGAGCAGCGGTTTGGTACCTGAGGCAAAGGAGAAGATTGTTGTAGAAATGGTTAAGGCGCCAAATGCGTACAGCATTGCCGACCTCTACCAGAAAAGTGAGGAGTTGGACAAAAAGACGGTCGTTGTTACTGGAAAGGTCATGAAAGTGTCCCAGAGGATCATGGGGTGGAACTGGCTCCATTTGCAGGACGGCACGGGAACGCCTCTACAGAAAAACAATGATCTCGTCGTGACAACAAAGGAGCTTCCGAAGGTAGGCGACGTGGTGACGGTTTCTGGAACTTTCGCTAGAAACAGAGACTTTGGGTCGGGCTACAAGTATGCAGTCATCCTGGAATCGGCGTCGCTGCAGAAATAGCAACGCTGAATCGGCTCTGAGGTTGTAACGTCAAGCGGCAAGACCTGTCATGTCGAACTATTGGCTTGACAAAAAAACTGCCACCGCATAAAATCCGGCGCAAAATCAGCCGTATAAGCTGTCGTTGCGGCGTATGCTGCAGCAGAAACTCAGTCAAGTCTGCTGAAGTCTCTTCCTAGTAAGGCCGACTGGTAACCCAGTCGGCCTTTTTGATGTTAATCGTAGCGTTTACTCATCTAATTTGACTACCCCTTGTCGACTTCGGTTGGGGCCGTTTCAGGAGATCCGAAGCCATGCCACAAAAAATTGCCACTTCCGTCCTTCTACTGGGGATCGTCACCTATTTGCTTGTCCCACTTTCGGTCACTACCGCTGGGGCAGGGGAGGCGGCGCAGAAGGAAGCCTGTGTCACTTCGTCGTGTCACGCGAACATGGGCAAAGCAGCCTTCGTTCATGGGCCCGCTGCAGTCGGTGAATGCACCGGCTGCCATACGAAGATAGGCAAGCACAAGTTCGAGCCGATTATAAATCCAGGCCAACAATGCCTTGAGTGCCACGAAAAACTAAATACCATGACCGTGGTACATGCGCCTGTGCGCATGTTGGAGTGCGTGAAATGCCATGATCCTCACCAGTCGCCGTACAAGTACCAGTTGCGTGCAGAGGGGAGCAACCTGTGCTTTTTATGCCACTCCAAGGCGATTGTGTCAGGAAAATATCTGCACGGGCCCCTCGGTGTCGGTGGTTGCAATGCATGTCACTATGCCCATCAAAGCCCAAATCGAAAGCTCTTGATAGCAGAGGGGAATTCCCTGTGCTTTACTTGCCACACCGATAAGGCTGAAGCATTCAAGGACAAGAAATACATGCATGCGCCGGTCAAAGAGGCCTGCATAAACTGCCATAGTCCACACAGTTCAGACTACCGCTTTACCCTTAGTGCAAACGGCAACATGGATCTCTGTTACAAGTGCCATAGGGACAAGGAAAAGGCCATAGCCAGCGCTACGGTACCCCACAAAGGGGTACAGACCGACCGCAAATGCCTGGCCTGCCACGATCCCCACGTCTCTGATTTTCCAAAACAGCTAGTAAGGCAGCCGATGGATCTGTGTATGAGCTGTCATGACCGTGAGTACAACGGTGCGAATGGTAAGATAGCGAATATGAGTGTTTTGCTTGGAAACGGCAGCGAAAAACACGGGCCCATCCAGGAAAAGGACTGCTCAGGATGCCATGACGCGCACGGTTCAAACAACTTCAGGATACTGCTGGAGAGTTTCCCGCAGCTTTTCTATGCTCCATATAACGCTGACAATTACAAACTGTGCTTCATGTGTCACCAAAAGACCATCGCGAGTGTAGAAACGACGACCACTCTTACCGGTTTTCGAAACGGAGACCAGAATCTTCATTTCGTGCATGTCAACAAGGCAGTAAAAGGCCGTACTTGCAGGGCGTGCCATGATGCGCATGCGACAAACAACCCCAAACACGTGCGCGACGGGGTGCCATTTGCAAAGTGGCAACTCCCCATCGGCTTCAAAAAGAGTGCAAATGGTGGGGCTTGTCTGCCGGGGTGCCACCAATTGTTCAGTTACGACAGGGTAAAACCTGTCCTCAACAAGCAGGTGCAAGGCAAATGAGGTGTAGAAGCGCTGGCCGCGCCGCAAATGCCTTTGGGGGGCAGAAGGTGGTTATCTTTTGCCTTCTTTTCCTGCTGCTGGCGTTGACAGTATGCCATGGGGGGGGACTCAATGCGGATGGGGCACAACCTGCCGTGTCCCAAACTGCAGGAGAAGACGACGAAATAAGGGCAGCCCGTACCGATGTGGAAAGACAGCCTGGAGTGCCCCAGCCCCTCATTCATCTCGGCTATCTGTTGGTTGCTTCCGGCAAGCCCGAGGAGGCCTTGACACGGTTTGATCAGGTTCTTGTTCTGGTCCCCAAATCGTTTGAGGCGAAAACCGGTCGCGGCATGGCACTTGCCCGGCTGGGGAGATTGCAGGAGGCCGAGCGTGAACTGCGCAGTGCCCTGCTTATGAACCCCAACCCTGTGCGTACCCACTACGAACTTGGGCTGGTGTATCGGCAACTGGGCGATGAAGGCAAGGCCCTCGAGCAGTTCAAGGAAGGAATCAGGAAGTATGAACAGGGTAGGCAGTGATCTTCAAGCGGATATTTTCGGGGTGGTGAGGCGTTATCTCACCCTATTGATCATGGCGCTATGTTTCTGGAGCGGTTCCCCGGCACCGGCCGATGCCTCTCTCCTTGTATTGCAGGTCGGGGTCGAAGGGCCCGATTTTGTTCTTAATACGCTGGAAGGCAAAAATAAAAAATCCTCAGAATTGCAAGGAGAGGGCCTTACTGCACTCGTTTTCTGGTCTACCTCTGTGAAAAAGTCGGAGGCCCTGCTGACCAAGATGCAGCAACTGTATTCCCGCTTCCGATCCTCCGGCTTCAGCGTGATTGCAGTCAATGTTGATGAACAAAAGGCAGGGCCACGGACGCTACAGGCGGTTGGCAAGACCCGAGACCGGTTGAAGCTCGATTTCCCAATGTTGCTGGATCCCGGTCTAGCCGCCTTCAGCGATTACGGCGTAATAGCGCTGCCAACAACCGTCATCGTGGACAAGCAACGAGTCGTGAAGTACGAGCTCTCCGGATACCCTCTGGTCGGGGCCGACGCTTTGGAAGAGTTCGTGGTTTCTTCAATAGCCGGGCCCTCGTCGCAAAAGCACGTCGCGCATCCTGCTTACCTGCCTGACAAGACAGCGGTCCGATTCTATGGGATGGGGATACGCAGCCTTAAATCGAAGGTCCTTGCGAGCCAGGCTGAAAATTGGTTCCGCAAAGCCGTCGACGCCGATCCCAATTTCATGCTGCCGCGCCTGGGGCTTGGCAAGTTGTACAAGGACCGGGGAGACATGGCGCGTGCCGAGGCCGAGTATCGTGCAGTTCTCGCAAAAGAGCCGAAGCACCCGGTTGCCACCTGCGAAGTCGCTCTTGTCCTGGTGGAACGAGGCAGGAATACAGATGCCCTTGCCATGCTTGAGGACGCGCGCAAGTCGCACGAGGCCTATTCGCCATGTTACTACTACATGGGGTATGCTTTGGGGCGGGAGAGGAGACTACCTGAGGCGGAGGCGATGTTCAGGGAGGCCGAGGCACTAAACCCTTCCGACTACAGAACCTATGTTTACCAAGGTAAGCTGTTTGAGTACTTGAAAGACACGAAAAAGGCCGCAGACTCCTACGCGCGTGCTTTAGACAGGATTGTTCATGGCAAGTGATTTTAAGGCGTCTGGTGCAGTCAAGCTTGGGAGGTTGGCTGGTCTGATCGGGGCAGCTGCGCTTGGCGTCTGCCTTTTGGGTGGAGCTGCGGTGGCCGAGCCGGGTGACAGCCGCATAAAAATCGTCACGCCACCGGACAAGTCCGTGCTGGAAGGCCCCCTTGCTGCGGTCACGGTGCGGTTGCCGACGGATCGGCCGGACGAAATACAGATCTTCCTGAACCGAAGGCGTGTCAGACTGCCAAAGAGGCAGTACCGCCAGTACATGACCTGCTTCGATGGCGTAGAACTTGCGAGCGGTAAGAACGAGATCAGGGTGGTCGCCCTTAAGGGGGGGAAGCCCGTGGATGAAAGCACTTCGACGGTGTTCCTGCATTCAGAACTCTCGTCTGATGGAGCAAGGGTGCCAGAAGGGTTCAGCGGGTACACCTTTCACGAGCAGACGCATGAGCGGGTTTGCCTACCTTGCCATCAACTCGATTTTTCCAAGACTGCCGAATCGGAAACACGTGCCGAAAATTCTCCTTGCTATCAGTGCCACAAGAAGATGCTCACCACGTATGCCAACGTTCATGGCCCAGCCGCAGTTGGCGGGTGCCTTGGGTGCCATGACCGGGGTGCAAAACCGAAACTCTCCGTGCCTAAGCCGGAAGGTAAGCTCTGCAACAGCTGTCACGAGAATTCCTGGCCAAGTATGCCCTTTGGTCATGGGCCCACTGCGGCCGGAAGCTGTGCCATCTGCCACGATCCCCACGCGTCGAACCAACCTTACTTTCTACTGAAATCAGCTGCCGACCTTTGTGCGGGGTGTCATGAGGAGATTCTTGCCAAACCCCACGTCATAGTCGGGTTCTCGAACAACGCGCACCCCGTGCGTAAATGGCCGGACCCGTACCATCCGGGCAAGGAATTCACTTGCGTTTCCTGCCATAATCCCCATGCCGGACTTACGCCGGCTTTCCTTCAAAATTACGATGGCATTTCACCCATCAGCAACTTCTGCATTACCTGTCATGCAATGCGCTAGGCAGAGTTGCCTGGTCATCTGTTTTTCACCTTGATGCAACCTCTACTTGGGTAAAAGCCCGCACGATCGTTTCTGCTTCGGGAAGCCCCTGGGCAGCAGCCTTTCTCAACCACCTGAGCCCTTCGGCTTCATTTGCATGCACCCCGGCTCCCTCCAGGTAAAGAAGACCAAGATCCGCCTGTGCAACATCAAGTCCCAGTTCTGCAGCTCGGTGCAGGTAGGTCAGCGCTGTTTTCTTGTCCTGGTTCAATCCGATCCCGCTGCCATACATTTGGCTCAAAATGAAGTATGACCCTGCAGTCTCGTCTGATTTGAACTCCCGTGCAGCTTTTTCATAATTACCCGCTGCGTAGGCCACGACTCCCGCTGCGTAATCAGCGAAGGCCGGTAAAGCTGCACTGACGAACAACACAGATCCGATTAACGCGGTTAACAGTTTCCGTCTCATGGCACCCTCCTCACGGCTTGATTTTGGTTGGGGTATCGCAAGTTCGGTGCCAATGTGCGATGAGAGCAAACTACCGTCCTTTCAGTCGTTTATGTAATTTAGTGGAGATGGTGGTCTGTTGCCCCTTGAACAGCTTGTAGCCTGTGGATTGGCTTAATAATTGGATTCACTCTTCTTTTTAAAAACTGGGCAGGTGTGCAGAATGTGTACACTGACAAGTTGGTCTCACCGCCCGCGGCGGCAGGTGCCGTAGTGGCAGGTGCTGCCTCGAGGGTACCGCAGCTTTCTTGGTCACCTCAATTCCGCTGGCAAAATAGATGGACTTGAAGGTGCGGTTTAGGGGCTTGCTGCTGAATTCGCCCATCGGTGTGCCGTAACGCACGCAACTGCTTTTCAGTCGGGTTCAGATGTGCCCGCCCCAAACCGAAGGTACGCTCGATGTTACCGTTGCTCCGCCCGCGGGGCTTCAGGCGCGGCCGCCGCAGGGACGGCAGGGGGGGGGGCAGCGGACTTCTGCTGGTCGGGTCCCTTCTTCAGTCCCCCGGAAAAATGGATATAGGGAAAGTTCCGGTTCAGTGTGGTGCTCTTGAAGTTGACCATGTCGATACCTGGTATCAGCTCGATATTCTCCCCCACCTTGACTTCCGTGCCCGGTATGGCAGACCAGGTCCTTCTCCCCTCCTTTTCCAGCAGGATGTAGGTGTAGGCGCCAGCATTCATCGTCTGCAGCACCTTTCCCTCCATGACGGGGTTACCGACCTCCTTGCTTGCCTCAAGATCGGCCGCATGGGGGGCTCCCGTGGCCGTGGCTACCATTCCTCCTGAGAAGATGATGGAGTCGAAGGTGCGGTTGAGGGCCTTGCTGTTGAAGTTCTTCAGCTCGGCTCCTGGCAGCAGCTCGATCTGCTGCCCGATGCTCACGCTCATCAGGGGGGCGGCCACCCAGAGCGTCTTCCCTTCCGTCTCAAGGTTGACGTAGGTATAACCCGCGGCATTCATAGTATCGAGTACCTTCCCACGGAGCAGGCTGGGCGCCTTTGCAGAGACCGGTTTTGTTGCGGGCCTCGACGTCTGGCCGGGGAGGGTACACGCCGCCAGGCTGGTCGCCAGGATCGCCAGCCCCACAGCGATGGTCAGATTTCTAGTGTTCTTCATGTACGGTTCCTCCGTATTGTTGCTCCGGCCCAGCCGGAGAGGGTGCTGCGCCGTACCTGCCGGTTTGGTCATGGCGACGCTACTGGTTGATGATCAGGGTGAGAGTTACCACGGCTCTGCGGTTTTTGTGGCGGCCTGTGGCGCTTTGGTTGTTTGACACCGGTTTTTGTGAGCCGTGTCCCTTGATCGTGATTTTTGCGGGAGCAACGCCGTACTTGACCAGTTCATTCTTCACGTTCTGGGCTCGCTGCTGCGACAGGGCGAGGTTGGCCCGGTCATTCCCCACGTTGTCGGTGTGTCCCTCGATGACGGCGGTGGACTCCTCGTTGTATTTCATGAGCGACGCGAAGGCCGCTAGCTTGGCCTGGTAGACCGGCCGTATCGCTTGGCTGCTGAACAAGAACTCGATGGTCAGGGTCCGTATGCTCCTTTTAGGAGCGTGTGCCTGGGGAGATGGTACCGGCTGCGTCGACGCCGGGGCGGGAGCAGGCGCCTGTGTGGCGGGCGTCGCGGCCTGGGAGACCGTTCGCGGTTGTGCGGCCGCGGCCCCTGCCGGCGGTGCATTTGGTGCTAGGGGAGGCTCGGCGTCTGGCAATCTCCGCCTGGCAGCGCTGTGAGCCGTGACCGGTGCGGGGTAGGCGGCCGGCGCGAACGCGTCGCCGGGGTTGGGTGGCAGGAGGTTGAGGCCCATAGCCGCTGCACCCGACCCGCGAAGAAGCTCCAGAATGGATGGAGGGGGGGGGGCCGGGGTGGCTGTTTCCGCTGTCGGCTTGGCCTGCTTCTCTTCCTGGGCCTGCGGGATGTTCTTGCGCGGCGGGGGAGGCACAGGCTTTCTGCGCTGCTTGCCGAAATAGTAGGTCAGGCCGGTGGTTATTTCGAAATTGCTGGTAGTGGTTGCGTGTTGGTAGACCATGAGCTGGCGCACATCCGCGCGGATAGCCAGGTACTCTTCCAACTGGTATTTCAGGCCGAACCCAAAGTTGAACAAGGGACTTTTGTCGCGTGCACCTTCCCGGTCGGTGAAGATCCCACCTGCACCAAGCGCGAGGAAGGGGGTCACGGCCTTTCTGGTCACGATCGGGTACGTCGCATCGAGGCGGAACAGGTAGGCCTGGGCCTTGAGGTGCTGCTCCTTGGTTGTGGTGGGAAGGTAATTGAAAGTAGCGTCGACGCCGATACTGTCCGTAATTCCGGTTCCGACGTGGTCGTAACTGGCTTTCACGCCGTAGGTGATGGCCGGATCCAAGGACTGCACCGAAGAGAACAGATAGCCACCCACCAAAGGCGTAACGCTGACAGAATCAATCGGCTTTACGTACTTTGCTGCGGCAGCGTGTCCTTCAGATGAAAGCAGAAGGAAAAGGCCGAGGACGGCTATCAGGCGGGAAACGAATAGGGGCAACTTCGGCTCCATTATGCAAACACTGTGGTTGCCGCATCTTATACTAACCCGTTCATTGATTCAACTATTAATACTTTACGATAAATAGCCCGTATAGTGCTTTGAGCCGGCTCCCCAGCCTGTCCCCTCCCCGCTTTACCCCCCCGTCCATTTCCCCTTACCCCGCCCGATTGGCTGCTGATCATTCCGGAATTATCCCTGTTCAGATGTTCAACATGCGCACAGGCAAATTTTGAAAAAGAATTTCAGTGGCGAAAACTGACAGAGCATAAAATCTAGCGAAGATAATTACTTGTGTGATTTGAACGGTTCTGCCCACTCTTGGTACCCCGCTTGAAAGGGGTAGTGGCAACGGGAGGTGAGCCATGAGAACCGAACAAAACATAAACAGAACGTTGCAGAGAATGGCGGGGCTGGCATATGCGGCCGCGATGGTACTCGGCCTGGTTCAGGAGGCAGGCGCTTTCGGGAGCAACGTTTCCAGAAATGGTGAGCGGTGTGCTTACACGCAGCAACTGCAGACCTCGGTTCAGGCCCGTAGGGACTACCTGGTAAAGATCGATGCGGTGCGCGGCTTGTCCTACACGTCCGGCAGTTCTGTCGAAGATATGTACGGGAACATCGTTGCTGCTGGTTACTCCGATGACAACTCCACCGGATCGACCGGCATCCTTTCTATCCTTTCTGACTCCAAGTCCGCCCCGTCATCGTTGCAGCACCTGGATGCCTTCTCGGTCAATTGCCTAAGCTGCCATGACGGTGTTCTGGCTTCTCAGATTAACGTTGATGTAAGGGATCGCCCGTCGTTCCGCAGGTCGATGGGGACCCTCACCAACCGTGACCATCCTCTCGGCATGACCTACGAGGCCTATGTTGCGGCGGCCCGGGGCTACAAGGACGTCGGCAGCAACACCAAGATGATCTTCGTCAATGGCCGGGTCGGTTGCCTCACCTGCCACGACCCGCTGAATCCCGATAAGGGGCATCTGGTGATGAGCGACTACGGCAGCGCGCTCTGCAAGAGCTGCCACGACAAGTAGAATCTTGAGGAATCTTCCAGCTGTGGATCCCGAACCGGCTTGCCGGTTCGGTTATTTTGCTCCGGAGGGATTAGTTAGACGTACCTCTCGACCAGTTCTTCAATGATCTCGCCAATGGTGACCCTGCGGTAGGCGGAGGCGATCTTCAGCTTTAGGTGCAGATCCTGCCTGATGTTGGCGGTGAGCCGCACGTCCCCTTCCGGCACCAGGCCCGAGACCGCCTTGACCGCCCCCTTGGGGAGGCGTCCCCGCTTGCCGCCCTGCGGCTTGGGCGCGGGTGGGGCGGCGGAGTGGCTGGACTGCTTGGGGCGCGTCTTGGCCTCCGGCCGGGACGCCGGTGTAGGCGGCGCGGCCGGTGCGGCCGGCGCGGGAGCTTCCGCGATTCCCGCCAGTTCGAACAGCCCCATCTGGTTTTCCAAATCCGACATGCCTCACCCCCGCTGAAAAATGCCAGCGCACTATAGCAACGACGCCTTAGACGAGGCAACCCCTTTTTATGCAACAGTTCAAAGTTTGAAATTCACCGGCGACCAGGGATTCGATAGCAACATCAGCGCCTGCACTTGAGGTAACCCTCGACAAGGAGGTGGTGACCAAAGGGGAGCCGCCGAAGGTTCCTGAACCTTGACGATGATGCCGCCTCAGGTTAAAATCGGCGCCACGCATGATCCCCTGCTGTGCGCCAAGAACGCGGGGGGGGGGGCAGTGGTGACGTCATGGGCGTCCAGGGCATGGCAGTCGGGGATAATTGAAGGGATGGATGAAGGTCGGTCGGAAGTTATCTGCTCGCGGCGACGGGTAAAGACAAATCTCCTCCCCGTCGTGCGTCGGAGTTGTTGACACAATGGGCGCTGTATTTAGAATTGTCTAATCGGCCCAACACTCATTCTAGAACGCGGAGAGAACGATGAACCCAGATCTGGCTAGACTGACCCCGGGGCAGAAGTTGATGAAACAGGCGATACATGAGATCGACGACTACTTCGGCGAAGGAGTGGCGTTCAAAAACATCGACTTCCTAGGCGAGTACATGCAGACCCTCGCGATCCTGGAACTGAAGGAAACGCTCAGGAACAAGCTCTAGGGGGCGGGTCACCCTGTCTTTTTGGGCAGGGAGAACCAGAAGCAGGCGCCTGCGCCCACGCCCCCCTCGGCCCAGACCCTGCCGCCGTGCCTGAGCACGATGCGCTGCACGATAGCGAGCCCGACGCCGGTTCCCTCGAATTCCTCGTTGGCGTGCAGCCGCTGGAACAGCCCGAATAGCTTGTTGGCGTAGGCCTCGTCGAAACCGACACCGTTATCCCTGACGTAGATTTCCTGCTCGTTTTCCCGGTCCACCGCGCCGACGGCTATCCTCGCGGCAGCACGGGAACGGGTGAATTTCACCGCGTTGCCGATCAGGTTGATCAGCACCTGGCGCAACATGGCGGCGTCGCCCAAAACCACCGGAAGCGGCGCGATGTCCCATTCGATCTCTCTCTCTTGCAGGTCCCCCTGCAGATCTGCCACGATTTCCCGCACCAACAGACCCAGGTCCACCCACCCTTTCATCATCTCGCTGCGCCCCATCCTGGAGAACGCCAGCAGGTCGTCGATGAGAAGCCCCATCTTCTTCGCCGCGCCGCTGATGACGTCGAGGTAGTGGCGGCTCTTCTCGTCCAGTCCCGTCCCGGCCTTGGAGCTCAGCAGGTCGACGAACCCGATGATATGCCGAAGCGGCGCGCGCAGGTCGTGCGAGACCGAGTAGCTGAACGACTCCAGTTCCCGGTTGGTTGCCGCCAGCTGCTCCAGCTGGTTCCTGAGGGCGAGGTTCAGTTCCATGATCTTCGCCTCCCCCTGCTTTTGAATGGTGATGTCCCGGATAACGGCGAAGACCCAGGTTGCATCCTGCGCCTCGATGGGGTTCAGCATGATGTCCACCGGGATCTCGGAGCCGTTTTGGTGGCGCCCGTACAGCTCCAGGCCGATCCCCATCTTGCGGGCCCTGGGATCGCCGAAGTAGTTGCGCAGGTGCTGACGGTGGCGTTTGTGGAAACGCTTGGGGATGAGGAGTTCGATGCGCTGCCCCACCAGCTCCTCGCGCATGTAGCCGAAGGTCACTTCGGCCTGCTGGTTCACCTTCCGGATCACGCCGCCGCCGTCCACCACCACGATGGCGTCGGGCGCGGTTTCGAAGAGACGCTCCAGCATGGTGCGGCTCTTCGCCATGGCCTCCTCGGAAGCCCGCCGCTCGGTGTTGTCGTGCAGTATCAGCACATACCCCGTGCGCTCGTCGGCCGTGTCACGCAGCTCGTTGATCGTGATGGCCGCCCAGAAACGGCTGCCATCCTTGCGCAGACGCCACCCCTGCAGCTCGACGCTCCCCATGCTGCCCGTTATGGCGAGCTCCCGCTGCGGCGCACCCGAGCGAATCTCCTCCTTGGGGTGCAGCACGGAGAAGTGTCTCCCCAGGATCTCGTGGGCGAGGTACCGGGTGATGCGCTCGGCGCCGCTGTTCCACGAGATGATCTCGCCCTTTAGGTTGAGCAGGATCAGGGCGTAGTCCTTTACCTGTTCCGCCGCCAGGCGAAACAACTGGTCCCTTGCCCGCTGCGAGGGTTCCGGTACGACGGCGGTTGTCTTGTCTTCATCGTGTTTGTCGACCATTGTCTGTGCCTGTGCTGTAGCTACCGTTATTGCGACCTCGCGGGACGCAGCCGGCTACCTTGCCGGGATGACGGATTCGAAACTCTGCATCCAGTTGGTGCCGTCACCGAGCCCATGGCTCCCTCCATCGCTGCCGAGGTACTTATAGGTGATGCGGAGCCGATCCCCCGCAGCGAGTGCAGCCGGGATCCTGATGGTGAAATCGGCACTTTCGTCCAGTCCCAGTTCGGACGGCACGACGAAGGTCATCCCCTGCACCAGGACCTTGCCACGGCCGTCCAGCTGCGACGCCCATATCTCCAGGTTACGCATCCGGAAGTAGCGCACGTTCTTCACCACCCCCTGGACGACGGTGCTCCCGCCGGCGGGCCGCACCTCCCATCCCATCAGGACGTCGAATTGCTTGTACTGATGCGGCAGGGCTGCCAGGCGCTGCTGCTGCAGGTCGGGATACGTGGCGCAGGCGCCGAGGAGGAGCAGCAATATTAAAAAGATGGGTCTAGGTCGTCTCATGTGACACCTCCTTCGAACAGCTGATATTTTACGCCACTGGGGGGTAATGCACAACGCGGCGACGGAGTTTGTTCGGCAGGGGAGGGGGAGGTTGACTGGAAGAGGGAGACCCGGAGCCGGGGAGTGGCGCTGCCTCAGCCGGACGGCAGCGCCTGTGGAGGGTTACCTGTCGTGACCGGCGCGGTGACCCGGGGCGCCGTGGGGTGCCTCGCGCAGCGCCTTGAACTTGGCCGCCTGCTCGGGCGTCAGCAGGGCGAGAAACTGCCTGGTCTGCGCCCCCCTCTGCACCGCGAAGTCCGCCTGCAGCGCCGAGACCTTTGCCGCCTGGGCCCTGATGGCGGGTTCGTCGGCGCTGCCGGAGCGGACCAGGGCCTGCAGCTCGTGCCGCTCATGCCTTAGGGAGGCGAACAGGGGGGCGTTCTTGGCGCGCCCGGCCTCGAAGATGGCGCGCGCCTCGTTCCTTTGCTGTTCGGAGAGTCCCAACTCCCGGGCCATCTTCCTGAGCATGGCACGAGGACCCCCATGTTTTTGCTGCTCGAAACATCCTTTGCCGCCTTCCCCCTCAGCCGGGCCGTAGCCGGCGAACGCGCTTTGAGCACCCAAAGCCGCAGTTGCGGTGATGCAGGTGAATAGTGCCAGTTGCCTTAGCTGTCTTTTCATATCGATTCTCCTTTTGGGTCTGGCTTAGCGGCCAGCTCTTCCGGCTACGGTATGAACCTAAGGTACCTGGCGATTATGAAGCAAATATGAAGGAATTGAGGAAATCGTCGCCGCGTGCTTTCGGGACGACTCGCGGCGTTGTGACCGGAGGGGATATGAGTGTTGCCTCCTGATTTAACCAGAGCCGTCCTTGCCATCACGGTCTACATTGCTAGAATGTACTAACGAGCTTGAACTTCGCTGAACCATCATCGAGGAGGGGGCTATGAAAATTCCGGTTGTGTTTGCTGATGAAAGACGCGGGCTGGTAAAAGCAGAGGAACTCCAGAAATTGATAGAGCAGGCAGCGATAGTATCCTTCTTGCGCAGCGACGGCGAGTGCGTGCAGGTCGGGGTCGACAGCGTGAGAGGGATGGGTGGGAGAACCTATCGCGGCCCCGAGCGCAGGGGGAACGTCCTGTTCTGCTGAGCAAGTCCCCGCACCGCAAGAGACAAGGCCGGCCTTCTTCATCGAGCCGGCCTTTGCTTTTGGCCAACCTCCGGTTTCCCGCCTGTTATACAAATCCGCCATTATTTACAGTTTTGCAAAACACCGAGGGCCCTTTTGCATTTATGCGAAAGCACTCCGGCGACGCGGCGGCAACGATCAACGTGCTGATATCACGCCGCATCGGGGTGACCCGGCGGTTTTATCGGCGGCGAGGTCTTTCGCCGTTGTGCGAAAAAGGCCTGGCTCACCCGGCACCGATCCGCCCACCCGTCGCCCGCTAACATGCTGATTTTGCGCGATTCGTAAAAATATACGAAATCGTAAAACATTGGTATGCGAGTTGCTAAGATCTGTGACAAGAGTCGTCAATCCCAACATGGAGGTATAAAGGCATGTCACAACCAACATCTAACAAGGGCTGGCAGGTAGTCTTCGCTGGAACCGGAATCAACCTGGCGCTCGGGGTGCTGTATGCCTGGAGTATCTTCAAGGGGGCCATCAAGGCGTCCATCGAGAAGGGTGGCCCCGATGCCTTCCAATGGAGCCTCGGCTCCATCAACGATCCGTACGCTCTCTGCTGTCTCGCCTTCGCCTTCTCCATGATCCTGGCGGGGAAGTGCCAGGACAAGATCGGTCCGGCCAAGACCGCCCTGATCGGTGGCCTCCTGGTTGGGGCAGGCTTCTCCCTCATGGGGTACTCCAACAGCTACGCCGCCTGGGTCACCGGCTTTGGCGTACTGGCCGGTTCGGGCTTCGGCTTCGGCTACTCCGCCGCCACCCCGCCGGCGCTTAAGTGGTTCTCCTCCAAGAAGACCGGCCTCATCGCAGGCATCGTGGTCGCCGGTTTCGGTCTCGCCCCGGTGTACATCGCGCCGCTTTCCAGCTACCTCCTGGGCGCCTACGGCATCCAGCAGTCCATGTACATCCTCGCCGCCGGCTTCGCGGTCATCGTCTGCGGCCTCTCCTTCGCCCTCGCCAACCCGCCCAAGGGTTACGTTCCCGCGGAACCGGCCCTCAAAGGTGACGAGAAGGCCGCCCCGGCGAAGAAGGCCGTACACGACGCAAACGTCGGCGAGATGCTGCGCTCTCCCAAGTTCTACATGCTCTGGGCAACCTTCTTCATCGGTGCGGGCGCTGGCCTCATGGTGATCGGCTCCGTCGCGGGGCTGGCCAAGAAGAGCATGGGCCCCATGGCCTTCGTGGCGGTGGCCATCATGGCCATCGGCAACGCCTCCGGCCGCGTCGTGGCCGGCGTCCTCTCCGACAAGATCGGCCGTCGCGCCACCCTGACCCTCATGCTCGGCTTCCAGGCGATCCTCATGTTCGCCGCGGTCCCGGTGGTCGGCTCCGGCTCCGCAGCCATGCTGGTGCTGCTCGCCTCGCTGATCGGCTTCAACTACGGCTCCAACCTGACCCTCTTCCCCTCCTTCGCCAAGGACTACTGGGGCTTCAAGAACTACGGCCTCAACTACGGCGTGCTGTTCTCCGCCTGGGGCGTCGGCGGCCTGGTCATGGGGCGCGTCTCGGAGATGATGAACGCGCAGCCGGGCGGCCTGAACAAGTCCTTCATCCTGGCCGGTTCCTGCCTGGCGCTGGGCACCGTGATCACCTTCTTCCTGCGTGAGAAGAAGGCGGTCGAGGTCGAGGCCACCGAGATGGCAGGCGAGAAGGTCACCGTCAAGGTTTCCGCCTAACGTGTTCTGCAGCGTAGGCTGAAAAAAAGAAGGGCCATGCAAATTCTGCATGGCCCTTTTTTTAAGGATGATGTTATTATGGCGCACTCTTAATAAACCCGCCCACTCTGGAGATGATCGTGTCTGAAGAAGAGTCCGCCTTCGATACCAGTTATGTAACCATCATGCTGGTCGTCTTCCTGGTCGTGACAGGTCTTGCCATCGATATCGGGTACATGTACGTCAGCGAGGAGGACCTGTTGCATTCCGCCGAGATGGCGGCCCTGACCGGGGCGCAGAGCATCAAGCAGCGCTACCTTTTGCAGGCACAGACCGACCCGGCCCGCTTGCCCGGCGTCTCCGAGGACCCGGTCCAGTCCCAGGCGAGGGCCGCCGCGGTGGACCTCGTCACCGGCAAGCACGATGCCGCGGCCCTGGTCGGGCTTTTGAACAACAACGGCAACGCCCTCACCGGCGACAACGACATCACC
Organism: Geomonas diazotrophica; assembly: GCF_018919385.1. Taxonomy (GTDB): domain Bacteria; phylum Desulfobacterota; class Desulfuromonadia; order Geobacterales; family Geobacteraceae; genus Geomonas; species Geomonas diazotrophica. The sequence continues at coordinate 121,694 of NZ_JAHLMF010000012.1, forward strand.
GTCGGCTTCTGGAACATGAGCAGCCGCAGCTACACCCCCGGCGCCACCCCGGTGAACGCCATGCAGGTAAGGACCAGGCGCACCGCCGAGAGCAGTTCGGTCGGGCTTGGGACCCTGGGTACCTTCATCGCCAAGATCAGCGGCACCGAGGACTTCGGTTCCACGCCGGTGGCAACGGCCGCGCTGGTCCCCGGGACCCGCTCCAACATAGCCATCTGCTCCGAGGCGTGCCAGCCCTCCTGTACCTTCCCCCAGATCTGCGGCATCGCCGAGCGGCGCATGAGCCATGCCGCCTGGAACCCCCAGTCAGCCGGCTCCCTCTCCGGCCGCTACCTCTACACCTCCCTTTTGCATCCGGTGACCATCACCAACTCCATGTCCGACCTGGTCTGCCAGGAGATGCCGGTACAGGAGGTCTGCGGCCTCCCCATCTTCGCCGCGGCCAGCAACAGCGACGCCGTCCTGCGCGACATCAAGGCGATGATGTACGACCCCCAGGTGGACCGCTCCAACAAGGAATACGACAGAAACGGCAAGCTGGTCGGGTGGTGGGTGATCGTTCCCGCCACCGACTGTTCCGGCTTCCTCCCCGGCGAGAGCTACCAGCAGCATACCGTGACAAGGTACTCGCTGGTGCGCATCAGCAGGATCTGCACCGGCGGCGCAGCCGGGTGCGGCAAGTCCTCGACCCAGGCGGACCTCCCCGCCACCTCCTGCACCCCGGGAGCCGACGGGCTCTACATCGACCGGATTTCCTGTGTCGGGTGCGACAGCCAGGCGAGGAAGCTTCTGCCGGGGCTGCGCCCGGTCCTGGTGGACTAGCGGTGACAGCGCCGGGGGCGCCGGATAGCCAACGCTGCCAGTCGGCGGCTCCGCCGGAACTGCAACAGGCCATCGACGAGTTCAACGCCGGCGAATGGTTCGAGTGCCATGAGACGCTCGAAGAGCTCTGGGTGGGCGAGAAGGGGGAGCTGCGGGATTTCTACCAGGGGCTCTTGCAGGTCGCGGTGGCGCTGTATCACTGGCGCAACGGCAACTTCAAGGGGGCCGAGGGGCTCTTGCAGCGAGGCTCCGGCCTTTTGAGGAGGGTCTCCGAACGCTGCCTCGGGGTCGACGTGGCGGCGCTGGTGGCGGAGGCGGGCGTGCTGCGCGAGGCGCTCCTCGGTTTGGGGGAAGAGCGGATGGCCGAACTGGACCCGGCCCTGATTCCGAAACTGCGCCGGCCTGACGCCTGAAACGCCGGTTCCGAAACTGGAAAAGCCGCCCCGGGATCCCGGAGGCGGCTTTTTTATACGATGCGGAGCGGCTTACTTCAGCAGGGTTACCTTGCCGTCGTCCAGGTCGTACTTGGCGGCGACGATCTTGATCTTGCCTTCCTTCAGCTCCTTGGCCAGGAGCTTGGACTTCTTGGGAAGTTCGGCGGCAACGGCCTTGGCGTTGATCTCGACCGCGCACTCCACGATCTCCTCCTTCGTTTTGCCCTTGCAGGTGGTCTTGGCCTTCTTCGCGGCAGGCGCTATTTCCTTCACGATGGCGCCGATGTTCCCTTCCGGCTTGCCTCCGGCGACCGTTGCGGTGACCGCGCCGCAGCGCTCGTGCCCAAGCACCATGATGAGCGGGGAGCCGAGGTGCTCGGCGGCGTACTCCACGCTCCCCAGGACCAGCGGGTCGGCGACGTTGCCGGCAACGCGCACCACGAAAACCTCACCCAGCGACTGGTCGAAGATGATCTCGGGGGGGACGCGGGAGTCGGAGCAGGAGAGGATGATGGCGTAGGGGTGCTGGCTCTTGGCCAGCTTGCCGCGGGCCGTGGCGTCGCACAGCGCCGATGCCGACATCTTGCTCTCCACGTAGCGCGTGTTGCCGTCCATAAGTTTCTGAAGCGCCTGGTCGGCGGTGATGCCGCTCCCTTCGCCGGAAGCGAACGCGATGCCGATCGTTGCGGACAGGGCCGCTGCCAGTATCGCGATCCTGCGTGCTACTTTGCTGCTCTTCATAGTCTTTCCTCCTTTGATGTAGTCCGGGTGGGCTCCCGAAACTGGTCCAGCCCTCATTGGGGCAATTGCAGGTCATGAAAAAAAGGGGCGGCTCATTTTACACGAAAAGTAATATTATGCCAGTCCAATCTGACCTCTCCTTTAGGGGGATCGGGTGGCATGCGGGGATGGGAAGGTTGACAACCGTCGGCGCTTCAGGCAGATTGGGCAGGCGTAAAGACACGGGAAAAGCGGGGGAGAGGATGTTTCTTTTGAAGCTTTTGGGTATCGGAGTGCTGGTCACGGCGGGAATCGCCATGATCGCCTTTTTGGAAGAGAAGCTGGTGAGCGGGCCGCGCAGGCGGCAGATCGCCGAAAGGGCGCGCCAGAAGCTGGCGGGCGGCTCGAAAGGCGAGGGGGACGCCTAACCTCCCCGTTACCCCCGCTTGCCGAAGTAGATCCCCGCGGCCACGGCGCAGAGGACCACCAGCGAGAACAGGGCGAAGTGCCAGTCCCGCTCCTTCACGAAGATGATTGCGGCGGCGACCACGCGCAGGACCGGCGTCCCGAGCAGCACCAAAAGGCCGGCGGTGATCAGCTTGGGCGCGAGCTCGGTCTGCCCGAGCACCATGACCGCGATGCCGACTGCCAACAGCGCCGCAGCCGCCAGAGAACCGAGCCGCAAAAGCCTCGCCAGCACCAGCTCGATCGGGTGTACGGCTTTCTCCTCCGGATCGTTTCCTACCACCACTTCACCCCCTTGTAGATCATCTCGAGCGCCGTGTAGGCCAGGATCGGCATGAAGAAGAGGCGAATCTTGCCGGCCTTCATGCGCAGCATCAGGCGCGCCCCGAGGATCGCCCCCAGGAGCACCCCGAGCACCACGGGCCCCGCCACCAGCGGCTTCACGTCGCCGCGTGCGAAGTAGACCACCGCTCCGGAAGCGGCGGTCACCCCGATCATGAAATTGGAGGTGGCGCTGGACGCCTTGAAGGGCATCCCCATCACCTGGTCCATGGCCGGCACCTTGAAGATCCCCGCCCCGATCCCCAAAAGCCCCGCAGCCGCCCCCGAGAAGTACATGATGATCAGCCCCGGCAGCGTCCGGGTTACCTGGTAGTCCACCCGGTGCCCCAGCGCCTTGTCGAAGTAGGAGCCGCCGAGCCTGAGCCTTCTGGAAATGGCGTCGGGAACGACCTCGGATTTGGAATGCTCCTTCCTGGTGCGGAACATGTTGTAGGCCGAGTAGGCCAGCAGCAGGCCGAAGAGGATGAACAAAACGCGCTGGTTCACCAAGGCGGCCACCAGGGCGCCGGTAAGGGCCCCCGTGGCGGTTCCCATCTCCAGCCAGATCGCGACCCGGGTATTGGTGAGGCGGTCCCTCAAGAAGGCCACTGCGGCGCCGGTGGACGTGGCGATGATGGAGACGGTGGAAGCCGCGACCGCGGTGCGCATGGGCATGTCGAAGATGAGGGTGAGGGCCGGGACGATGATGATCCCGCCGCCCAGGCCCAGGATCGAGCCGATCACCCCCGCCACGACACCGATGGCAAATATTATTATGAAGGTCGTTACCATTGCAGAAAACCCCCGACCGGCGTCTGCCGGTGCATGCGAATCGGGACAATCTACCTTTTCTCCGCAGGCTTTACAAACAAAAAAAGGTAACGAAATACCAATCTTCCGGCACCGGCAATTGCCGGCGGAGCCCCTGGCGCGGCGCTCTCTCCGCGCGTGGGGGTGCGGTCGGCCAGTGCACAAAGATTGGGCGGTTCTGCCTTTATTTTGCCTGTTGTTTCGGCCGTTGCCGGCGGCCGTCAGCTTCAACTATCCGTATTGTCGTTGTTTTGGAGCGGCGCGCTGGTTGTGGCACAGCTCCTGCTAATATGGGATAGGTCACGAAGCACAACGAAGTGCACGAGACCACGGGCAGACAGGCAAGGGCGCCTCTCCACGACGGGTGAGAGGCGCCTTTTTTTATGGAAAATCCAGTGAAAGGGGGGGCAGCCGCAAGGGCTGGCAGGTTTCTAAAGATCAATCGCAGCACCAATACAAGAAAAAATTACAAAGGAGTAAAGACATGAAAAGAACCATCAAAGGCATCATCATGGCAACGGCGCTGACCATCGCAACCAGCGGGATCGCAATGGCGACCCCCTCCACCCAGATCTGGATCCCCTCCACCGACATCCAGGGCTTCAAGAGCCTGCACCTCGGTATCGACAACTACACCCGCACCTCCAACAACTCCAGCGTGGGCAACGTCTACGACCTCGGGGTCACCGCCGGGGTGCTCCCCTTCGAAAAAATACAGGCCGAGGTCGGTGTGGACTACATCACCAGCGGCTCGAACGGCTACGACAGCAGGCCGATCTACTTCAACGCCAAGATAGGGACCCCGGAAGGGTCGCTCTTCGAGCTCTCCCCGGCACTGGCAGTCGGCGGTTACGGCTTCGGGACCAACGGCGACAAGAACAGCGCCTTCCGTACCGACCAGAACATCGTCTACGGTCTGGCTGCCAAGACCCTGCCGGTCGTTGGACGCCTCTCCGCCGGCTACTACTTCGGCAACGACAAGGTGATCGGGCCCAAGGATGACGGCGTGCTCCTTTCCTGGGACCGCACCATGAGCGAGATTTCCGACAAGCTCTGGCTGGCCGCCGACTACCAGGGAGGCAAGAACACGGTAGGTGCCTTCAGCTTCGGTGCGTCCTGGGCTTTCTCCAAGAACGTCTCCGTGATCCTTGGCTACGACATCTACAACGACCAGCAGCTTGCCGGCAAGAACACCTTCACCACCCAGGTGGATATCAACTTCCCCTAACAGGGATGGCGGAGCCGAGTCGTTAGAAAGGGGGAGGTGCCCAGGCATCTCCCCTTTCTTTTTGAGAGGCGGGCTCTCGCCATGCGCAGGCGGTGCAGCCGGGCGACCCGGATCGAGGATTGGGGATTTTGCCGCGGTCAAACTTTTTGCAACAAAAAGGTTGACTGCGCCCGGAGGGGTGTGTTACAAGTTGGGACTCAATGACGCGGGGTGGAGCAGTCTGGTAGCTCGTCGGGCTCATAACCCGAAGGTCACAGGTTCAAATCCTGTCCCCGCAACCAATCAATCACGGCCAGTTAGCTGAAACAGCTAACTGGCCTTTTTGTTATCCGGACGCAGGCAATGACGCAGGTAGCCAAGGCTCTCATAACCCGAAGGTCACAGATCTAAATCCTGTCCCCGCAACTATTATTAAATCGAGGACTTCCTGGGTGTTGCGAGTTACTTTTTTAAACCTCTGCCTCTTTCCCTCAAGGGCTTGGTACAACTCTGGTAATGCATAGCACGCCACAAGATGATCGCCAATCCTTGGGGGCCATATTGATTGCCTGCTTATTGTTCGGCGCTGGGGCAATGTTTAACCTACACCTCCCTGACTATGTGCGATAAATCTTGCCCCTGTTTCGGAACGAGACTCGCTTAATCTTTAGCGGTATGTTAGAAATAGCAAATCCTCCGAGCATTCTACGCCGGCTTTATTGCGACCCTTCAAACGCGCACCCTGAGTTACTCCTGTGCGCTCATGATCGCTATTAACTTCTTGTGCCATGATAATTTACTGTGCTATAAAAACGACCTGGTTACGCTGTTCCAGCATTCCATATTCTCTTGAAAATGGCCGTAAGATGGACTAGCACTCTTGTAGAAAGCCTGGGGGAATAGACACCAAAGCGATGAGCCAGACGAGCGTCACCCAGCCCTGGAGCCCTCCGAATCGTCCGCTTGCTAGTTGCGTCCAGTCAAGCTAATAAGCACCCTCTAAGCCCCGAATTGATACCGGTAATAGGCTATTTCGTATGAATTTGGCATCAAGGCAATCTATTGACAAGGAGGCTCTTTTGCCTAGTCAAAAGGGATTCACCCTTTCCGTAGTTGTCCCGGTTTACAATGAAGAAGAAGTGCTACCTGATTTCCACCGGCGGCTCTCGACGGTGATGAATAACCTTGGTGCCAACTGGGAAATACTTTATGTAAATGATGGCAGCACCGACCGTACTCTGCAGGTTATTCGCGGATTATGCGATCCACGGGTGGCTACCATCGACCTGAGCCGCAATTTCGGCAAAGAGATTGCCATGACTGCCGGATTGGACCATGCCCGGGGGGATGCTGTGGTGGTGATCGACGCCGACCTTCAGGACCCGCCCGAGTTGATTCCGGACCTCGTCTCGAAATGGCAGGACGGCTTCGACGTCGTCTACGCGAAACGCAGTGTCAGGGAGGGGGAATCATGCCTGAAAAAATCTACGGCGAAGCTTTTTTATCGAGTTATCCAGAGGCTTACCCGGATTAGTATACCGGAGGATACCGGGGATTTCCGGTTGCTCAGCAGGAAGGCAGTTCAGGCATTGGGGCTGCTGCGTGAACAGCATCGTTTCATGAAAGGGCTGTTTGCCTGGATAGGTTACCCGCAGGCTGCAGTCTACTTCCGGCGTTCGCCACGCTTCGCTGGGAAGACCAAATGGAACTACTGGCGTCTGTGGAATTTCGCGCTGGAAGGTATTACCTCCTTCTCCATCGTTCCCTTGAAGATCGCTTCCTATATTGGCCTGCTGACCGCGACTGGTGCCTTTATTTATGCCTGCTTCGTCATCTTCAAGAAACTGACCTACGGCGATCCCGTGCAAGGCTATGCTTCCTTGATGGTAGTGATGCTGTTTCTGGGGGGAGTGCAATTGATGACCCTCGGCATGATAGGCGAATATCTTGGCAGGATGTTCAACGAAACCAAGCGGAGACCTCTCTACCTGGTGAATCATTTCGATCCTTCCTGCCTGTGGAAGACGGGCGGGCGTGGACAAGACGTCGTGAATCCATCTCTTCAAGGTACAACGTGGTGCGAGGCTGAAGAGTGACTACAGTTAGCAAGAAGACCGTAAGCGTGATCATCCCGTGCTACAACGAATCCGAGACCATCTACGAGTTCTACCGGAGAATGGCCGGGGTAGCAGAGAAGGCGGGAGACTATCTCTTCGAATTCATTTTCGTAAACGACGGAAGCAGGGATGACACAGCCCTCCGCCTTAACGAACTGTCCGAGCGTGACTTGCGCGTCAAGGTTGTGCACCTTGCCCGAAATATGGGGCACCAGATAGCGATCACGGCAGGCATGGATTTCGCCGGGGGGGATATGGTTGTCATCATCGATGCCGACCTGCAGGACCCGCCCGAAGAGATCCCCCGGATGCTGGAAAAGATTGAGCAAGGCTTTGATCTGGTTCATGCCCAGAGAACGAGGCGTGATGGCGAAAGCGGATTCAAACTGGCTACCGCCTGGCTGTTCTACAAGCTGATGCGCCGGTTATCGACCAGGGATATCGTGGAGAACTGTGGAGATTTCCGGGCGTTCAACGAAAAGGTGCTGAAGGTGGTGCGAAAATTCCGGGAACGTCACCGTTTCATGCGGGGCATTTTCGCCATCATTGGTTTCCGCCAGTGCATCATCCAGTACGACCGCGACCGACGCTATGCCGGCAGCACCAACTATCCCTTCCACAAGATGCTCAGCCTTGCCATCAACGCCATCTTGAGCTTTTCCTCCAGTCCCATCCGGTTCATCACCTGGACATCCTTTACCCTCTGGGCTGTCAGCCTCATCTATCTCGTGAAGGCATTACTGGATCATTTTGTTTTCCAGGTAACCGTTCCGGGGTGGACGTCGATCATCATACTCATGACTTTTTATAACGGGATAATCCTTTTCAGTATCGGCATAATCGGCTCTTACGTCGGCAGGACTTTCGAGCAGGCACAGGGCAGACCGCTTTACTGGGTGGGCGATACGAGAAACATCGATCGGGAGGGGAACGAATGACCACTTGCGAACTTCGTTCATCCAGGACCCGCCTGGCAATTTTCCTCATCCTAGTCCTTGCCGTCTGCGTTGCGTACGGGAACACGCTCTCCAACGGGTTCGTCTATGATGATGAATACCAGGTGCTCAAGAACCCCTGGATCAGGGACTTTCACTTCCTGCCCACTATATTCACCAACGAGGTGTGGGGATTCAAGGGCAGTTCCGTCTCCAACTATTATCGGCCACTGCTGCATGTCGTTTACATGGCCTGTTATTACCTTTTTGGATTGAAAGCCTGGGGCTACCATGCGCTAAACATTCTGCTCCACGCCGCGGTCACCATCCTGGTGTTCCTGCTCTGCGAGGCTGTGCTGGCTCGGGAGAATTCCCGGCATGTAACAGCCTTCTCGCTGCTGGCTGCGATGTTGTTCGCCGTTCACCCGATACATACAGAAGTGGTGGCAGCGGTCATGTGCGTGACTGACCTGCTGCTGACGCTTTTTTACATCGGTTGCGTCTATCTCCATGTGCGATATCTGGACCGCTCCTGGTATTACAAACTTTTGCCGGCGGCTCTTTTCGCACTGGCACTCCTCTCCAAGGAGATAGCAATAACGCTTCCGTTGGTCCTGTTGGTGGTCGATTACCTCGTCGAGAAAAGAATTGCGCCGCTCTCCAGGCTGGTGGCACGATACGCCCCATACCTCGCTGTGGCTCTTTGTTATCTGGCTGTCAGGGGAAGCGTGCTTGGGGCATTCGCGCCCATAAACCGGCATCCCGACCTCTCTCCTTTCCAGCTGATCCTTAATACTTTCCCTTTGGCCATGCGTTATGCCTGGAAGCTGATCGTGCCGGTGGAGCTGAACGCGATGTACGAGTTCAATCCGGTAAGATCGCTCAGCGAGCCGCTTGCCGTTTTTTCCGTATTGACCGTCGTTGCTGCCGTGGCGCTTTTATGCGGCGTGGCCAGAAAAACGAAAACGGTCGCATTCGGTCTGGTGTTGGCGTTCGTGCCGCTGCTCCCGGCCTTTTACATCCGCGCCATACCGTATCCCTTCGCCGAACGTTACTTGTACCTTCCCTCGGTCGGTGCAGTCCTGGTCCTTGCGGGGCTGCTCTCGAAGCATATCCAGAGTCCCAGGGCGGTCAGGGCATGGTGCGTCGCCTTGTCGCTCGTGGGATGCTGCTACCTCGTCGCCACCGTTCGGCGCAACACGGTCTGGAAGGACAATTACACCCTTTGGTCTGATACCGTCTTGAAATCGCCTGACAACGCCATCGTGCACGCTAACCTGGGGGCGGCGCTGAAATCGATGGGGAGGCTCAGCGAGGCGATTGCGCAGATCACCTTTGCAACGCAGCTTGATGCCAGTACCGAGTTCTTCCGGCAACTGGGTAGCGCCTATTACCAGGCCGGCGACCGTCAGGAGGCCGTCAGGCAGTATGAAAAGGCCGTCGCCCTGGAGCCGGCAAATGGCATGGCCCATAACGATCTGGGGGCATTGTACGGAGAACTGGGCGCGTACGCTAAGGCCATTGAGCATCTGGAAGCCGCAATACGGCTCGACCCTTCCCATGCAGACAGTCATTACAATCTGGGAATGGCCTATCTCGACGCGGGCATGAAGGACAAGGCTGCGGAACAGTTCGAGGCCTCGGTAAGGCTCAACCCGGATGAACCGGAGTTTAGGGGCCGCCTGTCTGCCACCTTGAATGAACTGAAAAAATAGCGATGGGAAGGGCCATGAATTCATACATCAAGAAGCTCACTATTATCACCGTTTTGACCAAGGCGGTGATTCTTGCCGTAATCTGGGCCGGATATTATTTGGTGCCTTTCAACGTGCCAGCCCACTACGCCAATTTCATCTATCCGATCGGTGAGCCTGTTTCGCTGGCTTCCGCGTTTAAGACCTGGGACGCCAATCACTATCTCTACCTGGCCGACGCATGGTACTCGCCGTATCACATAAGCAACGCATTCTACCCGTTGTTTCCCTTTCTGGTCCGGGTGGTGGGCAGCCTGACCTTCGGGAATAACCTGGTTGCCGGATTGATCCTTTCGACCACATTCACCGTGCTCTCCATGGTGTACCTCTTTCGGCTCATAGGGAAGACCCACGGCGAGGAGGTCGCCTACCGGTCGTGCCTGATGCTGCTTGCCTTCCCGACAAGCTTCTACCTGGGCCTGGTGTATACCGAATCCCTTTTCCTGATGCTGGCGCTCATGCTGCTGTATTACCTCCGGGAAAACAAGACGACTCCTAGTTTCATCTGTGCATTCCTGCTCCCTTTGACCCGCCCCACCGGGATCCTGGTCATTGTGCCCGCCCTGGCCGCCATTCTGCCCTGCCTCCGCGCAAAGGAGAGCTTCGAGCTGAAAAAGCTGCTCACGCCTGCCGGATTCGTAGCGGGGTACGGTACCTACCTGCTGTTGATGGATCTCTCCACCGGCGATCCCTTTGCGGGCTTTGATGCCCAGAAGGTTTTCCTTGCCAACAATTCCCTGCTCAACCTTCTGCACCCTATTGACTGGTTCCTGAACAATTTCGTTTACCTGGACTTCACCCTGAACGGGTTCAGCACCAGCATCCTCAACAGGGTGTTCTTCGTCTTCTATGCAGTGGTCGCGGTGCTGTCCTACAAAAAGCTGGACAAGACCATGTTTGCCTACCTGCTGGTTATGGGCCTTGTTCCCGCAATGACCGGCAGCCTGACGTCGTACATGCGTTACGTTGCCATGGCGTTCCCCCTTTTCGTATATTTAGCCATCAAGTTGAGGGGGAGAATGGCATACTGCTACCTGATTCCTTGCGCGCTGGTGCAGGTGGTTTTCGTCCTCGTCCACGCCTCGAGCCGATGGATTGCATGATCGCGCCGGGACGAGCATCACGCACCCGGTTTTTCCCGAAAGCTGAGCTGCTGTTTGTAGGGGGGGCTGTGTACCCGGTCTGGTAGCTACAACGGCAGGGAGGTCCTGCTCACCACGGTGCGCAGGGCGAAGGATGACTGCACCCGCAGCACGCCGGGGAGCCCGGTCAGCTTGTTGTGCAGGCGCAGGTAGTCGTCGGTGTCCTTGACGATCACCCGCAACAGGTAGTCGACGTCGCCGGACATGAGGTAGCACTCCATCACCTCGGGCACGGTGGTGATCGCCTCCTCGAAACTGGAGAGCTTTTCCCGCTGCTGCCCGTCCAGCGTGACCCGCACGAATACGTTGCCCGGCTTGCCGATGGCTCCCTGGTCCACGAGCATCACGTACCGGTCGATGATGCCGCTTTGCTCCAGCATGCGCACCCGCCGCAGGCAGGCCGACTCCGACAGGCCGACCAGTTCGGCCAACTGAACGTTACTGAGCCTGCCGTCTTTTTGCAGCGCGGTCAGAATGGCCCGATCGATCTTGTCTACGCCGTCCTGCGCAACATTCTTCATCTTGATCCTCGCTTATTCGCATATTCCACGAAAATTTAGCGTCTTTCTCCCTGATTCGCAAGAAAAAATCGGCCATCTTTTGGTATGCTCTGTACAGTACCGGCCGGTCCGGAGAAAAGCCATCAAAGAGGGGAAAGGAAGCGAAGATGATCGTCGGAGTTCTGAAGGAAATCAAAGTTGAGGAGAATCGCGTCAGCATGACCCCGGCGGGGGTGGAGGTGATGGTGGGCCACGGGCACACCCTGCTGGTGGAGGCCGGCGCCGGTGCGGGGAGCGGCTTCCAGGACGATGCGTACCGAAAGGCCGGCGCCGAGATCGTGGCGACTCCCGCGGAGATCTACCGCCGCAGCGAGATGGTCATGCACGTCAAGGAGCCGCAACCAAGCGAGTACGACCTGATCCGCGAGGGGCAGATCGTCTTCACCTACTTCCATTTCGCGGCGGCCGAGGGGCTGACCCGCGCCTTCATAAAGAGCAAGGGGGTCGCGGTCGCCTACGAGACCATCACCGGTCCGGGCAACTCGCTGCCGCTTCTGACCCCGATGAGCGAGGTCGCCGGCCGCATGGCGGCGCAGCAGGCGGCCAAGTACGCGGAGCGGGCCCAGGGGGGGCGCGGCATCCTGCTGGGCGGGGTCCCGGGTGTCGCACCTGCCACGGTCGTGGTCATCGGCGGCGGGGTGGTCGGCACCCACGCGGCGCAGATGGCCTGCGGCATGGGGGCCAAGGTGTACCTCCTGGACATGAGCCTGGAGCGCCTGCGCCACCTCTCCGAGGTGATGCCCAAGAACTGCTTCCCGGTGATGTCGTCGCCGGCGACCATCCGCGAACTGGTCAAGGAGGCGGACGTGGTGATCGGGGCAGTGCTGGTGCACGGGGCCAAGGCGCCCAAGCTGGTCACCCGTGACATGCTGAAGACGATGAAGCCCGGCGCGGTGCTGGTGGACGTCGCCATCGACCAGGGTGGCTGCTTCGAGACCTCGCGCCCGACCACGCACCGCGAGCCGACCTACCTGGAGGAGGGGGTGCTGCACTACTGCGTCGCCAACATGCCCGGCGCGGTGCCGCTCACCTCGACGGCGGCCCTCACCAACGCCACCCTCCCGTACGCGGTGGCGCTGGCGGACCGCGGCTGGCGCGAAGTGGCGCGCCAGAATGCCGGGGTCAGGGAGGGTATCAACGTCGCCCTGGGGCAGGTCACCTACCGCGGCGTCGCCGAGGCGTTCGGTCTCGACTACACCCCCGTTGACGAGGTGCTCGGCTAAGCGGGGAGCGCGCCGCCAGTGAAAAAAGAAGAGGCCAGCCGGCAACCGGCTGGCCTCTTCTCGTTCGTTTCACGTTCGTTCTCTCGACGGGAAGCTAGGGGGTGCGCAGACGCAGCTTGCGCAGCACGCTGTCGTTCACCTGTAGCCGGACCCTGCGCGGGTCCAGCACCGGGACCTTCTGGTCGGGGCCGCTTCTCAACAGGGAGAGGGCCAGTTCGCCGGTCTGCACCCCGATGTCGTAGGGGTCGATGTCAAGAGAGGCCGCCGCGCCGTTTTTGAGGTACTGGCCGGTAAAGGTCACGGCGGGTATCCCCTGGGTCATGGAAAAAAGGAGCAGCGCCTCCATGTTCACCGTGGTAACCACGGTACTGTCCGGCAGAAGCCACAAGAGGTCCACCTCCCCCTTGAGTTTCTCCAGCTTCCCTTGCAGGTCGCGCGAGTGGCGCACCGGCTCCGTGGTCAGGCTGACGTCGTGATCGTCGGCTTCCGCGGCGGCCCTTTTCAGGTACAGACCCGAAACCTTCGGGTCGTAGAGGACCCCGATCCGCTTCGCCCCGAGCTGGGCGAAGAGCTCCAGGTACCGGCCAGGGGCGGCCACCATGGTCACCCCGCCGACGTGATCGGACTGGGGCTTCTGGGACAGCGACAGGGACAGCATGGAGACCACGGGGACCTCCCTGATCTTGCGGCAGGCGGTCAGCGCCTTGTCCCCCACCGCGATAACCATCCTCGGACGCACCTCCCGAACCAGGCGCTGCACGTCCACCTCGGCGTAATCGGAGAGCACCAGGGGCTGCTCGCTGCTCCTGGCGGCGGCGCGGAAGCCGCGCAAGGCCTCGGCGTAGACCAGGCTGCGGCTGGACTGTAGGATCAGCAGCTCGGTGGCCGGCGCCGCCTCCGGAAGCACCAGGGACAGCAGCAGTATGCAAAGGTAAAGGGAGCGCATCAGAAGCGGAACCTCCCCCCTACCTCGAACCACCGCGGAGCAGTGGGACGGAAATCGTACTCGTAGAATTTGGTGTCGAAGATGTTGCGCAGCGAGAAGAAGAGCTCCGGTGAGTTTTCCCGCGCCGGCAGGAGCTTCTGGTTCAGGTGCAGGTCCCACAGGGTGGCCTCGGCCCTGGCTCCCGGGACGGTGAGGTTCCAGTTGGAGTAGTTCGCGGTCAGGACGCAGGTGAGGCCGGCATCGGGGTTGTCGTAGCTTAGCGAGCCTTTCACCGCATGGCGCGGCCCGGCCAGGTCCCCTTCCAGCTCCTCCCCCGTGCTGCGGTTGCGCGCGTCGGTGAAGGTGTAGGCACCGGTGAGGGACAGGCCATGCCAGGGGGAAGTGCGCAGCTCCAGGTCGACGCCGTGACGGCGCTCCTTGCCCTTGTGCAACAGGCCGGCCTGGAAGTCGAATTCCTGGATGTTCCAGACGTTGTTGTGGAACAGCATCCCCTTGAGCCAGAGATAGGGGATCGCCGTACTCTCCACCCCTCCCTGGATGGTGCCGACCTGCTGCAGCTCGTGTTGCACCTCGCCGGTGGGGGAGCCGTAGCGGCTGATCAAGGGGAGGCTGTAGCCGCGCGCGGCGTAGCCGCGCAGGATCGTGTCATCGCCCAGGCGCAGGGTCGCCCCAAGCGTCGCGCTCACCGGGTCATCCAGCAGGTTCAGGTGCTCGACGCGCACGCCGGGAAGCAGCGAGAACCTCCCGATGGTGTAGGTGCCGTTGGCGTAGAAGGAGTAACGGGTCAGCCCGAGGTCCGAGTTGCTCCCGGGGATCTGCTGCAGCGGTTCGCGCTGACGCACCTCGATCCTCTCGAATTCCACCCCGGTCTTCAGACCGTTCTGCGCGTCCCCCCAGTTCAGGTCGGCCGCATACCCCTGGTGCGTCTCGCGCGCCTCGGGGGTGAAGAAGAGTATCCCCTGGGAGATGAGCCCCCTGCGGTCCACGCTGTTGCGCACCCCGCCGCGGCCGTTCACCTCAAGGGTCAGGCGCTGCGCCAGCGGGACCTGCAGCGAGAGGTAGCCGTTTAGGTAGCGGACCTCGCCCGTTTCGTAGACGTCGTACTTGGCCGCTCGCATCAGCCCCAGGTCGGCATGGCGGACGTCCAGGCCCAGGGTCGCCCTGGCGCCGTTGGCAAAGTCGTAGGTGAGCTTGCCGAAGCCGTGGCCGAAGTCGACGTCGTTGCCGGGGACGAGCCCGTTGGAGCGGAGGGTCCCCCCGGTCAGGTAGTAGCCGAGCCCCTCCCTGCTGCCGCTGATCTCGCCCCGCAGGTCGCTGGTCGATGCCGTGCCGATGGAGGCGGAGGCGAGCCCGGTGGCCCCCCGGTCGGTGGCCGGGGACTTGGTGATGATGTTGATCACCCCCCCAAGGGCCGAGCCCCAGGCCGCGGACGCCGCCCCCTTGATGATCTCGATGCGCTCGACCATCTGCACCGGGATGAGGCCGAGGTGGGCCAGGTTTTCGGAGCTGACGAAGTTCTGGGGCACCCCGTCCATCTGCACCAGGATGTGCCGGTTCGACGAGCCGAGCACGTTGTAGAGCAGGATGGAGCCCGGGGTCTGCAAAAGGTCGAGCTGCACGCCGGGGACGGTCTGCAGCACGTCGGCCACGGTATGGGCGTTCAGCCTGGCGATCTGTTCGGCGGTGACTACAGTGACGTTTTCGGCGATGAGGGATGCGGGGCGGGGGAGGCGCGAGACGCCGGCGGGCTCCTCCTCGGAGAGGCCGAGCGAGCGGGTCACCTCGTCCCCGTCCTCTCCCCTGGCGCTAAGCGGCGCCAGCGGGATAAGGAGCAACAGTGAGGCGAGCAAAATTTTGCGGAGGACTTTGCCGGTCAATATCCAGCCCGTTGTAAAAAAGAACGTTGACAGCTGCGTTTTTTTCTGGAACAACTGTCACAAAAGGTGCCGTATACCTATCAGTTTAAGGGGTTATTGTCAAAAGAATTTGCATTAGTAGTATTTATGTCATATTTGCTGTTTGTTGCCCTCGTCTATGTTGATAAATACTAACTTCTAGCTATAGTTCTTACTGCTCACATACAGTGCTGTTCTACAAATAGCTTCACTGCGATCCGGATCTCCAACGTCGCGTCCCAGGCACGAGCTGCTGCCGGGCGCTCGCGTCGACCACGACCTCGCCACCGCCATCCATCCCTTCAGGAGGCCGCTGCCGGGTCAAGCCAGAGAAGGCCTCAGCCATGAACAGGTTGTCGTTGCCCCAGCGCTTTTGCTCCTTCCGCTCGAGCTTCCAGTTCAAGCTCTTCATCCGCTTCACCCTCTTCTCCGCGGTGATCGCCGTGGTCTGCGGCACGCTCTTCGTGCTGCACCAGATCAACCAGAACAAGCGCCATGCCAAGGAGATGCTCCAACTGCAGGCACACGGCCTGGCCGATGCGGTCCGCCTCCCCCTGTACGCCGAGAACGCCGACCTCCTGCTTTCCTACGCCGCCGAAACCATGGGGCTCCCCGAGATCAGGGCCGTGGAGATCGTCAACGCACGGGGCAAGGTGCTGGTCAGGCTCCCCCCCTCCCTCCCAGGTTCCCCCGAGGAGTTGATCCGGGAGCGGGCCGAGGTGCACGGCCATGCCCTGGCCCCTTCGCCGGAGCAGGCCCTGTCCGGGGAGCAGGCCGCGGCGGGGGACCTGGTCGGGGAGGTGCGGCTTTATCGCGGCACGGACGACCTGTGGCGGGAAGGGAGGCGCCTGGCCGCCTTGAGCGTGCTGCTGGCCGCGGCCTGCTGGCTCTTCGTCAGCGTCTCCTGCTACCTCATCCTCAGGAGGGTGACCGCCTCCTTCAACTCCCTGATGCGGGGGATGGAGAAGGTCCATGGCGGGGATTACGTCTCGCGCATCGACATCGTGTCGGATGACGAGCCGGGGCGGGCCTCGGCCCTGCTGAACGAGCTTGCCGAGGCGCTCAGGCAGCGCGAGGAGGAGAACCGCCGCCTGCACACGGAGCTGATGGCGGCCATGGATTTCGAGGTCGCCTCCAAGGAGCAGCTCGTCTCCATCAACCTCGACCTGGAGAAGGAGATCGAGCAGAGGACCCAGGCCCGCCAGGAGCTGAAGAACCTGGTGCAGCAGCTCCCCCTGGGGATCGTCTGGTCCGACGAGCGCGGGGATATCGAGTACCTCAACTCCTTCCTGCTCGACACCTTCGGCTACGGTCCGGAGCAGGCGCCGGACCTGGACGCGCTCTTCGCCCTGATCTGCCCGGACCGGGCCTACCGGGAGAGCGTGCTCGAGAAGCGGCGCGCCGCCATCGCGGCGTGGGAACAGGGGAACCTGGTCACCTTCTACGAGGTGAGCGCCCTGTGCAGGGACGGCTCCCCGCGCCACCTGAACTGCAGCAACCAGCGTTCCGGCACCCGCATCGTCGACATCATGATCGACATGACCGAGCGGGAGCTTTTGCAGCAGCAGATCGTCCGGAACCAGAAGCTGGAATCGATCGGTGTCTTGGCCGGCGGCATCGCCCACAACTTCAACAACGCCCTGACCGGGGTGCTTGGGTACATCTCCTTCGCCAAGAAGTTCGTGGAGCCGGCACATGGCGCCCACGAGCTGCTGCTGCAGGCTGAGAAGGCGACCATGCGCGCCGCCGGTTTCGCCAACCAGCTCCTGTGCTTCGCCAGGGGAGGCGCCCCACTGAAAAAGGGGGTGCCGGTCGCGGCGCTGGTCGAGGAGGCGGTGCAGTTCTCCACCAAGGGGACCCGGGTCCGTGCCACCATCGAGCTCCCCGAGGATCTCCCGCCGATCTTCGTGGACGACGGGCAGATGCGCCAGGCCTTAAACTGCATCTGCATCAACGCGGTGCAGGCCATGCCGGAGGGGGGGGAGTTCAACGTGCGGGGGAGGCTGGTCTCCAGCGAGCGGGAGCGGCTGCCGGCTCCCTTGTGCGGCTGTTACGTCGAGCTTTCCTTCCGGGACCAGGGGTGCGGCATCCGCGACGAGCACAAGTCCAGCATCTTCACCCCCTATTTCACCACCAAGGCGGAACTGGGGACCGGGCTGGGGCTCGCCACCGTGCACTCCATCGTCACCAGGCACGGCGGCATGGTCACCTTCGACTCGCAGTTGGGGAAGGGGACCACCTTCACCCTCTACCTCCCGATCTTCTGCATGGAGTCGTCCGCGTCGTAGCCGCATGGGCATAAAAAAGCAGCCAGCCCGCGAGAGAGACGCGGCGCTGGCTGCAATGCAGGTAACAGACACGGTCACAGGAGCATCACCCCTGCTTTTTCAGGTAGTGGCTGCTACACCTTCTCTATCTTCGCCTTGCCCTTCAATTCGGTGATGTAGGCCGGCACCAGCTTGCGGATCCTCTCTTTTTTTAGATAGTCCACTATCTTCGGCTTCGCTTCGTCAAGGCTCACCAGCCCGGAGGGGTTCTTTTCCGTGAGCTTGATGATGTGGTAGCCGAACTGCGTCTCCACGACGTCGCTGATCTCGCCTGGCTTCATTTCGAAGGCCGCCTTTTCAAATGGGGCAACCATCTGGCCGCGTTTGAAAGTTCCCAGGTCGCCCCCCTTCTCCTTGCTGGCGCAGGTCGACTCAGCCTTGGCCAGGGACGCGAAATCGGCGCCCGCCTTAACCTTTGCGAGGAGCGCCTCGGCTTTCTCCTTGGCCTGTTTCTTCTGCTCAGGCGTGTTCTTCGCGTCTACCCCGATCAGGATGTGGCTTGCCCGCACCGTCTCGGGTCTGGTGAAATAGCTCTTCTCGTTGTCCTTGTAGAAGCGCTGCACCTCTTCGTCGCTCACCGCCGCCTGCGCCGCGAAGTGCTCCTCGATGAACGAGGTGATCACGATGTCCTTGCGCGCGTTGTTGGTCATTTCGCTCAGGGTCATCCCCGCGTCCTTGAGCGCCTGTTGAAAGGCCGCTTCAGTGGCATACTGCGCCTTGGTCTCAGCCATCCTCTGCTCCACCTTCTGCTCCAGGTCGGCGATCGGTTTTTTCTGCGCTTCCTGATAGATCAGTTCGGTGGAGGTCAATTGCTCCAGGGCCGCCTGGCTGGCCTGCGCCTGGATCTCCGGGGGGAGCGGCTGCGTCATGTTGTATTGCTTCAGCATCACCTGCATGGCCCGATCCAACTCGGCCTTGGTAATGGGGACGCCGTTCACGGTCTGTACGGCTTGCTGCACTGCCGGGGCGACTTGTGTCCCCTCCTTGGAGCCGATACCCCCGGTGGTCGTTGTGCAGGCCGTGAGGCCGAGAAGGAGCGCGGCAGCGGATGTGGCAAATTTGACGGTCAAGCGTTTCATCTAGGTACTCCTTTCGTTGTGATGTCCGTGGTGGTGTATGGCCTGCTGCACACCGCCGCTGGCGGGGCGCAGGTCGGGCTCATGCCTAGCAATTCCGAAGCCAACCGGCACTATGTCCCGTAGGGGGCGTCAGGATGGGCTTCTGCACCTGCCGGCGCGCCGCTTTAGAGGCTCGTTTTTGGGGGATTTGCCGCTGTCGGCAGAGGGTGTGGGGGAAATCGCCCAGGAGGCGTTGTCGCCCATTCTCCCCGCTCTCCCCCCCACGATTCGCACCTTCTGTTGCAGGTCGGCACCGTTAAGAACCACGGTCGGGCAAAAAGCGCCATCTGACCCAGTTTGGCCTGTATTTTGCTGCCGATGTGGGTGAATTCACCCCTTTGGGGACCTCTCCGCTCGTGGTGGCCGTCGCTGTGGCGGACATGTGAGGCTAACGGCGGGGCGACGAGGCAGGGAGGAGCATGAAGACGACAGTACTTTTTTTGTGCCTTTTGACGGTGCTTGGGGCACCTGGGCGGGCGCTGGCCGAAAGCTGCATCAGCACCGCTTGTCATACCCAGATTTCCGGACTGAAATACCGGCATGCCCCGGTGGAGGGGGGCGAGTGCTCCACCTGCCACGTGCAGCAGGGTAAGGAACATCCGGTTAAGGGGGGCAAAACCTTCAAGATCGCCGGGGGGGGCAAGGAAATCTGTGTCGGCTGCCACAGCGGCATAGCGAAGCAGAAGGTCGTGCACCCGCCGGTCAACGAGGGCGACTGCCTTTCCTGCCACAAGCCGCACGGCGGCAGCGGCCGGTACCTGCTCGATGTGGGGCCGGATCTGGGGGCTTTGTGCTACAGTTGCCACGACCAGGCCCCTTACACGAAGAAGTATGTGCACGGGCCGGTGGCCGAAGGGACCTGCCTCGCCTGCCACTCCCCTCACGACTCCGCCAACAAGTTTCTCCTGAAGGACGGGATGAAGGAGCTCTGTCTTGGCTGTCACGAGGACTTCGCCAAGGAGATGAAGATGGCGAAGCGGGTGCACTCTCCGGTAAAGGATAAGCCG
Source organism: Geomonas diazotrophica (assembly GCF_018919385.1). GTDB lineage: Bacteria > Desulfobacterota > Desulfuromonadia > Geobacterales > Geobacteraceae > Geomonas > Geomonas diazotrophica. The sequence continues at coordinate 141,497 of NZ_JAHLMF010000012.1, forward strand.
TGCACGTCCTGCCACGACCCGCACAGCGGGGATTACCGCTATCTGTTGAAAGAGAAAATGCCGGACCTCTGCATGGGGTGCCATAAGGATTTGGATCAGCGTTTGAAGGCCTCGAAGGGTACCCACAAGCCGGTACTGGAGGGGAAGGGGTGCAGCAACTGCCACTCGACGCACTTCTCAAAGGAAAAGGGACTCCTCATCGGCGAGCAGAAGGAGGTTTGCCTTGGGTGCCATGGAAGCGACAAGGTGGGCAATCCAGCGCTCAAAAACATCGCCCAGGAGCTCTCCGGGAAGAAGCAGCAACATGGTCCCATCGCCAAGGGGAGATGTGACGGCTGTCATGATCCGCACGCCTCGAACTATGGCCGGCTTCTGACCGGCGCCTACCCGGACGGCTTTTACGCGGCTTACCGGGACGGGGCCTATGGTCTCTGTCTCAAGTGTCATGACAAAAATCTCCTCACGTTCAAGGAAACCACGATGTACACGAAATTCAGAAACGGCGACAGTAACCTCCATTTCGTCCATGTAGCAGATCGTTCCAAGGGGCGGACCTGCCGCACCTGTCATGAAATCCATGCCTCGTCCGGCGACGCCCTGGTCGCCACCGAAGGCACGAGGTTCGGTAAATGGAAGGTGCAGACACGGTTCAAGAAAACCGCCACCGGGGGCGGTTGTGCCCCGGGGTGCCACAAACCTTACCAGTACGACCGTCAGAAGCCCATCGACTACACGGCCAAGTGAAACGATCCAGCCGCTGTGTCCCCAAGGCCGGGTCCCCCAGAGGGTGACCCGGCCGTTTTTTATTTTGGCAGGTCCGCACACTGGGGGAAATGCCACAGCTTGCCCCAGGCTTTTTGGGCCTTACTCCCCAGCTTCCTCCATCCGCTGCTTCTCTTCGTGCGGTTGAACTCTGTGATTTAGATCACTTACGTAAATATTTCACTTGGCACTCAAGTTGCTAAATAGAGACTCGTCAGATCGTGGGGGCGCTACTCTGGGGGGAGAGCGCCGCCCCAAGAAATGGATGAAGAGGAAGAGAGCCAGTTGGAAATGTTTTTAGCTGTAATTGAATCTATTAAAGCCAAAGGAGAGAAAAACATGAAAAAGCAGGCAACCGCCCTTACCGCCCTTGCAGCACTCGCCCTCGGGGCGACCATCGCCTACGCAGGCTCCACCCCGGGTTCCGGTATCGTGGGCTCCAAACACGACATGTACGACCTGGCCGTTAAAAAAGGCGCCGACTACGGCACCCCCGACAGCCAGAAGCGCGTGTGCGCCTACTGCCACACCCCGCACCACAAGGTCGACTCCACCGTGGCCGACTACAACCCGCTCTGGTCCCACACCATCGAGGAAAGCACCGGCTTCCAGGCGTACGCCAGCTACACCTTTGACGGCGTGGTCGCCGATCCCCTGGTCGGCCCGAGCCGCCTGTGCATGAGCTGCCATGACGGCGCCATCGCCATCGACCAGCACTACGGCATCCCCGGCACCATGAACACCTCCAACACCCACCTGACCGGCGACAGCTGGGGGGAGATCGCCGTCGGTTCCAGCCAGAGCCTCGCCGGCGACCACCCGATCGGGTTCGACATCTCCGCCGCAGCCTGGCAGGACGCGGGCGCTGGCGTTGGCGGTATGCCCATCTTCGGTGGCGCCATCAACACCACCCTGCAGACCACGAACCCGAAGCTGACCGGGCAGCCGTTCACCAGCATCGGTTTCGACACCAAGGACGGCAAGCTGATGTTCACCTGTGCCTCCTGCCACGAGGTCCACAACAAGGACAACCAGGAAGCCTACTTCCTGTACGAAAAGCAGGAAGGTTCGGCCATCTGCCTCATGTGCCACAACAAGTAATCCGGGTTTACGAGATTTCATGGGAGGGGCCGCTTCTGGGCGGCCCCTTTTTTATGGAAGTATCCGCATTTTTGAGTTTTGATACATGCGAAAAATGTGATATCGTCTCGACCCGCTGAGTTCAAAACGAAGAAGGAGAAAAAGGATGGTCCGTTCGATGTCACGCGCCCGACTAGGTCTTTTTGCTGCTGTTTTTTCGTTGTTGCTGTCCGGGTGCGCCGGCACCAGGGGCGCCCGGGGGCCAGTCTTCTTCCCGCCTGCCCCCGACCTGCCGCGGATCCAGTATCTGGGCGGTTTCAGCAACTCCGCCGACGTCGAGGGAAAGGACACCTCCCTTTCCCTGCTGTCGATCGGCGGCGTGGATCAAAAGAAGGTGATCCCGATCGTGAAGCCGTACGGTGTCGCCGTGGGGAAAGGCAAGATCTACATAGCGGACCTCGGGGGACGGGTGCTGATCGCGGACCCGGCCAACAAGACCTTTACCCGGCTAAAAGGCGATAACGGCATCGGCAAGCTCAAGAAGCCGATCCAGCTCGCGGTCGACGAGCTCGGTTCCCTTTTCGTGGCAGATAACGGCAGGAAAGAGGTGCTCGTCTACGACCCGCAAGGCGAGTTCGTCAGGGCGGTCGGGCTAGGGGGGGATGCAGCCCCGGCCTCGGTGGCGGTTGACGCGGAGAGGCTTTACGTGCTCGACACCCGCAAGGGCGCCATCAGGGTGTTCGACCGGCAAACCTTTGAACAGGTGAAGGAAATCGGCACCGGTGACGGCGCCGAGCAGTCCCTTAGCCTGCCCATCACCATGGCCATAGACTCAAAGGGTGTCATCCGCGTCACCAACGCGGGTAACGGCAAGGTGATGTCCTTCGACAAGGACGGGCACTTCATCGCGGCGTTCGGGGACATCGGTGATGGTTTCGGCCAGTTCTCCCGTCCCAAGGGGATCGCCGTCGACGACAACGGGTACCTCTTCGTCGTGGATGCCGCCTTTCAAAACGTCCAGGTCCTCAACGAGAAGGGGCAGATCCTGATGTATTTCGGCGGGGTCATACCGTACGGCGGCATGAACCTTCCCGCTGGCGTCGCGGTAGGCAAGGACAGCAGCGGGTACTACCAGGGGCTGGCCGAAAAGAATTTTGAAGTGGAGCAGATCGTCGTGGTTGCCAACCAGTTCGGAGACCCCAAGGTAGGCATTTACGGCTTCGGCAAGCAGAAGGGCATCGACTACGACAAGGAGTACCAGCGCATCCTCAAGGAGCGTCTGCAGAGGATTCAGGAGCTCAAGGAGAAGCAGAAGGTTGCGCCGCCTTCCGGCAAAGAAACAGGAGCGACGGAAGCAAAATGAGTGGGCGGGGGGGGCAGCGCCGCGTCAGGCGCGGCGGCAGGAGAGCCATGCTCATCTCTTTAGTGGGCATGGTTGTCGGCCTTGCCGGCTGCGGCAGCACGGGGCATCGGATGATGACCATCTTCTTCAACGAAGTGCCGGCATTTCCGGGAAGCGACGAGTATTGCAGCGACTACGAGAGCGGCAAGACACCGACTGTTTCCAAGGAGCAGCAAAAGGACGTCACCCTGGTACTTCACCTTCCCTACAAGGAGAAACGCTGCCCCGACTGTCACAGTCAGGAAAAGGATGTAAATGACGGTCTGGTGGCCCCACGCAACAAGCTCTGCTTCAAGTGTCATCCCGATATCGCAAAGCATCCCCGTGTGCATGGCCCGGTAGCCGACGGGGATTGCCTTGCCTGTCACCTGCCCCATTCATCCAGCAACCCCGCTCTTTTGATTACCAGCCGGGACCGGATCTGCGCCGAGTGCCACACAGAGCAGCGGCTGGCAGCGACCATGCACGAACGGCTGAGCCGCAAGGGGATGGTTTGCGTGGATTGCCACGACCCGCACTCGAGTTCGAGCAAAATCTTTCTGAAGTAGAGGGTTTCTTGAGATCTGTTTGCCCCGCCATCGTGCTCGCCTGTTGCGTCACCGCTCTTCCCGCGGCAAAGGCGTGGGGGGCGGATCGCGCCTTGCTTCAACTTTTCGGGATCCAGCAACTGGTGACGCTCTCCTACCAGTACGACGACTTCCTCCAGGAGAACGCGCATTCCAAATCTTCGACCAGCCGTCACACGCCAGCCGAGAAATACGAGATCGAGACAAACTACGCGGTCTATGACGATTCGCTGCTGTACGGCAAGATCTCTCTTGGAGCCGAGGCTCAGCAGCAGCAGACCAGCACCTCACAGGGGAGCGGGAAAGGCAGCGATTTTCAGTACGACTACAGCCTCAACGGCTCCTTTTTCCGTTACATGCCGCAATCGGTCTATTTTCACCTCAATTCCGATACCCTCCACGTCAGCCCCTTGTTCGCCAGCAGCTACCAGCTCCAAAGCTCGCGGCAAGGTGTGGCCATCTCCGCCAAAAACGACCTCCTGCCGGCCACGCTTTCCTTCGAACACGGCAATCAGGAGACCTCGGGACAAAAGGAGGATCGCCGGGAATCGCTGCACAGCGTCACCGCGACGGTGGCCCACTTCGCCAAAAACAGAATGAGCGACAGCAACGCGAGTTTCTCTGCCGAGCAAAACACCAGTGAAAACCTCTCCACCGGGAGCATCCAGAATCAGCATGTGGTTTCGGGGACCCTCACCAACCGGTTGGAGCCGTGGCCAACGGCGCCATACAAGAAGACGCTCGACTCGATGTTCCGGTGGACCCGGGAAGAGGGGATTCACAGCGGCAGATTCATCGACCTGAAGGAGGGGGCCAATTGCGAGCTGGGCAAGGTGCTCCGGCTCACCATCGATGGCAACCTGAACTCGACCTCGTCCGACAACCAGGGGAGCGACCTGCGCAGTGTGGCTACGAGCCTGGAACACAGGCTTTTGGACACCATCACCACCAGGCTCTCTGGCGATGCCAGCTCCACCACCCTCGACACGGGGAGCCAGGACTCGTACGGCGGGGGGATCAACCTGACCTATTTCAGGCGCCTGCCCAGCGAAAGCGACCTCCAGGTGCAGTATGGCTACAGTCAGCACACCTTCAACAATCAGTTTAAAAGCGGCGTCGTCTTCTACCGCGACCGGCGCCTTAACGGCTCCGCCAACGAGGTCGAAAACTATCTGCCCAGCGAGAACATCATAGCGTCCACCATCGTGGTGTGGAACGCAAGCCGAACCAAGACCTTCGTCGCCGGGACCGATTACACGGTCGTGCCCGATGGGCGCCGGACCCGGCTGCGCATCGAACCTGGCCAGGGAATCGCACTGGGGGAGGCCCTCTCCGTCGACTACAGCACCAACGTTAACCCGCTGCTTAAATACCTGAACGAGACCCAGAGCGTGAGCGCATCACTGAGGCTTGGGCGCCTGTATACCTTTACTGCCGGCTACAGCCGCGCCACCGTCAAAAAGCTTGCCGGCGAGGACAACGTCGCCCCGGTCGGTTCCTCCAACAGTTACACGGCGCAGGCAGAGCGCAATGACACGAACTACCGTACCGGCCTTTTGTACAGCAAGCTCTCCTCGATCTCGCTGAACGAGGAGAGGCTGGAGGGGTACTGGAAGTACAACCGGGAACTGGAGGAGGGCGCTGTCGCCCTGAACGTCTCGGACGTCCTCACCTCGTACAAGAAGACCGAGTCGGGCGGGGTGGTGAGTGAGGGGGGGCAGAACAACATCTTCCTGACCAGCGGCATGTACCGCCGCATTTTCAGCGAACGGCTCAAAGCGAGCGTCTCGGGGCAGTACGAAAACACCTCAGGGCGCTCCTCCAGCCAGCAGCTTCTTTCCACATGGCTGCTCGGCAGCTACAGTCTTGCCCGCGCCGAGATCGATTTCAGCGTCCGGATGGACTGGCGCTTCTACAAAGAGCAGTATCAGCGCAATGCCACTGCGCGCATCGAGCTGAAGCGTTTCTTCTAGGAGAATGTGATGGGAAACAGGATCGCGATTTTTCTTCTGGGCGTCCTGCTGGTGCCGGCGCTTGCCGGCTGCCTTGCCCGCCAGGCCGAGGTGCGCTCCGAGCCGCTTTGGGTGGTGTCGCGTTCACAGCGACCGCTGCAGATACGCTGGGTGAAGGAGATCAGCACCAGCACGGATGCGGTCTACAACCCGGCTCCGTTGACGGCCGTGAAAGAGTTCCTGGTAGGCAAGGAACCGGTCCGTTTCGAGAGGCCCTATTCAGTACACGTGGACAGGCGCGAGAGGATCTTCGTCAGCGATCCGGATTCCCACCGGGTGCACGTGTTCGACCCCGAGCGCAGGGAATACAGGGTCATACGTCCCCAGAACGGGGTCGGGCTGGTGTCACCTCTTGGTCTTGCCAGCGACGACGCCGACCATCTCTACATCACCGATTCGGCAACGGGATGGATCTACCGCTATCACGTCGATGAGGACCGGCTGGAGCGCTTACCGTCGCAGAAACTCAAGCGGCCCACCGGCATTGTCTTCGACACCTACCTGCGCAGGCTTTTCGTGGTTGATACCCTAAGCCACCAGGTGGTGGTCATGGATCCGGAGGGGAAGGTGCTGTACCGGATCGGGCGCAGGGGGGACGGCGCGGGGGAATTCAACTATCCCACCGATATCACCATGGACAAGTGCGGGCGGATCGTCGTGAACGACACGCTCAACTCGAGGATCCAGGTGTTGACCCCCGCAGGGAAATTCCTGCTCTCCTTTGGCGGGGTGGGGGCGGAACCTGGCTCTTTTCTGCGTGCCAAGGGGGTGGCCGCCGACAGTTCGGGCGCGATGTATGTGAGTGATGCCATCACCGATACGGTGCAGGTCTTTGATTTCCGCGGACGGCACGTAGCCTCCTTCGGGCAGAGCGGGAGCCGCCCCGGCGAGTTCTGGATGCCGACCGGCGTTCACATCGATCAGGATGACCGGCTCTACATCGTCGACTCCTACAACAAGAGGATCCAGATTTTCGAGGGGCTATCCATGGACCCCCTTGAGGCAAGGAGTGAGAAGTGAAAGCAACCGTGGCCATATTACTGCTCGAAACCGCATTTCTGGCGCTGGGCCAGGCAGCCTACGGCTCCTCGTCCGTTGTTAACACAAAACACAACCTTTCTGTGAGTGGTCCCGGTGAGCTTAAATCAACCGTTGAAACTCGTGTCTGCATTTTCTGCCATACACCCCATCATGCAAACGAGGACAAGCGCCTCGAGGTGAACCCCTTGTGGAGCAGGGAGGCGTCTTCCGTCACCTACGATCCCTATTTCTCCGAAACCATGCAGGCGACTACCAAGCCGGGCCAGCCGACCGGCACCTCAAGGCTTTGCCTCAGCTGTCATGATGGATCCATCGCCCTCGGCATGCTCAAGGGAAATTATCAGCTTCCCGGAATCACCTCGCGCATCACCCCGGACCGCAGTTCCTACATCGGTTCGGACCTCAGGAACGATCACCCCGTTTCTTTTCCCTACGACAGCATGCTTTCCACTAAAGACCTGGAGCTGAACGCACCTTCCACGCTGCCCCCGGAAATCCGGCTGGAGAGGAACACCAATTTTGTCCAGTGCACCACCTGTCACAACCCGCACAAGGATCCTTCTCCTCCCAACAGCAAGTTTCTGGTGCTGCCCAACTACAAAAACGGCACGCAGCTCTGCATCGCCTGCCACAATAAATCCGGCTGGAGCGCCAACGTCCATTCCACTGCCGATGCCACCAAGCTCGATGGCTGCGAGATCTGCCATAAGCCCCACGGCGCCAACGGTGTCAACTACGCGCCTTTATTGGGTAACAGGTATGAGTACCGGACCCAGCACCAGTATGATGCTGGGGGATACAGCCTCTGTCTTAGGTGCCATGCGGAGGCAGACATCCTTGACCCGCTGCACCCCGAGAAAACGAAGTTCCCTAAGCACTACTCACACGTGGTAACCCAGGGGTACCCGTGCATTGCCTGCCACCCCTCTCATGGTGTCACTATCAACGATGCCGCTCATGCCCATTTAGTCGAATTTTCAAGTATCTTTGTCACGAGCGGGACCTACGACTCTGTGACAAAGAGCTGCAACGTCACCTGCCATCCCACCACTCACCTCACCAACCCGAAGTACTACTGATACCACCTTCAAAAGTCGTATAGGGTAAATCACCCAGTGTATTGTCTGGTGTTGGGTTATTTACCCTATCGTTTTCCGCTCCGATCCTCTCTGGTAACCTTCGCCTCGTGTTTCTCTTCGTGACCCCAGTCTCTCAAAAGCCTTGAAGTTGCTGCTGTTTTAACGGTACGGCGGTTTCTCCTGTCTGAGGCTGCAACGAAATGGGCACAGACAGTGCTATAGGGTGAATTGCTCTCTTCCGGCACATGACACGCGACGTGTCCCGGCCCCCACCGGTGTCGTTGGAAACATTCAATGCAGCCGTAGTGAAATAATCAAAAGGAGATCGTAATGAGACAACCGACGAAAAAGGCTGTGAAAGCCACCGTCGTCTCCACCGCGGCGCTTATGTCGCTTGCGGCAGGGTCGGCTCTGGGTTACAACGCCTCGCACGAGAACATCGTGCTCAAGAACCCGGCTGGCGATTTAGTGCAACTGGATGCCAGCGGGAAAGGCCCCGCCTACAGCGTGAAGACCACCTGCTTCGGTACCGTAGGGTGCCACGGCGATGCCACTGCAGCCGGCAATGCAACCTACAGCTACGACGAGATCGAGCGCCACTCCTACCATGCCATGAACGGCACCAACGAGCTGCGCGGCTTCAACAACTGGAACCCGGACGGGATCACTCCGGACGGCAACGCCGACGCCTTCCGCCGCGGCGTGAGCCCGCAGGGTAAGAACTGGGTCCAGGGTCCCGGCCATCTGGGGAACTGGTGACCGCCTTCTGCTCGACAGTTGTCGAGACTTTTCAAAGACTCCTTCGGCATGACCTATGACCAGACCAACGGCAAGTACATCAGTGCTTACTTCGGCCAGACGGCTACTTCTGCCAATCCCAACCTCGCCACCTTGACCAACGAGACGCAGGCCTATATCCCCTTCCCCTTCAGCAGCCTGGACGGCCTCAAGCAGTCGGCCGACCTCACCGCGCTCGGTAACATGAACGACTGCGCGGAGTGCCACGTAGGCGGCGGCGGGATGGAATACATTCCCAAGTACATTGCCAACGGCAGCATCGGCTCTCCCCTGGGGACCTACGCTGCCGGCGTCGTCGGCGGTCCGCTGAGTGGTGGGGCGTATCCCGGTTCGGCAGCCCCGGACCCGGCCAACCGCGTGTCGCTGCGCAGCGCAGGTCTGCTGGACACCGTGTACACGGCCTTCAACTACCTGATCGACGTCTTCGGTCCGAAGGGTGACGGCAAAGACGCCACCTACGAGCCCAAGTACAACAACTTCGCCCAGTCCGGCGTCCTGGAAATGGACTGCCTCGCCTGCCACCAGCAGGGGTACAACTGGGAGGCCCGCAAGCACGCCGTACGCGCCCTCGGCTTCGACGCCTCGCGCGTGACCGGCGCCGGCTTCGGCACCTACTCCACCGGTTCCACCCCCTCCACGACCGTTACCTATGACCTCTCCAAGCTCGTGGCCGCTGAGGGCGGTGGCTACAAGCTCTCTGCCACTGAAGGTGCCAAGATCCTCGGCGTCCCTGCCTCCGAGAACTGCGCCTCCTGCCACGCCGCCACCCAGAAGGAGAAGTACCAGGTCGAGTGGAAAAAGCGCGGCGACTACTGGGGCGCCTCCGAAGTCCACGGCAACATCGGCTGCATGGGTTGCCACGAGCGCAACACCCTGACCGCTACCGGGGAAATCGACAAGACCACGGTCGGTACCAGCGGTATCGCCAACAACGCTGCGGCCAACAAGAAGCTCGGCCTTTGCGACCCCGCCAAAGGCGGCGATTCCGGTTACGATGCGCAGTGGAACGCCATGGACAAGGTTGCTTTCAAAAACTGCGCTGATTGCCACCTGAGCACCGCCGGCAACGGCAAGACCTACGGCGCACCGAACCCCACCGCAGCGCACGCCGCGAAAGGGCTCACCGCCATCGTGGCGCAGAAGCAGTTCAATGCCTCCGGCCAGTTGGTCAGCAACGGCGTCGCCAATGCAAGCCACCTCGACATCATCGATTGCACCGTCTGCCACTCCAGAAAGACCGACGTTCAGCTCCCGCTGTACGACGCCAACGGCGTGTTCAGGAGCTACACCTCCTTCCACATCACCGGCGGCGCCATGGTTGACGGCACCGGCAAGGATGAAGAAGGGCGTCTGGCAACCCACGACACCGTCAACGTCGAGCGCGAGATGTACGACAACTACTCGCTCTACTGGAACAACGGCAAACTCTTCCTGGGGAGCTTCCTGACCTCCTTCTTCTGGCGTGATATGAACACCATGCTCGATGCCAACAAGGATGGGCGCGGCCCGGGTCTCGACCCGATCCTGCCGACCCACATCGCGCGCATCAACGTCGCCAACAGCGACCGCAACAGCCTCACCCACGATGGCGTGGTAACCGGCGACGAAATCGCTGGGCACATCAGCACCATCACGGCGCAGCTCCCCGCCATGATCGGCAATCCGACCGAACCCCCGATCATCAAGCTGTCCGCCCTTGCGGTCCCCTTCAAGTGGACCCACAACGTTTCTCCGGCCACGGAAGCACTGGGCCAGAGCTGCGCTGACTGCCATAGCGCTTCCAGCACCTTCCTCAACAAGAAGGTCGTGGTATCGCCGAAGACAAACTTCACCTACAATGCCGGCCAGTTGGTGAACTATACCAAGGTCAACGGTTCGACCCAGGCCACCGACATGCATCCGAACGTGGTGAACAAGGCGGGCAACCGCAGTGTTGCCGTACCGATTTTCACACCGACCGCCGCCGGCAACCTCACCGACGACACCCAGGCGGTCCAGCGCGCGGCCATGATTTACGAAGGGACCTTCACCAACATCAACACCGGCTTCAGTCCCACCGCAATCACCGGCAGCACCCGTCCGGCTGTGGGTGCGGCCAACAGCCCGTGGTACGACGCCACCAACAAGAGCACCGGCACCGCCGGCTGGGTGACCAAGCTCGACGTGAAGGAGACAGCGACCGGCACCGTCAAGTCCTACACCTTCGCCAACACCGACAACACCATGACCAATGTTGCCGCCGTGGTCGCCCACATGAACAGCGTCGGCTTTGCCAACAACAGCCACGCCTACGGCTTCACCATCACCGACGGCGGCTCTGAGCAGCTCGTCATCACCCCGGCTGCAGGCTACGAAGTGCGTGTGAACCCGCAGACCGATGTCGGGCCGCTCGGCCTCTCCGGCGCACTCTACGCCGCACAGAAACTGAAGGGCGTGAACAACCTCGAGTATGCCGGCCGTGGCGACTGGCTCACCTACTTCAACAACATCACCGCTGCAGGTACCGGTATCGGCGTCGACCCGGTGGCAGACATCGCTACCGTTGCCGGCCAGGCAGCAAACGGCGGCAGCCAGATCATCACCGTGACCAAGGGCGCAACCGTCGACCTGGTCGCTGCCGACGCGGCTTCGGCGGGTAGCTTCACCTACTCCTGGCTGCTCAACAGCGGGGCTTCCCTGCCGGCCGGCAAGAGCATCTCCTACAACTTCCCGACCACCGGCCTCTTCACCCTGACCCTCAACGTGGTCGACGAGGAAGGGAAGTTCTCCACCGTGAACCAGAAGGTCAACGTCGTCGCTGCGGACCCGGTCACCGTCGGTACCATTACGGTGGACGCCGCCAAGGCAACGACCATCCCGCTGACCATCAGCGGTCCTTACACCTCCGTTACCTTCGCGTGGGGCGACGGTAGTGCCAGCACCACCTCCACCGACACCAGCGGTTCCATCAGCAAGAGCCACACCTACGCGCGTTACGCCAAGTACGCCGTGGCCGATGCTGATCCGAACACCGCCGGCAACCAGGCCGGGTACAAGTGGACCACCAACATCCGCGTCTACAACGGCTCGACCCTGGTATCCAGCAAGAACGTGGCGGTGTACAACCTGCAGTAAACGCTGACTTGTCCGACTCTGATGCAATGCAAAGCCCGAGGCGAAAGCTTCGGGCTTTTTTTCGGCGGTTTGCAGTGGCGCCGGAGGGGAGGGGGGCGGAGATGGTGCAAAAAAAAACGGCCCGGTGGGCCGTTTCAGCTGGGGAATCAGGAGGAGAGGGGGGCGGTCACTTCCATGAGTCGACGTCGATCAGCCCCAGCTTGGCAGCGTACTTGACGAGTTCGATCTTGCTGTGCACCCCAAGCTTTCTCATCAGGTTGGTGCGGTGGTTGTCGACCGTCTTCACGCTCAGGACCAGGCGACGTGCAATCTCCCTGGTCGGCACCCCTTCCGCCACCATGCGCATCACCTGCTGTTCGCGCGGTGATAAAAGGCCGTAGCACTCGTCCTGCGAGCCATGCTCCTTGCGGGTCCCCGCCATCAGCTTGCCCACCGTCTCCGGCGAGATCTGGCCGTCAAGGAAGAACTCCCCGCGGGAGAGCGCATCCATGGCCTGTATCAGGCGGGTACTGGTCGTTTCCTTTACCACGTAACCCCGCGCACCGGCCTTGAACGCCTCGGAGATGTACTCAACCTTGGGGTGCATGCTGAGCATCAGTACCCCGATCTTGGGAAACTCCATTATGATCTCGCGCGCCGCATCGATGCCGCTCATGTCGGGAAGCGAGATGTCCATGGTGATCAGGTCGGGCTGCAACTCACGCGCTAAAGCGAGCGCCTCTGCCCCGCTGCCGGCCTCTCCGATGGTGTGGTAGTCGGTACTGCGTTCCACAAGACTCTTCAGCCCGTCCCGGAACAGGGGATGGTCGTCGACGATCAGGACGCTCTTTTTGTGCATCGCGCACCTCGCATAGTTTTTACTTTCGTGCCAGCCCGTGCGGCGAGGTGGCAAAATGCATTCCCAATAGCACCATGGCCAAGGAGGTGTCAACCTTTTAATTAACTTCAGGCTGACAGTACGGCACCTCTACCACGATGCGGGTGCCCACCTTGGGACGCGAGGAAACCTGGAATGTGCCGCTTAGCAGGTCGACGCGCTCCGTCATCCCCACCAGCCCCAGCCTTTCCCCCCTGTCCCGCTGGCGCTGTTTCAGGTCGAAACCCTTGCCGTTATCCTCTATGCGCATCCTGATGTTGGGGTGCGAGGCGACGAGGCAGACGGTAACCTCGGTGGCCTCGGCGTGCTTGACCACGTTGTGAAGCGCCTCCTGGAAGACGCGGTACAGGTTGATTTCCGTCTCAGGCTCCAGTTTGACCCCGGTCATGCCGGCCGGCCTGAAATCTATTTTCAGCCCGTACTCCGGGGCCATCGCGGCGCAGTCATGCTCAATCGCCCCCACGAGTCCGAGCCTCTCCAGCGAACCCGGACGCAGCCGTCCCGAGATGCCCCGCACCGCCTGGATAGAGTCCCTGAGCATCCCGGAAATACGTTTCACCCGGCAGGTCAGCTCTTCAGGCGCATCGGCAAGGTCCTCTTCCAGGGTATCGATGCCGAGCTTGATGGCGTTGAGCCGCTGCCCAAGGTCGTCGTGCAGTTCCCGGGAGACGTAGCGCCTTTCTTTCTCCTGCGCGGAGATGAGGCTGTGGGTGAGGGCCCGGATCTGCTTCTCGTGCTCCTTTTTCTCGGTAACGTCACGCGCGACCGCCAGCTTTGCCGGACGGGAGAGCCCGGGCATCCGGATGGGAAGTTCGATCACCGAGTACCAGCGTTTGGTCATCTCGTTGAAGAACTCCTTGTGGATCTGCTGGTTATCAGTGAAGACGGCGTCGGTCGAACAGTCGTCGCAGCGCTCGCTGAGGCCGCGGCATACCTTGTAGCAGGGATCGGTGGCGATGTCGCCGCAGAGACCGTTTTGCATCTTCCTGTTGGCGTAGATGATGCGGTAGTCGTCCGTCACGACGTAGACCCGGTCCTCCATGGCATCGAGGAGCATGCGCAGGGTCTCCTGCGAGGCGTGCATCGCCTCCCCGATCAGCTTGCAGTCGGTGCGATCGTGGAAGGTCCCTATCAGGGCGGGCTTGCCCGAGAACTCCACGCGGCGGATCTCGACTTCGATCCAGGTGGGCGTGCCGTCGACCCTGGCGGAGGGCTGCCCCCAGGCCAGTCGCGGGGGGGCACCGGCCAGCACCTGGTGATGCACCTGCTGGAAGAGGTCGACGCTGCTGGGGTCAGGGTAGAGATCCGTGAAGAGGTTGCGGCCAATCAGGGTCTCGGTAGTGTCGTAGTAGCCGAAGAGGTCGGCGAACCGTTGGTTGAGGAAGACGACCAGGTTGTCCAGCACGACGTAAAGGCCATCAGAGAGGGTACTTACGATGGTTTCAAATAGCTGGGGGTCTGTCGCGGGCATGGGAGTTCCTGGTGGCCTACTTGGTGAATTCTACTTTGCGCATCTCGCCGGCGTAGTCAACCGCCACACCGTTTTTGTCCATGAACACTACGAGCCGATAGACTTCAGCCGAACTGCCGGCCACCATGGCCTTTTCGATCTCACCCGAGGTGTTCCAGTAGTTCCAGAATTCCACCGTGTAAGCGACGGGGGGGAGGGGCTGTTTTGCTTTTGCGATCTGCTCCGCGGTAGGGAGACGCTCGTTCTTCAACACGGAATTGGGCGCCCCGAGCCGGGCCACGATCTCATCCTTTGTGGTTTTGCCTTTGGTAATGGTCTGTGCCACGAGTTCGGGGGTCAGATAGGGCCTGGCAGCCGGAGCCGCCTGCGCGGCCTGGTGGGACTGGGGAGAGGGGTGCAGGCATCCATTCAATAACAGTGCGGACAACAGCAGACAAACCTTCTTCATGACACGCTCCTTGGGAGGCCATACACTCCTGGCCACGATAGTATGCTGGTTGTGGTATATGCAAATAAACTTACAAAGTCAAGCCCCATCTAACCCTCTGCGTGGGGCGTGAACGTGGCGGTGGCAAATCCCCCATTGTGGGCGATATCACTCGCGTTAGCTAGCGCAGTTTCTCGCTTTCAAGGGCAAGGGGCGACCCGTCTCCTAGGGTGATATACCTAGTTTTCGACTTGTTTTGGGGTGTTTTGCCTGGGATGACGTGGCGGTGGTAAAAAAACTTTTGTGGCAGAGGCGGACTCGAGAAAAGCGGCCATAACAGGCGGTTAGCCCCGGATACCGCGAACCTGTTATTGCATTTTCTGAATACTTCTATATTGCGCAGAAATGGTCTTGGCCTCGCATTTGCTAAATATGAAACGGCTCTCTTGTAATAGCTGTTGTGCTCCGTCTATCGGCACCCCCATGCCGCGATGGTGCATGACAGCACTGTAGTACCATTAAATTCGGAGGAAGACCCAACATGAAAAGAACTCGCAAAAGTTCGCTTTTGACGGGTATAGCGACGGTCGCTGGCGTGGCCATGGGTGCAGGTATGGCCTTCGCCGCCGCCCACGACTCGATAACGCTGTACACGTACGAAGAAGTGGCGCAGCAGTTCGGTCAGTCCGCTATGCCGGTCATGGCGAACCGTGTCAACAACCAGGGCATGCCGTACAGCCCGAAACAGACCTGTACCGGTGGCGGCGCCACCAACTGCCACGGCGGCTACGCCGGTTACGACCAGCTCTCCAAGCACGCCTTCCACTCTGCTCTTGGCTGGAACGAGTGGATGGATAACGATCCCAGCGGTCTGTTCATCGGCGACGGTTCCAACGACTCCCTGGTTCCCAAGGGGACCCAGACGGGCCTGAGCCCGCAGAAGCCGTGGCTGCAGTCTCACGGCCACAACGGCAAGTGGTGAGTCCCCTCTCTCCGCCAGGTGGCGGATTACGAGCTTAACCGCGACAACAAATACATCACCTACCCGAGCTTCGACGCATTCCTGAACGGCGGCGCTGCCGCAGATGGCACCGCGATCTACCCCAAAGTCGACCTTTCCCTTTGGGACCAGGCGACCATGTGCGGCACCTGCCATGTCGGCGGCGTATTCTACGAGCGTGACCGCGAGATGGACCTTCGCTTGCCGCAGAGACTGTTTGCCGACTGGCAGCAGGCCATGCTGGACCCGACCGGCCAGACCCTGCCGAAGATCAACCCGATTACCACCACCGTGTGGGAGAAGTACGACCCGGCAACCGGTGCGCAGATTTCCCAGCCGACCTTTGCCCCCTGGGCCTACCCGGTGTTCGTGGGCAACAACCCGGCCAACCCTCCCGTGTACGGCGCTAACGATGCCCAGGGCAACCCGCTTGGCTGGGTCCCGGCCGATATGGATATGAGAGACCCCAACACCGGCGCCATCATGCACCTGAAGAAAGGGCAGTTGATGATGCCGAACGTCAAGGAGATGGACTGCCTCTTCTGCCATCTCAAGGGCTACGACAATATCTCCGCCTCGGTGATGACCCTGGCCGGCAACCTCGCCTTCGCTCCTGGCGCAGGCGCAGGCATGTTCGACATGACTCCGATAAGCCCCACCTACATGGGCTACAACGGCATGAACGGCAACCTGTCCTTCGCAAACATGTCCTCCGAGCGCGGCAACGTTGCGATGGTTTCCCTTTCCGCCAATGCGCTGTCCCGGATCATGAAGCAGCCGGATTCCAACAACTGCATGCTGTGCCACGCCACCAAGACCCTGAAGAATCTCCCCGAGATGTTCGGCACCACCGGCACCAGCAACGGTTTCCTCTCTTCGGCCCCGATGATCTACGACCCCGCCCACGGCATGGGCCCCCTGGGCAAGCGCATGGTCGCCTACGACCTCAACGCCCCGTTCACGCCGGCAGGTAATTTCTCTCAGGCCATCACCGGCTACAACTACATGAGCTACATGATGCCGGAACTGCCGTGGCCGCAGGCGCTGGGCGCGACCCCCTTCAGGGATAGCTCCCTTGGCTTCAGTTCGAATTACCCGAGCCTTGACCTGGGCGGCGGCAATGCCGGCAAAACCGGTCCGCTGTACTACTACAACGACAGCACGACTCCGGATCAGAACACCATGAAGCTCTCCGTCATGCCGTTCCCCCGTGCCGAGTGGTTCAAGCGTGGTGACGCATGGCAGGACGGCAAGGACGTTCATGGCGCCTTCGGCTGTGCAGGTTGCCATTTCACCGGCGACAGCACCCATAAGAGCCAGTGCGACCCCGGCCGCGGTTTCGACATGATGGCAGGTATCCAGGACGGCGTACCGCCGCTGAAAAACCGCAACCTGATCGCCGGCGAGACTCCCGACAAGCACGATACCAGGAACACCGTCAAACGCTGCGAGTTCTGCCACGTAACCGGCAAGGATTACTACGGCCAGAGCATCGAAACTTTCGGCGCACCGAACCCGACCGTGAAGCACGCCGCGGCAGGCCTCACCGCCAACATCGTACAGATAGTCGACAACAAGGAACTCCATGGCACCTTCGGCGGCCAGGGCGTTTCCGACTACAGCAACTTCACCCGTCAGGGCAAAACTACGCTGGACGTCGGTAACCACCTCGACGTCATGGATTGCACCGTCTGCCACGTTCAGAAAAAGTCCATGGCGGTCCGTACCCTTGATGCAACCAGTGGCATGCGCTTCCCGTCCGTTATCGGCACCGACCTGTCCAAGGGTATGTTCGGCATGTTCGAAGATCCGGCTCCGGACGCGGTCAATGAAGCTGCTCGTCAGCAGTACAACCAGATGTACGAGGCCATGGGGTATGGTGCTGACTTCATCCCGGCAGGCACCCAGGTCATCGGTGGACAGCTCCAGCAGTGGAAACCGCTCATGGTTTGGCAAAAGCTTGGCAACCTCGAGCTTCCGCTCACCACCAACCTGGGCGATGGTGCCAACTTCTCCAACGGTGCCAACTCCAGCATGAAGTTCCGCCGCAAGATCTACCTCTCCAACCCGATCGTCGCGGCGATCTGGAACAACTACACCTCCAGCGTCGACGCCAACGGCGACGGCGCCCCGGGCGGCAAGCTGAACAACAGCAAGGCATCCCTCACCGGTTACAGGGACATCTTCACTGGCGAGCTCCTTAACAAGAACAACGCCCAGGGCTACGACGAGCCGATCTTCGACCCGTGGATCATGCGTGACCTGAAGGAAGGCTTCAACTTCGGTCCGTCCGCCCTCTCTGTCATTTCCGTAGGTTTCGGCGCTCCGGGGATGCCGTCTATGATGGCGTACGATCCTTCCGGCAACGGCAAGTTCTCAACCGATAACTACTGGAAGTACGTTTCCATCTGGAGCGGCGCTGTTGTCTTCACCGAACCGGACCAGATCCGCGACTACAAAAACTGGCGCAACAGCCTCACTTCCAGGGAAGACAAGAAGTGGACCGGCACCGAACTGGCCCTCGTAGGCGACCCGTTCATGGTCACCCACAACGTCCAGGGTGTGAGCAACTACGTCAAAGGTAAAACCTGCAACGAGTGCCATGCTTCGGGCCAGGGCTTCTTCAACGGCGACTTCACCATGACCGGTAGTGCCATCCCCGCTGGGCGCACCTACAACCCGACCACACCGCTCCTCACCCAGGGGTCGGCTGAAGACGCGAACACGCTGATTCCTGTGCTGGACGCCAACGGCGATACCGCCCGCGACCTCAGGGGTGAGAACACCAACTTCGCGATGGAAAGCAACATGATGGAGCGCCCGCTCGAGCCGTATCGTGTGAAGGCCTACAAAGGCGACCTGCGTACCGCCTTCGAAGGCTTCAACAAGCTGGGGCAGCCGCGTACCACCGAGTTCCAGCAAGAAGTAACCATCGGCGGCGAGGAGTATGTGTACACGGTACCGATGCAGCGTGCGGATGCTCTCTACCCGCACGAGAAGGACGACAACGGTGCTGAAGCGAAGATCTACTACAAGATCGGCGATATCGACCCGGCTACCGGCATTGTGAAGACCGGTGCCGTGGCCATGTCCGGTCGCGAGTACGCAAACTACCTCGAGTCCGCTGCCGTGGCCAACGCGGCCACCTACGGTATCGGCATTGACCCGGTGGCAGACATCGCTACCGTTGCCAGCCAGGCAGCAAACGGCGGCAGCCAGATCATCACCGTGACCAAGGGCGCAACCGTCGACCTGGTCGCTGCCGACGCGGCTTCGGCGGGTAGCTTCACCTACTCCTGGCTGCTCAACAGCGGGGC